>NZ_CP103875.1:1332500-2665000 GCF_030517105.1 Gallibacterium salpingitidis | reverse complement strand
CCGCGTTTCACAATAATATTGTTATCAGCTGTCACGTTACCTAATACTGTTGCAACAGCATCAAGTTGATATTGTTTAAGTGTATCCCACACTACTTGATGATCAGCCTGACGAATCTGTAATACTGCACCTAATTCTTCATTAAACAATACTGCTAAATCATCAGCACCCAATTTTTCAATATCAACATTGACGCCACAATTTCCCGCAAATGCCATCTCTGCAAGCGTTACAATCAAACCGCCATCAGAACGATCGTGATAAGCCAATAATTTTTGTTGTTGCACTAATTGTTGCATCGCATCAAAGAAGGCTTTCAAACGTTGTGGATTTTCTACATCAGCAGGTTTATCACCAAGTTGTTTATATACTTGAGCTAATGCAGTTGCGCCTAAACGATTCTTACCTTCACCGAGATCGATAAGAATTAACTCACTTGCGCCTTTATCAGTACGAAGCTGTGGTGTAACTGCTTTTCTAACATCTTCTACACGTGAAAAAGCGCTGATCACTAATGAAAGCGGCGCAGTAACTGTTTTTTGTTGTCCATCTTCCTGCCACGTTGTTTTCATTGACATAGAATCTTTACCAACAGGAATGGTTAAACCTAATGCTGGACAAAGCTCTTCACCAATCGCTTTCACAGCTTGATATAATCCGACACCTTCTCCAGGGTGATCGGCTGCTGACATCCAGTTTGCCGATAATTTAACGCGTTTAAGTTCGCCAATATTCACTGCTGCCAAATTAGTAATTGCTTCTGCTACCGCTAAACGAGCCGACGCCGCAAAATCTAATAATGCTACTGGTGCACGTTCACCAATCGACATTGCCTCACCATGATAAGTATCAAAACTTGTTGTAGTCATACCATAATCGGCTACTGGAATTTGCCAAGGACCAACCATTTGGTCACGCGCCACCATACCAGTAATTGAACGGTCGCCAATTGTAATTAAGAAGGTTTTCTCTGCTACTACTGGTAAACGTAAAACACGATGCAATGCTTCTGTTAAATCAATTTGTTGTGTTGCTAATGCTGCTGAATTAACTTGTTTAGATACCTCATTACGTTGCATTTTTGGTGTTTTACCAAGTAACACATTCATTGGTAAATCAATCGGTTTATTAGCAAAATGATCATCGTGTAAGGTTAAATGTTGTTCTTCTGTCGCCTCACCAATTACCGCATAAGGCACTTTCTCACGTGCACATAATTGTTCAAACAATGGCAATTTATCAGCATTAACAGCAAGCACATAACGCTCTTGTGATTCGTTACACCAAATTTCTAATGGGCTCATATTACGTTCATCACTTAAGATTTTACGTAATTCAAAACGTCCGCCACGACCACCATCATGCACTAATTCAGGCATCGCATTTGATAATCCGCCAGCACCAACGTCATGAATAAAGAGGATTGGATTATCCACACCCATTTGCCAACAACGGTCGATCACTTCTTGACAACGACGTTCCATTTCAGGGTTATCACGTTGTACAGAAGCAAAATCCAGATTTTCCGCAGATTTTCCTGATGCCATTGATGAAGCCGCACCACCGCCTAAACCGATATTCATTGCTGGTCCACCTAAGACGACTAATTTCGCACCAACAGGAATTTCACCTTTCTGGATATGCTCTTCACGAATATTTCCCATACCACCAGCTAACATAATCGGTTTGTGATAACCACGCACCTCTTCGCCATTAAAGCTATTAACTTTTTCTTCATAAGTACGGAAATAACCTAATAATGATGGACGGCCGAACTCATTGTTAAACGCCGCACCGCCTAAAGGTGCTTCCAACATAATATCTAATGCTGACGCAATACGATTTGGTTTTGATAATGGTCCTTCCCAAGGTTGTTCATATCCTGGAATACATAAGTTAGAAACAGAGAAACCGACTAACCCTGCCTTTGGCTTTGAACCGCGACCTGTCGCCCCTTCATCACGAATCTCACCACCAGAACCTGTTGCCGCACCAGGGAATGGAGAAATTGCTGTTGGGTGGTTATGCGTTTCTACCTTCATCAAAATTGGCATTTGTTCTTGGTGATAACGATAGGTACCATCTTGATCTGGGAAGAAACGTCCTGCTGCTGAACCCTCCATCACTGCAGCATTATCTTTATACGCAGATAACACATAATCCGGTGTTTTTTCATAAGTATTTTTAATCATTTTAAACAGTGATTTTGGCTGTGCTTCACCATCAATCGTCCAATCCGCATTGAAAATTTTATGGCGGCAATGTTCAGAGTTTGCCTGAGCAAACATATATAGCTCAACATCAGTTGGATTACGTTTTAATAAGGTGAATTGTTCAAGCAAATAATCAATTTCATCACTTGCTAAAGCTAAACCTAATTCTACGTTAGCTTTCTCTAATGCTGCTCGTCCACCGGCAAGTAAATCAACGGTTTTCAATGGTTTTGGATCTTGTTGCGCAAAAATTTCTGTTAAACGTGCATAATCCTCAACCACTTCTTCCATCATACGATCGTGGATCAATTTAACAACAAATGCTTGTTGTTCTGCGTTCAAGGCAGAAGCGAATTCGCAATGATATAAAATACCTCTTTCTGCACGTACTACTTCACTTAGCCCACAACTATGAATAATATCTGTTGCCTTTGATGACCAAGGTGAAATGGTACCAATACGAGGAATAACAATTTGTCCTTGTAAGAAATTCTCTGCTGCATTGTCAGCAGGAAAACTCATAACGGCATTCGCCTCAAAAAGTTGAATTAAATGATCGATTTGCAATTGATTCAGCGGATTTTTGACTTCCACAAAATAGAGATAATTGGTCTCACAATTACCCAGTGAAATTTGTTGTTCTGCAAGTTGTGAAGAAAGGCGGGAAAGTCGAAAATCAGAAAGAGCGGTTGCACCACGGAAAATCAGCATCATAGCATTATCACCTAATTTAAAATGAAAAAATCGGCGCTTATTATACCTAAACTCCCATTAAACGGAAACGTTTGCGTTCTGGCTTATTTGTACTTATCGATTAGATCTTATACAATGCGCACTTTTCGAGAACACAAGTTGAGGTCTATTTGAAAGGGTTATCAGTCAGAATTATCTTAGCTATCGGTCTATTATTATGGGCTATTGATATGGTCTTTCCATGGCAAAAGATTATGCGCTCAGACGATAATCTCTATTCTTCCATTCAAAAACGTCAAGAACTGGTTGTCGGCACTATTAATAATGCGTTCTCTTATTTTGTTAATCCGAATGGTGCAGCAGGCTTAGAATATGAACTCACCAAAGCCTTTGCTGATTATCTTGGTGTACAACTCACGATACAAACTTTTGATAACTCAGAAGATTTGTTGCAAGCACTCGAAGAAAACCAAATTGATCTTGCTGCAGCAAACTTAATGTATCAAACAGATAAAGCGGAACGTTTCCAAATCGGGCCAAGCTATTACTCTGCTTCCTGGCAATTAGTCTATCGGAAAAATAGCACCAGACCTTATGATTTAAGTCAGTTAAGCGGTAAATTATTAATCCCAAACAATCCTGATTTACAAAAAAAATTATCTCAATTAAAACAACAATATCCGCAACTTGAATGGCAGGTTGATCACAATATGTCGCCAGAAGAAACTTTATTGGTAGTTGCGGATGGTAAAGCGGATTACACTATCGCCAGCTCAATTGATGTGGCTTCAATTCAGCAAGTGAAACCTAATTTGGCTGTTGGCTTCGATTTAACAGAAGAAACTTCGGTGAATTGGTATCTACCGCAAAATCCATATAATGAATTACAAGCAGCGCTGCTGGATTTCATGAACTCTGCCAAAGAATCAGGGCTCATTTCACGTATTGAGGAAAAATATTTTAGTCATCTTTCCCGCTTTGATTATGTCGATGCGAGAACCTATATTTCGGCAATTGAAAATACCTTGCCAACTTATTTAACGCTTTTCCAACGCTATGCCGATCAATTAGATTGGAAGCTGTTAGCTGCTATTTCTTATCAAGAATCACATTGGGACGCCAACGCAACGTCACCAACTGGGGTACGCGGTATTATGATGCTTACCAAAGAAACAGCAAACCGTATGAATATTGATGATCGGAATGATCCTGAACAGAGTATTAAAGCTGGCTCTGCATACCTACATATGCTATTGGCTAAAATGCCGGAAACTATTGCTGAAGAAGATAAAATTTGGTTTGCACTTGTTGCTTATAACTTAGGTTTAGGGCATCTATTAGATGTTCGTCGCTTAACTGAAAGTCTTGGCGGTAATCCAAACAATTGGCTAGATGTGAAGGCAAATTTACCGTTACTTGCTGATAAAAAATATTACAGCAAACTCAAATTTGGTTATGCTCGCGGCTATGAAGCCTATCAATATGTTGAAAACATTCGTCGTTACCATAACAGCATTATCAATTACTATCGTATTCAAGAACAAACTCAAGTAAATGACTCACCAGCAGAAACAAATCTGCCAGAAGTCAGCCAAAACCCACTATAATTATGCTAAAATTTGGCATATTTTTTGCTAATTCGGAGATTTTTTATGCGCCCAAATAATCGCGCCAATGATGCAATGCGCCCAATTAAAATTACTCGTCACTATACAAAACACGCTGAAGGTTCAGTATTAATTGAATTTGGCGACACTAAAGTATTATGTAATGCCTCTATTGAAGACTCTGTACCACGTTTTTTAAAAGGACAAAATCAAGGCTGGATTACTGCGGAATACGGTATGTTGCCACGTGCAACCAACGTGCGTACTCAACGTGAAGCAGCTAAAGGCAAACAAAGCGGACGTACAATGGAAATTCAACGTTTAATCGGTCGTTCCTTACGTGCAATGATCGATCTTGAATTATTAGGTGAACGCACGATTACTTTAGATTGTGATGTAATCCAAGCTGATGGCGGTACGAGAACTGCGGCAATCAGCGGCGCTGCTGTTGCTTTATATGATGCCATTCAAACATTATTAGATAACGGTTCATTAACTAAAAACCCAATTAAAGGTTTAGTTGCCGCGGTTTCTGTCGGTATTGTGGATGATCAAAAAGTTTGCGATCTTGAATATGTCGAAGATTCCAATGCGGAAACCGATATGAATGTAGTGATGACTGACGAAGGCAAAATGATTGAAATCCAAGGCACTGCCGAAGGCGAACCATTTAGCCACGAAGAATTACTTGAATTACTTGCTTTAGCAAAACAAGGTATTGCACAAATTAACCAAGCGCAAAAAATGGCATTACAACAAAACTAATAGGAAAAAATATGCAAACTTATCAACAACAATTTATTGAATTTGCATTAAGCCGCCAAGTATTAAAATTTGGTGAATTCACGTTAAAATCTGGCCGTATTAGTCCTTATTTTTTTAATGCTGGTCTATTTAACACCGGCGAAGATCTTGCCAAATTAGGACGCTTCTATGCAGAAGCCATTCAAGCGCAACAATTAGATTACGATGTTATTTTTGGCCCAGCATATAAAGGAATCCCTATTGCTACCGCGACTTCGGTTGCCCTTTATCATCAATTTTCGCTTAATAAGCCGGTCTGCTTTAATCGTAAAGAGGCTAAAGATCATGGTGAAGGCGGTAATTTGATCGGTAGCCCACTACAAGGTAAAGTATTATTGATTGATGATGTCATTACCGCTGGTACAGCAATTCGTGAATCAATGCAGCTCATTGATGCACATCAAGCGACCTTAAGCGGTGTTATGATAGCTTTAGATAGACAAGAAAAAGGCAAAGGTGAACTTTCTGCTATTCAGGAAGTGGAACGTGATTATCATTGCCGCGTTAGTTCAATTATTACCTTTGAACATTTATTAATTTACTTACAACAATCTGAGCAATATGCAGCTTTTTTACCGAAAATGCTCGCATATCGTCAACAATATGGCATTGTTTAATTCATAATAACTTAATAATACTAAACACAAATGCCGCCTATGTAGCGGCATTTTTTATCTTTTTTATTTTTACTTATTTTCGGAGACTTTATGCAGAAACTATCACAATCCATACAACAATTTTTTAAGAGCGAACCTGCCGGTGGCATTTTATTATTAATTGCGACCTTTTTTGCCATTGTCCTGGCTAACTTATCCTTTACTTCACAATGTTATCAAGACTTATTAAATACCACTGTCGCCTTTCAATTTGGTGAATTTCGTCTGCATAAACCACTACTTCTTTGGATCAATGACGGTCTAATGGCGATTTTCTTTCTATCTATTGGTTTAGAAGTCAAAAAAGAGCTGTTCACTGGTTCTCTTTCTAATTATAAAACGGCGCTCTTTCCAGCAATTGCTGCTTTTGGTGGGATGATAGTTCCTGCGTTACTGTTCTATCTGGTAACAGCATCTTCTTCTGAATTAACCAAAGGTTGGGCGATTCCAATGGCAACAGATATTGCCTTTGCCTTAGGTATTATGGCGTTGGTTGGCAAAAATGTTCCGCCGGCGTTAAAGATCTTTTTATTAGCATTAGCAATTATTGACGACCTTGGTGCTATTGTGGTTATTGCGATCTTCTTCTCACATGAATTAGGGGAGGTGGCGCTGGTTGGTGCGGCTATTTCGATCTTGTTACTCTTTTTACTTAATAGATATAAAGTGAGTTCACTAACTCCTTATGGTGTCGTTGGTATTATCCTTTGGGTTTGTGTACTCAAATCAGGGGTTCACGCCACTTTAGCCGGGGT
Organism: Gallibacterium salpingitidis; assembly: GCF_030517105.1. Classification (GTDB taxonomy): domain Bacteria; phylum Pseudomonadota; class Gammaproteobacteria; order Enterobacterales; family Pasteurellaceae; genus Gallibacterium; species Gallibacterium salpingitidis. The sequence continues at coordinate 2,658,272 of NZ_CP103875.1, read as the reverse complement.
AATTATCGGTTTTGCTATCCCATTAAAAGCAAGTAATGGCGCAAATTTAGTACATCGCCTAGAGCATACTCTTGCGCCTTGGGTAACTTTTATGATTTTACCGCTATTTGCTTTCGCTAACGCCGGTATCTCGTTTCAAGGTATCAACACCCAACTATTATCATCACCTTTACTTTTCGCCGTATTGTTAGGTTTATTTGTCGGTAAGCCTATCGGCGTTTTCGGTTTCAGTTATTTATCTATCAAATTGAAACTAACGCAATTACCGGCAGGAATTAATTTCCGCCATATTTTTGCCGTTTCTTTGCTGTGCGGTATCGGTTTTACTATGTCAATGTTCTTATCAGGTTTGGCTTTCGAACAAGAAGCACATGATTTAAATATTTTGGCAAGAATTGGTATTTTAGCCGCTTCAACGCTTTCTGCTATTCTGGGCTTCATTACCTTAAGACAAGTCACAAAATAATAAAAAATTTTGAGGTTTCTCTCGCTCTTGCCCAAATTCAATTTTTAGGCAGAAAAAGCCGTAAATTTTCGAGCTTGCGAGAAAAATCTTATTTTGATCTGTACCCTAAAAGCTGGACTGATTATCCAACAAACAGAGGTGCAGATTTTTTATGACTAAATATATCCAAACAAGCAATCGGATGGTATTCCAAGCTATCACTCAGCTCTCTGAAAGAGCTACACTAACTTCAGGCGATCGCAGAACTTGAATCGGCTATCAAAGATTATGTTCGCTATTATAATGAGGAGCACATACAATTGAAATTAAATACAGTAGATAAAGTAGATAAAAAGGAATGATTATATGCAGGCATTATTATTAATCGATCTCGAACAAGGCTTTTTAGAAAACGATCGCCCACCTAGAAATAACCTTAATGCAGAGAAGAATATTGCGTCTTTACTTGAACTGTTTAGAAGACAAAATAAACCAGTTATCCATATTCAGCATGTGAGCATAGATACGCAATCTGTTTTTTCTAAACCAAGTGGTTATGCCTTTATGTCAGGTTTTGAACCATTAGCAGATGAAGTTGTTTTTCAAAAGCATGTAAATAGCGCTTTTATCGGAACAAATTTAGAACAGTATTTGAAAGAGCAGGGGATTAATCAATTGATTATGGTGGGATTTACTTTGCCGCATTGTGTCTCTACAACAGCTAGAATGGCGGGAAATTTAGGATTTGATACTACTGTAATTAGTGATGCGACTGTAAGCTATGCATTAACTGATGTGGATGGAAAATTGCTAGAGGCAGACTGCATTCATCACTGTCATTTGGCAGCTTTAAATGAAGAATTTGCTAAAATTATGACTACTCAACAATATACAGATAAAGAAAAGTAGGTTGCCCTTTAGGGCGAAACCTAAATAGCCACACACCTCCGACTTGTAAATCACAAATCTATCCTCATATTGGGAAAAGTTTTTTCGAGGGATTACTTATGACAACATATACACAAGACAACGATAAACTTTATCGTTTTTTATTTAAAAATCGTGCTGTTCGCGGCGAATGGGTACGCCTAAACCAAGCCTTTACTGAAACACTCAACACTCATCATTATCCACGCAAAGTACAAGATCTATTAGGTGAATTATTAGTTGCAACAAGTCTTTTAACCGCAACCTTAAAATTTAAAGGGAATATTACTGCGCAAATACAAGGTGATGGGCCATTAAAACTCGCTTTAGTAAATGGTAATGATCAACAACAAATTCGTGCTTTAGCGCGTTTACAAGGTGAAATTACTGATGATATGAGCCTTGCTGATATGGTTGGCAAAGCAGTGTTGGTAATTTCAATTATTCCGGAAGAAGGTGAACGTTATCAAGGGGTTATCGGTTTAGATAAACCAACCATTACAGAATGTTTAGAAGACTATTTCGTCCGTTCGGAACAATTACAAACTAAACTCTTTATTCGTTTCGGCGAATATCAAAATCAACCTGTTGCCGCAGGTATGCTATTGCAAATTATGCCTGACGGACAAGGTTCACCAGATGATTTCGACCATCTAGCGACTTTAACTGAAACCATTAAAGACGAAGAGTTATTTGGCTTAACCGCTGAAGAACTCTTGTATCGTTTGTATCACGAAGAAACTGTTGAGATTTATCCACCGCATAACGTGCAATTCTTCTGCGGTTGTTCGCAAGAACGTTCTGGCGCAGCGATTACTTTATTATCCGATGAGGAAATTAGCGAAATTTTTTCGGAAAAACCAACCTTAGATATGCAATGTGAATGTTGTGGTACACACTACATCTTCACCGAAGAAATGGTGCGTAAATTAAAACAACAAAGCCTGCATTAAGAAGTCACATAAAAAACGCTTATCCTGCAAGATAAGCGTTTTTCTCATTACATTTTCTACTTTTGATATTGTCGCTGAACTTCACAGATCTCAATACTATAATGCTTATACCAACGTTCTTGCCCTTTCTGTTGCGCCAATTGGTGTGTTGCATCTGCTTTCCAGCGACGAATACTCTCAAGATCATGCCAATATGACAAAGCAATTTCTTGCTGATTTTCGGTATAAGATTCAAAGTTAATACATCCATACTCTGTTAGCGCCTTCTGTCTTAACAACTGCGCCAGTTGACTATATTCAGCATCAAGCTGAGCAATCTCGGCTTTGAAAATTACCACAAACATCAACAATTCCTTTAATTATATTGGCTAGGACAAAAAACAGTTACTGTTTCGCTAATTTAGTCCAGTTGTAATATCCGTACAATGAGTTTAATAAATAGGCGCCGTACATAATATACATTGGTGCAGTTTCCGCCCATAAAATAATCGAAAGTACATTAATTACAATCCAAAGTACCCACTGTTCACGATAGCGCAACAACATCAATAATTGCGCAGCAATCACCATCACTGTAGTAACGCCATCTAAGGTCACTGAATTACCATCAGTGGTTTTTAAGAAAGCAATAAATAATGCCGAACAGATCGCAATACTTGCAATAGTGACTAACCAGCCTTTTAGATCAAGCGCTTTAGCCACAACGCTTTCACCTTGACCATCTTTTTGCATATTTGCTTTCCAAAGGAAATAACCAATAAATTGCGCAGGAATATACACATATAATGTGGTGGTCATTTCGCCATAGAATTTATTATCCCATGCCACATAAAAGTAGGTATAAGCGAAAATCAAACCAAAGAAATAGTTACTAATTTTTCCTTTACCAACAAAAACGACACATAAAATACCGGCAACACCTGAAATCATTGCGAGTAATGAGTCAGGTTGATGAATATAAGTACCAATTTGTAGTGCTAAGAATAGTAGTAGCCAAAAAGCTTCAAATTTTGTCCAACCGCCAAAAAATTCTTGTTGGAGATCTTTAAGTGTAAACATTGTTCCCCCTGATAGGATTTTTAAAAGCTCCATTCTATCCATTTTGTAGTAGATACGCACTATTTTTATTTAATAAAAATAATTTTTTAGAAATAATGTAGCTTTTACATACAGAAAGATAATAAGAATATGAAAAAAGTACTCTTTTTACATAGAAATACACGTGCTAACAGATTTCATCAATATAGATGCTACATTTTAAGCTACAAACTAAAATGACATTTTACTTTTACTTCACAGAAAATCTTGCAAACCCTTTGGCATTCAAGCGCTTTCAGAGTAAAATCCGCGCTTATTTTTTATAATTGATCAGCAAATAAAGAGAAGAATTAAAACTATGTCATTTACAATCGGACAACGTTGGATTAGTGAAAGCGAAAATAACTTAGGCTTAGGATTAGTTACCGCGATAGATAACCGCACTGTTACTTTTTTATTTCCTGCTGCAGATGAAACCCGCGTTTATTCCCTCGCGGCGGCGCCAATGACCCGCGTATTATTTCAAGTCGGTGACATTATTAGTCATCACGAAGGCTGGCAAGCAGAAGTATTAGATGTAATGGAAAACCATGGTGTCGCATTGTATTTGGCTAAAAATTTAACCAACTTTGAAGAAGTGGTAATTAAAGAAATCGAGCTTGCTCATCAAATCACTTTTAGTAAACCGCAAGATCGCCTGTTCTCTGCGCAAATTGATCGCAACGATCGTTTCTCTTTGCGTTACCAAGCTTTACAACATCAGCAACAACAATTCCAATCGCCATTACGTGGTTTACGTGGTACTCGCGCCAGTTTGATTCCACATCAATTACATATCGCGCAAGAGGTTGGTCGCCGTTTATCGCCACGCGTATTGTTAGCTGATGAAGTGGGTTTAGGAAAAACCTTAGAAGCGGGAATGATTTTGCAACAACAACTGTTCTCCGGTCGAGTACAACGCGTCTTAATCCTCGTGCCGGAAACATTGCAGCATCAATGGTTAGTAGAAATGCTACGCCGCTTTAATCTTAATTTCTCTTTATTTGATGAAGAACGTTGCCAAGATTTTGATCGTAAAGATGAAGACGGACGCAGTATTAAAGTTAATCCATTTGAAAGTGAATCTTTAGTCATCTGTTCGCTAGATTGGTTGATTACTCAACCAAACCGTATGCAAGAGGCTGTGGAAGCGCCATGGGATATGTTAATTGTCGATGAAGCTCATCATCTGCAATGGCATATTGATGCACCAAGCCAAGCTTACTGCTTTGTTGAACAATTAGCAGAGAAAACACCTGCGGTATTGTTGCTTACCGCAACGCCAGAACAACTTGGACAAGAGAGCCATTTTGCGCGTTTACGTTTATTGGATCCAAATCGTTTTTACGATTACAACGCATTTGTTGAGGAACAGAAAAGTTATCGTCCGGTTGCTGATGCAGTTAATACATTATTATCTGATCACAAATTGAATAATGATGAACAAAATATCTTAACCGAATTATTAACCGAGCAAGATATTGAACCATTACTGCGTGTGATTAATGGTAAAACTAGCAGTGCAGAACAAATTCGCGAAGCAAAAAATGAATTAATGGCAAACCTTGTCGATCGCCATGGTACCAGCCGTTTATTATTCCGTAACACACGTCAAGGTGTGAAAGGTTTCCCAAAACGGATTTTACATCAGGTGAAATTAGAGCTGCCGAAACAATATGCTAATGCGATCAAAGTGGTCAATCTATTAGCGAAAAACAACCAACAAAACTCGCTATATCCTGAAATGGTTTTCCATAAACTCAACCCGGATGCTGCTTGGTGGGACTTTGATCCACGAGTTGAATGGTTATTAACCTTTTTAAAAAATCACCCACAAGAAAAAGTGTTAGTTATCTGCCAACAAACAGATACCGTTTTACAACTCGAAAAAGTATTACGAGAAAAAGAAGCTATCCGTTCTGCGGTATTCCATGAAAAAATGTCGATTGTGGAACGCGATCGTGCTGCCGCTTATTTTGCGCAACAAGAAGATGGTGCTAAAGTTTTATTAAGTTCCAGCATTGGTTCAGAAGGACGCAATTTCCAATTTGCTAGTCGTTTAGTGCTGTTTAATTTGCCATTGAATCCAGATGTTTTAGAGCAATCTATCGGACGCCTCGATCGTATTGGACAAAACAAAGATATTCAAATTTATGTGCCTTATTTCAATCAAACCTCACAAATGGTATTGGTTGATTGGTATCAACAAGCGCTTGGCGCATTTGAACAAACTTGCCCAATGGGAGCAACCTTATTCGCAAAATATGGCGAACAATTGCAAACATTCTTAAATACCGCTGAATTAGACACCGAACTATTTAGCCAATTTATTGAAAAAGTCGCCAAAGAAAAAGCGCAACTACAACAAGAGTTGGAACAAGGACGCGATCGCTTATTGGAATTAAATTCTAACGGTGGTGAACAAGCGCAACAATTAGCGGCAGAGATTGAACAACAAGATGGACAAGTTGATTTAATCAATTTCTGTTTAAATTTATTTGATGTGATTGGCTTGGAACAAGAGGATTTAGGCGAAGATTCTATTGTGATTCAACCAACTGGTCATATGTTGGTGCCAGATTTCCCAGGTTTAAAAGAAGATGGCTCTACCGTTACCTTTAATCGCCAATTGGCGTTAGCACGCGAAGACCTTGAGTTTCTCACTTGGGATCATCCAATGGTACGCAACGGTATTGATTTAATTACCTCTGGCGATATTGGTAAAACCGCGGTCAGTTTATTACCGCATAAAGGTTTACCAGCTGGTACGTTATTACTAGAGTTAATCTATGTTGTAGAAGCTCAAGCACCAAAAGGACTTGAATTAACACGTTTCTTACCGCCAACACCGATACGTTTATTATTGGATATTAAAGGCAACGATCTCGCACCGCAGGTGTCTTTTAAAGGTTTAGAAAAACAATTGAAACCGATCAATAAAAACGTTGCTAATAAAATGGTGAAAATGACTAAAGCTGATGTTGAACGTTTGATTAAGCTATCTCAAACTGTTATCGAACCAAAAGCTCAGCAAATTATTCAACAAGCTACGGAAAATGCAGATAAAACCTTGTATGCTGAATTACATCGCTTAACTGCATTACAGGCGGTAAATAAAAATATTCGTCCAGACGAGATTGCGCAGTTAGAACAACTTATTCAGCAATCATTACAACAATTAAAAGCCGCGAGTTGGCGTTTAGACAGCTTACGTGTCATTATTAGTAATAAAGAGTAACTTATGGCATTAATCGATTATCAGCCACCAGCAGGATTACATATTCTTTATCAAGACAATCATATTGCGGTAATCAATAAACAAAGCGGTTTGTTGTCAGTTCCTGGCAATCAACCGCAATATCAAGATAGCGCTATGACACGCGTCGCCGCTAAGTTTGGTTTTACTGAACCAGCACATCGTTTAGATATGGCGACCAGCGGTGTGTTGTTATTTGCGTTATCAAAAGCAGCGGAAAAAGAGTTAAAACGGCAATTTCGTGAACGTGAACCGAAAAAGTTTTATCAAGCCTTAGTTTGGGGACATCTCGCACAAGATCAGGGCAAAATTGATTTGCCATTGATTTGTGATTGGGAAAATCGTCCACGCCAACGAATTGATTTTCTGGTTGGCAAAAAAGCGACAACTTTTTATGAAGTGATCGAACGCTATCCAAATAACACCACGCGCGTAAAACTCACGCCGATTACCGGACGTTCGCATCAATTGCGTGTTCATATGCTGGCACTTGGGCACCCAATTTTAGGCGATAAATTTTATTCACCACCGGCAGTGCGCGCAATGGCACCTCGTCTTTGCTTACACGCTGCCAGTTTGACTATTACGCACCCAATTACGAAAGAATTGATGACATTTTCTTGTGTAGCAGAGTTTTAATACATTTATTGCTAATTAAATGTGATTTTTTCTTTAAATTATTGGTATCATATAGCAGTATTTTATACACATTATTAAAGATAACTTATAGAAAAGGATGACAAAATATGAAACCTTTAGTTTTAGCGCTTGCGCTTGGTCTCGCTTTGCCAGCAATGGCAAAAGATGTTGCTACTGTAAATGGCAAAGCAATTACTGATACCGCTGTAAATAATATTTTCAGCGCGTTAAATATCAGTAAACCAACTACAGAGCAAAGAACCGCTATTATTAATCAATTAGTTAATCGTGATGTCTTATTACAAGAAGCAGCAAAACAAGGCTTAGATAAAAAAGCTGATATCAAAGCAAGTATGCAAGCTGCTAGTGAAGATGTTTTAATCAATAACTTATTACAGCAATGGATTAACAAAAATCAAGTTACCGAAGAAGAGCTAACAAAAGCCTACGATAATATCGTTAAAGGTTTAGCAGATAGCCGCGAATATAAAGTTCGCCATATTGTGGTAAAAGATGAAGCGAAAGCAAAAGAGATCCTTGCCGACTTAAAAGCAAATAAAATCAGTTTTACTGATGCTGCGAAAAAATACTCTATTGATACGAATGCAGCAACTGATGGCGGCGAATTAAATTGGCGTAACGGTAATGACTTTATCCCAGATTTCGGTAATGCGGTAAAAGCTGCGAAGAAAAATGTTCTGACTGGCCCAGTAAAAACTACTGCCGGTTATCATATTATTCAAGTGGAAGATGAGCGTCCTGTCAGTATTCCATCTTTTGAACAACTTAGAAATACCTTGTTAAATAACCTTAGCCAACAAAAAATCGCGCAATATGTAGAATCTTTGCGTGAAAAAGCTAAAGTACAAATTAACGAAAAATAATTTGTTACTATCATAAAACGCTGCAAATTGTTGCAGCGTTTTTTATCTAATACACCATATAAACCACCACCATCAACAATAAATACACCAACCCTAACCACGCTAAAATTAACAACCACTTATTGCGATAATGCAATTGTTTTGCCAAACTCAAATTTAACCACGCAAAAATCGGTGCTGAAATAAAAGAAGCGATCATCGCAAAAGGGATCATCTTCCCAATTGCACTACTAAAAAATTGAATTAGAATAAAGCTCGCTAACGCTGCCGCAATCATAAAATAGCGTAGACCCTGTTCATTATTGACATCTGCTTGTTCACCAAAACGCAATAATTGCACAGTCTGCTGATTACAACGAGAATAACCATCAACTGCAACAATAGTCGTACCATAGATGCAGATAAAGGCAACCAAAGCCATAAACCATCGTGTCCACTCTCCAATACTGATCGCGTACATTTCAATGAATTGATGGATAAATTTACCACCACTTAATGGCTCTTGTACCTGTCCATATTGGACTAGAGCACCTAACGCCATAAACATCAATGCCAAGATAATAGTTACTAAATATCCCACATTGAAATCGAGATGACATGACTGACGATAATTGGCATCGATACGATTTTTTTGCACTACCCACAACGAGCTGGCTACGCTTAACTCCATTGGTGCTGGCATCCAGCCCATTAACGCAATTAAAAAAGGAATCGCACTGATACTCCACGCATCTGCTGCAATAAAATCAGGCGATAATGGTTGAGCTTTCTCTTCTGCTAACACCAAAGCGATAACGGTAATAATCGTTAATAACAGCATTATCGCTTTTGATACTTGATCCAGACGCTGATATTGCCGATAAAACAAAATAAGCAAGAAGCTGATTAAAACCAGAATATTTAACCAATTTAGATCGATATCCAGCGGTAATAGCAACGCTAATAAGACCGCTGACAGTAAGGTACCGCCAGCAATATTTACCACTGTTGCGAAGAGATTAAATAACAAGAATAACCAGAGATAAGGTTTGCCTTTACTCGCATACCCTTGTAACACGCTTTTATTCTGTTCCGCACTATAATCAAAAGCAAACCGAAAGAAAGGATATTTCAGAATATTGACCAAGACTATTAGACCTGCCAATTGGTAACCATAATAGGCACCCGCCTGCGTTGAAGCGATAATATGCGAACCACCGACACAGGAACACGCCATAATAATACCCGGCCCATATTTCTGCCCAAATGTTGATAATCGCACCACTAGCTCCGCAAAATCTGTTGAATAGTCTTAGTGATATCTCCCGCCTGCATAATGGTAGAAATCACCGCAACACCATCTGCACCCGCTTCACGTAACGGTTTTACATCTTCTGTTTTAATACCGCCAATCGCCACAATCGGTTTTGTAATTCCTTGCTGACGCAAATTGCTGATAAATTCAATACCAACCGCAGCAGCTGCATCTGCTTTAGAAGAGGTAGGGAAAATAGGCCCACACCCATAATAATCAACATAGCTTGTTTCATTATGTTGCTGAGCTTGTGCCAAAGTATTGGCTGACAAACCAATCAACATTGGCTGGGTGAGTTGCTGCTTAAGCAATACTACCGGCGTATCTTTCTGCCCAACATGAATCCCATCAGCTCGTAATTTTTGCGCTAGCCACACTTCATTATTGATAATAAACGGGACTTGATACTGTTTGCATAATTCCTGACAAGCTCGCGCAGTTTGCTCAATTTTCAAAGGATCTTGCAACGCAAATGCGCCTTTCTCACGAAATTGATAACAAGTAATTCCTGCTTGTAATGCCTGTTCCAAACGAGTTAATAGTGCATATTGCGGACTTTGTTCATATTCCGGTAAATGGCGACAATCCTGTGTTCCTGCTACCAAATAACAACGTAAAATCTGCTTATCCATTTTGCACCCCAAATTTTGTATAAGCCCAATGATTAGTTGGCCCATGGCCATGACCAATATTTAGCGGATGAGAAATGGCCGCAGTCACAAAATCTTTAGCAATTTGACAAGCCTCTGATATGGTTTTGCCCTTAGCTAATTCAGCCGCCAAACAAGCAGAGAAAGTACAACCAGTACCATGTGTCTGCACCGTTTCAAAACGTGGACTCTCCAATACAAAATCACCCTCTATGCTAAAAATCCAATCACGACAAATATCACTGCGCGAGTTATCACGATGTCCGCCTTTAATCACAATCGTTTTGGCACCTAAATCTTGTAGGATTTTTGCTGCTTGCAATACACTGTTTTCATCGACAATCTTCACACCTGTTAAGGCTTCAGCTTCTGGTAAATTTGGCGTAATCACATCAGCTAACGGTAACAATAAATCACGCATTGCCTGTATTGCATTTTGTGCCAATAAACTTGCTCCGCCTTTGGCAATCATCACCGGATCAACAACTAAATTTTTTACTGCATAACGTTGTAAATTTTCTGCCACACAAGCAATAATTTCTGCTGTACCCAACATACCAATTTTTACCGCATTTGGTGAGAAATCTTGATAGATCGCTGCTAGTTGGGAGTTAATCGTATCAATCGGAATTAAATGAATATCGCTGACTCCTAGAGTATTTTGTGCGGTTACCGCGGTAATCACACTCATGCCAAACACTTCTCGCATTTGAAACGTTTTTAAATCAGCCTGAATACCTGCACCACCGCCACTATCTGAACCAGCAATGGTTAAGGCTTGTGCAATCTTACTCATCACTCCCTCCCAATAACGTTACTTTCGCTAGTTGCTGTACCTGTTGATCGGTTAATGCTGCCAAACTATCCAATAACCCTGTATAGAATTGTCCATACTGAGTTGCTTGCAGATGTTGTGCTGCAATTTCACCTGCCACTGCATACGCAGTACAGGCTTGTGTTACTGCGATAAAAGGATTTTGTTGATCGAGTGCTAAAAATGCACCTATTACCGCCCCAACAAACAGCCAGAACCAGTAATTTTCGGGAACATTGGCGTTCCATTCGCAATTTTCGCCAATTGTTTACCATCACTGATATAGTCAATTTCACCACTTACTGCCACCACACACTGATAACGTTGTGCCGCTTGCTGCGCAATCTGTGCAATATCCGCACCACCTTCCCCAGCATCAACGCCTTTTGCTGACCAAGCTACGCCAGCCAACTGTGCAATTTCACCTGCATTACCACGAATTGCAGTAAATTTGACTTGCTGTAATAACTCGGCAACAGCTTGTTTGCGATAACTGGTTGCTCCCACACCAACAGGATCGAGGATCACTGGTACGCCTTGTTGGTTCGCAGCTTTCCCCGCAAGCAGCATTGCTTTAACTTTAACTGCATCTAACGTACCAATATTTAATACCAATGCTGATGTGAAAGTCGCCAGCTCAGCAACCTCTTGTTCAGCATCCGCCATAATCGGTGAAGCGCCTAATGCTAATAAACCATTCGCCACATAATTCGCTACCACAATATTGGTAATATTGTGAATCAGTGGATTAGTTTGCCGTATCATTTCAATCATATTGAATTGCATAATCTGTCCTTAATTAATTTGTCGCGCCATATCATCTAACGCCGGTATTTGTTTAATTAACCCTTGTTCGTGCATAAAAGTCGCCATTTTTTGATAACGATGTTGATCTAAACCTCGTGGCATTAAACTGATACGAGGCAGAGTGTCTTGCCACGCACGACGATTTAATTCATTGTCCAGTTCTTTGGCTTTGTAACTGACAAAATCCTGCCAAGCTTGTTGATGATGATTCATTAAATAGACTGTCGCCTGTTCAAGAGCAGTCAAAAATGCAGATAATTTGGCTTGATATTGCGGATCATTCAGCTGCTTTTTATTAGCAACTAAAATCAATTCATCATAGATAGGTACGCCATACTCTTCAGGATAAAATGCCACACCTTGTTGATGTTCGAGGGCTAATTGATTTAATTCAAAATTACGGAAAGCCCCAATCACAGCATCAACTTGCTTACTAATTAATGACGGCGATAATGACCAATTAACGTTGATCGCTTCAACATCTTTCAAGGTTAGTCCTGCTGATTTCAACATTGTGCCAAGTAAAGCTTCTTCAAAACCACTGACTGAATAGCCCACTTTTTTCCCTTTTAAGTCTGCTAATGATTTGATACCGCTCTCTTTCAGCACCACCAAACTATTTAATGGCGTTGCAATTAATGTGCCGACACGCACTAATGGCAAACCTTGATCAATATCCATTAATAATTGCGGTTGATAGCTTACTGCTAAATCACTTTTGCCGGCAGCGACTAATTTAGGTGGTAATGCAGGATCCGCCGGTTCAACAATCTCCACCTCTAAATCATTAGCAGCAAAAAAACCTTTCTGCTGCGCCACAATTAATGCTGCGTGATCCGGATTAACAAACCAATCTAATTGCAGATTAAGTTTCTGCAATTTTTCCGCAGCTGACGTCGACAAGCTGACCATTAACGCGGCAACGCCACATAGAAACAATGATTTTTTCATACTCTTTTCCTCATTACGGTAATTACGAACGATCTAACCCCATTTGCCAAAAAGCAATTTCCATACGGGTTGCGGTGGTGAAAATATGTTGGAGTTTCGCTTGTTGTGCCGCTGACGAAGATTGGCACAACGATGCAAAGAAGGTTTGCATACTGACGGCAGCTTGTTGAAACTCTGCGCTAGCATACATATCAATCCACGATTGATATGGATTGTTGCTTGGACTGACGCCAGAATCGACAATCCATTTCCCGATTTCAGCATAACCTAAAGTACAAGGCAGAATTGCCGCATATAGTTCTGCTAATGTGCCTTGCATACCGCAATCTAAAACATAACGTGTATAGGCAACACAAGCGGGTGATTCTGCGGTTTGTTCTAATTGTGCAGGCGAAATTTGCCACTCTTGGCAGTAACCAATATGTAATTGCACTTCCGCCAAAATGGCTTGCAGACTCGTTTCAATTTCAGCTAAATCACGAAAGTTATCACATTTATACATCGCCAATGCCAACGCACGACTGTAATGCAGAAGATAGTGATAATCTTGAATTAAATAGTGCTGAAAACTGGCTTTTGCTAATGTTCCTGTAGCCAATTGCTGCACAAAAGGATGTTCAACATATTGTTGCCAATAAGGCATTGCATTTTGGCGTAATTGTTGGCTTAACGACATAGACTTCCTCACATAAAACAAAGGTTAACGTAATTGATCCACCCAAGGTAAATAGCGACGTAATAATTTATCGGTGACAAAGAAAAACAGTAACGTCATCAACATCAAGACAAACAATGCTGCAAACATAAGATCAACCTGCATGTGTGCATTTGCCTGTAACATCAAATAACCTAAACCTTGATTAGAACCCACCCATTCCCCAATAACCGCACCAATTGGTGCAATGGTTACTGCTATACGCAAGCCCAACGCTAAAGAGGGCAACGCCGCAGGTAAACGCACACGAAACAATAATTGCAATGGAGTGGCATTCATTGTTTTTGCCAACTCCAACCAAGTTTTCGGTGTATTACGTAAACCGTCATAGCAAGCAGCAGTCACTGGGAAATAAATAATTAAAATCGTCATCGCAATTTTGGACGCCATACCGTAACCAAACCAAAGGACTAATAACGGTGCAATGGCAAATACCGGAATGGCTTGTGAAATGATGAGCAAAGGTAAAAGTAATGAAGAAAGCCAACGTGATAATGAGAGTAGCAAGGCTGAGAATAAGCCTAATATAAAACCTAGTATTAATCCCAATAAGATTTCTAATAAGGTGATCTGGCTATGGTTCCACAATAATTCTGCGTGAGAATGTAGTTTTGTCATCACTTCCAGCGGTTTTGGCAGCATATAATGCGGTAAATCAAACAGTACAATCGCCGCTTGCCATAACAGTAATAATGAACAAGAAAGCAGTAAGGCTTTGAACAGTGAAGAGAGATAGCGCATTTAAAGCTCTCCCTGTTGTAATTGTTGCAGCAATCGTTGATACAACTGCCAAAAATTTGGATGTTCTGGTAAGCGTTCAATAGCTTGCGGGGAAATTGGTGCAGTGAGCACAACCTGTTCCGCTTGTTTTTGCAACACAAAAATATCGTCACACAAACGCAGCGCTTCTTGTGGATCGTGTGTAACTAATAATACCGTTTTATCCGCTAATAGTTGTTGTGCCAAGGTTTGTAATTGCAGGCGAGTTACCACATCTAACGCCGAAAAAGGTTCATCCATTAAAATCACTTCGGCTGATTGCATTAAAGTGCGAGCTAAAGCCACTCGCTGCCGCTGTCCGCCTGATAATTGGTAACAAGCTTTATCGCGATGTTCCAACATATGCACAGCATCCAATAACTCCTCTGCACGCTGTTGGCTGGCTTGATTTTTCTGACCACGTAAATGTTGCGCTAGCTGTACATTATCTAATACCGATAACCATGGGTATAAGCCATCATTTTGTGCCATAAAGGCAACAGATTGATTCGTTGCAGCAGAAGCTGTCAGAAACTCAATTTTACCTTGTTGTATGGTTTGTTGTTCTAGCCCAGCAATCACCCGCAGCAATGTCGATTTACCAACACCGGAACGTCCTAATAATGCTGTCCAATGCCCTTGTACCACTGCAAAATTAAAATTCTCAAACAGTGGCTTGCCAGCAAATGCAAGGGTTAAATGCTGAATTTGTACTGCGTTCATCGCCAATACCATCAATCAGTGTTGATTGGGATTTAACGCAATGACAAAAAAGAATGGAAAAAATAGATAAAAAATGAAGATAAAATGGTGTGCATAATTAGTTTCCTACGTCAGTGTTAACTGTATCAGGTTCACGGGTATTATCTCAGCTGCTAAGCAGCACCCCGACTAAAACGGTCTTTACTCTACAAGGAAATCAATCAAAACACAACTTAAAATAACATAATAACGTTAAGTTATATCTCAGCAGATTAATTCACTTGTAATTCGCTATTGCTATGCTAAGTTAGCTTCCTTTTTTATTTACTTTGGATAATTTTATATGCAACCCCTTATTATTCTTGATGGCGGTATGGGACGTGAACTCCATCGCCGTAATGCACCGTTTCGTCAACCAGAATGGTCAGCACTAGCATTAATGGAAACCCCGGATATTGTACGCGATGTACATTTAGACTATATCCACGCCGGCGCTAATGTGATTACAACCAATAGTTATGCGGTAGTACCTTTCCATATTGGTGAATGTTTTTATCAACGTGGTGAACAACTCGCTGCGTTAGCAGGAAAACTAGCACGAAAAGCGCTACAACAAAGCGGTAAAGCTGTGTTAGTTGCAGGCTCACTGCCGCCACTATTCGGTTCTTACCGACCAGATTTATTTAATGCGGATCTTGCGGAATCCTTAGCAAAACCTTTAATTCAAGGTTTATCACCTTATGTTGATCTTTGGTTAGCTGAAACACAAAGCAGTATTATCGAAGTACAAACTTGAAAACACCTATTAGGTAACGATCAACGTCCATTTTGGTGTTCCTTCACTTTAGACGACTCTGCACAACAAACCGAACCAAAATTGCGTTCTGGTGAACTGGTTGTTGACGCGGTAAAACAGGCTTTAGCATTAAATGCCGCCACCATTTCTTTTAACTGTAGCCAGATTGAAGTGATGGCAGCAGAATTAACACAAGCAAAACAAGTGATCGATCAACAACAGCGCGCAGTCAATCTAGGCGTATATGCCAACGCATTTGTACCACAACCGGAAGAGATGCAAGCTGCTAACGAAGCAATTGATGAAATTCGTCGCGATAGTACACCGGAAAATTATCTATATTGGGCGCAAAAATGGCGTGCAATTGGCGCTAATGTAATTGGTGGTTGTTGTGGTATCGGGCCAGAACATATCGCACAATTAGCAACGCATTTACGTTGAGGTGGCTATGACAACGACAACAAAAATTGGTGTTTCTGCACTAACGGCACTCGTTATCAGCTCAATGATTGGTTCAGGAATTTTCAGCTTGCCGCAAAATATGGCAGCAGTGGCGGGTTCACAAGCGCTATTAATCGGTTGGTTAATCACTGGTGTTGGAATTATTTTTCTAGGGCTCTCCTTTGCTTGCTTATCTAAATTACTGCCTGAATTAGATGGCGGTGTTTATGGTTATGCGCGAGCAGGTTTCGGTGATTTAATGGGGTTCCTATCTGCTTGGGGTTATTGGCTTTGTACCACTATCGGTATTGTTGGCTATTTAGTAGTTGCCTTTGAAGCAGTCGGCACTTTTACCGATCAACCAGACGCTGTGTTATTCGGTAAAGGCAATACGATGATCTCCTTTATTGGCGCTTCGTTAATCGCTTGGTTAGTTTATGCACTAGTTGCTCGCGGGATTAAAGAAGCGGCAGGCGTAAACCTGATTGCCACCGTTGTTAAAGTATTCCCATTGCTATTATTTATTGATTTAGCCATTTACTTTTTTGACGGCGCCCGTTTCTTTGCTGATTGGCAAGGTAATGGCATTAGCAACGAAAGTGGGCAGCAAACTACACTTATGGAGCAAGTCAAAAATACTATGCTGATCACACTTTGGGTATTTACGGGGATTGAAGGCGCCGCTGTATTATCCAAACACGCCAAAAGCCGCAGTGATGTTGGACGCGCAACAGTGATTGGGGTAGTGATTACCTTACTTATCTATGTCGCAATTACCTTATTGTCACAAGGTATTTTACCGCGTGCAGAAATTGCCGAAATGCCAAATCCATCAATGGCCGGTATTTTAACTTCAATGGTAGGTAATTGGGGCAAATGGTTAATCACACTCTGTTTAATCGTATCGGTTTTATCATCCTACTTAAGCTGGACATTATATGCCACTGAAATCCCTCATTTAGGCGCTAAAAATGGCGTATTTCCACCACTATTCACCCGTTTGAATAAACACGCTGTACCGCAATTTTCGCTCTTATTTACCACATTAACGGTACAACTTTGTCTTTTCTTAGTTTGGAAAACAGGAAATAGTTATGAAACCTTGTTGTTAATTTCAACATCAATGATTTTAATCCCTTATCTATTGGTGGGTGGATTCTTATTAAAATATGCAATCCAACAACAACTAGCTTGGCGTTATAAAATCATCGGTGGCTTCGCAACCTTATATGCTACTTGGATTGTATATGCCGCAGGCGTGGAATATCTATTATTGTCCGTTCTGCTCTATTTACCTGGAGTATTACTATTCCTTTATTCGCAATATAAATTCTATGGTAAATGGCAATTACGTCACTATGAAAAATTAGTACTATTAATATTGGTTCTCTTAGCTATTCCAGCATTTATGCAGCAATTCGCTTAACCTTATCACTATCCCCTATCAATACATTGATGAGGGGATTTTTATACCTCGCAATCTTCACAATTTTTGCTCACAGATAGTTCAAAACGCTATAAATTATAATTTTTTACTATTTTTCGCTTATGCGCTTTTACCGTATAACTTCACTCCACTATAAAAATAACGATCAATGGAGTGAAATATGCGAATTAAATCCATTATTTACGGTTTCTTACTTGTGCTAATAACATTTTCTGCTGCCGCAGAACAAACCATAATGCTAGCAGGTTATGATGTTATTCGAGATTACTACAAACGTTATCTGCCTGTTTTCATTGCTGATTACGCAAAAGAACATCAAACCACGTTAAATATTGCCCAATCCTATGCTAGCGCTAGTAAGCAAGCTATTGCGGTACAAAACGGTTTACCCGCCGACGTTGTTACACTCAATCAACAAAACGATATTGAAACCTTAGTGAAACAAGGTTTAGTAAAGACTAATTGGCAGCAACAATATCCTAATCAGGCTGAGCCGTTTCATACAGTAGTGGTATTTTTAGTCCGCAAAGGCAATCCGAAAAATATTCACGATTGGAATGATCTAGTGCGACCTGATGTAAAAGTAGTTTTTGCTAATCCTAAAACCTCTGGTAGCGGTCGCTATGTCTATCTATCTGCGTTGGGTTATGCAGAAAAGCAATATCAACAACAGACTCAAGTTGATGACTTTATTCGTCAATTCCTCAAAAATGTTCCGGTTTTTGATACTGGTGCCAGAGCCGCCAGCATTACCTTTAGTCAGCGTGATATTGGTGATGTCTTGATTACTGCCGAAAATGAAGCGGCACTATTGGCACAATCTAGCGAACACCAACAGCAATTTTCGCTAATTTATCCAAGTATCAGCGCCAATATTCCTGTATTAGTGGCTGAAGTACATAAAAATAGCCAACGTCATCAAAACCAACAATTAGTACAACACTTTATCGCTTCATTATGGCAAGAAAAGGCACAACATATTGCCGCAGAAAGCGAATTTAGACCAAACAACCCTGAAGTATTTGCCGCTTATCAAGCTCATTTTCCAGCCATTCACACATTTGATGTCAACCAACAATTTGGTAATTGGCAGCAAATTAACCAACGTTATTTCGCTGATGGTGGGCAGTTTGATCGTCTTTATTTTCAATAAGTTATGTGACTTACCATCTAACTAAAAGTGATAACTAGCGAGCGCTATATCATAAAAAGTTATAACAGATAATTTTTTACTATTTTCCGCAAAACTTTATTTGCCGTATAAAAAATAAAAAGGCATTGAGAGAGGGAGTGACAATGCAATATTTACCAATTTTTGTCGATTTAGCAGAAAAGAATGTACTTGTCGTGGGTGGTGGTCATATCGCCTTACGCAAAATCGATCTATTACGTCAAGCTGGCGCTAACATTCAAATTGTGGCTGAACAACTAATTGCCCCATTACACAAACTATGGCAAGCGGGTAAAGTAAACTGGATTGCCCAGCACTTTACACCAGCACAATTACAATCTGTTTATTTGGTAGTAACAGCAACAAACGATACACAACTGAATCAACAAATTTTCCAACTGGCGCAAGCAGAAAACCGTTTGGTAAATACCGTTGATGATCAATCGCATTGTTCTTTTATTTTTCCATCAATTATTGATCGCAGCCCAGTACAAATTGCAATTTCCAGTGCCGGTACTGCACCTGTATTAGTGCGTTTATTACGCGAAAAATTAGAAGCCTTATTACCACAACATCTTTCCACGATGGCGGAAATTGCCGGACGTTGGCGCAGCAAAGTAAAACAATCTTTAGCACAGCTAAAACAACGTCGTTATTTTTGGGAAACTTTATTTAACCACCCACAATTTGAACAATTAACCAAAAACCAACAAGTCGCGCAAGCAGAACAATTTTTGGCAGATCAATTACAACAAGTTCCATCTTCTTTAGGTGAAGTAACCTTAGTTGGTGCAGGTCCCGGTGATGCCGGTTTATTAACCCTAAAAGGTTTGCAAGCGATTCAACAAGCTGATGTGGTTTTTTATGACGCGTTAATTTCAGAACAGATTTTAGCGTTAGTTCGTCGTGATGCAGACAAGATTTTAGTTGGTAAACGAGCAGGTAAATTAAGCATTACCCAAGAACAAATTAATGCTTTGCTCGTCAGCTATGCACAACAAGGCAAACGTGTTGTGCGTTTAAAAGGCGGCGACCCATTTGTGTTCGGACGTGGCGGCGAAGAATTACAAGCGCTACAACAAGCCAATATTCCATTTAGCGTTGTACCGGGCGTGACCGCAGCAGTAGGCGCAACAGCGTATGCCGGTATTCCATTAACGCATCGCGACTATGCACAAAGTGTGATCTTTATTACTGGACACCGCCAAGCGAACGGCAAGCCATTGGCATGGCATAGCCTAGCGCAACCTAACACCACCCTGGTCATCTATATGGGTACGCTAAAGGCACAAGAGATCCAAACTCAATTATTAACGCATGGACGCACCGCCAACACCCCAATCGCAGTGATTAGCCAAGGTACATTAAGCCAGCAGCACACACAAATTGGTACTTTAGAAAATTTAGCACAATTAGCCGAACAAGCTGAAAAACCAGCACTATTAGTGATTGGTGAGGTAGTGGCATTACAGCAGCAACTACAATGGTTTGGACAAAGTGCTACCGAATATGTCACTGCAACCTCAACACAAAAAGTTGCTTAATTAAGGCAAAGGATAGGAAAAATGAATTTATATCGACCAGCGCTTTGGCAAATTCCGCAACTCACTCAACAAAATCAACCTGAGTTACAACACAAAATTGCGGTTTTAGAACAGCGTTTACGACAAATTAACGATGAACATCAACAGGTTAAATTCGCGCATAGTTTGGCAGTGGAAGACACCGTAATTTTAGATGTTATCAGCAAATTAAACGCTAATATTACGGTTTTCACTTTAGATACAGGACGTTTAAATCCTGAAACACAAGCGTTCTTACAAACGCTCGCGCAAGTCTATCCAACCATCAGCATTGAGCGTTACCAACCTGACCAACAAAAAGTCACCGACTACGTTGAAACCTTTGGACAAAACGCTTTTTATGACAGTGTCGCCGCTCGCAAACAGTGCTGCCATATTCGCAAAGTGGAACCACTTAATTTGGCGTTACAAAATGCGGACGCCTGGTTAACAGGACAACGTCAATCACAGTCTGTGACACGTCAATCGCTTGCGTTTAAAGAGTGGGATAGCACACGTCAAATAGCTAAATACAACCCGATCTTCGATTGGTCTGAGGAAGATGTCTGGGCATACATTTTACAATTTAACTTACCTTTTAATGCGTTATATCAACAAGGTTATCCAAGCATTGGCTGTGAACCTTGCACACGCCCAGTGAAACAAGGAGAAAATATTCGCGCTGGTCGTTGGTGGTGGGAAAGCCAAGATAGTAAAGAGTGCGGATTACATAAATCATAGGAGTGAATATGCAGCAACAACATTTATTACAAAACAACCATTTAGACTGGTTAGAAGCAGAATCAATTTACATCATTCGTGAAGTCGTCGCCGAATGCAGTAATCCAGCATTACTTTTCTCTGGTGGTAAAGACTCAGTGGTATTACTTGCTTTGGCACGTAAAGCGTTCCAACTAGAAGGTAGAAACTCACCATTACCTTTTCCATTAGTACATATTGATACTGGACATAACTATCCAGAAGTTATCGATTTTCGCGATCAACAAGTAGAAAAATTAAATGCGCGCTTGGTGGTGGGTTCCGTAGAAGAGTCGATTGCCAACGGTACTGTGGTATTGCGTAAAGAAACTGACTCTCGTAACGCAGCTCAAGCAGTTACCTTACTTGAAACCATTGAGAAACATGGCTTTGACGCACTAATGGGCGGAGCTAGACGCGACGAAGAAAAAGCACGCGCTAAAGAGCGTATTTTCTCTTTCCGCGATGAATTCGGTCAATGGGATCCAAAAGCACAACGCCCTGAATTGTGGTCTCTTTACAATGCCAAATTGCATCAAGGCGAAAATATGCGGGTATTCCCAATTTCAAACTGGACTGAACTCGATATTTGGCAATATATCGCTCGTGAAAATTTAGAGTTACCAAGTATTTATTATGCTCACCAACGCGAAGTGGTACGCCGTAAAGGCTTATTAGTTCCTGTTACCTATTTAACGCCAAAAGCAGCAAATGAAGAAAGTGAAGTGTTATCTGTGCGTTTCCGTACCGTTGGCGATATTAGCTGTACTTGCCCTGTCGCCAGTGAAGCTGCTACTCCACAAGATATTATCGCAGAAACAGCGGTGGTGGATATTTCTGAGCGCAGTGCTACTCGCCTTGATGATCAGGTTAGCGAAGCAGCAATGGAACAACGTAAAAAACAAGGTTATTTCTAATTAAATAATAATAACAAAGGAAACAGTGAAATGAATATTAATCAAAATGCCCCTTTACGCTTTATCACTGCCGGCAGTGTAGATGATGGAAAAAGTACTTTAATTGGTCGCTTACTTTATGACAGCAAAGCTCTATTAAGTGATCAACTACAACATCTTAATCAAGCAAAAAATAGCGCAACTGGAATCGACTTTTCAATTTTAACTGACGGATTAGCCGCTGAACGCGAACAAGGTATCACTATCGATGTTGCTTATCGCTATTTTTCTACTGCAAAACGTAAATTTATTATTGCCGATACTCCGGGACACGAACAATACACCAGAAATATGGTGACCGGCGCTTCTACTGCAGATGCCGCTGTGGTGTTAATTGATGCCAGCCAATTAGATTTTAGCCAACAACCGCTACAATTATTACCACAAACCAAACGCCATTCCGCCATTTTACAGCAGCTCGCTTGCCCGCAAATTATTGTGGCAGTTAATAAAATGGATTTGCTCGATTTTGATCAAAACAAATTTGCTGCTATTTGTGATGCTTATCGTCAATTAGCTGCACAACTTGGTTTAACCGCAGTGCAGTTTGTGCCAATTTCCGCATTAAACGGCGATAACATTGTTTATGCCAGAGAAAATATGCCTTGGTATCAAGGAGCACCGCTATTGAGTCTGTTAGAAGAGTTACCAAATCAAAAAAATATCTCTTTAGCGAAGGCAGATTTTCATTTTCCTGTGCAATTGGTACTACGTTTAGATAGCGACAAACAAGATGATTTTCGTGGTTATCAAGGCAGAATCGAGGCTGGTAGTATTGCAGTTGGCGATCAAATCCGTATTGAGCCTGCCGGTTACACTTCAACAATTAAAGAAATTTTTGCAGTTTCCGGCAAAGTACAGCAAGCCGAAGCCGGTGAACAAGTTACGCTTTGTTTAACAGATGATATTGATATTTCTCGCGGTGATACTTTTGTCAGTGTGGAAAATCCAATTCAATCACAACAACAACTCACTGCAACGCTTTGCTGGTTTGATCAACGTCCATTAAATACTGCACGCAAATATTGGTTAAAACACACGACACAAAATGTCTTTGCGCGGATTAAACATATTGATCATTTACTTGATGTTAAAACATTAAGCAAACAGCAATCAGCAGAAACCTTCCAATTAAACGATTTAGGGCAAGTGCAAATCAGCTTACAAAAACCGATTTGTGCAACGACTTACCAACAAAATATTGGTACTGGTTCCTTTATTTTGATTGATGAAGCAACTTATCACACTGTTGCTGCCGGTATGATTTTAACTGCTGCCTAGGAGGATATTGGCATGAATGATGTTGTAAAATTACCAATTTCCACTGAAATTGCAGAGCAATTAAAACAACTTGATTCCTTACAATTAGCCTGGCTTTCTGGTTATTGTTGGGGACAAGCCGCACAAAATGGTGCAGTAGTATTACCATCAGGTGCTGTAACAACAGAAACTGCGCCAGCTACCGCTGCTGCAGCACGTACCATCACTATTATTTCTGCTTCACAAACCGGTAATGCACGTAAAGTGGCAGAACAGTTAAAAAACAAATTGAGTGAACAGCATTCTGTTACCTTGGTGAGCGCTGCCGATTATAAAGCGAAGAAAATAAATCAAGAGCAAATCCTCTTATTAGTCACTTCGACACAAGGTGATGGTGAACCACCAGAAGAAGCTGTTAATTTACACCGCTTCTTATTTGGTAAAAAAGCGCCTTCTTTAGCCGGTATTGAATTTGCTGTTCTAGGTTTAGGCGACAGTTCCTATCCAAATTTCTGCCAAGCAGGTAAAGATTTTGATCAACGCTTCGCTGAGTTGGGCGCGACTCGTTTACTTGAACGCGCTGATTGTGATCTTGATTATCAAACGACGGCAAACCAATGGATTGAACAAATTAATCAAGTGTTGGCACAACAAGTAACCGCCACTACTACAATTCAACAAGCACCACAAAACGCAGAAAAAAATAACGTTAATCAATACAACCGCGAAAATCCATTCAGCGCAACGTTAAGTGTACGGCAAAAAATTACTGGTCGTCATTCAACAAAAGATGTGGAGCATATTGAGATCGATCTCGGTGATTCTGGCTTAACCTATCAGGCTGGTGATGCGTTAGGCGTTTGGTTTAACAATGATCCTGCATTAGTTGAGGAAATTTTGACTGCTGTGGCATTAGATGGTGATCAGCAAATCACTTATCAAAATAATAGCCTCACATTACGCCAAGCCTTAACCGAACATTTTGAATTGACACAAAATACCGCTCGTTTTGTAAAAGGTTACGCTGAATTAAATCCACAAGCAGAACTACAAGCGCTGATTGCTGATCCACAACAATTACAAGATTACGTTGCTGCGACACCTTTAGTTGGTGTATTACAAACTTATCCAACTAAATTAACCGCCGAACAACTGATTAGTTTATTACGCCCATTAACACCGCGCCTTTATTCTATCGCTTCTGCACAAAGTGAAGTTGGTGAAGAGGTACATTTAACCGTTGGCGTAGTGCGTTATCAATTTAATGGCAAAACTTACACTGGCGGTGCATCCGGCTTCCTTGGTGAACGCCTTGGTGAAGATGAAGAGGTGAAAGTTTTTGTCGAAAGCAATCCAAATTTCCGCTTACCGCAAGACCCAACTCGCAACATTATTATGGTTGGAGCAGGAACCGGTATTGCGCCATTCCGCGCCTTTATGCAACAACGTGCAGCAGATGAAGCTAGCGGTGAAAATTGGTTGATTTTTGGTAATCAAACCTTTACCGAAGACTTCCTTTACCAACAAGAGTGGCAAGATTACGCAAAACAAGGCTTGTTAAATCGTTACCACTTTGCGTGGTCACGCGATCAACAACAAAAAATTTATGTACAAGACAAAATCCGCGAACAGGCTGAAACCTTATGGCAATGGTTACAACAAGGCGCCTATCTCTACGTTTGTGGGGACGCCAATAAAATGGCAAAAGATGTAGAGCAAGCATTACTTGATGTGATCAGCCAACAAGGCAATTTAACTGTAGAACAAGCGGAAGATTATCTCGCTGACTTAAGAGAAGAAAAACGTTATCAGCGTGATGTGTATTAATAGGAGTGAATTATGACTGATAAAGCAACCGAGTGGAAAAAATTCCCGTTAGCCGATAATGAACGTTTGAAGGGGGAAAGTGATTATTTGCATGGTACTATCGCCCAAGATTTAAATGAACAACTTACTGGCGGATTCAATAAAGATAATTTCCAACTCATCCGCTTCCATGGTATGTATGAACAGGATGATCGTGATATTCGTGCTGAACGCCAAGCGCAAAAACTTGAGCCAAATAAGAATGTGATGCTGCGCTGCCGCTTACCGGGAGGCATTATTACCCCAAAACAGTGGTTAGGTATTGATGAATTCGCTACTAAACATACTTATTACGGCAGTATTCGTTTAACCAATCGTCAAACTTTCCAATTTCATGGTGTTTTAAAACGTGATATTAAACCGATGCATCAATGGTTGCATCAGCTAGGTTTAGACTCAATTGCCACCGCTGGTGATGTAAATCGTAATGTACTTTGTACGCCAAACCCTGTTGAAAGCGAGCTACATCAACAAGCTTATGAGTGGGCAAAGAAAATTTCTGAACATCTTTTACCACGCACTACCGCTTATGCTGATGTATGGCTAGATGGCGAAAAGGTATTTGAAAGTGAAACCACTAAACCATTGTTAAAAGAGTCAAGCGATCCGGTTGAGCCTATTTTAGGTAAAACTTATTTACCGCGTAAATTTAAGACTACTGTTGTTGTACCACCATTAAACGATGTCGATTTACACGCAAATGACCTCAATTTTGTCGCTATTGCCGAGCAAGGACAATTAATCGGTTTTAATGTGTTGATTGGTGGCGGCTTATCAATGGATTTTGCTAACCATAAGACTTATCCAAATGTCGCTCAAGAGCTTGGTTTTGTAACTTTAGACGAAGTATTGGCTTGTGCTGAAGCAGTCGTCACCACGCAACGCGACTGGGGCAATCGTAGTGACCGTAAAAATGCAAAATTACGCTATACCATTGAACGCGTTGGCTTAGATGTAGTAAAAGCGGAAGTGGAGAAACGTGCCGGTATTACTTTAAAACCAATCCGTCCATATCATTTTACTGAACGCGGCGATCGCATTGGTTGGGTAAAAGGCGAAGATAATAAATGGCATTTAACTTTATTTATTGAAAATGGACGTTTACTCGATTATCCAGATCGCCCATTAAAAACTGGCTTACGTGAAATTGCGAAAATCCATAAAGGCGATTTTCGTCTTACTGCTAACCAAAATTTAATTGTTGCGGGTGTGGCGCAACGGGATAAAGCGAAAATCGAAAAATTGGCTCGTGAATATAAATTAATTGACGATCGTGTTACTCCATTGCGTCAGCAAAGTATGTCTTGTGTCGCTTTACCAACTTGCCCATTAGCGATGGCAGAAGCAGAACGTTTCTTACCTCAATTTATTGATAAAGTAGATCTGTTAATGGCAAAACATCACGTTGAAAAAGAGGGGATTGTGTTGCGCGTAACTGGCTGTCCAAATGGTTGCGGACGTGCAATGTTAGCTGAAATCGGCTTAGTTGGACGTGCTATTGGACGTTACAATCTCTATATCGGTGGTAATCGTGAAGGCAGCCGTATTCCTCGTTTATTCAAAGAAAATATTGAGGAAGCAGAGATTCTACAAATTCTTGATGGTTGGATTGGAGATTGGGCAAAAAATCGTCAAAGCAATGAAGGTATCGGTGATTTCGCCGTTCGTACCGGTATCGTAAAACCAGTCACTAACGCTCCTGTGGATTTTTGGGAAGTGAAAATTGCCTAAGTAGCTTCATAATATTAATGCCCCATAATAAGGGGCATTATTTATCTAAATAGTTATTATTTTATCAACCCGCTAATCTTACAAAGATTATTCAGCATATTTAATTAATAATTCATCTTGAAAATCAAAAATTATTAGTGCATCTTTTATACGTTTAAACTTACTATTATTATCTAAATTTCCTTCTATCACATAGGTATCATTCAGAACAATTGGTTGTCTTAATTTTCCACTATTTATAGTTTTAGTTAATGAGATTTTTTCCGCCAAATCAGTTATAAAGAAATTTTCCGGATTTAATTCAAATAGCTGTTTAAAAATTTCACTATATAATTTACTTACTTGATTAACCTCTAATTTCTTATCAAGAAAAATAGCATATTCTAATTTCTTATTTCTAGGATCTTCAGCATCAAAAATATTTACTTCATCACTTCTCATTTTCTCTTCTGATATCAAATCGAATTCTATACTCGGTATTCTCCATATATTAAAAAATCGGTGAGAAAGAACTTCAAAACGTTTTTCAATCTCTTCAAGATCCCATTTTTCCAAAGTTGCTAAATACCTATTGAGCCAAAGTCTACTATATTTATAACCTACATCATCTTTATCTCTTTTATCTTTAAAAGATTTATTACCCAATTTTCCATTATTACCAGATAAAGTAAGATTGCCAATTGTATTCATATAAGTTTCTTTTAGCTCATTATAATCTTCTTCACTTAAATCTTTCTTCCATTGCGGATCTGGATTTTGTGGAAAAATATGCTCTATAGTTATCTCTGGATTATTTTCAATAATAACTGGTTCTTTATTTTCAAAATTTTCTAACCGTTCTAATAGATAGGTTCTATTTTTACCTTTTATATTATAGACATCTTTAAACTTAAGACTCTCTTTAACTTCCTTATCTCTAGGAAATCTTTGTATCCCTTTTTTCTCTAATAAAAATTTCTGAAATGAATATAAATAATTCTTTAAATCTATTTGCTCATAACAAGTCATAAAGATTTTATTTAACCCATTCGTAGGTGCTCCCACAATGAATCTACGCCATACGAAAGATTGTACTAACTCCAATATTTCAATAAACACTTTTTTATCAATAATATTATTTGTATAATCTTCATAAACTTTCATTAAAAACGGATATGCCACATTGACTTCTATTCGATTAATATATTCCAATTGTTTCCTAATATCTTTATCTGGTTCACTATTAGGATTAAGAAGTTTATTATAAAATTTAACAAGAGATTTTATAGGAGAAAGATTTTCTTCTAATGTTTTTAGATCTGATGTAGGAAACTGATTTTTAAATTCGACATATACTTTGCTTTTTGTTGGAATTCTTTTATTTATTAATGTTAAATAATCTCGAATAAAATCAGAAACTCTACTTTCATGCCCTACTTGTGCAAACCGCTCTATTATTTCCCAATAATTATTATATATTTTATTTTGGTTTTCATAATTAAGCCCCATTAAAATATAGTTTCTAATTAAATCTGCTTGAGATAATTCCAATCCTGTCGAGTTTAAACTTTCAAAAATGCGTTGAGGATCATCCTTTCCTCTTTCTAAAGAAATCTCAACAAACATTAGTTTTGATAAACCATCTAGTATAATTAAATAATTTTCTTGGTTAATCATCTTTTTGAAATAATTGAAGTTATCAATTAATCTAGAGAAATCTAAAAATTCCTTACTACTATCTGCTCTTAACAAATATTTTAGTGCTTTATTGTTATTATCTGTCGGCTTTAATTTTAATTTCTCATCATCGGAAGCAAATTTGTTAATCAAATAGGTCTCACTTATCTCATTTGCTAAATCATTATCTCCTAGCTCTTTTGTAAACTGATAAAGAGCTAAATAAATTAGAGTCAGTGTTGTTAAACGTTGTTGCCCATCAATAATAGTTAATTCTTTTATTCGAGATGATGTATAAACATCATCATGTATATAGACAATACTACCGATAAAATGAGCGTTCATTTCATTCTTAACCCCAACTTCTAAAATATCTTTCCAGATCTGGTGACATTGTTGTATATTCCAATCATAATTTCTTTGATAAACAGGAATAATAAATTGAGTTTTATTTGAAGATAAAAATGTTTCTACTTTAGTTTCATTTGCTTTCATTTTGAGCTACCCATCTGACCTTATTACAGATAAAACTATATCCAATTTAGAAAATATCCTCTTAGTCACTATCTAAAGAAAGTAAGTCCACTTTTCTAATCAATTCAGCAACATTCTTAGCAGACATCTTTTCCATAATATGCGAACGATGAACTTCTACGGTTCTCACCGCAATATTTAATTCTTCTGCAATCTGTTTATTAATTTTGCCATTCAGCACTAATTTGAGAACCTCTTTCTCTTTTTCGCTTAATTGGTCATAACATTGCTGAATTTGATATTGTTGGTAGCATTTTTCACTGCGTTCGGCTGCATTGGTTAGCGCTGTTTGTAATTGATTAAATTCAATTGGTTTTTGTAAGAAATCTACCGCACCTTGTTTTAACTCATTTACCGCCATCTCGACATCAGCAAAAGCCGTCATAATAATCACTTGTAGCGTACTGCGTTGTTGGCGCAAAATTTTATGCACTTGCCGCCCATCAAAATAGGGCATGCGCATATCCAGTAACACTACGCCCGGCTCAAATAGCTGTGCTTGTTCCAGAAATAATTTGCTATTTGACCAGCTCGTTACCTCATAGCCTGCTTGCGTTAATAAAAATGTCGCTGCATCTAATACAGTTGAATCATCATCAATTATATGCACTTTCATTTTGTTTCCCTTAACAAGAGCGGTAACTCCAAAATTACCACTGCACCTTGTTTATTTTTACGATTTTGAAAATAGATATCACCAGACATTGAGTGCATCAGCCGCTGACAGAGCGTTAAACCCAAACCTAACCCCTCTTTTTTACGACTGCGGAACGGCACAAACGGAAATTCTAACTCGGTTTGAGAAAAACCTACCCCATTATCAATCAACATAATATATAAATAAGATTGGTGATCGACTACGCTCACCATAATATGATCCGCTTGTGCTTGCAACGCATTCAGTAAGCAATTGCAAATTATTTGTTCTAACATCGTTTTTTTGATGCGAACCTGCCAATTTCTTGGGCAAATTAAACGGATTTTTGCCTGTGCCGCATAATGTTGTTTAATAAAATCAATCGCTTTTTGTAGGTGCGGTTTTAACTCTAGATCTTGTAGTTCTTCATCTTCTTTACCTTTTACACACCCTGTTAAATTACGCATAATTTGGCGGCTGCGATCAACTTGTTGTTGAATTTTATCTAAGATCGCTAACTCCATTGCTGTCGTTTCACGCTGTTTTAATTGTTGTTTTAAACCTTCGCTATACATACCGATTGCGGTCAGCGGTTGGTTAATTTCATGCGCAATACCAGCGCTCATTTCCCCTAAAATACTTAAGCGATCGGCTTTAATCAGCTGGCGTTCATAGTTGCGCATTTCTTGATGCGCTTGCGTCAGTTGCTTGCTTTTACGATGAACCTGATAAGTAATCCATAGATAATTAAATAAGATAAAGAGTAAACCCGCCAATAATTGCCATTTGTGCTGCAAAATCCAATATTGCACATCTGCCCAAAGGCTTTGTTGTTGTGGGTGGCGATAAAGATTGCGCAAGATATTGTCAGCTTGTTGATCGGAATACGGCGGATTCCATTGCGGTAAGTTTTCTGGAATATCGCCGAGCAAAATGGTCATTAGTTTTTTCACTATATTATCCGGCACTTGCGGCATTGCCGCTAACGACCAGTTTGGCAATAAGATTGTACTTGACCAACAACCAATCTCATTCGTTTGTCTGGCTAACACACGAAAATCTTGCAGCTTTACTTTTCCCTCTTCGGCTAAATCTTCCAAAATACAGACGGGGACAATCGCCCCTTCGACTTTACTTTGTTGCAGCCAAAATACCGTATTATCCGCAGGAAAACCGCTAAAGCGGAAAAAAATGTCGTGATTTTCTTCTAAGCCGGCTTGATATAGTACGTTATACCCCAGTAAAAAACCGCCAAAAGCATTTTGCCCAACTGCGGCTAATGTTTTCCCTTTTAAATCTGTTAATTGGTGATAAGGGCTGTTTGCCTTCACCAAAATTGCGCTACCTACTTTACCGCTATCTGAATGTTTTTGCCGCGGTGATTGTAACGTTGCCAGCCAACGCACCGTACTATTATTTAAATAAAAGAATTGCGATTGGTTGGTTAAGACAAAATCGACATTTTTCGCTTTATCTTTGGAGAGTTCATCTAATTGTAAGGCGACTAAATGAAATTGTTGTTGGGGAATTTGTTGATTAAGCCAATCAATCCATGGCTGCCATTTTTCACGCAAATAGTTTTCACCACGTTGCGCCAAAATACCGATTTTCCAATCTTGTGCCATTGCATTATGAGAAATCGCTAAGAATAACAGCAAGCAATAACTATAAATCCAGCCTAACTTTCGCAAAATCGCCTCCTGTTTCTTGACTCAGATCAATACCCATACTATTTATGTGGAAAACCACAATAGCTACCAAAATCAGGGTAATTAACAATACGCTAGAACAATAACATAAAACGATGATTGTGGGGAAAATTATGGATAGTTGTAAACGAACAACACTTAAAACGCTTACTGCGCTGACTTTTGGTGCTAGCTTGGTACCACTGCAAAGTATCGCGTTCCAACCGCCGAGAAGAGGCGGTGATCAACAACACCGTTATGCAATGATTATTGATTTACGGCGTTGCATTGGCTGCCAATCTTGTACTGTAAGTTGTAATATCGAGAATCAGACACCGATTGGTGAATTTAGAACCACTGTCCGTCAGTATGAAATCACTGATGGAAAACAAACCGTCAATAATGTGTTACTACCTCGTTTATGTAACCATTGCGACAATCCTCCTTGTGTTCCAGTTTGTCCAGTTCAAGCGACTTATCAACAAAAAGACGGCATTGTCGTTATTGATAATGAACGCTGTGTTGGTTGTGCTTACTGTGTGCAAGCTTGTCCTTATGACGCCCGTTTTATCAATGAAGAAACTAAAACCGCTGATAAATGTACTTTCTGTTCTCATCGTTTAGAAGCTGGTTTATTACCTGCTTGTGTTGAAAGTTGTGTTGGCGGCGCCCGCATTATCGGCGATTTAGCGGATCCAAACAGCCAAATCAGAAAACTCTTTGATAGTCATGTTAATGAATTAAAAGTGTTAAAACCTGAAGCTGGCACCCAACCGCACGTATTCTATTTAGGTTTAGATGAAGCGTTCGTCAGTCGCATTAACGGCCAACCTATGCTTTGGCAAGGAATGGAGGAAACATTATGATTCGCGAAGTATTAGTTGAACCACAAGCTATTGCATGGCTGCCTTGGGCGGTAAGTTATTTCTTTTTCATCGGTATTGCGTTATGTGCGATTGTTACTGCACTCTGTTTTCGCTTTTTTGTCAAACCTTATCAAATTCAAGCGGAATTAATCGCGTTAGTGGTGGCGTTAAGTTTTGCTATTGTCGCGCCAATTGCACTTACTGCTGATTTACATCAACCTGGTCGGGTTTGGCATTTTTATGCTTATCTGGCAACTTGGTCTTGGATGGCTTGGGGTTCTTTATTCTTACCTTTCTTTATGACCAGTTTAGTAGGTTATATTCTGTTCTTATTACGTCAATTACCTAACAAACCAACGCAAAAATGGTTAGCTTGGTTATATTTTGGCAACTTTAATAATGCGTTGTGGTGTCAAATTTTCCGTATTTTAACCATTATCAGCAGCATCTTAATTCTGCTCTACACCTCAATGGAAGTGTACAACGTCGCTGCTCGTCCATTATGGAATCAACCATATCTCATTCCATTAATTATCTTTAGCGCTTTACCAAGTGCGTTAATGTTGGTTCACTTTGCTATTTATCTTGCAACAGGCAAAGCTCAAACAATCACAATGAAACCGTTAATGTTGTGCAGTTTAGTTCTGCTCGCACTTACTGTTGTCGCTATCAACTTCTATTCAACCGACACACATTATGATTTATCACTACTTTGGCAGCATCGTCCTAGTGTCGCTTTCACTTTAGCAGTATGGGTAATTACCTTAATTCTTGCGCTTATCAGCGGCCGTCATCTAGTGATGCAATCATTGTTATTAATCGCCGCGCTTGCTTTAACCGCTATGGTACGCTGGGTGTTATTACTTGAAGTGCAAACTGTAGCTAAATATAACGCTTTAATGAATCCATACCATTTTAATTGGGGCGTAGATGGAGCATTAGGAATGTTATCTGTCTTTGGCTTATGGGTAGCCGTTAGTGTCATCTTATGGCAAATCTTCACTTTAATTAATAAGGAGTACCATCATGGATAATAAACGTCGTAATTTACTTAAAGGTGGTTTAGTTGTCGGTGGTGCAGCAACTTTCGTTGCCGGTTATTCACCAAAAGTGAAAGAAATTGCTAACGGCTTATTAAATGGCACCGCTGGTGAAAAAACGAAACACAATTTACATGGCAATTCACTCGCACCGGAATACCAAATCAGCAAAGACAAAGTAATCCCTAACGCAGATCAAATTGTTTGTAATACCCAATGTATGGGCTGTTGGACACTTTGTGGCTTACGCGCTCGTGTGGATTTAAAACAAAATCGTGTTATCCGCATTAGCGGTAACCCTTATCATCCGCTTTCTGCTGATGAATACCTTAGTTATAACAGCTCTTTGCAACAAGCAGAATTAAGCGTTGCTGGAGAAAATGGTTTAGAAAATCGTTCTACTGCGTGTGCTCGTGGTGCTGCTTTTATGGAAGGAGTAAATAGCCCTTACCGTATTACTCAACCACTAAAACGGGTTGGTAAACGCGGCGAAGGTAAATGGAAAACCATTAGTTTTGAACAATTAGTGGAAGAAGTCGTCAATGGTGGCGATCTCTTTGGCGAAGGACACGTTGATGGCTTAAAAGCTATTCGTGATTTAACCACTCCAGTAGATAAAGATAATCCTGATTTTGGCCCTAAAGCTAATCAGTTATTTGTTACTTTTGCCGGCCCAGAAGGACGTCAGCCATTATTACAACGTTTTGCTAATGGTAGTTTTGGTACTATCAATTTTGCTTCTCATGGTTCTTATTGTGGGCTTTCTTATCGTGCCGGTTCCGGTGCGGTAATGAATGATCTCAATAACAACTCACACGCAAAACCGGATTGGGATAATTGTGAATTTATCCTATTTATGGGAACATCGCCTGCCCAATCAGGTAACCCATTTAAACGACAAGCACGCCAACTTGCGAAAAAACGTGCTGAATCGGATTTCGATTATGTAGTAGTTTCCCCACGTTTAGAGTTAACTTCAACTCACGCTACACAAAATAATCGTTGGGTACCTGTATTACCGGGCGGCGACCTCGCTTTATCATTAGCGATGTTACGCTGGATTATTGAGAATGAGCGTTTTAATGCAGATTATCTTGCCTTACCAAGCGAATTTGCGATGCAACAAGCTGGCGCGGTAAGTTATTGTAATGCTGCACATCTCTTTATCAGCGATGAAAAACATCCTCGTTTTGGCCAACCGATTACCGAACAAGATCTTTTTGATGTGGCGCCAAATCCTGATGATAAGGTGTTAGAAAATTACAATATCGTCAAAAATGCCGAAGATAATCAATTTATTCCAGCAAAATCTTCAGCAAAAGCACTAATTTGGGTTGATGAAACTATTACGTTAAAAGATGGTTCAACAGTTGCCGTTAAATCCGCCTTAACCTTATTAAAAGAGTCTTGCCTTGAACATACGTTAGAAGAATATTCTGCGCTTTGTGGCGTACCAGTTAAAACAATTACTGCTCTTGCTGAGAAATTTACTTCTTATGGCCATAAAGCCGTTGCCATTACTCACGGCGGCACCATGCAAAGTAATGGTTTCTATACGGCGTGGGCGATTCTTTTATTGAATGTTATGATCGGTAATATGAATAAGAAAGGTGGTATGAGTATGGCTGGTGGCAAATTTAAAGATTTTGCACCGGGCCCACGTTACAACCTCGCCACTTTCCCAAATATGGTGAAACCGAAAGGTACCAATCTTGCCCGTAGTAAAAAAGCGTATGAAAATTCAAGCGAATTTAAACGCCGTTCTGCACAAGGATCACCATATCCTGCACGCGCTGCCTGGTATCCGTTCGTTGGTGGTCAAATGTCAGAAATGATCACTTCTGCATTACAAGGTTATCCTTATCCATTAAAAGCTTGGATCAGCCATATGACCAATCCGTTATATGGTATGACTGGTATCCATCATATTGCGGAAGAGAAGTTAAAAGATCCAAAAATTCTGCCTTTATTTATCGCTGTTGATGCGTTTATGAATGAAACTACTGCATTAGCCGATTATATTGTGCCGGATACACATAACTTTGAAAGCTGGGGTTTTAGTACACCTTGGGCTGGAGTACCAACCAAAACCAGTACTGCACGTTGGCCGATTATTAAATCTGCTAACGCGAAAAACGCAAATGGTGAAACAATTTGTATGGAAAGTTTCATTATTCATATCGCAAAAGCCATGGGCTTACCGGGATTTGGTGATAATGCAATTAGCGATAATCAACAACAAACTTATCCATTAAATTGTAGTGAAGATTATTTCTTGCGTGCAGCAGCAAATATTGCTTTTGATGGTAAACAACCGGTTAATGATGCAACTGCCGAAGATCGTTTACTTTCTGGAGTAGAGCGTATTATGCCGTTATTAAGCAAAACCTTGAAAGAAGAGGAAGTATTGAAGGCTGCAACAATCTTCTGTAAAGGTGGTAGATTTGCTCCATATAACAGCGCTTGGGACGGCGAAAATATGACGGCAAAATGGAAAAACTGTTTACAAATCTGGAACCCAATTGTAGCGAAAGCTCGCCACCACCACGATGGTAAACATTACCATGGCTGTCCGAAATATTTCGCACCACAATTTGCGGATAATAGTACTGTTGAGAGTCGTTATCCGAAGAAAGAGTGGCCGTTTGAGCTAATTTCTTTTAAATCGAATTTAATGAGCAGTATTACTGCGCCGTTACTTCGCTTACATAGTATTAAACCAAGCGGAATTGTGGCGATG
This sequence comes from Gallibacterium salpingitidis, assembly GCF_030517105.1. Taxonomy (GTDB): domain Bacteria; phylum Pseudomonadota; class Gammaproteobacteria; order Enterobacterales; family Pasteurellaceae; genus Gallibacterium; species Gallibacterium salpingitidis. Next base: position 2,622,249 of record NZ_CP103875.1, on the reverse strand, counting down.
AATAATCAAGATGCGGCAAAATTTGGTTTTGCGCATGGCGATTTAGTGGAATTAGCTACTCCAGGTGGTAAAGTGAATGTACAAGTGATGGTACTCGAAGGTGTAATGCCGGGAACTATTGCGATTGAACATGGTTATGGTCATAAGCAATTAGGTGCTGCAAGTTACGAGATTGATGGCAAAGTTGTTCAAGGAAGTGAACAGATCAAGCAAGGCATTAATATCAATGATCTTGGTTTACTTGATAATACCAAAGAAATTGCTTCACCTTGGCTCGATTGGGTCTGTGGTTCTGCGGTAAGACAAGGCTTACCAGCAAAATTACGTAAGATTTAATCTTTCTTACCCCACATAAATTAAATAAGGTGCAATGGATGCACCTTATTTTTTATCAATTTAATTACTCACTTAATTGGCTATTTTCTAAGACAACTGCTTGCATAAAACAGCTAATCTTACATTCACCACAACCATTACAACGGTGAGTATCAATATCCAATGTTGCTGTTTCTTCATTAAAAGAAATTGCTTGTGTTGGGCAACTTTGTTCACAGGTGTGGCAAGTTTGTCCTTGTTGAGGTAAACAAGAAGATAAAAAGCGTGGGCGTAATCCGGTATCGGCTTTAAAAGCAGGGTGAAGCGCATGCGTAGTACATACCTTCGCACATTCACCACAAAAATCACACGCAGAAAATTGCAGATCTAACACTGGATAATGATCTTGCAATTCAATTAAGCCATAAGGACACGCTTTGACACACTCGCCACAACCGCTGCATACCGCAAGAAATAAACTCTCTTTTGCTGCAAAAGGCGGTCGATTCACCTTTCTTTGCTCAAGCGTTTTTTGCGGTTGTGGTGCCGTAAAAAAACTGCGCAATAAACCACGACGAGAAATTTGGTTATGCGCTAAATAAGCAGAATAATAACGTTCGTCTTTTTCCATTTATTTAAAAATATAACGGCATTTCTACTGTGACAATGCCAAGCTCTTCCTGCCATAATTCAAGCGTTTGTTTAGTCACTAATGCCAAACCTTGATAAAACGGCGTATCTGTTTGTTCAGATAACAATTCTAAATAACGCCATACCCAAGGAAATAGATGCTTCGCTAAATATTCCGGCAAAATGTCTGGTCGGGTATTCGCAATATACGAAGCCAACATTAACATTAACCCAATATGATCTTCTGGAACATTTTCATTGAGTTCTGCTTTAACGCCATACTTACGCATAAATTCACGTAATTGCAGTAAAGAGTTACCAAAAATCACCGCTTCTTTATCCAAATAAACCGATCCCCAAGGCGGTGCCGGCATTGCATTTGGACCAATAAATTGCTGTTGAAATTGCTCTGAAATATTTTTGGTTTGCACCAATAAATTTTTAATTTTGAAATCTGGTTTAATGGTTGGACGCCAATCTTTCTGCCAATTAATTTTTTTAATTGCCTCCACCAAACCTGATGCTTTAGGGTGTGTAGGTTCAAAATAAAAGAGTGATCCTAAAAAACCACCACTCATCGATACCCATGCCAAAAATGCATCTAGATCTTCTTCCATGTGTCCTCCCAAAGGTACACTGTACTTGATATCAAGTACAGTGTCGATGTTAGTTAAACTGCCATACCGACTGTCATGTGTAAACCGTAGAATAAAACTCTTCCTAAGATTTCACTACCGAATACTAACATTACCGCGAGAACTAAGCCAGCTTGATAGTTACTTTTACATAACAAAATATTTGCTAATACTAAACAAAGTAAACGGATAATATTTACCCAAGCATAATCTGGCACTAATGCAATCGCTTGTTGTACTGAACTGTGAATACCCGATAAGGTAAAGCCTTGATAAATTACGACAGCTACCGAAGCGACTAACGCCAAACCAAATAACCAACGTAAACCACATAACTGTGTAATTTGATGCAATAAGGTATAACCTAACGCACCACCAACCAAGATTATTGTTAAATAGAATTGCCATGAAGTAATAGCGCTATTCCATGTTGGCACTGTATCAATATGATAAACATTGTTCATCATATACATAAATAATGCACCACAAAGCACCATTACAATTAACCAGATACGGCCAAGTGCTGCTGACATTTTGCCAGTAATCGCGATTAGCCAATATAAACCTGCTACGGCAAAAAATAGTGCACCACTTGCAATTTCATTACTTAACATTGATTCACCAACACGATTTAGCGAATTAAAAGCTCTCATTGGTGAACCCAAATGTAAAATAGAAGCCACAAAACCAATGCCTAATAACACTAAAGGTAAAAGCATTAATTTATGAATATAATTTTGTTTTGTTGTTGCTTCTTTTTGCCATAGCACATAAGCAAACACCCATAATGTACCTACTGCTGTTTGTGCTAATACAGTAAAAAAGACTAATGGTAATTCATGTAACCCTGCATTCATCTTACACCTCTCTCGGATTCGCTAAGAAACCAGTTGTATCACCACTTGGGCGTGCATTTTTATTCGGTTTTACCACTAAATTTGGTTGGGTAAATTCCGCTGGTGGTAAAGGTGCAATTGATGCTTCATTACCATATTTTTCACGAAGTTCTGCAATTGGTGCAAAATCCAATGCTCTTAATGGACAAGCTTCTACACAAATTGGTTTTTGTCCCGCTTTCACACGTGAATAGCAACCATCGCATTTGGTCATATGTCCTTTTTTCGCATCATATTGTGGCGCATCGTATGGGCATGCCATATGACAATAACGGCAACCAATACAAATATCTTCATTTACAATAACAAAACCATCTTCATTTTTGTGCATTGCACCTGTTGGGCAAACTTTGGTACAAGCAGGATTTGCACAATGGTTACAAGAAATTGATAAATAGTAAGCGAACACATCTTGTTGATAGGTACCATCATTTTGCACTTGCCAATTACCGCCTGCATATTCATAAATACGACGGAAATTAACTTCTGTATCTAAATTTTTGTAATCCTTGCAAGCTAATTCGCAAGTCTTACAGCCTGTACAACGTTCGGAATCAAAATAAAAGCCGTATTGTTCCATAAATTACTCCTTAGACTTTCTCAACTTGTACTAAATTAGAATGTTGTGGATTTCCTTTTGCTAAAGGTGATGGACGTTGTGTTGTAAGTACATTGATACAACCTGCATGATCCACTCTGTTATTGTCTGGTGCATACCAAGCACCTTCACCTAACGCAACAACACCTGGAATAATACGTGGTGTCACTTTGGCATGAATTTGTACTTCACCACGATCATTAAAGATACGGATTAAATCACCGTTCTTAATGCCTCTCGGTTCAGCATCAATTGGGTTAATCCACATTTCTTGCGGATTAGCTTCTTTAATGACATCCACATTGCCATAAGTTGAGTGAGTTCTTGCTTTATAATGGAAACCACTAAGTTGTAATGGATATTTTTCCATTAATGGATCGCCATAATGCTCAAAACTATCTACATGAATCGGTAAAGGATGAATAACCTCATCTTTTTCAAGTTTCCAAGTTTTCGCAATTTCGGCTAAACGACTGGAGTAAATTTCGATCTTACCTGATGGAGTATCTAATGGATTCTTTTCTGGATCTTCGCGGAACTCTTTGTACGCAACATAGAAACCTTTCGGATCCACTTTTTTGAAAATACCTTGTTTTCTAAACTCTTCAAAAGTCGGTAATTCCGGTAAATTCGCTCTGGATTGTTCATATAAATGACGGAGCCACTCTTCTTGCGTACGACCTTCGGTAAATTGTTCTTTTACCCCTAATTTTTCCGCTAACATACTCATCATGTCATAAATATTTTTGCACTCAAACGGTGGTGTGACCGCTTGGTCAGCAAAAATGACATACGCCATATTTGACACAAAGGCATCTAAACAGAAATCCATCTGTTCTGAAGTGGTACAGTCAGGAAGCAAAATATCACTATATTTTGCTGTTGGTGTCATATGGTTATCAATGGTCACGATCATTTCGCATTTTGATTCATCTTGCAAAATATCGTGAGTACGATTGATTTCTGCGTGTTGATTGATCAAACAGTTACTTGCATAGTTCCAAATAAATTTGATCGGTGCTGATAATTTTTCTACACCACGAATACCATCTGTGGTTGCTGTCATCTCTGTACCGCGAACAATCGCATCTGTCCATAAGAACATTGGGATACTTGCTTGTACTGGATTGGTTAAGGTTGGCATACGCACAAAAGGAATACTATAAGCGCTCTCTCTAGCACCTGTATTACCACCATTAATTCCCACATTTCCGGTTAAAATCGCAAGCATAGCAATTGCACGAGAAATTAATTCACCATTACTACGACGTTGTGGTCCCCAACCTTGGGAGATAAAGGCAGGTTTAGTTCCAGCGATTTCTCTTGCTAATTTAATAATACGTGCAACTGGAATACCGGTAATTTTCGATGCCCATTCAGGTGTTTTAGCAATACCGTCATCACCTTGGCCTAAAATATAAGCTTTATAGTGACCATTTTTTGGTGCTGATTCTGGTAAGGTTTTTTCATCATACCCAACGCAGTATTTATCAAGGAAAGCCTGATCAACAAGATCTTCTGTAATCATTACATAAGCTAAAGCAGATACTAAAGCAGCATCGGTGCCAGGACGAATTGGAATCCATTCATCTTCACGACCTGCTGCTGTATCACAATAACGAGGATCAATAACGATCATCTTCGCATTAGATTTGGCTCTTGCTTGTTCAATACAATAGGTTAATCCACCACCACTCATACGAGTTTCTGCCGGATTATTACCAAATAAAACAACCAACTTACTATTTTCGATGTCTGCCATACCATTGCCGTATGCCCAGCCACCACCATAGGTATAATCTAAGCCAACAGTGATTTGCGCTGTACTATAATCACCATAATGGTTAAGGTAACCACCGATACAATTCATCAAACGAGCGACTAAAGTTGATCCTGGCGGCCAAGATTTAGTTACTGTTCCGCCTAATGTTCCTGTACCATAATTTAAATAAATCGACTCATTACCATATTGTTTAATATTCTTTTGTAATGATTGTGCAATTTCAGTTAATGCTTCATCCCAACTAATACGTTTAAATTTTCCTTCACCACGTTTACCAACACGTTTCATCGGATATTTCAAACGATCTGGATTGTAAACACGACGGCGCATAGAACGTCCACGTAAACAAGCTCTTACTTGATGATCAACGTTATAGGTTTCTGTACCTGTATTATCTGTTTCAACATAAGTAATCTTATTATCTTTAACGTGCATTCTTAATGCGCAACGACTACCACAGTTTACCGTACATGCACTCCACACGATTTTTTCATCATTATTGGTTGTTGCGGTTGCTTTTGTTTCAGAAGCGGTAGCACTAAAAGGTAAAGTGATTTCCGCTGCTGCTAATGCTGCTGCAACCCCTGAAGAGGCTTTTAAAAAATGCCTTCTATTTAAGGTCGGATTGATAATCGATTTCTCCATATGTACTCCATTATTCATAAAATATGCTTAATAAAGTTAAGCTATACTTAAAATGGGGTAATTATATAGAGTTAGCCTTTTAGAAAGATAAAATATTTAAAAAAATATGATATAAATCAATGTGTTACATTGAATGAGAATTATTTTTAGTAGTTGATGTTTTAATTTTATACAAGCTGTATAAGAAAAAACCAGCTATGAAACATAGCTGGTTTTTGGTCAATACATTAAAAGCGTAAATATTAACGTTTATTTTTAACTAATTTTTCAGTTAATTCATAAGCACGTAATTTCGCAAGTTCTCTAGAAAGTTTAGATGCCATAAGCTCATAATTACCATCTTTATGTGAACTACGAATATTTTCTTCAGCGCGACGTTTCGCAGCAAGAATTCGCTCTTTATCTAGCTCTTCTCCTCGAATCGCGGTATCCGCCAAGACGATCACATTTCCAGGTTGAACTTCAAGGAAACCACCAGAAACATAAATAACTTCTTCTTTACCTTCTTGCATAATTTTCACAATGCCCGGTTTAATCGAAGTTAATAACGGGGTATGGCCAGCAAGAATACCTAATTCCCCTTCGCTTCCTGTTACTTGAATACTTTCAACAACACCTGAAAATATTTTATCTTCCGCACTTACAACAGTTAAATTAAAAGTTGCCATTGTTTATCTCCTTAGCGAGTGATTTGCCTTAGGAGCAATTACATTTTTTTCGCTTTTTCTAATACTTCATCGATTGAACCAACCATATAGAACGCTTGTTCAGGAATATGGTCATATTCACCGTTTAAAATACCTTTGAAGCCACGAATTGTTTCTTTTAATGGCACATATTTACCTGGTGATCCTGTAAATACTTCCGCAACGAAGAATGGTTGTGATAAGAAACGTTCAATTTTACGAGCACGTGCTACCACTAATTTATCTTCTTCTGAAAGTTCATCCATACCAAGAATCGCAATAATATCTTTCAACTCTTTATAACGTTGTAAGATAGATTGTACGCCACGAGCAACTTCATAGTGTTCTTGACCAACAACTTGTGGGTCTAATTGACGTGAAGTTGAATCTAATGGATCCACCGCAGGATAAATACCTAATGATGCAATTTGACGGCTTAATACCACTGTCGCATCCAAGTGAGCAAAGGTTGTTGCTGGAGATGGGTCAGTTAAGTCATCCGCAGGAACATATACCGCTTGGATAGAGGTAATAGAACCAGTCTTAGTTGAAGTAATACGTTCTTGTAATACACCCATTTCTTCAGCTAGGGTTGGTTGGTAACCTACCGCAGATGGCATACGTCCAAGTAACGCAGATACTTCGGTACCAGCAAGGGTATAACGATAAATATTATCAACGAAGAAAAGTACATCACGACCTTCATCACGGAATTTTTCCGCCATTGTCAAACCAGTCAATGCAACACGTAAACGGTTACCTGGTGGTTCATTCATTTGTCCGTAAACAAGTGATACTTTATCTAATACGTTAGATTCCTGCATTTCGTGGTAGAAGTCGTTACCTTCACGAGTACGTTCACCTACCCCTGCAAACACAGAATAACCTGAGTGCTCAATCGCGATATTACGGATAAGCTCCATCATATTAACGGTTTTACCTACACCAGCACCACCGAACAAACCAACTTTACCCCCTTTCGCAAATGGGCAAACTAAGTCGATAACTTTGATACCAGTTTCTAATAATTCTGTGCTGTTTGCTTGTTCTTCATAACTTGGTGCTGCACGGTGAATTGACCAACGTTCTTTTTCACCGATTGGTCCTAATTCATCAATAGGTTCACCAAGTACGTTCATAATACGACCTAATGTTTCTGTACCAACAGGAACAGAAATTGGGTTTCCAGTTGTGGTTACAGTTAAACCACGTTTTAATCCGTCTGAAGATCCCATTGCAATACAACGTACAACACCACCACCTAATTGTTGTTGTACTTCAAGTACAAGCCCAGTTTCAACATTTAAGGCTTCATATACTTTTGGCACTGCATCTTGTGGAAACTCAACGTCAATGACGGCACCGATGATTTGTACAATTTTTCCAGTTGCCATTATCATTCCTCTAATCTACTTTAAATTGCAGCCGCACCAGCGACAATTTCATTTAATTCATTTGTGATGCTTGCTTGACGAGCTTTGTTATAGACAAGTTGTAAGTCTTTAATCAAGTTACCTGCATTGTCCGTAGCGGCTTTCATCGCCACCATTCTCGCCGCTTGCTCAGATGCTAAGTTTTCTACTGCTGCTTGATAAACTTGTGACTCAATATAACGAATCAATAAACTATCAAGTAATACTTTCGGATCTGGCTCATAGATATAATCCCAAATACCTTTTTGTAAACGATCGTTTTCCAAAGAAGGTAATGGAAGTAATCTTTCTAGAATTGGTTTTTGCGACATCGTATTAATAAATTTATTAAATACGAGATAAACTTCATCGACTTCGCCATTTCTAAAAGCATCTACCATTGTATTTACAGTACCAATTAATTCTTCCACTGAAGGTGTATCACCAATCCCTGAGTTTTGCGAAATGATCTTCGCAATACCTAATGATTGGAAGAAATTAATTGCTTTAGCACCGATCAAACTTAGCTGAACACCGACACCCTTATCATTAAACGCTTTCATTTCATTCATAACGCGTTTGAATTCATTAATATTCAAACCGCCACATAATCCACGATCCGTTGAAACGATAATGTAACCAACATTTTTTACTTCTCTTTCCACTAAGAAAGGGTGTTTATATCCAATGCTACCTTTTGATACATGGCTAATTACGTAACGTATTGTGTCAGAATACGGACGTGAAGAAGACATGCGTTCTTGCGTTTTACGCATTTTGGAGGCAGCAACCATTTCCATCGCCTTAGTAATTTTTTGTGTACTTTGTACACTGGCGATTTTGGTTCTTATCTCTTTCGCACCTGCCATTTCATCTCTCCGTTACGTCTTTGGTAATTACCATGCACCGTTTTGTTTAAATGAGTCTAAAATTGCCTTTAAGGTATCTTTTACAGCATCATCATAGTTACCTGTTTTGGTCAACTCTTGCATAAACTCGCCGTAATTATTTTGTGCATATTCTAATAATGCAGATTCAAATGAACCGATACGACTTAAATCAACATCGTCTAAGTAGCCAAATTCAACAGCAAATAACACTAAAGATTGTTGAGCAACAGTCATTGGTGAATATTGTTTTTGTTTCAATAATTCAGTTACTTTTTGACCATGAGAAAGTTGTTTACGAGTTGCATCATCCAAATCAGATGCAAATTGAGCAAACGCTGCTAATTCACGATATTGTGCAAGTGCCGTACGAATACCACCTGACAATTTCTTCATCGCTTTAGTTTGCGCTGCACCACCCACACGAGAAACCGAAATACCTGGGTTAACCGCAGGACGAATACCTGAGTTAAAGAGGTTAGTTTCAAGGAAGATCTGACCATCGGTAATTGAAATTACGTTTGTTGGTACGAATGCTGATACGTCCCCAGCTTGTGTTTCAATGATTGGTAATGCAGTTAATGAACCTGTTTTACCTTTCACTTCACCGTTAGTGAAACGTTCTACGAAATCAGCATTAACACGTGCTGCACGTTCAAGTAAACGTGAGTGTAAATAGAACACATCACCAGGGAATGCTTCACGTCCAGGTGGACGACGTAATAACAATGAAATTTGACGATAAGCTACAGCTTGTTTTGATAAATCATCATAAACGATTAATGCATCTTCACCGCGGTTACGGAAATATTCACCCATTGCACAACCTGCATATGGAGCAAGATATTGTAACGCTGCTGATTCTGCTGCTGACGCAACTACTACGATAGTATTTGATAATGCGCCATGTTCTTCTAATTTACGTACAACGTTAGCAATTGTTGATGCTTTTTGTCCGATAGCAACGTAAACACATTTAATACCTGAATCACGTTGATTAATAATTGCATCGATTGCTAAAGCGGTTTTACCAGTTTGACGGTCACCGATAATCAACTCACGTTGACCACGACCGATAGGAATCATTGAGTCCACTGCTTTATAACCAGTTTGTACTGGTTGATCAACAGACTTACGATCAATTACCCCAGGAGCAATAACTTCAACTGGAGAGAAACCATCATGTTCAACTTCGCCTTTACCATCAATTGGCTGACCTAAGGTGTTTACCACACGTCCTAATAAGCCACGACCAACTGGAACTTCTAAAATACGGCCTGTACATTGAACTTCCATACCTTCTGCTAAATCAGCATAAGGTCCCATTACTACCGCACCTACTGAATCTCTTTCTAAGTTTAATGCAATAGCATAACGGTTATCAGGTAATGCAATCATTTCCCCTTGCATTACTTCAGTTAAACCATGAATACGGATAATACCATCATTCACGGAAACGATTGTACCAGTATTGCGTGCTTCGCTAACGACTTCAAACTGGGCAATACGTTTTTTAATCAGTTCACTAATTTCTGTAGAATTTAGTTGCATCTTTTTTTCCTCTTACAATTGCAACTCATTAGCTAAACGAGCAATTTGACCACGACTACTTCCATCAATGACAAATTCATCGGTACGAATAACTGCACCAGCAATTAAGGTACTGTCCACATTGCAATTTAATTTAACTTTACGAGCAAGCCTTTTTTCCATCGCAGTAATAATATTTTGTTGTTGCTCATCACTTAATGGAAAAGCGGAGGTAACATAAACTTCTGTGGTTGATTGGTAATCATCCACATACTCTTTAAATTGTGCTAAAACGGCTGGCAATACTTGTAAACGCTTATTCTCAGCCATAATACGGATAAAATTTTCACCGTATTGATCTAATTGATCACCACAAATTTTCACTATTAGATCGGCAATTTTAGTTGCTGATAAATCGCTGACTAATATATTTTGCATACTATCATCAGTAACTACAGCTGCCGCAAAACCTAACATTGTTTGCCACTGAGCCAATTGATCATGTTCAACTGCAAAATCAAAAGCCGCTTTTGCATAAGGACGAGCTACTGTAGTAAATTCTGACATAGCTTACCTTCCTTATAATTCAGCCACGAGTTTATCGATGATGTCATTATTAGCGGCTTCATCAATATTGCGAGCAACGATTTTTTCTGCCCCAGCAACAGCAAGCGAAGCAACTTTAACGCGTAACTCTTCTTGAACACGTTTACGTTCTGCTTCAATTTGAGCATAACCTTGTTCAACAATTTTCGCTTTTAATGCTTCTGCTTCAGTTTGAACTTCCGCCAAGATTTCATTACGACGACGATTTGCTGCATCAATAATAGATTGAGCTTGCGTTTTAGCCGCATTGACTTCTTTATCAATCAGTGCTTTCGTATCCGCTTGTTCTTTTTTCGCTACTTCAGCTGCAGCTAACGCATTAGCAATTTGCGCTTGACGCTCTTCAATAGCTTTAATAATCGGTGGCCAAACATATTTAACGCAGAACCATACAAAGATGATAAAGGCAATTGTTTGTCCAATTAATGTTGCGTTGATATTCACAACGGACCTCCTATGAAGTTGGTGATTTACTCTATAACAGAGTAACCGTTATGTATTAACCTAACAATGAAACGAATGGGTTTGCGAACGCAAAGTATAAACCGATACCTACCGCAATCATCGCAATCGCATCAAGTAAACCAGCAACAATGAACATTTTGGTCAATAAAGAGTTTGCTAACTCTGGTTGACGAGCTGCTGATTCTAAGTATTTACCCCCTAAGATACCGAAACCAATAGCGGTACCTAAAGCAGCAAAAGCGAACATGATAGATGCAGCGATAATTGTTGCACTAATTACAGTTTCCATATTTTTCTCCAGTTTGGTTAAAGATAACAGCAAAGATGCTGAGGTTAAAAAAACAATTAATGTTCAGATTTATTGTAAGCAATACTTAAATAAACCACAGTTAACATCATAAAGATAAATGCTTGTAATGTAACAACTAAAATGTGGAAGATTGCCCAAATGATTTGTAATGGAATACCCATCGCAGCAACCAACATATTGGCTGAATACATCACAGCGATCAAAATGAAGATTAATTCACCAGCGTACATATTTCCGAATAGACGCAAAGATAATGACACTGGTTTAGAAAGTAATGTTACAGATTCAAGAATAAGGTTTACAGGGATTAATGCCCAATGATTGAATGGGTGCATTGTGTATTCTTTAACAAAACCACTAACACCTTTAGACTTGATTGTATAGAAAATAATTAAAACAAATACACCTAACGCTAATGAGAAGGTTAAGTTCATATCTGTTGTTGGTACAGCACGAAGATGGATGTGATCATCACCTGATAAAATTGCTGCTAATTTAGGTAAGTAATCAACAGGAACTAAGTCGATAGTATTCATTAAGAATACCCAAACAAAAATGCTTAACGCTAATGGCGCAACCACATTACGACTACCATGGAAGTTTTCAGTCACAATGCCATTGATCCATTCAACTAAGATCTCAACAGCTGCTTGTAATTTGGTTGGTTTTCCTGTGGTAACTTTTTGTGCTACGCGGTAAAACACATATAAAAATGCTACACCGCAAATAACAGAAAATAAAAGGGTATCGAAATGGAATGACCAGAAACCTTCACCAGCTTTAAGATTGCCAAGGTGGTGGTTGATATATTCCATAGAAGTGAGAGTTGAACCTTCTGCAGACATATTTGTTCCTACTGATTTGTTAAGATGCTAATTTATTAAAATTGCTACTGTTTTCGCAAACTAAACAGCAATAGGTTATTCAATATGATTACACTAAAGTAACCACCGAATAGACCCAGTGGTGAAATTGTTTTATCTATGACAAACAACATCACGAAAAACAAAATTGTTATACAAACTTTAAAAAGTTCTGCTTGATATAACACTTTAACTTTATTCACTTGAGGCGTGTTTAATCCTCTAAATAGCAAAAATCCAACAAATAAGATCTGTGGAATCAAGCCAATTAGAGCACCAAATAGAAAAACCCAAGCATAAATAGATTGAAATGGATACAATCCAACAAAAACAACGGCAATAAAAATTGCCATTATTATGAATACTTTTTTATACAGTGTTTTAGTATGACTAAACCAAATTGACATATTTTGGACACTTACTACTAAATATAAGGGCTTTAACGCCCTTTCAAACACCATCAATTATACGAGGAGTTCTATTTTATGCAATCAATTTAATACTATAAAAGTGTTACAAAGTTAACATTTTTAAGAAAAAATTTAACTTTTATGTTTCTTTTTTTCTTTATGTACTTTTTTGTTAAATTTTTGCTACAGATTTAACACATATTAAATGCCTTTCACCTACCAGTTCTGGGACAGTTAATTTAATAACATCAATAATTTGAAAGTCATCATTTAACATTTTGACTTCATCTTCTTGATATTGCCCCTTCAAAGCATAAAAAATACCATTTTCATTCGGTAAATGTTGGCACCAATCAGTCATATCTTGTAACGAGGCAAAAGCACGACTTAAAACACCATCAAACTTTTGTTCTGGCTGATAATCTTCTACTCGGCTAAGAATTGGCTCTACGTTAGTTAAACCTAACTCTCTAATAGCATTACGAATAAAACTAATACGCTTGCCTAAGCTATCCAATAAATAGAACTTTTTAGTCGGATTAATAATTGCCAATGGCAATCCTGGTAAACCAGGACCTGTTCCAACATCAATAAAACGCTCACCTTTTAAAAAAGGGCTTACCACTAAACTATCTAAAATATGTTTCACCAACATTTCTTGTGGATCACGCACAGAAGTTAGGTTATAAGCCTTATTCCATTTATGTAAAAGCTCAACTAGCTTCACTAGTTGAGCTTTTTGCTGATCGGTCAAAGAAATATTGGCTTGCGCTAATAATTGCGTTAATTTGCCAAGTAACATCTTATTCCCCACGTTTCAACATACCTTGCTTTTTCAAATACACCAATAAAATCGAAATCGCTGCCGGTGTAATACCTGAAATACGAGAAGCTTGTCCAATTGACACTGGACGATGTTGTTCTAATTTAGCTCGCACTTCATTTGATAAACCTACTACTGCAGTATAATCAAATTTTTCTGGAATCAAGGTGTTTTCGTGTCGTTTATGACGCTCAATTTCCTCGTTTTGATGTTCAATATAGCCTTGGTATTTAATTGAAATTTCAACCTGTTCTACAGCTTCTTTATCCGCCATTGCCGGTTGGAACGGAGTCAAAGAACAAAGTTTTTCATAATTCATCTCTGGACGACGTAATAGATCTTCACCACTAGCTTCACGCATTAATGGTGAATTTAATACTGCATTAACTTCCGCTAAATGTTCTGAACGAGGATGAATCCAAATTTGTTTTAAACGTTGACGTTCTAATTCAATATTTTCTAATTTTTGATTGAATCTTGCCCAACGTGCATCATCAACTAAACCTAATGATCGACCAATTTCTGTTAAACGAAGATCAGCATTATCTTCACGTAACAACAAACGATATTCTGCACGAGAAGTAAAGACACGATAAGGCTCTTTAGTTCCTAATGTACAAAGATCATCGACTAATACTCCGATATAAGCTTGATCACGACGTGGATACCAAGCTTCTTTATCTTGAACATGAAGTCCTGCATTTAAGCCGGCCAAAATTCCTTGTGCAGCAGCTTCTTCATACCCTGTTGTACCATTGATCTGTCCAGCAAAGAATAAACCGTTGATCGCTTTTGTTTCTAAAGAAGGTTTTAGATCTCTTGGATCAAAGTAATCGTACTCAATTGCATATCCCGGTTTAACGATCCTTGCATTTTCTAATCCTTGCATTGAATTAACGATCCCCATTTGTACATCAAATGGCAAACTGGTTGAGATCCCATTTGGATAGATCTCATTGCTGGTTAAACCTTCTGGTTCTAAAAAGATCTGATGGCCATTGCGATCGCCAAATCGCATTACTTTATCTTCGATCGATGGACAATAGCGCGGACCAACCCCTTCAATGATCCCTGTGTACATTGGACTGCGATCTAAATTAGATCGAATAATGTCATGCGTTCTTAAATTGGTATGTGTGATATAGCAAGGTACTTGTCTTGGATGCTCATCTACACTGCCCATATAAGAGAAAACAGGTAGCACATCATCACCATGTTGTTGTTTTAATACAGAAAAATCGATAGTGCGCGCATCTAAACGAGGTGGTGTTCCCGTTTTTAAACGAGCAACACGTAAATCAAGATCACGTAAACGTTCTGCTAAACGAACAGAAGCAGGATCGCCTGCACGTCCACCTTCATAATTATCTAAACCGATATGGATCTTACCAGCTAAGAATGTTCCAGCAGTTAATACTACGGCTTTTGCTTTAAAAGTAAGTCCCATTTTAGTAGTAACACCAGTAACATGACCGTTTTCAACTAAAATATCCGTAACTTCTTGTTGGAAAAGATCTAAATTAGGTTGATTTTCTAATGCAGTTCTTACTGCTTGACGATACAACACGCGATCTGCTTGTGCTCGAGTTGCTCGTACCGCAGGACCTTTACTGCTATTCAGTGTACGAAATTGGATCCCAGCTTTATCAGTAGCATGAGCCATTAAACCACCTAAAGCATCGATCTCTTTTACGAGATGGCCTTTACCGATCCCACCGATTGCTGGATTACAGGACATTTGTCCTAATGTATCTATATTATGAGTAATTAATAGTGTTCTTAAACCCATTCTTGCTGGAGCTAAAGCGGCTTCTGTACCCGCGTGTCCGCCTCCAACAACAATGACATCATAGTTATTTGGATAAAACATAAAAAACCTAAAAAGTGAAATTGATAGAATGATCAGAAAATTCGGCTATTTTAACTGAAATTTGTGGATCTGTTAAAAAGAAATTTTTTCGATGATCTAACTGAGGATCGCTATAAGTAATATAAGATCTTTATATAGAGATCTTTTTATTATTTTTATTATTAGATCAGCAGATCTTTGTGGAGAGCTAAAATTTTGCTAGTGATCTTAATAGGATAGGATCTTTTTTTCTTTGTTAAGATCGTCAGTAAGAATGTGATCTTTCTTGTGGATAAAAGTCTTAGTTATCCACAGGTTAAAAAAGATCCAAGCTTATATTCAGGAAAAAAACAGTTTTTATAACGGAAAATAAGCAAGTTATCCACAGAAGATCATGCTGTTATTTTATGCAATATTTAATTGATCTATAAAAGTAGGTAACCAATTTTCTGCATCAATATCGGGATCTGAGCTGTTTAAAACATCGATCCTTAATGATGGACAAATTTGTTTAGCTTTTAAGTTATTTAGATCATTTTCTACATGATCTACAGCGAAACAGAAGGTATCGTAATCACTATTTCCTAAACCAACAACAGCATAACGCAACTCGGAAAGATCAGGTTGTTGTTCCGTTAATTGTGTAAAGAGTGGTTGTAAGTTATCAGGTAAATCGCCAGCGCCATGCGTAGATGTTACAACTAACCAAATTTTATCCTCGATCACCTGATTTAATTCAGGCCCATGATAAATTTTGGTGGAGAAATTTTTTTGCTGTAAACAATCTTCAATGTGTTCTGCTACATACTCAGCTCCGCCAAGGGTACTGCCAGTGATAATACAAATTGAGGTCATAGTAATTCCTTTTATTGTGTGAACAAATAGGCTTGTATGGTAACGAAAAAATAGGGGATTGACAGTTAATTTATAATAAAAAACGGCACTTTTAAGGATAAAAATGCCGTTTTATGAATAACAACTAAAATTAGTTTCTTGGAAGGTAGGTTGTTGGGTTAACAGATTTTCCTTTATAGCGAATTTCAAAGTGAAGTTTCACGCTATTGGTACCAGAACTCCCCATTTTAGCGATTTGCTGACCGGCAGTAACTTGTTGCTGATCTTTCACTAAGATAGTTTCATTGTGCGCATAAGCACTAAGATAATCATCATTGTGTTTAATGATAATTAAGTTACCATAACCTCTTAATGCGTTACCTGCATAAACGACACGACCTGGTGCTGCAGCATAAACAGCCTGTCCACGAGAACCACCAATGTCGATCCCTTTATTACCACCATCGCTATTAGAGAATCCTTGAATCACGTTACCTTTAGTTGGCCAAATCCAAGTAATATTACTGGTATTACTTGTTGCTGCCGGCATTGTAGTAACTGGTTGGCTGACAGTTGTGGTTGGCTCAGCAGTAACAGGAACAGTATTGGTAGAATTATTGGTTGCCGGCGGTATTGTACTAGCAGTCGATTTAATTGGGCCAACAATAGTACCGTCTGATCCATAAGCTGTACCATTAGGACCAGGAGTATAAGTTACCGCAGGTTGTTGCGGTTGTGCTGTTGCAGTAGCTGTTGATGTTGTTGTCGCAGGAGCTGATGCAGTAGCCGTACTTGCAGCGTTATTACTTACTTTTAAAGTTTGTCCTACACTTAATTTATAAGGTTCAGGAATATTATTTAACGCCGCTAAATCACGTACATCCATACCTGAAATATAGGCAATTAAGAACATAGTGTCGCCTTTGCGAACAGTATAGGTGGAACCTTTATAGAAACCTTTATCTATTTTGCTATAGTCTGGCGCGTTAGTTTGTGGATTTCTTGGGATAGTGAAATCTTGTGATATCTGTTGTTTTGCTGCTGGTGCAGTTGCAACTGGTTTTGGTGTGGTAGTCACTGGCGCAGGTTGCTGATAAGTTGGTTGTGGTTGGCTAACAGGTTGCTGTGTCGGTGTTGATGTTGCAGCTGGTGTTGTTGCCATCATATCTGTTGGCATTTGCTGTTGTTGCACTTGTGGTTCCCAAGTAGAGTTACTATCGTTGCCAACAGATTGCATAATTCCAGGTGTTAAGGTTCCATCCGCATCTTCAACTGGTGCAGAATTATTACTGCTACAACCAGCAAGAATGGCTGCAAGCACTGGAACAAGTAAAAAAGATTGTTTCATAAATATTCCTAATTAAATATAAATGGTTATTTCAAGAGGAAGTAGGCACAGACTGCTAATACTACAACGGCCCAGCCAATGATTTCAATATAATTGCGCAATTGTGCAGCAAAACGTTCTCCACCCCAAGCAGATAATTTTGCTACTAATAAAAAACGCGCAGTACGTGAAACGAACGCGGTAATCACAAAAGGTAAAAACGCCATATTCATTACACCGGCACAAATAGTGAAAACTTTGTAAGGAATAGGTGAGAATCCGGCGACAAATACCACTAAAATTCCCCAACGTTCAAACCAAGAAACGGTGGTATCCCAATGAGATTGATAACCCCATTGAACAATATAATCTTTAATTAAATCAAACGCATAATAACCAATTGCAAAACCGATCATACCGCCAATAGTAGAAGCTAAACCACAATAAAAAGCGTAATGTAGTGCTTTTTTAGGTTTTGACATCGACATAGGAACCAGCATGACATCAGGTGGAATAGGGAAAAAGATGGCTTCAATAAAGCTAACAAATAATAACCAATAAAATGCAAATTGGTGTTTTGACCATTTCATTGTTTTGTCATATAAACGACCAAACAAATTCATAGAATATCTCCCTTGACTAAAGGCACAAACTTAACCTCCCCAATGTTTTCGACTTTATATTTGTCATTAATCCGAGTAATTCTTTGTAATACTTGATGATTTTCATCACCGACAGGTAACACTAATCGACCACCATCAGCAAGTTGTTCCAATAATGCAGTAGGAACTTGCGATGGCGCCGCTGTTACCAGAATGGCATTAAATGGAGAATGTCCTTTTAAGCCTTCCCAGCCATCACCATGTTTTAAGCGAATATTATGCAAATCGAGTTTTTTAAAACGATGCATAGCTCGCCATTGTAAATTTTTAATTCTTTCAATACTGAAAACTTGCTGTACTAATTTAGCGAGAATGGCTGTTTGATAGCCGCTACCTGTACCGATTTCCAGTACTTTGTCCGTTGGTTTGAGTTCTAACAAACTAGTCATTTTGGCAACAACGTAAGGTTGAGAAATTGTTTGCCCTTCACCAATAGGTAAAGGCATATCTTCATAACTATGTTTGCTAAAAATTGCTTCAACAAAGAATGGACGTGGTATTTCATAAATTGCCTGTAATACCTTTTCGTCAGTAATTCCTCGTTGATAAAGTTCTTTTACCAAACGTTGTTGTTCAACGGACATAAAAATTTATCCTAAATTGAGCCACTCTTCGACCGCTTTTAATGAATGATGAGCGGTCATATCTGCTTGTATTGGCGTAATTGACACATAACCATTGGCAACAGCATGGAAATCAGTACCTTCTTGAGCATATTCAGGCAAGCTAGATAAACCTAACCAATAAATAGATTCACCACGGGGATCGGTTTGTTTAATAATTTCTCCCTCGCTTGCTCTATAACCTAACTTGGTCACTTTAATGCCTTTGAGTTGTTCGTAAGGAATATCCGGTACATTGATGTTTAAGATTTCTCTTTTACGTAAAATTTGTGCATGAAGTTTTGGAATCAATTCACAAACAACTTTTGCTGCTGTTTCATAATGTTGTCTGCCATCAAGTGAAACAGCGATCGCCGGTAAACCTAAATGACGACCTTCAAATGCCGCAGCAACAGTACCAGAATAGAGAATATCATCTCCTAAATTAACGC
The DNA here is from genome assembly GCF_030517105.1 of Gallibacterium salpingitidis. GTDB lineage: Bacteria > Pseudomonadota > Gammaproteobacteria > Enterobacterales > Pasteurellaceae > Gallibacterium > Gallibacterium salpingitidis. The sequence goes on along the minus strand of NZ_CP103875.1, from coordinate 2,603,029 downwards.
CGGCATTAATTCCTGAAACCACTAAATCAATTTTCCCTGCAAGCAGATGATTCATTGCTAAATAGACACAATCTGCCGGTGTTCCGTTCACACAATAATCACCATTATCCAATAATCTTGGGCGTAATGGTTCAATTAAGGTAAGTGAAGATGATGCTGCACTGCGATTACGATCAGGAGCAACAACAATGACATTAGCAATAGTGCGTAAATAGGCAGCTAAAGTTTGAATGCCTTCAGCATGAATTCCATCATCATTACTTAGTAGAATATTCATTATTTAAGCTCCTTGTTAACTTTATGAATTAAATTATTGTTTGACCAGTAAAGCTACCGCTTCACAAGCAATACCTTCACCTCGCCCAGTAAAGCCTAATTTTTCAGTTGTAGTGGCTTTGACATTGACTTGAGAAATATCACATTGTAAATCCTCAGCAATATTAGCGCGCATTTGATCAATATAAGGACGCATTTTTGGTGCTTGTGCAATAATAGTGACATCAACATTACCGATTTGATAACCCAATTGTTGGATTTGACGAAATGCTTCAATTAATAAATGTCGGCTATTGGCGCCTTTATAAGCCATATCTGTGTCAGGGAATAATTTACCGATATCGCCTAGCGCAGCTGCGCCTAATAAAGCATCCGTCAATGCGTGTAATGCAACATCACCATCAGAATGAGCGAGTAAACTTTTTGCAAAAGGAATACTTACACCACCAATAATGACAAAACCATTTCCATTATCAGTGAACGCATGCACATCAAAACCATGTCCAATTCTTATCATTTTTGCCACTCTTTTTGTTGTTGAAGTAAATAAAATTCGGCTAACGCTAAATCTTCAGGACGTGTAATTTTAATATTGTCACTACGTCCAGCAATCAATTGCGGATATTCCCCTAATAACTCCAATGCAGAAGCTTCATCAGTTACCGTAAATCCTTGCTGTTTAGCTGAAGCTAACGCTTTTTTTAATAATTGCGCTGGAAAAAATTGCGGTGTGAGTGCGTGCCATAAAAGTGAACGATCTTCGGTTTTCTCGATAAGGTTTGTAGCAGAAACGGCTTTTTTTATCGTATCTACGACAGGTTTTGCCAAAATCGCACCAGATAATGTTGTGACTTGTAATAATTTGTCTAAATCTTGGTGAGTAATACAAGGTCTGGCTGCATCGTGAACCATCACCCACACATCTTGTTCTTCAATCAATTGCAACGCATTAAAAACCGATTGATCTCGAGTTTCTCCACCAACTACCCAAACGATTTTTTGATGCTCCTTCAAAGGAAAATCAGTCAAATAAGGATCATTTTCCGCTGTCGCTACAATAATCTTTTCAATGATTGGATAACTAAGTAATTTTTCTAATGTATGCTGTAAGATAGTTTTACCCAATAATGAAAGATATTGCTTTGGGCGATCAGATTGCATACGTGATCCGATACCAGCAGCAGGCACAATGGCAAAAATACGGCGGGTAGATGTCATTGATGATAAATTCGTATTCATTATTTCTCTGATTTTAAAATTCGATAAAAGGTTTCGTTGGGTTTAACCATCTCGTAATTTCTTCTTGCTCTTTCTTCAACAGCAGAAAAACCTTGTTTTAAATCTAAGGTTTCTGCTTTTGCTTCTTGATTTAATTGGCTTTGTTTTTCATTTTTTACTTTTTGTTCGGCAATTTCGATCTGAGTTTGTTGATAAGTACGATAACCTGAATCACCAAACCAGAAGTTATACAGAGCAACTAATAATAAACAAAATAAACTGACAACTAATAATCGCATGAAAAAGAATAGCCTAAGTAATCTAAGTAGAATTTAGTGGCACATAGTTTACCTTGAAATAGCGTAAAAGATAACAACCAATCAGGAAAAGCAAACTATTTATTATTAAATTTATGTGAGAACAGAGTGGTACTGCCGATTGTTCACTTTCCTTTGCTAAAACCCTAAGGTAAGATAATTGGCTTATTTAGAACCAATTTTTCTACTTTTAGTTGTGAGTTTATGAAACCATTAAAGATTATTTTTGCTGGTACGCCAGATTTCGCCGCACAACATTTACAAGCACTATTATCTTCGCAACATCAAGTTGTTGCTGTTTATACTCAACCTGATAAACCAGCTGGTCGAGGTAAAAAATTACAACCAAGCCCTGTAAAACAACTTGCTGAAGCAAATAATTTACCCGTCTATCAACCAAAATCATTGCGTAAAGCGGAAGCACAACAACAATTACAACAAATTGAAGCTGATGTGATGGTAGTGGTGGCTTATGGTTTAATTTTGCCAAAAGCTGTATTGGATACACCACGTTTAGGTTGTTTAAATGTTCATGGCTCTTTATTACCGCGTTGGCGAGGGGCAGCGCCAATTCAACGAGCTATTTGGGCTGGCGATAAAGAGAGCGGCATTACGATTATGCAAATGAATGAAGGGTTGGATACAGGCGATATGCTTTATAAAGTGGCTTGTCCAATCGACGCAACGGAAACTACTGCATCACTCTATGCTAAGTTGGCAGAACTAGGGCCAAAAGCGTTAATTGAAGTGCTAGATCATTTAGAATCGGGAAAATATCTGCCAGAAGTACAACAAGATGAATTAAGCAATTACGCAGATAAATTAAGTAAAGAAGAGGCTAAATTGGATTGGTCTTTATCAGCGGAACAATTAGAACGTTGTATTCGTGCTTTCAATCCTTGGCCAATTAGCTGGTTTGAAGTAATAGATAGCCAGCAACAGAAACAGACATTAAAAGTCTATCAAGCGACAGTTTTACCGCATCAAGCAGTTGCTGCCGGTACGATTGTGCAAGCAAATAAGCAAGGGATTCAAATAGCGACAGTGAAGGGTGTACTGAATTTAACGTTATTACAACCGGCTGGTAAGAAACCGATGTCAGCACAAGATTTGTTAAATGGACGCAGTGATTGGTTTGTTGTTGGTCAGCGTGTAAGTGAGTAACCATGAAACAGCAAAAACACGAGAAAAAATTAACATTACGTGCCGTAATGGCGGAAGTGATTTTACAAGTTTTGGATCAAGGTAAATCACTATCGGCGTTATTGCCTAGTGCACAACAACAGATAAAAGCGCAAGATATTGCGTTATTGCAAGAGGTTTGTTTTGGCGTTTGTCGGGTATTACCACGTTTAGAACGTATTATTGAAAAATTAGTCACCAAACCATTAAAAGGTAAAACTCGTATTGTGCACTGCCTATTATTGGTCGGTTTATATCAATTACTTTATACCCGTATCCCGGCACACGCAGCAGTTGATGAAGTTGTTAATGCAACAAAGGCTGTTAAAGCTGAATCTTTTCGTGGTTTAGTAAATGGCGTAATGCGTCGTTTTTTACGGGAACAAGAAGCCATTTTGGCGATAGTGGATAAGCATTGGCAGACATTACACCCTGAATGGTTGGTGAATTTATTAAAACAACATTATCCAGAGCAGTGGCGCCAAATCGTTGATGAAAATAATCAAAAACCGCCAATGTGGTTACGAGTAAATCAACAACATACCTCACAAACGGCGTATCAAACATTATTAAATCAGCAACAAATTGACAGTGAAATTGCGTTGCCAAAGACGGCATTATGTTTAAATAAAGCAGTGGGTGTAGATCAATTACCACATTTTGCAGAAGGTTGGGTAAGTGTACAGGATCGTCATGCGCAATGGGCTGGCGAATTGTTAGAACCAGAAAACCAGCACTGTATTCTAGACGCTTGTGCGGCACCGGGCGGTAAAACGACACATATTTTAGAAATTGCTCCTCAAGCTCAGGTGTTGGCATTAGATGTAGAACAAAGTCGTTTACAGCGAGTAGCAGAAAATTTAAAGCGTTTGCAGCAAAAAGCAGAAATTATTTGTGGCGATGCTAGTAAGCCAGAACAATGGTTAGCGCCAGAGATAATGTTTGACCGTATTTTATTAGATGCGCCTTGTTCTGCTACTGGTGTTATTCGTCGTCATCCAGATATTAAGTGGTTGCGTCAAGCTAGTGATATTGCTCAATTAGCAGACTTACAACAAACAATTTTGCAAGCATTATGGCAACGACTCAAACCAAATGGCATTTTGTTATATGCTACTTGTTCTATTTTGCCTGAGGAAAATTGCCAGCAAATTGAACGTTTTCTAGCAACACATACCGATGCCAAATTGATCCCAGTACAATTAGCCACAACAGGTATTGATACTGGTTTTGGTTACCAATGTTTTCCAACGCAAAACAGTGGTGATGGTTTCTTTTACGCAAAACTGATTAAACAAAGTTAAAGGTAAAACTTGTGAAAATTATCATTTTAGGTGCAGGACAAGTTGGTGGCACATTAGCAGAAAACTTAGTCAGTGAAGATAATGAAATTACCCTTGTGGATAATGATGCAGACCGCTTGAATCAGTTACAGGATAAGCACGATTTACGGGTTGTGCATGGTAATGCGTCTTCACCACGAACCTTGCGTGAGGCTGGTGCAACCGATGCAGATATGTTAGTCGCTGTAACCAGTTCTGATGAAGTGAATATGATCGCCTGTGAAGTAGCTTATACGCTATTTAAAATTCCAACTAAAATTGCCCGTATTCGTAATTCAGAATATATTCGCGAAAAAGAAAAATTGTTTAAAAGCGATGTTATTCCTATCGATCATATTATTTCACCAGAGCAACTTGTAATTGAGGATATTGCCCGCTTAGTCAATTATCCAGGAACACTGCAAGTAGCCAATTTTGCCAATGATTTAGTCAGTTTGGCAGTAGTAAAAGCCTATTATGGTGGACCGTTAGTTGGTTATTCGATTGCGACATTACAAGATCATTTACCGCATATAGAGGCGCGCATTGTTTCAATTTGGCGTCAAGATAAAGTGATTCGTCCGCAAGGCTCAACCATTATTGAAGCGGGTGATGAAGTTACTTTCATTTGTGCTAGTCAGCATTTACGAGCAGTAATGAGTGAATTACAACGTTTAGAGAAAAATTATCGCCGTATTATGATCGTTGGTGGTGGTAATGTTGGTTCTGGTTTAGCAAAAACGTTGGAAAATGATTACAGCGTTAAATTAGTAGAACGTAATCAAAAACGTGCAGAATTTTTAGCTGAAAAACTCTCAAAAACCATTGTGTTTTGTGCAGATGCTTCGGATCAATCCTTTTTATTTGAAGAACATATTGAAAATATTGATGCCTTTATTGCTTTAACTAGCGATGATGAAGCCAATATTATGGCGTCATTATTGGCGAAACGATTAGGAACAAAAAAAGCAATTTCATTAATTCAGCGGATTGCCTATTTGCATTTAGTTCAAGGCGGTACGATTGATATTGCGATTTCACCGCAACAAGCCACCATTTCCGCGTTATTAAGTTATGTGCGTAAGGGGGATATTGTAAATGTTGCGGTCTTGCGTCGTGGCGTGGCAGAAGTACTGGAAATCATTGCCCATGGTAATGAACAAACATCACAAGTCATTGGTCGTCCGTTAAATCGCTTGAAATTACCGCAAGGAGTGATTATTGGGGCAATTTGTCGTCGTGGTGAAGTCTTAATTGCACAGCGCGATTTGGTGATTCAAGAAGACGATCATGTGATCTTATTTTTACAAGATAAAAAGAATATGGCTGAAATTGAAAAATTATTCCAACCAAGTCCATTCTTTATTTAAGGCAATAGGCAGATTATGTTTAATCGACCATTTATCTTATATATTTTGGGTTCAGTCCTTTCTAAAATCGCTTGGCTAATGATTATTCCATTAGTGGTTACTTTTTTTCATAATGGGGATGGGCTAGTTGGTTTTTTAATTTGTATTGGTATTACCCATTTTGTTTCCTTTATTTTGACTCGTAAGAAACCGCAGGATATGCGCTTGCGGGTTAAAGATATGTTATTGCTTACCACATTAATATGGTTAATCAGTTGTGTATTTAGCGCTTTGCCTTTTATTGTGATTAGTGATTTTAGTTTTACCGATGCCTATTTTGAAACTGTTTCTGGTTTAACCACTACTGGTTCTAGTGTTATTGTTGATGTTAGCGATACTTCATCAGCATTGTTAATGTGGCGCTCAACCTTACAATGGATGGGAGGTTTAGGATTTATTGTGATGGCGGTAGCGATCTTGCCATTTTTAAATGTGGGTGGAATGACACTATTCCGCACAGAATCATCGGATAAATCTGACAAGCTTTTGCCACAAGCCAGAGATGTCGCAAAAAGTATTATCCAAATTTATTTACTTCTAACAACTGCATGTACTATTGCTTATATGTGGTCAGAAATGGATTTCTTTGATGCGATAAATCATGCTTTCACTACTATTTCTACTGGTGGCTTTTCAACACGAAGCGGTTCAATGAGTGAATTCAATAGTACAACGCAATGGATCTGTACTCTCTTTATGTTCTTAGGTTCATTACCTTTTTTATTAATGGTACAAGCCATTCATCGCAAAAATATTTTCGTGTTATTTCGCGATCAGCAATTAATGGGATTTTCCCTATTTGTGCTGATTGTCGGTTTATTCACTGCCGCTTGGTTAAATTATGAAAATGTATTTAATTGGCAAGATAGCTTACGTTATGCTTTTTTCAATTTAATCAATATCATGTCCACATGCGGATTTAGCTTAGGTAATTTTGATACTTGGACAGCAACAACCACAATGGTTTTTACGGTTGCCTTTATTTTAGGTGGCTGTTCAGGTTCAACAACAGGCGGTATTAAAATCTTCCGTTTCCAAATTATGTTCCAAGTATTAAAACATCAAATATTACGTTTAATTCATCCTAATAGTATTTCAGCAGTCCATTACAATCGTCATGTTGTATCTAGTGAAACCGTATTTGGTATTGTCGGTTTTATTTTTAGCTATTTTATGATTATGGCGATTTTGGCGGTATTAATGGGAATGTCAGGAATGGATTTTCAAAGCGCTTGGAGTTCTGCAGCAACAGCAATTGGTAACGTCGGTCCTGGATATGGTAATCAGGTAGGTGCATCAGGAAATTTTTCAACCATTCCAACTTTTTCAAAATGGTTAATGATTTTAGGTATGTTATTAGGGCGCTTAGAAATTATGACAATTTTAGTTTTATTGTTCCCACATTTCTGGAAAAAATAGGATGTTACAAGAAAAAATTTTTTGTAAAAAAATTGTATGAATCTCACAATAAAAATATAATTAGCGCCGTTTTTTTAACATTTATTATTAACGTTAAATTTAGGAGTATTTAAATGAGTTTTTTAAAAGAATTCCGCGAATTTGCAATGCGCGGTAATGTTGTTGACATGGCTGTCGGGGTAATTATCGGTGGTGCATTTGGTAAAATCGTAAGTTCGTTAGTCGCTGACGTAGCGATGCCAATTATTGGTTTATTAGTTGGCGGCGTAGATTTTAAAGGTCTTAAAATTGTATTACATGGTGCGGTTGGTGATGTGCCTGCAGTGACTTTAAATTATGGGATGTTTATTCAAACTGTGTTTGATTTTATCATCATTGCGTTTGCTATTTTCGTAGCAATTAAAGCAATGAATAAATTAAAACGTGAAAAACCAGCAGAAGAACCAAAAACAGCTGAACCATCAGCAGAAGAAAAATTATTAACAGAAATTCGTGATCTATTAAAAAATAAATAATTAAGGATTTTATGCAGAATACACCAACACAAGTAAAACCAAACTTTATTGCTAAACTGATATTTGCCAGCCGTTGGGTACAATTACCGATTTATCTTGGTCTAATTGTCGTCCAAATTGTTTATGCCTATAAATTTTTAAAATCATTATGGCATTTGGTGTTTAATCTTAATCAGATGGATGAAAACACTATTATGTTGGCGGTATTAAATCTTATTGATGTAGTAATGATTGCGAATTTATTAGTGATGGTGTTAGTAGGCGGTTATGAAACCTTTGTTTCTAAATTAAATACTGATAATCACCCAGATCAGCCAGAATGGTTGGATCATGTTAATGCCTCCGTCTTAAAGATAAAACTATCAATGGCGATTATTAGTATTTCCTCTATTCATATGCTGCAAACCTTTATTAATGCCGGTAATTTGCCAGAAAAACAAATCATGTGGCAATTATTCCTTCATTTAGGATTTTTGGCTTCGGCATTGGCGGTCGCTTATACTGACAAAATTTTGTATAGCACCACGCATAAAAATCACTAATAAAAATCCTCCGAACTTGTGTATAAAGTCGGAGGATTTTTTTAAGGAATCAAATGAAGAAATATATTACTTTAATTGCGCTATTTTTGGGGCAAGGACTAACAGGTTCGATTATTTCTTTGTTGATTTTAACTGCAACATTAGTCGGTTTACAGCTTTCACCTAATTCATATTTAACGACATTGCCAATTACTGCAACCGTATTAGGATCCGCAGTGATGGTTTATTACGCTTCTAATTTGATGTCTTATTATGGCAGACGAAAAGCTTTTATCATTGGTAGTGTAATTGGTTTATTTGGCAGTATTTTGGCTTGCGCAGCGATCTATTTTTCTTCATTTTTTCTATTTGTTATTGCGGCATTAATTTTAGGTGCTGCTACCATTTTTAATCAATATTATCGTTTTACTGCCGCAGAAGTTTTTGCTTCTGAGTTAGCGAAAAAAAGAGCTACCGCATTAATTATTGGGAGCGGTGTTATTGGTGGCTTTTTAGGACCTTTTATTGCCACTCAAGGCGAATATCTTTTTGCGCAATATCCGTTTTTAGGTTCTTTCTTGTTTGCCACAATTATTTTTATTTTGGCGATGATTTCGCAATTATTTATTTTTATTAAAGAGATTAAACACAATAAAGCAAAATCATCAGTAGTTGATAAGCAGTTGTTTTACTCTACAAAATTTATCCTAGCTACTATTAGTTGTGCCTTTGCTTTCGCTATTATGACGTTAATTATGAATGCCGTACCATTAGCAATGCACCATGTATCATTAACTACGGCGCAGAGTGCAAGTGTATTGCAATGGCACTTTTTAGCGATGTATTTGCCAGCATTATTTTTGCCGTTTGTCTTAGAAAAATTAAAAACCCTTCATTTAATCCAATTAGGTGCATTCTGTTTTATCTTTGGTAATCTTGCGGCTTTCTCTTTAGATAATTATTGGGGATATATTATTACTTTAGTCTTTGTTGGGCTTGGTTGGAGTTTTATGTTTACTGGTGGGACATTTATTGTCAATCAACTCTCTGATGAAAGCAGTAAACATAAATTACAAGGTATGAATTCATTAATTACCTATTTATTAAGTCTAGTTGCTTCGCTATCAGTAGGTTTTATTATGAGTTATGCCGCAGGATGGTTAGTGGTTAATATATTAGCAATGATTATTATGGTAATTACCTCTTGCTATTTATTGTTAAAAAGAAAGTTATTTTATTAGTTTGCTCCTATCTTCATAAAATAAGTAGCAGATGGGCAAGAATCATAATCTGTATGCGATAGTTTGTTTATAAATTACATTTTCCTGTATCCCATTTTGGGTTTTGGTAGCCGCATTGGGCTGGTGTTAAAGATATATAACCTTTTTTTAGCATACACTCATAAAATAAATCTTTCTTTAAAACTGGAATTAATTTATCTGTACTAGCATTCTCATAATCTCCATATTTCCCGCCACAGGCTACTACATCTTTCCAGCGTTGCTGTGAGTCTGTTTTGCCTAGACTATATGGCTTTTGGTATCTAGAAATTCTGGGATATATTTTTCCTTTGTTTTTTTCACAATCATTAGAAACTGTTGCAATAAGGGGACGAATACAATTATCAGAAAAAGAGTATATACAACCTGATAATAGAAAAATAATAGGGAAAACTAGAAACCTTCTCATATTAATGTTCTCCTAATTGTGATAAAAGTTCGATAATATCAGCTGAAATTAAATCCGCCATTGCAAATGGCGTAGCAGCAGGAATAGCAGTAATAGTTGTTACTTGACTTGCTTTAGATTGTATTGAGTTTTTTTCAGCAGTATTTCCTTGATTGTTATACCAACCCCAAATTTGACCACCTAATAAATCATGTGTTCCTGCATAAGATTCAACTAACATATCAGAGAAACTATTAATTGCATAAGGTATTTTCGTTAGATGTAAATTCCATTCGCCTTGTATTGGTTGAAATCCTCCTGTTTCTCCATATAGATCCTTAGCATACTTATTTTGGATTGGATCAATAGCATCAAAAACAGTGAAACGATCAACACCATTAAAAGTAACGGAACCATCACTATTATGCGTACAAGTTCCCATACCACTATTACAAATAATATTTAAATCTATCCGTACCCCACCTAATTTAACACCATCAAAATAACCACTATCGTAAGAGTCGTTGCGTAATACTTCACCTGTTTTTGCATCAATAATCCCTTTAAATTTTCGTGAATTGGCAAGGCTTTCTTCACGCATTTTAGTGGCGGCTAATTGTAATGTACCCTGTGTAATTGCAAGATCTGGTGAACCAGCAACAATACCTACTACAGTTTCAAGAAGTCGTTTTTGATACTGTAATTTATAAATTTGTTGGTATAAAACAGTTTTTTCTTCTTCTGTTTTTGCCGCTTTAATCTGTTTTCTTAATTCAGCTTGTTTCGGTAAAACATAATTATCAATAGTTGAAAAAGCATTTTTACGAAAATCCTGCGTAACTTTCACTTGGATATTTAACTCTTTTAACACCTTTTCTTGATCAAAGTAGTTGGTTAATTTGCTGCTATTTTTTTCCACTTCATCTGTGGTAAGTGTAGTTTGCACTTTAGTAATAGTGTCGTTTACAGATAAACCTGTTTTATTTAATTGCGCTTCAGGATCACGAATAACAATATTCTCCGTACCAACCCCCGCTATTGTCGTAGAAGATTGTCGCTCTTTATCTTTGCCTAATCCAACTGATGTTTTACTAGTAAAAGAATCTCGTCCAGTGGCTAATTTAGCTTGATTAGCTTCTCCAGAAGCAGTGTGGCTAGCTGTGGTTTCTTTACCTGATTTATCAATAAATAAAGGTTCACCTTTTTTATTAGTGGCTTGTTTATCACTTTGAGCTTGTCCTTTATCTGCTAATGGCGTAACAAAATTCATTGCCACAGAACCACCAATTGCAAGAGCTGAACCTTGATGTTCACTATAGTTTTGTAGATCTTCTGCTTGGATAGTACCAGTTGCGAATTGATTTTTACCTTGTTGTTCTGCCGCTGTAGTCGCCGTAATTACTCCACCTTTTAAATCAGTATGATTGTTGATGTCCACATTAAAGCCTTCATCACCAGCTAAAATGCCTGATTGTTGATTAACACTGGCATAATCAGCATTGATCTTAGACTGATTATACTTACCTGATAAGGAAGCACCGTAACCTACGGTCATTTGGGCGGAAGTTTGTTTTTGTTTGCCTTGATAAGTTGCCGTATCTTGTAGGCTGGTAATATTTAGATTATCTGCTTGAACCTTAACACTATCACCAACGACTTGACCGCCTTGAATAGTGAGATTTTCACCTGAAATCAGTGTTGTTTGACTCTGTTTATCACCAATATGGCTATTTACCCAAGTGGTTTCCTCTCCATTACTATAACCTTTGCCAGCATTACCGCCTGCGGTAATCCCTAAAGAGACGCCACCAGCACTGTTATAATTTACTGCCACACCAGCATTCCAACCACTTGATTTATTTTGGCTTTGCTCTGAATGTGTTTGTTGTTGCGCAGTAATATCAAGATTGCCTTGTGTTAGCAAAGATGTACCTTGCTGTCCTGCAATGTCAGATCCTTTTATCTGAATGTAAGAGGAATCTTTATCGCCAGTAGTTAACACATTAACCTTACCAGCAGCATTTACTTTACTACGATTGGCGGTTGTCGTTTCTGTATGAATGGTTTGTTCATTTTTCTGTTTTCCATACCCTACACTAATGCCGATATTTTGTGTTAGACCTTGAACACCTTGGTTAGCTATCTCGGAGGCAACATTACCAACCATATCCGCTGTATTGGCTAAATCAAAGGCAGCATTAATGGCAGCTAACGCATTAATACGATTATCTTTGGCGTCGCCAACTTGGGCTACTGATTTCGCCGTTTGTTGAATTTGTTGTGCAGCTTGTACTATTGGAAGATTGATGCCAAAGGTTAAACCACTCTGTTTAAAGGTATGCTGATAATCGTGAATAAATTTATCTTCTGTGGCAGTAATGTCTACTTTTTTCGCCAGAATAGTGATATCACCTTCGCCCGCAGTAATACGGCTACCTTGTTGGCGATAACTGTCATTGGCGGCAAGGTAAATATCGCCTTGTAAGGCACCAATTTGACTGCCTTGATAGTAAGTTTGCTGATTAGCAGTGTCAGTAGCTTGTTTGCGACTACCAATAGTAAAAGCGAGACTGCCACCACTCATTAAGCCAGATTTTTTCTTTGCATAAAAATCATCTTCTTTTCTGGTATTTTTAGCCGCTGAAATATCAAGTTCTTGAGCTTGTAATGTCACATTTTTGTCTGCAACAATTGTACTGCCTTCAACAGCAACTTTGCCTTGATTTGCCAGCAGGTGAACATTATTACCTGCTAATTGAGAACCTTCCGCTACATCATATTGGTGATCATGTTTAGTCATGATAGTGGTACGACTTAGCAGACCTTTATCCGTATGTTTGATGCCTGAAGAGAGTTGCTCTTGTTTTCGTGCTGCATCGACATGGATGTCACCTTGTTGACTAGCCAGAATAAGATCCTGTTTCGTATCAATCTGCGTGCCACGTAAATTAATATCCTTTTGGGCGAGTAAGGTAGTGTTGCCTTTTGCTGTCAATGTGGTCGCAATATCATTATGTTGATCGAGTTTCCAATAATTGTCGGCATCCATAACATAATGTTCTTTATTGATTTCTGCTTGAGTACCTAATGTCAAGTTACCGCCGATATAAAGTGTTGCATTGTCAGTGTTTATCTTGACTGCATTTAATTGCGCATCACCTTGTGTGGTAAGAGTTAAATCATTTTTGACATTCAGTTGTGCTTGTTGATCAAGTTGGCGACGATAAAAGGTGCCATTATCTTGATTCTCACTAAAACGACTTTCAATCAGAATAGTATTAGTCGCTAAATTGAGGTTATTGGCAGTTAAAGTTCCACCTTGTTGATAGAAACGATTGGTGATGTTGAAATTCAGTTGATCGGCGGTGATAGTGCCGTAATTCTCTAAGTTTTGTGCAGAAATTTGTGTCAAATGGCGTCCTGCAATCAACCCGCTATTTTTCACTATCCCATCCATAGCCATATCAATCTCTCTTGCAGAGATAATAGCACCTGTTGGCTGAATATCGACATCACGTTTGACGAGATAAACCTGCGGAACTAACACTTGAAGTTGAGAACCATCTTTTAACGTGACAGTTTGTGGTGCAAGCCATACCATATCTTCGGTTAATTCCTGCATTTGGGCAGCACTTAATGTAACACCCGGAATAAGTTGATAACGTTGCGCATAACGAATACCGGCATCCATTAACACTTTATATTGCTCATAATCAGACGTGTAATTACCTAAGAAACGTTGCCCCGTTAGCTGGTTAATCTGCTCATTGACTAACCGTTGTTCATAATAACCATCGCCAAGGCGTTTTAACATGGTTTGTGGATCTGCACGTAGGGCATCAAACATATAATCTGAGCTTAACCATTGGCGTTGATTAGTAAAGCGAGGATCGGTTTCAACTAATACATGGCTGTTAGTGGCAAGATTTAAACGATATAAACTTGCTTGAGGCAATAATTGATTCGGTAATACTGCACGTACGTGAGGTACTGCACTCAATGGTGTACTTTGGGTGAAATCCACCTGTAAATTATTTAATGCGGCTTGTTGAGCAATAGTTTGCTGACGAATCGCTGTTCCCGTTGGTTGAATAGCCTGTCCGATAGTGTTATCTACAATCTTAAAGTTAAAATATTCAATCGGATGAATATGATGATAATCCTGATAATTCTCTGAACGATGTCCATAACGAGGTCTGATAGGATTCTTGTCTTTATAAGCAACCTTCATAAAACTCTGACCATCATCTCGGCGATGAATCTCACCAATTAAATCTTCATTGATTAATTGAACATTATTGGCTGTTAAGGTTTCATTTTTAGTATTTTTCCTAAATCGTTGTTCGCCTAAGGTTAATGCTTTCCCCACTAAAATTTGGCTATATTGGTTGTGAAGTTGATTACCATTAAGTGAAAGATTGCCTGCAATCAAAATTTTAGCGGGGTCGCGATGTTCGATGGTAGTAGTATCCGTTGTTCTGGTATATTCCCAACCAAACCAATCATTTTGAGAGGGACTACGGCTGCCATCATAAAAGGCAAACCACGCTTTTCTGCTTTTTCTTGTCCAATCCAATTCGCCCTCAACGCCTTGACGATAACGTCGACTATTATTATTTTGCGCATATTCTTCGAATTTTTCTTTATCTGTGTGAATACCAAGACGTAAGTGTAAATCATGGTTCCATAAGCGTTGCGTATTGATATTACCATTTCCTAATGCTTCAATTGTTGCACTACCATTATCCACAAAAGTCGCTTGTCCAGTGGCATGATAACGATCATCCAATGCACCACCGATATAGAGATTGCCTTGACTTAAAATTAGAGCATGATCGTAATTAGTTAGGGTACCTACACCGAGATCTAGCCGTTCGCGTGCGGCAATCGTCGCGGATTGTTCGGCTGCCAGGAGATTATTGAGTGTATGTGATTGAATTGCTAATTGATCACCATAAATTCTACCGCTGCCAAGATTATCTAATTGATTAGCAAAAATAATATTTTTGACGCCATCAATTAAACCTCGATTAAGCAAATACTCGGTTTTTAACAGCGTTTTTTGGGAACTTAATTCACTTTGCACTGGATTTTCAATGGATTTTGCTTCAATCGTTAACCCTTTTCCGGTAACGAGTTGTGTTTGATTGGCAAAATGGTTATCGACTTTTAGAGTCAGTTTACCATCGACAGTAATTGGCGTATCTAAGCGGAAGTCATTATGAATTGAGAGTTTTGCATTAGCCGCACTTTTTACCTGCCCGATGATTTCCCACTGTTTTAAGTCTAAGGTTAAATTGCCATGACTTTCTATTACACCTTGCTGATTATCGAGTTGTAGCTGATTACCTTTTACTTTTAGCCTATTTAATGACAACAACTCACCTTGTTGGTTATTGAGTAACTTAGCCACTGTGGCATTGAGTGCCTGACTCACATAAGCACCACCAGACTGGTTAAACCATTGATCGGTTTTAATCTGCAAAGTATCTGCAATTAACCCTTGTGTTGGCGTTTCGCTTTGTGCTTTGGTTTGTTGGTTCAACAGTGTTGGCGTGGTAATACGTAAAGTGGCTGCTTGGAATAAAGAGCCGGTTGGATTAATGGCCTGATTATTGACTTGTTGCTGTGCAGTGATCTCCGCTTGCTTGGCTTTGAGAAACCCTGCTCGGTTATCGAGTTGTTGGGTGGCAATAGTTACTTGATTAGCTTGGATAAGCCCAGTTTGATTATCAAGTTGTTGAGAAGTAATAGATAGTTGTTCAACCGCTAATAATTTACCCTTTTGTTGGTTAGTTAAATTGGGTGCAGTAATGGTTAAATGGTGCTGACTTTGTATTGTCCCTTGTTGATTTTGTAGGATGTTCGTAATGAGTTGAATATCTTGTTGTGCGGAGACTAAACCAGCTTGGTTATTAAAAGTATGCTGTTGTGTATTCAAGTATAAGGATTGTGGTGTAGTCACCACACCTTGTTGATTATTAAAGTGAGCACCTTGGTAATTTAAATCACCGAGTGTACGTAACACACCTTGCTGATTATTTAATCCTTGCGCCAATAGGAAATCTAAACGATTGGTACCGGTTTGTTGCCAATAACCTTGTTGATTGTTGAGATAATTGGCTTGGATAAGAAAATGATTAGCCAATAATTTTGCATTAGGTGTCGCAAGTGTCATTGGTGTACGCAATGTTGCCGTTTTATCAATAAAGATTTCACTATTGGCTAACGTAATATCACCTTGTTTAGCGAGTAATGTCAGACGATTTGCACTGGTTTGGCTTTGGGATAAATCAATCTCTGCCGCTTCAATATGGATATGATCAGAGGTAAGATTTTGTCCATGTGCAGCGGTATGTTGTTCGGTAACAAGGTGGAGAGTTTGTCCTTGATCATTATGTGGATTAATCGTTTTCTCTTCTGTTGTTGCGGTTGGCGTAAAACGTACACCTGCCGCCAGTACAGAGGTTGTTGAGGCGTTAATATTTTTTGCCTGATAAGCAATATCACTTTCCGCCAAACTCTCACCGGATTGGCTGATGGTTTCTTTGGCTTTCAGGGTGATATTGCCTTTACCTTGTGCTTTTCCTTTGGCAATCAAACTGCCTTGTTGCTGAATCCCTTTCTGTTTACTGGTAGCTTGCAGATTTCCTTGTTGAGTATAAACTGTTCCTGTATTTCCGATTTGATGTTGGCTTTGCAAAGTAATATCTTGAGGAGCGCCAATATATCCAGTATTAATCAATTCTCCTGTAGTAGTAATTTTTACTTCACCAGCCGCCGCACCAATATGTCCTGCATTGCGTACCCCTAGACCATCTGTGTTATCAATGAGTCTAATTTGTCCAGCATACATACCACCTAAATGACTTACATCGACTGAATAATGTGTTTCCGTTGTAGATTTATTGTGATTACCAATATATACGACGCCATTTTGGGTTGTAGCGTGAGGAATGATTTGATTTTCTCCCGTAATGACGGTTAATTCTTTTGCCCAAACACCAGCATCAATTTGCACATTTTTCGCAATAATATCGGTATAGTCTGAACGTGAACTATCTAAACCTTTTCCCGTAATAGCAATCTTGCCGTTATTGACTCGATAATGCGTGATTTCTTGCTGTTGAATGTGGGGTTTACCAGTGGTTAATGTTGTGCGATTAGCGTTAATAGTGCCGCAGCTATCACAATGAATACCATTAGGATTAGCGATTATCACTTCAGCTTTTTGTCCTGCAACTTCGATATAACCTTTTAGTTCGCTAGGACGTAAGCTATTCACTTCATTAAGAATAATTTTGGCTTCGCCAGCTAATAAATTAGGGTTGGCTTGCACCCAACCAGCAAGCTGAGTTTCACTGTTTTTACGACCGTTATTTAAGATTGCCCCTTTTTGACCAACATCGAATTGACGATATTTATTATGAGATAATCCTTTACTGTTGGGAGTTTGAATATTGACTTGTGGAATCCCATTTGCTGTGTTTACTACCGTAGGACGCTGTGCAATAGGGGCATTTTTATCTGGCAATATGGCAAGTTGTTCAGCTGAGACTGTTGAGATAAAAAAATAACCGAATAAACCAAATAAATTTGTAGCTAAAGGTGTTAAGCGATAAGGGAAGTTGGTGTTAAACATAAGATCCTCCGCTAAAACTGATAACTAAGATTAAAGCCTGTGGTAATACGGGATGTTTGAAAACCTTGCGGTTTATTGATTGGTGCTCCAGCAAAAACGTCGTAATTGAAACCAAACAATTTTCCTTTTAAACCAATAGCACCGCCAGTGAGTTGTTTACCTAAAAGATCTTCGGTGCTGCGTCCATCAACACGACCATGATCAAGTGCGAAATACAGCTGATGTCCTCGATTAGCAATATTCCAGGCTAATTCATTGCGCCAAAACCAACCATGTTCGCCCGATAAGGTTAATTCCCCATCGAAACCACGAACAGTATAACGACCACCAATACTAAATTTATCTTGTTGAATTAACGGAGTTTTATTCCATTGTGCTTGCCATTCACTGTGTAGTTGCCAAGGTTGTTTACCAAGCATAAATGGATAGGTGAATTGAATTTTTGCATTGAAAATTTTGGGACGAGAGGTACCTTCATTAAATAATTCTTCTGGTGCAGCTAAAGCGCGATCTGCACCAGTACCTTGTTTATAGCCAAGTTGAAATTGCCAAATTGCATTACCTAAATATTCGGTATGGTTTAAATGAGCTTGCCAACCTGCCATACGTCTGCGTTGAATAGCTAATTCGTCGCCATCAACATAGTTAAAAGATCGTCTTGACCAGAAACCTGCAGTAAGTGTGGTTTTACGTTGTGCATCTCGATAGAGTAAACGACTTAAATTCGCCTGCCATTGAATACTTTTACCTGAATATTCTATTTTTTCAAAAGCACCTGGTATGGTTTGGTGGTAATTAAAGGTTGAATGGGAAAGGGTGAATAACCAGTTTTTCCAAGGTAAAGCATAATAAAAACTAAGATTCTGGCTGCCATGATCCTCTTTATTATCATCGTTATTGGTTTTGATACTACGAGTGACACTACCATAAAGTAGATCATTCCAAGAAAATAGATTTTCTGCCGATAACGCTGCACTTGCTTGAAAACGACCAGTAGCTTTGCTGCCAGCATCATCTAAAGAGAGTGTGAAGGAAAAAGGATTACCTTGTTGAAATGCAATGACGACATCAGTACCACCAATTTGTTCTGGATGAGCAAATAATTCAATATTGGCTTTCACCGAAGAATTACGCCGTAAATTTTCTAAGCCAGTTTCCAAATCACGTAAATTTAACAGATCTCCCTGTTTCATTGGCATAGCAAACCAGATTGTAGCATTAGTGGCTTTTGGGAATTCGCTTTGATCTTGTAACTGTAATCTGCTAATTCGACCTAATACGACAGTAACGGTTAATTTACCTTGGCGTAAATCTTGTGGTTGAACCAACACTCTAGTGGTAATAAAACCGCGATCAATGAGTTTATTTTGCCATTGTGTCAGTAATTGATTGAGAGTTTGTTCTGTTAGGCAGATTGGTAATGTAGTGCCATTTTGGAGTAACGTAGAAAATCGGCTGGGTGAAATTTCTGGTTTAGTTGATGAAGATTGCACATCATAGTCAATAAAATCAATGTGTTGAATTGGAAAACAAGGCGTATTCGATATAGCTGTATTTGTATCATTAACAGTAAGGTGTTCTGTTGATAAGCGTACTGCCGGTGTTTCAGTGAGTTGCTCAAGTTTCTGTTGCTGCTCTAATTGTTGACGTTGGAACTGTTGATCTGCATGTACAACGGATTGTGCAGCAATACCAGTTAATGGAAAGAAAAATACTATCAGTGAAAGAGTCAATCTGTTGTGCATCGCCACCACCTAACGAACAAAATAGAGTGGCTCGATTGTAGGTTGATATATTGAATCCCCAAGAGATTGGATGAAAAGTTGCGAGTTGTGTCGTAAAAATGAAAAAAATTATAAGACTGGAATATAGTGTGGCATCAGCCACACTATTCTTACTGATGTAACCATTCCCGATTAGCCAAGAGCTGATCGATTTCAGGCATAACGCCTTCCCATAAATAGAATGCATGAGCAGCTTGTGCAACTAACATTCCTAAACCATCACTGCATTGCTTAATCCCTAAATTTTGGCAATGTTGAATAAATGGCGTTACTCCATTTGGTGTGTATTGCATATCATAAATATGACTGCATTGAAGTAATATGTTATCGGCAATTGGCGCAACTTGACCATGTAATCCGCTTGAAGTGGCATTAATGACTAAATCAAAGGATTGCGCTGGAATTTCGGTTAGAGTGGTGGCAGTAATTTCACCATAAGCGGAAAATTTTTCAGCTAAATCAATTGCTTTCTCTAGAGTACGATTCGCTAAGACAATTTTTTGTTGCGCTTGTAATAGTGGAAAAAGTACTCCTTTTGTTGCTCCGCCAGCACCCAATAATAAAATTTTCTGTTGGGGCTGCAACCAACCTAAATGTTGTAAATGGGTTACCAAACCGGCGCCATCAGTGTTATCCGCGTAGAGTGAGCCATCAGCTAATCGTTTTAAAGTGTTACAAGCTTGTGCAAGCTGGCAACGTTCACTATGTTGATTTGCTAAAGCAAAGGCGCGTTCTTTAAATGGTGCAGTGATGTTGCAACCATTAGCACCTTGTTGGAAAAATTGCATTAGCTGTTGTTCAAACTGGTCTAAATCACCTAATTTGGCAATATAAGTGAGGTTTTTGGCAGTTTGTTGTGCAAATAGTTTGTGAGTCAGCGGGGATTTGCTTTGTGCGATAGGGTTACCCCAGACGGCATACTGATGTTGCTGCATAATAATTATTATCCTTGTCGAACGATTTGATTAGTAAAGAGATCACGAATTTCTGATGGATTTTTTGCTGTGCCTACTTCCGCTTCCAGGACAGGAAAATCTTCACCAAATTGAGCCAACACTTCTTGATAATGACGGCAAGGCGGCTGCCCAGATAAATTAGCGCTTGTTGAAGTGATCGGCATATTAGCTTGTTGGCAAAGTTGCACTACTGCAGGATGTTGGCATAAACGAATCGCAATACTATGAAATTTTCCGGTTAATAAAGATGAAACAGTGGATTTAACCGGTACGATCCAAGTTGTTGGACGTTGATAAATTTGTTGCAAACGTTGTAATTGTTCTGTAGAAATCTTTGCAAAATCAATAATTTGATCGAAATAATTTAATGTTGGTGCAATTAAGATTAATCCTTTTTCAACAGGGCGTTGTTTAAGTGCTAATAATTTTTTTATCGCATTATCGTTAAAAGGATCACATCCTAAACCGAAAACAGCTTCAGTTGGATAAGCGATAACTTCGCCTTGCTTTAATTGCGTAATAATATAGTCTAAGTTATTCATTTGATTCATAAAAAATATGTTTACAACTTCTATTTAAACATTGATAACTAATTTGTTGATCGGTCATTTTTTTTAGAAATACTAATGGAAAATGACATTTCGGACAGCTTTTTTCTATTGGTTGTTGTGCAACATTAAAGCGGCATTGTGGATAATGGTTACAAGCAAAAAAGACCTTCCCTTTAGCGCCGCGTTTAGCAATAAGCTGACCTTGTCGGCACGCTGGGCAAGTAACCGGCTGATAATCGTTTTTCTCTGGTTCATCATTCACAATAAAATGGCATTGTGGGTAATTGCTGCAACCGATAAACATGCCAAATTGACCGCGGCGTAATACTAGTGAATGTGAACATTCAGGGCATTGTTCCGGCAATACTTTTAGAATTTCGCCCAAAGTTTGTGAATGCAAGGGGCGAAGATAATCGCATTCAGGGTATTGGCTGCAACCTAAAAATAGTCCTTTTTTGCCACGCTTTAATTGTAAAAAATGCCCACATTGCGGGCATTTTTCGACAGACTTTTGTGCTGTAAAAAGTGTATCACGCATAATTAATCTTCATCATCGAAAAATTCGCCGTCTTCACCATATTCATCTTCATCATCATTAGGATCTTCAAAATAGGTGCCCCAACCGTCATAAGTCCCTTGATGTTTTTTAATCATTGGCAGCAATTCCGCTTGTTGTGCATCAATCAGTTCGGCTTTTAGAGCGATTTCACTAATAATATCAAAACAGTAAACTTCAGTATCATCTTCTGTTTCTAACTCTTCGGCTTCTGATACTTCATAACCTAATTTAAATGCTTCTACTGCGATTTTTTCTAATTTATCGAAGTCGTGATGAGAAATATGGTGTTCAATAATATATAACGCATCAGGATCGCTGCCGTCATTTAAAAGTTGATCAATAATTTCTCTAGTTTCTTGCTGCAAAGCGGTAAGTGCGGACATAGTTAAAGCCTCTTTTTGCGTGATAAAGGCAATATTCTAGGCACTAAAAGCTTGCTTCACAAGCAACCAGATCAAAATAACCACGT
The DNA here is from genome assembly GCF_030517105.1 of Gallibacterium salpingitidis. GTDB lineage: Bacteria > Pseudomonadota > Gammaproteobacteria > Enterobacterales > Pasteurellaceae > Gallibacterium > Gallibacterium salpingitidis. The sequence continues at coordinate 2,581,221 of NZ_CP103875.1, read as the reverse complement.
TTTTTCATTCAAGATAGGTTGTTCTTTGCCGAGTGCGCGTAATCCTTTAATAGAACGCACTAATAGCCAAATCAAGGTAAATAACAGAATGAAATAGCCAATAAAAATGAGTGAAAGTACAACGCCGATAAAACTGTATAGTAAACCAATCCAAAAGGTTCTGATTTGGTAAGTGAAATGGCTTTCTAAGATAGAACCGCGGGCGTCATCACGAAAGATATAAGCAATGACAACACCAACAATACTTAAAAAACCAACGAGAAAGGAGAGAATGTAGAGCCAATAAGCGATAGTTGCCCATTTTTTGGTGTTATCAGTGTTGTAGATCATCGGTTCCATAAAAGCATCCTTATTTAAGATAAATTCTTTCTTAATATAGAACGAAAATTCATAAAGATCACATAAAAAATGGCGATTTATTAAGAATTAAAAACGATACTTCAACAGGGTTTAAACGACTGTAACAAATGGATAACATGGAAATTGAGCTAGATCAGATAATGATGTAATACCCCAAAAAGTTTAACTTCAAATAGATATAATTTTATCAGTTAAAATAATTTTTAATTTTTGGAGAAATCATTATGAGTAAAACAACTGAAGTTGCTGTAAGTCCTGCTCAAGCAGAAGTGGATCAACTCGTTGCAAACGGTTTAGTGGCGTTAGAAGAGTTTCGTCAATTAAACCAACAACAAGTCGATTACATCGTAGCTAAAGCTTCTGTCGCTGCACTTGATCAACATGGTGTGTTAGCAATGCACGCTTATGAGGAAACAGGTCGCGGTGTATTTGAAGATAAAGCAACTAAAAACCTCTTTGCTTGTGAATATGTTGTCAACAATATGCGTCATCTTAAAACTGTTGGTGTTATTAAAGAAGATGATGTTACAGGAATTACAGAAATTGCTGATCCAGTCGGTGTCGTTTGTGGTATTACCCCAACAACAAATCCAACTTCAACTGCAATTTTTAAATCTTTAATTGCTTTAAAAACCCGTAACCCAATCGTATTTGCGTTCCACCCGTCAGCACAACAAAGTTCCGCTCACGCTGCAAGAGTAGTTTATGAAGCTGCGGTGCAAGCTGGTGCGCCAAAAAATTGTATTCAATGGATTGAGCATCCATCAATGGAAGGTACACAAGCATTAATGAAACACCCTGGTATTGCAACTATTTTAGCAACTGGCGGTAATGCGATGGTGGAAGCTGCTTACTCTTGCGGTAAACCAGCACTTGGTGTTGGCGCAGGTAACGTACCAGCATATGTGGAAAAAAGTGCTAATTTAAAACAAGCAGTACACGATATCGTAATGTCAAAATCATTCGATAATGGAATGATTTGTGCGAGCGAACAAGCGGCAATCGTGGATAAAGAAATTTACGATGATTTCATCAAAGAGATGCAATCTTATGGCGTTTATTTGGTGAATAAGAAAGAAAAAGCATTATTAGAAGAATATATCTTTGGCGCAAAAGCAAATAGCACAAACTGTGCATCAGCAAAATTAAATGCAGCAGTAGTAGGTAAACCAGCTGCGTGGATTGCTGAACAAGCTGGTTTCAGTGTACCGGCTAATACCAATATTCTTTTAGCAGAATGTAAAGAAGTCGGTGTAAAAGAGCCGTTAACTCGTGAAAAACTTTCTCCGGTATTGGCATTATTAAAAGCAGAAAGTGTGGAAGATGGTTTAAATAAATCAGAACAAATGGTGGAATTCCATGGCTTAGGACACTCTGCCGCAATTCACACTTCTGATGCAGCATTAGCGAAAACTTTCGGTGAACGTGTTAAAGCCATTCGCGTTATTTGGAACTCTCCGTCAACCTTTGGTGGTATCGGTGATGTGTATAACTCATTCTTACCATCATTAACATTAGGTTGTGGTTCATACGGTAAAAACTCTGTTGGTAACAACGTAAGTGCGGTGAACCTATTAAATATCAAACGAGTTGGCAGACGGAGAAATAATATGCAATGGTTCAAAGTGCCTTCAAAAATCTATTTTGAACGTGATTCAATCCAATATTTACAATCAATGAAAGGCGTTGAACGTGTTGTGATTGTAACCGACCGAGTAATGGTGGATTTAGGTTTTGTTGAGAAAATTGCAAAACAACTTACTATGCGCGGTGATCACGTTACTTATCAATTATTTGCTGATGTTGAACCGGATCCAAGTATTGCAACAGTACGTCGTGGTGTTGAATTACTCCGCAATTTCCAACCAGATACTATTATTGCATTAGGTGGTGGCTCTGCAATGGATGCAGCAAAAGTAATGTGGTTATTCTACGAACAACCAGAAGTGGATTTCCGCGATCTTGTACAAAAATTTATGGATATTCGTAAACGTGCGTTCAAATTCCCACAATTAGGACGTAAAGCGAAATTTATCGGTATTCCAACCACTTCAGGTACAGGTTCAGAAGTGACACCATTTGCGGTAATTAGTGAAGGCGATAAGAAATATCCAATTGCAGACTACTCATTAACACCGACAATTGCGATTGTTGATCCAGCATTAACAATGACTGTACCAGCTCACGTTGCTGCGGATTCTGGCTACGATGTGTTAGTTCATGCAACTGAAGCTTATGTATCAACTTTAGCAAATGATTTTACTGATGGTTTAGCATTGCAAGCAATTAAATTGGTATTTGAGTTCTTAGAACGTTCTGTGAAGAATGGTGCAAGTGATCCAGAAGCAAGAGAAAGAATGCACAATGCTTCAACTATCGCAGGTATGGCGTTTGCGAATGCGTTCTTAGGTATGACTCACTCATTAGCACATAAAGTCGGTGGACGTTTCCATACTCCGCACGGTAGAACCAATGCGATTTTAATGCCATATGTCATTCGTTATAACGGTACTCGTCCGACTAAGACTGCGACTTGGCCGAAATACAATTACTATAAAGCAGATGTGAAATATCAAGAAATCGCTAGAATGCTTGGCTTGCCTTGTGCGACTCCAGCAGAAGCTGTTGAAGCTTATGCACAAGCATGTAAAGAATTGGGACAAAAAATTGGTATCAAGATGTCTTTCAAAGAACAAGGTATCAACGAGCAAGTATTTATGGATGCTCGTCGTGATCTTGCATTACTTGCCTTTGAAGATCAATGTTCACCAGCAAACCCACGTTTGCCAATGGTTGAAGATATGATGGAAATTCTCACAAAAGCGTACTACGGTGAATAATCGTTAGTCGTTTTTTCTCCCCAATAATCCCCGCGTAATGCGGGGATTTTTTTAGGTGGAATATCGCTTAATAGATACGATTTATTTTAATCATATAAATTGCAAGTTATTGATTTGTAGCGGAAACTAACAAATCTGCTTTAATGATAAAGGAAAATTCACTACCTTTACCGATTTCACTTTCAATTTCTAAAACAGTATGGTGTTGTTCTAAAGCGTGTTTCACAATCGCTAGCCCTAAACCACTGCCGCCAGTTTTATTACTGCGTGATTCATCAACGCGATAAAAACGCTCGGTTAGATGGGCTAAATGTTGCGGTTCAATACCAATGCCGTTATCTTTAACGCTAAAACGCACCCCTTGTTTACAAGGATGCAGACTAATTTCAATAGTGGCTTGATCGCCTGCATGGCGAATAGCGTTATAAATGAGGTTTGATACCGCACTTTGTAATTGGTGTTCATCTCCCATCATTTTGATATCAGGTGTAACGGAAAAAATAATTTGTTGTTCGGCGTGATTGATAATATCGGTATTTTTTTGGAACGATAAAACTAATTGAGAAAGATCGACTAATTCGTGTTCTGCATTATTAATGTTTTCAATTTTTGCCAATAAGCTAAGTTGTTGTAATAAATTTGCCATTCGTTGGCTTTGTTCTTTCATTGCTTCAATAGCTTTTTGTTGCAACATTGGGTTATCCAAGTCGCCATCTAGCATTTCCAAATAACCTTGTAAGACAGTTAATGGTGTGCGTAATTCGTGGTTCATATTAGCAAGGAAAGTTTGACGTGAATGCATTAGACGAATAAAGGAAGTCACGTCACGAGCCACGATCAGATAAGACTCACTGTCATAGCTGTTAAGATTAAATTCAATATAGCGTTTATTGTGCGTTAACAGCACTAATGGACGGTTACGTTTGCTTAAACGAGGTTGGCGGAAATAGTGTTTAAATTCAGGATAAAAGATCACTTTAAAAATATTTTTATCGCTTTTTTTATCCCAGACAAACTCAAACATTTCTTGAGCAACCTGATTACACCACGAAATATCACCATTATGTTCACAGATGATAATTGCATCGGGCAGATATTGAATATTCTTATTTAACTTAGAAAGTAAGCGTAAGGTTTTAACTTTTTCTCGTCGAGAACGTTGATTGTAATAAGCTGCTGTTTGTGAGATATGGTCGATAGCGGAGAGGGCTTTGATCGATTTTGTGGATTTGTTTGGATTGAGCAATTCTAATAAACGATATTCATTGTAATGGTGCCAAATCAGTAATAACACTAAGAAGATCAAGAACCAAAAGAGAAAACTTTCAGAAAACAGGCTAAAGATAAAAGCAATACCAACAGCTAATACAATTTCTAAAATGAGATGTTTTAGCGAAAGATGGAGCTTCATAAATTAATCCTGAAAATGGTTAGAAAAGCGATAACCGAAACCGCGCACTGTTTGTACATAGCGATCACATTGATAAGGTTCTAAACTACGGCGTAAGCGACGGATATAAGAATCGACAGTACGATCTTCAACATAAATATCATTACCCCAAATAAAATCGAGGAGTTGTTCCCGAGAATAGACCTTTTCTGGGTGAGTCATAAAGAAATGTAACAAGCGATATTCAGTGGCACTTAATTCAACCGTTTTGCCCTCAATGGTGACTCGTTGAGATTTTTCATCAAGTAAGAGGTTATCCATACTTACCAAATGACTTGGAGGATCGTAACTACGACGCCAGAGTGCTTCAATACGGGCTAACAGAATTTTCGGGGAAAATGGTTTGGTAATGTAATCATCAGCACCAGCATTGAGGCAGGTAATACAATCCTCTTCGGCGCTACGAGCAGTAAGCATAATAATTGGGATTTTAGCAGTTGCTTCCTGTTTCTTTAGATAATCAATAAACATAATGCCTGGACGTCCTGGCAACATCCAATCTAATAAAATCAGCTCGGGATTTTCTGCCATTTTATTGACTGCACTTTGATAATCTTCCGCTTCAATCACTTCATATTGTTGCTTGAGTAAATAGAGTACAATCATTTCACGAATTGCACGTTCATCTTCTACTACTAAAATTTTACCAGGCATAACTATCCTCGAGCTGTTTGGTGGGCAATTACCCCATTTTACCCTTAATGTAATCTTCTGTCCGTTGGTATTTTGGCTTGTCGAAGATCTTCTTAGTTTCGTCAAATTCAACTAATTCACCAAGATACATATAGGCGGTGTAGTCGGAACAACGCGCAGCTTGTTGCATATTATGAGTAACGATAGCAACGGTGTAATCGTGTTTTAATTCTGTAATTAATTCCTCGATTTTCATCGTAGAAATTGGGTCGAGAGCAGAACAAGGTTCATCTAATAATAAGACTTCCGGTTTTACGGCAATACCACGAGCGATACAAAGACGTTGTTGCTGACCGCCAGAAAGGCTATCACCACTTTGATTGAGCTTATCTTTCACTTCATTCCATAAAGCAGCTTTAGTTAATGCCCATTCAACACGATCGTTGAGTTCTGATTTTGGTAATTTTTCAAATAGACGAATACCAAAAGCGACATTGTCATAAATTGACATTGGGAATGGGGTTGGTTTTTGGAACACCATACCGACTTTTGCGCGGATAATCGCAATATCAATATCAGAAGTAAGTAGATTTTCATCATCTAAATTAATTTCACCGGTGGCACGTTGGTTTGGATAAAGCTCAAACATACGATTAAAGGTGCGTAATAAAGTTGATTTCCCACAACCTGATGGCCCGATAAATGCAGTGACTTTATTTTTGGCAATTTGCATATTGATATTTTTTAACGCATGAAAATCGCCATAGTAGAAATTGAGATTATTAATAGTGAGTTTTGCATCTACATTGCTAGGTAATTGATTCATGAATGATTATCCTCGTTTATGATGTTTTTTGGAGCAAGTGCGAGTAATGATATTGAGTGATAAGACGAACAACGTAATTAAGGTTGCGCCTGCCCAAGCTAAGTTATTCCAATCTTCAAAAGGACTTGCTGCATATTGATAGATCACCACAGGTAAGTTCGCCATTGGTGCATTCATATCGAAAGAAGTAAATTGATTCGAAAGTGCTGTAAATAATAGTGGCGCTGTTTCGCCAGAGATACGAGCAACCGAGAGTAACACGCCGGTTAAAATCCCTGAACGAGCCGCACGATAACAGATCATGGTAATAACACGCCATTGTGGACAACCTAAGGCTGCTGCGGCTTCACGTAAATTATTAGGCACTAAATTCAACATACTGTCGGTGGTTCTTACCACAACTGGAATCACTAACATTGCTAAAGCTAAAGAGCCTGCCCAGCCTGAGAAGTGTTTGACTTGCGATACATAGATGGCATAGATAAATAAGCCGATAATGATCGATGGTGCTGACAGCAAAATATCGTTAAGGAAGCGGGTCACTTGTGCTAAACGGGTATAGCGCCCGTATTCGCTTAAATAGGTTCCTGCCAAAATACCAACCGGAGTAGCAATAAAAGTAGCAACTGCGACCATTAATATCGACCCAATTAAGGCGTTAATTAAACCACCCGATTCGTTTGGTGCTGGTGTCGGTTTAAGGAACAACTCAAATGAAAGTGCGGGAACACCTTTCAATACTAAAGTAGATAAAATCCAAATTAACCAAAAAAGTCCAAAAACGACAGCAAGATAGGCAAGCCCCAACATAAATTGATTTTTGATTTTACGCCAGTAGAAACGTTGGTTTTGATAATCTTTCATTATTTTCTTCCTTCATGCTTAGTCATTCGCATCACTAATAAGCGTGCTGCGGCAAGGACAATAGTTGTAATTAAGAAGAGAATTAAGCCAAGCTCCATTAAGGCTGATTTTTGTAAGCCACCTGCTTCGTTAAATTCGTTAGCGATAGCGGAAGCGATAGAAGTAGATGGAGCGAAGATAGAATCTGGTAATTGGAACGCGTTACCAATAACGAAAGTGACCGCCATTGTTTCACCTAAGGTGCGTCCTAGACCGAGCATAATACTGCCGATTACGCCAGTTTTAGTGTAAGGTAAAATAACTTTCCAGACGACTTCCCAAGTTGTTGATCCTAATCCATAAGCAGATTCTTTTAACATTGGCGGCACAACGCTGAATACATCACGCATTACAGAAGCAATAAATGGAATAATCATAATGCCGAGTACTAAACCGGCAGTAAATAAACCGATGCCGAAAGGTGCGCCAGCGAATAACAAGCCAACAAATGGCAGATCACCTAAACATTCGATTAAATAAGGTTGAATATATTCTTGAAATAACGGTACGAAAACGAATAGCCCCCACATCCCATAAATAATTGAAGGAATTGCTGCTAACATTTCTACGGCAGTACCAATAGGGCGTTTTAGCCATTCAGGTGAAAGTTCGGTTAAGAAAGTTGCAATACCAAATGAAATAGGTACAGCGATTAATAAAGCGATACCGGCAGAAATAAGCGTACCGATAATAGGAACTAAGGCACCATAATTTTCCTGCACAGGATCCCAGTCATTTGTCCATAAAAAAGCAAGACTAAACTTGCTGATTGAATCCCAACTGCCAACAATTAAAGAAATTAAAATCGCGCTGAGTACTGCGAACACAAGCAACGCAAAAAAGAGGGTGGTGTGTTTAAAAGCTTTTTCCAGCCACGAGTGATTAAGACATTTATTATCAATTTTGTGCATCGTGTTTATCTCGATGAGGTAAAGACTGTGAACATTTTTAGTTCACAGTCTTTGTTCTTATTTTATTACTGAATTAGTAAAGTGATTTTCCTTGTGCATCTTTCACATCAGCACTCCAACGTGCTTTGATTTGTGTTACTACACTGTCTGGTAAAGGAACATAATCAAGTTCTAACGCTGCATCTTTACCGTTTTTGAAAGCCCAATCGAAGAACTTAAATACGTTTTTGGTATTTTCTGCATTGACTGCATTTTTGTGTAATAAGATGAAGCTTGCTGCAGTGATTGGCCAAGATTGATCGCCTGGTTCATTGGTTAATACTACGCCCATACCTGGTGCACTATCCCAATCTGCGTTAGCGGCAGCAGCCATAAAGCTGTCACGAGATGGTTGAACAAATTTGCCAGCTGCATTTTGTAGTGATACCCAAGCAAGTTGGTTTTGTTTTGCGTAGGCATACTCAACATAACCGATAGAGTATTTTAATTGTTTCACATAAGCAGCTACGCCCTCATTTCCTTTACCACCTTGTCCAACAGGCCATTTAACTGATTTACCTTGACCTACTTTTTCTTTCCATTCTGGTGAAACTTTAGAAAGGTAGTTAGTCCAACCGAAGGTTGTACCTGAACCATCAGAACGACGTACAACTAAGATATTTTTCTCTGGTAAAGTTTTACCTTCATTAAGGGCAGCAATTGCTGGATCATTCCATTTGGTGATCTTGCCTAAGAAGATGTCAGCGATAACAGCACCAGAGAGTTTTAATTCGCCAGCTTTAACTTCAGGGATATTAACGACTGGTACGGTACCACCGATGATAGCTGGGAATTGGAGTAGTTGATGTTCATTTAATGCGTCTGGTTTCATTGGGTCATCAGAAGCACCAAAGTCGATAGTTTTGGCGATAATTTGTTGTTGACCGCCACCTGAGCCGATAGATTGATAATTAACTTTATTTCCTGTTTCTTTTTCGTAAAGTCCTGCCCATTTTGCATAGATTGGATATGGGAAAGAAGCGCCGGCGCCAGTGATTTCAGATGCGTTTGCTTGAGAAAGGATTGGTAATGAAACTGCTAAAACGGCGAGTTGTTTAAGCACTTTGGATAGCATATTTTTCTCCTCATTAAGTGAATTAACTTTCTACGCGGAGCAGTTTATGCAACAAATATGACAGAATGATGACAAAAACAAAAAAAGAGGAAATTTGTGTGAAGAATAAAAAGAAACCCACATTCTTTACGAGCAATGTGGGTTTCCAGGGGGTAAATCTAAATAGTTAATTAAAAAGTTACTGCATTTCTTAGTTTTTTCAATGCGTTATTTTCTAATTGTCTAATCCGTTCAGCAGATACGCCATAATGATCTGCTAATTCTTGTAAGGTTGCTTTGTTTTCATCTAACCAACGTGTTTGAATAATATGGCGACTTCTATCGTCTAATTGTTCTAACGCTTCACTTAATTGTTCTGTCGCTTGGCTTTCAAAGTTTTCTTCTTCTAAGTCAGCAGCAAAGTTAGAACTTTTATCTTCCAAATAAAGCGCTGGTGCGTAAGCTTCTTCTGCGTCATCAACTGGCAAGTCGAATGCCATATCAATACCGCTCATACGAGATTCCATCTCTTGTACATCTTCCGCAGATACACCCAATTCATTGGCAACCATATCAACTTCACCAGCATTAAACCAACCTAAACGTTGTTTGGTTTTACGTAGGTTAAAGAAGAGTTTACGTTGCGCTTTGGTAGTCGCAACTTTCACAATACGCCAGTTACGTAATACATATTCATGAATTTCAGCTTTAATCCAGTGAACCGCAAAAGAAACGAGGCGCACACCAACTTCAGGATTAAAACGTTTTACCGCTTTCATTAGCCCAATATTACCTTCTTGGATTAAATCTGCTTGCGGTAAACCGTAACCTGAATAGCCACGTGCGATATGAATTACAAAACGTAAGTGAGATAAAACTAATTTTTTAGCTGCATCAACGTCTTGATGGTAATACAAACGTTCTGCAAGCTCCTTTTCTTCTTCTGCAGTCAGCATCGGATATTCGTTTGCTGCCCTGATATAAGCTTCTAAACTACCTTGTGGAACAAGCATCATGCTTTGCATTTCTTTTGTCATTATTACCTTCTTAATTAAAAAATTCGTTACAGTTATAACACAGTTACCTTTCAATGTAAAAAAGCCTGTGTTTCTGGAACGGCTGCTTGGACATATTATAATGCAAAAAGTTTCATATGGATCGCAAAAGATCACAATTTTTCTAAGTTGGCTAATTTAGCGATTAGCCATTTAATTCCTTGATTTTGAAATGCGACTTGTAATCTCACGTTTGCTTCACTGCCTTCAATATTAATAACAGTGCCATAACCAAATTTGGCGTGTTTCACTTTTTGTCCTAGTTTCCAATCTTGATTTGCAAACAATGGTTTGGCAGAGCCAACCGCTTCACGATTGATTGCACGAGTAACCGTACCACGTAAACGAATTTCCTGAATATTTTCTTTTGGTAATTCATTGATAAATCTAGATACAATGCGTTTTTCTTCTTGAGAATAAATACGACGTTGCTCAGCATAGCATAAGGTTAATTTTTTCTTTGCTCGTGTGATACCAACGTAAGCTAAACGGCGTTCTTCTTCGAGTCGCCCCTCTTCACCAGAAGAAATGCCACTTGGGAATAAACCTTCTTCCATACCCACAATAAAGACACGATCAAATTCAAGCCCTTTAGAAGAGTGTAATGTCATTAAATCAATACATTGTTGATGCGGTGAAGCTTGTCCTTCACCTGCTTCTAATGAAGCGTGGGTTAAGAAAGCAAGTAAATCGCTCATCTCTTCTGCTTCATCAGGCTTTTGGAAATCCTTTGCAGCAAAAACGAGCTCTTCTAAGTTTTCTAAGCGTACTTCTCCTTTCTCACCCTTTTCATTTTTATACATCTCTTGTAAGCCAGAGTGTTTAATCACAAATTCGGTTTGTTCAGATAGTGACATTGCTTCAGTATCTGTTTCTAACGCATTAATTAATTCGATAAAGCGTAATAAAGCGGAAGAAGCACGCCCTTGTACTAACTTTTCATCGATTGCTAAATGTGTTGCTTCCCAAAGTGGGATAGATTGTTGACGAGCAATTTGACGCAGAATATCTACAGTACGATCACCAATACCGCGTGTTGGGGTATTAATCACACGTTCAAACGCAACGTCATCTTGGCGATTTGAGATTAAACGTAAGTAGCCTAAAGCATCCTTAATTTCTTGGCGTTCAAAGAAGCGTAAGCCACCATAAATACGGTAAGGTAATCCAGCCTGAATTAACGCCTCTTCTAATACGCGTGATTGACGGTTACTACGATATAACACCGCACATTGATCATAACTGCCACCATCTTCAACCCATTGTTTGATTTGTGAAGTGACAAAACGAGCTTCATCTTGTTCATTGAATGCTTGGTAAATACCAACAGGTTCACCTTTATTACCTTCAGTCCAAAGATTTTTACCTAAGCGCCCTTCATTATTAGCGATAAGGATATTAGCTGATTGCAGAATATTTTCTGTTGAGCGATAGTTTTGTTCTAGGCGGATTGTGTCTGCACGATAATCAGTAAGAAAACGGTGGATATTTTCCACTTGTGCACCACGCCAGCCATAAATAGATTGATCGTCATCACCAACAATCATCACTTTGCCAGTTTGTCCTGCGAGTAATTTTACCCAATTGTATTGGATATTGTTGGTATCTTGGAATTCATCGATCAGAATATGTTGGAAACGTTGTTGATAACGCTGCAAGATTAATGGTTTTTTCAGCCATAATTCGTACGTACGCAGTAATAGTTCGGCAAAATCGACCAAACCTGCACGATCACACGCATCTTGATAAATTTGATAAATTTCCACCCATTTGCGCGACTCTGCATCTTTGGTTTCGATTTGTTCTGGACGTAAACCTAGATCTTTTTTGTTATTAATAAACCAACAAGCCTGTTTCGGCGGATATAAACCCTCATCAATATTATAAGATTTGATTAAGCGTTTAATTAAACGTAATTGATCTTCAGAATCAAGAATTTGGAAATCTTGTGGTAAGCCTGCGTCTAGGGCATGGCGGCGCAATAAACGGTGCGCCAAACTATGGAAAGTACCAACCCACATTCCAAAAGGAGGCTGGATATGATCTTTTAATAAGTCTTCAATACGATGACGCATTTCTGCAGCGGCTTTATTGGTAAAGGTAACCGCCATAATTGAGGCTTCACTTACACCTTCAACACCAATTAACCAAGCGATACGATAGGTGAGCACTCTGGTTTTACCGCTGCCGGCGCCTGCTAACACTAAATAGTTGCCTAATGGTGCCGCAACTGCTTCACGTTGGCGATCATTTAAACCATCTAATAATTCTGAAAAATCCATGCAAAATCCTTTGTTATTACAGCATTTGTTGGTGTTTTGGCGAAATTATAGCATTAACCAGTGATAAATCTGGCGGTGATTGTAAGAAATAATCCTACAATGGTTAAAGATAATGCTAAAATTTGCCGATGCAATAAATATGACGTTAGTACAATAAGGTGCTAGTAGTTTTACTTCATTAATGATCTATTAAGGATAAAAGAATGATTAATAAAGATACGCAACTTTGTATGTCACTTGCTGGCAGACCGGGTAATTTTGGTACACGTTTTCATAATTATCTTTATGAAAAATTAGGCTTAAATTTTATTTATAAAGCGTTTACTACCCAAGATATTGAATATGCGGTGAAAGGGGTGCGTGCTTTAGGAATTCGTGGTTGTGCAGTATCAATGCCGTTTAAAGAGAGTTGTATGCCTTTTTTAGACGAAATTTCTGCATCTGCGAAAGCGATTGAATCAGTAAATACTATTGTTAATACTGATGGCTATTTAAAGGCATATAATACAGATTATATTGCTATCGTTAAATTAATCGAAAAATATCAATTAGATAAGAATATGTCTGTGATTGTTCATGGTAGCGGTGGTATGGCGAAAGCAGTAGTAGCGGCGTTTAAAAATTCGGGTTTTTCTCGTGTGTCTGTCTATGCGCGTAATGTGGAAACTGGAACCTATTTAGCCAATTTATATGGTTATTCGTATATTAATCAATTAGATAAGAAAAGTGCTGATATTTTGATTAATGTCACCCCAATTGGGATGAAAGGCGGTAAAGAGGAGTTTAGTTTACCATTCCCAGAAGCATTGATTAATCAAGCGAAAGTAGCATTTGATGTGGTAGCACTGCCGGTAGAAACACCATTTATTCAATATGCACGTCAACAAAATAAAGTGATTATTTCTGGTGCAGAAGTGGCAGTATTACAAGCAGTAGAACAATTTGAGCTTTATACTGGTATTCGTCCTGATGAAGCATTAATTGCCGAAGCGGCGGAATTTGCGAGAAATAGTTAAAAGTTTTTTATTAATAGTTATTTTACTGTTTATAATGAGAATAATTCTTAATTATTCGAGAGGTATAAAATGGTCACCTTTTCTGGCGAAACGATGGCATCTCAATGGACAGTAAAAATTGCGGGATCTATTCCAGATGAACAATTGCACGTGATTCAATCTGGAATAGAAGATGTATTAGCGATAGTAAATCAACAATTTTCTCCATTCCTTCCACAATCAGAAATTTCGCAATTTAATCACAATTTAAATATTAATTCTGCTATTCCTATTAGTAATGAAATGCGTTATGTAGTTGAAAATGCACTAAAAATTTGTGTAGAAACTAAAGGTATATATGATATTACTGTTGCGCCATTAGTAAATTTATGGGGATTTGGCACAACAGAAGTTAATGAACACCCTCAGTCCGAGCTGGTAAAGCAAGCTTTGCAATATGTTAATTATCGAGCATTGACATTGAATGAATTAGGTTTGTGTAAACAGAATCCAAATATCCAGATCAATTTATGTTCTATTGCGAAAGGTTATGGCGTTGATCAGGTAGCAATGTTTTTAGAAAAGTTAGGGTTTCAGCATTACTTAGTTGAAATTGGTGGTGAATTGAGATTATCAGGTAATAATGATGGGAAAACTTGGGTAGTTGGATTAGAGCGTCCACAATGGGGTGGTGGCGTTTATGAACAAATCTTAACATTTAAAGATGTTACGATGGGGATCGCAACATCGGGGAATTATCGTAATTATTTCAAAGATAAAGGAAAAATAGCAGCTCACGAAATTGATACTAAGACAGGTTATAGCAGTATCTCACGAATTTTGTCAGTCACTGTTTTGGCTGAAAATTGTATGCTAGCAGATGGTTATGCAACGGCACTTTTTCTTCTTGGGAATGAAGCGTTGATGTTCGCAGAAAAGCATCAAATTGCGGCACTATTTATGGTGTCTTCATCAGATAATGCTACTGGTTATCGAATCCAAATTACTAATTCCTTTTCCAAAATACTCCATTCTCAAAATTAGCAATCACATTTTTTGCATATCAACTTTTCTTTATAAAAATGATATTAATTCTTATTTGCATAAAGTAAAGTTGTATGCTATTTTTCGCTTGCTAAACTAGATGATAACTTTTAGTAATTAATGTTTAACAAAAAGAATTTTATCCTTTTTTACTTTTTAAAAAGTAATTTTGTAGACATTAATATTTCTAGCTCCAAATCTTTCAACTAATTCTTATTTATCATTGATTTAGCAGGTCTTTTTTTCTCTTTTTTATGTATAAGGCACTATATGAAAAAATTCACTTTTCCATTAAAAGCGACAGCATTGATCGTATTAACCACTTTAAGTCAACAAGTATCAGCAGTCCATCCTGTGTATAACGAAGAAGATTTATATGTACAAGATAGAGATGTGCCTTATGCACTGGTGAAAGATTATTTAACAGTGACGACGTTGGCAGAAATTACAGAGCCAGATAATAACTATAGTGGTTTATTTCTAGGAGTACATAATCGTACAGGTAATCCAGTCCGTATTAACTGGTATGGAGATATGGATGGAAAGAATCCACAGATTGGGGCGATCAATAACGGACGTATCTATGGGCGAATGTTTGTGAATGCACTAGATTCGTTTGATACCTATGAAGCCGTACTGAATAACTCGAAAGTCACCTTAAAAGACTATCGCAGTAGTATCGCTCCTGATGGACAAGCCAACGGTATTGATGCTTATGGCTGGGTGCCTGTCAGTAATGAAAATGATATGACGTTTGCCCTAGATAAGGTTGAGAATACAGGGGTAGTGTCTGGATTTGCACAACTGCAAACTGGTGCCGGTACACATCGTAGTTTGGTGGTAGTCAATGCTTCTGCCAATGGGGCTTCACTCTACGGGTTTGGTGACTACGGTAAATATATTATCGGGGCTGATGGTAGTGAAGTCGCCGTAGATGCGGCTACAGGCGGTTCTCGCAGTGCGCGTTCGGTACGTTCTGCCAACGAGGCTGCAGCGACAGGTGTAGATGGGGTTGGTGTGATTCCAGCATCACTTTCCTCTGATGACAAGAATTTCTATGGTAAAAATATCCGCGTGGCTCTAGAAGCAAAGGATAAACAGGCAGTTGCCTTAAAAAATACAGGAACCATTCAAGGTCAGGTAGTGGTTAGAGGAAATACTGGAAGCAAAGCGGTGAGTGATGAATATGGTCAGGATTATTCTTTGACGAGCAAGGCATCAGGGAATGGTGTATCTCTATTCACTCAGATTATGACGCAGGATCGTCGCACTTATTCTTATGATAAGGTAACCGAGTCTATTCTGGGTAATGTCGAAAACTTAGGCACTATCTCAGGTAATGCGAGCTTATCAGGTATTGCCCCTGTAAGCAATGGTGGCTCAACCAACTATACCCGTTCTTATGATTCTGGTAACGGTATTAGTGTGGCTGCACGCACCACTCGATTTAGTAAAAACGTAACGGAAGCAGCCATAGGCAATGTGGTCAATGATGGACGTATCACAGGTAAGCTTGTTCAGGTATCTGGTGATAATACGGCTAAACGAGGAACTTCACCTACCAATATTAACCATGTTTACTCTCAAGCAGAGGCAGAAAATGGTGGTAATGGTGTCGGTGTGTTTGTGCAAGTGGATCAACATGTGGCAGGTAGTGCTGATGAAGATGGTATTCATAGTGATGGAGCAACGTTAACACTAGGGGATATTACCAACAGAGGTCGTATTACGGGCTATGCGGATTTGGCCGCAGGTAATGGTTATGACTTTATCCGCATGGGAGGAATTGATGCAACAGGTATTATCGGTGTGGGTAATGGTGTATCTGCTACGATGAAAGCAGGTAGCGTGCCTAGTGCGACCTACAACATCGGTAAAGTGAATAATAGTGGAGTAATCTCGGGGTACTTACGTGCCAAAGCGGGACAAGGTGTGGCTAAGAATGGTCAGCCTGCTTTGGAAGAAGTGAAATTGTTGATTACGGATGAAAAGACTTTTGGTAGCTATAATCAACCCGAGGTGTTACCTAAGAGCGTGGGAGGTAGTAGTGGTCCATGCTGGACTGCTGCGGAGTGTGCCAATGCAAATGGAGACACTGCCGACGCTATTTCTACCATTAAAGCCAGTGGTAATGGTCTCTCTTTCTTTGCTAATCGTATCAGTAGCAGCCAAAACGGCGATACCTACAGCATGGGTGATATTTTCAATAAGGGTGTGATTAGTGGCTATAGCGAGATGTATCATGGTTTCCAAGGGACGAATTATGCCCGAGTAGATTTCCTTGCGACAGGTATTGGTATTGCAGCCGATCGTGAATTTACGGCAGCGGTGAATAACCTTGGTATTATTTCGGGTAACCATGCGGCGTTATTGGCGAAATCAGAGATTTCTACAGCATATAGCTCTTGGGAGCCTGATTATCTGTCAGGCTATAAAAAAGCTATCAATAACTACGGGGTAATGGCAGGTACCTTAATTGCTGCGAATTATCAGGCTAATGGTAGCAATTCTAATGGCAAATATCAGCAATATCAGTACTTTAATGCTTCGCAAGATCCTGTGAATAACCTAGGGACATTGGTGTATTTAAAAGAGGGAATTACTAAAGCAAGTAAGTACTCTAGCGCAGTGCGCAATGCTGATGCAGGTGTTATTAGTCGTATCGTCGCAGGTACTGGTGGTGAGGTCAGCATTGATGACGGTCAGGGCAATCAAGTGACATACACTGTGGTCAACGGTAAAGTAACGGGTAAGGACAGTAGCTACACCGTAGCAGCAGATGCGTTAGACCACCATATTATTAATGGTGTGGGGGCTGCTAGTGGTGCAGCTGTTGTGACTAAAGACTTAAGCTTAACTAATAGCGTTGTGAACGGTCTAGTTACTGCGGTGGATTTACAAGGTGCGAGTGCATTAACCCTAGATAATACCGTTATCAATACCAATGGTTTTGCGGTAAGAAAGTCGGCTACGGAGTTTTATACCCCTAACGCCATCCTCGGTGATGACGCTGCTAATACGGTGATTCTACGCAACGGCAGTACCATCAATGGCGATGTACACCTTAATGGTGGTAACGATAAGTTCGTGGTGGGTGATGAGTCTGTCCGTATTAACGTCACTGAGCATACCCTAGACTTAGGTGAGGGTGAGGATGAATTGGTATTAGGTGAAAAAGTCACTGCACCAACCGCCTCTCCGATTGTAGTTGACTACACCGTATCTGGCGTAGAGCGTTTGCTCGTTAATCAGCCTAGCCGTATTATGGCAAATAAGATGGAATTACCGTCTTATATGGAGCTACATAACAAGCTTGTCTATCAAGCTCCTAATAGTATGGCGACCTCTTTGCATCCAGATAATGCAGAGCAACCTGTGGTGAGCCTAGCAGGCAAGACATTAAAAGTTGGTATTCGCTCTCAAGAAGCCTATGGGGCGTTGGAGGTGGAAAATGCTAATCTTAATGTAGACGGTGCTAATTTGGTTGTTGATTCGTCTTTATTGGATAAAGCCACTGTGGAAAAAGAAAATTGGGTGATTAAAGATGTGATTGGTGTAAAACGCACGATTTACCAATGTGGTGATATGGCTACTGCGGGACAAAATTGTGATGGTTATGATCGCGATCCCCGTATTGCAGATAGTTATTCATTAAAGGGCAATTTTGCTAGCATTGAAGATACGAGTGCGATTTTTGCTTTTGAAGAATATCATCAAGGTCGTGATAAAGAGGGTAATCAAGTAGATATTGATGATATTCAAGCAGCAACATTAGCGATAAATTTACGTATCAAACAAGTGAAGAAAGTTGAAGATATTGTTACTGGTAAGGATATAGATGAATCAGAAACAGCTCCAACTAATGAACAAGCTAATAATGACTCAATATCAAAGCAAGAAACACCAGATACGAAAGTGTCAAACAAAAATGATATAGCTCCTGTATCTACACAAAATGAGCCAAGAAAACAGGTTAATGCAATAGTAGATCCTATAATAAACAATAGCGCAACAAGAGCCGTTGCTAGAGCAATGGATGTGGTGATTAATAATGCTGTTAATGGTGATACTGCGGCCGTAGAGTTAGCGAAAGCTTTGGGAGGATTACAAAATAATCAACAAATTATCACTGCTGTATCTGATGCTGTTCCAGCAATTAATAGCAATGTAAGTGGGCTTATTACAGGAGCGAGTCGCTTTATGATGTCTAATGTCTTGTCGGGTGCAACAGGTATCATTAACCCTCCAGTTACTACAGCTTCATTGAATACTTGGGTACCACAAGATAATTACCGCGATCATTATGTTTGGGGTAAATTTATCAGTAATTGGAATAAGCATAATGCTGATAATGGTATTGCTGGATATAAAACTGATAATCGAGGCTTTATTTTAGGCGGAAGTAAGCGTGTTACTAAAGATTTTAATATCGGTGCAGTATTAGGCTATATTCGAACTTCATCACACACGATAGATTCCACACAACAGCAATCACTTACTGCTGAAACGTGGCAAGGTGGACTATATAGTGATTGGTTCTTTATGCCAAATGTAGCGTTAGAAACACAATTAGGTTATGGGCATAGTTCAGTTAGTGCTAAACGAGATCAAACCGTATTTAATCAAGTCGCTAAGGCTAAGTATGGAGCTAATCTAGGTTATGCGTCTATTGGAGTTCGTTACTATCAAGGTAATGATGATTATTTGATCACACCATTCTTCCGTGCGAATTATAATGTTGTTAAAACAGATGCTTACCAAGAAACAGGTGCGGTTACAAGTTTGAAAGTGAAAGCTGACACGGATCAATCATTGACTTTACAAAGCGGTATTGATGCTGAAATGATTGTTGGTGAGCGTTGGAAAGTTGGTAGTACATTAGCAGCTGAGGTTGAAACATTAAAAGTGAATCAATCAATTAAAGCATCATTTACTGCTACACCATCAGAAACATTTGTTGTTCAAGGCTTAGATAAACAACGAGTACAAGGTATTTTTGGTGTGCGTACTGAATATACCATTACACCATTTAGTGCGGTAACATTACGTTACAATGCTAATGTGGGTAAAAAATATTTAGGACAACAAGTAGATTTAAATTTCCGTTTTGCATTCTAAATAAATCGAATTGGAGGCAGCTCATTAAGCTGCCTCTTTTTTAAGCACTTTGCCTACGCATAAACTTAAATGGCAGTTCAATAATTCGTTGTGTTAATGGTTGTCCTGCTAGAAATTGGAGTAATGTTTGTGCGCCTAACTGACCTATTTCAAAACGCGGCGTTGCGATGGTAGTTAAGCTAGGGTTGAGTACTTTAGCAAAATCCAGATCATTAAATCCCACAATATCAAGTTCTTTGCCAACTTTGATACCGCGACGAGAGCATTCCAAAATAGCGCCTGCCGCAATGTCATCATTAACGCAGAAAATAGCATCTGTTTCCGGCCAACGGAAGAGAATCTCGATTAATGCTTCCGCCCCTGCGCTGATAGAGGTTTTAGTAGTCATTTTGTAATGACGATCAGTGGATAATTGATGGGCAGTGAGCACATCTTCCCACGCATTTCTTCTTAATAACGCCCGGCTATCTAGCCAAGCAGAACAAAGCACAATATTTTTGCGTTGTTTCTCTTGTATTAAAAAACGCATAAGCTGTTCTGCAGCAGCATACTGATTAATACCGATATTGGCGAGAAAGTGCGGATTCGCATCAATATTCATCAATTCTACGGCAGGGATGTTGGCACCATTTAATAAATCAATCGTTTGTTGAGTATGTAATGTTTCGGTCAGAATAAAACCATCTACATTTTGTTGCAGATATTTTTCAATAATGCGTTGTTCTTCTAGCGGTGTATAAGAGAAATCACTAATTAACAAATTGTAGTTTTGCTGATCGCAAACTGTTTTAACGCCATCAATAACATCATTAAACACATCATTGCTAAAAGAAGGAATTAATAAAACGATGGAGTTCGTTGATGAGGAAGCAAGCGATTTTGCAATACTATTTGGTATGTAATTCATTTTCTTACATATCTTCGCAACTTTTTCCCGCATTTCCGCAGAAACCAAATTAGGATTATTAATAGCGCGAGAGACTGTAGATTTATTTACCCCCAGTTCCTTTGCAATATCATCAATAGTGGCGCGTTTTTTCATAAAAATAGCTCAAAAATCATTAAGTTAAATTAATTAGGCATTCTAGCTTAATTATTCAATTTTAGAAATCGATCACAGTTTGTACAAAAAGTAGTTGCAAGTTAATTATAAAATTATTATTTTAATTGCAAGCGGTTGCATAAAGTATAAAGTGAGGTATGAAATGACGCAACATATTCAAGCAAAATGTATTAAGGTTTCTGGTGCACATCAAATTCAATTAACAGAAACAGAAGTAAAAACAATTTATCCTAATGATATTATTGTTAAAATTGTTAGAGGTGGAATTTGTGGTTCAGATATTCACTATTATAATGAAGGTGGAATAGGCAATTTCAGTTTACAGCATCCGATGATTTTAGGACACGAGGTGGTTGGTTTTTTACCTGAAAATAAACAATCGGTTGCAGTTGATCCAAGTAAGCCATGCTTGCAATGTAAATATTGTCTTAGTGGTAAATCGAACCAATGTTTAAATATGCGTTTCTTTGGTAGTGCAATGTTAAATCCGCATGTTGATGGTGGTTTTGCTGAATATGTTGCTGTAAGAAAAGATCAAGTTATCCCTTATGACGATAAAGTACCAAGTAAAGTCATGGTGTTTGCTGAACCGTTAGCAGTAGCAATTCATGCGGTCAATCAAGCTGGCTCATTAGTTGGTAAAAAAGTATTGGTAACAGGGTGTGGCCCGATTGGTTCTTTAGTAGTGGCAGCATGCAGACAAGCTGGTGCAGTAGAAATTGTTGCTGCAGATATTCAAGCTTCTTGTCGTGAAAGTGCTGTAAAAATGGGAGCGACTTCAACCATTAACCCATTAGATAACCATGAACATTATTTCCAAGATAAAGGTTATTTTGATGTCACTTTTGAAGCTTCCGGTGCACATAGTGCGATCAATTTTGCAATTGATGCAACTTCAGCTGGCGGCACTATTATTCAAATTGGTATGGCAAAAGGTGATGTCCCTATCCCAGTTACGAAATTCTTAGCAAAAGAGATTACTTATCGTGGTGCTTTCCGTTTTACCAGTGAATTCGAAGTGGCAGTGCGTTGGTTAGAGCAAGGATTAATTAACCCGTTACCGTTACTCTCGCATGAATTCCCATATCAAGAAGCAGAAAAGGCGTTACAAACAACCGGAGATAAAAGCACTGCGATTAAAGTACAACTTACATTTGAGGAATAATTATGAAAGATCTTTTTGATTTACAAGGAAAAAGAGCATTAATTACCGGTTCAACTCGTGGTATTGGCTTACTTCTTGCGAATGGCTTGGCTGAATATGGAGCAGAAGTCATCATTAATGGTACTAATTGTGAAAAAGCATTAGCTGTAGCAGAAGAACTAAAACAAAAAGGTTTTAAGGCTCATGCGGTTCCTTTTGATGTAACTAATAAAGAGGAAATTGAAAAGAATATCGCATTGATTGAGCAAGAAATTGGTCCGATTGATATTTTAGTCAATAACGCAGGCATTCAACGTCGCCACCCAATATTGGAATTTCCAGAACAAGATTGGGATGACATTATCAATACTAACCAGAAAGCAGTGTTCTTAATGATACAAGCTGTAGGCAAATATATGGTGCAACGTCGAGCAGGTAAAATTATCAATATTGGCTCGATGCAGAGTGAATTAGGGCGAGATACGATCACGCCGTATACAGCATCTAAAGGTGCAGTGAAGATGATTACACGCGGTGCTTGCGTAGAACTTGCTCGCTATAACATTCAGGTAAATGGTATTGCACCAGGTTATTTCAAAACAGAACTAACGCAACCGTTAGTGGATAATCAACAATTTACGCAATGGTTATGCCAAAGAACGCCAGCGAATCGTTGGGGCAATCCTGATGAATTAATTGGTTCTGCGGTATTCCTTGCTTCTAAGGCATCTGATTTCGTCAATGGCCATCTGTTGTTTGTTGATGGTGGAATGTTAGCGGCAGTGTAATCAGCTTGTCTGGTTTTAAACAAGTATATAGTTTTAACCCCTCTTTATCTTCTTAAAGAGGGGGCAGTTTATTGACAAAGTCAATTATAGAACTTTTAGCTAAATTATTTCTTATCTAAAATTTAGGTTTCGCCCTAAAGGGCGACTTCATTTTATTCGCAAGTGAACTTTGTTCACTTGCTCACCCTACGGGTCGTTGCAAGCAACGTTCAAAAAGCTAACGCTTTTTGTCATTGCTTGTGCAAAGAAAACGAAGCAAAAGAAAGCACCCCCTCGCACTCTTACTAATCCTCATTCCAATAAGATTTTCCGGGCGACAAAAAAAGAGATTTTTCTCGCCAGCTCGAAAAATTGACAGCTTTTTTTGTCTGAAAATCTTATTTACATTCGGGCAAGAGTGAGAGGGAACCCAAAACGATTTTATAGAAATTTTTGACAAAATTTAGGTTTGTCAGCAGTCTGATCCCTCTTTATCTTCTTAAAGAGGGGTTATTTATTATTCACCTTATTGCAAAATGGCATATTAATTAATTTTTTGTTCTTTGCTTATCGTGCATGGCTCGTTCATATTGATTAACCATTAATTTAGCTGTTGATAAGAGTGAAAGTAATTGTTTATGAAAATTTTGAATGCGCCTGCAGTATTAGGGGGATTTAAAACCAGTTTTACCGTAAGTTTTGTCTGGGTTGGCAGTATGGTGCTGCTGCCTTTGACTATGTTATTGCTAACGGTATTACAATTGGAATGGCATTCATTTTGGCAAATTATTTTTAGTCAGCGAGTGATTGCTTCCATTCTCTTATCTTTTCAAATGGCATTAATTGCCACATTGGTCAATTTAGTCTTTGGCACATTAATTGCTTGGGTTTTAGTTCGTTACTCCTTTCCCGGAAAAGCCCTAATTAACGCTCTGATTGATTTACCTTTTGCGTTGCCGACGGCAGTAGCGGGTATTGTATTGGCAACTTTATATGCGCCTAATGGTTTGATTGGTCAATGGTTTGCACAAATTGGTTGGCAGATTGCTTTTACACCGATTGGTATTGCTATTGCGTTAGTTTTTGTGAGTTTTCCATTTATTGTACGTGCGGTACAACCCGTATTAGCAACGCAAGAACGAGCTTTAGAAGAAGCCGCAGATATTTTAGGCGCAAATCGTTGGCTGACAGTAAGAAAGGTGATTTTACCAACGTTATATCCAGCAATTGTCAACGGCGCAGGTATGGGGTTTGCACGAGCCTTAGGTGAATATGGTTCAGTGATTTTTATTGCTGGCAATATTCCATTAGTGTCGGAAATTGCTCCACTGATGATTATGTCAAAATTAGATATTTATGATGTTAAAGGTGCGGCAGCAGTGGCCTTTGTGATGCTCGTTTTATCTTTTGCTGTGTTGTTATTGTTTAATCTTTGGCAGAACTATCTTAATCGATTCTTTGTGAGTAAATAGAGGTTAATATGCAAAGTAAATCTATTAATTGGCCACGTTATCTTGCAATTTTTATTAGTCTTGCTTTTTTAGCTATCGTCTTAATTTTGCCATTATGCAGTATCTTTTATTATGGATTACAAGCGGGTTGGCATGTATTTATTCAATCATTGAGTCAAGTAGAAGCACGTCACGCGATTTTTTTAAGTTTGACGGTGATTGCAATCGTATTACCGATAAATTTATTCTTTGGCTTGATGATGGCCTGGTTATTGGCAAATTTTGACTTCAAAGGCAAAGCATTACTAATTTCTTTTATTGATCTCCCGTTAGCGATTTCGCCAGTAGTAGCTGGATTAATGTTTGTGTTGTTATTTGGTGTGAATGGTTTATTTGGCGGCTGGCTAGATCAACAAGGTATAGAAGTTATTTTTGCTTTACCTAGCATTATTTTGACAACGCTTTTTGTTACGTTCCCCTTAATCGTGAAATCGTTATTACCAACGATGAAAACATTAGGAAATCAAGAGGAACAAGCTGGTCTAACTTTAGGGGCATCGGCATTAACCATCTTTTTTCGCATTACCTTACCAAAAATTAAATGGGCATTGTTATATGGCGCTATTTTAGCTAATGCGCGTGCTTTAGGAGAGTTCGGTGCGGTAAGTGTGGTATCAGGCAATATTCGAAATCTTACTAACACTATCCCATTGCATATTGAGATTCTTTATAACGAATATCAATTCACTGCGGCATTTGCTTGTGCTTCTCTGTTAGCTGCCATAGCGTTGATGACGCTATTAGCGCAGCATGGCATTGTCTATTGGCAAAAACGTAAAACATTAATTCTGAATCAAAGTAGATAAGAGGCTGTTATGACAATTCAGATTGAGAATTTAAATAAAACATTTGGACAATTTAACGCGTTATCCAATATTAATTTAGCCTTTCCTGAAGGAGAATTTACTGCTTTGTTAGGGCCAAGTGGTTGCGGAAAAACAACTTTATTACGCATTATTGCTGGTTTGGATTTTGCGGATACGGGGAAAATTATTTTCTCAGGGAGAGAAGTTAGCCATTTAAGTGCAAAAGAGCGCAAAGTGGGTTTTGTCTTTCAACATTATGTCTTATTCCGTCATTTAACTATTTTTGAGAATGTTGCATTCGGGTTACGTATTCAGACACGAAAAACAAGATTATCTAATGCAGAAATTGAACAACGGGTAATGGAGTTATTACGTTTAGTGCAACTAGAAAAGTTTGCACAAAGCTATCCTGATCGCTTATCAGGTGGCCAGCGACAGCGTGTGGCTTTGGCGCGTGCATTGGCTGTTAAACCTGAAGTATTGTTATTAGATGAGCCTTTTTCTGCATTGGATGCTCAAGTGCGGAAAACCTTACGCCGTTGGTTAGCACAATTACAAAAGGAATTAAATATCACCAGTATTTTTGTAACGCACGATCAAGAAGAAGCGCTGGAAGTGGCTGATCGTATTGTGGTGATGAATCAAGGAAAAATTGAGCAAGTGGATCAACCGGAAAATATTTATCACGCACCGCGAAGCCAATTTGTAAACGCCTTTGTTGGCGATAGTAATGTCTTTCATGGCATTTTAGATGATGAGAATTTTGTGGTAGGGGATTTTGCGTATCGCCTTGCACCAAAAAATCGTACCATTAAACAAGCGGGTGAAACTACCGCCTATGTTCGTCCATATGATCTAACAATTTCGCGCCAAGCGGAAAATGCGTTAGCGAAAGGTGAAATTTCTCATATTTATTCAATCAGTTTCTTAGTGCGGATTGAGATTATTAGCCCACAAAGTGAACAACCAATAGAAGTTTTACTCACTAAAGATAAATTACAGGCGGAACAATTTAAGGTAGGCGAAACGGTATTTTTAATCCCAGATAACTTAAGTTTATTCCAAAATATGAATATTTAAGTGGTATGGAAGATAATCATATTAGTTGTTAACTTATTGCTCCTCGGGGAAACGTTCCGCCTTAAATAGTTATTCTTTTATTAGAGGTGTCATTTTAGGTGTAAATTTAATTTTGCAAAACAAAATGGTAAACGATAAAACGAGCGATACCATATTGGCTAAAATGACAGGAATATTTTGAATACATAAGCCATAAATTAACCATAAGGCAAGTCCGGTAACTTGCATAGCATACATACCGCTTGAGATAGCATTTGTTTCTTTGGTTTTAAGCACTTTAATAACTTGTGGTATAAAGGCTGTTGTTGTAAGAAATGCTGCAATTATGCCAATGAAATCATACATAAATCACTCCTGGCGAGGCTATTTGAATATTACCAATAGCCTCTAATCAATTTCTAAATAACTACGTCTGTTTTACGATATTTATCTAGCAAACGAATATTTACTTTTGCGAGTAGGTCGCCATGTAATTTGTAATAACGGAAATACACAAATAATTTAATGCCATAGAAGATAATCGGTAAGGCGATCATAATCACTTTCATATAAAAAAGAGTACTTTCGCTTTGTTCAACATTAGGAACGTAATTAATAGCAGTCAGTAAAACACCGATGAGAAATGCAGATACGGCAGAACCAGCTTTGACAACCATAGTTTGTACAGAATAAGCGATACTTTCTGAACGAATGCCTAATTTGTATTCACCATAATCGACGGTATCCGCAACCATAATTACTTGTAATG
This sequence comes from Gallibacterium salpingitidis, assembly GCF_030517105.1. Taxonomy (GTDB): domain Bacteria; phylum Pseudomonadota; class Gammaproteobacteria; order Enterobacterales; family Pasteurellaceae; genus Gallibacterium; species Gallibacterium salpingitidis. The sequence goes on along the minus strand of NZ_CP103875.1, from coordinate 2,554,592 downwards.
TCCAAAATAATGCGCTGCCAATGTTCATCAAAATACCTGCGATAATAATCAACAAAATATTTTTAGCATCGAATATGCCAGCATAAGCTAAGCAACAGCAGCTTAAGATCGGCGCAATAGAAGCAGTAACCCAAAGAATTCTACGAGAGAGTAATTTGGCTAATTTTGAAAACACTACAATGACAGCAAGATTAGCAATACCAGCATAAGACATATAGTATGGGAATAAATCTTTATCGCCGACAACATAAGTAAAATAGTAAATGGCAAAGGTGGAAATAATATTGCTGGCAATGTTGTAACATAATGCCATCACTAATAGGCTAGAAAGTTGATCATTTTTAGGAATTAGTAATACCAATTTCTTTAGTGGTAAGCGTTCTACAGGTTCGTTATTCGCTAAATTATCAGACGAATATTTTTCTTTTACATTGACCAACGTAATAATGGTGGAAGCAACGAAAAAGGCAATGATAACTAGCGTAAACATTCTGAAACCAAAACTTTTATCGGCACCGCCAACATAATCTACGAATGGTAAACAAACACCTGCGGTGACAAAACCAGCTAAACTAGCGAAGAAACGAGGATAGGGTACTAATTGTTCCCGTTCACGTTGATCTAAGGTTAGTGTAGGAGTAAGTGACCAGAAAGGAATGTCCATTAATGTGTAAGTCATTCCCCATAAAATGTAGGTTACCGCAATATAAACAACTAATGCAGTACCACTGAAATAGTCGGCACAGAATAATGAAAATAGGACAATCGAATTTAAAATGGTACCAATAAAAATCCAAGGTTTAAATTTTCCCCATCGAGTACGAGTATTATTAACGATCCATCCCATAATGGGATCATTTACGGCATCCCAAATTCTTGCCACCATAAAAATGGTTCCTACCACAGCTGCTGAAACCCCGATTACATCAGTGTAATAATACATAAGGTACATATAGACAATGACGATAGCGAAATCTTTACCGTATGCACCAAGACCAAAACTGATTTTTGTCTTCATAGATAAGCTCATAAGTTGCTCCTATTGTGGTAATGTAGAAAACCACATAGCTATGTTTGCTATGTGGTTAAATTGTTATTGGCGATTAATCCATTCTGGTAACCAATCTTTGTGAGCAAGTAGTAATTCATCAACTAAGCTATAAATTTCTTCAAGGCCGAGTACCGCAGCAGTATGTGGATCTAACATAGCGGCATGGTAAATACGATCTCTATTTTCAGTAAGAAGAGCTTCAGTTGTTAAACGTTGAACATTAATATTGGTTTGCATTAAAGCTGCCAAATGATTTGGAATAGCGCCAACTTTTGTTGGAGTGATACCGTTTGCGTCAACAAGACAAGCAACTTCGACACAACAGCCTTGAGGAAGATTATCAATTAAGCCTTTATTTTGCACATTACCATAGATAACACTCGGTACGCCTGTCCAAATTGAATTAATGATAGTACTTGCATATTCTCTTGATTCAGGAACGCAAATGCTTTCTGCTTTTTGATACTCCTCGAGATCTTGTTTCCATTTTGCAATTTGTTCAACACAGCGTTTTGGATATTCATCAAGCGGTACTTGATAACGTTCAATTAAATCAGGACGATTTGGCTTGATAAAATAAGGTGTATATTCTGCAAAGTGTTCGGAGGATTCAGTAACGAAATAGCCTAATTTTTTCAACATTTCATAACGTACAATGTTTTTGCAACGTGCATTGTCTGGTCTTGGTTTTGGGGCAGAACCATTTTCATAAGCTTTTAATAAATCTGGATAAATGCTGGTGTATGTACCATCAGGTAATTTTTTCTCAAGATTGAGATAGAAAGCCATATGGTTGATACCAGCACAGACATAACGTAAATCATGATGATCAATATCGAGATCTCGAACCAATTCTTCAGCTGTACCTTGTACAGAATGGCAAAGTCCTACTTGTTTTATTTGTGGATATTTTTCAAACATTGCCCAAGTATTCATTGCCATTGGATTAACATAGTTCAACATTGTGGCATTTGGACAGACTTCTAACATATCATCACAAATTTTCCAGAGATGCGGAATCGTACGTAATGCACGCATAATACCGCCCACACCCAAAGTGTCAGCGATGGTTTGTTCCAAACCATATTTTTTACAGATTTCAAAATCGGTTACTGTACAAGGTTCGTATCCACCAATTTGGAATGCGACTACCACGAAATCTGCATCACGTAATGCTTCTTTCTGGTTGGTATAGCATTCGATAGTGCCGTTGGCTCCAACGGATTTCATCAATTTCTCGATGACAAAATGAGATTCTGCAAGGCGGGTTTCATCAATATCCATTAAGGCAATACGAGCGTGTTTTAGTGCAGGTTTATGGAATACATCACCTAGAATATTTTTCACAAATACAGTAGAGCCAGCGCCGATAAAGGTAATTTTTGGGGAATTCATAGTCTTACTCCTAAAGTTAAATTTAGATTAAGTGGATGAGTTGTTGGACAGTATGATGGCATAAGCCAGATCAAAGATGCGTTTCATATTTTTTGATAAAATTCCTGAAAACTCAGTTTTGCCGATCGTGATAACACAATCTGAGTTTTTGGGAATTCTTTGTAGAAAAATGCGATTTTTGGTGACAGAAATTACTAGTATCAAAGGAAAAATAATGCCTAAAGAGAATAAGAAAGCGCAAACTCATAAAGAAGATTTGATAGATTACGGTAGCAAAGGGATTAGCCCATTATCACTGTATTCTGATCAACATCCTTTAAATGTGACATTACAGCAACCGCCGGGTGTGATGGATGGTTATCATTGGCATGGACATATGGAAATCAATATTCCTTTTGATAGCGATGTAGAATATATCTTTAATGGCTGTAATGTGGTAATTAATGCAGGGCATATTGCTTTGTTTTGGGCATCAGTACCGCATAGAGTTGTTGAATGTGCAGAATGTCATGCGATGGCAGTATTGGATATTCCTGTTCATTTATTTCTTTCATGGCATTTACCGCAAAAATTAATTAATCAGTTAACGCATGGGATTGTTATTCAGTCTAAAAATGTGGGTTTAGTTAGTCTATTTGAAATCCAGCGTTGGGAAAAAGAGCTTAAATCGGATAACTCAAGTTTACAGCAAATTGTTTATGATGAGATTCAATTAATGATTAAGCGACTAAGTATTGATGGTTGGCAACTATTATTAGAAAACGTTTATCATTTAAACCAATATATTAAATCATCTCGTCATACCCAACATTATGTGAGTTTAATGCTAGATCATATTGCCTATCATCATAGTGAACCATTAACAGTTGCTGATGTTGCCAATGCAGTAGGTTTGAATACTAATTATGCGATGGGGCTTTTCCAAAGTGTAATGCAGCTAACGATTAAGCAATATATTACGATGATGAAGATCAATCACGCTAAAGCCTTGTTAAGTGAGACAGATAAAACCATGCTAGATATTTCATTAACTGTTGGTTTCAATTCGATTAGTCGTTTCTATGATAACTTCCAAAAGATGACGGGCTTTTCACCACAAAATTATCGTAAATTAGTCCGTTCAAATGAGAAATGGGCAAATCAAGGCGGCTTACCTACACAGTCTTTAATAAAAGGGGCTAGTGATGGATTGAAGTTATTGAAAGAGTAATTGAAAACACTAGATGTTATTGTTGTCATAACATCTAGTGTAGAAAGGGTTAATGATGTTGTTTAACTCGGCGAATTTTTGCCTTTCTTGGTTGTGAGGAAACAGAACCAAGATAGATGGCAAACATAGTAACGGCAGCACCGCCCCACTGGATTAAATTAATTGGTTTATCTAAAATCGAGTAGTCGATAACTAATGCAGCGATCGGTTCTGAAAGCAGTAATAAACCTGTTAGTGCAAGCGATAGTAACGGTACACAATAGGCGATCATTCCCCAAGCGAAACACTGCATTACTGCGCCATAAACAAAAATCCAGAGCCAATCTAGGGCATTGGTTGGATAAAGATTATCGGCGTTAAAGAGTAGCGACGGCAGAATAAGGATAGCTGCGCCACCAAGACTGATCAGCAACATCATCGGGAAAATCGGGGTTGGCTCAACTTCGTGTGTTTTACGAATAAAGACCATTGATAATGCTAATAATAGACTTGAAATAATGCCAGTGGTAAAGCCCCATAAAGCATTTTCGTTATAAGCAAATTCGCTACCAGTAATAAAATAAACTCCAATAATGGCCAGTAGTAAACTGATCAGCTGCATAATAGAGAGTTTTTCTTTGAAATAGAAAAAACTAATTGCCGATAGGAAAAAAATTTGCAAACTGTTAAGTAAGGTAGAAATTCCAGGGCCCACCGCATAAACACTTTCGTGCCAAAAAGCTAAATCAAACGCCAAGAAAATACCTGAAGTTAATGCGAAACCGATCGCTTTTTTCGATTTCGGCAAGTGTTGTTTAAAACATTTAGCGAGCAGAAAAAAGATAACTGATGCAATTAATAATCGCCAAAAAGCGATAGCATAGGCGCCAACTGGCACGTGCGCAACAATTAAACTCCCTAATCCAAACACCACACAACCGATAATGATACCAGGTATGGTAAGACGTTGTTTTTGCATATTTTTTCCTAATGATTATTGATTATGATCTTTTGTTTTTGGCAGCGTTATAAAGCTCCATTGCTTTTGGCATTAAGCGTTCTAAATTTTCTTTACGAGCTTGGTCGCTTGGGTGAGTAGAGAAAATTGCTGGGATTGATCCGCCACCACTCATTTTTTGCATTTTGTCCCATAGATTTGGTGCCGCTTGAGGATTAAATCCAGATTGTGCACTTAACATTAAACCAACCTCATCAGCTTCGCTTTCAGCGCTGCGTGAGAAAGGTTTCATAATGCCAAGATCGGCAACACTGCCTACTAAATCTTGTGAAGCGCCTACACTAACACCTTGTGAAGCTAACGCTCCCATAGCGATAGTAGCAGCTATTGAAACAGCAGTTTGGCGATTAGCTTGACTTTTACCATGTTCAAGTAACGCGTGAGCCATTTCGTGCCCCATCACCACTGCAATTTCATCATCGGTTAAATTTAATTTATTAACTAGACCGGTATAAAACACCATTTTTCCACCCGGCATTGCCCATGCGTTGATTTCATTGGACTTAATAACCGAAATTTCCCAATCAAATGGCACGCCAGTTTTATTATATTGACGTGCGTACGGTACCATTTTGTTAAAAATACGGTGAACACGTTGTGCGGTCATTGATGAAGTATCAAGGGTTCCTTTGCTTTTTTCAGCACTAATTGCTTGGCGATATTGTTGTGCAGAGGATTGATTGATAGAACGGGTATCGGCACAGCTAGCCACTAAAGTAGTGATAAATAATGCAGCCAGAATACGTTTAATTGTTGGCGATAATTTGAACATTTTTGCGTGCTCCTATATTCGTCATTAGGTAGATGTTTCAATCAACAAATAGTTATAGCAGGTATCATTTCGTTTTTTATCATAAAGATCAATAGCAAATATTTAACAATTTATGCATTTTTTTCTAACTGACGCCGATAACGCGCTGGTGTGGTGGCAAATTGCGCTTTAAAACTGTCAATAAAGGCCGTTTCGGATTGATAACCTAAGGTTGTGATGATTTGGCTAAGCGGCATAGTGGATTGTTGTAGCATTTTTGCTGCCATAGACATTTTGAGCATACGAATAAAAGTTTGAATGCCCATACCTGTTGCTTGATTAAATTTGCGGGCAAAAGTGGCTCGTGACATATAAGCCATATCGGCTAATTGTTGCGTAGTATAAGAAATCGAAAAATCTTGCAAAATTTTGGTAATAACTTTACTTAATGCAGGATCGGCAAATAAACCAATAAGATTTTGTTGGTTCGGTAATATGCTTTGGTGACGTAAAGCAAACAATAACAATAATTCACATAATGATTTGATCACAGTGGCACTACCTAGATGGCGAGAAGTCGCCTCTTGGTAAATTAAAGTGGAAACGGCTTGTAGTTGGGGTAGATCGCCAAGAGAAACGATTAAAGGTTCTGGCAATAAAGTTAATAGACCTGCGGCAGCATTATTGCCTGCTTGATAATGGCCACAGAGCATTTGTAATGAAGGATCATCGGAACAATTGTGTCGATATAAAATACCGTTTTGTTGTTCTATTTGTAATGGTTGATTGGAAGGACGATCACCAATTTTATGTACTCCGCCTTGTGTCCACAAACAAAAATCGCCTGCTTTTAAATGATAAGTTTCGGTCGCTGAACGCATTTGGCAACTCCCTTTCAATAAGAGATGAAAATAGGCTGTCCCTGGTGCAGCTTGATTATGTTCCATTAAATAGGGTGATTTAAAACTGCAAAAGACATCAATGGTTGTTTTAACATCGAGAAGTTCTAAAAAGCGATCGATACTATCCATAATGATTATAGTGAGATGATAACGTTATTTTTTGCGATTCTAACATCTTTATAGTCTTATAAGAAAGGCGCAGAATAGCCAACATTAAATAAGCAATGTGTTAATTCATTAAGGAGAATCGCTATGTTAGATTGGAAAAAATATCGTACTCAATTAATGGGACGTTTGGGTATTTTGGGTAAATTATCACCAGATACTATTAAAGGCTATCAAACTTTAAGTAAAGCAGAGAGCGTATTAGATCCGAAAACTAAAGAGTTGATTGCGTTGGCTTGTGCAGTGACAACTCGCTGTGATGGTTGTATTGATGTACATACTGATGCAGCGATTAAAGCAGGTTGTACCCAAGAAGAGATTGCCGCTGCATTAAATGTTGCAATTGCGATGAATGCAGGCGCAGCAGTGGTGTATTCAGCGAGAGTGCTTGATGCTTATGAAGCATTAAAAAGTGAATAGGATATAATCGTAAAATATCATTTACTTTTAACTAATTATTTAAGAATATCAATAAGTTAAAATGTATAAATCCTCTTCAAAATTGAAGAGGATTTATGTTGTCAAGTGCATCCTTTTTTGTTGTTTGGCGAAACTACAATCAGAGTTGGCAACTTGGATTGAAGGATTGTTATTCCACCTTAAATTGTCCCATCATTCCCAAATTCTCATGTTCCAGAATATGGCAATGGAACATTTTTAACCCTGTATGATGTTGTTTAAAACGTATTACCACTTTTTCATAAGGGCGAAGATTGACCACATCTTTTAAAGCTCGATATGGTGCTGGATGTGTTTTACCATTTAATGTCGTTTGGATAACTTCAAATTGTGTTCCATGTAGATGGAATGGGTGATCCATATGGCTTTCGTTAAAGATTTCCCACTGTTCTACTTCATTGACTTTACCAACAAAATCTATTCTCGACATATCAAATGATTTGTTATTAATTAAGAACATACCTTCCATCATTGTCGGTACTGGGTTATCTGTCATCGCTTGCTGATGTGTGGAATGATGTTGCGCCATCATTTGTTGATGATCTTGAGATGACATTCCATTATGGTTCATCATCTGCTCACTAAAGCGAATTTGTCGAGTAACTTTTGCCTCTTCTTTGGTTGAGAAGGTACGTAATTGCTTAGGTAAAGTTGGTTGTTCTGCATTAACTACAATTTGAGCCAAGGTTGAATCTATTGCGGTTTCCTGTACCATCATTTTGTGCCGTTCATAGTACAGACTTTGTAATACTGCAGTACCTTGTGTTTTGCCTACCATCACAACTTCGATACGTTCTGCTGGTGCCAAAAAGAGTTCATCTTGTGGCGATAATGGTTGTTCTAATAATCCGCCTTCAGTACCGACAACAATCCATTGCACTCCAGCTACCTTTAAGCGCAAATAACGTGCACTGGTTGCGTTCCAAATACGGATACGTTGTTGGCCTTTTACTTGGATTTTTGGTTGATATTGACCATTAATCAGTACGATTTCGCCTTCACGACCATTCATCCAGTCGCTCATATTATTGGCTGGAATAGAACCGTCTGCGGCTAAACGTAAATCAGAAATAACCCAATGTTGTTCTGGTAAATCTGCTAATGGATCATTTTTTGCTTTTACTACTAAAGTTCCTGCTAATCCTTTATAGACTTGTTCTGCTACATAGCCATGTGGGTGTGGATGATACCAATAAGTTCCAGCACTCCCTTCTGGAATAGTAAAGCGATAGATCTTGCTGCTATTTGGTGCAACCGGATCTTGTGGATTACCGTCAGCTTCAGACGGAACATCTAGACCATGCCAATGAATCGTTGTCGGTTGTGTTAAATGATTGGTAAATTCAATTTCGACACTATCTCCCTCAAATACTTCAATTTGTGGCCCTGGTAATTGCCCATTATATGCCCAAAATTCCGTCTCTTTTCCTTCTGCAAAACGTAATTTAATCGGTGCAGCAACTAGCTTCGCTTTAAACACATTAGCTTGAGTGGAAAGATTAGCTAACTTTGGCAGAGCAGTTTGCAAAGATTGCCCTTGAGGAAGTTGATCAAATGGCATCAATGCTAACGTATTATTGTGCATTGCCATCATTGTTTGATGTGCGGAATGACTGCTCATCATATTAGCTAATGCATAGAATGAAGAACTTGCTAAACTTAAACCAACACCATAACGTAATAAATCACGACGTTTCATTAAACCAACTCCTATTGATTATGTGAACTAAACACAATACTTTCGCCATTCTTTTGTAACAACAGCACATCATAAGCATCTTTACGACCTTGATAAGTTGGGCCATCCATACCTGGTGAACCCACTGGCATTCCTGGTGCAGAAAGTCCAATTGCATCTGGTTTTTCGGCTAATAAACGTTTTACGTCTTCAGCAGGAACATGTCCTTCAATCACATAACCATCGACTACTGCGGTATGGCAAGAAACATAGTCGTCTTTAATACCAAATAATTGATGTTGTTGGTTATTGCCAGTTTCATGCACTTTGACTGCAAAACCATTCTTTTCCATATAACGAATCCATTCATTGCAGCAACCACAAGTAGGACTTTTCCAAACTTCCATTGTTAAATTCTGTGCTTGAGCCATCACTGCGACAGCAGACGTTCCCACTAGCATTAATTTGCTGAAAATATGGCGAAGATTGTACATAGTTACCCTCCTAGTATCGTACAAAAATTGAAAATACCCAGGATGGTAAAGTTTTCCCTAAGGTGAAGGTCAAGTGGAAATTGATGGAATAATTTGATCAGAAATCTTTAAAATCGATAAGGAGATGAATAAATAAAAACCGTTCTGTTTCGGCAGAACGGTTTTCAGGATGAGGATTAATTAATAATGATATCCAAAGCCAACACCACCGGAAATATCACCTTCGCTGTTAGCAGTACCTGCAAATTTAACAACGACTTTCGAATTGTTACTTAATTTGGACCAACCAACAGCAACGGCAGATGATCCTTTGTATCCACCAACAGAGGCAGCAATCATAGATTTACCGGCAATTGTCGATTGTGGCAGTGCTATACCAGCTGCAACATTTGCGCCGATTCCTCGAACTTCTTTGCTTACTTGATTTACTCTACGGCCAACTTCAGCAACACCTTGTTTTACTTCTCCTAGTTGTGCCATATTAACAGCATCAGTTGGGTCTACACCCCTTGCTAATTTAGTAATACGCTTGTTACCAGCATTTACGCCTGATGTCGTTACACTTGGGCCATTCTGAATAGAGATTCCTTGGCTATCAATATTTGTTGAACCAACAGTTATTGATTTATTAGCTGTGACAGAATCAACGTAGATTTTCTTATTTAGAGACAAATTAACGGTTTTTGATTTTCCATCAGAATTTGTTGTAGTTTCAACAATGATATTACTATCACCTTGAATAGTATCTAAACTACCGCTTGTACCAGATGTATTATTAACAGCTGCTTTTAATTGGCGCAAATTTACGGCATCAGTATCTTCGGTACCGTCTGCAAGATTAATAAGTTGGCGGAGTGCGCTTTCGCTGCCAATAGAAACAGCGCCTGTTGTAACACCTTTGAGGTTGATTTTGCTGAAAGGAGCTTCTGTATCTGTACTAAATCCTTTTCTGTCAGCACGGCTAAAGGCCCCTAAAGCAACACCTCCATTTGTGTTGGTGATAGAGGAAATCCCGATTGATGTTCCATAATAAGGTTGGGTATTTTCAACTTCTAAGATGTATTGATATCGTAGGACATTCATTACATCATCACTCCATGTGATACCGCTCATTTTAGGATCTCCGTAATGAATATAAGATAAGTAACTTCTATAATAGTCTTTTATCTTTTTATCAATTTCATCATAGATAATTTTTTGTTCGGGTGTTAATCCAGTACCATTATAAGCGCCTTTAGGTAATCCTTTACTGACTAGGTAATCTACCCATACATCACTGTTTTGACTAAATTGAGATGGTCCTGGGATATATTTTTCAGTATCTTTGCTGACAACGGCGCTATTGATACCTACAACTACTGAGCCATATCCAAGAGATGTCGCAGCACCTCCAATTGCCATAGATGAACCTGATGAAGTAGCTAAATTACCAAACGATAGACCAGGAGTAGCATTTCCATTAGGGCCATCTAGTAGTTGTTTGGTAAGAGGGTGTACTGTGGGTAAAGAGTAAGTATTATTTCCAATAGCAATTCCAGAGTCGCCAAATACCCCAGGTTGATACCCCATTGCAATAGATTCTCTACCATAAGCTTTGGCTTGTTTTCCGACAGCAATACTTAAGAAACTCGCTTTATTATCTTCACCAGCAATAAGAGCTGGGCTACCATTACCTAAGTCAAAATTACCACTTCCTAATTTTCGTATAGGTAGTTGTCCGCCATTATAAATATTCATAAAGTCTAAAATTAGGTTGCGGACCCACGTTTTTTGAGTATCACTTAACTCATTATAATTATTTTTTGCGTAAGCTATTTTTTCTTCTGTGCTTTTTGCTTGCCAATCACTATCTGATATTGCTGCAGATGCTAGAGTTGAAAAGCAAAATACCCCCCCCCCATGGCGACTATTAGTGATTTGAGAGTGAATTTTTTCATATATTGTCCTCTTTAAATATAACAATGAGAAAATGTATTAACATTCCATGATACTGAAAAGCTTTAATTAATTTACATCAAATTATTAAAAGATTAACAATATTCACATTTTTGGAATGTGCATATCATAGTATTCCCCTTTTTTGGTTAGTCAAGGAAAAATAATTTAGAAAAGAGATTTGTCGGATAGGTAATGTATTAATAAAAAACCGTTCTGTTTTGGCAGAACGGTTTGTATCAAAATCAATTATTTTTTCGCACGTTCAAATGAAGCTAAGATTTCTTCACGAGCTGCAGCAGCATCTGCCCAACCGTCAACTTTCACCCATTTACCAGCTTCTAATGCTTTGTAGCTTTCAAAGAAGTGTTGGATTTGTGCTTTTAATAATGCAGGAATATCGTTTACATCTTTGATGTGATCATATTCTTTAGTTAATTTGCTGTGTGGTACAGCGATAACTTTTGCATCTTGACCAGATTCATCAGTCATTTTTAATACGCCAACTGGACGGCAACGAATCACTGAACCTGGTTGTAATGGATATGGAGTTGGTACTAAAACATCAACTGGGTCGCCATCTAAAGAAAGAGTATTGTTGATATAACCGTAGTTTGCAGGATAGAACATTGCAGTTGCCATAAAGCGGTCAACGAATAATGCGCCGGTTTCTTTATCTACTTCATATTTAATTGGATCTGAATTGGCTGGAATTTCAATTACTACATAAATATCATCTGGTAATTCTTTACCAGCAGGTACATTTTTTAAACCCATTGTGTATTCCTTCTAATAAGTGTTAATAATAAGGGTGAAGTAAAAAACGTTGCGATTATAGCCCTATTTGTTACAAATTGTCGAGATTTTAGCTGGCTAACAACCCCATTCCATATTGATATAATCCCCATGCAATCATCAACATAATAATACCGATCACAAAATCAAGGATTCGCCAAGTGATTGGCTTTTTAAACAGTGGAATTAATAAAGCTGAACCATAAGCTAAGCCAAAGAACCAACTACCAGAGGCAAGAACTGCACCTAACAAAAACCAAATTTTTTCGCTTAATGCTAAGGTTCCTGCAACCCCACCAATAATCACAACAGTGTCTAGATAAACGTGTGGATTAAGTAATGTAATGCTTAATGTCATCAAAATGGTTTTTAACAAATGTTGCTGAGAGTTTTCTGTGGAAATTTGTAAGCTGCTGTTACCGCGATAGGCACTGCGCCAAGCACGTAAAGCATAGATAAATAAAAAGCCAGCGCCGACAAATGCTAAGGTAATTGATGCCATTTGATGTTCACTAATAAAAGAACCTAAACCCAACACGCCAAGGTTAAATAAGATAACGTCACATAAAAAACAGATTAATGCGACAGCAAAAACATGTTGTTTTAATAATCCTTGTTTGAGAACAAATGCGTTTTGGGCACCAATGGCAACGATTAGTCCGCCAGAAACCAAAAAACCATGAATGAGTGATTGCATTATTACTCCTGATAGAGATTAATTGCGCCTTGATAACCGAGTTGCCGCCATGCTTCATAGACGGTGACTGCAACTGAATTGGATAAATTCATACTACGACTGTTTGCACACATTGGAATGCGGATTTTACGTTCAATCAGCATAGTATTCAGAATATCCATTGGAATGCCTCTGGTTTCAGGACCAAACATTAAATAGTCGCCAAGTTGGAATTGTACTTGACTATGTGCAGGGCCGCCTTTTGTTGTCAACGCAAATAGGCGATTCGGTTTTTCACTATCCAAAAATTCAGCAAAACTTTGGTGATGCTTAATTGTCGTAAATTCGTGATAATCCAAACCAGAGCGGCGCAACTTTTTGTCATCCCATTGGAATCCAAGCGGATGAATTAGGTGTAAACGAAAGCCGCAGTTGGCGCAAAGACGAATAATATTCCCTGTATTTTGTGGGATTTCAGGTTCATAAAGGACGATATCTAACATAATACTTCTAATTTTAGTGATAAATAAAAACGCAGTATTTTTCTACTTCTTGGCGGAATTGGCAACTGGTTTCGCCCTTAAGGACGAAACCCAAAATACCTTAACCACAAAAATGTTGAATTAATTTAGCTAATAATTCTCTGGTTGGTTGGATAAACTCTGCTGCGAGGAATTCATCTGGTTGGTGAGCCTGTTCGATTGAACCAGGGCCTAAAACCAATGTTGGACAAAGTTGTTGAATAAATGGTGCTTCAGTACAGTAATTCGCTGATACACAAGGCTTACCTAATAATTTTTCCACTACTGCAACAACTTCGGCTTTATGTGAACATTCATAACCAGGAATACCTTCATGCAAATGTTTTATTTGAATCATATTGCCATATTGTTCAATCAAGGGTTGCAGCTTTTCTTGAACCATTTCGTCTAACGATTCTAAGCCCATATTTGGTAGCGGACGAATATCAAATTGTAGTTCGCAACAACCGCAGATACGATTTACCGCATCACCACCATGAATAGAGCCGAAATTCATTGTTGGGTATGGTACTGCAAAAAATTCATTATGAAATTTTTCTTTTAACTCATTGCGTAGTTGCATTAAATAGCCAGTCGCTTGATGCATAATTTCAATTGCATTGACGCCTTTATCTGGATCGCTAGAGTGTCCAGAGCGTCCAATTACAGTAACTGCATCACCAAAATGACCTTTATGTGCTCTTACAGGTTGTAATGAAGTTGGTTCACCAATAATCGCGCAATCAGGGCGAATTTCTGCGTGTTGCGCAAAAGTTCTTGCCCCTAGCATAGTAGTTTCTTCATCAGCGGTTGCTAAAATCCGTAACGGTTTTTGTAGTTTAGTCAGATCGAGATTGCGTAAGGTATCGACAATAAAAGCGAAAAAACCTTTCATATCGGCAGAGCCTAAACCGTAAAAACGGCCATTTTGTTCAGTTAATTTAAAAGGATCAAATTGCCAGCGTCCCGCATCGAAAGGAACTGTATCGGTATGACCAGATAAGAGCAAACCGCCCTCGCCGGAACCATATGTTGCTAATAGATTGTATTTTTGATTTGAGCCTTCGATCGGTAGTACATCGACTTTAAAGCCAAGATCAGTAAGCCAGTTGGCAAGTTTATCAATAAGCGGTTTATTCGAATGATCTAAAGTAGGATTATCTGAACTGCTGATAGTTGGAATTTCAATAAGTTGAGAATATAAAGAAAGAAAATCTGGAAGATTTGCCATAGTTACCTCAAATAAACATTGATTCAAATAAAATAATTATGCAAAATATTAGCATAATTAATCACTATTTTATGAAATTATGCTAAAAACACTCATCATTGGTGCGAGCGGCTATACAGGGGCTGAACTCGCAAACATCCTTGTCAAACACCCTAATTTTGAACTTTGCGGGCTATATGTTTCGGCAAATAGTCTGGATAAAGATAAACCTATTTCTGAGATTTATCCACAATTAAAAACAGTCGTTGATTTGGTATTACAACCTTTGCCAGAAGATTTGACTGCCTTAGCACAACAAGCAGATTGTGTTTTTTTGGCAACAGCACACGAAGTCAGCCATCAATTAGCGCCGATTTTCTTAGCTAATAACTGCAAAGTATTTGACCTTTCTGGTGCATATCGTGTTAATCAAGCGGATTTTTATCCGAAGTTTTATGGCTTTGCGCATCAATACCCTGAATTATTACAACAAGCGGTGTATGGTTTAGCGGAATGGAATGAAGAGCAAATTAAACAGACAGATTTAATTGCAGTACCGGGTTGTTATCCAACCGTTTCGCAACTTTGTTTAAAACCTTTGATTGAGAACGATTTATTAGATGATGTACAAGTACCAGTTATTAATGCGGTAAGTGGTGTGAGCGGTGCAGGGCGTAAAGCGAGCTTAACCTCTAGTTTTTGTGAAGTGAGTTTAAATCCGTATGGCATTTTTAATCATCGTCACCAACCAGAAATTTCTACCCATTTAGGTCGTGAAGTCATTTTCACCCCACATTTGGGTAATTTCAAACGTGGTATTTTGGCAACCATTACTGCGAAATTAAAAGCAGGAGTAACAGCTGAGCAAGTGAAGGCGGTTTTTGCACAAGTTTATGCAGATAAGCCGTTAGTGCGCGTCTATGATAAGGGTTTCCCAAGCATCAAAGCGGTAGAATTTACGCCATATTGTGATATTGCATTTGCTGTGCAAGATCAGCACATTATTGTTGTTGGTGCAGAAGATAATTTATTGAAAGGGGCGGCAGCACAAGCGGTGCAATGTGCCAATATCCGTTATGGATTTAAGCCGACATTAGGATTGATTTAATATGAAACCATTAATTATTAAAGTAGGCGGTGCATTATTAGATACACCGCAGGCAATGGAAAATCTATTGACCACTTTGGCACAATTTAAACAAAAACAGCAGCGTGATATTGTCATTGTGCATGGTGGTGGTTGTATTGTTGATGAATTAATGCAACGTTTGCAGTTACCTGTGCGTAAGAAACAAGGTTTGCGAATTACACCGCCAGATCAAGTGGAAATTATTACTGGCGCATTAGCTGGCATAGCGAATAAAAAGTTAGTTGCAACTGCAAAAGTTGCAGGTTTAAATGCAGTTGGTTTCAGTTTGGGTGATGGTGATGTAACGTTGGCTGAACAACTTGATCCAGAGCTTGGTCACGTTGCAAAAGTTGCACCAAATCAAGCAGCATTATTAACCACATTATTAGCAAACCAATTTTTACCAATTATTAGCTCCATTGCGATTGATGCAGCAGGGCGTTTAATGAATGTTAATGCAGACCAAGCTGCAACAGCGATTGCAACTCTTTTGCAAGGTGAATTGGTGATGCTGTCTGATGTTGATGGCGTGTTGGATCAACAAAAAAATCTATTGCCAGAGTTAAATTCATCACAAATTCAAAAATTAATAGATGATCATGTGATTACAGATGGTATGATTGTCAAAGTTGAAGCGGCATTAGTCGCTGCGCAGGCATTAAATCAAGCTGTCGAAATTGCCAATTGGAAAAAGCCTGAAAAATTAGCTGATTTATTTGCAGGCCAATGTATTGGCACCAGAATTCTGCCTTAACTAAGGTATTTGTTTAATTTAACTTCCGCCATTTATTGGCGGTTTCATTTTTTATTGAGGTAATTATGGCACTTTGGGGCGGCCGTTTCACACAAGCGGCAGATCAGCGTTTTAAAACCTTTAATGACTCACTACGTTTTGATTATCGTTTAGCTCAACAAGATATTGACGGTTCAATTGGTTGGTCTAAAGCATTAGTTAGTGTAAATGTATTTACCGCAGCAGAACAAAAACAAGTAGAAGCTGCATTGCTTGAATTAAAAGAGGTTGTTGCCAACAACCCAGAAATGATTTTGCAAGATGATGCAGAAGATATTCATAGTTGGGTGGAAAGTAAACTCATTGAAAAAGTTGGTGATTTAGGCAAAAAGTTACACACAGGACGTAGCCGTAATGACCAAGTTGCATTAGATATTAAACTTTGGTGTAAACAAGAAATTACCTCATTGCAACAAGCCATTCGTCATCTACAAAGCCAACTTATCTTTACGGCTGAAAATAACCAAAACACAGTGATGCCGGGTTATACTCATTTGCAACGTGCCCAACCTATCTCGTTTGCACATTGGTGTATGGCCTATTTTGAAATGTTAGAACGTGACTATTCTCGTTTGGCGGATGCGTATCGTCGTTTAGATACTTGTCCATTAGGTTCGGGAGCGTTGGCTGGAACAGCGTATGCCGTTGATAGAGAACAATTAGCGAAAGATTTAGGCTTTACACGTGCTACTCGCAACAGTTTAGATAGCGTTTCAGATCGTGACCATATTATGGAGTTGTTATCTGCCGCTTCTATTAGTATGGTGCATCTCTCTCGTTATGCAGAAGATTTAATTATCTTTAACAGCGGTGAAGCGAACTTTTTAGAACTTTCTGATCGTGTTACTTCAGGTTCTTCTTTAATGCCGCAAAAGAAAAATCCTGATGCGTGTGAGCTAATTCGTGGTAAAGCTGGACGTGTGATTGGTTCATTAAACGGAATGTTGGTAACGGTGAAAGGTTTACCATTAGCCTATAACAAAGATATGCAAGAAGATAAAGAAGGCATTTTTGATGCTTTAGACACTTGGCATGCTTGTTTAGATATGGCAGCGTTGGTGTTAGAAGATATTAAAGTACATCACGAAAAAACGCGTAATGCAGCGTTAAAAGGCTATTCAAATGCGACCGAATTGGCCGATTACCTAGTTGCTAAAGGAGTGCCGTTCCGCGATTCACATCATATTGTTGGTGAAGCTGTTGTTTATGCAATTAGTAAAGCAAAAGCGTTGGAAGAATTACGTGTTGATGAATTCAAACGCTTTAGTGATGTGATTAGTGAAGATGTTTATGCGATTCTTTCCTTAGAATCTTGCTTAAATAAACGTTGTGCGAAAGGCGGTGTTTCACCACAACGTGTTGCTGAAGCGATTGCTGAAGCGAAAGCGTTAATTAAGTAATTAATATTTATCATTGAAGAAAGAGTTGTCTTGCTAAGTAGCAGGACAACTCTTTTTTATATTTTGAAAGTTTTTTAAGCTGATAACTGACAAGCTTCTACAACTTTCTCTCTAAGCCATTGGAACGCTGGATCACGATGTGTGCGTTCGTGCCAGACTAGCATTTTACTGAAGCCTTGGATTGGGATTGGCGGTTCAAACAATTTAATGTTATCGAGATGATGGACTAAGCGTTTTGGTACGACAGCCAATAAATCACTATTTTGTAGAATATCTGGCAACACAATAAAATTTTGTACAGAAAGCGTAACGTTCCTGCTTAATCCTTGTTTTGCTAAAGCTTCATCAGTTACCCCTGAAAAACTGCCACCATGATAAGAAACTAACGCTTGTTCCAATTGACAGAATTGTTCGACAGATAATTGTGTTTGCTTTGCAATTGGGTGATCTTGCCGCACTGCGCAAACATATTGTTCATCATATAGATGTTTAGCATAAATATCAGGTGCTTTAAATTCCGGAGTCACGATCGCGAAATCAATAATATTTTGTTCTAATTGCTTTTGCACTGTGTTATCCAAAATAGCTAAAACAGCAACTTTAATGTTCGGAGCTTGTTGTTTGAGTAATTTCAAGAATGGAACAATAACCGCGCGCATTGCGTAATCAGTACAAACAAATCTAACGGTCATTTCGGCGGTTTTAGGATCAAAAATCGCTGGTTGCAGTAATAATTCAGCTTCAGCTAATAGATTCTTAATTCTTGGCGCTAATTCGAGAGCACGATTGGTAGGTTGCATACCACGTTGTACACGCACAAATAGAGGATCATCAAAACTCTCACGTAAACGAGTTAATACTCCGCTCATTGCTGGTTGTGTTATGGCTAATTTATGTGCCGCTTTACTAACACTTTTTTCTTCCATTAAAGCGTTAAAGGCTTTTAACAGATTCAAATCTAGAGTACGTAGGTTCTTCATATCATCCTCAAGAGCATTTTCTAATATCAGATAAAGTAATACGAGGTATTGTGAGAGCTGATTTAACTTATCTTTGAAGGCTAATTATACTGCCCAATTAATAGATTAGTTTTAGATAAAGGAATGTATTAGTGCAAAATTCAATTAATTGGCCGGAAGATTATACACCTGGTTTTACTGATAATTTCTGTTCAAATGAAGTGATTGTTGCAGGATTAACTACTGCAGATGTCTGGAAATATCTTAATGATAGTAAGTATTGGCCGCATTATTACAGCAATGTATCAGATATCCAGTTTCACAATGGCTATCAAGGTACTGCGTTGTATGAAAATGCACGCTTTTTCTTTAGAACTTTTGGTTTTCCGATTGAAGCTGAAATTACCGAATATGTCGCACCAGCAGCTGGACAACCAGCAAGAATTTCTTGGCATGGTTGGGATGGTGAAATTGGTAGTGAACAACGTTTAGATGTGATTCATGCATGGTTAATTGAAGATCTGGATGGCGGTCGTGTACGTATTTTGACGCAAGAATCGCAAAAAGGAAAACCAGCGCAAGAGTTAGCGAAGACAGTTCCAAATCCAATGATTAATGGACATCAAGAGTGGTTAGATGGGATTGTGCGTAGTGCGAAAAATCAATTGGAAGTGTAGAAAATGAAGAAACTCTTTTTCTTTGCATTATTGGCCTTTGCGGTGAGTATAGCGCCATCAACATATGCCGCGGAAGCAACACATACTGTCGCACAAGCGATAAAAGCCGAACAATACAGTACCGTCAAATTATCAGGAAAAATCATTAGCCGTATCGATGAGAAACGTTATCTATTTGAAGACGATACAGGCACATTGGAATTAAAAATTGATAAAAAGGTACAGCAGTATTCAACAATCCCCACAAAAGAGAAAATCTTGATTTATGGCAAAGTTGATCATTATGGTAAAAAAACGGAGGTGGACGTAACAAGTATTATCAAACAATAACATTTAATTAGATTACTCATTCATTCTGTGTTTAAGTGAACAGCTATTTTCTTGAGGGAAATAGCTGTTTTGTTTTTCTATTCTGATTACATAGTAGAACTTAGTTAAATATTAATATCAGTTTTGACTCCTTTCCATCATTTTATCTTTTGTTATCTTTCGATATTCTTCCGTATAATTTCATTTATTTTGTGATCTAGATCTTAAATTTGAAAAATTTCACTTTAAATAATAAAAAATAAGAATATGATTGCAATATCAAAAGATATTGAAAGTAATTAAAAAATAGAAAGGGAGAGAAATCTTATGCCTACTTTGAAACAGCAGCGTTTACAGAAACTTTATGGGGAAGACAAAATTTTTCGTGCTCTTGCCATTGATCAGCGAGGGGCACTAAAGAGAATGTTAGGTGAAGATGCAACAGATACACAATTGCAAACCTTTAAAGGACTAGTAGCAAATACATTAACGCCATATGCATCAGCAATTTTATTGGATCCTGAATATGGTTGGAAAGGTGCTGAATTAAAAGATAAAAACTGTGGTCTGATTATGGCTTATGAGAAGACTGGCTATGATAAAGCTAAGATTGGTCGTTTCCCAGACTTAATTGATGGAGTATCTGTAAAACGGTTAAAAGAGAAGGGGGCTGATGCAGTCAAGTTATTACTTTATATCGATATTGATGAAGGGGCAGTCATTAATGATGTAAAGATGGCTTTTGTTGAAAGAGTTGGTGCGGAATGTGTAGCCGAAGATATGCCATTTTTTTTAGAAATTTTAACTTATGATTCTTTAGTTTCGGATAAAAAAGAATTCGAAAAGTTAAGACCACGTAAAGTGATTGATGCGATGAAATTATTTTCTGAATCACGATTTAATGTTGATGTATTAAAAGTAGAAGTACCTGTAAATATGAATTTTGTGGAAGGTTTTGGCTCTGAGGTGCTTTATACGCAGGCACAGGCGAAATCTTTTTTTAAGGAACAATCAGAATCTACCCATTTGCCCTTTATTTTCTTGAGTGCTGGAGTTTCACCAGAATTATTTCAGGAAACATTGAAATTTGCGAAATCAGCAGGTTCACATTTTAATGGAGTGCTATGTGGGCGAGCAACATGGGCTGGCGCTGCAGAAGTATTTAAAACAACAGATGCAGAAAATGCAAAAGTCTGGCTGTTAGATCAGGGGGTAAAAATTATCAAACAGTTAAATGTTGTTTTATCAGCGACAGCCAATGCAATTACAAAATAGGGGGATAACAATGAAAAAATTATTAAGAAATCATAAATCAGGTCAAGCGGTAGGGATTACTTCAGTGTGTTCTGCACATCCTTTGGTGATTGAAGCAGCATTTCGTTTTGATTTGAATTCACAAAATGATGTGTTAATTGAAGCAACATCAAATCAAGTCAATCAATTTGGTGGTTATACAGGGATGAAACCGGTAGATTTCAAAAATTTCGTGTATAGCATTGCAGAAAAAGTTGGATTTCCAAAACAACGATTGATTTTGGGAGGAGATCATTTGGGGCCTAATTGTTGGCAAGGAGAAACGGCTACTGAAGCAATGAAAAAAGCCAAAGAATTAGTAGTGGAATATGCAAAAGCAGGTTTTACAAAAATTCATTTAGATGCATCAATGTCGTGTGCAGATGATCCAGTTCCATTGGATCCATTGGTAGTTGCAGATCGAGCGGCAGAATTATGTTTGGCAATTGAAAGTGCATTATCGCCAGAACAGACAGCAAATATTAGCTATATTGTAGGTACAGAAGTACCTGTTCCAGGAGGTGAGGCTCATGCTATTTCAACAGTAGATGTAACAACAGTAGAGCGTGCAAAAGAAACCATTGAAACACATAGAGAAGCATTTGAGAAACGTGGTTTACGAAGTGCCTTTGATCGAGTTGTAGGTGTGGTTGTGCAACCAGGTGTAGAGTTTGATCATTCAAAAGTCATTTTATATAAACCAGAATTGGCAGCTGAATTATCAAAATTTATCGAGGAAACACCATATATTTTCGAAGCGCATTCAACTGATTATCAAACACCAGCTGCATATCGTAATTTAGTGAAAGATCATTTTGCGATTTTGAAAGTTGGACCAGCTTTAACGTTTGCGTTACGTGAAGCATTATTCGCTTTAGCTCGTGTTGAAGATGAATTGATATCACCTGAAAAAAGGAGTTATTTATTAGGTGTAATTGACCAAGTTATGCAAGATGAACCAAAATACTGGAGCAAATATTATTCATTGCAACATTCAAAAGCCATAATTGATCTACATTTCAGTTTATCTGATCGTATCCGTTATTACTGGCCGAATGAACGTATTAATGCGGCGGTAGAAAAACTTATCGATAATTTATCACGAGAAGAAATACCATTAGGTTTATTAAGCCAATATTTACCTGATCAATATCGTAAAGCGATTAAAGGTGAAATTGCTGTAAAACCGACAACACTTATTTTCGATAAAATTCAGCAAGTTCTTGCTGATTATGCCTATGGCTGTTATGGAGAAACAGTATGACACCAAATCTATTTATCAAAACCAATATTGAATTTGCGTCTTATGATGAAGTGTTTCATCACTTAGCAGATACTTTCATTAAAGAAGGAATTGTGAAAGAAAGCTATCGTGAGGCGATTTTTGAGCGTGAGGCCGATTTTCCAACAGGAATAATGTTAGAACATCATGCCGTTGCTATTCCGCATTGTGATGCAAGTCATGCACTTAAACCTGCTATTTGTGTGATTCGCCCTAATCAAGTTGTGAAATTTAATCGACCTGATGAGGATGGTACGGTGAATGCTGAATTAATTATTGCTTTAGTGGTGACCGATCCAAAAGATCAATTGGTTATATTACGTAAGCTCTTCGGTAAATTACAAGATAATGATTTTGTCGAAGATTTGATCAAAACGGCTGATATAGATTTACCAAATCTAATTCAGCAAAACTTACAACTTTAGGAGTGGATCATGAAAAAGAAAGTTATTGTCGCTTGTGGTGGTGCAGTTGCAACTTCAACTTTGGCTGCTGAAGAAATTCAGGAGTTATGCAAAGAACATGGAATTTCATTGGAATTAGTGCAATGTCGTATTAATGAAATTGATACTTATCTGGATGGAACAGACTTAATTTGTACTACTTCAAAATTGACTCGTGATTTTGGTGATATTCCATTAGTTCATGGTATGCCATTTGTATCTGGTGTAGGTATAGATGAACTTAAGGAAAAAATAGTGGGTATTTTGAAAAACTAATAATGAGTTAGTTAAATAACCGATGACATAAGGGGGTAAATTATGTTTTCTGAAATCATGCAGTATATTTTGGATCTTGGTCCTGCGGTAATGCTACCAATCCTAATTATTATTTTCTCATTAATACTAGGGATGAAATTTGGCGATTCCTTCAAATCTGGATTACAAATTGGTATTGGCTTTGTTGGGATTGGATTGGTAATCGGTTTGATGCTGGATAGTATTGGGCCAGCCGCAAAAGCTATGGCTTATAATTTTGATATTGATTTACAAGTAATTGATTTGGGGTGGCCAGGTACAGCACCGATTACATGGGCATCGCAGATTGCATTAATTGCAATTCCAATTGCTATAGCAGTTAATATTTTAATGTTAGTGTTGAAAATGACACGTGTTGTAAATGTGGATATCTGGAATATTTGGCATATGACTTTTACTGGCGCAATTGTGCATATCGCGACAGGTTCATATTGGTTGGGTATTTTAGGAGTCGTGATACATGCGGGATTTGCTTATAAATTGGGTGATTGGTTTAGTAGAGATACTAAGCATTATTTCGAATTAGATGGTATCGCAGTTCCACATGGTACATCAGCCTATTTGGGACCAATTGCGGTATTGATTGATAGTATTATCGATAAAATTCCTGGATTAAATAAGATTAATTTCTCAGTAGATAATTTACAGCAACGTTTCGGTACATTAGGTGAACCTGTTACTGTCGGTTTCATCATCGGGGCTATCATTGGTATCTTAGCTGGTTATCCGATAAAAGATATTCTTCAATTAGCAGTAAAAACAGCGGCGGTTATGCTATTGATGCCTCGTGTCATTAAACCAATTATGGATGGTTTAACTCCAATCGCAAAACATGCTCGTAAGAAATTACAAGCGAAATTCGGTGGTAAAGAATTTTTAATCGGTTTGGATCCTGCGTTATTACTTGGTCACTCTTCAGTTGTTTCGGCAAGTTTACTCTTTATTCCAGTCACAATTTTAATTGCAGTGTTGTTACCAACAAATAAAGTATTGCCATTTGGGGATTTAGCGACTATCGGTTTCTTTGTTGCTATGGCTGTGGCAGTACATAAAGGTAATTTGTTTAGAACATTAGTTTCTGGAATCATCATTATGTCCATTACTTTATGGGTTGCTACACAAACTATTCCGTTAGTAACACAATTAGCAGCGAATGCTGGTACTTTAAAAACAGGCGAATTAGTTGGTTCAATGGATCAGGGTGGTGCGCCAATTACTTATCTACTGGTACAACTTCTAACTTTTGAAAATGTTGCTGGGCTGCTTGTCCTTGGTGTGGTGTATTTCTTAGCAATTTTCATGACATGGAAACGGGCAAAAGCAGCTGAAAAAGCAGAATTAGCGACACAAAATGTGGTAGAGAAATAAGAGGTGTAGATATGAGAGCAGCTGTTGTAAAAGCTAATCGTGAGTTAGTAATTGAAAATATTGAAACTCCACAAATTGAAAACGCTGAAGATGTGTTAGTCAAAGTAAAATTTTCTGGAGTGTGTGGCTCAGATATTCCACGCATTTTTCATGAAGGTACGCATTTTTATCCTATAGTTTTAGGTCATGAATTTAGTGGATTTGTTGCTGAAACAGGGTCAAAAGCAACAGAGTTTAAAATTGGTGATCAAGTTATTTGTGCACCTTTATTACCATGTTTTGAATGTGAGGAGTGTAAAAAAGGATTTTATTCTCTTTGTAAAAATTACACTTTTGTTGGATCACGACGTAATGGGGCTAATGCGGAATATGTTTGTGTTAATAAACATAATTTAGTTAAAGTAAATGCTAAATCTAATCCGCTGTATAACTCATTTATTGAACCAATTACTGTTGGGTTACATGCAATTAATTTAGCAAATGGTTGTGAAAACAAGAATGTCATTATTGTTGGCGCAGGTACTATTGGCCTGCTTGCTGCTCAAGCAGCAAAAGCACTTGGTGCAGAAACAGTAAGTGTGATTGATATCAATCAAGAGAAGTTGGATTTAGCCGAGGAGTTAGGTGTAGATAAAACATTTAACTCGATGAATTTAAGTGCAGAACAGATTTATGAGCAACTGAATGATAATCGGTTTGATCAGTTAATTCTGGAAACTGCTGGTGTGCCAAAAACAGTTGAATTGGCAATTCAGATTGCGGGGCCACGTGCGCAAATTGGTTTAATTGGCACTTTACACCATGATTTAACTTTAAATCAAAAAGTTTTTGGTCAAATTCTGCGTAAAGAATTGATGGTTTTAGGGTCTTGGATGAATTATTCAAAACCATGGCCAGGTTCGGAATGGACAAAAGCTGCGGAATTAGTGGATAAAGGAAGTATTAAAATTGATCAACTAATTCTATCTGTCAATGATATTGAAGATTACATTGATGCAGTTAAAAAGCTTGATGGCAAACCGATGAACGGAAAAATTGTTCTAAAATTTGATTAATTGAATGCTGAAATCAGCTATACTACCTCGAAAAGCCGGGAGCGTGTATATCTAAATAACACGCTCTTTCCAAGGAGTTTATATGAATACGTTTGAACGTCGAAATACGATAATTGAATTATTACGCGAAAAAGGTTCTGTTGTAGTAGCAGAATTAGCGAAACAATTTAATGTTTCTGAAGTATCTATTCGTACAGATTTACGTGTTCTTGAAGAGCAAAATCTGCTGGTACGCTTTCATGGTGGCGCCGGTTTACCAACAAATCTTTCTCAACCACAAGCCCAGCAGGTACAGCAAGAAGAAACCTTGTTAGATGAACGTTATCAGCTTTCACGTGATCCAAAAATTGAAATTGCTAAAGTGGCAGTAGGCCTCGTAAAAGAAGGCGATACCATTATTCTTGATAGTGGAAGTACTACAATGATGCTTGCGATGGAGTTGGTGAAGGTGAAAAATATTACAGTGATTACGAATAATTTGCCTGCGGCTTCAATTCTTTCTGATTCACCTGATATTACATTAGTTATTTGTGGTGGTTATGTTCGCCATAAAACTCGTTCTATGCATGGTACGATGACAGAGAATTCTTTAAAAGGTATTCGTGCTGATCTTATGTTTGTTGGTGCTGATGGAGTAGATCCTAAAGTAGGATTAACAACTTTCAATGAAGGGTACGGTATCAGTGCGGTAATGGCAGATATTTCAGCAAAGGTTATCTGTGTAGTAGATTCTACGAAGTTTAATCGAAGTGGCTTTAATTTAGTATTACCGATGAATAAAGTTGATTTGCTCATTACTAATAGAAATATCTCTGAACAAACTAAATTAGAATTAAGTAATTCAGGTGTTGAATTCAAATTAGCTTAATTTATTACCACTTATTATTTTGTTCTAAGTCTTGCATTTTAATTATTTCTTATTTGGAAACGATGTTTTGCAAAAAACATCATTGTTCCCTGTGCCACAGTTATCTAAACTGCAACAATCTTTTTATGATTTCTCATATTTTTTAATGGAGTATTTTTAAATGAGCAAATTAGCAATTGTTTATTTTTCAGGTTATGGTCATACCCGTAAAATCGCCGAAGCGGCAGTAAGACCAGGTGTAGAATTAGTTGAAATCGATCAAAATGGTGAATTAACAGAGGCACAATGGCAAACATTAAATCAAGCTGATGCTATTGTGTTTGGTGCGCCAACTTATATGGGTAATGCACCATGGCAATTTAAGAAATTTGCTGATGCGACATCTAAAATTTGGTTTGTTAGAGGTTGGCAAGATAAAGTTTTTGGTGGCTTTACTAACAGTGCAAGTTTTAATGGTGATAAACAAGTAACCTTAATTTCAATGCAAACTTTAGCTTCACAACATGGTGGTATTTGGGTGAGTTTAGGCTTGGCTTCGGCAAATAGCAAAGCAGCACAACGTACTGATATTAATAACTTAGGTGGTTCAGTTGGTGCATTAGTACAAACTCCGGCAGATGCTTCTGTTGAGGAAATCCCACAAGGTGATATCGAAACAGTTAAGGCTTATGTTGCACGAGTACAACAAATTGCAGATAAATTAGCGTAATCCATATTTATACTGCAACAAGGAATGTGCAGTAATATTGGTGAAAGGAGATCAGCAACAAGAAGTTGGACTATTTTGCGTTATACACAAGATAGTCCAATTTTTATGCCTCACTGAAAAAAGCCAAAATGGTTTCTATACTAACGGGTTTCATTTGATTGGCATCGACACCAACATCATATCGTAATAGCTTGTTGGCACGATTATTAAAATTGTATTCGGCGCGATTGTGCTGATGACCATGTAAATGGTAAGCGCCACGATAGAAGCCGTCCCATTCCGCAATTGGATAATGAAATAACACAAAAGCTGCATTTTTATAATGTAGAGTGTAATAGTCTTTTACCCAAACAAATAAACTGCGGTCAAACTCTTTTTGCTCCAGATAATGTTCATGATTACCGCGAATCAGATATTTTTTACCATTTAATTGGCGCAGAACAGTATTAGCACGTTCCGCGCCTTTTAAGGTGAGATCGCCTAGAATATAAATTTCGTCTGATGGTGTAACAGTGTTATTCCAATTACGAATTAATGCACTATCCATTTGTTCAGCATTACGGAATGGTCTATTGGTATGTTTGATAATATTGTCATGGTAAAAATGGAGATCAGAAGTGAAATAAATCATAACAGATACCTTTTGATGTCGAAGGATTTATTGGTTAGGAGCTTATCTGGCAATATTTCTGGCGGAAAGTCATGGGAGTCGAACCCACCCAAGACTGCTGGCAGCCTTAACAGGATTTGAAGTCCTGCCGCCTCACCGGAGACGACGACCTTCCACACTGATTATTCACGAAGAACATTGGGAAAAGAGGCTTCATTTTACTGAATTTTTTCGATAAAAACAGTATTATTTAAGTCTGCTTAATGATTAGGAAATACTTATGTCTGCGCTCTATCGACAACTCCCCGCTATTGATCGTTTATTAAAAACAGAATTTGGTACTCAGTTATTAGCAACATTTGGTCACATTGCCACCGTAAATATGATGCGTATTCAGTTAGAAAAGGCACGTGAGCAAATTAAACAACATCAACAACTGCCAGATTATTGCCAAACAGAGCAGAGTTTTCTGCAACATATCCAACAACAATTACAGCAACAGCGCCAAGTAAATATCCAACCTGTGCATAACTTAACTGGTACAGTATTGCATACCAATTTGGGACGAGCGATTTGGTCAGAAGCAGCGCAGCAAGCAGCGGTAAATGCAATGCGGCAGAATGTGGCATTGGAATTCGATTTACAACAAGGGAAACGAGGACATCGTGATCAAGCAATAAGCGAATTGATTGCGCGTTTAACTGGTGCAGAAGCCGCTTGTGTCGTAAACAATAATGCGGCAGCGGTGTTGTTGATGTTAGCGACTTTTGCTCAAGGCAAAGAAGTCATTATTTCTCGTGGTGAGCTGATTGAAATTGGCGGCGCATTTCGTATTCCCGATATTATGGCGCAAGCTGGCTGTAAATTAGTTGAAGTAGGAACGACAAACCGCACCCATTTACGCGATTATGCACAAGCGATCAACGAAAATACAGCGTTGCTATTAAAAGTACATAGCAGCAATTATCAGATTGTTGGTTTTACGACAAGTGTCAGTGAAGAAGAATTAGTGCAACTAGGGAAAGAGAAAGGTATCCCTGTGATAACGGATTTAGGCAGTGGCGCCTTAATTGATTTTCGTGAGTACGGTTTACCTTATGAACCACAAGTACAACAAAAAGTAGCAGCAGGCGTAGATTTAATTTCATTCTCTGGCGATAAATTATTAGGCGGGCCACAAGCAGGTATTATTGTCGGTAAACAGGAATGGATAGATCAATTGCAACGGCACCCATTAAAACGTGTTTTACGTTGTGACAAAGTGATTCTAAGCGGTTTAGAGGCAACATTACGTTTGTATTTAGAGCCGGAAAATTTGGCGCAGTCCTTACCAACATTAAACGCATTAACTGCGGATTTAACGCAATTAACCGAAAATGCACAACAATTACAGCAAGCATTACAGCAAAAATTAGCAGAGCGTTTTGAGATTGCTATCAATAATAGTGATGCACAAATCGGTAGCGGTTCACAACCTACAGCAAAAATTCCATCTATTGCAGTAACATTGCAGCCAAAATCGACGAAAAGCGAAGATTTATATCAATTAGTGACACAACTTAAAACGTTATCACAACCGATTATTGGACGAATTGAGGCGGATAAATTATGGTTGGATTTACGCAGTGTTGCGGATATTGAGGCATTATTAACAACGGTGAATGAATTATGATTATTGTAACAGCAGGTCATGTTGATCACGGTAAAACAGCATTATTACAAACTTTAACAGGTACTAATGCAGATCGTCTGCCAGAAGAAAAAAAACGCGGTATGACAATAGATTTAGGTTATGCTTATTTGCCTGTGGACGATAAGATTTTAGGCTTTATTGATGTTCCTGGGCACGAAAAATTTTTGTCAAATATGTTGGCTGGTTTAGGTGGTGTTGATTATGCGATGTTAATGGTGGCGGCAGATGAAGGCATCAAACCGCAAACAATAGAACATTTAACACTATTAAGACTGTTGCAATTTAAACAGATCATTGTGGTGATTACTAAAGCGGATCGCGTTGAGTCCGAACAAATTATGCAGTTGTTGCAAAAAATTCACCAACAATTTCCTTTTTTAGTCGATAGTCCCACCTTTATCACTTCCGCTTATACAGGTACTGGTATTGATGCGTTGAAAGAGTATCTTAGCCAATTAACCAATTATGCTCGACAAGACAAACCGTTCCGTTATGCGATTGATCGTGTCTTTAATGTCAAAGGTGCGGGTTTAGTCGTGACGGGCACTGTATTTAGCGGCAAAGTGAGTGTTGGTGATGAAGTTTATCTTTCTGATCAACAGCAAACAGTGAGGATCAAAGCGATTCACGCGCAAAATCAGCCATCAACAATTGGGGTGGCGGGGCAGCGTGTAGCATTAAATCTTGCTATGGAATTGGATAAAGATGATATTAGCCGCGGCGATTGGTTAAGCAGTTTAACCACTTTATTGGCGACAGATCGCATTACCGTTGCTTTAAATTCAGTTCACACGATACAAGATTCACAGGCAGTCCATATTTATCACGCTGCCAGTCATACTATTGGGAAATTGAATGTTTTAATTCGGTTGCCAGAAATGATTTTGGCGGAAGTGATTTTAGATAAACCGCTATTTATCGCAGTGGATGATAAATTAATTTTGCGTAATGGTGATGATCAACAAACCTTGGCTGGAGCGAAAGTATTAGAAATTAATTCACCAAAACGTCATAAACGCAGCGCTGAGCGTTTTGCTTATTTGCAAAAATTATTGGCTTGTCATCATAGTCACCAACGAATTCATTATTATTTACAGCAACAGGCGTTGCCATTAGCGCAAGTGCAATGGATGGAACAACTAACAACGGCGCAAATTACTTCTTTGCAGCAACAAGAAACATGGCATATTTTCCGCGATTGGTTGTTTTCAACTGAATATCAGCAATATCAGCAAAAATTACTGTTAGCGGCGTTAGAAACTTTTCATCAACAACATCAAGATCAATTAGGTGTTAGTAAGGCGCGTTTATGGCGTATGGCGGCATTAAACCAACCGATGCCGCTGATTTTACATTTAATCGAACAATTAATTGCGGATAAGAAATTGTTGCAAACCAATGGCTGGCTGCATCTACCGCAACATCAGATTGCTTTTTCTGCATCAGAGCAACAATTGTGGCTGCAAGTGCAAGCGGAATTTGCTAAAACAGATCAGCCAATTTGGGTACGCGATATGGCGAATTTATTGGCGATTGATGAAGATCAGATGCGCCGTTTTATGTATAAAGCAGGCAAAATGGGCTATTTGGTACCGATTGTGAAAGATCGTTTTTTCCGTCAGGAAGATATTCAACGTTTTGCTTTATGGTTAAAAAGCTATTTATTGGAACATGGCGCTATTTCAGTTAATGAAGTGCGCGATCATTTCCAATTTGGTCGTAAATTAGCGGTGCAATTAATAGAATATTTTGACCGTTCTGGTTTTTTACGGCGTAAAGGCAATGTCCATTTATTGCGCGATAGTGACTCCTTTTAAAGCTTAATAGCAGCGTACATAACCACCGCGGATTTGTTGGATCACACCTAACATTTCTAATTCCAGCAAATCCGTTAACAGTTGTTCAATTGGACATTGCAAGGCAATGGCTAATTCATCAGGCGATATAGGTGTAGCAGTATTGAGTTGTTGATAAAGCGCTTGATGTTCTGGTGGAATATCAGGTTTGATTACGGTTGTTGGTGCAGTGGGTTTGGTTGTAGTTTTGATACTAATAGTGGTATTTTCGCTTGGTATCAAAGGCGTTACGGCAGCGATTTGCGGCGCCAAAATTTCTAAAATATCTTGTCCGCTTTCCACTAACCAAGCGCCTTGTTTAATTAAATGGTGACAACCTTGACTCAATGGGTTATCTAGCGCGCCTGGCACAGCAAAAACTTCACGATTTTGTTCTAATGCGTAGCGAGCAGTAATTAAGGAACCGCTTTTAGACGAAGCTTCTATCACTAAAGTACCAAAGGATAGCCCGCTAATAATACGATTGCGACGTGGAAAGTTTTCCGGAATGGGCGGTGTATCGGGAATCAGTTCCGATACTAAGGCGCCATCTGTATCTAAAATATGCTGCGCTAATTTTTGATGGCGCGCAGGGTAAATAGTATTTAAACCACAACCTAATACCGCAACGCTTTTTCCTTGATTAAGTAGTGCCGCCTGGTGGCAGATACCGTCAATACCTAGCGCTAAACCGCTGGTAATGGTAAGCCCTGCTTGTGCGAGTTCACTGGTAATGGTTTTAGCGCAATGCTCGCCATATGGCGAACAATAGCGGCTGCCTACGACAGCGATTTGTGGCGCAGATAACGCATTAATGTTACCTTTGACAAACAAAATGGGCGGCGCTGCGTTGGTTTGACGAAGTAACAGCGGGTATTGCGCATCGAGCAGAGTAATCATCTGGTGATGTTGTTGCTGTTGCCAAGCAAGTAATTCATCAATTAACCGTTGATTAGGCGAAAACCAAGCATTGATTTGCGTTGTTGTCCAACCAATATGACGTAATTGAGTCTGATCGTATGCTAGCAAATCAGCTAATGAAATCTGTTCTAATAATTGCTCGATTTTAGTAGCACCAAATTGCGGCAATAAACTAAGACGAAGTAGAGTTATTAAAGTCTGCATAATGAATCTTACTAAAAAAGAAATAGCATATTGAAAGCGTAGTAGATGTCAGATATTCGTGGTGGAATTTGTGAAACTGATCGAACATTACAGAAAAATTGTTACATCATAGAAACAAATCGCGCTGTTAATTAGATAAAAAATCAGTAAAATGCGTTGTTTGCAAAAAAGAGGAAGAAAAATGGCTATTTTAGAAGTATTGTGTTTTCCAGATGAAAGATTGAGAACGATCGCGAAGCCGGTTGAAGTAGTAGATGATGAGATTCGCGAGTTTATTGATAATATGTTTGAAACAATGTACGAACAAGAAGGAATCGGGCTTGCAGCAACACAAGTTAATCGTCATCAACGTATTATTACCATTGATGTTGAAGGCGATAAAAACAATCAACTGGTATTGATAAATCCAGAAATTGTTGAGAGTTGCGGTGAAACGGGTATTGAAGAAGGTTGTTTATCAGTGCCGGGTTTTCGCGGTTTAGTTGCTCGTAAAGAAAAAGTAACAGTGAAAGCGCTCAATCGCCAAGGCGAACCTTTTACGTTAGAAGCAGACGGTTTATTGGCAATTTGTATTCAACACGAAATCGATCACTTGAATGGAGTGATGTTTGTTGATTATTTATCGCCGCTGAAACGTAACCGTATTAAAGATAAGTTAGTGAAATATAAGAAACAATTAGAACGTTCACAAAAGGCATAATCTTAGCAAGTTGATTAAGCGCTGCTGTAAAAGTGGCGCTTAATTTTTTATTTTATTGAAGAAAAATTCTTAGCAGCATTTTGATTTATAAATGATCTAAATCTTTCTTGTTCTTGAAGATACCTAAAAAACAAAGGCAGAAGATCGAATAATCTTCTGCCTTTCTCGCTAAACGTTAATCAACGTTAGAACTGGAAGCCAACGCCTGCACCGACAGTGGTATTTCCTGCAGTATTATGTCCCGCATTAAGTTTCAATACGATCTTACCATTATCAGAAACACGAGAAATACCAATTGCTACTGCTTGTTGTGAACGATGTGCTCCAGTACCAATTGCGACCATACTCTTACCTGGAATATAAGCTTGTGGCAATCCAGACATTGCACCGGCTGTTGCTGCAACGCCATCAATATCTTCCGATAAATCTTTCATTTGACCACCTAGCGCTTGTTTCATTTGTCCCAAATTAACCGCGTCAGTATCAGCGACACCCGGTGCAACGTTAGTAATACGATTACCGCCGTTATTTAATCCGCTTGAGGTTACACTAACCTGTTGTTGCGGATTATTGCTGTTGGTAATAGTAATACCATTACCGTTAACCACTGTTGTATTACCATTGTCATCAATAAATTGTGCTGAAGTTAAGCCTTTAAGCTCTTTTGCTAATTTGATTTCCAAAGTATTGTCAGCAGTTTTCACAACACCAATATTGTTGCTGCTTAACTCACCGGTTGCTCCGCCTTTAATATTCAACGCAGTTCCTAATGGACGATGTAGTTCATTACCTTGATCATCAACAAAAGTAGTGCCTGCTTGAGCAACGGCTTGTAAATCGGAAAGGTTAGCAGCAGTATTCATCTCTGTACCTCTTTTCTCTAACAAGCCTCCGTTACCATCTTTGTTACTACCAGCGACAACTTCACGTGCTTTATCTTGACTTACTGGAGCCTCTTTAGTATCTACATTTAAGGCACTGGCAATATTTGCTAATTGTGCCGGAGTAGTGACGGAACCATCTTTCGGATTAACCAATTTAGCAACCATTAAGACGTGTTCATCTGCTACTTGTTTTGGCGCCTGTTCATCACTCAATGCTTCTAACGTATTCCCATTAATCTCATACCATTTACCATCAGTAGCATTAAAGGCTTTACCAGAAGTATCTTTCTCTTTATAGAAATAGAACTTGCCATCTTTACCTTTTACTTTAGTCAATTTGTCACCGCCATCATCAACATAAGCAACAGTTTGTTCTACATGAACATTAAAGGTATTTGGTTCTAGTTTGTTAGTTGTACTACTGTTGTTAGTGTTAGTAGCATTTTCTGCTGGTTCAGTATTATTGGTAGTTTCTCCAGCCGATGGTACTGTTGAAGTATCTGTATTAGGTGGAGTATTAGGCTGAGTAGTCGCAGCTGAAGAATTGCCACCAGTACTACTATCCTCACGATTCGGTTCATTTTGCGTTACAGTTGCTCCACCACTGCCGGTAACAAAGTTTACGGTGTTATTAT
Organism: Gallibacterium salpingitidis; assembly: GCF_030517105.1. Classification (GTDB taxonomy): domain Bacteria; phylum Pseudomonadota; class Gammaproteobacteria; order Enterobacterales; family Pasteurellaceae; genus Gallibacterium; species Gallibacterium salpingitidis. The sequence continues at coordinate 2,520,271 of NZ_CP103875.1, read as the reverse complement.
TGACGAAGTTCCATAATGCATAAAGTTGTGAACCATTAACTGCATCGGTCGAATTTGGTCCAATTAAACCTGGAGCAACATTTTGTAACACACGACCTACTGATTTACCATTTTCAATACGACCAAAGGTTACTACGCCACCATCTGTCTCTCCAATTCCAGCAAAATTAAAGGTCATACCGCGTATTGTATAATTAGTAAAACCTGATTCACCTGCAGTATTGATTGTTTTCTTTAAAGTTGCGGTAGAATAATCACCAATATAAACAGAGTTATTACTGATTACATTAACATTAGAACCAAGTACATAAGCATTGCTTGCATTAAAGAGGATATTAGAACCCAAGGCGTAGTTATTGGTTTGGTTGTTGGCAACAATAATATTAGAACCTAATAGGGTGTTGTTTTGAGTGCCTGTACCAATCGCAATATTGGAACCGAGGACGATATTGTTATTAGCTGCCGTTTTGATTAAATTGGCGTTTGACCATGCTCCCTTTGTGTTGCTTGTTAAGTAAGTGGAGATGTCAGCATTTTTAATTTGAGCAAAGTCGGCTGTAGCAATATTAAAGTTAATATAGTTATTAGACCCTGCTAAGAAGTTATTAGCTGAATTATAACCAATGGTGTTAGAAGAGCCTATCACCGAGTTTTTACGAGAGGTGAGTAGGTTAGTTTTATCGCTTTTGATAAGATACAGTTTGGAAATTTCTTCTGTGTTATCAACTAACCCATTAAAGCTCTTATTATCCAGACTAGCACCTGAATAAGCGGCTTGGATATTATTTTTGGAACCAATCAGCATATTATCATCACCACTGGTGAGGATATTTTCCGATCCAAATATGCTGTTGCGGAAAGAGAGGTCACGGATGCTGTTGTCTGAACCAGTGACTGAGTTATTGGCAATACGATTATAGAAACCATCGCCCATACCACCGTCGTCTTTGTTCTTTTCGTTCTTGAAGACGGCATCGCCTTGTCCTACATTAGGGTTAAAGCCTTCGGTGCGGTTATCAGCACCGATAACCGTATTAAGATTACCCCAGAAGCGCATGCCTGATTGATCGTTCTTGGCTAAGACATTTCCTACAGTTTGGTAGGTGCCGTCTGTGTTGAATATATCGTTCCATCCGCCCGTAGTGCCATAGAATTTATTTTGCCCCCCCACCGAGGATAATATTACCATAGCCGACAGCTTGCATATTGGCACCGATGGCGACGCTTTGTCGAGACCATTCACCAGCTTTTACGTTAAACCCCATGGTGATACCAAAGCGTCCTACTGAGCTATAAGCATCGCCAATAGACGTATTAGCAATGACAACCCCGCCATTACCGTAAACACGGTTAAGGTTACCGATAGCAAGCCCAGAGTTACCGATAACACTGTTATAAGAACCGTAGACAACGGCACCAGCTCGCTCACCGTTAGCTTTAGATGCACTTGTATTCAGGCTCGGGAAAATAGTGGGTTGGCCAGCTTCTGTGGGAGTGTAACCATTATTAAAGCCAGTAAATACACTCGGCATAAACCCACCGGCAGAATTTGATCCTGTATAGCTCCCTGCTGCTAAGGTACCTACTAACAATCCTAGCTGGTTGTTCCCTGTTCCTATGCCAAAACCAGTAGCGTTACCCGCGGTGGTGTGATTTCCCTTATTGTTACTCGTTGCAAAAATCACAGAATACTGACTACTCTTGCTGTTAGAGGAGAACGATTTTTTACCTTTATCGTAATCGTAAAGACTGGAATCAGTGGATGAGTCAGGATTAAGTAGGGTGACCGTGGTTTTTTCGGTGGCAACGTTTGTGCCGTTCTCACCTGAACCGTAAGACATCAAATGCAAACCATTGCCATCTACCACCGTTTGCACAGTACCTGATCGCGAATTCCTTCTAAAAGGGTTGTTCTTCCCATCTTGATATTCAGAGCGTATCGCACCGATGTTGTTGCCTTTGTTGTCATCTGTGTAGGACAGTGCACCGGCCATGTATTTATAGATGGTATCGCGACCTGTGCGTATAATTGAACCGAATGCTAAAGCACTGACATCGCCATAATCCATAATGAGGTTGCTGCCGTTGGTGTCTTTGGGGAGGATTTCTTTGTAGCCAGATTTAGTATAGGGGAGATACTTATCTATAAAGTAAGAAGGAAAGCTGCTTTCTGTGATTACAGGTGAACTGTTCCAAAGCAATTTATTGTCATCGGTAGCCATGCTGAGGACGCCGACGCCCTTGCCTGCTGTTATACTTTCAACCTTGCTCTGATTATAAAAAGTAATTTGTGGTGTTCTATTCTTGGATTCCAAAACCAAGCCGTATCTATCTACCAGACCTCTTGGATTCGTATCGGGTTTCTTGTTCTCAGTCGGTCTTTCCTCCAACAGTTCCAATGTCGGTGTGGATGCATCCCCCGTGGTTGACTGTTTGTCCGGAGAACCGTAGCCCTGCATACTTAAAGAAGCTTTATAAAAACGGGAGTCCTTCACCGGCATACTAGCATTGTCATGGGTACGGAAAATCGTCACCGAAGACACATCGTCTATGCGCTGAGTAGAATAGGGTTGATCATCCTTACCCGTAGCAGGACCATTTGCGTAGGTAATGGAGGATATATTAGTTAGTTTGTCCGCTAGGGCAACTGTTACTGTATTATTCGCCCCAGTGATGTTGATGTTGTTACTGCCATTAAAGACGACGCTGCTGGCGGTGTCTGTGTTGCAGGAGGCATCTACTAATGTGGCTGCAGTGCCGTCGGTATCACAGTACACCACGCTTGGGTTAGAGGTTCCATCAATTTTTAATCCGCCTGTCGCCGCCCACACATTCATAGAGCCTATAGCCGCACTACCGCCTAATATTGCTATCGCAATTGCGGTTGTAAAACGATTTAGAGAAAATTTATTATTTGAAGTGGCTTGGCGCTTATCGGTAGTGCTGTATTTGCTGTGAGATTTTGCTAATTCTGAAGTGACGACAAATTGACCTATACGATAGTTAAAGATAACTTTAAAAACTCTATTCAACATTTTACCCCCCCTACGATATGTAAATTTTTTCTATATTTGTGTAAATAAAAAAATATAAAGTGAATGATAAACAATAATGCTTGCTTAGTATAAGTCGATTAAATTGTGATCACAAGCAAATTTTCTTGGTAAAGCTGGTGTGGTGAAGGTCAAAATTGATCGTAAAAACAACAAGAAATTAAATAAAGAATTAAATTTTATCAGTTAAATCTACTATGTAATTTTTGTAAATGTGAGTTGTAATAAGATAATTAATATTTTTTACTGGGTTTTGTCATTTTATTAGATTTTAATTCTAATTTAATTTGATTTTATGGTGGTTGTGATGAGATCTACCTATTTTTAATAGTGTAAGATGTTGTTTATTTTGAGAGAATGTGTTTGCGGTACCACAATCAGTATAATTTTATAAGGTAATAATTAGTGGATGAGTTGTAGTGGTAGATATAAATAGTTTTTTGTTGTTGAAAGGTTGAATTTGGGGTGTTTTGGTTAACTGTTTAAGAAAACTAACTTTAATTTTCTATACGTTCTTCAATCTTGAAGAGGATTTCCACTGTAAAACGTGGAGTTAAAACTAGCTTAATTAGCACTTACCTCTTAACGAAATTCAATAAAAATTAATTTGATTTATCTCAAGGAAAAGAGATCTAACCTGGAATATACCTAATAACGGGTACTGACTTAGCAAGTAGTTTCTTTAGAATAACCGACGAATAAATAACCTTTTAATAAATACTTGCGTAAATCGTGCAAAACCTTGATTTATCCCGTCGAAAATTTCTTTCTGGTAAATTCCGCGAAGCGGCTACTGTTGATGTTGCACGCGTAATTCTACCGCCTTGGGCAGAGGCAGCTGCTTTTTGGGAAAAATGCACACAATGTGGGGACTGTATTCAACAGTGCGAAACGCAAGTATTAATCAAGGGTGAGCGCGGTTATCCGGAGATCTGTTTTACGCAAGCAGAATGCACTTTTTGTGGAAAATGTGCCGAAATTTGTCAGCAACCGATATTTCGACCAATTACCACCGACGCTTGGCAGCATAAAATTGCAATTGCTGCGACTTGTTTAACGCAAAAGCAGGTTGAATGTCGTAGTTGTCAGGATAGCTGCGAATGGCGAGCGATCTCATTTAAACCGATGTTAGGCAAAGTGGCACAGCCACAATTAGACCTCGAAGCTTGTAATGGCTGCGGCGCTTGTGTAGCGGCGTGTCCAGTGCGAGCAATTGAGATGTTAAATACGCAGGCAGAGTGATGACAGAAAAGATTACGATGGAAAATGCCGAAGAGTGGCACGTTTGCGGCGTTGTGGTACAAGGACGACCAGAAAAATTGGCGCAAATTTCAGAGAAATTACTGGAAGTTCCGCATACGGAGATTCACGGTTCTGATCCAGTGTTAGGGAAGTTGGTTGTGGTGATGCAATCTCATAACCAGCGGATGTTGTTAGAAAATATGGAAAATGCACGCAATATTGATGGCGTCATCAATGTATCATTGGTGTATCACCAGCAAGACTTAGCTGATTGATTTTTTGTGGGGAGATGACAATGAATTTAAGTCGACGTGATTTTATGAAAGCCAATGCGGCTACTGCGGCAGCGGCGGCTATCGGAATGACTATTCCGATCAAAAATGTTGAAGCAGCAGATTCTTCCATTCGATGGGAAAAAGGGGTTTGCCGTTTCTGTGGTACGGGTTGTGGCGTATTAGTGGGTACACAAGATGGTCGTGTAGTTGCTTCGCAAGGTGACCCAGATGCAGAAGTAAACCGCGGTTTGAACTGTATTAAAGGGTATTTCTTACCAAAAATTATGTATGGTAAAGACCGTTTAACCCAACCAATGTTGCGTATGAAAGACGGTAAATACGACAAAAATGGTGATTTCCAACCAGTAAGTTGGGAAGTTGCTTTCAGCACAATGGCGGAAAAATTTAAAGCAGCAATGGCGAAGAATGGTAAAAATGCGGTTGGTTGCTTTACTTCCGGTCAATCGACCATTTGGGAAGGTTATGCGTTAAATAAACTGTTCAAAGCTGGTTTACGTTCTAACAACGTTGACCCGAATGCGCGTCACTGTATGGCGTCTGCGGCAGTAGCGTTTGCACGTACTTTCGGTATTGATGAGCCGATGGGATGCTATAACGATATTGAACAAGCTGATGTGATGGTGCTTTGGGGCTCTAATATGGCAGAAATGCACCCGATTCTATGGTCACGTATTTCAGATCGTCGTTTATCTCACCCAGATTGCAAAATTGCGGTGCTTTCAACTTTTGAACATCGTAGCTTTGAATTAGCGGATTATGGTTTGGTCTTTAAACCGCAATCTGACTTAGCGATTCTTAACTATATTGCTAACTACATCATTCAAAACAATGCGGTTAACCAAGATTTCGTTAATAAACATACTGTGTTTAAGAAAGCGGATACCGATATTGGTTATGGCTTGCGTCCAACTCATCCACTCGAAAAAGCGGCGAAAAATGCCGGCAGCGGTAAGATGGCTGATTGTACTTTTGAAGAGTATAAAGCGTTTGTATCTGAATATACGTTGGATAAAGCGCACGAAATCAGTGGCGTTGATAAAAACTTACTTGAAGAATTGGCGAAGATTTACGCTGATCCAAATAAGAAAGTGGTGTCTTTCTGGACAATGGGCTTTAACCAACATACTCGCGGTGTGTGGGTGAACCAATTAATGTATAACGTGCATTTGCTTACAGGTAAAATCTCTTTACCAGGCTGTGGTCCATTCTCATTAACAGGTCAGCCGTCAGCTTGTGGTACTGCGCGTGAAGTTGGTACTTTCGCTCACCGTTTACCAGCGGATTTAGTGGTTACTAATCCAAAACATCGTGAAACTGCGGAAAAAATTTGGAAGATCCCAGCAGGGATTATTTCTGACAAGATCGGTTTACACGCCATTGCTCAAGACCGCGCATTGAAAGATCGTAAACTCAATGTGTTGTGGGTAATGTGTAACAACAATATGCAAGCTGGTCCAAATATTAACCAAGAACGTTTACCGGGCTGGCGTGATCCTGAAAACTTTATCATTGTATCTGACCCTTATCCGACATTGAGTGCGGTATCTGCGGATTTAATGTTGCCAACCGCAATGTGGGTAGAAAAAGAAGGGGCATATGGTAATGCAGAACGTCGCACCCAATTCTGGCACCAAATGGTGAAAGCGCCGGGCGAAGCGAAATCTGACTTATGGCAATTAGTGGAATTTTCTAAATACTTCAAAACTGATGAAGTATGGCCAGCAGATATTTTAGATAAAAATCCAGAATATAAAGGCAAGACATTATACGAAGTGTTATTTACCAATGGACAAGTGAATAAATATCCATTAAGCGATATTGGTGATCATCCAAATGATGAATCAGAACATTTCGGTTATTACATTCATAAAGGATTATTTGAAGAGTATGCAACATTTGGTCGTGGTCATGGACACGATTTAGCAGACTTCGATATGTACCATAAAGCGCGCGGCTTACGTTGGCCGGTTGTTGATGGTAAAGAAACTTTATGGCGTTATCGTGAAGGTTATGACCCATATGTGAAAGCTGGTGAAGATATTAGCTTCTATGGTCAGCCAACTAAACGTGCCGTCATTTTAGCAGCACCGTATGAGCCACCTGCAGAAGCACCAGATCAAGAATATGATTTATGGTTATCAACAGGTCGTGTGTTAGAGCATTGGCATACCGGTACGATGACTCGTCGTGTTCCTGAATTACACCGTTCATTCCCGAACAATGTGTTATGGATGCACCCATTAGATGCGAAAGATCGTGGTTTGCGTCATGGTGATAAAGCGTTAATCGTTTCTCGTCGTGGTCAAATGGAAACCTTGATCGATACACGTGGACGTAATAAACCGCCAAGAGGTTTAGTGTTTACTACTTTCTTCGATGCGGGACAGTTAGCCAATATGCTGACATTGGATGCAACCGATCCAATTTCTAAAGAGACCGACTTTAAGAAATGTGCGGTTAAAGTAACAAAAATTTAATCAATAGAAAGGCGCACCTTTCTGCAACGATTGAGTAAAAAACAATTGATAAAAGAAAGGTGCAAATTCCCATAAGTCACCAAGAGTGAATAAGAAATCGTATGAAGCGCGACAATACACGAAATGACAATTCGACATCGAGCAAGGGTTTTACACCTGAGCGTCGTCGTTTCTTAAAAGATGCTGCTCGTACTGCTGGTGGATTGGCAGGTTTAGGCGTATTGCTTAGTGTGCCGCAAAAGCAGAGTTTAGCGCGTGAAGGTGTGGCATTACGACCGCCGTTTGCGTTATCTGATGAGAAAGCGTTTAGTGATGCTTGTATTCGCTGTGGACAGTGTGTACAAGCTTGTCCGTACGATATGTTGTATCTCGCTTCTTGGGTTTCTGCTTCACAAGCGGGAACGCCTTATTTTATTGCGCGGCAAAAACCTTGCGAGATGTGTGAGGATATTCCTTGCGCGAAAGCGTGTCCAAGCGGCGCGTTAGATGCCAATGCTGAGGATATTAATCAAGCCAAAATGGGCTTAGCGGTGCTATTGGATCACGAAACTTGCTTAAACTGGCAAGGGTTGCGTTGTGATGTTTGTTATCGTGTTTGTCCGTTAATTGATAAGGCGATTACGTTAGAAAATCAGCACAATGAACGTACTGGTAAACACGCGTTGATGATTCCAACAGTCCATTCCGAAGCTTGTACCGGTTGTGGTAAATGCGAGGAAGCTTGTGTATTAGAGGAAGCGGCGATTAAGGTATTACCGCTTTCGTTAGCAAAAGGAATGTTGGGTGAGCATTATCGTTTTGGCTGGCAGGAAAAAGCAAAAGCCGGGAAGTCTTTGTTGTCCGAAGAAACGATTAGTTTGCCTGTGCGTATGCCGGAGGTGAAATAATGGCAAATTCACCAAAAGTCGCTGGAAAAGAAGCTAGAGAAAAATTGGGTTGGTGGCATGCAAATCGTTTTTTGATTTTGCGTCGTTTTTCTCAATTTGCTGTATTGGCGATGTTTTTAACAGGGCCGCTATTTAATGTGTGGATTTTACGCGGTAATTACAGCGGCAGTTTATTGTTAGATACGGTGCCGTTAAGCGATCCTTTAATTACAGCGGAAAGTTTAGTCACTGGTCATATACCGAGTTTTACTACGCTATTAGGCGCGGCGATTATTATCGCTTTTTATGCGTTAGTTGGTAGTAAGGTGTTTTGTGGTTGGTGTTGTCCGTTAAATGTGGTGACGGATAGTGCCGCTTGGTTAAGACGTAAACTTGGTTTTCGCCAAACTGCAAAGCTACCGCGTTCATTGCGTTATTGGTTATTAGCGGTGATTTTAGTTGGTAGCGCAGCAAGTGGGACTTTATTGTGGGAATGGATTAACCCGGTTGCAACTTTGGGCCGCGAATTAATTTTTGGTTTCGGCGCAGGTTTGTGGTTAATCGCGACAATTTTTTTATTTGATCTTTTTGTTGCAGAGCATGGTTGGTGCGGGCATTTGTGTCCAATTGGGGCGACACATGGCGTGATTGGCGCTAAAGGGCTGATGCGGATCAAGGTAATTGATCGTGCGCGTTGTGATAATTGTATGGATTGTTATAACGTTTGCCCAGAAGCACAGGTATTGCGTGCACCATTACATGGTAAAAAAGAAGAAAGTTTATTGGTTCTTTCAAAAGATTGTATCAGTTGTGGACGTTGTATCGACGTATGCGCTGAAAAAGTATTTAAATTTTCAACAAGATTTGATCATTCTGGGGAGTGAGAAAGATGGCAAAGAATAAAACTGTTTGGACTATGGCTGCGGCACTTTTCGCAAGTATAATGGCGACTTCGGTAATCGCAGCAGAAGCAAATCCAAATAATGACGGCTTAGCGAAAGAGGGTGTGAAATTAGAACACACGGCGGAAAATGTTGCACCACAAGTGCATAATGTACCGAAAGAAGGTGGCCAACAAGCGCTAAATTATGTAAATCAACCACCATTGATTCCGCATAGTGTTAGCGGTATGCAAGTCACTAAAAATGTTAATCAATGTTTAAATTGTCATAGTGCAGAAAATGCACGTGTTACTGGTGCGACTCGTATTAGTCCAACCCATTTTATGGATCGTGATGGCAAGATTAGCGCAAATGCTTCACCACGCCGTTATTTCTGTTTGCAATGTCATGTCCCGCAAACCGAAGCGAAATCAATTGTGCCAAATGAATTTAAACCATTACCGGGCTATGGCCAATAATTAGGTTAGAGGAGAACGATAATGACCGCAGAAAAACCGAAAAAATCGGGATTGTTTGGCTTAATCAAGCGCTTTTGGACTTGGTTTAGAAGCCCAAGTAAAATCGCCGTAGGGACGTTAATTGTGGTGGCGTTTATTGCTGGTATCGTGTCATGGGTTGGTTTTAATTATGGCTTGGAACAAACCAACACCGAAGAGTTTTGTGCTAGCTGTCATACCAATGATGTGTATCCAGAATATTTGCATACTGCGCACTATCAAAACCGTAGCGGTGTGAGCGCAAGCTGCCCAGATTGTCACGTACCACACGAATTTATTCCGAAAATGGTACGTAAGATTAAAGCAGCGCGTGAAGTATATGCTTACTATATGGGGTATACCGATACGTTAGAGAAATTTAATGCACGTCGTGCGCATATGGCAGAACGTGAATGGGAGCGTATGAAAGATAATAACTCTCAAGAGTGTCGTAACTGCCATAAATTTGATCGTATGGATTTCTCTCAACAAAAGACAGTGGCAGCGAGAATGCATGAGTTGGCAATCAAAGAAAATAAAACTTGTATCGATTGTCACAAAGGTATTGCGCACCAACTTCCTGATATGAAGGATTTGCCACCAACATTTAGTAATGTGAAACCAGAAAAAGCAGAGTAATGGTTTAGCATAGAGAGAGATCAAAGTAGATAGAAAGCGGTGTAAATAAATGCACCGCTTTTCGTTTCTGGAATAACATTACTGCTTCTGCAAAATATAATCCGCAGCATTTTCACCACTATTAATAGTTCCCTGTTCATCGCTAACCGCAAGTCCTTTTTGTGTAATCTTGTAATAACTTTTTTCGCCGCTAGCTGGTGTATTTAAGGTAATAACTTGATTAGTGATGGTGTAAATACCGTTTTCGGTAAAAGTTGCATCTTTTTTGCCTAGATATTCGCTGGTTAAGTTAAAACTTTTATCTTCATTAAGCGATAAAGAGGTTTTAATACCTTCGCAATCGGCACAAGGCAAGGTGCCTTGATATTGTCCAACAACTGCAGCGTGATTGTCTGTTGTTGTGGTTGTTTGCTGACAACCGATGAGAGTAGCTGCTGCCAATAAGGCAAATAGATAGTTGAGTTTTTTCATATGGACTCCTTTTTTGATGTAGATCGTATGAAAATTATTTAGCATAGTTATTAACCTATCATATTAATAAGATTAAGGCGAATAATGTGTATGTATTGACGGGCAAGTGATTATTTTGCTGAAAGGTAAATAAAAAATTGTATTAACAAGGAATTTCAGCATAATCATCACTCAAGAATGATTGATTTAGCAAAGGAACATTGTGTGAAAAAGTATTCCGTATTAACACGTGTAGCGAAGTATTTAATCGGTATTATTGTATTAGCGAGTGCGTGTATTGCTTTAGTTTTTTCGGTCTTATTAAGTAGTCAAAGCGACGCGGAAGCGATTAATTTGGCAGGTTCATTGCGTATGCAAGCGTATCGTTTGGTGTATCAGATGGAACACGAACCGGACACTATTTCTCATAATCTTGCTCAATATGATGCAACACTTGATAACAACATACTTTATCAATTACAAAATAGTGTTGTTGTTCCTAATTCGGTGAAAAATGCTTATCAAGATGTGTTGCGAAATTGGCAGGAAATGGAAGGTTATGTGCAACAAAATCGTATTGCTGATTATCAAGCTAAAGTGGATGGTTATGTTCAGAAAGTCGATCATTTCGTTGTGACTTTACAACATTTTTCGGAACGTAAAATCATAATGGCGATTTTGATTAGTATTGTGTCTATCGCTATTATTTTGCTGATTGGCTCTTATATCATCGGTTTTATTCGTCGTGAAGTGTTAAATCCGATTGAAAAATTGGTGCAAGCGAGTAATCAAGTGCAAACCGGGCAATTTAAACATATTGCCTTGGATGTTGATAAGTCGAATGAATTAGGTACGCTTTCGGCAACCTTTACTAAAATGTCGAGTGAGTTACAGAAGTTATATTGGTTTTTAGAAGATAAGGTGAGTGAAAAAACCAAAAAGTTAAGTCAGCTCAATCGTACTTTATCAATGTTGTTTCACACTTCACAAAAAATTACACATATTGATTTGAGTTATACCAAATTATCTGAAGTGTTAGGTGAAATCCGTAATAGCGAACATTTGCGTTATATTGAATTGATTGTTTATGGTGCAGAACATTTGGATATTTCCGCAGGTAAAGCAGAGGAGAATTATCCTTGGCAAGAACAGCCGATTAGTATTAATGGCAAAATGATTTCTCGTTTACGTTGGCAAGCTGGGTTGCCTTGTCCTGATTTACGTTTAATGCAAAGTTTGGCGCAGATGTTAGGTCGTTCTATTTATTTTATTCAAACGCAACGTCAGCAACAGCAATTAGTCTTGATGGAAGAACGTTCGATTATTGCGCGTGAATTGCACGACTCTTTAGCACAGGTTTTGGCGTTTCTGCAAATTCAGCTCACTTTGTTGAAACACTCTTTAAAAGATAGTGATCCCGCTGCACGAGAAAAAAGTTTTAAGATTATTGCTGACTTTGAACAAGCGTTAAATGATGGTTATGTGCAGTTGCGAGAATTGCTTTCAACCTTCCGTTTAACCATTCAAGAAGCGAATTTACAGCAGGCATTAGAGCAAGTGATTGAATCATTACGCAATCAAACCACAGCGCAAATTACGCTGAATTGCTCATTGCCATCACAAATCTTTACTGCACAACAGTTGGTACATGCGTTACAAGTAGTGCGTGAAGCGTTGTTGAATGCGATTAAACACTCTCAAGCGACATTAATTGAGGTAATTGCCCATACCAATGAAGATGGTGAGAATGAAATTATTGTCGCCGATAATGGGATTGGTATTCCGTCGTTAGAAGAACCAGAAGGGCATTATGGTTTGAATATTATGCATGAACGTACTGCACAGCTAAATGCGAAATTGACAATTCAATTGCGTCCAACCGGCGGTACCGAGGTGAAAATTTTACTCGCTGATCCTTTTGCGCAAGGTCAGTAATAAAGCTATGTTTTGGTTATAACCACAATAAAGTTTGAATATTTTTAATTTTTTATGGTTATAACCATAAATAAATGGTAAATTTATCCCAATATTATGGATATAACCATAGACAAAGAACAATGATTAAACGTCCAAATTATCTCAACCAACTTAAACCATTCATCAATATGCCTGTGATTAAAGTGATTACAGGTATTCGTCGTTCAGGAAAATCAACCGTAATTAAGCTGTTACAGGAAGAGTTATTAAAGCAGGGAATTGATGCTGAACAAATTATTTATATTAATTTCGAAAGTTTTGTGTTCAATGATTTCAAAACGGCAGATAAACTCTATGCGCTCGTAAAAGAGAAAATTCAGACAACAAGAAAATATTATCTATTACTTGATGAAATTCAGGAAGTTACCGATTGGGAAAAGGCTATTAATGCGTTTATTGTGGATTTTGATCTTGATCTTTATATCACAGGTTCAAATTCATATTTATTGTCGTCTGAACTGGCAACCTATATTGCAGGACGTTATGTAGAAATTCCAGTGTTTACACTTTCTTATCGAGAATTTTTAGATTTTAAAGCAAGTTATTCCCAACAAAAATCGGCACAAAATTCTATTACGCTTTTTAATGAGTATCTGCGTAAAGGCGGGTTTCCAATGGTACATATTGCCGATTATGAGTCAGAAACAGTTTATAAAATTGTACAAGATATTTATGCCTCTGTGATTTTACGAGATACCATACAACGCCATAAAATTCGTGATGTAGAGCTGTTGGAACGTATTATTAAATATGCTTTTGATAATATTGGTAATACCTTTTCAGGTAAAAATGTAGCGGATTATTTTAAAAGCCAACAAAGAAAGTTAGATTTAAATACTGTTTATAACTATTTGAAAGCCTTAGAAAGTGCTTTTATTCTGCATCGTGTTGAACGCTTTGATATCAAAGGCAAAGAGATTTTAAAAACACAAGAAAAATTCTATTTAGGTGATGTTTCATTGCTTTACGCTGCAATGGGTTTTCGTACTAGCCTAATTGCGGGTATTTTAGAAAATCTGGTTTACCTTGAACTGAAACGTCGTGGCTATCAAGTTTATATTGGCAAATTGGATAAGCAGGAAATTGATTTTGTTGCTCAGAAAAAGAGTGAAAAAATCTATATTCAAGTGGCGTATAAATTGGAAAGCGAGCAAACCATTCAACGAGAATTTTCACCTTTGCAAGCCATTGCGGATAATTATCCAAAATATGTGGTAACAATGGATGATTTTTGGCAGGACAACATTGATGGTATTGTTCATCAACATATTGGGGAATTCCTGTTGGGGGATGATGATGCTTTCAATAGAAATGAATTTATATAAAAAGGTGTAGTAGATAAAATAAGATCATAATATCTATTTCCTGTTGTGATCAGTTAGTTCTAAACGAGTTATAACGGCAAACTATCCAAGAAACTTTTTAGTTTTATAACTTCTCGCGGCATAGGTTCAGCAATTGTTAAGCCGACAATTTGAGCAGATTGAGCAATATCATTAATAATCCGGCTAGCGGCTTGTAACTGTAAACCGTCTGGATCTGTACCCACAGCAATTTTTAACTCTTTTGGATCTAAAACATCTAAATCAAAATGGATTAAGACTTTGGATTTTCCACGTTGTTTTAACCAATCTAACACTGCTTGTGAACTACTATTGGCAGCTTGACAGGATACTGCTTCAATTTGCCAATCTTGGCGGCGTTGTTCAGCAGGTTCACCAAAATAACGTAACCCAACAATCAGTATATCTTTAGTTGCGACTTTGTTTGCTGGTAATAAAGCGCTGATTTGTGGATCGCCAAAACCAGCAATTTGCGCAAGCGCCATAGCATGAAAGCCAGTGTAGTCGTCATATGGTAAACCTAAATCAGGGTGGGCATCGATCCAAATAATGGCAACATCATCAGCATATTTATCGGCAAGATAGGCAAATGGTGCAACGCTGGCGGCACAATCACCACCAAGTGTAATCACTGTTTCAGGCTGTTGATCTTGTAGAATTTTTAGTGCGGCTTGTTGTTGGTGTAAGTTAGCTTGATAGGCAAAAACGCCATTTTCAGTGGAGATATTTGCTAAATCTAATGATACAGGCACAGTGGCTTCTAGTTGATGTTGTTTTTTAGGCATTAACCAATTTACTAATTGTGAGCCAAAATAATAGTCTTGTATCGCTTGCTGTGGTGTAAGTTCGGTGACTAAATTAGTGATGACATCTGGTGTTGCACCTTGCCAGTTAGGAAAATTTAAGCGCAATGTTTTCATAATAGACTCCTGATTATCCTTATTTATGGTTAATTTATTGTGTGTATAGATTATAGAGGTAGGAAATGGGCTGGATAAGCCTTAAAATAGAACATTATTATCCATAAATAGAGATAATTATATGGATCAACTATTGGCAATGCGTGTATTTACTAAGGTAGTAGATACAGGTTCATTTAATAAAGCAGCCGAACAACTCAATATTCCACGTTCCACAGTTAGCAAGCTAGTTCAAGATTTAGAGAATCATTTAACTATTAAATTATTGCATCGTACGACACGACAATTGTCGATTACTCCTGAAGGGAAGGAATATTATGGCTATGCTGTTCGTATTATCGAAGAGTTAGATTTTGCGAAACAAGCTGTATTAGGACGCAGGTATCAGCCGAGCGGTGTATTACATATTGAAGCGCCAAGTTTACTTGCTGAACATTGGTTAATTAGTAAATTACCCGATTTTCATCGGCAGTTTCCGGATATTAAGTTGAGATTGACGATTAGTGATCGTATCGCACATTTGATTAGTGAAAATGTTGATTGTGCTTTACGTATTGGTCAGATTACTGATGAGAGTTTGATCGCGCGTCCATTGATGACGTTAGATTTTGTTAATTGTGCTAGCTCCGCCTATTTAGCGCATTTTGGCACCCCACAAACTCTTGCAGATTTATCTTTGCATCAAATCGTTGGTTATCAAAATGATAATGGCAAGGTAAAGTCATTAATTTTTGTACTTAATGATGAACAGTGGCAAGCGCCAGCACCGCATTTTGCTTGTAATAAAGGAACTGGGTTAATTGCGATGTTGAAAGCCGGATTGGGTATCGGACAAACGTTCCGCCTGTTGGTTCAAGATGAACTGGCTTCTGGTGAGTTGGTGGAGGTATTACCGCAATATTGCCATCCGACGATGTTGTTATCTTTAGTCTATCCTGCAAATAGACATAAAAATGCACGTCTTGCAGTATTTATAGATTGGTTAATGGCATTAAGTAGGGATATGCAATCTTCTTGACTAAATTTGTAATGAATTATCTCTAAATGGTCTTGAATGAAAAAGAGTCCTTTAGGGAAAAGTTTCAAGTATATTTGAAACTTTTTGTGAATTTTGGCATTTCTTAAAGTATAAAAAGAGTCTGAATAGACTCTTTTTTCCCTTCTTAAGGTATAGCAATAATTTAGAACGGCATATCATCATCAAATGCAACATCTGGGTTTGCTGCTGGAGCTGGTTGTGGAGCAGCTGCCGGTTTTGGTGCGGCAAATTGATTATTTTGCGGCTGTGTGTAACCTGTATTTGCTGGTGCGAATTGATTTTGTGCTATCGGTGCAGCAGACATATCAGCGCCCATTCTATCATTACGACTATCTAACATTTGCAAGGTATCTGCATGGATTTCGGTAGAATAACGATCTTGTCCGTTTTGATCTTGCCATTTGCGGGTACGGATTTTTCCCTCAACGTAAACTTTTGAGCCTTTACGCAAGTATTGTCCTGCGATTTCCGCTAAGCGACGGAACAATACGATACGGTGCCATTCTGTGATTTCACGCCATTCCCCAGATTGTCTGTCCTGCCAGCGTTCACTGGTTGCGACACTAATATTGGCAACAGCATCACCGTTAGCAAAGGTTCTTAATTCAGGATCGTTCCCTAAATTACCTACAATAATGACTTTATTAACTCCTGCCATAAATATCCTCTAAAATAAAGTTGGTTAATCTCTTGGTTATAATTAGTAAACATAACCTACGCGGGTAATATTCTACTATAAATTGTCTCTGAAAAAATAAAAGATACTGGATATTTGCCCAGTTTTGCCAATTTTGCGATCAGTATCGAGATTTGCTTGGTTTTCCATCTTGGTTGATAAAATTTGTTAACAATATTTTGCAATTTTGTATTGCACGAATGGTTTTTTGTGCTAATTTTTATAACGTGTTGATGATTTTTTGTCACACACTACGGTCATAACATGTTTTAGTTCTTTATGTTGTGGTGGTTAAAATGAAGTTACCTCCTCTTGAAGCCCTACGTTATTTTGAAGTTGTCGCACGCCATTTGAGTTTTACGCAAGCGGCGGATGAATTGTGTGTCTCGCAAAGTGCAGTAAGTCAGAAAATCTTACTGTTAGAAAATCGCTTAGGTTATAAATTATTCCATCGTAAACCACGCCAATTGACGTTAAGCCGCGAAGGTAGTGAGCTATTACGTCATGTTATTTTGGCGTTTGATCAGTTACAGCAAGCAATGCAGCATATTTCTGATATTCAGCAAATTAGATCGATTGATTTGTATTGTATGCCCTCAATGGCCAGCTGTTGGTTGATGCCATATTTACAGGATTTGTATGTCTCCTGCCCTGAAATTAGTTTGAATTTGGTTGTGGATACTTGCGAGCCGAATTTTCGTGATGATGCGATTGATGTTGCGTTATGCCATGGTTATGGCGATATGCCGAGTATGCTGAAACAATTTTTATTGCATGATTATATTTATTCAGTGGTGAGTAAAACGCTATTTGAAAAATATGATTGTGATCTAGAGCGTTGTTTGCAGCAAATTCCGTTATTACATGACTCCTTACCACAACCACTTCTTGGCGGCAATGGGCTTTATATCATGGTAAAAATATTGATACACAAGCAGGACATCGTTACAACCGCGCAGATTTAATTATGCAAGCTGCAATTGATGGGCAAGGGCTGGCGTTAGCAAGGCATGTGTTAGTTGCACGTGATGTGGCAGCTGGAAAATTAGTGCCGCTTTATCCAGATAGTATTCAAGATCAAAGTGTCTATTTGGTTTGCCAAAAAGCATGATTAGAAAAACCTCATGTTCATCAATTTGCCGAATGGATTGTTGCGAAAGCAAAATCATTTGAACAAGAATATTCTGTGGACAAACTACTGCATCAATAAGAATAATTTATTGTTAAATAAGAATTCATAATTTGAATGACATCTGCATATTTTGTAAAACATTCATTAACCATTAATCACAAACAAGAGGTTTTTACTATGAATATGCAGGATGTTATTGAAATCAGAAACGGGGCTAAAGTAAAAGGCACGTTTTCACCACAAGAGATGAATCGTCGTTTGACCTCATTACGTCAAGTAATGAAGAATAAAAATCTCGATGCTGTGATTTTAACTTCTTACCATAATGTGAACTATTTTAGCGATTATCTATATTATTCGTTTGGCAGACCTTTTGCGCTTGTGGTGACACAAGATTGTTCAGTAACTGTTACCACGAATATTGATGGTGGCTTAGGCTATCGTCGTAGTTTTGGCGAAAATATTATTTACACCGATTGGCGTCGTAATAACTTTTATCGAGCGATTAAAACAATTCTGCCACAAGATAAATTGCGTTTAGGTTTCGAAGAAGATCAGCTCCCTTTGCAATCATTAAATCTATTGAAAACTTTTTATCCAGGCTCAGAGTTTTTCGATGTTGCAATGGATTTAATGTTTAATCGTATGATTAAGTCAGATGAAGAGATCGCATTGATTAAAAATGGTGCCAGAATATCCTGCCCATTTTATTCTGGATGTGCTGGTTTTGTTCTTTCTGGTCTTATCCTTAAATTTATCCACCACTTAGATAAACGGCTAATTCCACCTAAAGCAAGAGAATAAAAGGGCGTCCCATTGTCTGAGCGAATCACCCAAGGTAAATCATACTCTTCAAATAAGCATTCAAATTGTTACTTGACTAAATTTGACTGTAGATGAGGTAACGCATGGCATAACGACAGTAGTTTGATATAGATAAAAAATTTATTTGTTGTGGCAATGTACTTTAAGAACTAGTGGGATAAAAATAAACACAGTACTAATACCAATACATAATACGGTGGCAAAACTAACCAATGCTTGTGTTTCACTTAGCATCAATAAACCAAAGGATAATAATGTAGTAAGTGCAGAAAGAATAATTGCAACAAAGGCTGACAATGTATTGTTATTCATTTGATCTGCAAACTGTTTTCCTTGTTTCGCCATAAAAATCCCATAATCAATTCCCATACCAAGCAATAGAATTAATGCTAAGGTGGCAAAGAGATTAAAATATTGTCCTGTAATTGTGAGTGCTGCGGTAGCGACACTCATCGCTAAAATAAGTACTGCAACAATAGCAAAAGCATAACGCCACGTTAAAAACCACGAAAGTAAAAGAAATACAACAACAATACTAAATAATAATATATATAAAATACCTTCTCGACTTTGCTGAAATAGATTACTCCATTCTTCGGTAATATTATGATAGCTAACATCAATTTGTTGATCGGCAATTACTTTACTAAGTTTACTATTACTTTTAGTAAGCGGAAGTAAAAAATAGTGTTTATTTTGATATTGCTGATAAAACTCACTAAAGTTTTTTCCTATGGGGCTGGCTAAAAAATCGGTAAAACTAATCAGCTGTTTTGGATAAGTAGTGATAATTTGTGGGTTAAATTCACTTAGTTTAGTAGATAGCTGTTGTAAGGTTAGATCCACTTGCTGATAGTTTTGCTGTTGAGTTTCAATATCTTGAATATAGCCATCTAAAGAAACCGCTGGAATAATTACATTTTGATATTTTTCTTGTCGTAAAAGTGCGGTCAAATTTGTGATATTTTTTAATAGTTGCTCAACAGAGTCTGCTTGCACGATAAAATATTGTAATTCATTATTTTGTTGTAATACTCGAGTAATAATTTGTTCATTGGCAAGTAAGGTAGCTGATTTATTTTGCAGTAAGCGAACATCATCACTTACTTTCACTTGCAAGGAAAAACAGAGTGATGCGAAAAATAAGATAATAGCGATTGGTACACTCCAACGGCTGTTTTTCCAACCTTGTAGGTAGCTAGTAAGAGATTGTGCAGAAGAAAATTTTAACGGTTGAATAGTTTGTGTAAATAATGGATAACACAAGATAACAGTGAGTAATGCACCGAATAAGCCAAAAATAGCAAAAATTGCCATTTGCTGTAAGATTACGAGAGGTAGTAATAACATTATGGCATAGCAAAGTGCAGTGGTGGCAAACGCTAAAATTAATGCAGAACGTAATTCTAAGAGTGTTTGTCGGCTAGATACATTGGCTTTTTCTGGGTAAAAACGGTGAGTAATAAAATGTAAACTGTAATCCGCTGATACACCAATTAAGCAACTGCTTAGACCTAATGTCAGTAGATGAATTTCACCAAAATAGAGCCAAGTAGCTAAAATTCCAAATAAAACGCCACTCAGTAATGAGAAAACAAGCAAGCAGAGCGGATAAAAGTGACGGAATGCGAACAATAATAATAAGATAATGCCAATCAGTGAACCAATACCAATAATTTTTATATCTCGTTCAACACTTTGTGCTGAAGCATCGCTAAAAAATATTGCTCCTCTAGCATAAATTTTACTACCAGTTTCCTGTTCTATTGTTTGCTGGATTTGTTGTAGCTGTTGTACTAGCTGTGCTTTTTGTGTCAGCCCTTGCGCATTTGTCTTAGCGCGAATTAATAGATAAAAATTACCCTCTGATTGCGCATAAACCCAGCCATCATCAATTTGTAGTCGTTGTTTTTGTTGCAATAGTTGTTGGCGTGTTAAAAGCAGAGGATCTTGCTGTAATTCATTATTTGAAACGCCTGCAAATGGCGAATAAAGTTGTGCTTGAATATAGTCAAAATAGGCTTCGGGTTGGCTTAACTTTGCTTGTAATTCAGCAGAAAATAGCATTGCTCGATGGTTAAAAAAGTAGTGTTGCCAATCTCGTTGTTGTTGCACATTTCGTGCTTGGATATCACTCAGTCCTGTGAGCGTGGCTAGACGAGCAGTAAATTTAGTCGCACTTTGTTTAGCTTGATCAAGCTGTTTAGCAGAAACTAACCAAATAATAGCATCATTAATAGTGCTAGATAGATGCTTATCCACCTGCGAGGGAATAGCCTCTTTTTTTTGTAAAAGGGTGGTTAAACTGCTTTCAATTTTTATGTTATGGCTATTTTTAACAAGGATAAATAGTCCTAGTAATAATACTAATAACCAAATTAACGCATTGATTTTATTCTGTTTTAAACCACTGTTGCTGTTCATTATTAAGTTTTTCTATTGGCTGACAATGTTCAAAGGTAAGTAATGTGCGATCTTGTTGTTTATCAATAATATCCACAACTTGTATATGTTTTTCTCCCTCTAACTTAATTTGTTGGAATAGCTGATTAAAGGGCGACTGTTTTGGTAGTAAAGTAATGAACCACTGTTGTTTATTCTGCGTTT
Source organism: Gallibacterium salpingitidis (assembly GCF_030517105.1). GTDB lineage: Bacteria > Pseudomonadota > Gammaproteobacteria > Enterobacterales > Pasteurellaceae > Gallibacterium > Gallibacterium salpingitidis. The sequence goes on along the minus strand of NZ_CP103875.1, from coordinate 2,499,351 downwards.
GTTGGGTGAGCGTGAAGTAGTCAGAAACTGAAGTAAATTGCCCTTGGAAAAGGGAAAATAATAAATTTGTAATATGAAATAACTGTGGTTGTTCTTGTTCAGAGATCACTTGTTTTTGCTGATTAATAGATTGGATTAATTTATTTGTTGTAATTGCTGTAACTTGAGCAAAGGGTTTTTGTTGAGAAAGTGCCACACCAATCTGTTGATCTAACACCATTACGCCACTAGCCTTGAGTGGTTTTGCTAAACCGCTTAAAAAGCGTTGCTGTTGAAATTGGCATTGCATTATTTGTGGAATGGCAAGTTGTTGAGTTATCTGTTGCAATGTTGGTTGTTGAGCTACCACAGCAAATGACATACAACCTAAGCTCAACAAAGCTAAAAAGGTTTTTATTTTCACAAATATTCCTTAAATTATTTTACTAAAAATGACCGTACTTTTTGTTGAAAACAGTCAGGCGTAACAAATTGTAGATGTTTATCGCCTACCGCCACAGCAACCTGCGTACTACTTGCCTTACATAAAACAGTTTGGCTTGCTTTATCGAAAAAAGTGAAATTTATTTTTACTTGATTTTCATATTCTAATAAATCAGCTTGTACCTCAAATTGCTGATTGAGCAAGATAGGTTGAATATATTTTATATCTGCTTTTACAATTGGAAATTGGTATCCCTGTTTGATCATTTCGCCATAGCCAAATCCAATATAATCAAATAGCGCCTCTCTTGCTTGCTCAATAAACTGCCAATAACGCCCGTGCCAAACAACGTGCATAATATCTAAATCTTGAAAGGCAGGTTTGCAAGCCACTCGCACGTTTAGTAGTACATTATTTTTTCTCATTTTTATGCCCTATTTATGCCAAAAATTAAAAAAGTTAAACCATTCTAATGGTGATTGGCGACAATAATAAGCCAGCCTATCAGCGTATTGTTTGATATATGGTGTGATGGCGTACTGGCGTTCTTGACGAGGTAATTTAATTTTTTCAGCAAATGGCTCGACATAAATATCAAATTTATCTTTTTGCTCAGGGTTTCTTAGTGCAAAAAGAAGAAAAACTGGCACTTTTAATAAATGCGCAAGAATATAAGGACCGTGCGGAAAATAAGCAGGCTTACCAAGAAAATCAACTTGGCTTTCACTACGTTTTTGACTTTCATTTGGTGAAGTTCGATCGCCCACTAAAACGATAGTATGCCCATTGGCAATACGCTCTTGTAATAGCAGTAACGTGGCTGGCGAAATGCCATCAACTTGTAAAATATCTATTTTATCGTTGGTGGTTTGATATTGTTGTAATAACTGATTAAAGCGCACTGCGTGCTTGGTAAACACGAGTGCAGTGATTTTTAAATCTGTAATTCTTGAACCCAAAGCACGACTTAATTCTAAATCGCCTAAATGAGAGCCGATAATTAAACTCTGCTTGAGTTTATTGTGATCAAGATCGTCTGGAGTATGAAAAATCAAATGCTCTCTGCCAATATCGCCTTTCCACGCAATCAGTTTATTTAACATCGCCTCAGCAAAATAGCTCAAATGGTTAAAACTGGTTAAAGGCGTTTTATCATTTAAAGTTAGCTGATTCTGTTGTACATATTTTGTTAAACGAGCTAAATATTGTTCAGAGGCTTGACGATGTGATTTAGCCACAAGCCAGTAATATAAAATTACTGGTTTTAGTAATAATCTAAAGCCAGTTTTACCCAATAGGGTATAAATCCATAATAAAATTCGAATACCGATTATTGAACCTGTTTCCTGCATTTTTGACCAATGCTGGGTGGTTGTTTGTACATTTCTCTTTAATAGTAAAGAGGGAATATGTCGCCAAAATTGTAACAATAAACGAAAGTGCATTTTGCTTAGACGGAGATTGTCATACAGCTGATCAAAATGAGAAACTCCGTCTGCTGGATAAATGACCTTGCTTTTAATAAAGTGGATTTGACGATAGTGCCAATAATATTGCACCATTATCTCAATATCAAAATCCATACGATTGCCGATAAAATGCTGTCGAATTAAACTCAAGGTATTTTGTACAGGATAGACACGAAAACCACACATACTGTCTTTAATTTGCAGAGAAAAGGTTTCTAACCATACCCAAATATGCGTTAAATAGCGTCCATAGTAGCGAGCTTTAGGCGCTGATTGATCAAAAACTGGCTGGGCAGATACTAATGTATTTGGATTAGATTGTGCGTAGTTCAGCAATTTTTCAAGATCTGCCAAATCGTGCTGACCATCTGCATCAACTTGTAATGCGTGGCTAAAGCCATAAATTTCTGCTAAGTAAAGAGCCGTTTTAATCGCTCCACCTTTGCCTAAATTTTGTTGATGGCGGTGCAAAATAAAGTCAAAATGCGGTTGAATTTGTTGTAATTTTTCAGAGGTTTCAGCATTGGAACAATCATCAACCAGAATAATTGGATATGAATATTGTTGTAACTGCAACAAAACAGGTTCAATAAACTGACCGTGATTATAACAAGGTATAATAAAGCAAGGACGGTAACTCATAAGGAAAACACTCCACTACTCATACACTCATCTTTTTGTAACCACTTAAAATCTAAGCGTTTTTTCTCTGGCATATAATCCACTTGTAAATGCAAAGTGCTATTACTCGGAACAATTCGTTGATATTTAATTTGACGAATAGTGGCTTTACTCAATGAAATTGAGAGAAATTTTTGCACAAACTGATGTACTAAACCGAGTTGTACCACGCCTGCCAAAATAGGAAAATTTGGAAAATGACCTGCAAAATATGGGTAATCATTTGAAAAATGACAGCAGAGCGTAAATGTGGTATCTGATTGTGTAATCACTTGATATTTTGGTTCAATAATCATACAAATAAACGCTCCAGTTGTTTAATATTTAACTTACCTTGTTCATTTAACGGCATAAAATCCACAATCCGAATACGGCGAGGCAAGGCAATTAATTCAATGCGATTTCTTAATTGTTGGCGTAATAGTTGTAACGTTTCTTTACTTGATAAATGGCGGTATTGTTCAGTTAATACCACAACTAAGCCGACACTATCTCGTAAATGATCTCTGACGACAAGTGCTTTCACTTCAGCAATTTCCGCTAATTGTAACGCAATGTTTTCAATTTGTGTTAAAGAAACTCGTTTGTCGGCAATTTTTGCTACACGATCTGCTCGTCCTAACAACTCAAAGCTATCATCAAATAGATTTACCCGATCCTCCATCGCATACCAATCATCTTGCGGTAGCAGTGGCGATAAAATTTCTAAACACTCTTTGCTATTTTTGCGGAATTGAATACCTTGTAGTGGATACCAGTGAATACTTGGAAAATATTTGTAGGCGATTGCACCTGTTTCACTTGAGCCATAAAATTCCATTACATCACATTGTAGCTGTACTTTAGCTTTTTCGCCTACCTCAAGTGGTAATTTGCCACCTGAGGAATAGACCACTCGTGCTGAAGGGTAGGATAACTTTTCATCTAAAAATCGTAAAAACGCAGGGCTACTAATTAACGCATAGGATTGGCTAATTTTGCTTAATTGCTCGGGCATAATTAAGCTGTAATCCCAAAATGGCATTCGCAATACTAACGGAAAGAAAAGACGATACATCAAACCCAATAGATGATTATGATTTACCGTTGAATACATCACCGTACCACGCAATTTGCCAGCTAGCAAATCATATTCGATTTGAATTTGCCGATCGAATAATGCGAAGTATTTGTCAATCATTTTTGGCGTGCCTGTACTGCCTGAGGTAAATAAATAGAGATCAGGCTGGCGGTTATCAATTTTTGTATAGTCTGTAACTTGATTGTACTCTGCAACGCTGACTAACAAACTTTCAATTTGATCAGATGAAAGTGTTTTTTCTGGCAAAATTTTTTGAAAATTAACTGCCCTTTTTCCTATTGTTTTAACTTGTTCAGCAAGATCGGTAATATCAGTTAATAACAAGGAAAAATGTTCTTGTATATCTGCTAGATGTTGTACAGTTTGTAGTGAGGGTAAAATAATTGTACGCCGACAATGAGATACGGCTAATAAAGCACAAACCATTAAAAAACCACTTTTAAAGATTAATGCAATATTTTGTTGGTTTGACATTGTTTGTAACTGTTGTACAAAATGTGCTGTATATTGTCGCAAATCTTGCCAATTATATTGATAATTTTCGCCAAGACAGACAATGTGCTGACTATCTGCATGTGATAAAAGAAGCATTTTTAATGGAACGAGTGACTGCTTATTTGCTACAAATTGTTGCTGTAACTGTTGTGATAATTTATCCGTAATCATTAAGATAACCTTTCCAATAATCCTAGTCTGAAAAACGTGATTGTTTATAGCGTCTGAATAAATATTCTCCAGTAAACAGTATCCCCATTAAAACATAACTGATTAAACCGTTATACAGTGTCCACAGTATTAGATCATCGGAATATACAGTATAAAGTGCGATGCTACCATTTAGGAAAAAAAACAAACTCCAAACTTTGGTTACATTTCGGGTATAACGTACTGCTGTATCTGGCAAGTCTGGCATCTGTAAGCGAGCAAAATGTTCAATAATACTCATCTTTTGCCGCAAGCTAAAAGTAAAAAGACTAAATAACAGAATATTCATAAGTACTGGATAAAAAAGTAATGTTGTTTGATTTTTATGTAGTAATGATAATAATGCTAGACTTATACCAATTATAGCTGAATAAGCCGCGATCATTTTTAAAGAGAAATTCTTTTTTAATGTTGTTTTTTCTAATACTACCTGTTGTGGGTGTCTAATGTTTAACCAAAATAAAATACTTCTAATAATGAATAGTAACAATATCCCAATAGCTATCCATTGCAAAGAAAAGTAGGTAAATGCGAAATAGATAAAAATAGGATAAAGAACAGTAATAAGTGTAAATAATGCTGTGATAAACCTTTTCACGAATAATAAATTGAGCAGAATGCATTATTGTAATTTATAGATTACATCAACAATATCACTTATTGTTCTAACATTTTTAAACTCTTCAGGGCTGACACGTTTTTTCAGCTTATTTTGTAGATGCACTATCAAATCTACAGCATCAATACTATCTAATTCCAAATCTTCAGCAATATGAGATTCTAGTGTCACGGTATCTGGATCAATATCAAATAATTCTTCAAGAAACGTTTTTACTTGTACAAAAATTTCGTTTTTTTCCATTGTTTATATTCCTTATTGATTGTTATGAATAAACTCTGCTAATGTTTTGACAGAATAAAAATGTTGATGAACCTCTTCGTTTTCGGCATTCAGTTGAATATTAAATTGGTTTTTAAGTGCCAACCCTAATTCTAAAGCATCTATCGAATCTAATCCTAAACCTTCGTTGAATAATGGAGCTTCACTATCAATATCATCAATACTAAGCTCTTCTAAATTCAGTGCAGAAATAATGAGTTGTTTAATTTCATTTTCTAATTCATTCATAATAGTTCCTTGCTTTTTCTATGACATCAGCTGTTGGCTGTAATAAATTAACGAGATCATTATTCAAATGGCGTACTGCTTTACTTGGAGGTAAATCATTACTAAGGTAAGATTTTATATCATATAACTCTTGTACTTTAATATAAAAGAATGATTTTTTTTCAGATACTTGATACCAAGCTAATTCTTTTGTCAATATTCGAGGCTCACAAACGATATGTATAATACGCATAGGAGCATTGCAACGGATTGCTAAATTAGCTGCTCCTCGTTGTAACACTAATTTTTCACTATTTAGTGGTGTACGAGTTCCTTCAGGGAAAATCAATAATTTTCCGCCTTGTTGTAAGCGTTTTTTGCAACGTTCGATTAATATTTCTGGATCAGATGAATTGGGAATATAACCTGCATTTTTCACTACCATTTTGCAAAAAGGATTACGAAAAAGTGCTTCCTTAACCACGCAATCCATTTCTGGCAAAATTGATCCAAGTAATACATAATCAATTAAACTCGGGTGGTTCGCCACAATTAAACAGCTTTTATCAGCCTGCAAAAGCTCACCGCCTTCAATTTTATAATCAATAATACCTAGAAATTTTAAAGCCTGCACAAAACTATAAAAACAAGTTTGGATACTACGTTGGCTATATTTTCTACGCAATAAAGGATCTTTATAAATCAAACGAATGGCAAACATATAAATGTTACCCAAGATGACAGAGCCTAAGCCAAAATAGACAAAAGCCAACCCTGTGCCAATAATTCGCCAAAGTTTATTTAATTTTGGGTAAATAGCCATCTTTGTGTATCACTCTCAAGATAAAAGTGCGGTTGATTTTGAAAAAATTTATGCAAAAAGCTCAATCCGTCAGGAAATTTCTGTGCTTGTTGTTGAGATGGGGGTTGCCACGATAATTGCCATTGTTCCCCTTGTTCAAGCACCATACCTAGTGCATAAGGTTCGCTTAATTCAGTGGGTTGCAGAAAAGGGTGGTAAAATTCAGGTACAACCCCGTCAAACATAACATATAACACTTTACGTTTGCCACCCTGTAAAGCGAGCAATGCTTCTAACAGTCCCGTACAAAAGCTCTGTTCTTCCGCTGCAATTGAACTAATTGGTGCAGTGTTTTTCGCAAGGATACTAAATTGCCCAGCAGGTGCATTATGCACGGCGGTAGCAAAGTCGGTTGGCGACATATCTCCTGTTGCAAAGAAGCGAGAAAGCAGTTTGTAAGTTCTCTCTAACTGACCGTGCCGACTTGCAAAAACAACAGCATCAATATCAGGTTGTAGCTCAAGCAACTCCATAGCTAGCTGAATAGCCATTTTATCAGATAAACCCATACGTCTTGCTTGCATCATAGGTATTTTGCTTGCCTTAAACTTATTGCTAGCTGGCAATGGCTGAAAAGAGGTCGCCGCCCATTGTTGCCAGTCAGCTACTTCAACTAAAGCACTCGAGTAGGCTTTGATTGCCAATAAATTAAAGTTCAACATTTTTCTACCTAATTACAACAGTTTATCTTATTTCACATATCCAATATGCTATTTACACAATTCAGCTAATGTCTTTAAGCGTCTTTGGTGTTCTTTGACATAAGGATTTTCCAGATCCCACGCATAGCCTGCCAAGATAGAACTGATCATCGCACTGATTTTATCATTTCTATTTTCAGCAAAAATAGCACGCTGAAAACTTAAATCATACCAACCCATTACATAAGTGCGGAATGTATCTACACCACGCTGTAATACATCAGCAAAATCACGTTGCCAATCTACTTGTTCGCCTTTAAATTGACGATCTAACGCTTTAACCGCAAGGCTCGCACTACACATTGCAATAGTTACACCAGACGAAAATACTGGGTCTAAAAACTCTGCACTATTTCCCAATAAAGCAAAATTTTTCCCATATAGCTGTTTTACATTCGCTGAATAGCCTGTTAATTTCTGATACGCAGTATCCCATTTAGCCTCTCCCAAAAGGGCGGTCAAATTTGGAGTAGTTTTTACAAATGATTGCAAACAAGCTGCAAAATCGTCATCAAAAGACGCAAAATAGTGTGGTTCACCGACCACGCCAATAGAGCTTCGACCATCACTAAACGGAATTAGCCAAAACCAAATATCTTGATGTTGTGGGTGTACACTAATTAGAATTTTATCACGTTCAAATTGAGGTGCTGTGATGTTGTCCTCAATATGCGTAAAGATAGCTTGGCGTGGTGGCAGATTAGATGGTGTTTCTAAATTGAGTAGACGAGCTAGCACTCGACCATAGCCACTGCCATCTAATACAAACTCAGTTTGTAGTTGATACTGTTTGCCCGTACTCAGATCATTAACCGTCAGAAAAGCTAAATCATCTTGAAACACAATATCCACAATTTCGTGTTGATAACGAATTTCTACCCCTTGTTCAACCGCACAATCAGCCAGTAATTTATCAAATTCGCCTCGTTTTACTTCATAAGCGTATTTTTTACTATCTTGAGTAAACTGTTTTGCAAAATCAAATACAGAATATTGTTGATCTAAAGCAAATGCTGCACCGTGTTTAATTTGATAGCCTTGAGCCTCAACTGCTGCTAGCATACCCGCTTCTTCAATAAAATCTAAACAGTGTGGCAATAAACTTTCGCCGATTGAAAAGCGAGGAAACGTTTGCTTTTCTAATACTAATACATCATAACCTTGACGTTTTAATAAGGTTGCTGCAATCGCACCTGACGGTCCTGCACCAATAACAACAACCTTTCTTTGTTCTAGCATAATAATTGCCTTTGATTAACTTAACAAAGTTTATTTAACAAAATCACCTTTAATCGCAACACCAGCCATTACAGCACCTGCATGACATTCATATAAAGAGGTGCTTTTATAAGGTTGTTTTTTGTAATAGCTCACTACGTTAGAGATTTTTTTCACACCTAACTGTTGTGCTCTTTTCTGCATTTGAATCAGAGCAGATAACATTGACCAACGACAAGCTTGTTCATCAGATTTATTGAATGCATTCGTTTTTTTATTGGTTGAATCAGTTTTAACTATGTTTCCGTTGACTGATTGTCCAAAGTAAAATTTAATACTTGGATCGAGTTTTTGTTTAGCTTCTGGCATATCAAAAACATCTTTAATTGGTAAATGATGAACCGTATCTCGTGCAAAGCTATTAGCCGAAAATAACAATCCAACGCTTAATAAAACCAATAATTTTTTATTTAATTTCATTTGAGTTTTCTCCATATTTATACACATTAAAAATCAATTTCTTACATCTTAGCCTGTATATTTTTTAAATATCAAAGAGGTATTTACACCACCAAAGGCAAAATTATTATTCATCACATAATCTGTTGTGCATTCAACTGCACTTTGTTGAATATAGTTTAATTTTGCACAATGCTCATCAACGGTTTCTAAATTGATTGTCGGCAGAAAAATGCCCTCATTCATCATTGCGATACTAAACCACGACTCTAATGCACCACACGCACCTAGCGTATGTCCTAAATAACTTTTGATTGAGGAAACAAGCGGTTTATTGGCAAAAATATTATAAGTTGCGTGACTTTCAGCAATATCTCCACGTTCAGTGGCGGTGCCGTGTAAACAAACATAACCAATTTTATCGGTAGAAATATCGGCTTGTTTTAACGCTTGTGCTAAACAAACTTGCATTGTTTTCGATTGAGGTTGTGTAACGTGGGTAGCATCACAATTAGTCGCAAATCCGACAATTTCAGCATAAATTTTTGCTCCACGTTTTTGAGCGTGTTCTAATTCCTCTAAAATTAGTGTTCCTGCCCCCTCACCTAATACCAAACCATCTCTATTAAGATCAAATGGGCGTGGTGTGCATTCTGGTTGTGTATTATTTTGACTAGTTGCAAACAAGGTATCAAATACGGCTACCTCACTTGGACATAACTCTTCTGCACCACCTGCAATCATAATATTTTGATAACCGTGTTTGATCGCCTCATAGGCATAACCAATCGCTTGGCTACCAGAAGTACAAGCGGTAGAGGACGGAATAATACGTCCTTGCAAGCCAAAGTACAGACTAATATTCGCAGCCGTAGTATAAGGCATCATTTGAATGTAAGTTTGTGCTGTAATGCTATGGGTATTTTTCTCCATAAACATAGATCCAAATGCGAGCACTGGTTCTGTACTTCCTGTACAAGAACCATAAGCTACACCAGCATTGCCATCTTTTAAATATTCGCTATCTAGTAGCTGTGCATCTGCCAGTGCCTGTTCTGTAGCCACAACCGCCATTTGTGCCACACGTCCCATACTACGACTTTTCTTTTTGGTAATATGGCTTGGTAATTTAAAATCTTTTACTGGTGCGGCAAGGCGACTTTGTAGCCCGTCATAAATTTCCCATTCTGGCACATAAACCACTGCGTTTTTGTACTCTAGCATACGCTGTTTAATCGTATTCCAATCATTACCAAAAGCGGTAATACCCGATATACCTGTTATTACAACACGTCTTACGTGACTCATACCATTCCCCCATTAATTGAAATGACTTGACGTGTAATATATGCTGCTTTATCACTCATCAAAAATGCGACCAAATCAGAAACTTCTTGAGCCTGTCCCATACGCCGCATTGGAATTAATGGCATTGCGTGTTTTAGGGTTTCTTCATTAATCATACCCGTATCAATCAAACCCGGTGCCACGCAATTTACCGTTATTTTTCGTTTAGCTAACTCTAATGCAAGTGCTTTTGTTGCACCAATTAAACCTGATTTAGAAGCACTATAATTGACTTGCCCTCTATTACCTACAAGACCAGAAACGCTGGCAAGAGTGACTATTCGTCCACCTTGACGAGCTGAAATCATAGGCATAATGGCTGGTTGAATAACGTTATAAAACGCATCTAAATTTGTATGTATCACGCTATCCCAATCTTGTTCTGTTAGGGCAGGAAAGGCAGCATCTCGTATAATTCCAGCATTTAATACAATGCCATAATAACTACCATTTTCCTGTATATCTTGATTCAATACTGTTTGGCATTGTGTACGCACACTTACATCAAAGCAGAGTAAACGCCCTTTGACGCCTAACTGTTCAACCTGTTGTAAGGTATCTTCTGCACCTTGTTTGTCGGATAAATAATGCACAACAATATGAAAGCCTTGTCTAGCTAGCTCAATTGCTATTGCTTTACCAATTCCTTTACTTGCACCTGTCACTAAAACCGTTTTTGTCATATATTTTTCGTCTTTTTAATTATTTTGTGTGAATAAATTTTGTAGTCCTGAAATTTCTACATCATTTGGCTGATAAGTGGTAAGCCTACCCTCTGCAACAACATTTTGTTGTGTATTTATAATTTTTGCTGCAAAACTCGCCATCTTTTCATCTTGCATTATAATTTGAGCTTCAATTCTCAATTTATCGCCAACTTGATAGTGACTCACATATTGCTGACACTGCCGTCCACCAAGTAAAAATCCTATTTTTGGTTCGCTACCATCACGCAACTTGGCTTGATAACCTGCCCAAACGCCAACAGTTTGAGCCATTAATTCAATACTTATCCATGCGGGTAAACGTCCTGTTTCATCTAAAAAAAGTTGATGTTTTTGATCGATAACCACTTCGACAGCAACATAGGTTTCATTGCACTCTAGCAAAGAATCAACCAACATCATAGGTTGTTTATGGAGTAAAAAATCACTTGCCTTGCCTAACATCAACCGCCTCGCTTTTTAATAATGAGTGTACTATTATTGCCACCAAACGCAAAAGAGTTACTCATAATCACTGGTTTTTCAAGATAAGCTGGTGTAAAAATTACGCCAATTTCTGGCAAATTATGATCGTAATAATTTTGCTTATTTTCGTCAGTTTGACGAGGAAGTAACGGTTTGGTTGTGGTTGAATAATGCTCTAATAACAAACAGCTAATGGCTAACTCTGTTGCACCAGCTGCACCCAGTGTATGCCCTGTTAAATGTTTAGTGCTACTACAAGGGATTTGCCCAAATACTCGATTTACCGCCAAACTTTCCATACTGTCATTGAGTGGTGTTGCCGTACCGTGCAGATTTAGATAGCCGATCTCATTGATAGATAAGTTAGCATTGTGTAACGCATCACGCATTGCTCGTTCAGCTCCAGCACCATTTGGCTCAGGTGCGGAGATATGATGTGCATCACTACTTTCGCCAACGCCAGCTAATACAATATCGCTCTCCTCTCGACTTAACAGAAACATCGCCCCTGCTTCACCAATATTAATACCAGCTCGGTTATCAGCAAATGGACGAGTAAGCTGTTCTGATAATGAGGCTAAAGAATTAAACCCATTTAAGGTTAAATGACACAAAGTATCTACTCCGCCAACCAAAACGGCATCAACCAAACCGCTTTGCAACAATCTTTGTGCTGAAATAAATACTCTTGCACTTGATGAACAGGCGGTGGAAATAGTAAAGTGCGGTGCATTTAGCCCTAAATATCGAGCAACAAAGCCAGAAATAGAGCCTAATTCTTGGCAACGATAATGATAAGAAAGATCAGCGTGAGCGGATTTAATAGCTTGTTCGCCCAAATCAATACCTGCGGTACTTGTTCCCATTACAACCGCAATTCTATCTCTACCATATTTCTCAATAAATTTTGTAATATCATTCTCAAGCTGTTGTAAACACCACAATACCACTTGATTATTTCTACAATAATACTCAGAAAATTCCGCAGGTAATTCAGGTAACGATAACGGAATTTTACCAACATAAGTTGTATCGGTTGAAATTTGTGTTTCAAGTTGTAGCAAACAGCGATTGTTCTCAAGATTTTCCAATATCTCAGCTTTAGTGCTACCAAGTGCATTACAGAGAGTATAATTATTTATAAAAATAGGGGGTTTATTCATTTTATATTCCTATTCTATATCTTGTAACAAAATTTGATACAAAAATTGATAATGCGTTATTTTGACTGCTTTAGTATAAGTCTGATCGCTATAATCAATCTGTATCACTTTCTGTTGATTTAAATCGAAAACCAAACGCTGTTTATTTTGTTCAACGATACGCCAACCTTGCGGTAAAACAAATCTCCAAGCCTCTATCGGTAAAGAGGAAAGTAAAATATCGCCAACAATTTGCGATAAAGATGGTAAGGTAATATTCGCAATTTTTAGTTGTTGTGTTACTTTTATTTCATTGCCGTCATATTGTAATTGAGCGAGCCTAACACCTAATGGAGATAGCAAAGTAAGTGTTAATTGCTTGGGAGATAAAGATAATATCGTTAAAATATGTTCTTCTTTTTTCTTGAGTTTATCTGATGTAATGGTTAATAACTGATGTGTTTCAATAGTTGGCGATAAGGTAAGGTTAGGCAGATGGACGCTAGTGTGTTGATTGAAATAGTAAACATCACTTCTTATTGATGACTGACACCCCATAACAAGCATAATGCAAATAATAAATATAGTCTCAACACAGCTTTTCATTAGTTACCTTAACAGCTTATGCTACCTTTAGTAAATAGTATTATAGTACCTTAAAGTAAGTGGATTTAGAATGTTTTATTTTTGTTATAAATTTTTATGCTATAACAAATTTTTATATACTATTTATGCTATGAAACAGGGGAAATTGTATTTAAACTACTGCCTAATACAGCAATGCTCTTTAATCGTAGGCAAGTAAACTTTACACGAAGAAAACCTATTCCCCTGACTTCAAATATCAGGTCACTTAAACCATTCAGCTGGGGTGAAATAAGTATGGAAAATGCTAGCCTACATTTTGGTTGGCACATCAAATTTTTGTGTAATTAGTCAATGGTTGAAATATTTTCAGCAATACGGTATAGAAGGATTATTCCCCAAACCCAAAGAGCATCCTGTAATGAAAAAAAGCGTTATGCCAAAAATATGTACAACACAAACATCATTTACATATTAACCTAGAGACATCGTTTACATTCCTCCTTCTTGTTGATGCCAGCTTGTGGCTGGCACAATTCTCTTTTCTCGTTCATTCATCTGACCAAGAAAATGATAATAGATATTCCATATCCCTTCTGCAAAAGGAATCAAGGCAACATCCTCTAAAGCCAGTACCTGACTTAAATAATAAATTTCCCCTTTCCAGCAAATTTCACCACTATGCTTCACTCTCCTTATCTCGCAACCTTCATCGTAATCATAAGCTTCTACTTTCCCTGTATAACGACGTGTCTTGCTCTGATAACATTCTGACGGGGTTTTCCTGCCTAGCCCTTCATGTGAACGTTCCTCGTTATATTCTCACCGAAAATCATCCAAGATAATTTGTTGCGCCTGAATATCCTTTCCATATTGGCCTTTTCGTTCTTTTAACATTAACTTTAGACTTCGATGCATTCGCTCATGACACCCATTTTGTTCAGGATGCGCCAGCTCGGTTCTTTCCGGTCTTATCCCTAAATCTATCCACCACTTAGATAAACGACTAATACCGCCTAAAGCAATAGAAGAAAAGGGTGGCCCATTGTCAGAGCGAATCACCCAAGGTAAACCATACTCTTAGAATAAGCGTTCAAATTGTTGTTTGACTAAAGCAGATTGCGGACTAGGTAATGCGTGACATGATAAAATATAACGACTGTAGTTATCGGTTACCGTTAAGGGATAACACCATTGTCTATTCCTCAATAAAAATTGTCCTTTGAAATCTACACACTAAGTCGTATTCGAAGAAACTAAAAGGGTAAAGCGTTGATTATCTGCACTGATTTGCCGACGTCTTTTACGACGAGGCTTGACTAATCATGCTCGAGCAAGAATTAAATCACCTGTACTATCTGCTGGTACTTTAGTATCTGGATAACGTTTTGCAAATAAATCTAGCAGTTTTTTGGGTCCCCAATCAGGGCGTTTGAGCTTCTCGGGAATTAACCACTCTACTATCCATTTAGCTGCCGTATTAGGTGAAGTATGTGGCCTTCGTGATAACTCATTTAACCTCTCAAACCCTACTTGTCGTGGCGTTTTATCCACTTATCTGCTGTCGGACGACTGATATTAAATTGACGACACAGCGCTATTTTTGTGTAGCGTTGGCTTAACCACGCTTTGAGAAAAAGAAATCGTTGTTCCATGATATTCGTTTGTTTCCAAGGCATCATCATTTCCTCATCTTTTTTTGATGAGGGTTTACTCAAAAATGTAAACGATGTTATCAGGTTGTACCAGCAATACGAAATGAAAAAAAGGAGATTTTTATACTGTATATTTGCACAGTTTTTTTGATTTTGCGATAATCGTCGAGTTTTTTCATTTTTTTGTTGCAACGTATGGATAATATCGAAATTCGGGGAGCAAGAACCCACAATCTAAAGAACATAAATCTTACTATTCCACGCAATAAACTCGTTGTGATTACTGGATTGTCAGGATCAGGAAAATCATCATTAGCTTTTGATACGCTGTATGCAGAAGGGCAGCGTCGTTATGTGGAATCGCTTTCCGCCTATGCACGTCAATTCTTATCATTGATGGAAAAACCAGATGTCGATCATATCGAAGGCTTATCACCGGCTATTTCGATTGAGCAAAAATCGACGTCGCATAATCCACGCTCAACGGTGGGTACAATTACCGAAGTCTATGACTATTTACGTTTACTCTTTGCGCGTGTTGGTGAACCACGTTGTCCAACCCATCATACGCCATTAACTGCACAAACGATTAGCCAAATGGTGGATCAAGTGTTGGCATTACCGGAAGGGCAACGAATGATGTTGTTAGCGCCGGTGGTAAAAGCGCGTAAAGGCGAACATACTAAGTTATTGGATAGTATTGCCGCGCAAGGTTATATTCGAGCAAGAATTGATGGGGAAATTTGCGATTTATCTGATCCACCAAAATTAGCATTGCAGAAAAAACATACGATCGAAGTAGTGGTGGATCGTTTTAAAGTACGAGCAGATTTGGCGCCACGTTTAGCGGAATCTTTAGAAACGGCACTAGAGTTATCTGGTGGTGTTGTGGTGATAGCTAGTATGGACGATACCCAAGCGGAAGAGTTGGTCTTTTCTGCGAATTTTGCGTGTCCACATTGTGGTTATTCGGTGTCAGAACTTGAACCAAGAATGTTCTCCTTTAATAACCCGGCTGGCGCTTGCCCAACTTGCGACGGTTTAGGTATCCAGCAATATTTTGATGAAAAACGTGTGGTACAAAACCCAAGTTTGTCTTTGGCTGGCGGTGCGATTCGTGGCTGGGATCGTCGTAATTTCTATTATTATCAAATGCTTACTTCGCTAGCAAAACATTATCATTTTGATATTGAAGCACCATTTGAAGAGTTGCCAAGAAATATTCAAGAATTAGTATTGCATGGTTCAGGTAGTGAAGAAATTGAGTTCCAATATGTGAATGATCGTGGTGATGTAGTAGTGCGTCATCACGCATTTGAAGGGGTACTCAATAATATGGCACGTCGCTATAAAGAAACTGAATCAATGGCGGTGCGTGAAGAACTGGCTAAATATATTAGCAATCGTCCATGCCAAGATTGTCATGGTTCACGCTTAAAAGAGGAAGCGCGCCACGTCTTTATTGGTGATACCACTTTGCCGCAAATTTCAGAAATGAGTATTGGTGAAGCATTACGCTATTTTGAGGAACTCTCTTTTGATGGGCAAAAAGCAAAAATTGCCGAAAAGATTTTGAAAGAAATTAAAGAGCGTCTGCAATTTTTGGTGAATGTTGGTTTGGAATATCTTTCACTTTCTCGATCAGCCGAAACATTATCAGGGGGTGAAGCGCAACGGATTCGTCTGGCGAGCCAAATTGGTGCTGGACTTGTGGGCGTAATGTATGTGTTAGATGAGCCATCAATCGGTTTGCATCAACGAGATAATGAACGTTTATTGAATACGTTGCTGCATTTACGCAATTTAGGTAATACCGTTATTGTGGTTGAACACGATGAAGATGCGATTTTAACGGCGGATTATATTGTGGATATTGGCCCGGGTGCGGGAGTGCATGGCGGCGCAGTAGTGGCACAGGGTACAGCACAACAAATTATGCAGGATCCTAACTCATTAACCGGACGTTTTCTCTCTGGAAAGGAAAAGATTGAGATACCAGCGCAACGCACAGCAATGGATCCACAACGTATCTTAAAATTATCAGGCGCTAGCGGGAATAATTTACAGAATGTCGATCTGGAAATTCCTGTTGGGCTATTTACTTGTATTACAGGTGTTTCTGGTTCAGGTAAATCCACACTGATCAATGATACTTTATTTCCAATTGCACAAAATGCGATAAATCGTGCGGAAAATCAACAACATGCACCATTTAAGTCAATTGAAGGATTAGAATTCTTCGATAAGGTGATTGATATTGACCAAAGTCCAATCGGACGTACCCCACGTTCAAATCCAGCAACTTATACCGGTGTATTTACGCCAATTCGTGAGTTATTTGCTGGTGTGCCAGAGGCTCGCGCGAGAGGTTATAACCCAGGACGTTTCAGTTTTAATGTGCGTGGTGGACGTTGTGAGGCTTGCCAAGGCGATGGTGTTATCAAGGTAGAAATGCACTTCTTACCTGATATTTATGTTCCTTGTGATCACTGTAAAGGTAAACGTTATAACCGAGAAACTTTGGAAATCCGTTATAAAGGGAAAACGATTCATCAAGTGTTAGAAATGACCGTTGAAGAGGCGCGAGAGTTTTTTGATGCTATTCCAATGATTGCTCGTAAATTACAAACGTTAATTGATGTGGGATTATCCTATATTCGTTTAGGACAAGCCTCTACGACCTTGTCTGGTGGTGAAGCGCAACGAGTGAAATTGGCGGCGGAACTCTCTAAACGTGATACGGGTAAAACCTTATATATTCTTGATGAGCCAACCACAGGATTGCATTTTGCTGATATAAAACAGTTATTGTCAGTGTTACATCGTTTACGTGATCAAGGGAATACGATTGTCGTCATCGAGCATAACCTTGATGTGATTAAAACAGCAGACTGGATTGTTGATTTAGGTCCTGAAGGCGGTAGCGGCGGTGGTAAGATTATCGCTGCTGGAACACCAGAACAGGTGGCGGAAATTCAAGGATCACATACAGCACGTTTCTTAAAACCAATATTAGCTAGAAAATAGTAAAACGAAATTCCCTCTAGTAAATAGAGGGAATTTTTTATTTAGGACAAAGTAATTTTTATCTTGTATTGGTATTTTTAAATGAGTTTATTATTTGATTTGTACGGCTAATAGCCGTATTATTGAAATGGTGAAAAAGTAGGCGATAAATATTAGAAAAGGAGATTTTATGAGAAATCAATCTAAAGCGAGATTAGAGGCTAAAGTCAATCCTGATATCTATGCCTTATTTAAGCAAGCTGCAGCAATAAGCGGCAGAACATTAACGGACTTTGTTATTGATGCAGTGTATAAAGAATCTATTAAGACAATTGAGAAACATCAAGTAGTTGCTCTTTCTGTACGAGATCAACAATTACTGATTGATAGTTTGTCAACAGAGAAACCTTTTAATGAATCTATGCAAGAAGCATTAACTGCTTATGATCATTTTTTAAAGCTGCAAGGACAAAAATAATGATATTAGAGGCTTTGCACGATCTAGTAATTGTGCCGTTAGCGGAACTAACGTTGAAAAAGCAAGATTTTAATAGTTCTTCAGCAGTTCTAAATAGCTATTTACAGACACAAGCACCACAGGATGAAAAAAGAGAATTGGCTAAATGCTTTGTGTTAATTAATCAGAAAAATGAACAGATTATTGGTTATTACACTTTATCTGCCACTTTAATCAAGGTTGAGAATATACCTAAAGCAAATATCCAAAAAAAGATTAGATATCCTAATATTCCAGCAGTTTTAGTAGGACGTTTGGCAATTGATCAGCGTTTTGTTGGCCAAGGCTATGGAAAGTTCTTAATTGCTGATGTTCTACATAAAGTGAGTAATGCAAAAATGGGAATAGCCACATTACTTGTGGAGGCGAAAGATGATAATGCAATTGCATTTTATAAGAAGCTGGGTTTTATCCAATTTTTGGATAAGAAAGAGAATTTATTTTTGCCGCTAACAAAATTGATTAAATAGTTTTCGCATAGCCATGAAAAGTAGTCGTTATAGCTGATCTACTTATAATTAATGCTAAAACAAATAGATTTTTATGAGAGAAATGATATGCCACAGCAAAACAATATCATTATTTACAACACTGATGATGGTAAAGCTAAAGTGTCTTTGTATGCGCAAGATGGCACTGTTTGGTTAAGCCAAAATCAAATCGCAGAACTTTTTGCCACCTCAGTCCCTAATATCAATATGCATATATCTAATATATTGAAAGATAAAGAATTATCTGAAAATTCAGTTATTAAGTATTTCTTAATAACTGCCGCTGATGGTAAAAATTATCAGGTGGCTTTCTATAATTTGGAAATGATCTTGGCGATTGGTTTTCGGGTAAGAAGTAAACGAGGCACGCAATTTCGTATTTGGGCGAATACTCAACTGACAGAATTAATGCGTAAAGGCTTTGTGATGGACGATGAACGTTTAAAGAATCCTGATGGGCGTCCTGACTATTTTGATGAGATGTTGGAACGTATTCGTGATATTCGTGCCAGCGAAAAACGTTTCTATCAAAAAGTAAAAGACTTATTTGCATTAAGTAGTGATTATGATGGTACAGACAAAGCAACACAGATGTTCTTTGCTGAAACCCAAAATAAATTAATTTATGCGATCACGCATAAAACCGCAGCCGAGTTGATTATCAGTCGAGCCGATGCTCATGCACCTAATATGGCGCTGACCAGTTGGAAAGGCAAAGTGGTGCGTAAACAAGATATTCTAATTGCCAAGAATTATTTGCATAGTGACGAAATTGATAGTCTGAATCGTTTGGTGGTTATTTTCTTAGAAAGTGCGGAATTACGAGTTAAGAATCGTCAGGATTTAACCTTAGATTTTTGGCGTAATAATGTTGATCAGTTATTGGAATTTAATGGGTATCCAGTATTACAAGGTGCAGGTAGTATTCGTCATGAAATAATGGAACAGAAAGTGAGAGAAATTTATGATTTATTTAATGCGCAACGCAAAAAATATGAAGCAGAATTAGAGGATAAACAAGAGTTAGCGGAGTTAGAATCTTTAGCTAAATCGTTGAAAAAACGTTGATATCGTAATGAGATAGAAGGCAAAATCCCTTGATGTTTTGCTCAAGGGGTTTTTTCTTGAGTTACAGCCATCCTTTCCGTTTAAAGTATAAGAATGGGAAAAGAGCCGCAAGTACCATTAAAGTAAGCGCAAATGGGTAACCGAATTTCCACGTTAGTTCTGGCATATTGGCGAAGTTCATACCATAAGTAGAAGAAACTAATGTTGGCGGTAAGAAAATCAATGATGCCACAGAGAAGATCTTCATAATACGGTTCTGTTCGATATTCATAAAACCCATTGCCGCTTGCATTAAGAAGTTCACTTTTTGGAAAAGTGATTCATTATGTGGCTGCAAAGATTCAATATCTCGTAATACTTCTCTGGCTTGTTCTAACTGGCTTGTTGGTAAACGTGTTTTACGCACCAAAAAACTTAAAGCTCGTTGTGTATCCATTAAGCAAAGACGCACTTTAGAACTAACGTCTTCTTGTTCGGTTAAGGTCGCTAATGCTTGATCAAAAGCCTCTCCCTGTTTTCCTTCTAGAATAATACGGCTTAATTTTTCTAAGTCGGCATAAACAGTTTCGATAACATCGGCTAACTGCTCAATTTTCGTTTCAAAGAGATCAAGTAATAACTCATAGGCATTACATTCTAAGAGTTTTTGGGTGCGTGAGCGCATACGATATAACCGAAAGGCAGGTAGCTCGCGATCTCTTAGTGAGAATAAACGACCATCTCGTAAGGTAAATGCAACTGTAGCAATATCAGCGTAATCGTCTTCATCTTCGCAATAGAAGAAAGAGTGTAAATGTAAGCCATCTTCATCTTCAAAGAAACGTGCAGATGCCTCGATATCTTCTAATTCCAAATAAGAGGCTAGACTTTGTCCTAAGCCTTCTTGCAGCATTTCACGTTCTTCAACGGTCGGTTCTAAAAGATCAATCCAAATGGCATCATTCAATGCTTCACTATTTTCATCAATCCGCACTAAGCGTGCGTCATCCAAAGCAAATGCTCCGATCATGTTCGTACTCCCTTGGTTGGGTTATGAACAACGCAATGAACAAAATAAAAAGATTCTAGTTTAAATGGGGTAGTGGATACTCACCGGCTTTTCGCCGATAAGCAAAGGCTATGAGGCGAAAAGATTAGTTAAAAATATAAAACCAGTATCGACTGTGACTGTCCAAAGTGTTTGTCCTCATAGAAAAAATATCGGGCGGAATGTTACTCTTGTCGTGGGGGATAGTCAAGTTTCGCCTGAGGGCGAAACTCAACTTTTCAGATTAATTTTTCTTTTCAAAATCATTAATATGTTTGTTCGCTGAGATCCAAGCGGCAGCGTAGCCGATAGCGGAACAAATAATAATCATAAAGAGAATTTCAGGGATCGCTAAGCCGTTTAATTCAAATTTTAGGGCAAAGATATTCGCGACATAACTAACGGCTGTTGCAAAATAGCCTATGAGCATAAAACTAAAAATAGTCGCTAAGATACTGCCTAATACGCCATAAATAATGCCGGTACAGAGAAATGGTCGCAAAATAAAGTTGTTGGTGGCGCCGAGTAGTTTCATAACTTCGATACTTGCTCTGCTGCTATAAACATCAGAACGTACGCTATTTCCGATCACCAAAAAGACCGCTAAGCTCATCAAAATACTGCAAATAATCGCAATTTGCGCTACTAGATAAGATACGGCTCCTAATTTTTCCATCCAGTCATCATCAAGACGAACTTCTTGCACCCCTTTAATTTTGCTGAGCGCTGTTCTTAGCTCCATTAATTCATTGGTATTTTGGTACTCTTTAGTTGGTTTGATCATTACCACTGCTGGTAATGGGTTATCATCTAATAACGCAAGTTCTTCACCAAAGCCCGACCATTGACGGAAATCTTCAAGACTTTTTTGTCGTGAAATATAGTTCAACGAAGCGACCCCTTCTTGAGAACGTAATTTTTCTACAATAGTGCTGGTATCTTGTTCGCTTAAACTTTTATTTAAATAGACTGCTAATTCTGATTCAGGATAAAAGTTATCGACGGCATATTGCACGTTTTTCCATAAAAGATAAGTAGTAACTGGTACAGTTAGTGAAACAGCAATAACGAGAACGGTGAGTAATGTACCCAGTTTTCTTTTATATAGTTCACGTATTACCATTTGGAAGACGATTTTCAGTTGCAACCATAACGGTGCATTTACTTGACGTTGACTCATAGTAATTCCATTAACGAATAAATTGTTTTAAATGTCCTTGTTCAAGCACAATAGTTGGTTTTGGATTTTGTGAAATCATATTGATATCGTGTGTGGCGATAATGACGGTAACGCCCATATGATTTAATTGCTCGAATAGACGAAAAATTTCTAATGATAATTCTTTATCTAAATTTCCAGTAGGCTCATCAGCCAATAATAATTGCGGTTTATTGACGATCGCACGAGCGATATCAATACGTTGTTGTTCACCGCCAGAAAGTTGTTGCGGATAATAATCTGCACGATGAAATAGCCCAACACGATCTAAGGCTGCTGAGGCACGACGTTTTACTTCTGATGGATGCATACCATTGATAACTAGCGGTAATCCTACATTATCCAAAACGGTATAACTGGTTAGTAAGCGATAATCTTGATGTACCATCCCAATTTGACGGCGTAGATAAGGCATTTCTGAAGTAGAAAGACGTGTAATATCATGACCGTTAAACCAAATATTGCCGCCATTAGCACGCTCAATGCCTAAAATTAATTTTAGAAGCGTACTTTTTCCTGCACCAGAATGACCAGTAATATAAGTCATACTGCCAACTGGTAAATGAAAATTGATCCCTTGTAAGGCGGGTTTATTACCGCCGCTATAAACTTTACTGACTTCGGAAAATCGAATCATAGTTTTTCCTTATACTTCTTTCTCTGATACAAACAACGCTTCGATAAACTCTTCACTCTTGAATGGGCGCAGATCATCAATTTTTTCACCAACGCCAATATAGCGAATTGGTACATTAAATTGATCAGCTAGAGCGAAAATTACTCCACCTTTCGCTGTGCCATCTAATTTGGTTAAGGTAATGCCTGTAATACCAACCGCTTCATTAAATAATTTCATTTGGCTGATGGCATTTTGACCTGTACCTGCATCAAGGGTGAGCATAATTTCGTGAGGCGCTGTTTCGTCATATTTCTTCATTACACGCACAATTTTGCGCAATTCATCCATTAGGTTATTTTTATTCTGTAAACGGCCTGCGGTATCAGCAATTAAGACATCAATACCTTTTGCGGTAGCGGACTGCATTGCATCATAGAGAACAGATGCTGAGTCTGAACCAGTGGCTTGCGCAATAACAGGAATATGGTTACGTTCACCCCATACTTGTAATTGCTCAACTGCTGCAGCGCGGAAAGTATCGCCTGCTGCTAACATGACTGACTTGCCTTGTTGTTGGAATTGTTTTGCTAACTTACCGATAGTTGTTGTTTTCCCAACTCCATTAACTCCAACCATTAAGATGACAAAAGGTTTTTTATCGGTTAGCACTAACGGTTGTTCGGTTGGTTTAAGAATAGCACCTAACTCAACTTTTAATTGTTGATAGAGTAATTCTGCGTCTTTTAATTGTTTACGGCTTGCGTGTTCAGTTAGATTATCAATAATTTTGCTGGTTGTAGGCACACCAACATCAGCAATTAATAATTGTTCTTCTAACTCTTCAAACAGTTCATCATCGATTTTTTTGCCAGAGAAAAAGTTAAGAAAACCTGCACCAATATTTTGCTTGGTTTTGACTAAACCTTGCACCAAACGGCTAAAAAAGCCTGGTTTTGTTGGTTTCTCTTGTGTTTCAATTTTGCTTGGCTCTGGCTCTGGCTCTGGCTCTGGCTCTGGCTCTGGCTCTGGCTCTGGCTCTGGCTCTGGCTCTGGCTCTGGCTCTGGCTCTGGCTCTGGCTCTGGCTGTAAAAGTTCTTCAGCTACTGTTTCTGTTGGAATAAGATTTTCGCTAGCCTCACTAGGCTGTGGAGTTGTTTCGGCAGTTGGTTCGATATGTTCTTGTGTCGTAACTACGTTGTCGGTAGTTGCTTCTGTTTGTTGTGTAGTGGAGTTGTCAATAACAGAAGATTGTTCTTGTTCTACGCTGGTTTGAGAATGATGAGTGGATGATTGTTCTGATTGTTTATTACGTCCAAATAACGAAGCCCAAAATCCTTTTTTCTGTTTATTTTCTGACATATAAAATTACCGAGTTAATTCAATAGATGATCCAAATTAATTAAGAATAGACTAAAATGGTTGCTAGTTTATCATTTAAATTTATCTATGCTTAGTATTTCTTCTTATTATGGCAAAAAACCTGACAAAAGTTCCTCAAGGTAAAGGTGAAGTGCGTATTATCGCTGGATTATGGCGAGGTCGAAAGCTTCCAGTATTATTATCACAAGGGTTACGACCAACATCAGATCGCGTGCGTGAAACCTTATTCAATTGGCTGATGAATGACATTGTGGCAGCAAACTGCTTAGACTGTTTTGCTGGCAGTGGCGCATTAGGCTTTGAAGCGCTTTCTCGGCAAGCGGCAAAAGTGGTGATGTTGGAAAAATCACCAGTGGTGGTAAAACAGTTAAAGCAAAATTTACAACAACTCAAAACGCAAAATGGCGAGATTATTTGTATTGATACGCTGACGTATTTAGCGCAACATCAGCCAGAACAACCGTTTAATGTTGTGTTTTTGGATCCCCCTTTTCATCAAGATTTATTAAATGCAACCTTAAATTTATTGGAAACGCACCATTGGTTGGCAGATGATGCGTTAATTTATCTTGAAAGTGAAAAGACGTTGCAGAATATCGACATACCAGCGAGTTGGCAGTTGCTGAAAGAGAAGTTTACTCAGCAAGTTGCTTATCGCCTTTATCAAAAAATAGGAGTAGCAGAATGAAAGCACTTGTGCTTAGACAAACAGAAACCGAACCGTTTAAATGCCAGCTAGAAAATATTGATGAACGATTTTTTCCTGAAGCACAACGTAGCGAAAGTATCAAAATTAAGGTGCATTATTCTTCTTTGAACTACAAAGATGCTTTGGCAATTTGCGGGGTTGGTAAAATCATCAAACAGTACCCTTTTATTCCCGGCATTGATGTTGTTGGCAGTGTTGCCAGTAGTTCAGATGCAAACTTTAAAGTAGGCGATTTGGTGTTGGCAACAGGATTTGGTTATGGTGAAGTGCAATTTGGCGCTATGAGTGAATTTGCCTTTGTGCAACCACAACATTTATTAAAATTATCTGGCGCATTAACAGAGTATAAAGCGATCGCATTAGGCACAGCAGGATTAACTGCAATGTTGTGTGTTGAAGCATTACGCCAAGCTGGGATTACTCCAGAAAAAGGCCCAGTCATTGTTACTGGTGCAAGTGGTGGTGTAGGGTCGATAGCGGTATATCTGCTAACCAAACTGGGTTATCAAGTGAGTGCTGTTTCCGGCAATTCGGTTTGTTATCAATCGTTATTGCAATTAGGCGTACAAAAAGTATATGACCGCCACCATTTTAGTGAGCCATGCCGACCATTAGAAAAGCAGCAATTTGCTGGTGTTATTGATACTGTTGGTGGTGATATTTTGGCGAATCTCTTAACTAAAGTGCAATATGGTGGTTGTGTTGCCTGTTGTGGTTTGGCGCAAAGTTATCAATTAAATACAACGGTAATGCCGTTTATTTTGCGTAATGTCCGTTTGCAAGGTATTGATTCTGTTTATTTTCCATTAATAGAGCGTCAAGCTTTATGGCAAGAGTTAGCGCGCTTAATAGAAGATGATTATTTGAAAAAATTTACGCGTGAAATCGCCTTAGCCGATGTACCTAGTTATGCAAAAAAATTACTTGAACATCAGTTATATGGGCGGACGATTATTCGAGTGAGTTAGTACGAAAGAATTAAGCGGTAGGGTACTGATTATAACTTACCGCTTTTTTATTTAAACCATTTACGCACTATCACGTACAATTAAACGGCTGCGAACTAAAATATTTTCTGGTTTATAGGTAATATGCTGCTGTGATAAGCGACGTAAGGTTCTGCCAGCGAGAATTCCCATTTCACGATAAGGGATATGTACAGTAGTTAATTTGGGATATGACACTTCGCTCACTTCTAAACCGCCAATGCTAGTAATAGAAACCTCATGTGGAATATTGATATGACGGCGTAATGATTCAAATAAAGCACCACAAGCTACCTCATCAGATAAACAAATAAAGGCATCTATATTTCCCCAGAGTAAAAGTGCTTCGTTAAACAATTGGCAACCTGTTTTGAATGAAGCTTGTTCGGCAGTATGTAATACAAGATGCGGATTAATAAAGTGCTCTAAACAGGCATCATGCCAACTCTTCATATATTGTTGAAAGATTGCTAAATGTTGATTAGCACAGAGTAAACCAATTTCTCGTTTGCCTTTTTGTAAAAGATGGGTAACTAGTAAATGAATGACGTGTGATACATCAATACCGATATTAATACTGAAATTGTTAGTTTGTTTAGCACCGATCGTAATTAATGGAATATTTAACACTTTTAGGCGTTGTTGCTGTTGTTCATTACACTCCATATTGAGTAGTACAATCATTTCTGGAGCGTATTTAATAAGTTCATTAATCCAATCTTTTTCCTTTTCTACTAATAGGATTAATAATTGTAAGTCTGTTGTCTGTATCTCTCGATGCAATCCATCCATAATCAATGTATTTTCTGTTGCAATAAGAGAATTTGTGACTAGTACAACCGTATTGGAGCTAACAGTGGCTAAATTTCTGGCTGCAATATTAGGGATATATCCCATTGTCTGAATTGTCTGTTGAATCTTATTACGCAGCTCTTCTGAAACAAGTTCTGGTTTATGTATTGCACGAGATACCGTCATTTGCCCAACGCCAACAGCTTTCGCGATATCAGCTAAAGTCACTTTTCCGGTACTACGTCTAGATTTGTTTTTTGGTTCTGTCATAACCGCTTTATCTATTTGGAATATCAAAAGAAAATTTTATTTAAGTATATCATCACATAAAAAATAAATAGAAAATGTTAGCGCTATCACAAAAATGAAATTTGCTGATTGCTGAGCAATTTTGCTTTGATTAAACTGCGTTATAACAAAAAAACAGAGGAGTAGATGATGTTAAAACAATTTTTACCTAAATCACGTATACAAATTGTGGAAAAGGCAGATTCTTGGCAAGAAGCGGTAAAACTTTGTGCAAAACCATTACTTGATGAAGGAATGATTGAACCACGATATGTAGATAAGATTTTTCAACTTTATGAAGACATCGGTCCTTATTTTGTTATAGCACCTAAGATTGCCATGCCTCATGCACGACCAGAAGATGGCGTTATTGCGACAGGTTTATCTTTGTTAGTTGTTTCATCAGGAGTGAATTTTCATTCTGAAGATAATGATCCTGTGTCATTAATTATTATGCTTGCTGCAAAAGATAATACTGAACATTTATCCGCATTAGCGTCTTTAGCTGAGATGCTTGGTGATGATGAAAATGTTGAACGGTTAGTTAATGCAACAACGACGGATGAGATTTTTACTTTTATTCAAAACCAATAACCTTGGAGGTTTTTATGAAAATTATGGCAGTGTGTGGCTCTGGTTTAGGCAGCAGCTTTATGATGGAAATGAATATTAAAAAAGTATTAAACAAAATGGGAGTTACCGCAGAAGTAGAACATACAGATTTAGCTTCTGTGAATCCAACTGATGCAGATTTATTTGTGATGGCAAAAGATATTGCAGCGAGTAGTGGTATTTCGCAAGACAAACTAATTGTTATTACAAATATTGTAAGTTTAGCTGAATATGAAGAAAAACTTACAGAATACTTTAATGCAAATTAATTAAGAGGGAATTACTATGAATGCCTTCCTTTTCTTCATTTTAGATATCCTTAAAGTACCTGCTGTTTTAGTTGGTTTAATTGCATTAGTTGGCTTAATCGCACAGAAAAAAGCGATGCCAGATATTATTAAAGGAACCATTAAAACTATCTTAGGTTTTATTGTGTTAGGTGGTGGTGCAGGTGTTTTATTAGGCTCATTAACACCACTTGGTGATATGTTCCAACATGCCTTTAATGTACAAGGTATTATTCCAAATAATGAAGCCATCGTGTCATTAGCATTGCAAAAATATGGTACCGCAACAGCCTTAATTATGGCGTTTGGTATGGTTGCTAATATTGTGATTGCTCGCTTTACCCGCTTAAAATTCATCTTTCTTACTGGTCACCATACATTCTATATGGCGTGTATGATCGGTATTATTCTTACTGTTGCTGGTTTCGACGGTATTCAACTTGTATTTGTTGGTGCATTGTCATTGGGACTTGTGATGGCGTTTTTCCCATATATTGCACACCGTTATATGAAACGTATTACTGGTAGTGACAATGTTGGATTTGGCCATTTTGGTACTGTCGGTTATGTTTTAGCTGGTGCAATTGGTGAATGGACAGGTAAAGGTTCGAAATCTACTGAGGAAATGAATTTACCGAAAAATTTAAGTTTCCTACGTGATAGCTCAATTTCTATCTCATTAACTATGATGGTGATTTATCTCATCTTAGCAGTAGCAAGTGGATCAGAGTTTATCGAAACTAAATTTAGCGGCGGACAAAACTATTTAGTTTATGCCATTATTCAAGCAGTTACCTTTGCGGCCGGGGTTTTCATCATCCTACAAGGTGTACGCTTAATTTTGGCTGAAATTGTTCCTGCATTTACTGGTTTCTCAGAAAAATTAGTACCAAATGCAAGACCTGCACTAGATTGTCCGATTGTATTCCCATACGCACCAAATGCAGTACTTATCGGTTTCCTAGCGAGTTTTGTTGGTGGTTTAGTAGGGCTATTTATTCTTGGCCAATTAAGTTGGGTATTAATTCTTCCTGGTGTTGTGCCTCACTTCTTCTGTGGTGCGACAGCTGGGGTATTTGGTAATGCAATGGGTGGACGTAGAGGCGCTATTATTGGTGCATTTGCTCATGGTGTATTAATTACTTTCCTTCCTGTGTTCTTACTTCCAGTTTTAGGAAATTTAGGTTTTGCCAATACCACTTTCTCTGATGCTGATTTTGGTGTGATCGGTATTATTTTAGGAAATATGGCAAATTACTGGAACAAAGATGTTATTACTGCGGTTATTGTTGGTATTTTTGTAGTATTAGTTGCTTATAACTATGTGAAGAAAGAAAAAGCTGCAGTAGAAACTAAGGAGTAATGTAATGGAAACAGATTTAGTCAAGTTCGCTAATCAAATTCGGGTTGCTACCTTAAAAACATTACTTCATCTAGGCTTTGGCCATTTTGGCGGTAGTATGTCAATTGTTGAAACGTTGGCAGCATTATATGGCAAAGTGATGAAGATTGATCCTCAGCATCCAGATTGGGACGAACGAGATTATTTTGTATTATCTAAGGGGCATGGAGGCCCCGCTCTTTATAGTACACTGGCGCTCAAAGGTTTTTTCCCTCTTGAACAATTGCAAACATTAAATCAAAACCAAACGTTGTTACCAAGTCATCCAGATCGTTTAAAAACAAAAGGAGTTGATGCTACAACAGGTTCGTTGGGGCAAGGTTTATCTATTGCGACTGGTATTGCATTTTCCCACCATCTTAGAGGAATGGAAAATCGTACTTTCTGTATCGTAGGAGATGGCGAGTTAAATGAAGGACAATGTTGGGAGGCGTTGCAATTTATTGCTCATCATCGTTTAACTAATCTAACAGTGTTGGTTGATTACAATAAAATGCAGTTAGATGGTACGTTATCTGCGATTATTGAGCCTTTTAGTTTAGCTGAGAAGTTTAAAGCCTTTGGTTTTGATTGTATTGAAGTTGATGGAAAAGATGTACAACAGATAGCGTCGGTTTTAACACAAAAGCCTGAAGGTAAGCCAAAATTAATTGTGCTAAATACGATTAAAGGACAAGGTGTACCTTATTTAGAAGGATTAAAAAATAGTCACCATTTACGACTTGATGATGCAATGAAACAATCAATTCAACAGGCTATTCTGGATTTGGAGGCAAAATATGCGTAGTTTGCAAAAAGATAATGTTGAAATGAGAGCTATCTATGCATCGACAATGACAGAATTGATAAAAAACAATCCGTTGATTGTTGATTTAGAAGCAGATTTGATGAGCTCTATGTCAATGGATAAAGTGCAGAAGTTGTATCCTAACAATGTGATTAATTGTGGCATTATGGAAGCTCATACAGTTGGTTTGGCAGCGGGGATGTCGATTGCGGGTCATATTCCGTTTTTCCATACTTTTACTGCATTCGCCAGTCGTCGTTGTTTTGATCAATTGTTTATGTCATTAGATTACCAAAAGAATAATGTCAAAGTGATTGCATCTGATGCAGGCATTACTTCAGCTCATAATGGCGGTACTCATATGTCATTTGAGGATATGGGTATTGTTAGAGGTTTAGCAAATGCTAATGTCTTAGAGATGACAGATGCAACGATGTTCAAAGATATCTTGCAGCAGCTAGCGCAATTGCAAGGTTTTTATTGGATTAGAACGATTAGGAAGCAAGCTATCAAAATTTATCCAGAGAATGAAACGTTTACGATTGGTAAAGCGAAAGTTCTGCAAGAAGGTAAAGATATTACCTTAATCGCAAATGGCATTATGGTAGCTGAAGCTTTGTTAGCCGCAGATATTTTACAAGAACGTCATCAAATTTCGGCAACAGTAATTGATATGTTTACTTTGAAGCCGATTGATGCAGAAACCATTATTAAATATGCTCGTAAAACAGGTAGAGTCGTAACTTGTGAAAATCATAGTGTTGAAAATGGTTTAGGCTCCGCCGTTGCAGAAGTATTGGTAGAATCTGCGCCAGTACCGATGCGTAGAGTAGGTATCAAAGGTCGTTATGGTCAAGTTGGAACGGTTGATTTTCTACAAAAAGAATATCAATTAACTGCGGAAGATATTGTAAAACAAGCTTTGACTTTATTTGACTAAAATTTAGAGATAATCTTCCTAAATAAGAAAGGCTTAGTCTATTTACTAAGCCTTTCGTTTTGAACAAATTGTTGTAGTGATAACTATAAAGATTAGTCTAATAACAAACTATCATCTGTGATGCGTTCACCACGTGTACTTTCAAACATTTGCAATAAATCTTGTACTCCCATACGTTTACGTTTGTCACCTGAAACGTCTAATACAACTTGTCCTTGGTGCAGCATAACAGTGCGATCACCATGATCTAATGCTTGCTGCATAGAGTGAGTTACCATCATTACGGTAAGTTGATTTTCAGCTACAATTTTATCAGTGAGTTCCATAACAAAAGCCGCAGTTTTAGGATCCAGTGCGGCAGTATGTTCATCAAGTAATAAAATACTAGATGGCTGTAAAGAGGCCATTAATAGACTTACAGCTTGACGTTGTCCGCCAGAGAGTAATCCCATTCTATCACTGAGACGATTTTCTAGACCGAGTTTCAGCATAGATAACTTCTCACGAAAGAATTCTCTCGTTTCTTTTTTTACAAAAAATGAAAGATTACGGCGTTGACCACGACAATATGCGAGAGCCATATTTTCTTCAATCGTTAATCCTTCACAAGTACCTAACATTGGGTCTTGGAAAACACGCGCTACGGAAGCTGCACGCTGCCAAGTTGTTTTGCGGGTAACATCTTCATCATTGAGGTAAATTTTGCCACTGTCTACTAAATAATCACCACAGATAGCATTAAGTAGTGTAGATTTACCCGCACCATTACTCCCAATAACGGTAACAAATTCACCTTTAGCAATATTGAGAGAAAGCCCTCTTAATACTGGATTCTCGATCGGCGTACCACGATTAAAAGTGATGCGCAGATTATCTAATTTCATCATTGTTCATTCCCCCTTTTTGCTAAGAAAACGACTTTTTAGTTGTGGGAGTATGAGGACAAAGACAACTAAAATGGCTGTAACTAAGTTAAGATCTTGAGCTCCAAAGCCAATGTCGCGTAATGTTTCGCTACTTAATGCAATTGCAATAAAGAAACGATAGAGAATTGAACCAATAATTACGGCTAATGTAATCATAAATAACCGCTTAGCTGGAATTAAGGTTTCACCGATAATGACAGCCGCTAAACCGATTACGATAGTACCAACACCGATTGACATATCAGCACCACCTTGTGTTTGTACGAATAATGCACCACCTAGTGAAATCAACGCATTCGATAATGCCATACCAAGATAAATCATACGTCCTGTTGGAATACCTTGTGCTTTTGACATTCTCAAGTTCGCACCAGTAGCGCGGACAGCCAGACCAATTTCAGTGTTAAAGAACCAGTCTAAAAGTAATTTAACAACAATCACAAACCCAAAAACTAATGCTGGTTGTACATACATTTGGTTACTTGCATCAGCATTAATAAAAGGATCGAAAATTGTAGTTTCACCTAACAATGGCAAGTTTGGTGCACCCATAATGCGTAAATTCACTGAATAGAGCGCAATCATTACCAAGATACTGGCAAGTAATTGCAAAATTTTTAGTGAAACGTGTAACCAAGCAGTGATTAAACCGGCAATTGCTCCCGCAAACGTAGCAATTAATGTTGCTAACCAAGGATTAATTCCACTTACGATACAAACGGCACAAACAGCGCCACCTAATGGAAAACTTCCGTCAGCAGTTAAATCAGGGAAGTCTAAAATACGGAAAGAAATCAGCACACCTAATGCAACAATGGCATAAATTAAACCAATTTCTAATGCACCTAAAAATAGAACTGAAGTCATAATGGTAATATTACATAAACGAAAACAATGGGATAGGTACGTTTTGTACCTATCCTGAACATAGAAAATTATTCTTTTATTACTTCTTTAGCTGAATCCACTAAATCTTGTGGTACTTTAACACCAAAGGCTTTAGCTGCTTTCAGATTAAGATAAAGATCCAATTTATCCATTGTTTTAACTGGAATATTGCCTGGTTTTTCACCTTTCAAAATTGAACCAACAATTTTTCCGGTTTCTTCACCTAGTACATAATAGTTGTTAGATAAGGCAGCAATTGCTCCACGAGCAACGGTGCTGGTATCTGCAGCAATAAGAGGAATACCCGCATCTAATGCACTCTTATAAAGTGCTTCATATGCAGAAACAACACCATTATCGGTAGAGGTATAGATAGCATCTACACGACCTTTTAGACTACGTGCAGCAGTACTAATGTCTGTTGTACGTGGTGCAGGTGCTTCTACTACTGTAAACCCGTTAGCTTTACCAGCTTCTTGTAATTGTTTTAAGACCACAGTTGAATTCACTTCACCAGAACTATAAACAAAGCCAATCGCTTTTAAGTTCGGAATTAAGCGTTTGATCAAATCAATTTGTGGTTGAATTGGTAAGGTATCAGAAGTACCAGTGACATTGGTTCCTGAAGCTTCCCATGATTTCACTAATTTAGCTGCAACAGGATCACTAATAGCGGAGAAAACAAGAGGAATATGGCGGGTTGCAGCTGCGACAGCTTGCGCACTAGGTGTACCAATAGCAACAATAACATCAGGTTTATCACCAACAAATTTACGAGCAATTTGTGCTGCAGTAGCTGTATTTCCTTGTGCACTTTGGAAATCAATCTTTAGATTTTTTCCTTCTTCAAAACCTTCTTTCTTTAATTCAGCAATAGTACCTTGACGGACCGCATCAAGCGCAGGGTGTTCAACAATGGCGGTAATTGCAACATTTTTGACATCAGCTGCTAGGGCATTACCAGTTAATAAAGTGGTTGCTGCTAATGTTGCCCATAAGGCAAGTTTAAATTTTTTCATAGTCGCTCCTTTAGTGCTCAAGTGAAATTTTGGCTGTAAACATAACGTTACATTACTGTGTTGCAGTAAGTGAATTAGTTATAGCACAGAGCGACTTTATTGAGAAGATCTTTGACTAACAATAATTTATCTGTATTTTCTGTATTTTTGCGATCATTGTCACAAAATTATCGTTGTAAAGATTTTATTACGTTGTAAAGTTACAAGTCGGATTCTTCTAACACGCCTAATGCGAGTAATCCTTTTAAAAGTCCATCATGTTCAATATCTTCAGTGATGTAATTGGCAACTTTTTTCAGTTCAGGATGTGCATTTCCCATTGCGACGCCAGTACCGACATGACTAATCATTTCAATATCATTTAGTCCGTCACCAAAAGCCATCACGTTATCAATCGTCAAGCCGAGATATTCTACCACTGCGTCAATACCACTCGCTTTTGAACCAGTAGCCACGAGACAATCGACTGAATAATCGTGCCAACGTACTGCTTTGAATTGTTCACCAAGAATGCCGGAATCAGCAATAAATTGATCTTGGTCGGCAGAATAGAAAAGGAGTAACTGATAAACATCGTGTGTTTTGTAATAGTCTTGATCGATGAAATAACGGGTGGTAATTGGATCGAGTGCTTCTTTTAATTGCGGGGTGATATTCGAAACGGCAATTCCTTCATTGCCAACAAATGCATATTCGATATGGTGTTGGCTTAAAAAGCGGATAATGCGTTCAATGTCTGCAATAGCAATAGGGTGTTTCGTAATAACTTGATTTTTATAACTATTATATTGCCCATTAATCGTCACGAATAATTCAATGCCTTCATCTTTGATCAATTGATCAATTTTTTCTGGAAAAGCACAACGTGCACGACCAGTAGCAATAGCAGGAATAATGCCTTTACGTTTTAAACTACGGATGACGGTTGGTACGCTATTAGGAAGGATAGCTTTATTTTTAACGTAAAGGGTTTCATCGATATCAAAAAAAATAACTTTAATTGGTGCTTTTAACATACTTCAAACATCTTTATGGCTAGAAAAACAAGCGCTAATCATAGCATTTTTTTCTGTTTTTCTCGAAGTAGTTCACAAAAGATTCAGCGGTAATGATTGTTTCCGTAATAAGTGTTGTAATGTTGCCAGTATGAAAAGTACGAATCTTTTTGATGTGGGTTGTGTTGTTTGTGGACGTCGTTTGAGGATTGCGCAGCATGGGATCTGTTCGTGTTGCTATCAACAAGTAATACGGCAGCCATATTGTGGGCGTTGTGGCGCTGTTTTACCTGAAAATCGTTTGCAATGTGGTTTATGCTTATTGGCGCCACCAAAGTGGCAGCGAATTGTGTTTGTTTCTGCATTTGAAGAACCAATACGTTCTCTTATTTATCGTTTTAAATTTAATCAAGATTATTGGTTAGATCGTAGTTTAGCACGTTGGTTATTGTTGGCAGTGAGAGAAGCAAAACGTACACATAACTTATCGTTACCAGATTTATTAATTCCAGTACCACTACATCATCAAAGACAATGGCGACGTGGTTATAATCAGGCGAGTTTGTTAGCACGTTATTTAAGTCATTGGTTAAATATCCCATTTCGGCAAGATTTGATTCAGCGACAGCGTGCAACGGAATCACAACGAGGAAAAAGTGCAGAACAACGGCAAAAAAATTTGGCACAGGCGTTTAAATTAGTTAAACCATTGCCTGTTGGTATTAAATCAATCGCTTTAATTGATGATGTGATTACTACTGGAACAACAATGGAGGAAATTTGCCATTGTTTACAACAAGTTGGCGTTCAAGAAATTCAAGTGTGGGCATTGTGCAAAACTCAAAAAATGAGTTGATTTTGGGTGAGGGAGTAGAAAAAATTCTTGATTGAGCGTATTATTCCCGACCATATCAGTCAAGTATTAATGAAGGAATCAAAGCATTATGCAACAAATTGTTATTTCTAGTGCAGCACAAGCACATTTCCGTAAATTGCTCGATCAACAAGAAGAGGGAACTAATATCCGAATTTTTGTGGTAAATCCTGGAACACCAAATGCAGAATGTGGTGTTTCTTATTGCCCACCTTCCGCAGTAGAAGCAACAGACTGTGAAATGAAATATGAAACTTTTTCTGCTTTTGTTGATGAAATTAGTTTGCCTTTCTTAGAAGATGCAGAAATTGATTTTGTTACTGATGATATGGGAACGCAATTAACCTTAAAAGCACCAAATGCAAAAATGCGCAAAGTAGCTGATGATGCACCGTTAATTGAACGCGTTGATTATGTGATTCAAACACAAATTAATCCGCAATTAGCTAGTCATGGTGGACGTATTACCTTGATTGAAATTACGGAAGATGGCGAAGCAATTTTACAGTTCGGTGGTGGTTGCAACGGTTGTTCAATGGTGGATGTAACCTTAAAAGAAGGCGTGGAAAAACAATTGCTTGCACAATTTGATGGTGAGTTAAAAGGCGTGAAAGATGTTACAGAACATCAACGCGGAGAACACTCTTATTATTAATTAATTGTGTTAGTGAAAAGGCGGAGTAAATCTGCCTTTTTGCTGAAAAATATAACAAATTCCTTTCTAGTAGCAGTTTTTCCTTGTTTCTTGTAAAATCTTCCGATTATTTTTTCATTTATTAACCGAAATATTAAAATTACTCATCTATGAAGAATATCCGTAATTTCTCAATTATTGCTCATATTGATCATGGTAAATCAACGCTTTCCGACCGTTTAATTCAAGTCTGTGGTGGCTTAACAGAACGGGAAATGGAGGAACAGGTTCTGGATTCAATGGATCTTGAACGTGAGCGTGGTATCACTATTAAAGCACAAAGTGTAACGTTAGATTACACTGCGAAAAATGGTGAAACTTATCAATTAAATTTTATTGATACCCCAGGCCACGTTGACTTTTCCTATGAAGTTTCGCGTTCATTAGCAGCGTGTGAGGGAGCGTTGTTAGTGGTTGATGCTGGGCAAGGTGTAGAAGCACAAACTTTGGCTAACTGCTATACCGCGATTGAGATGGATTTAGAAGTTGTGCCAATTTTAAATAAAATTGACTTACCTGCAGCTGATCCTGAGCGTGTGGCAGAAGAGATTGAGGATATTGTTGGAATTGATGCGATTGATGCAGTACGTTGTTCTGCAAAAACGGGGCTTGGTGTAGAAGATGTTTTAGAAGAAATTGTGAAACGTATTCCAGCACCAAAAGGCGATCCGGAAGCGCCATTACAAGCATTGATTATTGACTCATGGTTTGACAATTATCTTGGTGTTGTTTCTTTAGTGCGAATTAAAAATGGTACATTGAAGAAAGGCGATAAGATTAAGGTAATGAGTTCAGGACAGAGTTATGGTGTTGATCGTTTAGGTATTTTTACACCAAAACAAGTAGATACTACGGAGCTTTCTTGTGGTGAAGTAGGTTGGGTAGTTTGTGGTATTAAGGATATTCTTGGTGCGCCTGTTGGTGATACGTTGACTTTACATCACAATCCAGCGGATAAGCCATTACCAGGGTTCAAAAAGGTAAAACCGCAAGTTTATGCGGGTTTATTCCCTGTCAGTTCAGATGACTATGAGGCATTTCGTGATGCATTAGGAAAGTTAAGTTTGAATGATGCTTCTTTGTTTTATGAACCAGAAAACTCAAGTGCATTAGGTTTTGGTTTCCGTTGTGGTTTCCTAGGCTTATTGCATATGGAGATCATTCAAGAGCGTTTAGAACGTGAATATGATCTTGATTTGATTACTACGGCACCGACAGTAATTTATGAAGTTGCAATGACTAATGGTGAAGTTATCTATGTCGATAGTCCGGCAAAATTACCGCCAATCAATAATATTGAAGAGATTCGTGAACCAATTGCAGAATGTAATATGTTATTGCCACAGGAATATTTAGGTAATGTCATTACATTATGTGTGGAAAAACGTGGTGTACAAACACATATGGTATATCATGGTAATCAAGTTGCGTTGACTTATGAAATCCCAATGGGAGAAGTGGTATTAGATTTCTTTGATCGTTTAAAATCGACTTCTCGTGGTTATGCATCGTTAGATTATTCATTCAAACGTTTCCAAACTGCAGATATGGTGCGAGTTGATATTATGATTAACGGTGATCGCGTTGATGCGTTGGCGTTGATTGTACATAAAGATAATGCGCCGTATCGTGGTCGTGAGTTAGTTGAAAAAATGAAAGAACTCATTCCGCGTCAACAATTTGATATTGCTATTCAGGCGGCCATTGGTAACCATATTATTGCTCGCTCGACAGTGAAGCAATTGCGTAAAAATGTATTGGCGAAATGTTATGGCGGTGACGTAAGCCGTAAGAAGAAACTATTACAGAAACAAAAAGAAGGGAAGAAACGCATGAAATCTCTTGGTAATGTAGAAGTACCACAAGAGGCATTTTTAGCAATTCTTCATGTAGGAAAAGACAAATAAGGAGCAAGTATGTCAAATTTTTTCTTGCCTATTTTATTGGTAATTGGATTTGTCTTATGGAAAGTGTTGGATTATTTCCAACTTCCTAATACTTTTACGATCTTGCTGATTATTTTCTCTGTATTATCAGGTATTTTCTGGTGTCATCATCGCTTTGTTTTGCAGCCAAAACGTTTGCGTCAAATTGCTCGTGCTGAACAACGTAGTGGCAAAGAGTTAACAGATGAAGAAAAAGCACGTATCGAACCAATTTCAGAAAGTGAAGAATTTCTTGCGTCTTTATTTCCTGTATTGGCGATCGTGTTAATTGTACGTTCATTTTTATATGAACCTTTCCAAATTCCTTCTGGTTCTATGGAACCGACTTTACGTGTAGGGGATTTTTTATTGGTCAACAAATATGAGTATGGCGTGAAAGATCCTGTATTTCAAACAAAGTGGATTCCAATAGGAGAACCAAAACGTGGCGATGTGATTGTCTTTAAAGCACCAATTCAGCCTAATGTGGACTATATTAAGCGTGTCATTGGCCTGCCAGGCGATCATATTAAATATAATCAACAAGATGGTGTGTTAACGGTAACGCCTGCATGTGGTTCTGATAGTTGCCCTAGCGAAACTTATCGTTATGAGGGTTTAACGCAAAATCCTGAGTTTGTTTATCATGGTAGTGCGCAAATTGAACGCACTGAAATTGGCGCAGTAACACATCAAATTTTATTGAACCCAGATCGTTTTAATTATGATCCTTATTATTTCAAACAAGATGGAAACCCAGTGGGTGAATGGACCGTACCTGAAGGGGAATATTTTGTGATGGGTGATAACCGAGATAATAGTAATGACAGTCGTTTTTGGGGATTTGTCCCTGAACAAAATATTGTCGGTAAAGCAACAGTGATCTGGTTAAGTTTAGATAAAAAAGAGGGCGAATGGCCGACAGGAATTCGGACTGATCGCTTCTTTCAAACCATCAAATAATTATGAATAGTGAACATTTAGATCGATTACAACATAAATTAGGATATCAATTTAAGAAAATAGCTTTATTGGAACAGGCGCTCACCCATCGTAGTGCAGCGAGTGTTCATAATGAACGCCTTGAGTTTTTAGGTGATTCTATTTTGAATTTTACTATTGGTGAAGCGTTATATCATCAATTCCCAAAGGCAGCAGAAGGTGATCTCAGTAGAATGCGGGCAACGTTAGTTCGTGAGCAGACTTTAGCACAAATTGCTCTTGAGTTTGCATTAGGGGATTACTTAAAACTTGGCCCAGGTGAGTTAAAAAGTGGTGGTTATCGTCGTAGTTCGATTTTATCTGATTGCGTTGAGGCTATTATTGGTGCGATTCATTTGGATAATGGTATTGAAACTGCGCAACATGTCATTTTAACTTGGTATCAACAACGTTTGGCTGAAATCCAACCTGGCGATAGTCAAAAAGACCCTAAAACGAGATTACAAGAATATTTACAAGGTATTCGTCAGCCATTACCAAATTATACTGTTGTTGATATTAGAGGTGAGGCACACAATCAAACCTTTAAAGTTACTTGCCAAATTCAGCAATTAGAAGAAGTATTTGAGGGAATTGGGAGTAGCCGTCGTAAAGCAGAGCAAGCTGCCGCAGAAAAAATTTTGGCAGTATTAAAAATTAAATAATTGAATGAGTAACAGAATGACAGAAAATTCTCAAACCTTAGATCAAGAAACCTATTGCGGTTTTATTGCCATTGTTGGTCGTCCAAATGTGGGTAAATCGACCTTATTAAATAAAATTTTAGGGCAAAAGATCTCCATTACTTCGCGTAAAGCACAAACCACTCGTCATCGTATTGTCGGTATTCATACGGATGGTATTTATCAAGCTATTTATGTGGATACTCCGGGCTTACATATTGAAGAAAAACGTGCGATCAACCGTTTGATGAATCGTGCGGCGAGTAGTGCAATTAGTGATGTAGATTTAATCATCTTTGTTGTTGATGGAACACATTGGAATGATGATGATGAAATGGTGTTGAATAAATTACGCAATGCTAAAGCACCTGTTGTGTTAGCTATTAACAAAATCGATAATGTTAAAAATAAAGATGAATTATTGCCGTTTATTCAACAACTTACGGAAAAATTTGATTTTAAAGAAATTATTCCAATTTCGGCACAACGTGGCAACAATGTACATCAATTAGAGAAAATTGTTCGTCAATCATTACGTAAGGGCGTTCATCACTTCCCAGAAGAGTACATTACTGATCGCTCGCAACGCTTTATGGCTTCTGAAATTATTCGTGAAAAATTAATGCGTTTTATGGGCGAAGAATTGCCTTATTCTGTAACTGTAGAAATTGAACAGTTTAAAGTGAATGAACGTGGTACTTATGAGATTAATGGCTTAATTCTTGTTGAACGTGAAGGGCAAAAGAAAATGGTCATTGGTCACCAAGGTCAGAAACTCAAAACGATTGGTACTGAAGCCAGACAAGATATGCAACGGCTATTTGATGCGAAAGTACATTTAGAGCTTTGGGTAAAAGTGAAAAGTGGCTGGGCTGATGATGAAAAAGCATTAAGAAGTCTTGGCTATATGGATGATTAAATTTTGTTAAAAAGAAAAAACCTCAAAGATTAAAAATTTGAGGTTTTTTTATGTAGTTTAAGCGATAACTTTTTGCACTAATGCTGAAATATCCGCTGGGAATGTTTCTTGTGCAGCAAATTGTTTAATCTGCTCTTCGTTATATTTTCGTCCATCATAGACAACAACGATACTGGTATCATCGACTTGTAAATAATTGGTTTCACCAAATTCTGTATAACGAGTAGCACCAATACTAATCACAGCTTGAGTTGGGTAATTAGCTTGTTGTAGTAATTCGGCAATATTATTCATAGGACCTTGATCGGTCTGATGATTCATTCTATCAATGATCCAATCAATCAGTTTTTGGTTAAAGTAATTGTAACCAGCGATTGGGCTATCAATACCATAAGCAGTTAATATTTGCTGGCGTTTGTGGTAACAAGCGATGCGGTAGTGATCTAACTCCCCACCTTTTTCAAGCGAATTTACCGCTAATTGATTGGCAGAAATCCCTTTAGATGAGACTCCCCAATTCTTTTTCTCACAAATCTTTTTCGCATTTGGTTTGCGGATAGAACAATCGTTATAAGCGGCGAAAGCAAAAGGGCGTAAAGCGGTCACTTGCTTATTTTGATCGTATTCAATGTTAAAGAGGACTGCGACTTCAGGTTCAATCTGTAAATTGTCAGCACCTTGTGGCATCTTAATTTCAGTTGATGATAATGGGAATGTTGCTAAAAAATTGTTGATATTAGGGACATAGAAAGGAAAGATTGCTTTAGGTTGAGACTCTTCGGTAGTAACTACATTTTCAAAATCTTTTGCTTCGCCAGCTTGCTCTAAATGACCGGCAAAATTGCCAGCAACACCAAAACCAATAAATTGGGTTAAGTTCATAATGATCTCCGTAAGGGTAAAAAACAAGGTTAAAAAGAAAATTGCTGTAAAACAATACGTTTTGTGGAAATTCTAAGCAACTAAATAAAAAAATGTGAATTACTTCAAAAAATCTGTTGCAAGGCAATAAAAAATCCCTATAATGCCGCCTCACGCAACGAGAGCAAGGAAGCGCAGTGCTGAAGTCAAGTAGGGCTGAAGATTTCCGAAGTTGATTAAAAAAATCAGTCAAAAATCTTGTTGACAAAGCAGGTCGAGATGAGTAGTATAAGCGACCTTTGCTGCGTAAGGCGGCGAAACGTTCTTTAACATTTTATCAGACAATCTGTGTGGGCATTCGTAGATGATGTTTTTACTTTAAGTAAAAGAATTAAAAAAGATTATCTTGAATGCTGAATTTGAAGATTCATATGATTTGAATAACGAAGTCAGTTTTTTTGAGAGCGAAGATTAAATTGAAGAGTTTGATCATGGCTCAGATTGAACGCTGGCGGCAGGCTTAACACATGCAAGTCGGACGGTAACAGAGGAAAGCTTGCTTTCTTGCTGACGAGTGGCGGACGGGTGAGTAAGGCTTGGGAATTTGGCTTATGGAGGGGGATAACTACGGGAAACTGTAGCTAACACCGCGTAATATCGAGAGATTAAAGTAGAGGGACCGAAAGGCCTTTAGCCATAAGATGAGCCCAAGTGAGATTAGGTAGTTGGTGAGGTAAGGGCTCACCAAGCCGACGATCTCTAGCTGGTCTGAGAGGATGGCCAGCCACACTGGGACTGAGACACGGCCCAGACTCCTACGGGAGGCAGCAGTGGGGAATATTGCGCAATGGAGGGAACTCTGACGCAGCCATGCCGCGTGAATGAAGAAGGCCTTCGGGTTGTAAAGTTCTTTCGGTGGTGAGGAAGGTGCATGCTTAAATAGGGTATGTAATTGACGTTAGCCACAGAAGAAGCACCGGCTAACTCCGTGCCAGCAGCCGCGGTAATACGGAGGGTGCGAGCGTTAATCGGAATAACTGGGCGTAAAGGGCACGCAGGTGGTGACTTAAGTGAGGTGTGAAAGCCCTGGGCTTAACCTGGGAATTGCATTTCATACTGGGTCGCTAGAGTACTTTAGGGAGGGGTAGAATTCCACGTGTAGCGGTGAAATGCGTAGAGATGTGGAGGAATACCGAAGGCGAAGGCAGCCCCTTGGGAAGATACTGACGCTCATGTGCGAAAGCGTGGGGAGCAAACAGGATTAGATACCCTGGTAGTCCACGCTGTAAACGCTGTCGATTTGGGGATTGGTTATTAGGATTGGTCCTCGAAGCTAACGTGATAAATCGACCGCCTGGGGAGTACGGCCGCAAGGTTAAAACTCAAATGAATTGACGGGGGCCCGCACAAGCGGTGGAGCATGTGGTTTAATTCGATGCAACGCGAAGAACCTTACCTACTCTTGACATCCATAGAAGGACTCAGAGATGAGTTTGTGCCTTCGGGAGCTATGAGACAGGTGCTGCATGGCTGTCGTCAGCTCGTGTTGTGAAATGTTGGGTTAAGTCCCGCAACGAGCGCAACCCTTATCCTTTGTTGCCAGCGGGTAGAGCCGGGGACTCAAAGGAGACTGCCAGTGACAAGCTGGAGGAAGGTGGGGATGACGTCAAGTCATCATGGCCCTTACGAGTAGGGCTACACACGTGCTACAATGGTGCATACAGAGGGAGGCGAAGTGGCGACATGGAGCGAAACTCAGAAAGTGCATCGTAGTCCGGATTGGAGTCTGCAACTCGACTCCATGAAGTCGGAATCGCTAGTAATCGCGAATCAGAATGTCGCGGTGAATACGTTCCCGGGCCTTGTACACACCGCCCGTCACACCATGGGAGTGGGTTGTACCAGAAGTAGATAGCTTAACCTTTAGGAGGGCGTTTACCACGGTATGATTCATGACTGGGGTGAAGTCGTAACAAGGTAACCGTAGGGGAACCTGCGGTTGGATCACCTCCTTACTAGATTAAAGTGAAGATGTTACTATGAAATGTTCACACAGATTGTTTGATAGAAGCGAGGGTATCGTTAATTGGTAGAAGTCCCCTTCGTCTAGAGGCCTAGGACATCGCCCTTTCACGGCGGTAACAGGGGTTCGAATCCCCTAGGGGACGCCAATTAACGATATCTTTATGATAAATGCTCTTTAAAAACGAAGACACAAGCTGAAAACTGAGAACTCAAAAGCGAGCGACTGAAGGAGAGAATCCTTGAGGTTGTATAGTTAAGTAAGTAAGCGTACACGGTGGATGCCTAGGCAATCAGAGGCGAAGAAGGACGTGCTAATCTGCGAAAAGCGTGGAGGAGTTGATAAGAAGCGTTAACTCCACGATATCCGAATGGGGAAACCCGGTAGATGAAGAATCTATCATCACTGTCTGAATCTATAGGATAGTGAAGCGAACCAGGAGAACTGAAACATCTCAGTACCCTGAGGAAAAGAAATCAACCGAGATTCTGCGAGTAGCGGCGAGCGAAAGTGGAGTAGCCGTTAGAGATAGTAAAGGATTTAGGAGAATGAGTTGGGAAGCTCAATCGAAGAGGGTGACAATCCCGTATCTGAAGAATCCTTTATGGTACTAAGCTAACAAGAAGTAGGGCGAGACACGAGGAATCTTGTCTGAAGAAGGGGGGACCATCCTCCAAGGCTAAATACTCCTGATTGACCGATAGTGAACCAGTACCGTGAGGGAAAGGCGAAAAGAACCCCGGGAGGGGAGTGAAAGAGAACCTGAAACCGTGTACGTACAAGCAGTGGGAGCATAGGAGACTATGTGACTGCGTACCTTTT
This sequence comes from Gallibacterium salpingitidis, assembly GCF_030517105.1. Classification (GTDB taxonomy): domain Bacteria; phylum Pseudomonadota; class Gammaproteobacteria; order Enterobacterales; family Pasteurellaceae; genus Gallibacterium; species Gallibacterium salpingitidis. Next base: position 2,454,984 of record NZ_CP103875.1, on the reverse strand, counting down.
GTATAATGGGTCAGCGAGTTATATTTTGTAGCGAGGTTAACCGGATAGGGGAGCCGAAGGGAAACCGAGTCTTAACTGGGCGGAAGTTGCAAGGTATAGACCCGAAACCCGGTGATCTAGCCATGGTCAGGTTGAAGGTTGGGTAACACTAACTGGAGGACCGAACCGACTACTGTTGAAAAAGTAGCGGATGAATTGTGGCTGGGGGTGAAAGGCCAATCAAACCGGGAGATAGCTGGTTCTCCCCGAAATCTATTTAGGTAGAGCCTTATATGAATACCTTTGGGGTAGAGCACTGTTTCGGCTAGGGGTCCATCCCGGATTACCAACCCGATGCAAACTGCGAATACCAAAGAGTAATATATAGGAGACACACGGCGGGTGCTAACGTTCGTCGTGGAGAGGGAAACAACCCAGACCGCCAGCTAAGGTCCCAAAGTCTATATTAAGTGGGAAACGAGGTGGAAAGGCATAGACAGCTAGGATGTTGGCTTAGAAGCAGCCATCATTTAAAGAAAGCGTAATAGCTCACTAGTCGAGTCGGTCTGCGCGGAAGATGTAACGGGGCTAAAATATAGCACCGAAGCTGCGGCATCAAGAGAAATCTTGTTGGGTAGGGGAGCGTTGTGTAAGCCGAAGAAGGTGACTTGAGAGGGTTGCTGGAGGTATCACAAGTGCGAATGCTGACATAAGTAACGATAAAGCGGGTGAAAGGCCCGCTCGCCGGAAGACCAAGGTTTCCTGTCCAACGTTAATCGGGGCAGGGTGAGTCGGCCCCTAAGGCGAGGCTGAAGAGCGTAGTCGATGGGAAATGGGTTAATATTCCCATACTTGTTAGATAAGCGATGTAGGGACGGAGAAGGCTAGGCAAGCAGACGGACGGAAGGGTCTGTTCAAGCGTGTAGGTAGATGGTGTAGGCAAATCCGCACCATTAATGCTGAGGCGTGATGAGGAGTAACTACGGTTGCGAAGTTGTTGATGCCAAGCTTCCAGGAAAAGCTGCTAAGCACATTATCTAATAAACCGTACTGAAAACCGACACAGGTGGTCAGGTAGAGAATACTAAGGCGCTTGAGAGAACTCGGGTGAAGGAACTAGGCAAAATAGCACCGTAACTTCGGGAGAAGGTGCGCTGGCGTAGTGTGAAGTCTGAACAGATGGAGCATGAACCAGTCGAAGAGACCTGCTGGCTGCAACTGTTTAATAAAAACACAGCACTCTGCAAACACGCAAGTGGACGTATAGGGTGTGACGCCTGCCCGGTGCTGGAAGGTTAATTGATGGTGTTATTGAAAGAGAAGCACTTGATCGAAGCCCCAGTAAACGGCGGCCGTAACTATAACGGTCCTAAGGTAGCGAAATTCCTTGTCGGGTAAGTTCCGACCTGCACGAATGGCGTAATGATGGCCAGGCTGTCTCCACCCGAGACTCAGTGAAATTGAAATCGCCGTGAAGATGCGGTGTACCCGCGGCTAGACGGAAAGACCCCGTGAACCTTTACTATAGCTTGACACTGAACCTTGAATTTTAATGTGTAGGATAGGTGGGAGACTGAGAGATACTGACGCCAGTTGGTAAGGAGTCGATGTTGAAATACCACCCTTTAACGTTTGATGTTCTAACGAGGTACCTGGAACAGGTATTCGGACAGTGTCTGGTGGGTAGTTTGACTGGGGCGGTCTCCTCCCAAAGAGTAACGGAGGAGTACGAAGGTTTGCTAATCACGGTCGGACATCGTGAGGTTAGTACAATGGTAGAAGCAAGCTTGACTGCGAGACGGACAAGTCGAGCAGGTACGAAAGTAGGTCATAGTGATCCGGTGGTTCTGAATGGAAGGGCCATCGCTCAACGGATAAAAGGTACTCCGGGGATAACAGGCTGATACCGCCCAAGAGTTCATATCGACGGCGGTGTTTGGCACCTCGATGTCGGCTCATCACATCCTGGGGCTGAAGTAGGTCCCAAGGGTATGGCTGTTCGCCATTTAAAGTGGTACGCGAGCTGGGTTTAGAACGTCGTGAGACAGTTCGGTCCCTATCTGCCGTGGGCGAAGGAGAATTGAGGGGGGCTGCTCCTAGTACGAGAGGACCGGAGTGGACGCACCGCTGGTGTTCCAGTTGTTTCGCCAGAAGCATTGCTGGGTAGCTAAGTGCGGGAGAGATAAGTGCTGAAAGCATCTAAGCACGAAACTTGCCCCGAGATGAGTTGTCCCAATCGAGAGATTGTAAGGGTTGTTGAAGACGACGACGTAGATAGGTGGGGTGTGTAAGTGATGTGAGTCATTGAGCTAACCCATACTAATTGCCCGAGAGGCTTAACTATACAACGCTGAAGGGTTTTTACCCGAAGAGAGCAGGTAAGAAAAGCGGAAAAGCGAAAAAAGCGAAGAAGCGAGAGAGAGAAAGCAGTGAGAGGAAAAGAAAACTCACTGATGAGTTGACAGCTTGTGAACGTTTTTTAGAGAAGAAGATAAAGCAGAAAGCGAGAAGCTAGAAGCAGAAAGTCAAAAGGATTAATCCTGGCGGCGAGAATGCGATAGACCCACCTGAATCCATGCCGAACTCAGAAGTGAAATGTCGTAATGCCGATGGTAGTGTGGGGATTCCCCATGTGAGAGTAGGTCACTGCCAGGTTAAAGAAAAGAGAGAAGGACGCTAGTTGAGGAGTCAGCTAGCGTTTTTTTATTTTTGTGTTTTTTATTTTTTTGTTTTGTGATTTTGGGTTTCTGTTTTCTGTTTTTTATTTTTCTACTTTTTGTTTTCTGATTTCTATTTTTTGATTTTTTAGGGATGGTTGGATTTTGCTTTAGCTTCTAATCACCAATCACCAATCACCAATCACCAATCACCAATCACCAATCACCAATCACTTCATCTTCTCTATGTCTATTAAGCGACTAAGTTGATTTTGGGATATGTGAAACTCCTTCGCTATTCATACCCTTGAAATAGCTAAGGAAGAGAAGTTGTAGAAATGAACAAAGTAGGATGGAAAGAGAGAAAAAATTGCCACTTAAATTAGTGGCAATGTGTTAAAAATAATTGTTGTATCTTATTATTGAGCAGTTACAGGGAAATCCCACCAGATATCAAATAATTCGCTTACTTCAACTTGATTTAATCCATTATTTTCTAACCAAGTTTTGACTGTTTGACGGTGAGTTTCATCACATTTACCAATTTTTTCTAAGCAAACTAAACCTTCCCAATGTAAATAACCACTGCCTTCATAAGCTAAACCGTTTGGCTTGATTACTTCATCAATAAAACGATCTACAACTTGATCAATTTGATCCACAGGTGTGTTTTCAGCAAATTGCCAATTGACTAAAAATCCCAATTCTTGGAATTCATCAATGTGCATTTTTTTACGTTGTCTACGATTACGTTGATATGCCATATCTTTTTCTCCTCTATCAATTATTTTTTGATGAAATAAAGATCCCAAACGCCATGGCCTAGACGGTGGCCACGTTGTTCAAATTTCGTTAATGGTCGAAAATCTGGACGTGGGATAAAATCATTGGTGCTCGAAGTATTTTGTAATCCAGGTTGTTGTGATAATACTTCTAACATTTGTTCTGCATAATTTTGCCAATCTGTTGCCATATGAATAAAGCCATTATGGATCAATTTTGGCATTATGGATTCAATAAAAGCTGGTTGAACAATTCGACGTTTATGGTGTTTTGCTTTATGCCAAGGATCAGGAAAGAAAAGTTGTAAACCAGCTAAACTTTCTACAGGAATATTATCTTTCAAGATCTCTATTGCATCATGACAAATCACCCTTAGATTGGTAACTTGTTGTTCTAAAGCATAAGCAATACAAGCACCTACACCAGGAGTATGAACTTCAATACCAAGATAATTATAGTGTGGATTTTGTTTTGCCATATCAACCAAGGAACGCCCCATGCCAAAGCCAATTTCTAACACAACAGGATTATTGTTGCCAAAAATAGCAGGGAAATCAAAGTGGGCTGCTTGATGCTCTAAACCAAATTTATGCCAATTCTCATTCATTGCACGTTTTTGTGCTTCACTTAAACGTCCTGTTCTCAGTACAAAGCTACGCACTTTTCGTAGATAACGACCATCAGCAGTAAATTCCATAGTGTTCACTGATTTACGTTTTTGTTCAGCAAGGTTATTCACAGATTCTTGTTGCATAAATAAAGTAAAAATTGATGAATTACTAATAAAAATAGTCTGTATTTTACCTGATAATTCACTCTTTTTGTTATGTTTTGAATGAATTTGTTGTGATACACTCGCGACTTTGAATTGTTAAATAGGGAAGATTTATGTGGCAGGCTGAGTCAACGCCAGAAGCACCTTTTGCAATGGCAGTATTATCATGGTATGACAAATATGGGCGTAAAACACTGCCATGGCAACGTAATAAATCATTATATGGCGTTTGGTTATCAGAAATAATGTTGCAGCAAACGCAAGTAACGACAGTTATTCCATATTTTGAACGTTTTATACAACAATTTCCGACTATTTGTGATCTTGCCGATGCATCAATAGATGAAGTGTTACATTTATGGACAGGCTTGGGTTATTACGCGAGGGCGCGGAATTTACACAAAGCAGCACAAACTATTCGTGATCAGTATCAGGGACAATTTCCAACAGATTTTTCACAGGTATTGGCATTGCCAGGTGTAGGTTTAAGCACCGCAGGAGCCATTTTATCTTCATGTCTTGATGCACCTTATCCTATTTTAGATGGCAATGTAAAACGTGTATTATCGCGCTATTTTGCGATTGCAGGCTGGCCAGGTGAGAAATCAGTAGAAACTCAATTATGGCGTCATAGCGCAGCAGTTACACCTGATTCACAGGTAGCAGCTTTTAATCAAGCAATGATGGATTTAGGTGCAATGGTTTGTACGAGAAGTAAACCAAAATGTACTTTGTGTCCATTAGCAAAATCTTGCATTGCATATAAAAATGAAAGTTGGCAACAATATCCAGGAAAAAAACTCAAGAAAGCGTTGCCAGAGCGAGAAAGCTATTTTTTGCTGTTTGTCAAAGATCATAAAGTATTACTGCGACAACGGCCAGCACAAGGATTATGGGGCGGTTTATACTGTTTTCCGCAGTTTGATTCTAAAGATAGTTTAGAAAGTTATTTACAAGTAAATCAGTTGCGATTAATCGAAGAATTACCTATTTTTCGCCATACTTTTAGCCATTTTCATTTAGATATTCACCCAATAGTGGTAACAGAGCAAACAGAAACCGTAGCTATGGTAAAAAATGTAGCAGAAGATTGTGCAGAATATAAACAGACAGTACAAAATGAAAGTGAATATTGGTATGATCTAGCGGATTTTTCGCCACCTAAAATTGGTTTGGCGACGCCTGTGAAAAATTTGTTGATACAGTTAGCAAGTTTAACAATAGAAAAAAATTAAATAAGGATAACGTTATGGCAAGAACCGTTTTTTGTGAGTATTTGAAGCAAGAAGCAGAAGGCTTAGATTTTCAGCTTTACCCAGGTGAATTAGGCAAGCGTATTTTTAATTCGATTAGCAAACAAGCATGGTCTGAATGGTTAAAAAAACAGACGATGTTAGTGAATGAAAAGAAATTAAATATGATGAATCCAGAGCATCGTAAATTATTAGAACAAGAGATGGTAAATTTCTTGTTTGAAGGCAAGGATGTTCATATTGAAGGTTATGTCCCTCCCTCAAAGTAGTCCAAAATGAAAATGAAAAAATCTTTTATTGTTGCTGCATTAGCACTATTACTAGTGGGATGTGGTTCTTCCTATGATCGTGATGATATTGATTACGATGACGCTTTTGCAAAAGACACTCGAGCATTAGATATTTTAACTGGTCAATTTTCTCATAATATCGATCGTATTTGGGGTGTGAATGAATTATTGGTTGCAAGTCGAAAAGATTATGTGAAATATACTGATAAATATTATACCCGTAGTCACGTTAGTTTTGATGAAGGTGTGATTACCATCGAAACACAAACCAGCTTGGCTCGTTTAAAAAATGCTATTGTGCATACATTATTGATGGGATCTGATGCAAATGGTATCGATTTATTCGCTGATGGTGATGTGCCAATCAGTTCTCGACCATTTTTATTAGGACAGGTATTAGATCATCAAGGTGCACAAATTCCAAATATTGCAGTGGCGTCAGCTTTTGCTGATTATTTAATTAACAATAAATTACAAAGTCGCCGTTTAAGTAATGGTCATATTGTGCAATTTGTTGTGATTCAAATGATTGCCAACCACGTTGCTATTCGTGCGCAAAAATATATTCCATTTATTCGTAAGGCAGCAAGACACTACAACATTGATGAAAGTTTGATTTTGGGCATTATGCAGACAGAATCAAGCTTTAACCCATATGCGATTAGTTATGCTAATGCGATGGGTTTAATGCAGATTGTACCGCAAACGGCGGGACGTGATGTGTTCTTAATGAAAGGTAGAAGAGGTATTCCATCGAAAAAATATTTATTTGATCCATATAAAAATATTGATGCTGGTGTTTCTTATTTATGGTTATTACAAAATAAATATTTGGCAGGAATTACAGATCCTACTTCTAGACGTTTTGCCGTTATTTCGGCTTATAACGGTGGGGCGGGTGCAGTATTGCGAATCTTTGATGATGATAAAGATGTTGCGGTAAATAAGATTAATCGGTTATTACCTGAGCAAGTGTATCGTATTTTAACAACGAAACACCCATCAGCACAGGCAAGAAACTACTTAATCAAAGTGGATAAAGCACAAAAAAGTTATCGAGTAATTCGTTAATTTCGCGGGCTTTGCTGGTGTTTTAGTATTAATTTTATGCGTTTTGGATAGAAAAACGGCTAACGTGCGAAAAAAAGAAATTTTTTTCAAAATAGTGGTTGACTTGAAAGCCAAAAAAACGTTTAATACGCACCACTAAGACGTTGCCCAGATAGCTCAGTCGGTAGAGCAGGGGATTGAAAATCCCCGTGTCGGTGGTTCGATTCCGCCTCTGGGCACCACTATTCCTCCTTAGTTCAGTCGGTAGAACGGTGGACTGTTAATCCATATGTCGCTGGTTCAAGTCCAGCAGGAGGAGCCAAATTCCAAAAGGCTGTTACAATAAATGTTGTAACAGCCTCAGACCGCTGACAAACCCACCTTTCCAAAATCATTTGGTAAAAGTGGGTTTGTTTTTTTACTTTGTCGCTTTTCTCTTGCTTTTCCTTTCAGATAATTGGGCAAGTGGTCATTTTCGCTGATTTTTTTACCCATGCCTCAAACAAGCAAAATTGGCGCCATAAATAAGACAAAATAGCCCATACCACCAGGGCAATTTTCTTGATATTTTGTGCCATTGCCGCAAGGAAGCATTGCATTTGCACTTTGGATAGCCCTCTATAACGGGCATAGCGATGTCCATGATGTTGTTTTGCATCCGCAAAGCTGCGCTCTACGGTTTCTGCTCGACGTTTATAGAGTTTTCTGCCCTGCCTCGATATTCTCACTGCATTGGCGTTGTCCACAGCATCTTGGTAAATATGCCTGGTGATGAGGCGTTCGGCTTTTTGGTTTTGGGTACACTGTGAACGTAGTGGGCAAGTTTGGCAATAGGTCGGGTTGGATTTGTAAGTGTGATAACCTTCTCGGGTGGTGGTGCTATAGCGGAGCGATTGCCCTGCGGGGCAAGTGTAGCTGTCAGTTTCGGCATCATAGCGGAACGCACTTTTTCGTAAGCAGTTCTTGCCTTTGGTGGGGCGACGATAGCCAAATACACCGATAATGTCTCGTCGGGCAAGGCTTTCGGCAACAGGCGCGGTAAAATAGCCTGCATCAAGCCCAACCGCTTTGGGCTTGAACCGAAAGCGTTCTGTGGTGGCATCAAGACGAGCGATATAGGGTTGGCTGTCATTGACATTCCCTGCCGTCGCAAAGGTATCTAAAATAATCCCGTATCGACCATCGACTGTGCGGTGGTCGAGATAGAAGAAACCTTTGGGCTTGTTATCTCGGTGCATATACCCGCTTTCAGGGTCGGTATTGCTCACGTTGGTGTCTTTGACTTCGATGGCTTTCTCACTCGCCTTTAACGGCTTTTTTCCTTTTGCTTCCCTCACTTTTGCCACATCTTCGTTGAGCATAGCGATATAGTGGCTCACTCGAACTGCTCGCTTTTCATGATGCTTTTTGTTTTTATTGGCACTGGCTTTCAAGTGGGTGCTGTCAGTAAACAGATATTTACCTCCCACCAAGCCTTTTTCCATCGCTTGCCAAACAATGTGGGTAAAAATACGCTCAAATACATCCGTACCATTAAAACGGCGCAGACGGTTTTGGCTTAAGGTACTGGCATCTATCACTTTTTCCGTGAGGCTCATCCCCAAAAACCAACGGTAAGCGACGTTGACTTCAATCTCTTTCACCAACTGGCGTTCGCTTTTAATACCGAAAAGATAGCCGAGTAACATTATCTTGAACAAACGAACTGGGTCAACTGCGGGGCGACCGTTGTCATGGCAATAGAGATGCGCCACTTCATCACGAATGAATTCAAAATCGATAGCTTTAGCGACTTTACGGACAAGGTGGTCTTTCGGTACGAGTTGTTCGAGACTTATCATCTCGATTTCATATTGGGGTGAGGCAGTATTTTTGAGCATAGGCATTTCCTTTTTTCGATATGCCTATTAGATCAAACCTCTAGAGGTATGTCTAGAGGTTTGTCAGCAGTCTGAGGCTGTTACAATAAATGTTGTAACAGCCTTTAATTTTTTCTGGTGAATCTCAGAATAAAGATAACTTTAAAAAACATAAGAACAGTGTTATATTCTGCCACCTATTTGCCACAATTCTTTTTCAATTAACTAACCAGTAAGTAAGGTTCTTCTCTATTATGGTCGATTATTCGAATTTAGCGCTTGCATTGGCAGGAGTTTGTCAATCTGCAAAGTTAGTTCAACAATTAGCTCACCAAGGAAGTACTTCAGATCAAGATTTACTCGTTACATTAGAGAGCCTAGTCGTTACTCAGCCACAACAAACGTTAGATGTGTATGGTGGTAATCTTGCCAATATCAAATTGGGCTTAGCAACATTACTGGAACAACTTAACGGTAAACATGGTCCATTGGATTTGGAATTAAGCCGTTATTGGTTAAGTTTGCTTGCTTTAGAAGGGAAGCTGAATAGTAATAGCGACAAGAAAAAGCAATTAGTCGATAGAATTCAATATTTACCAACACAATTAGAGTTTCATGATAGCTTAATAGATAGCTCTATGTTAGCGATTTTAGCTGGTATTTATGTTGATATCATTAGTCCATTAGGGGCTAAAATTCAAGTAAAAGGTCTGCCTTTATATTTGCAGCAACCTGAAATTCAAAACCGTATTCGAGCTTGTTTATTAGCAGGTATTCGTTCTGCTGTATTGTGGCGCCAAGTTGGCGGCTCTAAGTGGAAATTGCTATTTTTCCGCAGCAGATTGATCCATGCAGCTCAACAACTTTACTCATCCCTTAGATAAACGGAGTAACTCTTCATGCAATTTAATGCTTTAACTGCACTTTCTCCTCTTGATGGTCGTTATCAAAGTAAGACTGACGCTTTGCGTTCTATTTTTAGTGAATTTGGTTTATTGCGTTTTCGTGTCACTGTAGAAGTTCGTTGGTTACAAAAATTGGCAGCGACTACCGCAATTTCAGAAGTTCCAGTTTTATCAAAAAAAGCAATCGATTACCTAGACGATATTATTGCTAATTTTGATGTACAAGATGCACAACAAATTAAAGAAATTGAAGCAACAACTAATCATGATGTAAAAGCGGTTGAGTATTTTCTCAAAGAAAAATGCCAAGCATTACCTGAATTAGCGGAAATTAGTGAATTTATCCATTTTGCTTGTACTTCAGAAGATATTAACAATCTATCTCATGCGTTAATGTTAAAAACTGCGAGAGAAGAAGTTCTTCTACCTGAATGGAAGAAGATTATTGCTGAAGTTAGCCGTTTAGCGGAAACTTATAAGAATATTCCTTTACTTTCACGTACTCATGGACAACCAGCTTCACCAACTACAGTTGGTAAAGAGATGGTGAATGTGGCATATCGTTTACAACGTCAATATCAACAACTACAGAAAGTAGAAATTCTTGGCAAGATCAATGGTGCAGTAGGAAACTATAATGCGCATTTATCGGCTTATCCTGATGTGGACTGGCATCTATTCAGCCAACAATTTGTGCAAGACTTAGGAATTGATTGGAATCCATATACAACGCAAATTGAACCACATGATTATATTGCAGAGTTTTTTGACTGTGTAATGCGCTTTAATACAATTATGATCGATTTTGATCGCGATATCTGGGGTTATATCGCATTAAATCACTTCAAACAAAAAACTATTGCAGGTGAAATTGGTTCATCAACAATGCCGCATAAAGTAAATCCAATTGATTTTGAAAACTCAGAAGGTAATTTAGGCGTGGCTAATGCAGTAATGGCACACTTGGCGCAAAAATTACCAGTATCACGCTGGCAACGCGATTTAACCGATTCTACTGTATTGCGTAATCTTGGTGTTGGTTTAGGTTATAGCTTGATTGCTTATGCTTCTACGTTGAAAGGTATTAGTAAATTAGAAGTGAATGAAGATCATCTACGTGCAGAGTTGGATCAAAATTGGGAAGTATTAGCAGAACCAATTCAAACTGTAATGCGCCGTTATGGTATCGAAAAACCATACGAAAAATTAAAAGAATTAACACGTGGTAAACGCGTTGATCAGCAAACAATTCAACAATTCATTGATGGTTTAGACATCCCTGAAAATGAAAAAGCAAGATTGAAAGCATTAACACCAGCAACCTATATTGGCGCTGCGATTCAGTTAGTGGAAGCGTTTTAATTATTGTTGATTTTATTATTGAGAAAAGCCCAAACGTTTGTTTGGGCTTTGTTGCTTATTGATCTTGGTTATTTGGCTCAAATAAGCTATACCAACTATCCAACTTCTGAGCGAGTTTATCTACGCCTAAACGATTGAGCGAGGAGAAGGCTTCGACTTGAATATCACCTTGGAAAGGTAGGATTGCTTCTCGTACCAATTTTAACTGTTTACTACGCTCGCTTTGGCTAAGTTTATCTGCTTTAGTTAATAACAGTAGGATCGGTAATTCGGCATTAACCGCCCATTGAATCATTTGTTGATCGAGATCTTTGAGTGGATGACGAATATCCATCAGAATAACCACGCCGCCTAAACATTCACGTTTTTGTAGATATTCGCTTAATGATTTTTGCCATTGTAGTTTTAATTTTTCAGGGACTGCGGCATAGCCGTAACCTGGTAAGTCCACAATTTTATAATTTTCACTAACTTCAAAGAGATTAATTAATTGTGTTCTTCCTGGTGTTTTTGAAGTTTTTGCTAATGTTTTTTGGTTGGCAAGTGTATTTAATGCAGTTGATTTACCTGCGTTAGAACGGCCCGCAAAGGCAATTTCTACGCCTGCATCAGCAGGTAACTGAGTAATGTTTGCTGCACTCATTAAAAAACGGGTTTTATGATAATTCAGTTTGAATTCATTTGTTGACACAATATTATCCTTTTTTAAATGTAATAGTTTCGCCTTTCGTACCATAACGGTTTTCTTGTGGTTGTCCTAAGAATACGCCCCATTCCATTAACAACATAGCAAGAATAAAAATAGGTAAAAATGTTCCTAGCAAGAATTGCATAAAGCCTTGGCTATATGGAGCGATCATTAAACAGCAAAGTGGTACTAATAAAATAGTCAATGCGGCAGCTGAGCGCCCACGATCATGCAAACGTTTAACGATAACCGCTAACCAACAATAAATAATTAATAATAAAGGTAAAATGGCAAATACCGAGCTCAATGTTTTTTGCAATATGCTTTCAATCGGGATCAGATTTGCAGCGACAAATAATGTGATCGCACAGATACCGCTACCGATCCAGAACCCTTGGCGGTTTAATCTTCCTTTGAATGAAAAGAGTGCTTGAGTAATATACATAATGTTAGTGATTAAAAAAGAGCCTATTTAAAGAAAGTCAGCAATTATACAAGGAAACCATTGCAAAAAGCGAAAAGTTTGTCGCTTTTTACTAGGAATTACCGTTAGATTTTAATGGCAATAAAAAATCTTAATTGTGATCAAGTTCACATCATTTTTTACAAGACAAAAATTAAAAATCGTTTTAATATTAGCAGCGTTTTTTGATTTCTATCTTTGCAAATTAACTTTAAATATGAGGAAAAACAAATGGCAAAAATCGTTAAAGTTCTTGGCCGTGAAATTATCGACTCTCGTGGTAATCCAACAGTTGAAGCTGAAGTTCATTTAGAAGGTGGCTTTGTTGGTTTAGCTGCTGCTCCATCTGGTGCATCAACAGGTTCTCGTGAAGCTTTAGAATTACGTGATGGTGATAAATCACGTTTCTTAGGTAAAGGTGTATTAAAAGCAGTTGCTAATATCAATGAAATCATTGCACCTGCATTATTAGGTAAAGACGCAGCTCAACAAGCTGAAATCGACCAAATCATGATCGATTTAGATGGTACAGATAACAAATCTAAATTAGGTGCTAACGCAATTCTTGCTGTTTCTCTTGCAAATGCTAAAGCAGCTGCAGCATCTAAAGCATTACCACTTTACGCATGGATTGCAGAATTAAACGGTACTCCAGGTCAATACTCTATGCCATTACCAATGATGAATATCATCAACGGTGGTGAACACGCAGATAACAATGTTGATATTCAAGAATTTATGATTCAACCAGTTGGTGCAAAAACTTTACGTGAAGCATTACGTATCGGTGCAGAAGTGTTCCACAACCTTGCTAAAGTATTAAAATCTAAAGGTTTAAGTACTGCAGTTGGTGATGAAGGTGGTTTTGCTCCTAACTTAGAATCTAACGCTGCTGCATTAGCTTGTATCAAAGAAGCAGTAGAAAAAGCAGGTTATGTGTTAGGTAAAGATGTTACTTTAGCAATGGACTGTGCATCATCAGAATTCTATAACAAAGAAACTGGTATGTATGAAATGAAAGGTGAAGGTAAATCATTCACTTCTAAAGAATTCACTCACTACTTAGAAAAACTTTGTGAAGAATACCCAATTAAATCAATTGAAGATGGTCAAGATGAATCAGATTGGGAAGGCTTCAAATATCAAACTGAAGTTCTTGGCGGTAAAATCCAACTTGTTGGTGACGACTTATTCGTAACCAATACTAAGATCCTTAAAGAAGGTATCGAAAAAGGTATCGCTAACTCAATCTTAATTAAGTTCAACCAAATCGGTTCATTAACTGAAACTTTAAATGCTATCCGTATGGCGAAAGAAGCTGGTTACACTGCAGTAATTTCTCACCGTTCTGGTGAAACTGAAGATGCAACTATTGCAGATTTAGCAGTTGGTACAGCAGCAGGTCAAATCAAAACTGGTTCTATGAGCCGTTCAGACCGTATTGCTAAATACAACCAATTAATCCGTATCGAAGAAGCATTAGGTGATAAAGCACCATTCTTAGGATTAAAAGCAGTTAAAGGTCAAGCATAATTGTTACTTTAACAATTAAAGAATAAAAAACTGCACCGATATTGGTGCAGTTTTTGTTTGTGTAGAATCATAGGCCTAATAGACAAAAGTGTGGGGAAAAAAGTGGTTTGCTGTCATATGCTATAAGGCTTTAATCGCTTTTTTCGTAACCATTTTATCTACCACACCAAGTTATAAAAAACGGTATTAAGTGTAATTTCTTAATACCGTTTCTTGTTATTAAAGTAGAGAGGTTTTAAGCAATTTTCATATTACCTAATGTACCATCATCTTCAATTTGTTTTGCTTTACCAATAATCTCTTTAACTTTTTCCCCTTCTTTAAACATCACAAATCCGCCATTTTCCATTTTGGTCCAAGCTTCATTTTTGGTAAGAGGTTGCGTCGAAATTATCGTTACTTTATCGCCTGGTTTTGCATAATCATTAAAATCAATAAAACCATCATCATCTACGCGAAAAGCCTTACCGAAAGGTGCTTTACGAGTGAGATAGTGTAAGAATGTTGAGCAGTGTGCAATCATAAATTGCCCATTAGATAAAATGAAATTAAAAGTACCAAGTTGTGATAATTCTTGTGTTACTTCATACACTGCTGCAAAAATTTCATCTTCACTTGGTTTACGTAAATAACGACGTTTGAGAAATTCTGCCATATAACAGAAAGCTGCTTCTGAATCAGTGGAACCAATTGGTTGTGCACGACAATCAGAAAGATCTGGTAAAGTTTTTAAATTACCGTTATGAGCGAAAACCCAATTTTCACCCCAAATTTCACGCATAAAAGGATGGGTATTTTCTAATGTAACATCACCTTGTGTCGCTTTACGAATATGCGCAATCACATTGAGTGATTTGATATGATATTGTTTTACGCAGTCAGCGATTGGTGATGAACTACATGGCTTATCATCACGAAATACACGCACACCTTTACCTTCAAAGAAAGCAATTCCGAAACCATCAGAATGGCAATCAGTAATACCTGCGCGACGACGGAACCCTTCAAAGGAAAACACGATGTCTGTTGGGGTATTACAATTCATTCCCAGTAATTGACACATAAATTAACCTATGAAAACTTAAATGAGTGAAAAAGAGTGCTTATTATAAACGATAATTCACATAGGAGTAGTAGGGTTATTAATAATAATTTGTTATATGAAATAAAGTTTTGGCGTAGAAAAATTATAGTTAGTTATTCGCTGTGATTATCGCTTTTCAAGATAGCTTGCTTCGCTAATTTTTGTTGTGCTCGGCGTTGTTGAAAAAATTGGCTGATCTTAGTACTGCACTCTTCTGCCAATACGCCAGAGGTGATTTCTACAATATGGTTCATACGATAATCATCAAACAAATGAAAACGTGAGCCGATAGCGCCGGTTTTGTAATCCATTGCCCCAAACACTAAACGCTTGATACGACTATGTAAAATAGCTCCAGCACACATCGGGCAAGGTTCTAAAGTGACATATAATGTCGTATTCAATAAACGATAATTTTGGATTTTTTCTCCAGCTTGCCGTAAAGCGATAATTTCAGCATGAGCAGTTGGATCAGAAAGTGTTATGGATTGATTCCAGCCTTCAGCAAGAATTTCACCCTGTTCATTCACAAGAACGGCACCAACAGGAATTTCCCCTATTTCTGCCGCTTTGTCTGCAAGCAGCAGTGCATGACGCATAAATTTCTGATCTTGTTCTGTCATATCTGTTTCAAATACTAAATTGAGGTATAACCTTGTTGAGGAGAATTTGGTTTATCAGGGAATGTCATTTTAAGAAGCCCCTCTATTACCATTGGTTTTAAATATGTTTCTCGTAAGCTTTGTGCTTTTCGATTTAAAAGTACTTCCAAAATTGCAGTACGAACATAATGTCCTTTACATAGTTCATAGATAATGGCTCTCATTTTTGGAGGTGGTAAACGTTTATATTTTCGTACTTCTTCAGTAGATGAGAGAAGTTCATTCCTAAATGATTCTGTTAAAGTGTCAAGAGTATCAATAATTGGCATATCTACAGAAGAATGAAGATATCTTCCTAAGTGATCTCTTGTATTATCCGTTAAGTTATTAGCGTTATCCGTTAAGTTATTAGCGTTATCCGTTAAGTTATTAGCGTTATCCGTTAAGTTATTAGCGTTATCCGTTAAGCTATTAGCGTTATTCGTTAAGCTATTAGCATTATCCGTTAAGTTATTAGTATTCTCACGTAAATTAGCTGTTGATGAATGCAAAAGATATTCTGTAGTTATCGTGTAGCCAGTAGGTAAGCTATATATTTTATTCTTTTTTTGTCCATTAGCTGTGAGAAACCCTTTTTTGATTAGTTTTTGTAGAGCAAGTGTAACATCTCTAGAATGTTTGCTTGTTAATTGGCAAGCTCTCGTATGAGTTATCGACCCTTCTATAGCTGCGGTTGTTACTATCATTTGTTCTTCATGATTTAAATGGTGATAACTATTACCAAAAATTTGCTCTAAGTGAGAAATAACATTTTGCGGAATTAAGCTAATAGTTGGTAATTCCAATATAGTTTGCTCGGAAGGGATATATTGTTCATATAGTTTAGGCGTGCGAAATTGTGCAAGTTCCCATCCTCGATATATTTTAGGAACACCTGAACCAGCTCTTTCACCAGCACCGTTCATTAGAAACATTTGATGTAAGCGTCGGTTTCGACAGTCACTTTCCCCGCCTTTTATTGCGATATCTGGGGAAATTCTCATTAACCCTGGGTTTCGGAAAGACAATTTATCAGGAAGTTTTTTTATTAAGATAGATGCCCTACCAGAATAATCTGTATGCACTAAAGTATTAACAAGAGCTTCACGAATAGCTTCATGTGTCTTTGATTGATCCAATCTAATTCCATTTTTTAGTTTAAAGGGAACTTTTAAATCAGCAATGAGTTTACGGTATGTCTTTCTATAAAAATCAAATAGATTTCCCGACCAAGATCCATCGGGATATATACGATCAGTCCAACGTTCAGCCTGAAAATTTTCTAATTCTTGGTAATCTACGAAATAATACGGGACAGCCTCTTGTATTGCTTCCCATGTTCCAAACATTAAGATTCCTGCAAGTGTGATTCCTTCTTCACCTGTTTGTCTATCTTTCCGCCATCCACCAATATTTTTGAATAACTCTAATAGATCCTTCTCTAGCCATATATGATTTGGTTTTGCTATGGCAAAAAGATTTTTATATGCTTGCAAACTATCTTTATCAATATCAGCTAAAGAGAAACCTTTTAGAATTTTATCATCTCTACTAGATTCTATTTGCTCAGCCATCATCCGCTTTATTTGTTCTTCTGTACAACGATGATCACTCTCGTTTAAGCGAATAAAAGTTTCTTTCATTGGTTGGTTATTAAGATAAATTGGTTTTTCTTGCCTTTTAGCTGGTGGAATTTGAATAATAAGAATTGGTTTATCATTAATAATATGGACAGTTAAGTTATTATTATTTAATAGATTAAGATTAACTTTATTTTTATTATTAAGAATGTCAAAAAGTTGTTTTCTTACAAGATCAATATTAGATACACCTTCAATTTTGAATTTTCCCTTCTTCTCACTAACACCTAAAATAACATATCCACCTCTACAATTTGCCATAGCACTGTAAGTGGGCCAAAAGTCATCAGGGAGTTTTCCTTTTCCATCACGTCCTTGTGCAGATTTAAACTCTAACTCTTCTGATTCAGATAGTGTTTGTAGATCTAATTCATCTTTAATTGAGAGTGGTGTCACGACAGTTACCTATCAATAAGTTAGCGATTGTTTTATCTCATGATATAGAGAAATATCGATGGATAGAAGATCATTCCAACTCCTAATTAGGAGTTTAACTAGGGACTAGTTTTATATTTAAAAATATTATTTATAAATAATTGGTTTAGATGGCGAACGTGGGCGGATTTGAACCGCCGACCTACCCCTTAGGAGGGGGTTGCTCTATCCAGCTGAGCTACACATTCGCAGTTGTTTATTAATTGTTATTGCTGTTTTTATGTTCTTGACGTAATAACGAATTGTGCTGAATTTTAATCTTTTTTCCTTTCGCTTGAAAGTATTCTGCTAATTGTTGGGCGATATAAACAGAACGATGTTTCCCGCCAGTGCAACCGATACAAATAGTAAGGTAACTACGGTTATTTTGTTCCAACAATGGTAACCAAGTTTCTATATAGTTTCGAGTCGAATAGAGAAATTCACGCACAACATCATATTGACGTAAAAAATCGATAATCGGTTGGTCGAGTCCAGTTAATGGGCGTAATTTAGGCTCCCAATGTGGGTTTGGTAAGAAACGTACATCAAAAATATAATCAGCATCTTGCGGAATGCCGTATTTAAAGCCAAATGATTTAATAATAATTTGTAACTCTTTGTCACCATTGCCATGCACAAATTCACGCAATTTTTCTGCTAATTGGTGTGTGGATAAGTTTGTTGTATCAATAATGAAGTTTGTGTGCTGAAATAACGGTTCTAGACGTTCTTTTTCTAAATCAATGGATCCTTCTAAAGAGAGATTATCTTTGGACAATGGATGGGCACGACGAGTATCGCTATAACGACGGATTAACGTATTACGATCGGCATCAAGATAAATAATTTGCGTATTACAAGATTGCGGTAATTGCTCTAATGTTTCTTCTAATTCTTGAGGTTGTAGCGGAATATTACGAATATCAACGCTGATCGCCACGTTTTGTTGGCTGGTTTGCAAAGTTTCAATCAGCTGTGGAATGAGAAACAGTGGTAAGTTATCAATACAATAATAACCAATATCTTCTAATGCCTTTAACGCAATAGATTTTCCTGCACCAGAACGACCACTAATAATGACAAGTTCCATCATATCCTCCCATCATTTGATTATTGCCGATAATCTAATCTGTAGTTTGCTCGCTTTCTTGCTGTTCTTTAACCGTTTCAGCGTGATCAAAGGCAACAAAAATAGACCAAACTTCTTCTGGGCTTTTAGCAAGGCGTAATTGTTTGAATAAATTCTTGTCAGAAAAACATTCAGCAAGGTAAGGCAACAAAGGAGAGCAGCTAGGACAACAAGTTTCGGGAATTAAAATGGCAAAAATAAGATCAACATCACGATGATCCGCCGCATCATATTTAATTGGTGTATCTAATTGTAGGAATACGGCAATTGGTTTATCACCAGTAGAGAGCTTGGCGTGTGGAATCGCAATACCGTTATTTAAGCCGGTATTGCCCATTCTTTCACGATGACAAATCGCTTCAAAACAGCTGTTTTCTTGTTCTTCAGTTTGCGATGAAACAATATTACAAATTAACTCAAAGACACGCTTTTTACTGGAGCAGAGCAAACCAGTACGAATATTTTCTTTAGTAAGAAATTCAGTAATTTTCATACGATAATCAACGTGAAAAGCCTAAAGTTTAAAATGTTCACCAAGATAGACACGTTTTACGTGCTCATCGGCTAACACATCTTGTGGCGAGCCACTAGCAATCATTTTACCTTCACTAACAATATAAGCACGCTCACAAACATCTAAGGTTTCACGTACATTATGGTCAGTGATCAGAACGCCTAAACCTCGATCACGCAGCCCTTGAATAATATTTTTAATATCTAATACTGAAATCGGATCAACCCCAGCAAAAGGTTCATCTAATAAAATAAATTTAGGATTCGCCGCTAAAGCTCTGGCAATTTCCACTCGACGACGTTCACCACCTGAGAGGGATTGCCCTAAATTATCTTTGATATGAGTAATATGAAATTCATCTAATAAACGTTCGAGTTCATCAATACGTTGATCTTTAGTGAGATCTTTACGAATTTCTAAAACGGCCATCAAGTTATCGTGCACTGATAAACGACGGAAAATAGAAGCTTCTTGAGGTAAATAACCAATGCCTTGTTTAGCTCGTTGGTGCATTGGTAAACGGCTAATATCTTGATTATCAATGGTAATTTTACCTTCATCGTGACTAATTAAACCGACAACCATATAGAAGGTGGTGGTTTTCCCTGCACCGTTCGGACCTAATAAACCAACAATCTCACCAGAGTTAATGGAAAGACTCACACCATTAACCACCGAGCGATCTTTATAACTTTTGCTTAGATGTTCAGCAGATAAAACAGACATAATTTGCTCTAATTTGTTTTAAGTTGATTTGGAATTAAAACGGTTTTTACACGACCGCCATTACCATTCGCTTTAAGTTGTTGTTTCTTCACATCATAGGTAATCAAATCACCATTAATGCGGCTATCTTCCTGTTTTAATTGTGCGTTGCCGATTAACGTTAAAAATTCTTTACCCAAATCATAATGGACTTTATTGGCATTACCGTACACCATTTTGCCATTGTCTAATTGTTGTTGGAATTTTACTGGTGCGCCAAAAGCATCTACGCTCTCTTTTTTATTGTTGGCTTTTTCTTTTTCATTTGGACGTGTGATGATCACTTTATCAGCATTAATTTTTACGCTGCCTTGCGTGATAACAACATTATCAGTAAAAGTAACCACATTGCTTGTTAAATCAAGTGACTGGTTATTAGATTCGATATTAATTGGTTGTTCAGAATCCCCTGTTAATGCTACGGCAGAGTAGCTAAATAACAAAGTTAATAAGCCAAGTACAGTTAAATTAGTTTTTAATTTCATAATATGTCTTAACCTGTTCTTTGAGGGTCGCAGTTTGTTTTTGCAGATTACCGTCTAATACTTTGCCATTACTGGTAAAATTCAAGCCAGTTAGGGTCACCATTGTATCAGATGTTATGTCTTGTGTCGTTAAATTGACAAAGGCTTGCTCTGTATCAATCGTTTGTATTTTAGACTCTTTTTGTAGGCTTTGTAGCTTCACATTGCCTTGTAATGTGAGTTTATCTTTATCCATTAAAATTGCTTTATCAGCTTGTAAACGCCATGCTTTAGTATCGTCTTTGTCATAAACATAAAGAACGGGTTGGCTAAAAACAGCTTTATCATTATTAAAATAATCTACGTTAGTGGATTCGGCTTGATATTGGATCGTACCAGTTGGACCATATACTGTCGTGGTCATTTGTTTAGCAATATATTCTGGATCTGAATCTTTTTTCGTTAATACTGGCACTGTATTTTGCTGTAATGAATAGAGCCACGCCAGTAGTGCAATCGCAATAATTGAAAGTACAATATTCCAACGAATGGACATAAATTATTTACCTTTATTTAGGAACTTATTCTCGAGAAATTTAGCTGGCGGATCATATCATAAAATCCAGTAAATGAGTTATTTTTCAACAGGCAGCAATATTCTGTTAGAATAATCACTTTGTGATAGCGTAAAGAAGGCAACAATACGATGCAGGATATTCTTATCGAAGTTAAAAATCTGACATTTAAACGTGGTGAAAGGACGATTTATAACAATCTGAATTTAAGCATTAAGAAAGGCAAAATTACCGCAATTATGGGGCCTTCAGGAATTGGTAAAACCACACTCTTAAAATTGATTGGTGGGCAACTTATTCCAGAACAAGGACAAATTTTATTAGATGGACAAGATATTTGCTCATTATCAACTAAAGAGTTGTATCGAGTAAGAGAACGGATGGGAATGTTATTTCAATCCAGTGCATTATTTACGGATATGAGCACTTTTGAAAATGTTGCATTCCCAATTCGGGAGCACACCAATTTACCGGAATCGATTATTCGCAAAATGGTATTAATGAAATTAGAAACCGTAGGATTGCGTGGTGCTGCGGAATTGATGCCAAATGAGCTGTCTGGAGGAATGGCAAGACGAGCAGCGTTAGCAAGAGCGATTGCTTTAGATCCCGATCTGATTATGTATGATGAGCCATTTACTGGGCAAGATCCGATCAGTATGGGCGTGATTGTGGATTTGATTAAAAAATTGAATGAAACCTTAGATTTAACCTCTATTGTGATTTCTCATGATGTGACCGAAGTATTAAGTATTGCTGATTATGGTTATATTGTGGCAGAACAAAAAATTATTGCGGAAGGAACACCAGAACAATTAAGGGCAAGTCAAGATCCACGAGTTATTCAATTTTTATCTGGACAGGCAGATGGACCTGTGAAATTCCATTATCCAGCAGAAGATTATGAAGAGGAATTATTTCAGTGAAAATAGGCATTATTGAGCGACTTGGACAACATGGGGTGCGTTGGATACGAACACTAGGAAAGTCTGGGTTAATGTTATATGGTGCATTAGTTGGCAAACCACAATTTCGTAAAAATTTTCCTTTAGTGGTGAAGCAATTATATGTATTAGGTGTGCAGTCATTACTGATCATTGTGTTATCAGGGCTGTTTATTGGAATGGTGTTAGGGTTGCAAGGGTATGTGATTCTTGTCGATTTTTCAGCGGAAACCAGCTTAGGACAGTTGGTTGCGTTATCCCTTTTACGTGAACTTGGGCCTGTAGTAACGGCATTATTGTTTGCTGGGCGAGCGGGATCAGCATTAACAGCAGAAATTGGTTTAATGAAAGCAACGGAACAATTATCAGGATTAGAGATGATGGCGATTAATCCGTTGCGACGTGTAATCGCACCCAGATTTTGGGCTGGAATGATTGCAATGCCATTGTTAGCTTTGATTTTTACTGCAGTTGGTATTTGGGGCGGTTCGCTGGTTGGTGTAGATTGGAAAGGTGTGGATAGTGGTAGTTTCTGGTCAGTGATGCAAAATTCTGTTGTTTGGGGCAAAGATATTGGTAATGGCATTATCAAGAGTCTATTTTTTGCGGTTAGTGTAGTATGGATCGCTTTATTTAATGGTTATAACGCATTACCAACTTCAGAAGGTATCAGTCAAGCAACAACCAAAACGGTAGTACAAGCCTCATTAGTGGTTTTAGGGTTGGATTTTATTTTAACAGCGTTAATGTTTGGTGGAAATTAATTGCAGGATTGTGCAATAAACAAGGATTATTTATGAAAAATACAGTGAAATATGAATTTTGGGTTGGATTGTTCTTATTGTTAGGTATTGCTGCATTAGTTTTTCTTGGACTAAAAGTTGCTAATGTGCAAAGTTTTGGTGAGTCGCAAACATATCGTGTGACTGCGACTTTTGATAATATAGGTGGATTAAAAGTCAGAGCGCCGGTCAAAATCGGCGGTGTGGTAATTGGACGAGTAAGCGATATTGAATTAGATCCGAAAACTTATTTACCACAAGTAACGTTAAGAATTGATGAGCGTTATAACCAAATTCCAGACAATAGTTCGCTCTCCATTAAAACGGCTGGATTACTCGGCGAACAATATATTGCCTTGAATATTGGATTTGATGATGGCGAAACCCCGATGTTAAAAGAGGGTAGTAAGATTACTGATACAAAATCAGCAATGGTTTTAGAAGATTTAATTGGTCAGTTCTTATATGGTGATAAAAAGTCAGCTGAGTCAGCAGAACCAGCGGAATCAAATAAATAATAATAAAAGAGGAGAAGCACAATGTTAAAACGTTATACTCAAAATATGATGCGTATGTTGTTAGCAGCTAGTTTATTACTAACTAGCTTATTTGCGGCGGCAGAGCAAAATCCTTATCAATTGATGCAACAAGCATCAGATAAATTATTTGCGGATATTACTGCAAATCAAAGTCAAATTAAGCAAAATCCGAACTATTTACGCACGATTGTTAGACAAGATTTAATGCCTTATGTGCACGTTAAATATGCCGGCTCATTGGTATTAGGTAATTATTTTAAAGCTGCTACACCAGAACAACGTGAAGCCTTTTTCAAGGCCTTTGGTAATTTTATTGAGCAATCTTATGCGCAAGTTCTCACTTTTTATAGCAAACAAAAAGTGACTATTGAGCCAGAGAAATCTGTAGAGGGTAAGAATATTGTTAATATTCGAGTTGTGGTGGAACAAAATAATGGTGCTGCACCAATCAACCTAGATTTCAAATGGCGTAAAAACAGTAAAACCAACGAATGGCAAGCCTATGATATGGCGGCAGAAGGTGTAAGTATGGTGGAAACGAAGAAAAATGAATGGAGCGGCGTATTACGTAAAGATGGTATTGAAGCGTTAACAGCGCAAATTGAAAAATCAGCCAGCTTACCAATCACATTAGATAAGAAAAAATAAGATGAGTGAGATAAAGCTAACTTGGCAATTGGATACAACGACGGATAATGTCGTTGTATCGTTAGTTGGCGTTTTAAATCGACATACATTGTTACCATTATGGCAGCAACGTCAGCAGTTTGTATTAGCGAATAATGTCGAATGCCAACATTGCCAAAATATAGTCTGGGATTTAGAGGCAATTAGTCATATTGATTCAGCTGGGTTTGCGTTATTAACGGAATTATTAAGGTTAAATCCAGTGGAACAAGTTAAGTTGATTAATGTCCCGGCACAATGTTTAAATTTGGCGGCATTATTTTCATTAAAAGAGTGGTTAGCAAAATATATCAATAAATAGGATCAAATATGGAACCAAAAGAGATTGAACAATTATTAAAAGAAGCATTAGGTTTAGATGAAGTTTATGTGCGTGGTGAAAATGCACATTTTGATGTGATTGCTGTCAGTGATAAATTTGCTGATCTCTCTCGAGTAAAACAACAACAAATGATCTATGCACCATTAATGGATCATTTAGCAACCAATGCAATTCATGCATTAACGATTAAGACATTTACTGTAGAGAAATGGAAAAGAGAGAAACTCTTTTTTAATCTATAATTGTGACTAACAATCTCAAAATGCGGTAAACACAATGTGCTTACCGCATTACTTTTCTTCAATTTATTATCAAACTATTAGGAAGCATTATGTCATCGCCTAAATTTGTTCATCTACGTGTCCACAGTGACTTTTCTATGATTAATGGTTTAGCCAAAGTAAAATCGTTGGTGGATGAATGTGCAAAGCAGCAAATGGTGGCAATGGCATTAACAGATTTCACCAACTTTTGTGGATTGGTGCGTTTCTATGGTGCTGCATTAGGAAAAGGGATTAAACCGATAGTCGGCGCTGATGTATTGGTAAATACACCAGAGTTGCCTGATGAACCTTTTGAACTCACGTTATTAGCCAAAAATAATACTGGTTATCAAAATATTACTTTATTGCTGTCACGAGCGTATCAGCGTGGTTATAAAGAAAATCCAACTATTGAGCGTGAATGGCTAATTGAATATGCCGAAGGCATTATCCTTTTATCTGGTGGCAAAAATGGCGATATTGGCAAGTTTTTACTTCGTGATAACCAAGTATCCGCAGAAGCCTGTTTAGATTTTTATCAACAATATTTTGCTGATCATTTTTATCTTACTGTTAGTCGTACCGGACGTAATGATGAAGAACATTATGTGCAATCAGTAGCCGCTTTTGCTGAACGTCATAAGATCCCATTAGTGGCGACTAACGATGTGATGTTTTTGCATGAAGATGATTTTGAGGCGCACGAAATTCGTGTTGCGATTCACGATGTCTTTACGTTGGACGATCCTAATCGACCAAAAAATTATAGCCCAAAACAGTATTTTCGCAGTGAACAAGAGATGTGTGAGCTATTTTCTGATATGCCAGAAGCATTAGAAAATAGTGTCTATATTGCCCAACGTTGTAATGTCACCATTCGTTTAGGCGAATATTTCTTACCACAATTTCCAACAGGTGATTTAAGTACAGAAGACTTTTTGATTCAAAAAGCAAGAACAGGTTTAGAACAACGGTTAGCGGTTCTGTTCCCAGATGAAGAAGTACGAAAGCAAAGACGTGGTGAATATGATCAGCGTTTGGAAACCGAATTAAACGTAATAAACCAAATGGGATTCCCCGGCTATTTCTTGATAGTGATGGAATTTATCCAATGGTCGAAAGATAACAATATTCCAGTTGGTCCAGGGCGTGGTTCGGGAGCGGGTTCATTAGTAGCGTATGCGTTACGAATTACTGATTTAGATCCTCTTGAATTTGATTTACTCTTTGAACGTTTCTTAAATCCTGAACGTGTTTCGATGCCAGATTTTGACGTCGATTTCTGTATGGATGGGCGAGATCGTGTGATTGAACACGTTGCCGATATGTATGGGCGTGATGCGGTTTCTCAGATTATTACCTTTGGTTCAATGGCAGCAAAAGCGGTAATTCGTGACGTAGGGCGTGTGTTAGGACATCCATACGGTTTTGTGGATCGTATTGCGAAATTAATTCCGGGCGATCCCGGTATGACGTTGCAGAAAGCGTTCGATATGGAGCCAAAATTAGTCGAGGCTTACGAAGGTGATGAAGAGGTCAAAGAGCTGATTGATATGGCTCGTAAGCTCGAAGGGGTAACACGTAATGCAGGTAAGCACGCCGGTGGTGTGGTAATTTCACCAAGTAAGATTACTGATTTCTCGCCAATTTATTGTGATGATGAAGGGAAGCATCCTGTTACTCACTTTGATAAAAACGACGTTGAGTATGCCGGTTTAGTGAAATTTGACTTCTTAGGGTTACGGACATTAACCATTATTCAATGGGCTGTGGATATGATTAATGAACGGATGCGTCGTGAAGGAAAACCAGAGATCGATATTCATCATATTCCATTGGATGATGAAAAGTCATTTAAGTTATTGCTTGATTCGCAAACGACGGCGGTATTCCAACTAGAATCACGTGGTATGAAAGACTTAATCCGTCGTCTAAAACCGGACTGTTTTGAAGATATTATTGCGTTGGTGGCATTATTCCGTCCGGGTCCATTGCAATCGGGAATGGTGGATAACTTTATTCGTCGTAAACATGGTGAAGAACAAATTTCATACCCTGATGCTGAATATCAACACGAATCCTTAAAACCAATCCTTGATCCAACCTACGGCATAATTTTGTATCAAGAGCAAGTAATGCAAATTGCGCAAGTGTTGGCGGGATATACGCTCGGTGGTGCGGACTTATTGCGTCGTGCAATGGGTAAAAAGAAACCAGAAGAGATGGCAAAACAGCGTTCGGTATTTAAAGAAGGTGCCATTAAAAATGGCGTTGATGGCGAATTAGCGATGAAAATCTTTGACCTAGTAGAGAAATTTGCGGGTTATGGATTTAATAAATCGCACTCGGCAGCTTATGCCTTAGTTTCTTACCAAACGTTATGGCTTAAAGCGCATTTCCCAGCCGAATTTATGGCAGCGGTAATGACCTCGGAAATGGATAAAGTCGAAAAAGTGGTGAATTTCTACGATGAAAGCTTGTGTATGGGGCTTAAAGTGGTACCGCCGGATATTAACACAGGAAAATATCATTTCAGTGTTAATGAAAAGGGTGAGATTGTGTATGGCATCGGCTCTATTAAGAGCGTGGGTGAAGCAGCGATAGAAAATATTATTGAGGTACGAGAGAAAGGCGGACGCTTTAGAGATGTTTTTGACCTTTGTGCCAGAATTGACCTGAAAAAGATTAATCGTCGTGCCTTGGAAAACTTAATCAAGGCAGGGGCGTTAGATAAGTTAGGACCACATCGAGCGGCGATAGCCTTAAATTTAGAAGATGCACTGAGAGCATCAGATCAATATGCGAAAGATGAAGCGTTAGGGCAAACCGATATGTTCGGCGTATTAACCAGCTCGCCAAAAGAGGTGGAACAAGCCTACGCCAATACACCGAAATGGACGCAAAAAATGGTGTTGGATGGTGAGCTAGAAACGCTAGGGTTATATTTGAGCAGCCACCCGATTAATCGTTATATCAAAGAGTTATCTCATTATAGTCGCCGTTTAGCAGAAGTGTCCGTAACACGACGTGGTGAAGTGGTTACGGTAAGTGGTTTGGTAGCGAATTTCCGTACCGTCTTAACTAAACGTGGTAATCGACTCGGTATTTTAACGATAGATGATCGTTCGGCACGTTTAGATATTACTTTATTTACGGATTCATTAAATGAATTTGAACGTAAAATCCATAAAGATCATATCGTAGTCGTCAGCGGTTCAGTGATGCCAGATGACTTCACTGGTGGTATTCGAATGATTGGCAGAGATGTCAGCACATTAGAAGAGATGCGGCAAAAATTTGTGAAAAGCCTAGCAATTGCCTTAAAAGAAGAGCAATTAACGCCGCAATTTATTGAACGTTTTAAACAGATTATTACGCCATACGCACAAGGCACAACTCCAGTTCATATTTATTATGATAGCCCGAAAGGACGTGCGATGCTGACATTAGGGATTGAATGGCATGTAACACCACACGATGACCTAATCGGGGAATTAACGGAATTTATCGGCGAAGATCAAGTTGAGTTGGAATTTAGTTAGCAATTTCATTATCGTTATTGCTTACTCCAAAAATTAAAAGCTGCGGTTTAAAGTAATAAACCATTCTTGATTCTTTCGAGAATAAAAAGCTGGGATATTGCTATCTATATTTTGATAACGGAAATGTAATTTTGGCAGAAAGCCTTGCCAAGATAATTTATGATGCCATATTGCATAATCGACCTGATATTCTTGATCTTTTCGTACATATTGAAATAAATAGTGAGGGGCATTAAAGGTTCGTTGAGTATAGCGAAGTGATAAACTACACCCCCACTTTTTATTTTCATACTTTATACCAACCATTGGTTGCCATTTTTTTGATGAAGAGGACTTTTCTTTTAATAAATCATAATTAAATGTGATACCAGCGAAGAGCAGCCATCGAGATGAGATAGGATATGATAGTAAAGTGGAAATATCGTATTGGCTGCCATTATAGCGAGAAGCTGATAAAGGGTCGGTATAAAATTTACGGGTATATTTTAATTGGTTATGCCAATGATATTTTGAGTTTAAGGTAACAGCATAGCTTAATAGATTCCCAACAAAATAGTTATAGCGTGTATTACCAAACCAATTTTGCTGTATAAACGGGGTTATTTGCCAAGTGGAGAAGGCTTGTTGATAAAGGTAGCTCAAACCAAAATAGAGTGATTGTTCGTTATAATCTTGATTATTCCAGTAATAAACACCGTTATAATTCAATTCTGGTTGGATAAAATGGTGCCCTGTTAGGTTTATTAGTTTAGTAATACCCACTTCATATCTAATTCCTTGTGCTTTTTGTGGTAGGCTATCAGCCGTTTTGCTGAATTGTTTGCCATATAAATTAATTGTTTCAACGTTTGAGGCTTGATTGACATTATCCGTTTGCACATACTGAAAATTAAGATAGCTTTGCCAACGTTGTTGTTGCTTAATCTCTGTGAGATATTGTGCAGCAATATTGCGAATATTGCCTGACAGCAAGGGGTGTAGGTGTTGTAGTTGTTGTTCAGCTTGCTTGTATTGGTAATCGTTAAATAAGGCTATTGCAAAATCAAATCGTGGGTAGATTGCATCTGGATGAAGAGAGAGTAATTTTTGGTAGTGCTCAATGGCTTGATTGTATTGTTGATGATGATAATAAAAGGTCGCTAAAGCGTAATGTAACAATCCATGATCGTAATTTTTTGTCTTTTGATATTGCAATAAAAGTTCAATTAACACATTCCATTGTTTTTGCATAATAGCTTGATTGATGTGTTGGACTAAAGTGGTTTGATTTGGCTGAATGTTGAATTTATAAATGTTATCTAACAGATGTTTAGCTGGTGGATGCAGTGGCAAAGGTTTCACCATATCAAATTGTATTGGCGAATTTAACTCATGATGCAGTTGTGTTGCAGAGATTTTTTCTGCCAATGTGATCAATGGTAATAAAGTGAGTATTAATATAATAGTAACTTGATACATTTTTTCTTTCCTAGCATAAAAAATGTCGCTGCATATCTGCAACGACATTATCTGAACCTATTGTTGTTTTGTTCCAGCTATGCCAAATGCAACACCTCTGACTTTTCCCTCATATTTTGCCTGAGTATTACCATTAGTTCTTACTGCGTTTTCCAATTCACGATCGATATACACTTCTCCAGCAATTTCTTGTGCTTGATCTCCATAGAAACTAACTTGATATATTCCAGCTTGTTCTTCATTGATAGAAGCAGTAGAACGAATATTTGAACCATTAATGTTCCCTGAATCTAAAGAAATGTCAGGTAAGTGATTTGCCTGATCATAAATTCTACCTGAACCTGTGCGTTGATTGAAATCTACGGTATATTCGAGTTTCCCTTTATTATCAGCATTAAAGCTTTCACCTCGATAAGTTGCTTGTCCTTTATCAGGAATATCAGTTGTTAGCTTATTGTTATCAAAATAACTTATTCTAAATGAGCCTCCACGAGGAAGGGTACTGGCAGTTTTATTTTTCCCGGATTCTGAACCAGCTAACCAATTGTAGGCATAAATGGTGGAGAAAGTTTGTTTATAAATATAATAATCGCCAGCCATAATACCATCACCACTATCACCTGATGTCATTGATATTGCAGGGCGTTTGTACAACCCATTATTTAAATCTTGTGGATTAAGTTGTTTGGTTATTCTGACGGCATAAGAATTATCTTCTTCTTTTTTAAATGATGGTGTTTCTAATTCACCAGGTGTTGTTAAAAGCTCGCTGAGTTTGAGATTAATAACATTCCATGCTGCTGCATTTTGATTGAGAGAAGCTAAATTCTCTTTTACAGAGTTTAGTTCTGTTTCAATGGCAGATTTTTGTGTTTCGAGTGTTTTGTAAGCGTTCTCCTTTTCTGCTAAAGCTAATTTTGCTTTTTCTAATTCAATGTCGGTTGTATTTTTATCATCTTGTAATTTGTTGTAAGTTTGTTTCTGTTGTTCTAAATCAGATTTAGCTTTTGCTAAATCTGCGTCAATCGCTTTTTGTTCATCCTGCAATTTTTTGTAATGTGCAGTTTGTTGTTCAAGAGTTTGTTTTTGTTCATTGAGTTCTTTTTCAATATCAGATTTTTGGCTATTTAATAACTCATTTTGTTTCTCTGCTTTGGCTAATTTTTCTTGCAATTCTTGCAGTTTATGTTCTTGTTGTTCGGTGGCGTTTTGAGATGTACTACCCCCCCCCTCCAGAGCTGCAAGCAGCTAAACTAAGACATAAATAGGCTAAGGTAATTTTGGTGTATGACATAAATTTCTCCTAATATTGAATGAAGATAAAAATTATTGGTTAAAAATACCATTTCGCTAACAACACACCAGCGACAACCGCGATATTTAAACCTGTAGCAAGTGGATTAGATTGAGAAAGTTGTACATTGGTCGCTTTGTCATCTAAATCTTTCAGCGTATTTTCTGACAAAATAATTGCGACTTTATCAGCAAATTTAACTTGATTAAGCGGGGTGGCTTGTTTTGCTAAACTTGCTCTCACTAATTGATAACCCGCTTGTTGTAATTGATCGAGGGCAATCGTAGCGTGTTCAGTTTCAAATAAACGGATATGTTCAATACCGCCATCAGCAACACGCATTGCCGCTGGGCTTTGTACCAGATCGATATTGTCAGTAACAAGATTTTGTACACCATAAAAAGCTAAGGTCTTTAATATACCACCGATATTCGCCGCATTACCAACCCCCTCTAACACCACAATACAATCTTGTTTGCGAGGAATCTCTAAATAACCTGTCAGGCTTAGTGGTGGGCGTTTTTTTACTAATAAACAAATTCCGCCATGATGTTCTGTACCTGTGACACGTTGCATTTCATCATTTTTAACAACGTGATAAGCCTTTTTATTTTCGGCTAAATAGCTCATCATTTCGCCAGCTTTTTTACTTAACTCTTGCGTTACCCATAAACGCACAATATCTTGCGGGCGGTGTTCAAATAAAGCTAAGCACGCGAGTTCGCCATAAACTTTAACTTCTTCTGCACGATTTTGGCGGATCTTTTCAGGAGCGCGTGGCGATAATGGACCAGTTTTTTTCTCTTTGCTTTGATTAGCCGCTTTGATTCTTACTTTAACTTCGCCCTCACCTACAGTAGTTGCTTTATGCGCAGTAATTTGTTGTTTACCACCCCCAATAGAAGGTTTTTCGACGATACGATCATTTCTTTCACGACGAGGTTTATCTGAAAAACGTGGTTTTTGTTTGCCAAATTGGCGTTTGTTTTTGTCATTATAACGGAATTTATTTTCTTGAAAAACAGGTTTTTTATTCATTGGATTTTATGTAGATTGGTTGATCGGAAAATTTCGCACATTATAACTGAAACAGTTGAGATGTATTAACAATTAATTGTAAACTTAAGCATTTCATACAAAAGCAGTTCCGCAGAAGAATTGTGTAACCATTTTTTGAATTATGCTATTATCAAGATTAGAACGTGCTCAAAGAAGATTAACTCGTTTGCCTGCATTTAAATTAAATCAATCACAAATTGAGATCCTTCCATCAGCAAAGGCGTTTAAACAAAAAATTCTTCAACTTATTCAACAAGCTGAAAAACGAATTTATATCACTGCTTTATACTGGGAAAAAGATGAAGCGGGGCAGGAAATTCTAGAAGCAATCTATCAAGCGAAACAGCGCCATCCACAATTAGAGGTAAAAATCTTTGTTGATTGGCATCGTGCACAACGTGGCAGAATTGGTGAAGAACAAGGTCAAAGTAACGCGGATTGGTATGCACAAATGCGTCAGGAATATGGTTTTGATGATGTAGTTGTTTATGGTGTACCAATTAATACTCGTGAGATTTTTGGTGTATTGCATATTAAAGGGTTTATCTTTGATGACACGATTCTGTACAGCGGCGCCAGTATTAACAATGTTTATTTGCATCAATTAGATCGTTATCGTTATGACCGCTATCAAGTCATTACAGATGCGGCATTAGCTGATTGTATGGTGGATTTTATTCAACAACATTTGAATGATATTTGTGCGGTAAATCGTTTAGATCAAACTCGTAAACCAACCAAAGAGTTACGACCGGCAATTCGTTCATTTCGTCGAAATTTTATGCTGACAGGGAAATATCCATGTCGTACCAATCAGCATTTATCAACGGAGCAATTAACAGCGACACCACTGTTTGGTTTAGGCAAGAATAATCTATTAAATAAAGCCATTGAGGCTTTATTTACGGTCACGCAGAAGAAACTCACGATCTGTACGCCATATTTTAATTTCCCACGCTCGTTGCAACATCGTATTCGTACCTTATTGCACGAAGGTAAAAAAGTGGAAATTATTGTTGGTGATAAAACCGCAAATGACTTTTATATTCCACCATCAGAGCCGTTTAAATTGGCAGGTGCGTTACCTTATCTTTATGAGAAAAATCTGCGTCAATTTGCGAAGCGTTTTATGGAGTTTATTGAAAACCAACAACTAACCATTCGTTTGTGGAAAGATGGTGAGAATAGTTACCATCTTAAGGGTGTGTGGGTGGACGATAACTATATCTTATTGACGGGAAATAATTTAAATCCACGTGCGTGGCGTTTAGATGCCGAAAATGGCTTGTTGCTACATGATCCGCAGCATACTTTGACCGAAAAAATGTGTATTGAGTTGGCGGAAATTCGTACTTATACCACCGTTTTAACCAGTTACCAGCAACTGGACAAACCAAGTAGCTATCCAGCTCCAGCGCAAAAAGTGTTGCGCCGTTTTGAACGGATTAAAGCTGACCATTTAGTCAAAATGATTTTGTAATTATTAGCTTTTATAAGAGATATCATCATGATTTATAGTATGACAGCCTTTGCTCGCCATGAAATTCAAGCCGAGTGGGGGAGTGCCGTTTGGGAAATTCGTTCGGTTAATCAGCGTTATTTAGAAACCTTTTTTAGATTACCTGAACAATTTCGCAGTTTAGAAAATAACTTGCGTGAAGTGTTACGTCAGCGTTTATCAAGAGGTAAGGTTGAATGTAGCCTTCGTGTTGAATTAAGTCATAGTAATGTAGGGTTAAATTTAAATCAGGCGTTAGCTTCCCAAGTGATTGACTCTTTGCGCAGGATAAAAAGCGAATTAAAAGAGGGTGAAATTAATCCAATTGATGTGTTGCGTTATCCAGGTGTGGTGGATGATCCTAGCGTTGATCTAGATTTGATTAGCCAAGCGATTTTGGCTGGTTTTAATACATTATTAAATGATTTCATTGCCATGCGAGCCAGAGAAGGAGAGAAATTGGCTGAAGCGATTCTTTCTCGTTTGCAAGGAGTGGGGCAAGAAGTTGCCTTTGTTCGTCAAAAAATGCCTGAAGTGTTGCAGTGGCAGCGTGAGCGTATTTTACAACGCTTTGAGGAAGTGCAATTACAGCTAGATCCAACACGTTTAGAACAAGAGATGATCTTGTTGGCACAACGTGTCGATGTTGCAGAAGAATTGGATCGTTTAGAAATGCACATTAAAGAAACCACTAATATCCTGCAAAAAGGCGGTGTGGTTGGTCGTCGTTTAGATTTTATGATGCAAGAGTTAAATCGAGAATCAAATACGCTTGCTTCTAAATCAATTAATACTGAAATTACTAATTCGGCAGTAACATTAAAAGTGTTAATTGAACAAATGCGGGAGCAGGTACAAAATATTGAATAGTGCTTGATGCACTATTCTTTATAAACGCATTGCTTCTACAAATGCAGTAAACAAAGCATCATTTGCGCGGCGATTGGGATAATACAAGTGATAGCCTTGATAGACCATTCGCCAATCTTGTAACACTTCGATTAATCGCCCACTCTTAATATCATCCATAACCTGTTCTTGCATCGTCCAAATTAAACCTTATCCACTAAGTGCTACTGGATAAAGAATTGCTGTGCTATTAGCACTGGTTGTACTTTAACGATCTTATTTGGTTGTTTAGGATCGGGAAATTTCCAAGATAATAAACCACCATAAGTGGGCAGATGTAAGGCGATAGTTTGATGGGCGATCAGTTCAATTGGTAAGTGATGAACAATATTATGCAGTGGATCATCAAAAGAGCTGAAATAGTTTATAGTAATAGCAGTATAAGAGGATAAATATAGGGGAAGTAATGTTGGCAAAACTAAGTGTACTCTGGTTTTTGAAATGGATATTAATTATTGGTGTGATACTTTTTGTGAGTGTACAAGCCTTTCTATCTTTCGCACCAGTATTTGGTGGCGACCCAGATGCTGAAAGTGAAGCTAAAATTGCCCATTCTCCTAATTTTAAAAATGGTATCTTTGTCAATTTAGAACCAACAGCATTAGGCATACAAAGTGTTCCTGGTGAATCAAAACGGACGATCTGGGCTTGGTTATCTTCGGTAGTGTTTCCGCCTGAAGGGAAAGTACCGAGTGAGCCATTACCGAGTATGCCGTTAGATCAACAAAAAATGACTGCTGATATTGCTAATGATGTTGTGGTTACTTGGCTGGGACATTCCAATATATTGCTGCACATAAACGGAAAAACCTTAATTACTGATCCAGTTTTTTGTCGTGCTTCACCTATTTTTCTTGGCGGTAAGCCTTTTCCTGTTCAATATCCACCAAAAACTGCCGATCTGCCAATGATTGATGCAGTGATTTTATCTCATGATCATTACGATCATTTGGATTATCAGGCGATTAAAGAGATTGCTAATAAAGTGAAACATTTTTATGTGCCACTTGGTGTTGCCGCGCATTTGC
The DNA here is from genome assembly GCF_030517105.1 of Gallibacterium salpingitidis. Taxonomy (GTDB): domain Bacteria; phylum Pseudomonadota; class Gammaproteobacteria; order Enterobacterales; family Pasteurellaceae; genus Gallibacterium; species Gallibacterium salpingitidis. Next base: position 2,419,833 of record NZ_CP103875.1, on the reverse strand, counting down.
AACGTTGGGGCATAGAGAAGTCTCGCATTACGGAATTAGATTGGTATGAGAGCGCGGCTTTAGATGATATCAATTTAATCTTTACCCCAAACCGCCATTTTAGTGGGCGTAAATGAGGGAAAGAAACTAAAACGTTATGGGGAAGTTGGGTGATTCAAACGCCAACACATAAACTCTTTTTTAGTGGTGATGGTGGTTACGGTAAGCATTTTGCACAAATTGGCGCACAATATGGGCCGTTTGATTTAGCAATGGTCGAGAATGGCGCCTATGATGCAGCTTGGTCAATGATTCATATGACACCAGAACAATCTTATCAAGCGGCAATCGATCTTCACGCAAAAACAGTAATGCCAATCCATTGGGCGAAATATGATTTAGCTTTTCATCCATGGAAAGAACCAATAGAACGTTACTTAACGGCAGCAAAAGAGGCACCTTTCCTTATTGTGACACCTAAAATAGGTGAAACTTACCGTCTTAGTGAAGCAGCAAAATTCCAAGAAAAATGGTGGCGAATGGTGAAATAGTTTTTTGATGTAACAAAAAATTGTAACAGATTGATTTTTAAAGAATGAAGTTCATGTTCTGAAGTGTTACTTCATTTTTTTTTAGAAAGTAAGGTGATCGCTATCACAATTCTTATAATCTTTATTTTACTTATAATATATCCCTTTCTATACTAGACTCGGTTGGCAAAAATTAACCCATCCTTAGTATCAAACTTTTCTGTAAGGATTTCATTATGAGTACTCTCTCGTATTTACAAAAAATCGGTCGGGCATTGATGGTGCCTGTTGCTGCATTACCGGCAGCCGCAATCCTCATGGGATTCGGTTATTGGATTGACCCAGATGGTTGGGGTAGCAATAGCGCCTTAGCTTCGTTATTGATTAAATCTGGTGCTGCAATTATTGATAATATGTCATTACTCTTTGCTGTGGGTGTGGCATTCGGTTTATCTAAAGACAAACATGGTTCAGCTGCGTTGTCTGGCTTGGTTGGTTACTTAGTGGTAACGACTTTGCTCTCTCCGGGCGCAGTTTCGCAATTACAAGGTATTCCACTTGATCAAGTGCCGGCAGCATTTGGCAAAATTAATAACCAATTTATCGGTATTTTAGTCGGTATTATTTCTGCTGAGCTTTACAACCGTTTCTCACAAGTTGAACTACATCAAGCATTAGCGTTCTTTAGTGGTAAACGTTTGGTACCAATCATTGTTTCTTTTGTGATGATTTTAGTGTCATTCGTATTGCTTTATGTATGGCCAGTTATCTTCAACGGACTTGTTAGCTTCGGTGAATCTATTCAAGGTTTAGGGGCAGTCGGTGCGGGTATTTATGCCTTCTTTAACCGTTTATTAATTCCTGTTGGCTTACACCATGCGTTGAACTCCGTATTCTGGTTTGATGTCGCTGGTATTAATGATATTCCTAACTTCTTAGGTGGTGCGAAATCTTTAGCAGAAGGTAAAGCAATTCTTGGTCAAACAGGTATGTACCAAGCTGGTTTCTTCCCTATTATGATGTTTGGTTTACCAGCAGCGGCATTAGCTATTTATCATAGTGCGAAACCAGCGAAAAAAGCATTGGTTGGTTCTATTATGTTTGCGGCGGCATTATCTTCATTCTTTACTGGAGTAACCGAACCGTTTGAATTCTCATTTATGTTTGTAGCGCCAGTGCTTTATTTAATTCATGCGTTATTAACAGGGATTTCAGTATTCTTCGCAGCGACAATGCATTGGATTGCAGGTTTCGGTTTCAGTGCAGGTTTAGTGGACTTAGTATTATCATCTCGTAACCCATTAGCAACTCAATGGTATATGTTGATTGTACAAGGTGTGGTATTTGCAGGAATTTACTATGTATTGTTCCGTGCAGTAATCAAAGCGTTTGATTTAAAAACACCGGGACGTGATGATGAAAAAGATGATAGTGTGATCACAAAAAGTAGTGCGGCACCAGAAGTGAGTGCAGAAGCTAAAAGAGAACGTGCGAAAAGCTTTATTGCTGCACTTGGCGGTAAAGAAAATATTCAAGAAATTGATGCTTGTATTACACGTTTACGTTTGATTTTAGTAGATCGTAATAAAATTAATGAAGCTCAATTAAAAGCCTTAGGTTCTAAAGGCAATATCAAATTAGGTGATAATGCGCTACAAGTAATTCTTGGACCAGAAGCAGAACTTGTCGCAGATGAAATGAAGAAACTCTAATTCTCTCTTAATATGTTGAGTAATCACCTTATTGGCAGCTACCAATAAGGTGATTTTTTATATATATGTATTTTGGATTATAGGAATAGCAGGTATGAATCGTCCATTAAAGAAAATAGATAAACGTTATAAGGATGAGAGTTCTTCAAATCCTGATTCAGATTTCGGTTCTGCTGAAACTTGCTCGAGTCTTAATCACGTATGCTGTGTGTTTTTACTGATATTGTTTCTATTGGCTACTTATGATTGGATCCTTGCGGAAGTTACTACCCCAATACGTTGCGCTATCGCTGGAGATACAACTAAAGTGTTGATGTCAGTGGAAGAGTGGCAAAAACAACGGGGAATTGAACAATTAAAACCAATAAAAGATGAGAAAGAATATTCTAGTTTATTTAAGTCAGGTTATCAATTAACAGATCTTGAAAAACAAACCATTCCTCAAGTGATAAAGTTTAATAATCGTACATATGAGTTTAGGAGAATAAATCTAACTTCTAGCATAGCTTTTTATACAAGTGAAGAAAATTACTTGGATACTTGGATTACTTATTATTGGCTTATTTATGATACAAAGTTACAGAGGGCGCTTTTAAGTGCTAAAGATGTAATAGGATCTTATAAAATTTTATATGCAGAGCGTGGTGGTATAGGATGTGATGTAAGCAATTCACATAAGTTAAATCTAATGTCTTATCAATATAACTTTTAAATAAATAGATAAATAAAAGAGGATACAAAATGAGTGAGCAGCAAAAACAAAGAGATAGAGCATTATTGAGTGCAGCAGCATATACTGATTTTTTTGATAAGAATAGTCTTAAAGTTCTCCGATAAGAATTGTTTTTAAGATACCAGGATTTTTATTGGCTTAATGTGCAAAAAATCCCACATTTTTGTCCATTAAGCCAAGTTTTAGATTAAAGCGCCAAACGTAAAATTTCTTCAGCTGCTTTTATATCAATATTTTTATGTTCGCCAAGATTATCTGGGCGATGTTCTGCTAGTTTTTGCAAAACAGTTGGGAATTGACTGTCATCAATACCATAAGCAGATAAGCGAGTTGGTGTACCCATTTGTTCAAAGAAAGCTCGAGTTTTCTCAATCGCAATTTTGACACCTTCTGCTTCGTCATTATCGTGATAACCCCAAACACGTTGAGCAAATTGGATTAATTTGGCTTTTTTATTTTCACGTTGATGCCACATAATTGCTGGCACAACAATAGCTAATGTTTGACCATGATCTAAACCATATTGTGCTGTTAATTCGTGACCAATCGCATGAGAAGCCCAATCTTGTGGTACACCAACGCCTAAAATACCGTTTAGAGCCATGGTTGCCGCCCACATAATATTCGCTCTAACATCATAATTTTCTGGTTCAGCCAAAGCTTTTGGACCTTCTTCAATTAAAGTAGAAAATACCCCTTCAGCAAAACGATCTTGGATTTTCGCATTAACTGGATAGGTCATATATTGCTCAAAAGTATGCACAAACGCATCAATTACCCCATTAGCGGTTTGTTTAGGCGGTAAGGAATAAGTGGTGGTCGGATCTAATACAGAAAATTGTGGTTTCACATATACAGAAAATAAGCCCAATTTATCTTGGGTTGCTTTACGGCTTACTACGGCATTCCCATTCATTTCTGAACCCGTTGCTGGCAATGTTAATACTGCGCCAATTGGTAGGGCTTGGGTAATCACTTGTCCATGACTTTTCACAATTTCCCACTCATCACCTTGATGATGAATTGCTGCCGCAATAAATTTTGTACCATCTAACACTGAACCGCCGCCAACAGCTAATAAAAAGGTGATCTTTTCTTGACGTGCCAATTGTACTGCTTTCATTAAAGTATCGAATTGTGGATTAGGTTCGATACCTGAAAATTCGATAACTTCAAAATCACTTAATGCCTGTTTTACTTGATCATAGACACCGTTTTTCTTAATGCTGCCACCGCCATAAGTCATTAATATTTTTGCACCAGTAGGAATTTGTTGTTTAATCGCGGTGATTTGTCCTGCGCCAAATAAGACTTTTGTCGGTAGATGCAACATAAAATTGTTCATAAACACTCCTTTTTTACGATCATGAAATTGAGGTAAGGAAATTAGAATAACAACTATTATTCTAGATAGGTGAGTTATACCATGTACGTTTATCCTCTAATAAGTACTTTTCCTTGCTTGCCGGCTCGTAAACTCGCACTAATTGCATTTTTAATATCATCTAAGCTAAAAATTGCATCAACAGGTAATGAAATTTTTCCCGATAGAACTTGCTCAAATAATTCATTAAATAGACGTTTTTTTGTATCTGTACTCATAGATTGGCTAACTAAACTTCCCCAAAAACCTTTTACAACGATTTGTTTGAATACTAAATCTTCTGTAGCTATTTGCATTGGTTCCCCACTCATAGTGCCAAAAGAGATAAGGTTTGCTTGAGGACTTAGTACTTGTGCCATTTCAAAACTGGCTTTCCCACCTATTGAATCGACACCTGCAACTAAATTACCATTTGCAACTAAGTTTTTTACTTGAGCCATCCAGTTAGTATCTTCAGTGGCAATTGCGTGTTTAATTCCGAGTGCATTTGCTTATGTGCGATAAAGAAGTAATAGAAGTGTAAAAAATTTTGCCGTTCCTATCCGGCACTTGGCCATTGTGTCGGATAGGTCGGGCGTTAGGCTTCGGGCAAGTCAATCTTGCCGACAAAGCTGTAATAAATCTCAATGTCCTGCCTGCGGGTGCCGTTCTCGTCATAGCTGCACTCATGCACGACGATTTTTTCAATCATTTCCCGCAAGAGGGTGGGGGTCAATTCCTCAAAGGCAAGGTGCTTTCGGACGATACCCATAAACTTTTCCGCGTTGACGGTGGCGGCCTGCGACTTGTCCAGTTCGGCCTGCAAAGCGGCGGCGCGGTCTTTCAGTTCCCGCTGCTCCTGCTCATAGTCTGCCGACAGTTCCATGAAACGCTCGTCGCTGATTTTGCCGTTTACATTGTCCTCATACAGCCGCTTGATAATGCGGCTCACTTCGGCAATGCGCTCCTGCGCCTGTTCAAGCTGCTTGGTGGCTGCGGCGGTCTTTCTCTTGCCGCCGATCTCGTTCTGCTGGATAAGCAGCTTCACAAAGCGGCTCTCATGCTTGGCGGCATATTCCGTTACTTGCCGGAGATTGGAGAGGACACCGGCGGTCAACAGGTCGGTGCGGATAAAGTGCGCCGTACAGTCGCGGGTGCGCTTCTTGTAGCTGCCGCAGATGTAACAGTCCTGCTTGCGGGTTTTGTTCTGATACCGCTGCTGGTACATCACATGGCCGCAGTCGGCGCAGAACAGCATACCGGAGAACAGCCCCACTTCATCATAGCGGTTCGGGCGTTTGCGTTGCTTGCGTAACTCCTGCACGCGCTCCCATGTTTCCCGGTCTATGATAGGCTCATGGTGGTTCTCAAAAATGGCCTGCTTCTCCACGGGGTTCTCTACACTGTGCTTGACCTTGTAAGAGGGCTTCTCCGTCTTGAAGTTCACCAGACAGCCGGTGTACTCCCGGTTTTCGAGGATATGCACGACGGTGTTCGTCGCCCACTTGCACTCATAGCCGGGGTGGTAGCGGCGGGTGCTGCCCGTCCTGCGGTATTCCAGCGTCCCCGGCGTGGGGATTTGCTGCTCCGTAAGCATACGGGCAATCTTGGTCGGTCCGTTCCCGGCAAGGCAAAGCTGGTATATCTGCTGGACAACCGGCGCGGTTTCCTCGTCAACGATATAGTTCTCGTCCTCGTCCATGAGGTAGCCATAGACCGGCTTGCTGGTAACAGGCTTGCCGCTCATGCCTTTTGCTCGTTTTACTGCCTTGATTTTCTTGCTCGTATCTCTCACCAGCCATTCATTGAACAGATTTCGCAGAGGGGTAAAATCGTTGTCCATGCCGCCGTTTGCGCTGTCCACATTGTCGTTGACAGCGATAAAACGCACTCCCTTTTGGGGGAACAGCATTTCCGTGTAAAACCCTACCTGCAAGTAGTTTCGCCCTAACCGGCTCATGTCCTTGACTATGACCGTACCCACTTTCCCGGCTTCAATGTCTGCAAGCATGGCTTGAAAACCGGGTCTTTGAAAGTTTGCGCCGGAGAAGCCGTCGTCGGTGTACCAGCGCAGATTGGTAAAGCCGTTCTGCTTGGCGTAGGTTTCCAAAATCCTTTTCTGGTTCGATATGGAATTGCTCTCGCCTTGCAATTCGTCCTCATGGGACAATCTCGGATAAAGGGCGGTAATGAGGTTTTGGGTGGCTTGTCTTAACATAAAATCCTCCGTTTCCGACAGCCAGCCCCACTATTCCGTGGTTTCATTGTACCACGGAATAGGGCGGGCTGTATAGCGGCAAAAGTGTAAAATCAGCTTCTTTATGATTTGTCAAATTGCCGATTTTTGTGTAGCAGCGGCTTCCGCTTCCAGTACCCGCGCCATTTTGTCGGCGGCGGTGGTCGTGGTGTCTTTCTTGAAATAGCCGGACACGACAAGGACGGAATTGCCCATGCGGATTTCCGTCACGCAGTCGGGGCGGCGGGTGGTGCGGGTGTCGTGCTGCTGTCTATCTGCCATAGGCAATACTCCTTTCAGTCGGTAATCAGTTTCTTCATGCTCTCCATTTTCCGCTGCGCGGTTTCCTGCCGGAAGTTGTCGCCGGTAAAGCGTACCGGGACGCACATGGAAAGCAGGCGGTCATAAATCCGGGAATGGGCGGTGTCCTCCGGGTTCCGCAGGTCGTCCAGCGTGAGGTTGGTCGTGACGATCAGCGGCTTGCCGCTACGGTAACGGCTGTCAATCACATTGAAAACCTGTTCCAATCCATACTCGGTGCCGCGCTCCATGCCGAAGTCGTCAAGGATAAGCAGCGGATAGCGGCAAAGGCGGGAAATGTACTCGTTGCGGTTCTCAAAGCTGGCGGCAAGGTCGTTGAGGATAAGGGCAAAGTTCGTCATGTGGACGGGGATTTCTTTCTCCATGAGGGCGTTTGCAATACAGCCCGCAAGGTAGCTTTTCCCGGTTCCCACGCCGCCCCAGAACAGGCAGCCGATATTGTCGGCTCGCATATCCTCCCAGTGTTCCACATACCGGCGGGCAATCCCGGCCTGCGGATTTCTGCCGTTGTCGTTCTCAAAAGTCCAGTCCCGCATGGTGGGGTCGGTAAAGCCCCGGCGTTTCAGTTCCTCCACGGTGTCAAGGTGCCTGCGCCGCTTCTCTGCGGCCTCCCGTTCCTCGCGGGCGGCTCTCTGACAGTCGCACTCTGCCGGGTGGCGGTCACGGCCAAAGATAGCAGCCTTATCCGGCGCAAAATAGGCTTCTTTCGGCTTGCGGCACTTGCCGCAGTACAGTAAACCGTCCTCGCCGGTGTAGTCCTCCGGCTCCGGGGTGGTGGCCGTCATATTCTCCAAAACAGCGTTGATTTCGTTCTTCATAAACTCTCGCCCTCCTTGCATGAGTAGTCTGGTATGCCCTTTTTCGGGGCTTTCTTTTTGTCGTTCCCCGCCCATATCCGCAGGGCGGCGGCATAGTTCTGATAACTTTTCCCGTTGGCGGCAAGGTAGCGGCTCATTTCCTCGATGAACCGTTCCAACCTGTCGGGGTACTCTGCCTGCAACTCGTCGTATTCGGTCTGCGACAGAAAAATATTCTGGTATCGGCCATAGGGCGCGGGCGGCTCCCCACTCACTCCCATTGTTTGGCTCTCTGTAAGGTTGTTTATAGTAGTTTGGTTAGGGGACGGTTTTCCGACCATCATAAGGTCGGTTTTCTGACCATCAGTAGGACGGTTTTCCGGCTCTATGAGGGTCGGATTTCCGGCCATCAGTTGGTCGGAAAACTGTACCTGTGGCACACGCGGCACTTTCACATATAGGCGGTTCGGTGCGGAGAAGCCGCCCCGTTCCCGTTCCAGCAGCCCCGCCATGTCCAGTTCATTAAGCGCCCCCTTTATGGTGGTGCTGCCCTTATCCAGTATTTCGGCTATCTCCGCGATGGGATAGATAATATATATCCTGCCCTCGTCGTCCTGCCACTTGTTCTTCTGGGAAAGTGTGGAACGGTCTAACAGCAGCGAATACAGCAGCTTGGCGGTCTGGGAAATCTCCATTTTCAGCAGGAAACGGGGGTAGGGCAGATAGATAGGCAGCGGCGTGTCTGCCATGATATAATCAGCGATAGTATCACCTCCCTGTGTTTCGGGTTGATTTTGGCGTTTTGTCACGCCTTAGAACGGCGTTTCCGGTGGAAAAGGATAAATGTATCGCGTACCCTTTGACACCCACGAAAAAAGCCTTGATTTATGCGGGTTTGAAAGGCTCTAAAGCGTGACATTTCTGCCTTTGTTTCCGCTTTCTCTCGGCGGCTTTGATTTTCTTCATGCGTCCGGCGCAGCCGGGACAGTATTTCCCCCGGTTGGATTTGGGGACAAATGCCGCCCCGCAGACGGCGCAGCGTTTCCGGCTCCCTCGGTGCAAGAGGGCTGCGGCCAGTTCCCCGTCAAGGGGCAGAACAGCCACACGGAACCAGCGGCACATGAGGGAAAGGGAAATGCTCTGGACGCACACGCAAGGCTCCCCGTCGTCTAACAGCAGGCAGTTTCCCTCGTCGTAGTTACAACACTCATGTACCAGCCGCCGCGCCCGCCGATGCTGGCGGTAGTCCATTCTCGGTAACTTATCGCTCATGGCTCTGCTCCTTTCTGCGGTGCGGCTCGTTCCGGCGCAAAATCTGGTCGATGTTCCGCTTGACGGTCTGCAACTCCTTGAACCGCTGTTTCTGTTCGTGATAGGTGTTATACAGGCCGTCTTTCTCGGAGATAAGCTGCTCGATCTCGGCCTGCAACGCTTTCCGGGCGGGCAGCTTGGTAATGCCATGCGCCTTGAAATACCGGGCGGCTGCGTCGGCTATGATAAAATCGCTCTCGTTTGCCTGCCGGTATGCGTCACGGGCTTTCTGCGATTTCTGCGCCCGCAGCCCGTCACGGGCGGGCTTGGTCTTGGCATAGGCAAGTACCTGTTGCTGCAACTCCTTTTTCCCTTGTAGCTTGGTTTCCAGTGCTTTCAGTTCGCCGCTGGTCTGGCGCATTTCCTGATAGGCGGTATCAACAGCGGCTTCTAACTGCTCCGGGGAAGTAAAGCCGTATTCCTGATACACATTCAGCGTCTTGGCTGCCTGCTTCAGATTGTGTATCTTCGCCCAGTGTTCATAGCCCCGGCCTTTGCCCTCGGCCAGCTTCTTTTCAATGTCCACAAGCCGCTGCACACTTGGGGCCCCCGCAAAGCCGTCTGGCTTTGCGGGGAGAGGAGAAGCAGCGGAATGAGTGAGCTTTCCCGCTTGCGGGGAAGCGAAGGATATGGAGCTTGCGCCGACGAGTTTCGGGGCGGTTTGTGGGGCTTTTGTAGGCTGTATGCCGGTTTTCCCATGCCGGGGGTATTCGGGTATGGCTGCGGCCTTTTCTGTGGCTCTGGCGGCGTTCTGCTCCAAAACGGCAAAGACAGCGGCGCGGTCAAAGTCGTCGCCCAGCTTCCGGGCGGTAATGGGCTTCGTCCTGTCCGGCGTGAGGTAGGAAAGCCGCCCACGGCTCTCCTTAACGCTCACGCCCTCCCGCAGCAGCAGAGAGGAAAATTCGTCAAAGCTGGCGGCGGTGGCAAGGGCTTTCCGTATGGTCTGCCGCAGCTTCTCTTTGTTCGTTTCAAACTTGGTCTGCCGGGGCGTGATACCGCCTGCAATCATGGGGGCGTTCTGCCTGTCCAGCTTGGCCTGTCCTTTTTTCTGCGCCCAATACTCCCGGTCGGTCACGCGGTTCTTACTGCCGTTCAAGAGGTCGATTTGGTAAAGCCCCTCCCGGTGGCACATCTCCATGACTTCGGACTTGAAGTAGCGCAAGGCTGCGTCGGTACAGCGGTGCTTGCAACCGGCCTTTGTATCGGCTGGCCTGTCCATATAGGGCAGGAACGGCACTTCCTCTATCCGCAGCGAATTGATAACGATATGCACATGAATGTTGCCGCTGTGGTTATGCCCGTCCGGGTGGGTGCATACAAGGGCTTGGTGGCCGGGGAAATGCTCTTTACAGAATTGCTCCCCCAATGCCTGCGCCCGGTCTACGGTCAAGCCATTGTCCGGGCCGTCCCGTGGGTCAAAGCTGATGATATAGTGGTGGCTTTTTACATCTTCCCGCTGCTGGTTCTTTCCGTATCGGAGATTTGCCCGCATACACGCAACGGCAAAATCCTCCCCGTCGCAGTTCAGTGTGGACAGCCGGTAGTCCTCGCGGGGGATAAGCCTGCCGGTTTCATCAAGGACGGGCTTCATGGTAAACTCGTCATGCTCAAAAAGCAGGTATTGCTCGGCGGCTCCGTAGTCGGCATTTTTAGAGTTGATATGCTTGAGTGTTGCCAACCGCGTCACCTACTTTCTTGAGGACTTCATACTTGAGGGCGGCAAGGTCGGCTATGGCAGCGCGCACCTCGCCGGACAGCGCATTGTAAGGTGCGCCGTACTCGTTCAGATACCGGGCAATCTGATTGAGATTGCCGCCGATCCTGCCGTACTCGGCGGCCAGCTTTCCAACAGCGGAAAGCAGTTCATCATTGACCGCTGACACATGGATAACGGGGCGTATGGTCGTGCGCCGTATCGCCTGCCGGAGAAATTCCGACTGGCTGATACCATAGGGCGCAAGCCGCGCTGTGAAGTCGGCGTATTCATCTTCGGACAGCCGGGTTTTCACAACGCGGCTGCGGTGGGGTGTGTTGTATTTCTTTCGCATGGTCGTGACCTCCTTTCTTGCCGCATGAGCGCGGCGGGGATAAGCGGCGCAAGCCGCATAGCAGGGTTTGGGGAAGGCACTCCCCAACAAGTTTCCCGCGAGGGGCAAAACCGCAGAATTGCGGATTTTGGCACCGTGGTAGAAACTTGCTCTCCGTGACTGCAAACTTTCTCTCACTTCCGTCCGCCACTTTTTTGGAAAACTGCAACCACAAAAGTTTGTTTCTCTTTTTCTGCTACTACTAATCCTGTAAAGGGCATTCCTGCCCGCTTTCGCTAAAATGACACCGGACGCAGTGGTTTCTACCCGGTGTTGGAGAAATCCTTTCTCTTTGCCCTCTACTACGGGTAAATGCTCCAAATGCCAAACACCAGGGCAGAAAAATTCCCTCCTCGCTTACTACTACAACCGGCAGGGGGCAAAATGGCCGGGAGCGGAGCCGGACAACAAAAAAAGCAGTAAATCTTTTTCAAGACTTACTGCTTTCGCTGGCCGCGTCGGTGGCGGCTGGTATTCAGTTTTTATGACTTGTCCGGTGGTTCGTCAAGCCGGAACTTGAATTGACAGTCAATTAACCGCTGCTTTACATAGTCCTCCACCTCGGCGTTGACCTGCCCGTTCACTTTTGAGAAATAGCGGATATATCCGGCGTAGTGGAGCAGGACAGCGTTCACGGCTTCTGGGTCGCCCTCACGGGCTTTGAGGATTGTTTCATAGGGGAGAAGTCTACTCATACCGGCTCACCCCCATTTCTTCGCGTAGCCGCTGCAAGGCAAGCTGGATATGCCGCCCCGCTGTGCTGCGTGACCGGCCAATACACGCGCCGATCACGCGCTGCGGCTGGCGCAGAAAGTAATAGCGCAGGATTTCTTCCCGCGTCTGCTCCGGCAAAACAGAGATCGCGTCGGCAAGGGCGGCGTTGCAGAGCAGGACGGTCTGACCGCAGACGGTAAATGGGTATTCCTCGTCCGGCTCCGACGCGGCAAACTGGACAAACTTCTCGTTCATCAGATAGTCAAGGGAAACTTGCCGTTCCCATTGCCGTTTAAGCTTCAAAATCTTGTCCAAGGCGGCACAGCGGATAACAGTCTTGCAAAAGGCGTTGTACCTGCGCTGGATATATTCTTGATAGGCTATCTGGTCGGTCATGGAAATTCCCCTTTCTGAATAATAGTGCGGGGCGGTGGCACTTCTTGCTGTCGCCCCTTGATTGCCTACCAGCAAAGGCGGGCGGGGCTGTCAACGGCTGCGCATATGCGCCGTTCATCTTGACCGTTGACTGGCTCGGCTGGGTTTGCTATTTACCCGACAAACTTGAATTTATTTTAAGCTATCACGTTTTACCTTCTTAAGCCTTACTATCATTACCATAGGAATTTCTTTGTTGGTTTTAAAACATTCTTCATAAAATCCATCAATGACAAATCCAGCTCTAAAACAAAGGTTAAAAATATCTTGTATGGAACGATGATAATAAATCTGCTCTTTCGGTTGCCCTTCAATCGCTATATCATAGTAACTGTGCGGTGTCATATATTTTTCAGTCAACGTGACAAAACAAGGGTGTTGCGTTGCAAAGACAAAAATTCCGCTTTCCTGCAACAGTTCATAAACAGCCATAAGAAGTGGTTCAATATCCGTAATATCCATAATTGCCATATTAGAAACTGCTTTCGTAAAGGCTCGATTTCTTTTTAATTCTAATATACTTTTTCTATCGGTCGCATCCGCCACACAAAATTCAATTTGTTTTGCATATTGTGATTGCCGTCTTTTAGCCAATTCTATCATTTTTTTGCTGTAATCAAAAGCGACAACCGAAGCGCCTCTTTGTGCAAGATACGAAGAATAATTTCCATTGCCACACGCAATATCCAAAATGTAATCCGCAGGATTAGGAGATAGAAGTTCCGTTACTTTGGGACGCACTACCTCTCTGTGAAATTCATTAGATTCGTCACCCATTGCATTATCCCAAAATTGTGCGTTCTCCTCCCAGATTTTTTTACTTTCCTCTGTTCCCATGTTCTCTCCCACTCCCCAAATTTGCTTTTTTGCTTCCATTAAATCTTCCTTACTATATTCCATTGTTACCCTCCATAACTTCTGATTGTTGCCGTCTTGACGATTATGTATCTTTACATTACCTTCTGAAACATATGGCGCACCTTGTCCAGGCGGCTGTTTGGACGGCGGGGCTGGATGACCGGCTGACCGACAGCGGCCTGATATCCTTTCAGCTCTGTAAGGCATACGCTCCGCCCGTTGGTGTAAAAGGCCAGATCAGTACGGTATGCCTGTATACAGCGGGCGGGAATCTCGCCAGTAAAGACAACTTCATCCTTTTTTACCTGGGCCGTTTCGATGGTGGCACAGTATTTCGGTGCATCATGATAAGCCCTGGAAAGGTATTCCTGGGGCGCATAGAGGATGAAGGAGAGATAAGGTTCCAGCAGCTGCGTCCCCGATTCCTTCAATGCCTGTTCCAATACAATCGGGGCCAATGAGCGGAAGTCCGCCGGCGTGCTGACCGGACTGTAATAAAGCCCGTATTCAAAGCAAATCTTACAGTCCGTTACGTTCCAGCCGAACAAGCCCTGCTCCAGCCCGTAACGGATACCATCCCTGACAGCGTTTTGAAAACTCTGGTTCAAGTATCCCAGCGAAACCCGGCTCTCGTATTGTACACCGGAGCCAAGCGAGAGTGGTGTAACAGACAGTCCTATGGATGCCCAAAACGGGTTGGGCGGCACCTCGATATGGATGGTGTGGCTGGCTGCTTTGAGCGGCCGCTCCATATAAATGACGGAGGGTTCCTTTACCACTGTTTCAAGCTTGTATTTTTCCGACAGCAAAGCGGAAACAACCTCCAACTGCACCCGGCCCAAAAAAGAAAGAATGATCTCATGGGTGATGGAATCCACTTCGCAACGCAAAAGCGGGTCAGTATCCGCAAGTTGCGTAAGAGCGTCCAGCAGCCGTTCTCTTTGCGCTGCCGTTTTCGGCGCAATCGTCGTCCGCAGCATGGGGAGGGGGTCCTCGCGCCACCTTTTACGAGGGAGCCGGGTTTGGTCCCCTAATACATCGTTTAACCTCACGCTGTCGCTGGGAAGGATAACAATTTCACCCTGATAAGCGGTGTCTGTCCGAACAATTTCCCCTTTGGATGGAATACGCATCTCTGTGATTTTCAGCTTTTCTCTCCCGGCCAGGGCCACCGTATCCCGCAGGCGCAGCGTTCCGCTGTATAACCGTAGATAGACACGCCGCTGGCCGCAATCGGTGTACTCAACCTTGAAAACGCTGCCGCATAGGGCGGCGCCCCCCTGTTCCCCAATCGGTTGGAACAGCCCTGTCACCGCATCCATCAACGGTTGAATGCCAAGGCCATTTTTGGCGCTGCCATGATAGACTGGGAACAGGGAGGCGTCTTGAACCCGCTGCTGTTCCTCCCGCGCAAGTTTTTCCCGGCTGATTGGTTCTCCTGCGATATACTTTTCCAATAATTCATCGTTATTTTCGATGACCGCATCCCATGCTTCTATGTCGGTATTTTCCTCCAGGACTATTTCCGGGGACAGCGACACCGTCTGCTTGATGATAATATCGGCGGAGAGCTTATCCCGAACAGACTGAACCACGCTCTGCAAATCAACGCCAGCCTGGTCGATCTTGTTGATAAAGATAACGGTGGGAATGTTCATTTTCCGCAGGGCATGGAACAGAATACGGGTCTGGGCCTGCACGCCATCTTTAGCGGAGATCACCAAGATGGCCCCATCTAAAACAGCCAAAGAGCGGTACACCTCCGCCAAAAAATCCATGTGGCCGGGCGTATCCACAATGTTAACTTTACATCTGTGCCACTGGAAGGAAGTGACTGCCGCTTGAATGGTAATCCCACGCTGCCGCTCCAAAAACATGGTGTCCGTCCTCGTTGTCCCTTTTTCGACGCTCCCCGGTTCTGAAATGGCTCCGCTGGCATATAGCAGGCTCTCCGTCAAGGTCGTCTTTCCAGCGTCTACATGGGCAAGAATTCCAATATTGATTATTTTCATGTGATTGTCCTCCCTTTACAGCCCCAAAGGGCATAAAAATCCCCAGCAGTAAAATACTTTTACCACTGGGGATTATAAGTTGCGGACATACACATATACAGCATACACCTGTTTGTGATTGCTGTTTTTGGGGATATGTCAAAATTGATAAGGCAAAAGTATTCTTAAATTGGGTACAAAAAACTAAGCCCCTACAAAAGGAGCTATCATAATCCTTTGTTCCCACTATTTGATTATAGTTTTATTTAAGAATACCTTGCCGCATATTTTTTACTCCTTTTCTGGATTAAATCATTGTATCACATCAGTTTTAGGAAAGCAAGTACCTAAAAGAAATTTTTCTTCCCCTTATATGTAACAATCATACCGGCTTCCTAGCGTTCAGAATGTTTTCTGCTGTCTGCTGTGGTGTTTGGTTGGAATTGTCCAACCAAAAGCCGATCCGTGGTGTTGTCTGCATTTTACTAAATACAAATTCAATGTATACAGAAAGATATAAGGAGTGGGAGGGATTCCGCCGTAGTTGGCATTGTAGGAAAATCCAAAAGTTTAGATTTTCCCACAATGCTTATCTTTTGGTCTTTGGTTCGGAATAGTGTAGTGCTGGCGGTCTATCTCTTGTTTTCGGTTGCTTGCTTCCTTACCGTACATGAGCATTAAGATGAGTAATGTCACTATGACGACGGATTAAATTGATAACATTAATACCACGAGCTTGAGCTAATAAAGCAGTTGTTTTACCAACAGTACCATTAGCTGCATTTAAAATAATCCATTCATCAGCTTTAGCATTGATAAATTCAAGAAGTGTTAGACAACTAAAAGGCATAGCAATCACTTGTGCGGCAATTTCATCTGGTAGTGTATCGGGTATTGGTACTACTTGTTGTGCGGAAACAGTGAAATATTCTGCCCAAGTATTTTGGATATTTGCAACACTAACTCTCTGTCCAATAGAGAGATGAGTTACTCCACTACCATTTTCTACGATAGTCCCAACAGCCTCAGTGCCTGCAATAGCTGGTAAGTTTGGTTTATAACCATAATTGCCACGAATAGTCCATAGATCGTGGTTATGAATAGGGGATAAGTGCATTTTAATTAGTACTTCATTTTCCTGAGGAGTAGGCTTTTCAGTTTCAGTACAATGAATAACAGTTTCTGGATCACCAAATTGAGAGTAAATAGCTGCTTTCATGATAACCTCTTATTCTGTAATTACTGTTAGTTGCACATTAATGTTGCCACGTGTTGCATTAGAATAAGGACAAACAAGATGCGTTTTTTCTATGAGAGTTTGTGCTTCTTCTTGCTTTAAGCCAGATATATGGACTGTAATATTCGCTTCTAGTTGATAAGCTCCATTTTCTACCATACCTATACCGATTTGTACTGATGTACGGCTTTTTGTAAGTGGTAATTGCATTTGTTTTGCTGTGAGATTTAATGCGCTGTCAAAGCAAGCTGCATAACCAAGAGCAAATAATTGTTCAGGATTAGCACCAGTTTTCCCGCTATTAGGGATTGCCAAGTCAAAGGATAATGAACCATCATCTAAAGTTGTTGTACCATTGCGTCCACCTGTTGCGGTTGCCGTTGTTTGATAAAAAATTTTCATTGTTACTCCTTAAAAAATAATAGATTAAAACTAAATTGATAAAAGCCAGTTAGTTTGTTGCGTTACTATTGCAAAACAGCTGTTATCTTGTGTTAAACGTCTGTGCAAGCTAGCACCAAGCCAAAGATAATATAAGGTTGTGGCTAATGTCTGAGCAGAGAGTGTTTTCGGTAAACAGTTACTGTTTTGTCCTGTTTTGATATGGTTTTCCAGTATATTGAGAATGTTTTGACATCCTTGTTGCAATGTAGTGCGCATTAGTTCTGAGAGATCCGCTACTTCTGCACTGAGTTTTACTACTAAACAACCATTTTGTTCACATTCTAATTTTTGCCAACGTTGCCAGTACTCTAATAATCTTTCTGGAATCGTAAGTGATGTATCCTCAAATAAAGACTGTAATCGTTGGCAATAATTCTCAAAGTAGTTTTGTAATACGGCTTGCCCAAATGCCTCTTTGGACGCAAAGTAGTGATAGAACGAACCTTTTGGCACTTCTGCTTCTTTCAGAATTTCAGCTAGACCAACAGCGGAAAATCCTTTTTGGGCAAATAAAATAATACCAGTGTTGATAATATGCTGTTTTGTATCATTAGTGGTTTTCATTTTGATTACCTAGATAAGTTGTTTTTATTTACTACGATAGATCATTTTAATTTTGTTACTTGATGTTGTAATAATACCTAAAATTAGACCGATCGTCTAGTAAATTTATCAGTAATTGTTTTCTAATAAAAATTGATAGTGAGAATTTGAAGGGAGAGATAAAGTAAATCAGGATACTAGACAACAAAAAAATGCTTTCCCATCAATAGGAAAGCATTAGTGCCATTAGCAATTAAACATTATTTTCTAACTGCAATGGCTTCGATTTCAATACCAACATCTTTTGGTAATCTTGCTACTTCAACGCAAGAACGAGCAGGGAAATTCGGATGGTTATTTTCTGTGAAAAAACGTTCGTATTCTGCGTTTATGGTAGCAAATTGATTTAAATCTTTCACAAAAACAGTCGTTTTAACAATATCAGCCACTTTCAGACCGGCTTGTTCAACAATGGCTTTGATATTTTCTAATGATTGTCTTGCTTGAGCAACAATGTCAGTTGGAATTTCTCCTGTTGCTGGATTCACTGGAATTTGTCCAGAAGTAAGAACAATATTGCCAAGATCAACAGCTTGTACATAAGGCCCGATAGCGGCAGGTGCTTTCTCTGTATGAATAACTTTTGTCATAATGACTCCTTATAAATGAATTAATGTGATTAAGCTAAAGTGGCGACCATAACAGCTTTAATAGTGTGCATACGATTTTCAGCTTCGTCAAATACGATAGAGGCTGATGATTCAAAAACTTCGTCTGTAACTTCTAAACCTTTTAAGCCATATTTCGCCGCAATTTCTTTACCGATAGTAGTGTTCTCATCGTGGAAAGATGGTAAACAGTGCATAAATTTTACTTCTGGATTGCAGGTTAATGCCATTAATTCTGCATTTACTTGATATGGTTTCATTAATTCGATGCGTTCTGCCCAAGCACTTTCAGGCTCACCCATAGATACCCAAATATCTGTATAAATAAAATCAACATCTTTGACGCCAGCAGCAACGTCCTCGGTACAGGTTATTTTTGCACCAGTTTGTTTAGCAATGTCTGCCACTTCGTCTAATAATTTTTGTTCTGGAAAAAATTGTTTTGGTGCAACAAGGCGTAAATCTAATCCCATTAATGCAGCGCCTTCAACGAATGAGTTACCCATATTATTGCGGGCATCACCGAGATAAGCGAGTTTCATTTGATCTAAACGTTTACCTTTGCCATGTTCTAACATTGTGAGAAAATCTGCCAGAATTTGTGTTGGGTGAAATTCATCTGTTAAACCATTCCAAACAGGAACACCAGAATATTGCGCCAATGTTTCGACTAACTCTTGCCCATAACCGCGATATTGAATAGCGTCATACATTCTACCTAAAACACGAGCAGTATCTTTCATACTCTCTTTGTGTCCAATTTGTGAACCGCTTGGCCCAATATAAGAAACATTAGCGCCTTGATCGAAAGCACCAACTTCAAAAGCACAGCGTGTACGAGTTGAAGTTTTTTCAAAGATTAGAGCGATATTTTTCCCTTTCAAACGAGGTTGTTCGGTACCAGTATATTTTGCTTTTTTTAATTCAGCTGATAAATCCAATAAGAATTGAATTTCTTGTGGGGTAAAATCTAATAAGCGCAAAAAGTGGCGTTGACGTAGATTAACTGGCATAAATACTCCCTATGTTGTGTTTAAGATTGTTGTAATTTCTTTAATTGATAAAGTTCCGCTAATGCTTGTTTTGGCGTTAATTCATCAGGATCTAAACTCGCAAGATACTGTACAAGCGCTTGGGTACGTTCATCAACAACAGGTTCAGCAGCAAAATCTAATTCAGTTTGTAAATTAGATTGCGTATTGTGTTTAGATAAGGTTTCTAATTGTTTTAGTTTGTTTTTGGCTAATTGGATTACTGGGCGAGGCACGCCAGCTAGTTGTGCCACCGCTAAGCCATAACTTTTGCTTGCTGCACCGTCTTGAACTGAATGCATAAATGCAATCGTATCACCATGTTCTTTTGCGTCAAGGTGAATGTTCATACATCCGCTTAATTGATCAGGTAGCGCGGTAAGCTCAAAATAGTGAGTTGCAAACAAGGTGAGTGAACGTAACTCTGTTGCTAACCATTCAGCACAAGCCCAGGCTAAAGATAAACCATCGTAGGTTGAGGTTCCTCGCCCAATTTCATCAATTAACACTAAACTATGATTTGTAGCTTGGTGCAAAATATTTGCCATTTCACTCATTTCCACCATAAAAGTAGAACGTCCAGAAGCAAGATCATCCGAAGCACCAATACGAGTGAAAATACGATCGAGCGGACCAATCATTGCTGATTCAGCAGGAACGAAACTGCCTATATAAGCCATTAATGCAATCAATGCTGTTTGACGCATATAGGTACTTTTCCCACCCATATTAGGGCCAGTAATAATTAATAAATGGCGTTGTTGATTAAGTTGTAATGGGTTGGAAATAAAAGGTTGTTGTAAAACAGTTTCAACCACAGGATGGCGGCCACCTTCAATCTTAATTTCAATTTGTTTGCTGAATGTTGGCGCGACATAATTTAAGGTTTCGGCACGTTCGGCTAAGTTAGCCAAGACATCTAATTCAGCTAACGCCAAACTGGTCAATTGTAGATCAGCAAGATGTGGTAACACTAAATCGAACAGTTCTTCATAAAGTTGTTTTTCTAAAGCTAACGCTGCACCTTGTGCTTTTAAGACTTTATCTTCATGATTCTTTAATTCAGGAATAATAAAACGTTCGGCGTTTTTTAGGGTTTGACGGCGCACATAATGTGCAGGTGCTTTTTCAGCTTGCCCTCGACTAATTTGGATATAGTAGCCATGTACTGCGTTAAAACCAATTTTTAGTGAATCAATACCGGTAGCTTGACGTTCTCTTATTTCTAAATTTTCTAAAAATTGAGTAGCACCGCTGGCTAAATCTCGCCATTCGTCTAATTCAGCGTTATATCCGGGAGCAATGACGCCGCCATCACGAATGAGTAATGGTGGTGTGTCTATAATCGCTTTGCTTAATAATTGGTATAACTCGGTAAAATCTTTAATTTGTCCTAATAATGTATCGAATTGACCGTCATTATGCTGTTGTAACAAAGAAAGAATATCCGGGATTTGTCCTAAACCATGGCGTAGGCGTGTCAGATCACGAGGTCTAGCAGAACGCAAGGCAACACGTGCTAAAATCCGTTCCATATCGCCAATTTGTTGTAAGAAAGGTTTTAATGCTGAATATAGTTCAGTATTAAGTAATTGTTTTACCGCATTTTGTCGTTTCAGTAACTTTTCACATTGGCGTAATGGTTGATGAATCCAACGTTTTAATAGTCGGCTTCCCATTGGTGTGTTGCAGTAATCCAACACAGCGGCAAGCGTATTTTCCGTACCACCAGCTAGATTTTGCGTTAGTTCTAAATTGCGACGTGAGGCGACGTCAATAATAATAAAATCGCTTTCTTGCGCTAAGCTAATAGCATTAATATGTGGTAAAGCTGTTCTTTGTGTTTCTTTTGCATATTGCAATAAGCAACCTGCCGCACATAGCGCAACAATGGCTTTTTCAACACCAAACCCTTTGAGATCTTGTGTGCCAAACTGTTTATTTAATAATTTTATCGCAGTGACTAGTTCAAATTCCCAAATCGGACGACGGCGTAAGCCTTTATGGTGTTCAAGCAGTGACATCGCAGCGAAATTTTCAGGATATAAAATTTCAACCGGCATAATACGTTGTAATTCCGCTGTTACACTGGCTTCATTGGTATGTTCACTGATTTGAAAACGACCTGAACTCATATCAAGGGTAGCTAAACCAAACAATTTCTTTTCTTGATAGATACAAGCGATTAAGTTGTCTTGGCGCTCAGGAAGTAGCGCTTCATCACTGATTGTTCCCGGGGTTACAATGCGGACGATTTGTCGTTCAACAGGGCCTTTCGTCGTTGCTGGATCGCCAATTTGCTCACAAATTGCGACAGATTCACCTAATTGCACTAATTTAGCTAGATAACCTTCAACAGCATGATAAGGTACGCCCGCCATCGGAATAGGTTCACCAACAGATCTTCCTCGTTTAGTGAGGGTAATATCTAATAATTCAGATGCACGTTTAGCATCTTCAAAAAAGAGCTCATAAAAATCCCCCATACGATAAAACAGTAAAATATCAGGATATTCTGCTTTTATTTGTAGATATTGCTGCATCATTGGGGTGTAAGAAGAAAGGTCACTGTCTAACGTCATCATAATTTATCCTTGCTTGATTGCGGTTGATAGTATAAAAGATGACGGCGTAAAGCGAAAGTTAACAAATTTCTGTTGCTGTAAATTGGTAATAAATTTTGAAAAAGATCGAGATTTGGAAGTAAGATCGCATTTTCGAGAAGTAGCAAAATAAAGTGCTTGATACTGTATAATTATACAGTATAATACACGACAGTAAATTTCCCTTTAAATAATGACGAAGGCAATAAAAATGAAAGATTTTGGTATGAATGAACAAAAAGAAAAAGCACTTGCGGCAGCATTAGGTCAAATTGAAAAACAATTTGGTAAAGGATCTATTATGCGTCTTGGTGACACTCAAACCCTAGATGTGGAAGCAATTTCAACTGGTTCATTAGGGCTAGATGTTGCATTAGGAATTGGCGGTTTACCAATGGGACGTATCGTTGAGATTTTTGGACCTGAATCTTCCGGTAAAACAACATTAACATTATCTGTTATTGCTCAAGCACAAAAAGAGGGTAAAACTTGTGCATTTATCGATGCAGAACATGCATTAGATCCTATCTACGCTTCTAAATTAGGGGTTGATGTACAATCGTTGCTTGTGTCGCAACCTGACCATGGTGAGCAAGCATTAGAAATTTGTGATGCGTTAGTACGTTCTGGTGCAGTTGATGTGATTATTATTGACTCAGTAGCGGCATTAACACCAAAAGCGGAAATTGAAGGCGATATGGGAGATTCTCATATGGGCTTGCAAGCACGTTTGATGTCACAAGCATTACGTAAATTAACCGGACATATTAAAGCAGCAAATTGCTTAGTAGTCTTTATTAACCAAATTCGTATGAAAATTGGTGTGATGTTTGGTAACCCTGAAACCACAACAGGCGGTAACGCATTAAAATTCTATGCGTCTGTGCGTTTAGATATTCGTCGTACTGGTTCAATTACTGATGGCGATGAAGTTATTGGTAGTGAAACTCGTGTTAAAGTAGTGAAAAATAAAGTAGCAGCGCCGTTTAGACAAGCTGAATTCCAAATTCTCTATGGTGAAGGAATTTCTAAAACAGGTGAGTTAATTGAATTAGGCGTGAAACATAAATTAGTGAACAAATCCGGTGCATGGTATTCAATTGATGATGAGAAAATTGGTCAAGGACGTACTAATGCAATGAAATGGTTGGCAGAACATCCGGAAGTTGCTAATGAATTAGAACGCAAATTGCGTGAGGAATTATTATCTAATCCAGATCAATTGTTAGTTGCTGATGAAGCTGATTCACAAGATGATGATGCGTTAGATTTTAGTGAATAATTCTAAATTCAATGTTAGATAGTTTTGTATTGCTTGCCAAAGAACTAGCAAATTAATTATATCAATATCATCTTCTCTGCCGTTGATGGCAGAGAAGATTAATAGAAATCAAATTAGCTAATCTCTTATTTCTCAATAATATGAATGATAATCTTGCTCTTGCTTATGTACTAAAGTTATTGGCTATTCGTGATTACAGTGAATATGAGTTGCGCTGTAAAATGCAGGCAAAAAACTTTTCTGCACAAGAAATTGAAGAGGTAATTGCGAAATGCCAAGCGCGTAATTGGCAAAGCGATTTACGTTTTTGTGAACATTTTTTGTTATCACGTGTGCAAAAAGGCTATGGCTTGCAACGAATTAAGCAAGAAATGCAACAAAAAGGTATCCAAAATGAGGTTTTGCAGCATGTATTAGCGCAAAATGAAATTGATTGGTTTGCATTAGCTAAACAAGTTCTGTGTAAAAAATATCCTGATTATGCAGAAGAAAAAGAATTAAAAACGAAACAGAAAATGTGGCGTTATCTTTATTCGCGGGGTTTTACTCAAGAGGAAATTTCGGCTCTTTTTAAAGAGTATGATTAATTTCCCGATCCCTTTTATCTTATAAAATCATACAAACTGATTACTATAAAAATTCTAATTTTCTCTAGCTATAATTGCTTGCATTCTTTTTATTGACAAATTTAAGTCGAAATAAGCTAAATCTTTCAGTGTTATTTCATTCCACGATGATAGATTGTGGAGTAGAATAGCGAATTTCTTGACCTCGCGAAAAAAGGAAAAATATGAATTTTATCGGTAAATTAATAGGTGTAATTGTTGGTTTTAAATTCGGTGGTTTTTTTGGGGCAATTTTTGGCGCATTTTTAGGCCATTTAGCAGATAAAAAATTATATGAATTAGGCAATGTAGCCTCTTCTTTATTTGGCCACAAGGTATCACGTCAGTCGCTATTTATGCAGACTACTTTTGCGGTAATGGGACATTTAAGTAAAGCAAAAGGCAGAGTTACCAACGAAGATATCCAATTGGCTACTGCAATTATGGATCGTATGCAACTAAGTGCAGATCAACGTCAATTAGCACAAGAAGCTTTTACTCGTGGTAAAGCAACAGATTTTCCAATTCGTCAAGCGATTAGAGAGTTTCGTGTTGGTTGTGGTGAACGCAAAGATCTGTTGAGAATGTTCTTAGAAATCCAAATTCAAGTGGCGTTGAGTGATCAAGAATTACACCCAAATGAGAAAGAAGTGTTGTTTATTGTTGCTGAAGAACTTGGCTATTCTTCTTTCCAATTTGAGCAAATGCTGGCAATGATTTATGCGGCGCGCCAATTCTCGCAAGGTGGTGGCTTTTACTATCAATATCAGCAATACCAACAGCAAGGTTATCAACAACAATCTGGTGGCGGTTATCAAGGGGCAAGACAAAGTTCATCAGGCCCAACATTAGAAGATGCCTATCGAGTACTGGGTGTGTCTGCTAATGATGAACGTGAAGTGGTAAAACGTGCTTATCGTAAATTAATGAATGAACATCATCCAGATAAATTAGTCGCGAAAGGCTTACCAGAAGAGATGATGGAAATGGCAAAAGAAAAAGCACAACAAATTCAAGCTGCTTATGATTTGATTTGTAAAGTAAAAGGGTGGAAGAAATAATGAAATCAACACCAATATTTCCCAAAATTTTAGCAATTTTTATTGCTGCTTTAATGATTTGGTCATTTATCCAACCTTATTCGCGAGAAGTTTGGATTGCCGAAATGGTGCCGGTAATATTGGTGTTTTTGTTATTAATTGTCGCTTATCCTAAATTTCAATTTAGTACTTTAGCTTATGTACTAATGAGTGGTTGGCTAATTATGCACACTATTGGTGCGCATTATACTTTTGAACGAGTT
The DNA here is from genome assembly GCF_030517105.1 of Gallibacterium salpingitidis. Lineage (GTDB taxonomy): Bacteria > Pseudomonadota > Gammaproteobacteria > Enterobacterales > Pasteurellaceae > Gallibacterium > Gallibacterium salpingitidis. The sequence continues at coordinate 2,395,050 of NZ_CP103875.1, read as the reverse complement.
CCTTTTACTTGGGGAAGTGAGTTGTTATCAGGTTGGTTAGGTGACGGCCGCAACCATTTTGACCGCGTTGCACATTATATTATTGGTTTTTATAGTTTTCCGATTGCTGAATTATTAGTGCGTAAACGTTGGGCGAATGTGATTACTGCTGGTTTATTTGGTCTGTTCTCAATAATGAGTATTGCGGCTGCTTATGAGATTATTGAGTGGCAATATGCAGTACAAGAAGGCGGAGATGCAGGAATTGCTTTCTTAGGTTCTCAAGGTGATATTTGGGATGCACAAAAAGATATGTTGGCAGATACTTTGGGTGCAATAACGGCATTAATGTTGTTCTATTGGCAAAGACCAGATAAAAAATGCGCGTAATTTTAGCTCCAATGCAAGGCGTATTGGATCCGTTTATGCGCCAATTATTAACCACATTTAACTGCTATGATCTCTGTGTTTCGGAATTTGTCAGAGTGGTTAATCAATGTTTACCAAAGAAAGTTTATTATCGCCTTTGTCCGGAATTGCAAAATCAAGGCTACACTGCAAGCGGAACGCCTGTAAGAGTGCAATTATTGGGGCAAGAGCCAGAATGGTTGGCGGAAAATGCACATTTGGCAATTAACTTAGGATCACATGGCATAGATCTCAACTGTGGTTGTCCATCAAAAACAGTCAATGGTAGCTGTGGTGGCGCCAGTTTATTAAAGCAACCAGAATTAATTTATCAGGCGACAAAAGCGATTCGTGCAGCAATTGGAACTTCGCAAACATTAAGTGTAAAAATTCGTTTAGGCTGGGAAGAAAAGACATTTGCCTTAGATATTGCGGATGCAGTGCAGCAAGGTGGCGCTGATAAAATTGCAGTGCATGGCCGCACTAAAATGGATGGTTATCGTGCTGACCGTATTGATTGGCAAAAAATTGGAGAAATTCGTCAATACCTGTCGATTCCTGTGATCGCCAATGGTGAAATTTTTAACTGGCAAGATGCGAAAAGTTGTTTAGACATTACAGGTTGTAGCGATTTAATGGTTGCTCGTGGTGCTTTGCAAATTCCCAATTTGAGTGAAGTAATTAAACATCAAGCGGCACCGTTAGCTTGGCGTTATGTGGTGGAGTTGTTGCAACATTATAGTCAGGTAGAAAATCAGTGGGATAGTGGTTTTTATCATTTAGCAAGAATTAAGCAGTGGTTAAGATTTTTGCTGAAAGATTATATTGAAGCAGCGGCTTTATTTGACAAAATTAAAAGCTGTACGACAACGGAAGAATTAAAAATAGTATTAAATAGAGAAGAAAATGAAATATAACTGGATTTTGTTTGATGCTGATGAAACCCTATTCTCGTTTGATTCATTTGCTGGATTGAAGCAACTGTTTGCACACTATAATGTTGATTTTACTGAAGAAGATTTTAAAGAATATCAACAGCTTAATAAGCCATTATGGGTAGCTTATCAAGATGGCAAGATTGATGCGAAAACCTTGCAAGAGAGTCGTTTTGCGGAATGGGGTAAACGTTTAGCGGTAAAACCAGCTGATCTAAATCATGGTTTTTTATTATCAATGGCAGAGGTGTGTCGTCCGTTGGATGGTGTCGTGGAAATGTTACAACGATTACATCAACGGTCTAAATTAGCCATTATTACCAATGGTTTTACGGCAATGCAGCAATTACGCCTTAATAAAACAGGATTAAGTGATTATTTTGAGTTTGTTGTCGTTTCAGAAGAGATTGGCGTATCTAAACCAAATCCACAATTTTTCCGCCATGCGTTGGAGCTGGCCAGTCCTAAAGATACGAAACAAGTGTTAGTTGTTGGTGATACTTTAGAGTCGGATATTTTAGGCGGTAATAATGTCGGCTTAGATACCTGTTGGTTAGATCATGGACGTGAAAATCTAACCGAAATTAAACCGACTTATCAAATTCCACGTATTGCTGATTTATTGCAAGTGGTTGAAAATTCGTAAACTTTTCTTTACGCTGTCTTTATTTCTGTACAGCTACAATGTATGATAGCGCAGTACAGAAATAAGGAGGCAGATAATGCGTTTTGCAATAGCTTGTGTTGATCGAATTGGTGTCGCAAAAGAAGTTCTTGATTTATTAGCAAAAGAGCAAATCAACTTAGAAGGGATTGAGTTAAAAAAAGTTGATAAAAATGGCTTCATCTATTTGAAGATTGAAGACATTGCAGCGTTTCAAACAGAATATTTGATCGACAAGTTACGCGATATTGCTGGTGTTAGCGCAGTTTCACGTTTAGATTACCTACCTTACGAACGCAAAGCGATTGAATTAAATGCTTTATTTGAATCATTACCACACCCGATTTTATCGATTGATTTGGCGGGTAAAATTGAATTCGCTAATCAATTAGCTAGCAAACTATTATTACCCTATTTGCAAGAAAAAAAGCCTAAAGCACTCTCCTTGCAAAATTCTCTATTAGCGGATGCGCTGCCTTTATTACAACAAGCCACTTGGTATAAAGATTTCCTACAACAATCACAACAAGATCATTTATCAACTGCACTTTCCTACCAAATTCAATTAGATGATCAACAATGGCGCATGGATGTATTGCCCTTAACTTTTAAGGAAACTGACCAAGTATTTGTGGGTAGTGTGGTTACCTTGCAATCCTTTGATATGTTACGTATTGATCCGCAACAATTTAATGCTTATCACAGCAATACTTTTGCTGAAGTGGTGGCAAAAAGTAGAAAAATGGCAGAATTAGTCGAATTAGCGAAAAAATTCGCATTTTCTGATGCACCTTTATTGATCCAAGGGGAAACGGGTACAGGTAAGGAGTTTATTGCCAAGGCGTGCCACAATCTAAGCAATCGTCGTGATCAAAAATTTATTGCTGTAAATTGTGCTGGATTACCGCCAGAGGATACCGAAGCAGAGATGTTTGGTTATCATACCAATGAGCGTCAAAGTATTGGCTTTTTTGAATATGCGGATCAAGGTACAGTGCTGTTAGATAACATTGCTGAATTATCTTTGCCAATGCAGGCAAAATTATTACGTTTTCTACATGATGGTACTTTCCGTCGGGTCGGTGAAGAACAAGAACATTATGTTAATGTTAGGGTGATTTGTACTACACAAGAGCCGTTATCAACTTATGTTGAGCAAGGTGTCTTGCGAGAGGATCTGTATCATCGTCTAAATGTGCTAGCATTAACGATTCCACCATTGCGAGAACGACAAGAAGATATCCCAGGATTAGTTGCACAATTTGTGAAACATATTGCTGCTGAATTAGGGATTCCTCAACCGCACTATTCAACAGAGTTTATTGCCTTTTTACAAAAGTATGCTTGGGCTGGCAATGTACGGGAGCTTTATAACGCACTGTATCGTGCTTGTTCGTTAGTAGAAAATGGGCAGTTACAGATTGCAGGCTTACATTTACAAGATCGTATGATTAGTAATTTTAATTTGGAGCAATTTGAGGGCGTCACTTTAGAGGAAATGTTAGGACGTTTTGAAGCGGCAATTTTGCAAAAGTTTTATGCAGAATATCCGAGTACCAGAAAATTGGCGCAACATCTAGGTATTTCACATACTGCCATTGCGAATAAATTACGTCAGTATGGAATTACCAAGTAGTCTAAATTAGCTATAACAGTATGATGACAAAATATGCTAGAATAGACGGTCAAATTTTTTGATTTTTCTGGGTAGCTGGCATTAACCCATAATTAGCGGAGGAATAAATGACGGTAGCAGCGAATAGACGTTCAATCATGACCCTTTTTTCAGATAAAAATGATATTTATAGCCATCAAGTCAAAATTGTTTTAGCCGAAAAAGGCGTAGCCTATGAAATTGAAAATATCGAACCAGGCGACATCTCAGAAGATTTATTAGAACTCAATCCAACTGGTAGTTTACCAACTTTAGTTGATCGTGAATTAGTACTATTTAATTCACGTATTATTATGGAATATCTTGATGAACGTTTCCCGCACCCGCCATTGATGCCTGTTTATCCAGTTGCGAGAGCACAATGTCGTTTATTGATGCAGCGTATTGAAAATGACTGGTATCCACTTTTTGCTAAAGCAAAAGATGAAACTCATCCAGAATCAGCAGCGGCGAAAAAACAATTGAGAGAAGAGTTATTAGCGATAGCGCCAGTATTTTCACAATATACTTATTTTATGAGCGATGAATTTAGTTTGGTGGATTGCTATTTAGCGCCATTATTTTGGCAGTTGCAATTATTAGGTGTGGAATTTAGTGGTGCAGGTAGTAAAGCAATTAAAGGCTATATGAATAAAGTCTTTTCACGTGATAGCTTTGCTAAATCATTAGGAAATAGTGCAGCTCTTAATATTATGGATGATAAGTAAGGATTAGTTATGGCAACAATTACGCCAAAACCAAAACGACCATATCTGTTACGTGCTTATTTTGATTGGTTAGTAGATAACGAATTAACACCTTATTTGGTCGTTGATGCAGACTATCCGAATGTTGATGTTCCTGTTGAATATGTTCGTGATGGTCAAATTGTGTTGAATTTATCACCGAATGCAGTAGGTAATCTTTCATTAGGTAATGAAGAGATTCGTTTTAGTGCTAGATTTCAAGGTGTTATTCGCCATATTGTGATTCCATTGGGAGCAGCAATGGCGATTTATGCACGTGAAAATGGGGATGGCGTGATGTTTGAACCTGAAGATGCGTATGATATTGAATACCTTGATACTGAACAACCAATCGGTTTTCATCAGATAGTTGATAATCCTAAGACTTCACAAGACACAGAACAGAAAAAAGAGAAGAAAAGCGAGAAAAAAACATCGCACTTACGTGTTCTTGATTAATCCTCCATTATGCCGCAATTGAATGCGGCATTTTTTTATTTCCTCGAGCATCATCACAATTTACTCATCTTACGATAAAGGTTTTCTGAGCGGTCTATTATTGTATCCTCGTTATAGAGGAGAAGGATAATGCAGAAATATCATACTGGATTCACGTTAGTTGAAGTATTAACTGTGATTTTGATTTTGGCATTATCGTGGTTATGGCTGACACCGACTTGGCAGCAATTTAATTCGCAATTGAAACTGTATATCGAACAATGGCGTTTAAAACAATATTTAGCACAAGTGCAACAACGAGCAAATACATCAATGGGAAGTTGGGGATTGCGAGTAAGCGTTTCTCCGGATCGTCGCCGTTGGTGTTTATTAGCACAACAAGAAAAGGGGAATTCCACTCCTTGTGATTGTTTTCATTTAGCTACTTGTAATCAAGCGAATAATCTCGTCTATTTTCCTTATAGCAGCAATAACATCAGTTTTCATACGAAATACACTTATCCACAACCTTTAACAGTGTTTAATAGCACACGCAATACCATGCGTAATAGCTGTTTTATCTTGCAACTGCAGAATAGCAATCAGCCTCAAAAAATTGTTTTTAAATACAGTGGATTCGGTGAGGTAAAAGTTGATGATCAAGAAACAACCAGTGCCTGTTTATCCTATGCCTCGTAAAACAACACCTTTTCTATTGGGTGTCACTTTACCGGAATTGTTGGTGACGTTGGCAATTGCTTGTCTGCTAATGATGATTTTATCGAATTGGGTATTGTATCTTTATCGTCAACAAGAACAACGACAACAACAATTACAGTTACAACAGGCTGTCCATAGTGCGTTACAACTGATGAGCAAGGATCTGCGCCGCAGTGGATACCATTTCCCAAAATCTCAGCATAATTTATCGCTATTTCAATGGCAAAAACGTAGTTTGACACTCAATCTACCGAAGCAAGATTACTATCAATGCGCTATGTTTTTTTATGATCTGAATAAAGATGGCTGCATAGGCAATCAAAATAGCAATACGGCCTGTACGATGGGTGCACAAAATAACAGTCAAAATATCCAAAAAGAGTTGTTTGGTTATCGGTTAGCTGCAGGAAATCTAGAAATGCTATTTATGTTTGCAGGAACGATTAATGAAAATTGTACTACTACTAACTGCCAACGACATATAAATAATACAAGTTGTTACAGCAAAGGTTGGTCAAAATTTTTTGATCAACGTTATGTGGTGAGAGAGTTAGCTTTTCGATGGTTGGCTGAACAGCGAGGACTTAGTATCAGTTTAACAGTATCGTTGCGTTCGGAGCCAACGTTAAGTTATCAAGCAACTGCACTTGTTCCTTTGCTCAATGAGGTCGCTGAATGAGAGGTTATTATTCAGGCTATTTCAGCTTGTTAACGATATTAGTATTAGGTAGCTTAAGTTTGCTATTGTTGTGGCTTCATCAAGATAGCTTACATTTTTATCAACGCGGTTTATTAGCAAGAAATAGTGATCTGACGATGCAAAGGAAATTGTTTCGTCAATATCAACAACAATATGCACAACTTTGTCAACCAACAACAGCTAAAGAGAGTGCATTTAGTGAGGAGCTGACGGTAACGGGTAAGCATACTGCGGCAATTTTTTATGTTGATTGTTTAAAAGAGGCTCTGTTTATTGAGTTACCGAAGGCAAAACAAAATCAACCAAGAGCAAAATATTTAAATGCTCACTATTTGATAACTCAGCCAGTATATGCTGAACCAATTTATACCTCGTTACATCAACCACTATTATGGATTATTGATCAGCCAACAGTGTGGCAATTAGATGGAACAATTTATGGTGTTGTGATTAGTAATGCCGATTTGAAGATAGACGGAAAAGGGAAAATTGTCGGCGCTATTATTAGCGATCAGAAGGTTATATTAGGCAATAAGGTCAAGATCGAATTTAGTTCATCAATTGTAAATAGTCTGAATGCTCAATTCTCACATTGGCGACTGGCAAAAGGAGGTTGGCATGATTTCTAATTTCCAGAAAGGGCATACGTTGATGGAAATGCTAGTGGTATTAAGTTTTCTGTCAGTAATGTTATTAACTGGGCAACGTTGGTTAAATCAACAGCAGCAACAAACAGCCAAGTTATGGCAATATGCACAAGCGTTACAAATTGCAGAAAATCAACAAACATTGCAATTGTTGGAGCAATCTTGCCAACCTCAAGTAACACAAAATAAGGTGACTTTTCTGATTCGTTGTGAGGCGGATATGATTGTTGTTGAATATCCGTTGGGGCAAGTAAAAATTTACGGATAATGTTATCGTTTTGTTTCATGATCAGTATAATAAGTGCCATTTTATCAACAAGGAGCATTTATGTCAGAAACGTTTAAAGAGATTGAAGCAGTTGATGCTTGGCAATTAATTCAACAACAGCAAGTTGCATTAGTTGATGTACGAGATATCCAACGTTTTTCTTATAGTCATCCTCAAGATGCTTTTCATTTAACTAATCAAAGTTATGGTGAGTTTTGCGATCGTTATGACTTTGATGTTCCGATCGTGGTAATTTGTTATCATGGTAACAGCAGCCGCAATGTGGCGCAATTCTTAGTCGAACAAGGTTTTGATGAAGTATATAGCGTTAGAGGTGGATTTGACGCTTGGGTTAAAGCTGATTTACCGGTTGAGTCTGGTTTGGAGTAAAATTAGTAAAAAGCACTACGACTGATAATAAGTGTAGTGCTTTTTTATGCGCTAATAGTAGCTTAATGTAATTCCTAGCGAAGCAAGGAATTTTTGCTCTTGTTGTAATTCCGTTTGTAGCAGTGGATTACGCGCAAGATAATTGGTTGGAAAGAGTAACTGCCATTTTTGTGTCGAGTTAGTAGATAAACTAATTTCAGCTTGTTCAGTGGCTTGTCGTGTTTTATTAAATAGAACAGCAAAACGTAGCAATAAAATCAGCGCTAACACATCTTCATTGTTATAGCGATAACAATCAGGAATATCTGCAATTCTAAAAATACCAGTATGGAATCGTGCCAAAATAGCGAGTAAACGCTGTTGTTCACTATCGAAACCGGGTAGTTCAGTATTCTGTAAGATATAGGCAGAATGTTTTTGTACATTGCGATGATTAATGACAATACCGACTTCGTGGGTTAGTGCAGCGTAGAAAAGGATTTGGCGTAATTCATAAGCGAATTTTTCTTCTTTCCATGAGTTAAATTGATTTGCCAACATTTGTGCAATATGCGCAACTCGTGCTGCCTGTTCACGATCGAGATTAAATTGTTGATTTAAACTATTAACGGTACGTTCGCGAATATTACTTACTCTAAATTTATCTTCAAAGTTATACATTACTCCTTCTCGCACCGCACCGTCTGAGTAGCGCATTGCTTTAATCTGGAAGTTTTCAAATAGGGCAACGAGAATCGCTAGACCAGGGACAAAGACGTCAATACGATTATGATGTAATCCCGGTAAATGAATTTGGCTAAAATGTTCTGCTTTTAGCGTACGTTCTACTAATTCATTTAAGCGCGGCAACGTAATTAAACCATCTTTAAAATGTAACGCGAGCAACACTTCACTGACAGTTTTGATTGTACCAGATGAACCTAAAGTCGCTTCCCAACCCAATTGGCGATATTCCCAAGCAAGATCTTCAATTTTTTCCAAAGCACATTGCTTAGCTTGCTGGAAGCGTTCAGCACTTAATTTGCCATCAGCAAAGAAGCGTTTGGCAAAACTGACACAACCCATATGACGGCTTTCGGCAATTAATGGTGTGAAATCATCTCCAATAATCATTTCAGTTGAACCGCCACCGATATCAATCACTAATTTCCGACCTTTTTCTGGCTGTGTATGTGAAACACCAGCATAAATCAATTTCGCTTCTTGCTGTCCAGAAATGATATTAATTTTATAAGGGAAAACACGCGCCGCTTGTTGTAAAAATTCGTCACTATTGACTGCACGACGTAATGTGTAAGTACCAATAACTTGAACATTTTCCGCTGGGAATCCTTGTAAACGTTCAGAAAAAAGCGCAAGACAAGCAACACCACGATCAATGGCTTGTTGGCTTAGAACTTGATCTTTATCTAATCCTTCGGCTAATTGTACTTTTTGTTTTAGTCTGGAAAGAATTTGGATTGAGCCGTTGACAATGCGGGCAACAATCATATGGAAACTGTTTGATCCGAGATCTACGACGGCGATTTCTTTCATAATAATTTACCTGTGTGTCTTAATGTTCAAATTGGTATAGAAGATCAACAGTTTGTGATGTTCCAGATACTGATTGTAAATATAATTTTGGCAATAAGCGATAGCGAAGCGTCAATTCTGCTAACGGTTCGAACAATCCAACACCATATTTGACTTGCAAGCGAGGTGTTATATAGCCGCTTACTACGACTTGTGATTGATCGCCTAATCCTTGCGTTTCTAAATTAAGGTTTTTGATGCCGAAAGTTTCGCCAATTTGTCCTACCATTTTCCCTGTTTTTGATAGACTCATACTGATTAAAGCAGCGCCTAAAGAAGCACTGGAACCAGTATTTTCAGAGGATAATGCACGACCTGTTAATAAGTAAGATAAAGCATTATCTTGTGACATAGAAGGTTCAGAGAAAACTTGAATCGTTGGTGATTCTGCTAAACCCGAAACTCTAATACCAGCGGTAACAGTAGTGGTTTCCATTGCATTTGGATTACGAATCGCTTCGATATTCAATGTCGGTTGCGATGGTAAGCCAGAGAAGATAATTTCACCTTTACGGAGCAATAAATCTTGACCAAAGGAGGCATAGCGACCGTTGAGTAGATGAATTTGTCCGAATAGACCAAGTTGGTTATCTTGTTGACGAACATTTAACACTCCTTCTAACTGACTTTTTAAGCCATAAGCGCTGACTCTGACTCGCTGTCCGAGATTGATCGTAATATCAGTGGATAGAAAGGCATTACTTTTTTCACTAAATTGTTCCAAGCGTTGTTTAGCTGACAGTTTAGGATGTTGTTCTTGAATCACTTCATCATCACTGACCCCAATAGCGCTGTCAGGTAATTGTTCGATTTCAATATTGGCAAAAGGTACGTCAACTTTCCCTTCAATGTTGAGATGGTTTGGTTGTGCGTGTAAATGGATATCTGGCACGATAGTGAGTTTTGCCATTTCTGGAATCGTTAAGGAAAATTGATCGGATGTGGCGGCAAGATTTGCTTGCCAATGATTTAATACTCTCCAATCGCTATCGCCACGTAGGTGTAAGGTACCTTCCTTGGTGACGATTTCACCATTCATAGTAGATCGATTGCCGTTAAAATCTAAGTCAGTAAAACCATCAGTAATTGTGAATGGTAAAGCTGGCATAGAGCTAGTTAAACGAGTTAATGATAATTTGCCATGCAGCAGAGGATCAGTGAGATTACCGGCTAAACTAAGATTAGCATTAATATTGCCATTTAGGCGGTCACCAGCATTCAGTAATTGCTTAATCAAAGAGAGTTGTAAATCAGCAATTTTGATCGTGCCGCCAAGTTTTTGATTGCTCATTAAATCATTGATGGATAAATCAGTGTTAATTGCACCATTGTCGCGAATTTTAATCTCACTTTTCGCAGTTAATTTATTATCTTTAATCTTTCCATCTAACGATAATTTATTGAGTTCGAGATTAAATTGACGATAGTCTATTTTTTGTAATAACGCTAAACGAGAACTATCTAAATGTAAGGTTAGGTCAAACGGTTTATCTTGATACCAATTGACTTCACCATCTAAATCAAATTGTGATTCTAATTTGGTGTTGTCGGTTAAAAATTGTTTTAAGAACGCTAAATTGGCGTGCTGTAATTTAAATGGAATATGACCGTCAGCGCCTGCGGTAAATTGTTGAGGAAAACAGAGCGGTAAGCTATTGTTTTGCCAACAATGCGCAGAAATTTTGGCTTGCGTATCTTTATGTAGATAATTGATTTTAATTGCTTTATCAGCAGTAAACTTACCAATTAAAGTATCGAGTTGTGTATTAGTTAATTGACCTTGCCAAGTCTGTGCAGCTCGATCAAAACTTCCTTGTAAATCAAGATTAATGGATGCAGGTTTACCCTGTGAACGAACTTGTAATTTATGCTGATGTTCATCGCCGTTCGCTTTAATATCAATTTGTGAAAGTTGTACACTTTCACCATATTTCAATTGATTCAAAACAATATCAAGGTTACCGCGCAGATTTTGTTGATCACTTTGAATCTTACCTTTAATAGCCGCTTTTTGTAGTAATAAATCAGCAAAGCGTAGATGTGGAATGGTTAGATCGAGATTCAATTCTGGTTGTTGGATATCGCCAGTGATATGCGCCGTTCCTTTGGCAGCAGCGTCTAGATCTTTATAAAGTCCAGCCAAATTCGGCGCGTTAATGGTAAGGTTGAACTGTGAATCTTTTGCTAATTTACCATTAAAGGCGATTTGGTTATCACCATAACGGAAGTCAAAATATTGGCTAAGTAATGGAATTTCATTGCTTAGTGCAATATCACCTTTAATCATAATAGGTTTATTGTTGGCATCACCAGTGAGATCAATGATTGGAACATTTACTTGCCAACCTTGCGCATCTACTTTTCCTGATGAAGCTAGTTTTCCTGATAAAGTAGCTAACCAATCAACACTATGGAAATAGCGATACACATTTAAATGTTGTAACTCCAGTTGGCTATCCCACGCGACACCATTTTGCCAAGAAACATCACCTTGTAAATTAACATTACCATTAAGACCAGAAAGTGCTGCTTGTTGAATAGTAAATTGATCAATCGAGCCATCACCTTTGAGATCAACATCAACAGTTGGGGAATGCATACCTTCTACATTACCTTGCAAATTGGCTTGATAATTAATCAGATCACCAGTGACATTCAAGTGTGTTTTCACTAAACGAATTTGATCAGTAGCTGGATTAGCCTCTCTTGGTAAATAGAGCGGATACTTAGCTTGCTGAATAGCCAAATCGATGTTTAAAGGCAATTTTGGTTGTGCTAAGTTAAGTTGCGCATTTAGGGTCGCATCAGCCAGTCCTTTTATAGTGATAGCCGTATTTAACTGATCATATAAAGCACCGTTGGCACTGATAGTGAAATTTGTTTCTGGTAAGATTACTGGTGCATTTTTTTGCCCATTTTTCTCAGTTTGTTGATGTAATTTACCAGTTAAAGCTAACTGTAATGGGTAATTTGTTTGTTGCTGGAGTAACCCTGTACCATTAAGGTCTAGGATAGAGCTATTGAGTTGCAATGTAGTAATTTTAACTTGTTGTTGATCTGCCGTTGCTTGGATTGCTAGCAAGGGCATTTTTATTTCCGATAATATCTCGCTGTTGTCGGAACGTTTCTGATATAACCAATCTTTTGCAGTTAAATTTTCAATAGTAAAGGTAACAGGTAAATGGAATGGTGTTTCTTTATCCAAGATCGGTTGTTGCAATTGTTGTTTTATCGCGTCCCAGTCAGTTGGTTTACTTGTTTGCGTTGTTTGTTCGGTTTTTGGTGATACTAAAGGACTATTAACTTCTTTTGGCACAGTTTCTAACCATTGCAAACCATTAATTTGTGTTGGTAAAAGTTGGAAATGGTTGGTTGTAGTAGCCTGCAAACCAGTGGCAAAATGCTCTAATTTTAATACTTGGTTATCGAGTTTGAAGTTAAGTTTATCAATCTCTAGCTGTTGTAAGTCAATATTGAGTGGCATTACAAAGGCAGTATTGCTATTTTGATCTTGTTGTTCTGTATTGCTGAATTGTGAAGTATCAATCGTGATATTAGGTTCAACAAGTTTAACTTGATTAATGCAAATATCCGCATGCCATAGACAATCGGTGTTAAGCTGTAAACGTGCTTGGGCAACATTAACATCAATGCCATTAGTGCGATAACTAATGTGATCTAGTTGCAATCCTTGTTGCAAATTACCACTAATCTGTTCGATCGTTAAGTCGTTAAGTTGTTCGTCGATGAATGAAATAAGTTTATGTTGCGCATTTTGGCTTTTTAATAAGGTAAATATACTCAAAATGATGAATAGTAATACGACGACTAACGCCCAAATAAGCCATTTAACGACACGGCGAGTCTTGCTCTTTTTAACTGTTGGCGAAGATGCTGTTTCGGTAGTAGTTTGCGTTTGTTGTTGTTCTTTCACAGTTCTGATCCTATGCCAATATAAAATTCAATGTTTTTACTATTATCTTTATCGTTAATTGGGGTAGCGATATCAAATTTCACCGCACCAATTGGCGAATTCCAGCGTACGCCAATACCTGCTCCTTTGCGTAATTCAGCAAAAGAGAATTTATTTGCGGCGAAACCAGTATCGTAAAACATTGCTCCCCACCATTTTGGATACACTTGATATTGATATTCGACACTAGAAGTGAAAAGTCGATTACCACCAACCAGTTTGTTGTCTGCATCACGCGGAGAAATTTTATGATAACCGTAACCTCTTACACTGCGATCGCCCCCAGCAAAGAAACGTAATGCTGGTGGAATTTTCTCAAAATTTTTAGTGGAGATGTAACCGACTTCTGCACGCACTAAAAAACGATGATTATCGTAATAAGTACGAATCCACGAAGTAGAGGCGAGAGCAGAATAAAAATCGACTTCTGAACCAAATAATTTATTACCCCAGTTAAGGGTGATTTTTTGTGAATCTCCCCAATAAGGGAAAAGGCCGCCACGCATACGAGTACGGTTAAAACCAGCTGTAGGGTAAATTAATAAAGTGTGATTGGAGATACCAGCTTGGGTAAAGTTATCGTAACGGGCTCTGACACCGAAAGAGTTTTGCCAACCTGTTTCGCGATTCCAATAGCGTAAAATTGCTGCATTTAGACCTGAGGTTTGGGTATCGTTGTCATTCTCTTCTTCATACCCAGTTGAAATTTCATAGTAATAATTCAACGGATTTTTGAGCAAAGGAATTTTATAAGTGGCTTCAATAGTTTTTTTCGGATCTGAAATATAGAAGCGAGAAGAGAAACTATGACCACGACTATTAATCCATGGTTTATTCCAACCAAATTGTAGGCGAGGGCCTATATCAGTACCGTAACCGATCCCGACTTCATAGCTGTTTTTTAAACGTGGTTGTACTAATACTTCCAGATCGACTTTTTTCGTCTGTTTATTGACATTTGGCTGTACTAGCACTGATTTAAACCAGTTACTTGCCGAAAGGTCAGTGCTTAATTCAGAAAGGTCATTAATAAAATAAGGATCGCCTTGGTGAATATTAAGAATATTGTGTAAATAGGCATCTTTAATTTGTGAGCCTTTAAAGCTGATATTGCCATAATGATAGCGTTTACCGCTATCAAAGGTTAATTGCCAGTAAGCTTCATAAACTGATGGAATGATCGCTAAACGGTGAGTTAAGAATTGCGAATCAAAATAACCCTTAGCTAATGCTGTTTTTTCTAGCTGCGCTTTATAATCATCATAGACACCTTGATCTAAGATTTCTCCATTTTTTGGCAATTGTTTTTTTAGCGCTAAAAAATTTTCATCTTGTTCCGCTTCGCCAAGAATTTGGACTTGTGTTTCTGCAATTTTGACTGGGTTATCCAATTTAACATTCGCAATCAATAAATCTTTTGCCTTATTTGGTTGAGGCACAAATTGATAGCTGATTTGACTATTAAAATAACCGACAGCACGTAATGCCTCATCAATTGCTTTGTTTGCTAAGTAGTGATAACGATCAGAGTCTTCAACGGGAATATCTTTAAGTGTTGAAAGGTGAACGGTTACGTTGTTATAGGCTTTTTTATCGTTGATTCCTTTCACTTGTAATTCGATAGCTCTATCAGCTATTGCATTGGTGAAAATGCATAGCCCAAGTAGGGAAGAATAAAAGGATTTGTTCCACTGCATTTTTCTAATCCTTTGTAATGTCTAAATCATATACTGGCGTTAATGCTTGCCAACGTTAGCAATATATAGCTGAATTTTCAAGGATCTATAAGAAATTTACTGAGGAATACCTCTTAAATTTTCCTGAAAATGAAATGGTGGTTGTGAGGTCGGGGCTGGAATATCACTAAACCATAAAATAAATGGTTGGATAAGCTCTGGAGATTGTTGCCAAAGTTGGCTGATTCTCACTAATTGAATATCAGACGGTAATTGAAATAACTGCTGTTTTAACACTGCTATCGTATTTTTGCGTGGATGACCAATAACAATTGCCGTACCATGTTTGCGAGCATATTGAAGTGCTTTATGAAATTGGGTTAATACACTGGTGTATTCATTATCATCATCTAAGAAAATATTACGTTCTAACACAGGTACACCATAAGTTTTACCAACTTTATCGGCAACACTGCTGCCAATAGTTTTACTATCTAAAAAAGAGAGTCCTCTTTGTGCAAGTTGCTGCATTAATGATGTCATTAACGGTAGGTTGGCGGTAGCAGCGCTGCCCATATGATTATTCATACCGATAGCATTTGGAATGATGTGTTGAGCAAGATCGACGCGATGGGCAACTTCGGCAGCAGATAAACCTAGAATTAAGCCATTTGGTTCTAATTTTAGATTACCTTTTGGTTGCATTGGCATATGAATCAAGGTATCTCTACCTTGGCGTTGAGCCTGTTGTGCTCGGGCTTTGGCGTGTGGTGCACTTGGAATAATGGCAACATTAACAGCTAAAGGTAAAGCATAAATTTCGTTATCTTCATGAACACGATAGCCAATATCATCAATCACAATTGCTATTCTTGCCGCGTGCGATAGTTGTGTAAAAGGTAAGCAAAAGAGTATTAAGATGATATAACGTATCCAATTCTTCATAACCTATCCGATATTACTTTAACCAGCGAGCAGGGTTGACTGGTTCACCTTGACGGCGAATTTCAAAATAGAGTGCAGCATGACGACCATCTTCACTTTGCCCTACTTGAGCAATGGTTTCACCAGCACGAACAACATCACCGTTTCTAACATTTAGAGCATTATTATAGCCATAAATACTCATATCGCCTCTACCATGATCAATCACAATCACTAAACCATAACCTTGCAAGTGATTAGCGAGAATCACTTTACCTGGAGCAATCGCACGAACGGCAGTGCCTTGATTAGCTTGGATCACAATCCCTTTCCAACGAATTTCTCCCATTTGAATTGAGCCAAAGCGATTAGTGATTTTTCCAGTAACAGGCATTGCATATTGACGTTTTGCTGCGCCTAAACCATTACCTCGTCCAATGAGTTGTTGCTCTTTTTCGCTAGGACGATAATCTTGATGTTTCTCCTCAGCTTGTTTTTGTTTCTGTTTTAATGAGGCTAACTCTTGTTGTTCTTTTTCTTTGGCGGCCCGTTCGGCAGCGAGAATTTCTTGGCGTAAGCGGTTTTCGTTCTCTTTCAAGCGAGCCAGTTTATCTTGGTTCACTTCAATACTACGATTGAGTTGTGCCAAGGTTGATTGGTGTTCATTTTTCACTTGTTGCAAAGAACGCTGTTGTTGACGTTGTTGTGCAATTTGTTGTTGTTGCTGTTGTTGCTGTTCTTTTGCTAACTGTTGTTGCTGTTTCAATTGTTGTTGCGTCTGTTGTAACTCTTGAATTAGTGCAATCTTTTGTTGGTTGAAATACTTATAGTAAGTATTCATACGATCACTATTTCTAGCATCATCAGAAAACATTTTTTCTAACTCATGCTGTTGTAGGTTTTTACGATAAGCAGAATCTAACAGCTGTTCTAGTTGTTTTTTTTGTGTTTTTTCTTGTTGTTGTAATTGACGGATCTGCTTTTGGGTTGCCTGAATATCTTTATTCAAACTCTTCAACTCGTTTTGGCTCTGTTGGAGCTGATTTGTGATATGTTCAATTTTTTGTTGTTGCTGTTGTAATTGTGTTTGTAATTGGCTTTTTTTTTGCTGTTGCTGCGCAATTTTATGTTCTTGTTGCTTAATTTGTTGTTGGATATTTTGTAAATCATTAGCCGCGTAGGTTGTAGTGATGCCTACGAAGAATAAGACATTCCATAATAGAACGGCAGATTTACGCCATAAAAAAACAAACTTAGCCATAACTAATAACAATCTCGTAGGAAAAACAGAAAAATTCCGCATTATTTTAGAGTTTTTTTTGCTAAAGATCAGCAATTCCAATAAAAGCGAAGTTGTTCTATTTTAAAAAGCCCTAAATTTTGTTATAAAAGGCGCAGTTTTTTGATCTAATTTTTAGGAGAGTAATTATGCAACTAGTATTTATTCGTCATGGGTTAAGTGAGTGGAATGCATTGAATCTTTTCACTGGCTGGCGTGATGTTAATTTAAGTGAAAAAGGTATTGAAGAAGCAAAAGCAGCAGGTCGTAAATTAAAAGAAGCTGGTTTTGAATTTGATATTGCCTTTACTTCTGTATTAACCCGTGCGATTAAAACTTGTAATCTTGTATTAGAAGAATCAAATCAATTATGGGTGCCACAAATCAAAACTTGGCGTTTAAATGAACGTCACTATGGTGGTTTACAAGGTTTAAATAAAAAAGAAGCAGCTGAACAACATGGTGATGAACAAGTTCACATTTGGCGTCGTTCTTATGATGTATTACCACCTGCATTAGCAAAAGATGATCCAAACTCAGCACACAATGATCGTCGTTATAAACATTTACCAGCAGACGTAGTACCAGATTGCGAAAACTTAAAAGTTACTTTAGATCGTGTATTACCATTCTGGGAAGATCAAATTGCGCCTGCGCTTTTATCAGGTAAACGTGTTCTTGTTGCTGCACATGGTAATTCACTTCGTGCATTAGCAAAACACATTGAAGGTATCTCTGATGAAGGTATCATGGATCTTGAAATCCCAACTGGTCAACCATTAGTGTATGAATTAAGTGATGATCTTAAAGTTCTCAAAAAATATTATCTTTAATGATTAATTAAACTGGAAAAGCACTTTTCTGTATTTCAGGAAGGTGCTTTCTTTTTATGTGGATTTTCATAATAAAAAGAAAGGTTTCGATTGTTTAATCCTATTAAGAAAGGTTATACTTATCCGACTTTTTGAATAGTATTAGGAAGAGATTAAATAGATGGAAGAATTTATGCCAAAAGCGCTCGCATTTGCCTCACAACATACAGTGATGGTAATTGCGTGGGTTGTTGTTTTTGTTGGAACAATTTATGTATTTGCCAAAAGTATTATGTCTGGCGCAAAAGAGATTGATCAGGCTACTTTATCGTTATTAGTGAATAGACAAAATGCTATCATTGTTGATGTACGTAGTGTTGACGACTTTTTGCGTGGACATATTGCAGGTAGTCAAAATTTCTTACCAAGCGAAATTAAACAACAAAAACTTGGTAAATTAGAGCAGTATAAAGAAGTTCCGGTGATTGTAGTATGTGCGACAGGACTTACTTCACGTAGTTCAGCAGAACAACTTTATAAACAAGGGTTTAAACAAGTTTATTCATTGAAAGAGGGTATCCAAGGCTGGAGAACGGCAAATTTACCTCTTGTTAAAAAGAATTAACATAAACAAAAAAGGAACTGAATTATGGCAGAAGAAAATAAACCAGCAGACGATCAACAAGCGACAACTGAAGAGCAACAAGCACAGCCTGTGTTGCAAATTCAACGTATCTATGTAAAAGATATTTCGTTTGAAGCGCCGAACCTACCACACCTTTTCCAACAAGAGTGGAAACCAGTTTTAAATTTTGATCTTGATACTGAAACCACAGCGTTAGCGGAAGATCTTTATGAAGTGGTGTTGCATGTTTCTGTGGAAACAAAATTGGAAGGTAGTGATACCGTTGCGTTTATTTGTGAAGTAAAACAAGCTGGTATTTTTGCAATCAGTGGTTTAGAAGAAATGCAATTAGCACACGCATTAACTTCACAATGCCCAAATATGTTATTCCCATATGTACGTGAATTAATCGCAAATTTAGTGAATCGTGGTACTTTCCCAGCATTAAATCTTGCACCAGTGAATTTTGACGCACTATTTATTGAATATTTACAACGTCAGCAAGCAGAACAAGCTGCTCAAGAAGAAGCTCCTGCGACAGTGAATTAGTCCTCTTTTCTAAGCGTGGCTGATCGAAATGATTGCCACGCTTATTTTTTAGATCTATTTAAGTCACATTTTAACTTGATAAAGATCTCATCACTAAATCAATATCTTTATTTTCCAGTTCTTGAATGATATGTAAGTAGGTTTTTTGCGTTGTTGTAATACTTGCGTGTCCTAAACGTCTTGCTACACTAGCTATTGAAACTCCTGAAAACAGCAGTAATGAAGCGTGTGTATGGCGTAAACCGTGTATTGTTATGATCGGTAAATGAGCCTGTTTACAGTATCTAGTTAATAGATCGTTAATTGTTGAATTATAAATTTTTTGTCCTTCTTGTAAGAAAATGGGCACATTACTAAGTTTATTTTTTATTAATTGAGAAAATTGAATAATCGTTTGCCAATCTAATTGTACCTTTCGGTTAGAAGATCTATTCTTAGTTGGCAGAAAACCACCGTCTCCTTTGTAATCCCAAGTTTTATTGATAGTGAGTGTTTGACGAGCAAAATCAAAATCTCGGGGCGTGATTGCAAGTGCCTCTGAAAAACGTAATCCCGTTTTAGCAATTATTGACATCCTCCCCGCCCTAAAGGACGGGGATTCCTACTAGTGCCAATTGCAAGCAATGGGCTACTCTCGGTGGGTTCTTGTTGCTGACTTCTAATGAAGTTCACTTCACAAGCTCTACGGACATGTCCTGCCCTGATATTTTATTACGCGTGGACGATAGCTCGCCCACGCCCCAATACATTTAACGCTCCAACCACATCGGCATTTTCTGTATAGCCACATTCTACACACTCAAAATTAGCCTGTGTTTGGCGATTTTCTTTTGCTATATGACCACAACAAGGGCAAGTTCGGCTGGTATTTTGCGGTGGCACTGCCACTAAAAATCCACCTTGCCATTCCGTTTTGTAGTCCAACTGACGGCGAAACTCAAACCAAGATTGATCTAATATCGCTTGGTTCAACCCTGATTTTGCAGCAACATTTTTGCCTGGTGCTTCCGCTGTACCTTTGGCTGATTTTGACATATTTGACACCTGCAAATCTTCAATATAGATCATGGCGTGGTTTTTGCTGATTTTGCTTGAAGTCTGATGCAAGAAGTCTTTGCGACAATTGGCAATTTTATGGTGCAGTTTGGCGATTTTCGCCTTTAATTTCTGCCAGTTTTGACTAAATTTAACCTTATTTTTGAGTTGGCGTTGGAGTTTTGCCAATTTGCCTTTGTAGGTTTTAAAGGCGTTTAATGGCTCAAAAAATTCACCGTTTGAAAGCGTGGCAAAACGTGAAACGCCCATATCAATACCGATTTCACCGCCTTTATGTGTCGGGATTTCGTACTCAAATTCAGTTTGAATACTGACAAAATAGTGACCGCACTTTTGGCTGACGGTAACATTTTTGATTTCACCAACGATATCTCGGCTGTTGCGATAGCGAACCCAGCCAATCTTTGGCAGATACAAGCGGTTATTTTGTTGCTCTAATTTGCAACCTTGCGGAAATCGAAAACTCTCTTTTAAACCTTTTTTCTTAAACTTGGGGAAGTCTGCTCGCTGTTGAAAGAAATTTTTAAACGCACTTTCTAGGTCTTTTAAAGACTGTTGAAGCACTTGAGAATGGCATTCTTTTAGCCAAACTAATTCTTTTTTCCATTGTGGAAGCAAGTTGGCGATTTTGGTGTAACTGAACTTAAAGCTGTTATCTTGCTCGTATTGTTCATTTTGCCAAGCCAACGCCCGATTGAACACAAAACGAGAGCAACCACTGAACTGTTTAATTCTGCGGATTTGGCTACCATTTGGCATTATCTCGAACTTAAAGGCTTTGCGTAGTTGCATTGACAAGGTTTAGAATGTAAGTTTTCAACATTTTACACTTGGTCTATGCAAAAAGAAACAGAAATTAGACATGGTAGGCATTGTGTTTTTAAGATGCATGTTCACTTAGTCTTTGTAACAAAATATCGCCGTGATGTTTTTACGAAAGCCATTTTAGACGAACTCAAATTGATTTTTGAAAGCGTCTGCAATGATTTTAAAGCAAAATTAGTTGAATTTGACGGTGAAGACGATCATGTTCATTTACTTGTGGAATATCCACCGAAAGTGGCTGTATCTACACTTGTGAACAGTTTAAAAGGCGTATCAAGCCGAATGATTAGGAAGAAAAACTATCCGAATATTCGCAAAAAACTTTGGGGTAATCAGCTTTGGTCTCCGTCTTATTTTGCAGGGAGTTGTGGTGGCGCTCCAATTTCCATTATTCGCCAATACATTGAGCAACAACAAACATCTGATTAGTTAGGTTTGAAACGGCTTACGCCGTTTGTGCCTTATATCTCCGCCCTGAAGGACGGAGTTTTACTGCACGAGTCTGATAAAACAAAAAGGGCTGAAAAAAATCAGCCCTATCAAGAAATAACTCTTAATTTAAAGTATCAATAGAGCTGAACCCCATTTGATAATATCAAAGAAGAATTTATTTTCATTGGTTGCGATACCATCAGGATTTTTCTTACTATCACTACCTGTATTCTTAGCTTCATCTATCGCCATACCACTTTGATATTGTCCTTTGACTACTTTCAGATCGTCGCGCGCTTTCACCCTTAAAGTTGCACAATCTGCGGCAGGCATAGGTTCAAAAGGAGTTTGCTTAAACTTCTTAAATTGATACTGTGCATATCCCATTGATTTTTCATCTTTTTGGATCATTTTCACATATTCTGCACCAATAATATCTTCTAATGGATAGAAATAGACATATTGTGAATGAATATAAGCATCCTCTTTGAAAAAATGCTCTTGCTGAATACGAGTTAAATTTGGATAAATACACTGTTCTGCTTGACGACTAGCAATTACCCAACGTTGAGCATCTTCATTACTCAACTCATAATCCGCATTCGCATATTCTGCTGGGTAAGTATCCATATCTTGTGATGCGCAACTTGCTAATAAAAGGATTGAAGCTAAAAAAAACAGTTTTTTTAACATAAAAATATCCGCTTAATTTAAATTTTGTCTAACAATTTCAAATAAACAAACACCTGTCGCTACCGACACATTCAATGAAGAAACTGAACCTTGCATTGGAATGCTGACTAATTGATCGCAATGCTCTCGGGTTAAACGGCGCATACCATCACCTTCCGCCCCCATCACTAATGCAATCGCACCTGTCAATTTTGCTTGGTAAATTGAACTTTCAGCTTCACCAGCTGTGCCAACCACCCAAACATTATACTCTTCTTGTAAAGTCTTTAATGTTCGAGCAAGATTAGTAACACGAATAAGGGGAACAGTTTCTGCCGCACCACAAGCCACTTTCCGCGCGACTGAAGTAAGTTGTGCTGACTTATCACGCGGCACAATCACCGCATCAACGCCAGCCGCATCCGCAGTACGCAAACAAGCACCAAGATTATGCGGATCGATAATGCCATCTAACACTAACAATAACGGCTGTTTTTTCTCGTTTAATAAAGCATAAAGATCATTTTCAGCATATTCTTTTGGCGCTTGCACTCTCGCAATAATGCCTTGATGCACTTCACCATTAGCTTTTTTATCTAAGGCTTGGCGGGTTAAATATTGTACTGTAATGCCTAACTGATTTAACTCTGCCAATAAAGGCAACAGACGTTTATCTTCGCGCCCTTTTAATACCAATACTTCAATTAATCGCTCTGGCGTTGTCGCTAATACCGCTGACACCGCGTGGATACCATAAACTTGTTCTCTCATTGCTTATTCTCAAATTATTTACGTTTTTTGTTCTTATTGCGTTTTGCCTTTTTCGCTGTTCTCTTCTTCTCTTTGCGTTTATTCTCATCAATATTCGTTTGCTTACGTAACCGTTTTTGTAAACTTTCCGCATAACGCATATTTTTCAATAAACGATCCTTCTCTGTTTTACCTAGACGTCTAGGCTGACGAGTTGTTGATACTAAAGAGAAATCAACTGTCTTTTCATCAATGCTGACAGCCTCGACTCGCACAGTAACTTTATCACCAATTCGATAAAGTACACCGCTATTTTCACCAATCAAACGCTGACCACTTGGATCGAAACGATAATAATCGTTATCTAAAGTCGAAATATGCACTAAACCATCAATAAACAGAGTATCTAACCGAACAAAGAAACCAAATCCCATCACGCTGGAAATTGTGCCTTCGAATACTTCACCAACATGATCCTGCATAAATTCACATTTCAACCAATCGGCAACATCTCTAGTCGCTTCATCGGCTCGCCGTTCTGTCATTGAACAGTGATCACCTAATAAATCAATTTCATCTAAAGTGTAATGATAGCCTCCACCTTTAGTTGTACGTTTGCTTGAACCGTGTTCTTTTGCTAATAAATATTTAATACCACGATGTAATGACAAATCAGGGTAACGGCGAATCGGTGAAGTAAAATGTGCATATTCCGTCAAGGCTAAACCAAAGTGTCCAATATTATCACCACTATATACTGCCTGACTTAATGAACGTAACAACATTGTTTGAATTAATTCTTTGTCTGGACGTTCTCGCATTTGTTCCATCAATTTTGCATAATCCGCTGGAGTTGGTTTTAGACCACCATCTAATGTTAAACCGCACTCACGTAAAAAGCTGCGGAATGACATTAATTTTTCTTCACCTGGTAATGAATGAATCCGGTATAACGCTGGCTCTTGATGTTGCTCCATAAAATGCGCAGCACAAATATTGGCGAGAATCATACACTCTTCAATCACTTTATGTGCATCATTACGTTCTACTGGTTCAATACGTTCAATTTTTCCAAGATCATTAAAAATAAATTTAGTTTCAATGGTTTCAAAATCAATTGCACCACGTTTATGCCGCGCAGCCAATAACACCTTAAACATTGCGTATAACTCTTGTAAATGTGGTACTAAGGTTTGATACCGTTCGAAAAGTTCTTCATCTCCCTGCAAAATACACCACACTTTGCTATAGGTTAAACGCGCATGTGAATTCATTACTGCTTCATAAAATTGATATTGCTGAATTCTTCCTTTATTGGAAAGTTGCATCTCACAAACCATACAAAGGCGATCCACTTGCGGATTTAAAGAGCACAAACCATTCGATAATACCTCTGGCAACATTGGCACTACGCGACTTGGGAAATACACCGAATTACCGCGTTGGCGTGCTTCTTGATCCAGAGCAGTATGTGGACGTACATAATAACTAACATCAGCAATCGCTACCCATAATGTCCAGCCACCTTCTCGTTTTTGACAGAAAACTGCATCGTCAAAATCACGTGCATCTTCACCATCAATAGTTACCAACGGCAAATCACGTAAATCTACACGCCCTTGTTTATCTTTCTCGGCGACAGTTTCAGTAAACTCTGCAATCTGTTTTTGTACAGCGTCAGACCAAATATGTGGAATATCGTAATTACGAATTGCAATTTCCACTTCCATTCCTTTCGCCATATTCTCACCGAGCACTTCGGTAATTCTTCCGCTTAAACGAGAAATCCCTTTTTCTGTATTTTTTAATTCTACAACAACAACTTGCCCCATTCTGGCACCGGCACGATATTCATTTGGAATCACAATATCGTGATTAATTCGACTATCATCTGGTACTACATAGCCAATACCATCTTCGAGGAAGAAACGACCTACAATCTGTTTTTTACGTCGTTCCAATACACGAACAATACGGACTTCTTTTCGTCCGCGTCGATCAAAACCATTTGGTTGTGCTAGCACATAATCATCATGCAATACTTTTTGCATCTGACCATTGGGAATAAACCAATCGTCCTTAGAACCATCAACCTGCAAAAAACCATAACCATCTTTATGACCAATGACAGTTCCTTTCAATAAATCTAATCTTTCTGGCAAAGCATACCGTTTGCGTTTAGTAAAAACTAACTGCCCATCATTTTCCATCGCGCGTAAACGACGACGCATTGCTTCCTGTAACTCAGGATCGTTAATCTCTAAAATATGCAAAAGTTCTTCTTTGCTCATTGGAGCATTATGATCGCGGATAACAGTGAGGATCAGCTCACGACTTGGGATCGGATTACCATATTTTTCAACTTCTTCCGCATAGTGAGGATCTTGATACTGCATTTTTAACTCCTTGATTTAAAATAGATATAAAAATCTATTCACAATTAAAATATTGATTCATTTCTAACGCTGGTTTAGCTTGTTTATCTCGGCTAATCACCTTAGCTGGTACACCAGCGACAGTTGAATACTCTGGTACAGGATGTAACACTACTGAACACGCACCAATTTTCGCATAGGCACCTACTTCGATATTACCTAAAATTTTGGCACCGGCACCAATCATCACCCCTCTACGTACTTTTGGATGACGATCGCCAACTTCTTTTCCTGTTCCACCTAAGGTTACATCTTGCAAAATTGAAACATCATTTTCGACTACTGAAGTTTCGCCAATCACAATACCGGTTGCATGATCCAACATAATTCCTTTACCAATTTCAGCCGCAGGATGAATATCTACATCAAACGCAACCGAAATCTGATTCTGTAAATAGATAGCTAACGCTTTACGTTGCTGCTGCCATAAACAGTGTGTAATACGATAACTTTGCAACGCATGAAATCCTTTTAAATAGAGTAACGGTGTTGAATACAACTCCACCGCCGGATCACGCATTCTAACTGCTTCAATATCACAGGCTGCACTTTCAATAATCTTTGGATTGTCATGATAAACTTCATCAATAATCTCACGTAAAGAGATCGCTGGCATTGTCGTGCTTGAGAGTTTATTTGCCAAAATATAGCTAATCGCTGTGCCTAAATGTTGATGAGCTAAAATTGTCGAATGAAAAAAACTCGCTAAAGAGGGTTCTTGTTCCACTAATAATGCTGCTTCTTCACGAATACTTTGCCAAATTCGTTGCAATAATGTTGACATAAATGCTCCTACTCACTTTTCTTCTCTCTAGCAAGCAAATTCCTTGCTGCCTCAGTGGCAGTCAAACCACAAAATAACATTTGATAAATCTGTTCCACAATTGGCATTTCCACTTGCTGACGTTGTGCCAAACGATAAGCTTCTTGCGTATTGTAATACCCTTCGACTACTTGTCCAATCTCTTGCATTGCCTGTTCAACACTATAACCTTGCCCTATCATCATTCCAAAACGACGATTGCGCGATTGGTTATCGGTACAAGTCAAGACTAAATCACCTAATCCAGCCATGCCCATAAAGGTTTGTGGTTCAGCGCCTAATGATGCACCTAAACGAGAAATCTCTGCTAAACCACGCGTAATTAATGCTGTTCTGGCATTAGCACCATAACCAATACCATCGGAAACACCCGCCCCAATCGCAATCACATTCTTGATTGCCCCGCCGAGCTGAACACCAATCATATCGCTATTGAGATAAACACGAAAATGCTTACTACAATGAATATGTTCTTGTAACTCCTTGGCAAACTGTTCATCGGCAGAAGACAAGACAATCGCAGTTGGTAATCCCATCGCTAACTCTTTCGCAAAAGTTGGACCAGATAAGACAGCTAATGGATAGGTATTGCCAATAATTTCTTTCGCTACTTGGTGCAGTAACCGACCACTATCATGTTCTAACCCTTTACTTGCCCAAATAATACGATGTTTTGGTAGTAAAAACGGCTTAATTTGTTGTAACACATCGGCAAATACATGGCTCGGTACGACTAATAAGATATCTCGAGCAACTCGCATTGTTGTTGCCAAATCACTCTCCAATTGCAACGCTTCTGGAAAAGTCACACCTGGCAGAAAACGCTGATTTTCTCGTTGCAACGCCATTGTTTCAATTTCAGTTTTATTACGCCCCCACAGAATAGCCGGAAAACCATTTCTCGACAAAGCGATTGCTAATGCTGTGCCATACGAACCAGCGCCAATAACGGCAATAGGTGGAAATTCTGTCATCGTAGTCACCTTAAAATTTTTGCTTTTAATCAATGGAAAAAATAGACGAAAGCGAGAGGATTGCAAGAAGATTTTGTTAAATATAGAAATAAGTTTAATACACCTTGAATTTACAATCTAAGTGCAACAAATAAAAAAAGTGTTCATAAGGAAATCCGCTATAATTTATTTTTCGAAAAAATTAAGGACAAAAACTTATGAACACTTTTTTTATTTGTTGCACTTAGATTGTAAATTCAAGCTATAAAAAGTGAGAGTTTCCCGTTTAGAATATGAGTGCAAAATTCAATCTAAACAAAAAAGGAAACTCTCATGTTTTATTCTAACAATCCACTTATTAAACACAAGACAGGCTTATTAAATTTAGTCGAAGAATTAGGGAATATTTCTCAAGCATGTAAAGTGATGGTATTGAGCCGAGATACGTTCTATCGCTATCAACAAGCTGTTGAACAAGGTGGTGTTGATGCGTTGCTTAATCAAAATCGACGTGTTCCGAATCTGAAAAATTGGGTGGATGAAGCCGTTGAACAGGCTGTTGTGAAATTTGCTCTTGATAATCCAGCGTTTGGACAAGTCAGAGTAAGTAATGAACTTCGTAAACAAGGTATCTTTGTGTCAGCTGGCGGTGTACGTTCTATTTGGTTACGCCATCATCTAGCCAATTTTAAGCAGAGATTAATTGCCCTTGAGAAATGGGTTGCAGAGCAAGGTATTATTCTCAGTGAACCTCAAGTGCAAGCATTAGAGCGTAAAAAAGAGGAGGAGATGGCGTGTGGAGAAATTGACACAGCCCATCCTGGTTATTTAGGGGCACAAGATACATTCTATGTTGGGAATATCAAAGGTGTGGGGAGAATTTACCCACAAACCTTTGTTGACACTTATAGTAAAGTGGCGTTTGCCAAATTATATACAATGAAAACCGCTATCACCGCCGGATATTCTTAATGACAAAGTGTTACCATATTTTGAAAGCCAAGGGTTGCCGCTATTACGCATCTTGACTGACCGTGGTAGTGAATATTGTGGCAAAGTGGAAAATCATGATTATGAGCTTTATTTAGCGATAAACGACATAGAACATAGCAAAACTAAGGTGAAGTATCCACAGACTAATGGTATCTGTGAACGGTTCCATAAGACTATCTTGCAAGAATTTTATCAAGTGACATTTCGGAAGAAAATTTATCGGGATTTAGTTACATTGCAAGCAGACTTAGATGAGTGGTTGATGTATTATAACCATCATCGAACACATCAAGGGAAAATGTGCTGTGGAAGAACACCAATAGCAACGTTACTTGATGGAAAGCGTATTTGGGCGGAAAAGAATTTAAGCTCAAATTAATCTGACAGGCGCTGTAATTTTAAACGGGGACTGTCAGATTAGGTTTGATCTTCTACAGACCGGTAGTGGGTTCATCAAATAAGACAACTTTTGGATCTTTTAGGGTTATTCTTGCTAAGGCGATAGCTTGTTTTTGTCCGCCGGATAAGCCCAAACCGTTCTCCCCTAAAGACATATCTAATCCTCTCGGATGTGATTGGACTAAACCTAATAATCCAAATCTTTGTAATGCAACTAGTAATGTTTGATCTGATGGGAAAGAATCCATTCGTCCGATATCTAAATTTTCTCTTAGTGTTCCCAAAAATAGGCGAGGGTTTTGTTCTAACAATAAAACTTGGTTACGTAAAAAATAAGGATCAATTTGTTGTAAATTCAAGACTAAAAAGCTATAAACGATCTTTGACAGGCGTAGCAACTGAATGTTGCTACGCTAAAGGGTAGAAAGAAAGTTAACATTTACTAATGACCTCATAGAGAGCATCATAGTGGACCTTTCGTGTTATAAATGAGTCAATAATATAATGAGTTTCTTTAGCTGGCATAAATTGCAACTCAACCATATTGGTCTCTTTATTGATAAGTTTGTCCCAAACATTGAAATAGGAAATTTTCATTTCTTTTGCCAATTCTTGTAATGAAAGATTAAATTCTTCAATAAGTTGAAATCTTCTAGCAAATTTACTTTCATGGCTACGGACTCCATGTATAACTTTCATAAATAAATCATAATCTTTGGTTTTATCACCACACCCATAATATGTTGTAATTTTTTGAGAAACATAATAAGAAGATGTCTGTTCATGTATTAGCACAGATGGATTAAGGCCTTTAATAATTGTCTTAACTCCATACTCTTGATACAGTTTTAAAATGTATGCTTTATATATTTCAATTAATTCATTTAGGAAAAAATCGTTATTTTTTCCTTCAATAATATTACGATAGTAATAGTCAAATTCTATATCAAATTGCCCTAAGCATAAAACAATATACATAGGATTATATTCTTTGATTAATTTATCAATTTGATCATGAAGTCTTAATGGATTCAAATTATTAGGAGGAGATTGTTTTTTATCTAGTTCACGAATACACGCAGTTACATTGAATAAAGTTCTGCTGTAAAATAGTTTATTTTGATAACTATCAACAAAGTCATTAACTCTCATTTCTCGAGTGAAAAATGTGGCATTTAAATCTCCTGCAACGATAAATTTTTTCATTTCGACAATACCTAATCTTGTTTATTATATTCCAATATTTTTTAGCATTTCTCCCCATAGCTTAGCTACTTCACTTGCATGAAGATTTTTCCCCATTTCATAGGCATTTTTGCACATTTTCTCATGTAAATCAGGGTTTTTTAAGATTTTAACGACATCGGTTTCTGAGTCAGAATCAGCATCAAATTCTGATTCAACATTAGATTCTGAATCGGCCTCATTATCAGCGTCTGAATCAACTTCAGCGTCATTATCAGAGTCAGAATCAGCTTCATTATCTGCATCTGAATCAGCATCAGCATCAGCATCTGAGTCAACATCAGCATCAGTATCAGCGTCTGAATCAGTATCTGTATCTGAGTCTGTATCAGCCTCTGAATCAGTATCTGCATCTGAGTCTGTATCTGTGTCTGAATCAGTATCTGCCTCTGAATCAGTATCAGCGTCTGAATCTGTATCAGCATCTGAATCTGTATCAGCGTCTGAATCAGTGTCTGCGTCTGAATCTGTATCAGCCTCTGAGTCTGTATCTGCGTCTGAATCTGTATCAGCGTCTGAATCTGTATCAGCATCTGAATCTGTATCAGCCTCTGAGTCTGTATCAGCGTCTGAATCTGTATCTGCATCTGAATCAGTATCAGCGTCTGAATCTGTATCAGCATCTGAGTCTGTATCAGCATCTGAATCAGTGTCTGCGTCTGAATCTGTATCAGCATCTGAATCTGTATCAGCGTCTGAATCTGTATCAGCATCTGAATCTGTATCAGCGTCTGAATCAGTATCAGCATCTGAATCAGTGTCTGCGTCTGAATCAGTGTCCGCGTCTGAATCAGTGTCTGCGTCTGAATCTGTATCAGCATCTGAATCTGTATCAGCCTCTGCATCTGAATCTGTATCAGCGTCATTATCAGAGTCAACTTCAGCGTCATTATCAGAGTCAGCATCAGCCTCAGAATCAGCGTCTGTGTCCGAATCTGTATCAGCGTCTGAATCAGTATCAGCATCAGAATCAGCATCGACATCGACATCGGTTTCTGAGTCAGAATCAGCATCAAATTCTGATTCAACATTAGATTCTGAATCGGCCTCATTATCAGCGTCTGAATCAACTTCAGCGTCATTATCAGAGTCAGAATCAGCTTCATTATCTGCATCTGAATCAGCATCAGCATCAGCATCTGAGTCAACATCAGCATCAGTATCAGCGTCTGAATCAGTATCTGTATCTGAGTCTGTATCAGCCTCTGAATCAGTATCTGCATCTGAGTCTGTATCTGTGTCTGAATCAGTATCTGCCTCTGAATCAGTATCAGCGTCTGAATCTGTATCAGCATCTGAATCTGTATCAGCGTCTGAATCAGTGTCTGCGTCTGAATCTGTATCAGCCTCTGAGTCTGTATCTGCGTCTGAATCTGTATCAGCGTCTGAATCTGTATCAGCATCTGAATCTGTATCAGCCTCTGAGTCTGTATCAGCGTCTGAATCTGTATCTGCATCTGAATCAGTATCAGCGTCTGAATCTGTATCAGCATCTGAGTCTGTATCAGCATCTGAATCAGTGTCTGCGTCTGAATCTGTATCAGCATCTGAATCTGTATCAGCGTCTGAATCTGTATCAGCATCTGAATCTGTATCAGCGTCTGAATCAGTATCAGCATCTGAATCAGTGTCTGCGTCTGAATCAGTGTCCGCGTCTGAATCAGTGTCTGCGTCTGAATCTGTATCAGCATCTGAATCTGTATCAGCCTCTGCATCTGAATCTGTATCAGCGTCATTATCAGAGTCAACTTCAGCGTCATTATCAGAGTCAGCATCAGCCTCAGAATCAGCGTCTGTGTCCGAATCTGTATCAGCGTCTGAATCAGTATCAGCATCAGAATCAGCATCGACATCGACATCGGTTTCTGAGTCAGAATCAGCATCAAATTCTGATTCAACATTAGATTCTGAATCGGCCTCATTATCAGCGTCTGAATCAACTTCAGCGTCATTATCAGAGTCAGAATCAGCTTCATTATCTGCATCTGAATCAGCATCAGCATCAGCATCTGAGTCAACATCAGCATCAGTATCAGCGTCTGAATCAGTATCTGTATCTGAGTCTGTATCAGCCTCTGAATCAGTATCTGCATCTGAGTCTGTATCTGTGTCTGAATCAGTATCTGCCTCTGAATCAGTATCAGCGTCTGAATCTGTATCAGCATCTGAATCTGTATCAGCGTCTGAATCAGTGTCTGCGTCTGAATCTGTATCAGCCTCTGAGTCTGTATCTGCGTCTGAATCTGTATCAGCGTCTGAATCTGTATCAGCATCTGAATCTGTATCAGCCTCTGAGTCTGTATCAGCGTCTGAATCTGTATCTGCATCTGAATCAGTATCAGCGTCTGAATCTGTATCAGCATCTGAGTCTGTATCAGCATCTGAATCAGTGTCTGCGTCTGAATCTGTATCAGCATCTGAATCTGTATCAGCGTCTGAATCTGTATCAGCATCTGAATCTGTATCAGCATCTGAATCTGTATCAGCGTCTGAATCAGTATCAGCATCTGAATCAGTGTCTGCGTCTGAATCAGTGTCCGCGTCTGAATCAGTGTCTGCGTCTGAATCTGTATCAGCATCTGAATCTGTATCAGCCTCTGCATCTGAATCTGTATCAGCGTCATTATCAGAGTCAACTTCAGCGTCATTATCAGAGTCAGCATCAGCCTCAGAATCAGCGTCTGTGTCCGAATCTGTATCAGCGTCTGAATCAGTATCAGCATCAGAATCAGCATCGACATCGACATCGGTTTCTGAGTCAGAATCAGCATCAAATTCTGATTCAACATTAGATTCTGAATCGGCCTCATTATCAGCGTCTGAATCAACTTCAGCGTCATTATCAGAGTCAGAATCAGCTTCATTATCTGCATCTGAATCAGCATCAGCATCAGCATCTGAGTCAACATCAGCATCAGTATCAGCGTCTGAATCAGTATCTGTATCTGAGTCTGTATCAGCCTCTGAATCAGTATCTGCATCTGAGTCTGTATCTGTGTCTGAATCAGTATCTGCCTCTGAATCTGTATCAGCATCTGAATCAGTATCAGCCTCTGAATCAGTGTCTGCATCTGAGTCTGTATCAGCCTCTGAATCTGTATCTGCGTCTGAATCTGTATCAGCGTCTGAATCAGTGTCTGCATCTGAGTCTGTATCTGCGTCTGAATCAGTATCTGCGTCTGAATCTGTATCAGCGTCTGAATCTGTATCTGCGTCTGAATCTGTATCAGCGTCTGAATCAGTGTCTGCATCTGAGTCTGTATCTGCGTCTGAATCAGTGTCTGCATCTGAATCAGTGTCTGCGTCTGAATCAGTGTCCGCGTCTGAATCAGTGTCTGCATCTGAATCAGTGTCTGCGTCTGAATCTGTATCAGCATCTGAGTCTGTATCAGCATCTGAATCAGTATCAGCATCTGAATCTGTATCAGCATCTGAATCTGTATCTGCGTCTGAATCTGTATCAGCGTCTGAATCAGTGTCTGCATCTGAGTCTGTATCTGCGTCTGAATCAGTATCTGCGTCTGAATCTGTATCAGCGTCTGAATCAGTATCTGCGTCTGAATCTGTATCAGCGTCTGAATCAGTGTCTGCATCTGAGTCTGTATCTGCGTCTGAATCAGTGTCTGCATCTGAATCAGTGTCTGCGTCTGAATCTGTATCAGCATCTGAATCTGTATCTGCGTCTGAATCAGCGTCTGTGTCTGAATCTGTATCAGCCTCTGAGTCTGTATCAGCCTCTGAATCTGTATCAGCATCTGAGTCTGTATCAGCCTCTGAATCAGTGTCTGCATCTGAATCTGTATCAGCATCTGAATCAGTATCAGCCTCTGAATCAGTGTCTGCATCTGAGTCTGTATCAGCCTCTGAATCTGTATCTGCGTCTGAATCTGTATCAGCGTCTGAATCAGTGTCTGCATCTGAGTCTGTATCTGCGTCTGAATCAGTATCTGCGTCTGAATCTGTATCAGCGTCTGAATCTGTATCTGCGTCTGAATCTGTATCAGCGTCTGAATCAGTGTCTGCATCTGAGTCTGTATCTGCGTCTGAATCAGTGTCTGCATCTGAATCAGTGTCTGCGTCTGAATCAGTGTCCGCGTCTGAATCAGTGTCTGCATCTGAATCAGTGTCTGCGTCTGAATCTGTATCAGCATCTGAGTCTGTATCAGCATCTGAATCAGTATCAGCATCTGAATCTGTATCAGCATCTGAATCTGTATCTGCGTCTGAATCTGTATCAGCGTCTGAATCAGTGTCTGCATCTGAGTCTGTATCTGCGTCTGAATCAGTATCTGCGTCTGAATCTGTATCAGCGTCTGAATCAGTATCTGCGTCTGAATCTGTATCAGCGTCTGAATCAGTGTCTGCATCTGAGTCTGTATCTGCGTCTGAATCAGTGTCTGCATCTGAATCAGTGTCTGCGTCTGAATCTGTATCAGCATCTGAATCTGTATCTGCGTCTGAATCAGCGTCTGTGTCTGAATCTGTATCAGCCTCTGAGTCTGTATCAGCCTCTGAATCTGTATCAGCATCTGAGTCTGTATCAGCATCTGAGTCTGTATCAGCATCTGAATCAGTATCAGCGTCTGAATCAGTATCAGCGTCTGAATCAGTATCAGCGTCTGAATCAGTATCAGCGTCTGAATCAGTGTCTGCGTCAGAGTCTGTATCAGCGTCTGAATCAGCTTCTGCATCTGAGTCTGTATCAGCGTCTGAATCAGCTTCTGCGTCTGAATCTGTATCAGCATCTGAATCAGCTTCTGCGTCTGAATCAGAATCTACATCTGAATCAATGTCAGAATCAGAATCTTTATCAGCCTTAGATCGTGATAATGATGGTTATTTGAATGATGTGGAAGATGCAGCAGGATCAAACCCTGATGATGATGCATCTACACCAAAAACAATTGCAGATGATCTATATAAACAGGCAGAACAGTTACTCAACTCTATGAATGGAGAAAAAACAGCTTTAGAAAGTGGTGGATTCACTAAGCTAGAAGTTCAACATTTGAAAGAAAAAGTATTTGAGTTAGAAACGTTAAAACAAAAAGCCTTTGATGCAACGCAATATGTAAAAGAAACGGACGGTAAACAAGAATTGACTAATAAAATCAATAAGTTAACTTTTGTTATCCCTGAAGTAACAAACGATGCAGATACTAAATGGGCAGCAGGTTCAATGCTCGATCTTAAAGATGATGCTGGTACAATTAGTTCTAAGATATTTTCTGACTATCGAAATAAAGATATTAATGAGTTGGCAAAAACAGAGCAAAGATTTAGTTTACCTGCTAATAGTCTTTTGGATCCTGATTTAAGTGGCACTGGTCTATCTCCTACTATAGTAGGGCCTACTGAGTGGACGACTACCAAAGCAAATCCTTCAGGAGGTGGTTATACTGAATATAAGGTAGAAAATGGGCAAGTTATTTTCAGAATTGATCCAGATAAAGCGAAAATACTTAGCGGTAATGTTAATGAAAGCTTTATATTAGAAACTGATGATGGTTCTAAAGTAAGAGCAATATTAACATTTAATGGTAAAACTGAATTGACAAGTGTAGTTAACGTAGTACCGTCGGATGATGTGGGGCTTATTACAGGAACTATTTCTCATAATTCTGTTACAAATGATAATAAATGGAGTGACGTAAAAGTTACATTAAATAAATCAGCATCAGAAGAGACCTGGGTTAAATTATTAATTAAAGATTTAACTACAGGAACAGTGATTACTGAGGAAATTAAGTCCATATTAGCTTCTAATAAAGAGACAACGTTTGATTTGTCAAAATATCAATCATCTATTAAAGATGGTCGCTATTCATTAGAAGCTGTAAGAGTTGCTGACTCAACAGGTA
Source organism: Gallibacterium salpingitidis (assembly GCF_030517105.1). GTDB lineage: Bacteria > Pseudomonadota > Gammaproteobacteria > Enterobacterales > Pasteurellaceae > Gallibacterium > Gallibacterium salpingitidis. Next base: position 2,359,644 of record NZ_CP103875.1, on the reverse strand, counting down.
AAGTATTGGGCACGGAGGTACCGGTTAAAACGATTGTTAATGTCGATACCGTAGCACCAAGTATTCAGACTAGTTATGAATTAGGTTCTGATGGTCAAACGTATGTTAGATTTACAACTCAAGAAAAAGATATTTCTTGGTCTACAGATAAATCTAATTTACAAAAGACTTTTGATACAAGAGAAAGTATGAATGGGGAGCTTCGTTTTGAAGTTAAAGATGCTCCTAAGTACTTCTTCTTTGATCGAGCAGGCAATTATACGGAAGTGTCCGTTGTTCCACCGTTGGTATTAGCTCGCTTAACAACGAATATGACAACAGAAACAGGTCCTAATGATTGGATGAAAGACTATAATGATGGTCAACATTCAGCAGCAGAACATAGTTTGAAAACAACTACTGGCGATGATTATATTTTTGTGGCTAAACTCCCAGATAAACATGATGAGTATGCAGGCTTTATTGATGGTGGTACCTCTGTAAATGCATATTCTATTACTTTAGATACGTCAACAGGTAATGATACAATTATTGCAAGAGGTATCGGTGGACATACTAATGTTAAAACTGGAGCAGGAAATGATAAGATTTCTTTAGAACAGGGTATTATTGGTTATGGTCCAAGTAATGCTTATTATGGAGGTATGGATGGTCCACAATTGATTGATATGGGGGCTGGTGACGATGTCTTATCGGTTGGTAAATTCACTATGTGGGGTAACCAAGATAGTGTTAATTCTTTCTTTAAGACAACCACAAAAATATTAATGGGAGAAGGTAATGATACTATTACTACAGCAGGAACTATCTGGGCTGACAGTGATGCTACACAACCTTATTCTAATTATATTAATTTGGGCGCTGGTAATGATACTATGATCGTGGGTGGTGAGCTTGCTGATACATATAGAAGTGGTACCAATGTAAAACATGCATCTAATGTTATTGACTTAGGAAAGGGTAATGACACTCTTACTATTAATGGTGCGGTATCAGGAAATGCGTTAATTCTTTCAGATGACAGCAGTACTATCACTATCGGTGGGAAGGTGTCGGGAAATACGTCGTTCTTATTAGGAGCTCAAGATGATAAGTTAACTTTTAAAGATAACGTTAATATTTCTCCTTCTGCATCCGTTTCAGTGATTGTTGATGCTTATCGCGAAAATAATGAGTATCCAGGTATTAAGAAAGGGTGGTATAATGAAAGTGCTACGAAGTTAGATACGCTTAAATCAAACATGCATTCATTTATTGATTTAGGTAATGGTAATAATACCGTCACATTTGAGAAAGAGTTAAGAGGTGAAGATATTAAGAGTGGAGATGGTAATGATACTATCAATATGCTCTACACTATGTCTGAGACTAACATATCAACTGGTGCAGGAAAGGATACAGTTTCTGTTGAAAGATGGAATACTGCAAGTAATATAAATATTCAGTTAGGAGATGGTGATGATACTATCACTGTAGATTCAATGGGTATTCAGACTGGAGATCTTCCGCAAAGATTTACAAATGTTGTTGATGGTGGAAATCATTATGACGTATTTAATGCTGGAAGTGCAGGCTTAAATCTTAATGTATATGTATCTCAAAAAGTAAATGAAATTTCTCTATTTAATATTGAAGAGGTGAACTTAAATGGGAAATCAACATTAACAGTGGGAACGTCTGGTGGTTTAGGTGCTATTACTGTATCTAATAAAGATCAGTATGGAGGATTGTTCTTTGTAAATGGTACAAATAATGATACCGTTAAATTTGAATTACCAGATAATAATCGTCATCAATGGACGTTAAGTAGAAAATCTATAACTGTAGATGGGCATTCTGGTATCACGTATAATGAATATACTTATAAAGTAGAAGGCATTGATACTAATGTTAAGTTGTATTTAGATACAGATATAACAAAAGTCATTATCTAATATCTACAGTTTAGCTTAATTATTTAAGTTAACTTTAATTAAACCCACTTTTGAGAAACTCAAAGGTGGGTTTTTTTATTCATTTATAGTGATCCATGTCAATGATCTTCTAAAACTGAACCACAAAGATCTATAGTGAAACCCAATTAAATAAGCTACAATGAGCACATGGCATACTCACAAGATTATCGACAAATGATATTAGCCAAGCTCGAAGGCGGTGCAAGCTTTCGAGAGTTGGCAGAAGAGTTTCAGCTCAGCACTAATACCCTCCAACGCTGGAAGAAAAATCCTGAGCGCAAGAAACGTATAGTTAAACCGTATAAGCTTGATAACGAGCTTCTCAAAGCCGATGTTGAAGCTTATCCAGATTATCAATGGCAGCGGGCACAGCGTTTAGGCTGCAGTCAAAACGCGATTTGTGCTGCATTAAAAAGGCTAGGGATAACCCATAAAAAAAAGAGGCTAACGCCTTCTTAAGCAGATAGTGAGAAACGGGCATCATTTCTCAATAAGCTGAAATCGTTTGAAAAAGAGGACAGAAAAATCATTTATTTAGATGAAAGCGGTTTCAGAAGTCATAATAATAGACCACATGGGTATGCTCAAAGGGGAAAGCCTTGTCTTAGTCAATATAACTGGCAGCTTAAAAAGCAGAGTAATGCCATTGGTGCATTGCTCAATCAACAGCTTTTTGCCGTGGGGCTTTATGATTGCAGTATCAATAGTGATGTTTTTCATGGTTGGGTTAAACAGATATTGCTGCCTCAACTGCCCGATAACAGTGTCATCGTCATGGATAATGCAACTTTTCATAAAGGTTCAAATACAAAAGCGCTGATAGAAGCAGCGGGGCATACGATTCTCTGGCTCCCACCTTATAGTCCTGACTTTAATCCGATTGAACATACTTGGGCTTGGATAAAGCAAAAACGCAAAGAATGGCGGTTAAATTGTATCGATCGTCTGTTCTTTTATTTTATGTGGCTTTGTAGTGATTTTTAATGGTTTTTATTATAGAGAAATTTTCTATCATTTCTTTTGGGTAGAGGGAAGTAAAAATCCCCGTCTTTTAGAACAGGGATATGAGGCATTTATCATGAACGACGGAAAGGAATCGTTAAGGTATCTGTTATGAACGATGGAGAAGCGTGTTAAGGGATGAAATGACGCATTACTTTATATAAAGCATTATAATGAATTTGGCGCACCTCTACACTATCAACTAAGTGGTGATCGAACCATGCCGGGAGATATTTTAAATAGAGATTTCCTGTTTTAGGATCGATAACATCATCCCAAATATCAAAATATGGCCAATTAAAATGATTTGCTACATCTTTTAAAGCATTATTAAAATTAGCGCTTAGAGAAAATCGAAAAGAATAATCAGGAAGCTCATCTTCTACTTTTTGTTTATAGAATTTACGTTCCTCCGGGGTCTCAAAATTTTCTGTAGTAATATTGCCGATATAATTTATGGCAAATATTTGGTTGATTAAAACGGTAGGATTTATACCTTTTATAACAATATTCACTTTTTTCTCTTGCTGAAGATTGAGTAAATAATTTTTATAGATATTTATTGTTTCCTCTATAAAATTATCAACATTTTTCTCTTTAATAATTGAGCGATAATAATACCCTAATTCAATATCAACTTGACCAAGACAAAAAATAAGTGTGTTGGGATTGGTGTCTTCTATAAGCTTGTTAATTTGATCACTTACTTTTAGTGTACTGTTTCTATTGCCAAATCCTCTGATGGTTGCCGCAGAAATATCTGCTACTTTGTAATCACTAGGAGCATAATAGGATCTGGATAAATTAGTAAGTTTATTCAATTGGGTAAAATAGACAGCATGGCTGTCTCCTACAATAGCAAATTTATTCATGATAATTAATAATTCCTTTTCATCAAAAATAGTACGCCTGATATATCGTTTGACATCTCCCTATCCTCGGTATGATAGGGAGGACGCCAACAACGCCTCACTGTTAAATGAAAGAACGAAACCTTCTTACTAATTTTCCTGCTCATTTTTATGCTTATCTTGCAATAATTTTGCCTTTAGGGAAAGAGGCGTCTTGAATTATTTACTTAACGTTCTTGTAATGCTTGTTTCATACGAGTAATAGGTTTTATCAGATATTGGAAGATAGTTTTTTGACCTGTTTTAATATCTACAGTAGCAATCATACCTGGCAATACAGGTAATTCATTACCGTTTTTATCTGTTAAATAACTACCTGATGTCCTAATTAACACTCGATAGAAAGAATTATTAGGATTTAAATTGAGATCGCTTGCTTGACGTTTATCTTGTAATGTACTGGGACTTAATAAAGTAACAACTCCATCTAAGCCACCGTAGATAGCGTAATCGTAAGCAGTTAGTTTAACGACGGCATTCATACCCGGGCGAATATAGGCAACATCTTTTGGATTGATATAGGCTTCAACTAATAAATTATCTTCAACAGGAACAATTTCCATAATGTCTTGACCGGCAGAAATGACTCCGCCAATTGTATTTACACGAATATTTTTTACGATTCCTTTTAATGGAGCACGTAATAAAGAACGTTCTACTGGATCAGCTCGAGCGGCAAGATTTTCTTTTGCTTGATCAAGATCGCCTTGAATTTTCACTAATTCATTACTGGCATCAGTAATATATTTATGTTCACGCTCAGAAATTTGTAGTGCCATATCATTAGCCGAACGTTTCATGCGTAGTAATTCGACTTGAGAAACTGCTCCTTTGTTTACCATTGGTTCCGTAAGTGCAATTTCAGAATCAAGCAGTGCTTTGCTTTCACGTAATGTTTTTAATGCTTCATTCAGTGCATCTTTTTTAGCTTGATAAACTCCCATTTCCCTCTCTTGCATTTCCTGTGGAATATCATTTGGAAAAATGAGTGGTTTGCCGGAAATTTCTGCTTTTAGGCGAGTAGCAATTGCTTCCAAGTTATCTACTTTTGCTTTGGTTTCTCGTAAGATTGCTGAGGTGCGAGTATCATCTAATTTTAGCAATACTTGCCCTTTTTCAACAAGATCACCTTCTTTAACCATCATTTGATTTAAAATACCGGGGTCTAAACTTTGAATTATTTGTTCACGGCTATTCGGGATAATAGTTCCTTGTCCCCTTGTTACTTCTTCAATCTTACTGAAGTAAGACCACGTGATGAAAACAATCAAAAAGGCACTCAATAACCATATCATGGCAAATAAGCCAGTATGTTTTTCTTCTTGTAATGCTGCATGAAGATCATTAAGAAGTCGTAAATCTTTACTTGATATCATTTCTTTTGATGTTAATGCGACATTTTTGTCTGTAACTTCTGCGGGTAAAGTAGTCTGTTTCTCAGACTGGTCTTTTTTTATTGTCATTTTTGTTATCCATTCCAGATTAGTTATTCAATGATTTATTTGTGTCTGTTTTAGGTTCTGGTGATTCTTGTGGTGCACCAGAGAGTTTTTTTAATATGTCATCTTTCGGACCATCCATAACAACTTTACCATTTTCAACAACAACAACCCGATTCACTAATTGTAAAACTTGTGGGCGATGAGTAACGACAACGAGGGTTTTATTTTTTACCCATTGGGATAGACCAATTAGAGCTTGTTGCTCATGATATTGGTCAAGACCGGTAGTGGGTTCATCTAATAAGACAACTTTTGGATCTTTTAGGGTCATTCTTGCTAAGGCGATAGCTTGTTTTTGTCCACCGGATAAGCCCAAACCGTTCTCCCCTAAAGACATATCTAATCCTCTTGGATGTGATTGGACTAAACCTAATAATCCAAATCTTTGTAATGCAACTAGTAATGTTTGATCTGATGGGAAAGAATCCATTCGTCCGATATCTAAATTTTCTCTTAGTGTTCCCAAAAATAGGCGAGGGTTTTGTTCTAACAATAAAACTTGGTTACGTAAAAAATAAGGATCAATTTGTTGTAGATTAATGCTATCTAGTGTAATGCTTCCTGAAGTTGCTTCATATAAGCCAACGCCAAGTTTTAATGCAGTTGATTTACCGCTGCCAATTTTACCTAAAATCCCGACTTTTTCACCAGGTTGGATAGTGAGGTTAAAGTTATCTAATGCCGGTTGGCTATCTTTTTGATATTTAAAGCTAACTTGTTTAAACTGTAGCTGTCCAACAACTTGTTTGAGACTGATATAATCTCTATCTGAAGATTTATCAATAGGTTTGGCAACAATAGCATCAACTCCCTTTAATGCCATCCAAGCTTGTTGAAAACGAGTTGCTAATCCTGCAATTTGCCCTAATGGTGCTAATGCTCTTCCTGATAGGATAACTGAAGCAATCAATGCTCCCATAGTAATACGTGAGGCAGGATCCTCACTGTGAATCAAATAAGTACCAACAATGACTAAAAACACGGTATTCAATTGTTGTAATGCAGTGATGATATTAACAACAAAGTTACTGGTATCTTTAACCTTAATTGAGGAATAAGAACTTTTTGCCGTATAGTAATCCCAACGTTTTTGTGCCCAAGACATTGCATTATTACTTTTAATTGTTTCAATCCCTTCAATTGCCTCAACAACAAGTCCTTGACGTTGAGAAGATTCTCGCATTGATTCATTAATCGCTTTGGATAAAGGCGCTTGAGCAACAATACCGATAATAATAACTGTTGGAATAATAATTGCTGGAACTAAAGCAAGTTTTCCACCAACTAAAGTAATTACGCCAATAAATAAAATTAAGAAAGGCATATCAACAATGGTTAATAGACTTGCACTGGTGAGAAACTCACGTACAGATTCAAAATCACGCAAGTTATTAGCATAAGATCCTGATGATATAGGGCGATCTTGTAATTTTAATGCCATTACCCGACGAAATAACATAGAACTAATAATAAGATCGGCTTTTTTCCCTGCAATATCTGTTAAATGTCCTCGAATCATCTTAGCCATAAACTCAAATAAAATTGCAATAATAACCCCAATACTAAGTACCCATAGTGTCTCGTAGGCTTGGTTAGGAATGACTCTATCATAAACATTCATTACATATAAAGAACTGATTAAGGCCAGTATATTAATAATGAAGGTTGCTATAATGACTTGATAATAATATTTCTTAAATCGCCAGATAATTTTAAAAAACCACGTTTTAGGTAAAGCATATTCCGGTAATTCAGAACGAACATCTTTAGCCATACGAGGTTTAATAAACCAGCAATAACCAATATATTTCTTTGCTAATTCTATTTCGGGTAATTGCTGAGTAATACCATCCATTTGAGTAATAGTATAAACTCGATTACTCTTGTCATCTTGAGTGATATTTGTAATTACGGCAGCTTCTTCATTCTGTAATAAAACTAATGCCGGTACGGCTAGTGATGGAATACTAGATAGTTCCCGTTGAGAAATACTATTTTCAAACCCCTCACTTCTTAAATATTCACATAATGAAGAAAAGTCAATATTATTTCCTTGACGACGAATTGAATGTGAAGCTAATGTTGGTACGGATAGTGGAGATCCAAGTAGCTGTGTAATTAATGCGATATTTTCAATAATTAGTTTCATAATATTAATTCTTTTATCTTATTTTAGATCTGATGCCCATTTATATGTCATTCCTTGAGAATAAAGATAGTCTAAATAAGAATGACGAAATTGATATTCGGTAGAGACTTTACTTAATTCTGCATTGAATAATTCATTTTCAGCATTTAATAAATCAAGTAGAGATCGTTTAGCAATTGAAAATTGTAATTTATAGTATTGAGTCACTTCATATAGTGAGTTAACTTGTTTAGATAATGTTTTAATTTGTTTATTATACTCATCTAAGTTAATGAGTGCTTTTCTATTTTTTTCTTGTAAATCGAGAACTGTTTGTTCTAAACGAGTTTTTTCTGCACTTAACATCTGTGCTTTTTCTTGAACGCTGTATGAGTTGGAACGATTAAACATATCCCAAGATACATTAAGGTAAACTTGCCGTTCATCTTTTGTTATTTGACCAATTACATCAATTTTAGGATAACGGCTTGTTTTTTCGGCTTCTAAACCAGCTTGAGCCGTCTTAATTTTGGCATTGGCTACTTGATAAGATGGATGCAAATGTTGAGGTTGTGAATAATGTTTTTCTAATAAATTCCGAGTTAAAGTATCAAAAGGATCTTGAATTTCATTTTTGTTAATTTTAGCTCCAGAATAACGTTGTAATTGGCTTAAGGTATCTTGGAGATCGCGTTCTGTTGCGTTCATTTGTTGTTCAACGGCAAATAAACGAGCTTGTGCTTGTACGAATTCTGAACGTCGCCCTTCATCATTATCGGCGATAGCACTGATTTCTTGAATAATCGTTTGTAAACGAACTAATCCTCTTGATTGAGCCAAAACCGTATCTTTATATTTTAGTGCCATTAAATAAAGTTCTGTAACTTTATAAGCTATATTTTCTTTTACTTCATCATATTTATAACGAAAAGATTCTTCATTCGCACTTGAATGAGCGACTTTTTTCTCAATAGCACCAAAAGAATAAATATTCATTGATGCAGACAGGCCAGGAATGAATTTATGTGAGTTACTCTCACTCGTATTTTCTTTCGAATAAGTTTCTAAAGATTGGCGTCCAAAAACCGAAAGGGTCGGATAATGCCCTGAGATTGCTTGCTCTGTTTGACTGTGAGCGATCATCGTGTTTGTTTTAGCCTCTAACAATTCGGGATCTTTGGCAAATGTATATTCAAGAATTCGTTTCAATTGTGTCTGTGAAGATGAATAGACAAAAGTTATATTTGTGAAATATAAAAAACATCCAAGTATGAAATAAATAAAAGCCTTATGTTTCATATAAGCCCCAATGTAAAAGTTATTCTTAATCATTATTTCTATTTTTAGAAAAAATTTAAATTTTATATCTTTTTGTCCTAATAAAGAACTGGAATGACAAATCGTTCTCATTGTAAGTAATAGGCTATTCCGGGAAGAGCTTATTGCCGTTATCTAATAAGCCTCACAAGCACTATGAATATGCCGTACTCTAATTGCAATTATAGAGAAGAAAGTGATTAGTCTTCATAGGATTATTTTCAATTCTTATATCCTCACCCTGAAAGTCGAGACTTTACAGGGCGGGTACGGATAAAAATCCCAAGATAATTAAAATTGAATATTAACACCAACTTGATAGTTAAGTTGTTTAAACTTGTTTATTCTATCATTGTTTAGTGAGCGTAGATATTCAAAATTCATAAATAAAGAAACATTATCTGTAATATAGTATCTTGCATTTGTCGATAACGAAGCTCTATCTTTTGCAAATTTATCTTGAATATTTACGTTATTCATCTTTAAGTAATTAAAATCATGTAGATTTTTTATCACTCTTAGATTGGATGATAGAGTAAAAGCTTCTACTTGATATTGTATACCAACATTCATTAATGCATTCACATTATATTGATTGATCTTATCAACATGAATTTCTTCAACAGAAGTAGAAGAATAACGGTGATAAGTTTCTTGCAATCCGATATCACTATATAATGCTAGATTCTCATTTAATGGATAACGGTAACCTAAAATTTGCTCAGAAGAAATAATATAACCGTTAATTCCATAAGTAAAATTACTGCTGTTCTTAAATTTATGTTTCACTTTACCTGCACTGAGAACAGTCTGTGCATACCAGTTACCCCAATCATATAAATAATATCCATTGATTGATATCATTTCAGAAGTAACTTTTCCTGAAGCACAATTCAATCCTAATTGGCAGTTACTGTAATTTTCAACAGAAGTGTTTGTTTTGGAATACGTACTGGAAATTCCGAACAACGTATTATCGGTTGTAACAAGATCTTTACCCATGGCAAGAATCTGACCATTTTGCTGAAGATTAAGGAAGTCCTTACCTTTAACTCGATCATAAATATATGCCATATTAACCCAATAATCTAAACTATCTTTCCTTCCCCATAATGGTACATTTGGATTACGAACAGAATACTCTAAGTGTCGTTCCCCTACAGATTGACTAATGTATGGTAAAGCGGAGAATAGAGTCGCATCTTTATTCAAAATAGGTTTTATTTCTGATTCGGCTGGTTTTGCCACCGCTTCGGTCGGTTGTGCAGGTTGAGCTGGTTCAGTTGGTTTTGCCACCTCTTCGGTCGGTTGTGCAGGTTGAGCCGTTTCAGCCGGTTTTGCAATTTCTTCCGTTGGTTGTGCAGGTTGAGCTGGTTCAGTTGGTTTTGCCACCGCTTCGGTCGGTTGTGCAGGTTGAGCCGTTTCAGCCGGTTTTGCAATTTCTTCCGTTGGTTGTGCAGGTTGAGCTGGTTCAGTTGGTTTTGCCACCTCTTCGGTCGGTTGTGCAGGTTGAGCCGTTTCAGCCGGTTTTGCAATTTCTTCCGTTGGTTGTGCAGGTTGAGCTGGTTCAGTTGGTTTTGCCACCGCTTCGGTTGGTTGTGCAGGTTGAGCCGTTTCAGCCGGTTTTGCAATTTCTTCCGTTGGTTGTACAGGTTGAGCCGTTTCAGCCGGTTTTGCAATTTCTTCCGTTGGTTGTACAGGTTGAGCCGTTTCAGCCGGTTTTGCCACTTCTTCTGTTGGTTGTGCAGGTTGAGCTGTTTCAGCCGGTTTTGCAATTTCTTCCGTTGGTTGTGCAGGTTCAGTTGGTTTTGCCACCGCTTCGGTTGGTTGTGCAGGTTGAGCCGTTTCAGCCGGTTTTGCAATTTCTTCCGTTGGTTGTGTAGGTTGAGCCGTTTCAGCCGGTTTTGCAATTTCTTCCGTTGGTTGTGCAGGTTGAGCTGGTTCAGTTGGTTTTGCCACCTCTTCGGTCGGTTGTGCAGGTTGAGTCGTTTCAGCCGGTTTTGCAATTTCTTCCGTTGGTTGTGCAGGTTGAGCTGGTTCAGTTGGTTTTGCCACCTCTTCGGTCGGTTGTGCAGGTTGAGCCGTTTCAGCCGGTTTTGCAATTTCTTCCGTTGGTTGTGCAGGTTGAGCTGGTTCAGCTGGTTTTGCAATTTCTTCTGTTGGTTGTGCAGGTTGAGCCGTTTCAGCCGGTTTCGCAATTTCTTCCGTTGGTTGTGCAGGTTGCGCCGTTTCAGCTGGTTTTGCCACCGCTTCGGTCGGTTGTGTAGGTTCAGCTGGTTTTGCAATTTCTTCCGTTGGTTGTGCAGGTTGAGCCGTTTCAGTCGGTTTTGCTACGCCCTCAGTCGGTCGGTTTTCTTTAGGGACGTTACTTGAACGATCAGTAGTACCGGTATTTTCAGGTTTAATGATGACTGGAGTAGCTTGATCATTATGTTTAATATAAGAAGATGTTAAATACCAATCGCTTTGATCATCAGCACCAATACCACCGTGTGTTAGTAAATATTGGTATATACCAGCATTAATCTCCTTAGCCAAGCTAATAGTACCGGTATTACTTTTATCTCCGTTTAAATCAATAACTTTAATTCCGGCTTGAGTAGAAGACCCTAGAGAAGAATTACGTTTATCTATGTATAAATTTGCATTTAATATTGAAATTCCTTTAACGACAATTTTATCTGTCTTACTGTTGTCATCACTGAGATCGGTACCTAATCTAATATAGCTATTTTGAGTAATAAAATCGTTAGCAATAGATAATGTTTTTGCATTCCAATTATCCGAAGATTGAGATAAATTTAATGTAGAGTCCTTAAGAGAAAGAGAAGTTACATTAGAATTTCCTCTCATGTTCCAGAAGCTATTTTTGTCAAACGTAAAATAGGACTTAGAATGTAAAAAGACATTATTTTTAGGCTCTGAAGTATAAATATCACCGTTTACTACTGAGTTTGTCAAAGTAGCAGATAAAATCGCAGGATTCCGAGTAGCATTCTCAGCGACTTTGATTGCATAATGATTTTCTGAAGTAAAAGTAGAACCATCCGCTACTAAAGTTGCTTCCCTATTACCATTATCATTAGCAAAAACTCGAATAGCACTTGCTTTATCACTGTCTGTTTTTAATGTTGCCTTAATAATAGTTGCTTTAGAATCCCATAAATTTAATACATTCGCCCCTGTTCCGTTAGATTTAACTGTGCTATTTGCTAAATGAATTTCAGCGTTATTTCCAACTGTAATGGCTGTAGTTTCTTTACCATAGGTATTTAAACGAATGTTATCAAGTTTTACTAGTGAACCATCGCCATTAACCATTACACCAAACGGTGCTGCATAAGGATTGGTTCGATAAATATCAATAGAACCATTAGTGAGATAGATCTTACCTCTTTGTTCCGCATTAATAATCCCCCCCCCTAAGCGCCCTTGAGAAGTTATATTAGTATTAGTTAAACGAATAACACCACCATCTGCTGCAAACAAAGCTCTTCCATCATTATAAATATCAAGATCTGATTTTGTAATCTGGTTTACGCCAGAGACATAAGTTGTATTAAATACACCATCATCTTCAGCAGAGTGATAAATTTTCCGATCAGTACTACTAAATGGAGTCGTACTAATACGTTTGATATTCATATCTATAGGATCGCCACTTTCAGATTCTAGTAATGATACAATATAATCATATATCATTCTGTGTGTTTTTGGTGAAGGATGGAATTGATCTGCAAATACATATTTATAGCCTTTGTTCCATAAATATTCTTTATCTTTTTCTCCTCGAACGCCATCTTTAGGTTCAAACGCTGCAATACGTCCGGAGCCAGCTCCTTTACCAATTACACCTGAAGTAAAAGAATCTGCAGGCGAACCCACCACATTGTTAAATCCAAAATCTTGGTAGTGCTCAATAACTTCATCTAATAAAAGCTGAATATTTGGGCGAATAAAAGTGACGTCTTGATAATCCGGATGTTTTTTGAAATATTCTATTACACGATCAACTCCTTGATTAAACGTATTGACCAAGGAAGTTTCTGCCTTAAAGACGAGATCATAGTGATCTTTCCATAAATCTAATTCATTACGAGCATGTTGAGTCAGAGGCTGTTCCGGGGTTAACCGATAATGCTTACGAACAGCATACTCAAATACGTCATAAATAACATCTCGGGCAGATTTTCCTGGATGTTTCTGATCATCCAAGAAGCGAATCAGTTCTTCCTTACTTACTTTAGGCGAGACTCCCCAAAAACAGTTCCAGCCTCCCCCATTACAACCAGCAAGCTTTTTATAGCCCCCGTTATAATAAATTTCACCATCAGCTAAAAAATTATTAATAAAATTTGGTGTATTTCCTATATTTGGGGCATTTGGAACAATAAGAAATTTCGCTTTTGCATCTATTAATAATTTTCTGATCTGCTTCTCTACGGATTGAATACTTTCTAAAATTTTTTCATTATGACTCTGATCGGTACTTACGTCATATGTATTCAGTTTAATATCGTCATCAGCTAAACGTAAATCATTTCCACCAATCCAAAAAATATATTTAGTGTCCCTATCTTTTAGATTACGAGCACTTTTTAAATAATTTTGAACTTCATCACTAAGTTTGGGGGATACCAAACCAGATAAACCACCCAAATTATTATTAGCTACAGCGCCACCTAACGCATAATTTGGCCCATCTTGATTTCTTTTAGTAAAAAAGTTTCCATCATGGCGAGGTGAACTATACCCAAAATAGTTTGCTAAGTATTCATTGTAAACATTCTCTTGATTCAAAGTAAATCTAAGAATATTCCCGTTATCACTTAAACTGTCTCCAAAAATAATCAATTTTTCAGGCATTTCTGCATTAGCACTATATACACAAGTACTTAATGCAAGAGAAATGCTTAATGCTAAGATATGTTTTTTCATTATTAGAATATCCAAATTTTTATTGATAAATTTTTCTGATTTTAATTTATTAAGTGGAAAAAATAAATACCTAACAGATGGGGTTTGTTGAGTTTCAGTTCAACAGAACTTATCAAAGTTAATATACTAAACTAAAACTTTTTGCTTGTAGTATATTACTACACACAGTAGTAATCGTTTTTCAGCTTGAATTTACAATCTAAGTGCAACAAATAAAAAAAGTGTTCATAAGGAAATCCGCTATAATTTATTTTTCGAAAAAATTAAGGACAAAAACTTATTTTTTGAAAAAATTAAGGACAAAAACTTATTTTTTGAAAAAATTAAGGACAAAAACTTATGAACACTTATCACCATCTTACAATAGATGAGCGTGAAAAGATAATGATTTTTCACGCATTGAGACACACGATTAGCGCTATTGCTGTTGCACTCAAACGACATAAATCCACGATTTCAAGAGAGTTAAAACGCTGCTCAAGGTGCTGCTATACTGCCCAGTGGGCTCAACAAGGTTATCAGCAGAAACGAGCGAAGTGTAAGCCGAATAAGAAGCTAAAAAACGCCGCCCTCTTTGAGTTGGTAAAGCAGAAGTTCATTGTGGATAACTGGTCTCCCGAGCAGATTTCGCAACGGTTAAAGCACGAGAACAGCCCATATCGAATTAGTTTTACGACAATCTATCGGGCGATAAATGACTGCCTGTTTGATAACGCGCGTAAAACCGCGAAACGCTGTCTGCGTCATAAAGGCAAGCGGCGTCATCGTGCGAATAGTGTAGAAAAACGAGGCAAAATTATTATTAGCCACGAGTTAAACCAACGCCCACAGGAAGCCAATGAGCGAAGTCGCTTGGGGGATTGGGAAGCGGATACGGTATCAGGGCAGTTTGGCAAAGCCTGCTTGCTGACGTTGAATGATAGACGCAGTCGCTTTCTAATTGCGACGAAGTTATCTTCAAAAAAAGCGGAAGACGTGGTTAAGGCGATGGAAACAGCATTGAGAAATCAACCCCTCAAGAGCATTACGCCCGATAGAGGAAAAGAATTTGCCAAACATCAGCAGGTGACATCAGCGCTTGAAGTTGAATTTTATTTTCCTCCGCCACATCAGCCTTGGCAGCGGGGAACGGATGAAAACGCTAATGGGTTATTGCGACAGTATTTCCCGAAAGGCATGGATATAACGCCCGTTTCAGAAGTGAAGATACAGGCGGCGGTCGATAAACTTAATCACCGACCACGTAAATGTTTAAATTGGAAGACACCTTATGAGGTCTATTTTGATAAAGTGTTGCACTTGGTTTGACAATTCAAGAATAAAAAGAGTTGCTAATAATCTCAGAAAATAATTATTAGCAACCACTTTGTCCACTTGGTGTAGTTTTTCAAAATCAGCAACCATTTTGTCTATTACACCAATTTTACACTCATATTCTAAACGGGAAACTCTCACTTTTTATAGTGAATTGTCAGATCAAGTCTGATCTTCTACAATATTTACCATTGATAACCCACTCCTACACTACCACTCAAATCTCCTCCACTATTGTGACTTCCCGTTAATTTTAGAATCATTTTACCATTATCAGAAATACGAGAGACGCCGACAGCAACAGCTTGCTCTCCTCGATAGGTGCCGCCAGAGATGGCAACCATACTTTTGCCTGGAATATATGCCTGTGGCAATCCTGCAGTCGCTACTGCTCCGGCAATACCGCCACGTAATCTTTTATCCAATTGTATTACATGGCTACTCAATTGATTTAATTGGTGTACATTTACCGCATCTGTTGGTTTGATGCCGGATGCCACATTACTGATAGGCTTATTACTTGCATCAATACCCGCTGTAGTCATTGACGGACCATTTTCCACATGAAAGCCCTGATTTGAAGTCACAACACCGGTAAAACTAGGATTTTCCCTCATCAAAATAGTCACTGTACCGTTACCTTCATTATCACGGGTGTACTCTGTAGTAATATTGTTAGATGAATAAGTCGATGACGACTCTTTTGCACTGCCGACAATACTTACTTTAGAACCTAAATGTTGTTTACCTGTACCATTGTTCCCAGCAACATCCAATCCTTGATTTACCGTATCCACTGTATTGTTAAGCACATTAACAATTGTTGATTTTTGTGGGGCAACTTCTTCACCTTTAGCATTTTTCAGCTTTGTAAGCATCGGATTATCAAAGCCATCGCCTTTCTCATTCACAGCTAGTCCCAACTGATCACCCATCGCTTTTAATTGACCTCCATTAACAGCTTGTTTTGAGTTGTCGGCAAGGGTACCATTGTCAACCTTATCCAATTTTACCAACTTCCCAGCTGGAGAGAGCAAGGAAATACCTGCAACCGTATCAACACTGACTTCCTGAGAAGCATCTGGCACACCGTTAACAACACGATAAAACTTATCACCCACTCGGGATAGTTCATTACCGTCTTTATCGGTGTATGTCAACAATTTATCAACATGCACATTATAAACAGTTTGACCATTGCTACCTGTTTTTTGCGTTACAACTGCAGCGCCACTTCCAGTAACCTCAGTTTTTGCCGCACTAATGTTTTTATCTAATTCATTTTTTAAATTATGAATTTGACCACCTGTAACAGCGTCTTTTGAATCTTTGCTGATATCTCCGTCGGCTACATTTGCAATTTTTGCATTATTTACATTTACTTCATTTTTGTCTTTATCAAGTGAAATTTTTGTAGCACCATTAGCAATAGATGATATTTCTGTTAGATCTCCACTAACATTTATATCATAAATATCATGCCCGTCAGTTCCATTGCTAGCCACAACATTTACATTTTTACCTGCTGTTACTTCTGTTCTAGCACTTGCTACCGCTTTATTTACGATATTAGCAACATTATCTCCCGTTACGAAGGCATTATTAGGCGTATTGCTTGTAATGGTTTTTCCATTATCTGATATTGTTAATTCTGATTTAACAACGGATAAATCATAAATTGTATGCCCATCATCTGCATTTGTAGAAGTAACTGTTACTGACTTATCATCTGATTTTACTTCAGTTTTTGCAGCACTAATGTTTTTAGCCAATTCATTTTTTAAATTATGAATTTGACCACCTGTAACAGCGTCTTTTGAATCTTTGCTAATATCTCCGTCGGCTACATTTGCAATTTTTGCATTATTTACATTTACTTCATTTTTGTCTTTATCAAGTGAAATTTTTGTAGCACCATTAGCAATAGATGATATTTCTGTTAGATCTCCACTAACATTTATATCATAAATATCATGCCCGTCAGTTCCATTGCTAGCCACAACATTTACATTTTTACCTGCTGTTACTTCTGTTCTAGCACTTGCTACCGCTTTATTTACGATATTAGCAACATTTTCGCCAGTTACAAAGGCATTGTCTTTTTTATCGCTTGTAATATTTTTACCGTCCGGTGAAATATTTAAAGTAGCTTTATTTACTGATAAATCATAAATTGTATGTTTATCACCTTTTTCATCTCTTCTTTCTGTAATATTTACCGAGCTATCATCTGAAACTACTTCAGTTTTTGCTGCTGCTGCTAAATTTTCTAAATTTTTAACACCTTCATCAAATTGCTTTTTGTTAATAGCATCGTTATCATTAACTCCGTCGGCAACATTAGTGATTTTCACAGGGGAATTATCATCTTTACCTTTTAATGCGATTTCATTTTCTTTAAATTCAATCCCACTTGTTTTTCCATTGTTTCCATTTTTCCCATTAATAGAATTACCATTGATTACAGTAGAACCACTGTCGTCTTTTGCTGTAATTTCTTTAAATGTCGGACTTTCTTTAAAGCCAATTGTAATTTTACCATTGTCAACTTTGGTTTTTAGATTACCTCTAACATAATCAGTATCTACATCTCCTGCGTTTATATTTAGAGTTGAGCCTAATGCTTGTTTTGTTGCTGTCCCAGTATCAGCACCAAACGTTAAACCTAAATCTTTTAAAGAATCTAAGCCCTTATTAACAACATTAGCCACATTACTAGCTGTCACTAATTTATTAGCTTCATCGCCAGTAGGATTTGCTATTTTATTATCACTAGCATTACTTAAAGTTGCTGTTAATGTATTAACCGTAATAGTTGTTTTGCCACTATTATCAGCACTCACATCTACACTTGTTGTATTTGGCGTGGTAGTTACAAATTCAACTTGGTTGCCACTTGTAATTAGGTGTTTGTTTTCATTACTTGCACCTGAAATATTCCAACCAATAGCATTAAGCATACTATCAATAGTAGGAGCATCGTAGAATGTGTTTGCAACATTTGGTGTAGTTGGTTTTGTAATAATTCCATCAGTAATTGTTGGTGCGGTTGCTTTATTTACATTAAATGTAACTTTCGCACCATCGCTAGTTTTTTCAACTTCAGCTGTTGTGCCTACTCCATTTACAAAATCTACTACATTATTTTGTCCTATTTCAGCTACTTCAGCTCCGCTATTATTTTTAATCTTCCATTTGCTATTACCTACAGCATCTTTTACAGCTGTATCCACATAGCTTTTATTTGTAGCGTCAGTATCATTAGTAGGAGTGCCAACATTTGTAATTGCTCTATTACCAGCGTTAATTCCAGCATTACTCATTGATGGACTATTTGCTTCATCACCTGTTTTAAATAATGGTGCTGTAACTTCACTAAATTTAGGCTTGTCTTTCATAGAAATTGTAATGGTTCCATTTCCATCGCGATTTGTGTATTCTGTAGTAATATTATCTGTTTTATAAGTTTCAGTTGCTACTTTTTCGCTACCAACTATGCTTAATTTGGAACCCAAATATTGTGGTGTATTACTGTCATTTCCACTATTACCATTAAATATAATTCCGTCATTTAATCTAGCAGCAATATTATTAATAGCTGTTAAATAACTTATCAGATTAGTAGTAACAATGTCGCTACCTTTTTTATCTTTTAATGCTGTAAATGTAGGATTGCCAAAAATAGTATTGTTACTATTATTTGGAGCTAATCCTAAAATATTACCTAAAGAAGATAATTGCGTTCCATTGATTGCGTCTAATGAATTATTACTAATCTCACCGGCTGCTACATTTGAAAGTTTTACGCCACTACCATTAGTACCTAATAAACTAACCTTATCGCTATCAAACTGAATACCGGTTGTGTTCGTGCCGTTATTTTTACCTTGTATAGAATTACCACTTAAAACTAAATTATTTTTAGCAGTATCGCCAACTGTTACTTCGCTAAATTCCGGTTTATCACTAATACCGATTTCTATAGCATCTGTATTTACTTTAGTTTTTAGATTTTTATCCTTATATTCTTTACCGCTATCGCTAAAGTTTGCACTTTTTATTGCTAGACTTTCGCCTAAGTTTCTATGAACCTTATTATCAGGATCTGTTCCGTTTATGTCAGCTGTAAAGTCAAGCCCTAAATTTCTGACTTCACCTAAACTATTATTGATAGTCGTTACTAAATTACCAGCTGTAACAAATTTATTTTCTTCGTCTTTAGTTAGCGTTGCAATGTTTCCATTATTAGTGTTTTTATCATCGTTTAATGTTGTAGTTGGCGTGTTTGATGATATTTTAACTGTAGTCTTATTATCTTTCTCGTCACTAACTTCTACACTTGTATTGTCTCCAGCTACAAATTCAACTTGTTTGCCACTTGTAATTAGGTGTTTACTTTTATCATTTGCACCTGAAATATTCCAGCCAATAGCATTAAGCATACTATCAATAGTAGGAGCATCGTAGAATGTGTTTATGCCATTTGTACTTGTAGGTATAATACCATCTGCTCCTATTGTTGGTTTGTTAGCAACATTAACATTAAATGTAACTTTTGTATCATTAGTTGTATCATCTTTTGTAACACTTGCTGTTGTACCTACTCCATTTGCAAAATCTACTACATTATTTTGTCCTATTTCAGCTACTTCAGTTCCGCTATTGTTTTTAATTTTCCATTTGCTATTACCTACAGCACTTGTCACAGCATCATCCACATATTTTTTATTTGTAGCGTCGTTATTATCTGTCGGAGTATTAACATTTGTGATTTTCTTACCACCAGCATTAATGCCATCATCTTTACTAATCACTACACCACCGGCAATAAATTTATCAGCTGTTACTTCACTAAATGTAGGATTATCTTTAAAGCCTATTATAATTTTTCCAGTCGTATCAACCGATGTAGCTAGATTGCCACCTTTATAGATTGTGCTGTCCTTTGTAATCTCTCCACTCTTTATTTCTAATCTCTCACCTAGTTTTTTATTAGCAATAGTTTGTTTATTACCTTTTACATAATCATCAGCTGAGAAATTTAAGCCTGTATTTATTAAATCATTTAAATTACTAGCCACTTCACCAGCTGTTATTAAACTATCAGCTTTATCCGTAGGATTTACTTTATAAACTCCATTATCGTTTTGTAAAGTCGCTGTTTTTGTCGCTATTTTAATAGTAGGTTCGTTTATATTGGTTTTATCTAAAGTTACGCTTAGAGAATTAGCACTATCACTGATAAATTTAACATTTGTTTTATCGTTTAATTTATTGGTTATTACAGCTTTATTGTCAGTATCGCTATCACTTACACTCCAGCCGATTTGGTCTGAATAATTTTTTAAATTTGTAGCTGTAGCCCATAATTGTGAACCGTTTATTGCATCGGTTGAATTTTCGCTAACTAAACCTGCGGCTACATTTTGGATTTGGCGCTCTTTACCTTTGTCACCCACTGAAAATACTGAATGAGTGTTTGCTACTGGTTTAGCAGCTACTGATTGATTACTAGTGTTACCATCAGGCATATAAACAAAATTTCCACTTTTATTTAATGTAGTAGCCTTAGAATTAGAACCTATAGCTACAGAATCATCAAGACTTGCTGTGCTATCATTTCCTATTGCTATTGCTCTTTCATTTTGAGAATCAGAACTATATCCTATAGCTATAGATTTATCTTTTTGAGCTTTTGATTTAGCCATTATAGCTAGAGAATATTCTCCACTTGTTATACTTAATTGTGATTTAGTATTAGTATCTGGAGTAGTATTAGTAATTCCAGCACGAGCATCGGCACCAAGTGCTAATGAATTGTTACCTATAGCTTGAGAATGTGTTCCTATAGCCACAGAACCATTTCCATTTGCTACCGTTGGTGGCCAATAACCACTTATACCACTATCATCGCCACCTATTCCTATAGCACCGACTCCAAATACTTTCAAATCATTACCCAAAGCTACAGATTGTTTAGCTGTTACAAGTATTCCTGTACCAATACCTATTGATTGTTCTCCATAAACTTGTGTCTTAGTTTGAGTGCTTGCGATATCATTTGTATTACCTGCTAAATTATTATTCCCAATAGCCATTGACCTATTACCTTGTGCTATTGCGGAGCTACCTATAGCCATTGAAAAATCACCAGCTGCTAAAGAATTAGTACCCATACTTATAGAATAAGGACCAACTTGAGTATCTTTAGCAACACCAGTAATATCTATAGTACCTTGTTTTAATTCTCCGTTATCATATAATTTTGAATGAAGCTTACCAGCTTTATTTCCTATTAAGATTGCATCAATGCTTTTAGTTTTCCATTTTCTTCCATTACTTTGTATGTATTCATGTTCTCCATCAACTTTAATACCACTACCTAAAGCTATTATATTGTCTGCTTGTATATCTATATCATTACCTATAGCTACTGATTTATCACCCATTGCACTAATTTTTGGACCTATTGCCATAGCATTAGTTCCACTTGCTCCGTCGTTTTTGTAGTTCCCATCTTCTGTTGATTTTACTGAAAAATACGGAGTGTAGTTTTTAAGTGCTACGGCGTATAGCTGAGAGCCATTTACAGCATCGGTTGATGTAGCTGAAATCTCACCAGCTGCAACGTTCATAATCCTACGCTCACCACCAGCATAACCAACGCTAACACCACCTATTGAAGTAGCTCCTGCAAATTCATTCTTGCTATCTTTTTCTCCACCATAAACTATCTCTTTGGTTGTACCTTTATTTAATCTACCTTTAGTGATAGTTCCTTTTGAGCCACCTGTGGTTGTAGTGCCATCTGCTAGTGTGATTATGGTTTCTGTATGCTTATCTTGATCTGTACTTACTTCTTTTGTAGTGGTTGTAACTGTTTTGTTATTAACAGCTACATTTGTATTAGCACTATATGTAACATACGATTTATCTCCTAAATATACAGAATTGCTATTATCGGCTTTTATATTGTTACCTAATACAAAACTGCTTTCTTTGTCTAGTGTTATATTATTTCCTAAAGCTATGGAATTTTTTGCATTTGATATATCATTAATATTACCAAAAACACTTGAATTACTAGAGCTTGTGGCTTTGTTAAACATACCAAAAATATTTGTATTTGCAGTTGTGTTTGTTATATTATTAGCACCTATTACAAAAATATTGCTAGAGCTATCTTCTTTGTTTAAATTTCCTAAAATTAGTGAACTTTTATTATTACTAATTGTGTTTTTATTACCAATTACTTGGCTATTATTTAACCCTTTCCTATCTGCATTTTGACTAACATTACTATTGCCTAATAAAAAGCTATTTTGTGCGTGTTCAATAGTATTGCCAACCCCAACAATAGCTGTATCTGAACTATTTCTTATTGTATTTTTACCACCGAATACATAAGCATTACCAGTTCCATTATGGCTAATATTTGTTGAATCTATAAATTTTTCAATAGTATTTTCACTACCAAATATGCCTGAATTTATACTATCGCTTATGGTAGATTTATTACCAACAACAATAGAACCTTCACTGCTTGAACTTGCATTTGGACCTATTGCTATAGCGTTATTTGCTGTTGCTCCATTGCTATCTTTATTACCTTCTTCAGTTGAATTAACTGAAAAATATTTTACCGGTTTTGATGAAATAGTAACCGTTGTAGTATTTTTATCATCTGAGTTTTCTACATTAACTGTAGTGCCATCACTACCTACAAATTTAACATTTTTATCTTTTGTTATTTTATTAATAACTTCAGTATTTGTTCCACTTGTTCCTTTAATGTTCCACCCTAAACTATCGAATAATCTTTTAAATTTAAAGCAGTATAGTGTAACTGTGAGCCGTTGATTGCATCGGTTGAATCTTTGCTAACTACACCTGCTGCTACATTTTGGATTTGGCGTTCTTTACCAGCTGCACCGACCGAAAATACTGAGATAGGTTTTGCATTTGTAGCATTGTATATAGCTAATTTTTCTTTTTTAATATCTCCACTAGCTGAAGCTATAGCTTCAGCTAGTTCATCTTGTGTTAAAAATTTATCATTTGGTCTAGCTTTTATATTATCATTATTTGCATTATTATTTAATACTGAAAACACATAAGAACCAGTATTCATTGCACTAATTCTTGATCCGGCTCCAATCACAACGCTGCCAACAGGCATATTACCGGTTATTTGTGCACCATCGCCGATAGCTATACCCTTATATATACCGTTTATAGCCGCTGAACCTATTGCAATTCCTTTATCTTGTGTTGCTTGAGCGTTTGAGCCTAGAGATATAGCATAATTTCCTTTTGGGGCTGCATTTGCACCTATACCTATAGCTTGAGTGCCTACATTAGCATTATCATTGCTACTACCCAATAACGTTCCTGCATTTAAACCGATTAAAACAGATGAATCATTAGCCTTTGTGATACCTGAACCTATAGAAACTGAGGCTGTAGCTGATGTTTCGTTAGCAACACCTACACCTATAGCCACCGAATTAGTAGCCTTTGCTCCATCGTTGTTGTAATTATTGCCATTTTGAGCTGTGTTACCATTTGTACCACCATTAACTGATAGGTAATGCAAAGAGCCTACTGCTTTACCGTTGTATGTAAGATTGCCATTTTTATCACTAGTTAAAGCTTTGCCATTTAAATTAATGGTATTAAAATCAGGTGTTTCTTTCATACCGATATATAAATTGCCGTCTTTAACTGACGTAGCTAGATTATTGCCTTTATAGTTTGTAGTGCCACTTGAATCGGTAGTGTTAAAATCCCCACTTAATATATAAATAGCCTCACCCAAATCTTTTTTAAGTGCATTGTTTTGAGTAAAGATTGTATCAGCATCTAAACTCGGATTAAGTGTATTCCCACCACTGCCAGCTCCATTTGATATTTTATGATCATCAGCTGCGTAAATCCTGCCTGTGTTTAAAGCGTCTATTATGTCATCTATTCTCGCTTTAATATCTTTTTCATTATTTCCTGTAGCAGTGCTACCACTAGTCGTATCTGGCTTTTCTTGAGTGTTAGGAGCCATAAAGCTATCTTTTAACGCATTGATTTTCTTAAATTTAGGTTTGGTGAATGCGTTAGAAGAATAATCAACCCCTATTATATTTTTTGATAAATCATATAGTTGTGCTCCGTTGATTGCATCGGTTGAGTTATCTGCAATATTACCTTTTGCTAAATTTGTAATTTTTGGACTAGTTCCGTTACCACTTAGGGCTATTTCATTGGTTTTAAATTCTATCCCACTTGTATCATTTGTATTTTTACCTTTAATAGTATTTTTTGATATTACTACGCTTTCATTACCATCTTTTACAGTAACTTCTTTAAATTCTGGTGTATCACTAAAGCCGATTTTAATGCCATTTGTGCTATCAGCTTCGGTTTTTAAATTTTTATCTACAAAACCACCATTAACATTACCACTAGCTATTTTTAGCGTATCCCCTAGTTTTTTAGTAACTTCACCAGTATTTCCACTAAACTTTAAGCCTAAGTCTTTCAGCGCGTTTAAATTATCTTTAACGCTTGCAGCAGTTACAGGCTTATTATCATCGCTATTATTAACTGAAAAAGTGCCGTTATTGTTAGTAATAGTTGCAGTTGGAGTTGAGATTGTAAAGGTTTTCTTGGCTGTATCAAGTGTTACACTCGTTGCACCTTCGCCTTTAAAAATAACTTTATCTCTTGAATTTTCTTCTAATTTATTAGTGATTTGCGCTGTATTAGTGCTATCACTTACACTCCAGCCGATTTCATCCGAATATTCTTTTAGCGTAGCGGCTGTTTGGTACAATTGTGAGCCGTTAATTGCGTCAGATGAATCGGCACTAACCTTACCTGATGCTACATTTTGGATTTGTCTTTCATAACTTTCTTTACCAACTGAAAATACTGAAACATTGCCATTAGTTCCTGTTGTTGGTCTATAAGTATATTTCAATCCACTAATTTTATAATAACCAGCATTATCACCACCATTATTATTGGTTCCGGTACTATTGTTAATAGTATTTTTATTATTTGTGGTTGAATTTGAACCTATCGCAACGCTGTCTGCACTATTAACTACAGCTCCTTTACCTATAGCTACAGCATTTGCTTCATTTGCTTGAGTGTTTGTACCTAGCGCTATGGTATCATTCTTTTTAGCTAAGGCATCTTTACCTATAGCTATGGCATTATCGGCTGTACCATTATTCTTTCTAAATTCATTTTTTGTAGTGTCCGTTACTGTAACATCTCCAGTTCTAGCTCCTTGCATTAATGCAAGGCTGCTGGTTCCTGATGCAATAGTTTTTTCACCTATTGCTATTGATTTTGTCCCGCTAGATTTAGCACCCCACATCATAGCAAGGCTGTTTTCAGCACTTGCACCGGAAAATGCCCCCATAGCTAAGCTTCCAGTTGCTGTTGATGTGGCATGAGCACCTAATGCTATAGAGCCATTTCCATTCGCTGTAGTTCTAGGCCAATCTAAACTCGCTGATAAGTCGCCCATATCATCACTACCGATAGCTATTGCACCTACTCCGGTTACATCTAAATCATTTCCTATGCCTATGGCTTGCCTTGTATTTACCTTAATACCTGTTCCTATACCTATAGCTTGGTCACCGTTAACTGTAGTTTTATGTGTGTCACTGGGTATATCACCCTCTTTCATTCCATGGTCATTTCCTATGGCAATAGCCCTACCGCCAGTTGCGGTAGAATTTAAACCTATTGCCATATTGTATCCGATTTTTTTGTTATTACCATTATCTGTTACCACTGCATCTGCTTTTCCGTCAATAGCATACGCATTAACAGGCATGCAAAACAAAATGGAATTTATCATTATTGAAATGATAGAAAGTTTACCAAAGCGACATTGGTCATGATTATGCGTTGCGATTGCGTTCGATTTAACGGTAGACGATTTTCCTCTGGTTTTTGAAAGTTCGGAAGTCACCGTCCATTGATTTGTTGAATGGTTAAAAATAACTTTAAAAATTTTGTTCATATTAGTAGCCTTTGAATTTATAATCTAAGTGTAAAAAAAATTAATCGGCTAAATAGTAAAGTTTGCCAATTTCGATTTTGGCACGACCTTGAGATTCACGCCATTTATTAGTGTCACGTAATGAATAAACGCAGCCACAATATTCTTGTTGATAAAATCTTTCTCGCTTGCTAATTTCGATCATACGTTGTGAACCACCACCTTTACGCCAGTTATAGTCCCAGTATATGACATCATTATATTTTTTTGCTGCACGATGGCCACAGTCATTAATTTGATTCATATTTTTCCAACGAGAGATACCTAAACTACTGGTAAAGACAGGGAAACCATGTTCATGTGCATATTGTGCTGTTTTTTCAAAACGCATATCGAAACACATTGTGCAACGAATGCCCCGTTCTGGTTCATCTTCCATACCTTTCGCTCGTTCAAACCATTCAGCACGATCATAATCAGCATCAATAAATTGAATACTATATTTTTCAGCAAAACGGATATTCTCTTCTTTTCGAATTAAATATTCTTTTTGTGGATGGATATTAGGATTATAGAAATAGATAGTAAAATCAATTTCTGACGCTAATAATGCTTCCATTACTTCACCTGAGCAAGGTGCACAACAGGAATGTAACAATAATTTATTGTGTCCATCAGGAAGAGATAATTTTGGACGCACAAAAGGTACATTTGGATCTTTTACTTCTTTCTTTTTGTTTCCACGAGAACGTTTTTTTTGTTGTATATCTGACATAACTTTTAAAATTTTAATGGTTTCGTTCAACAGAAATCTTAGCGAGAGAGATTAATGCCTCTTTATAAGGAGTTTCTTCGATGATTGCTAATGAATCAATTGCTTTTTGAGCTTCAATTTTCGCTTTCTCAATAGTATATGTTAGAGAGTTGCAACACTCCATAATTGCTTGAACTTTGGTAAGATGTTCACGACCATGACCATTTTCAATAATAGAACGAATTAATTGACTCTCTTCTGGTGTTGCGTGATACATTGCATGAAGTAAAGGTAATGTTGGTTTACCCTCTTCAAGATCATCACCAAGATTTTTCCCTAATTGCTCAACATCAGCACGATAATCTAATACATCATCAATCAATTGGAAAGCGGTACCTAAATAACGACCATACATTTTCATGGCTTGGATTTGTTCTGTAGTAGCGTCGGCTAAAAGAGCAGAACATTCAGCAGCAACTTCGAATAAACGAGCTGTTTTGTTGTAAATTACCTGCATATAGCTTTGTTCAGTCGTATTTGGATCATTACAATTCATTAATTGTAATACTTCACCTTCAGCGATAACGTTAACAGCATCGGACATCACTTGTAATACAGGTAAAGAACCAAGTTTTGACATTAATTGGAATGCACGAGTATAGATAAAATCACCGACTAAAACGCTAGCAGCATTACCAAAAATAGCATTGGCGGTATCTTTGCCACGACGTAATGTAGATTCATCAACAACATCATCGTGTAATAAAGTCGCCGTATGGATAAATTCGATAAAGGTTGCACAAGTAATATGTTTATCACCTTGATATTTCAATGCATTTGCAACGAGAATGGCAATTAAGGGACGAATGCGTTTCCCCCCACCATTGACAATGTAAAAACTTAATTGATTGATAAGCGCAATGTCAGATTGTAATTGCTGCGAAATCATAGTGTTCACTGCTTTCATATCATTTGCTGACAGCGCCTGAATTTCTTGTAAATTCATATTTCCCTTCATAATTATTATGTAAGAATGTGCTAGTGATGCTTTCGTATCAAGAAAGGTGTTAATTTTACCCTAAAATTTTCGATTTCTAAAATTAAACAATGAAATTCTAAGACATTTTTTTATTTTGTTTAAAATCCGTGCTTGCTATTTCGTTTTTTTTTCCGTAAAATCCGCGACCTATTATGTGAATTTTAAGGTGCTAAGTTTAGATAGCCTAATTACTAGGTTTGATTAGATAGCACCATATTTAGTGGAGTTTTCTTCTATGTACGCGGTTTTCCAAAGTGGCGGCAAACAACACAGAGTAAGCGAAGGTCAAGTAGTTCGTTTAGAAAAACTTGAGGTGGCAACAGGTGAATCAGTTGAATTCGATTCTGTGTTAATGGTCGTTAATGGTGAGGATGTTAAAATTGGTGCACCAGTTGTTACTGGTGCAAAAGTAGTGGCTGAAGTTGTAGCTCACGGACGTGGTGAGAAAGTTAAAATCGTTAAGTTCCGTCGTCGTAAACACAGCCGTAAACAACAAGGTCATCGTCAGTGGTTCACTGAAGTGAAGATCACAGCAATTAGCGCTTAATTCAAAGGAGATCAGATAAATGGCAACTAAAAAAGCTGGGGGTTCTACCCGTAACGGTCGCGACTCTGAAAGTAAACGTCTTGGGGTTAAGCGTTTCGGTGGCGAATCTGTATTAGCAGGTAACATCATTGTTCGTCAACGTGGTACTAAATTCCATGCTGGTACTAATGTTGGTATGGGGCGTGATCATACTTTATTCGCAACTGCTGATGGTAAAGTGAAATTTGAAGTTAAAGGTGAAAAAAGCCGTAAATACGTAAGTATTGTAACTGAGTAATTTCCAATCCAGATTAAGAAAAAACTGCACTTGATAGTGCAGTTTTTTTGTACCTCAAAATTAGGAATTTAAACCATGCCAGAATTACCAGAAGTTGAAACTACGCGGCAGGGAATCCTACCTTACACGCAAGATCAAATCATTAAACATATTATTGTTCGTACACCACGATTACGTTGGGTTATTAGTAAAGTATTATCTGAAATAAAAAACGAACGTATTATTAAAGTTAGCCGCAGAGCTAAATATCTTATTTTTCATTTAGAGTTAGGTTATATCATTGTACATCTTGGTATGTCGGGATCTTTACGACTTGTTTCAGCTGATGATACGGTGGATAAACATGATCATGTAGATATGGTGCTGTCGAATGGCAAGATTCTACGTTATAACGATCCAAGAAAATTTGGTGCTTGGCTGTGGACAGAGAGTTTAGACGATTTTGCTTTATTTGAGAAACTTGGACCAGAACCGTTAAGTTCATCATTTACCAGAGAATATTTATTCAAGGTAAGTCGTAACCGGAAGACTAAAGTGAAATCTTGGTTGATGAATAATGAGATTGTGGTTGGAGTAGGAAATATTTATGCCAATGAAGTCTTATTTGATTGTCGTATTCATCCTAATTTGGCAGTCAACGAATTATCACAAGAGCAATGTCATTTATTGGTAGAAAGTGTTAAACGTATTTTGCAGCAAGCAATTCAACAAGGAGGTACAACCTTACAAGATTTTATGCAACCAGATGGGCGACCAGGATATTTTAAACAAGCATTAAATGTTTATGGGCGTAAAAATGAGCCTTGTATCCGCTGTGGGCATCCTATTGAAACAGTAGTGATCGGTCAACGTAGTAGTTTTTATTGTTCTATTTGCCAGGCGATCAAAAACAAAGTGTCAGATTAAACAAAAATTGAAAAAATCAAAAAAAAGTTTCTACCTCGAAGGAGTGAATAGCGGAAATTTGATCTAGATAACTTTTTTTTTTAGGAAAAAGTATTAGAATGCAAAACATGATTTTTTTATATTCAATTTGAAGGAAAATGATTATGTTAAACTTAAAAGCTTATTTAGACTCAGTTGGTATTCATGATGTAACTGAAATTGTTCATAACCCAAGTTATGAACAATTATTTGCAGAAGAAACCAAAGCAGATTTGCAAGGTTATGAAAAAGGCCAAGTTACAGAACTTGGTGCAGTTAATGTGATGACTGGTGTTTATACAGGTCGTTCACCAAAAGATAAATTCTTCGTAAAAGATGAAACAACAAAAGATACTATTTGGTGGACCTCTGATGAATACAAAAATGACAATAAACCAGTTACTCCAGAAGCATGGAAACAAATCAAAAAATTAGCAACAGAAGAATTAAGCGGTAAACGTTTATTCGTTGTTGATGCATTCTGTGGTGCAAATGAAAGCAGTCGTTTGAAATTACGTTTCGTGATGGAAGTTGCATGGCAAGCTCACTTTGTAACTAATATGTTTATCCGTCCAACAGCAGAAGAATTAGCGAACTTTGGCGAACCAGATTTCGTAATTATGAATGCTTCTAAAGCTAAAGTAGAAAACTACAAAGAATTAGGTTTAAATTCAGAAACTGCAGTAGTATTTAACTTAACTGAAAAAGTACAAGTTATCTTAAATACTTGGTATGGCGGTGAAATGAAGAAAGGTATGTTCTCTTACATGAACTACTTACTTCCATTAAGAGGTATGGCTTCAATGCACTGTTCTGCAAATACCAGCAAAGATGGTAAAGAAACTGCTATCTTCTTCGGTCTTTCAGGTACAGGTAAAACCACATTATCAACAGACCCTAATCGTTTATTAATCGGTGATGATGAACATGGTTGGGATGATGATGGTATCTTCAACTTTGAAGGTGGTTGCTATGCGAAAGTTATCAACCTTTCTAAAGAAAATGAACCAGATATCTATAATGCAATCCGTCGTGATGCATTGTTAGAAAACGTTACTGTTGATGCAAATGGTAAAATTGACTTTGCAGATAAGAGCGTTACAGAAAATACTCGTGTTTCTTACCCAATTTATCACATTGATAATATTGTTAAACCTGTATCAAAAGCAGGTCATGCAAACAAAGTTATCTTCTTATCAGCTGATGCATTCGGTGTGTTACCACCTGTATCAATCTTAACTCCAGAACAAACCAAATATTACTTCTTGTCTGGTTTCACTGCGAAATTAGCAGGTACAGAACGTGGTGTTACTGAACCAACTCCAACATTCTCAGCATGTTTTGGTGCAGCGTTCTTAAGCTTACATCCAACTAAATATGCAGAAGAATTAGTGAAGAAAATGGAAGCTAACGGTGCGAAAGCATACTTAGTGAACACAGGTTGGAATGGTTCAGGTAAACGTATTTCAATTAAAGATACTCGTGGTATTATCAATGCTATTCTTGATGGCTCTATTGATAAAGCACCAACTAAGAAAATCCCAGTATTTGATTTTGAAGTACCAACTGAATTACCAGGTGTGAACCCAGCGATCTTGGATCCTCGTGATACTTATGCAGAAAAAGGTGAATGGGAAAAACGTGCTGATGATTTAGCAGATCGTTTCACTAAAAACTTTGTGAAATATACTGGCAACGAAGCAGGTAAAGCATTAGTTGCTGCTGGTCCGAAAAAATAATCTATTTTAGATATGGCAAACAATAACACCTTACCTTAATGGTAAGGTGTTTTTTTATCTGATAAATTATGTTTCAGGTAATTACGTATTAGTAAATGGAGGAAGTGATGCGTAGAAGTGCAAGAAGAACATTAAAAAATTTTAAGACATTAAGAATTCGTCGTTTGATGTTACTGAAACGAATCCAAAAACGTAAACAATACATCCAAGCACGCCATCGAATTCGTTTCTTAAAAGAACAAGAATAACTTGATTAAACCGATTTAATTTTTATATTTGCAGGTCGAATAAATCCATTAATTGCTAATATACACAATGCACTCCAGATAAAGCCGTAGGTAACATAAGCTTCAGATGGCATATGCGTGTTCAGTACCGTAATGGATAGCACAAAGAGTAAACTTGGTTCAATGTAACTTAATAGACCAAATAATTTCATTGGTAAAAGTGCGCTTGAGCGAATATTGAAAGACATAGACAGCGCACTCACTGCACCGAGTAAAGGTAATAACAACCAATAGCGTGATTCTTGACTAATTAATTGCCATACATTTTCTTGTGGCAATAAATAGAGCAGGGTAAAAGGTGCAATTAGAGTAAGATCTAGTGTTAACCCAAGTGATGCAGGGATATTCATAATTCTTCTTGATAAGTAATAAGGTGGATAGAGTAACACTACCCATAATGTTGTCCACGAAAAGGCTTGAGTACGATAAAATTCATTTAAAATGCCGCAAATCGCTAGAATTAATGCTAACAGCTGTAATTTCGTCAATTGCTCTTTCCAGATTAACTTGCCAGCAAATACCATTGCTAATGGAAAAAGAAAATAACCCATTGCAACATTTAAGCCTTCACCATTAATCGGTGCCCACATAAATAACCATAATTGACTTGCTAGAATACAGGTACCTAATAATAGGGTTAACCAACGAAAGAAGGATTTACCTAGAGTATTAAAAAGAAAAACTTTAATGTTTTGTCTTTTAGGATTGAGGTATATAAGCAACCATAAACTTAGCATCGTAACAACAATTCGTAATGAAAAAATAGTTGTGCCTGTGAGAGGCTGCATTGCATAGCTAAATAAATATAGTGAGCTGAATAAAATTTGTGATAGTACACAAAGAATAATACCGAGGATGACAGGATTCATTGTAATGAATAAATTAATGGATTTTAGATAAAATAAAAAAGGATTATCGTAAGGATAATCCTTTTTGACAGAAAACTTTACTGAAATTATTGATTGTTTTGAACGTAATCAATTGCAGATTGAACTGTAGTAATTTTTTCAGCTTCTTCATCAGGAATTTCGATATCAA
Organism: Gallibacterium salpingitidis; assembly: GCF_030517105.1. Lineage (GTDB taxonomy): Bacteria > Pseudomonadota > Gammaproteobacteria > Enterobacterales > Pasteurellaceae > Gallibacterium > Gallibacterium salpingitidis. The sequence goes on along the minus strand of NZ_CP103875.1, from coordinate 2,326,958 downwards.
ATTCTTCTTCTAAAGCCATTACTAATTCAACAGTATCTAAAGAATCAGCACCTAAATCTTCAACGAAAGATGCTTCTGGTTTTACTTCTTCTTCTTTAACGCCTAATTGTTCAACAATAATTTTTCTGACGCGTTCTTCAATGCTCATTTGTTAATTCCCTATTTGTTATGTTCTGACAGAGGAGAAATTGTATGCATAATCAATTAAGTTGCAACTGCTAAATTAGAGGTCTAACCTCGCCCCTAATTAGGAGGTCAAAATTAGTATGCATACATTGACCAAAGTTACATACTCGGCAGCAATTCTATCATTAAGAAAGATTGATTGCTATGCTTTTTCCTCTTATAAGGTACAAGTATCCCGAATATGCGACAACCGTTACAAAATAGTAACAGTTAATTAATTCATATACATACCACCATTTACATGGAGTGTCTCACCAGTAATATAACTTGCATCATCTGAAGCAAGGAATGCTACTGCTTTTGCAATATCTTTAGGATCACCTAAACGACCTGCCGGTACTTGTGCCAATGTTGCAGCTTTTTGTTCTTCTGTTAAAGCATCTGTCATATCGGTTGCAATAAATCCTGGTGCAACAACGTTAACAGTTACTCCACGTGAAGCAACTTCTTTAGCTAATGCTTTAGAAAAACCGATAATACCTGCTTTGGCTGCACAATAGTTTGCTTGTCCAGGATTGCCCATTGAACCGACAACAGAACCGATACTAATGATACGGCCAAAACGTTTTTTCATCATACTGCGTAAAACTGCTTTTGAAAGATGGAATACTGAACTTAAATTGGTTTGTAAGATAATATCCCAATCTTCTTCTTTCATACGCATCATCAGGTTATCACGCGTAATACCTGCATTATTCACCAGAACATCAATATCACCAAATTGTTGTTTAATTTGCTCTAATACATTATTGATTGATTCTAGTGAAGTAACATTCAACACTAAACCTTTACCATTCTCACCAAGATAAGCAGAAATGGCATTCGCACCATTTTCACTGGTAGCTGTTCCAATAACGGTAAAACCTTTACTGACAAGTTCTTCAGCAATCGCTTTGCCGATACCGCGGCTTGCGCCTGTTACTAATGCGATTTTTGACATAATAAATCCTTTGTTATTCTTGAGTTTTTAGTGTTTCAACTTCTGCAAGCGAAGCATTATCATTCACTGCACTAGATTGAATAGTTGAGCTGATGCGTTTATTTAAGCCAGTTAAGACTTTATTTGGACCAATTTCAAAAGCTAATTCAATACCTTGTTTTTCCATTCTCTCTACTGTTTCAGTCCAACGTACAGGGTTATAAAGTTGGCGAACTAATGCGTTACGAATGGCATCAGGATCAGTTTCCGCTTTTACATCAACGTTATTAATAACAGCTACTTGCGGTTGTTTGAATGAAATAGAGGCTAACGCAACTGCTAATTGATCGGCTGCTGGTTTCATTAATGCACAGTGTGAAGGAACACTTACCGCTAAAGGTAATGCACGTTTTGCGCCAGCTTCTTTACATAATGCTGCAGCACGCTCTACTGCCGCTTTGTTCCCAGCAATAACCACTTGTCCTGGTGAATTGAAGTTTACTGCGGATACTACTTCACCTTCAGCCGCTTGTTGGCAAGCGGCAATAATTTTTTCATTATCTAAACCAATAATAGCGTACATGGCGCCAGTGCCTTCTGGTACAGCTTGTTGCATTAATTTACCGCGTAGTTGCACTAATTGAATCGCGTCTTGGAAATCAATTACTCCTGCACAGACTAAAGCAGAGTATTCACCCAAACTATGCCCAGCCATTACTGTAGGAACAAGATCAGGATATTGTTGTTGCCATACGCGATAAATAGCCACAGAAGCCGCTAATAGAGCAGGTTGAGTACGCCATGTTTTATTCAACTCTTCGGCACTACCTTGTTGTACTAATGCCCAAAGATCATAATCTAGTACTTCGGAAGCTTGTTGGAAAGTTTGCTCAACAATTGGAAATTGAGTTGCTAATTCGGCAAGCATTCCCACTGATTGAGAACCTTGACCAGGGAAAACCATTGCAAATTTTTTCATGAGAGAACCTTTGTTAATTTTAAAAATTCATTAATAACGAATAAGGGCTGAACCCCAAGTTAAGCCGCCGCCAAATGCTTCAAGTAATAAAAGCTGACCACGTTGAATTCTACCATCTCTGACAGCTTCATCCAGTGCTGTTGGAATACTTGCGGCAGAGGTATTACCATGACGATCTAAAGTCACTACAACTTGTGAGAGATCCATATTCAATTTTTTAGCAGTAGCGGAAATAATACGTAAATTGGCTTGATGAGGCACTAACCAATCGATTTGTTCTTTAGCTAATTGATTTGCTTGTAATGTTTCTTCCACCACATTAGCTAATTCGCGCACAGCAATTTTAAATGTTTCGTTACCTTGCATCGTTAAATATTCAGGATCTTGTTGTGCTGGTAAATTGATTGGTAATGAAAGTACGCCAGCATCTTTACCGCTTGCATGTAGGTGGGTTGAGATAATGCCTGGTTGTTCAGCTGCTTCTAAGATCACTGCGCCGGCACCATCACCAAAGAGAATGACTGTACCTCTATCTTGTTCATTTAAACGACGAGATAATAAGTCAGAACCAATAACAAGCGCTTTTTTAACTTTGCCTGTACGAATGAATTGATCTGCCACACTAAGTGCATAAACGAAACCGGAACAAGCGGCAGCAAGATCAAAACTAATCGCATCTTCAATATTGAGCATTTGTTGGATTTGGCAAGCCGCACTTGGAAAGGCATGAGAACCACTAGTTGTTGCGACCAACACTAAGTCGATCTCATTTGCATCAATATTCGCAATGGCTAAACATTGTTTCGCTGCTTCATATCCCATTGTGGCAACGGTTTCATTAGCAGCCGCAATACGGCGCTCTTTAATGCCAGTACGTACGGAAATCCATTCATCAGAGGTATCGACCATTTTTTCTAAGTCGGCATTGGTTCTAATTTGTTGCGGAAGGTAACTACCTGTCGCTAAAATTCTGCTATACATAATTATCTCGTCATATAAAAAATTGTCGGAAATATTATCGTACTTTTATGGATAATCAAAAGATTTGTTACTATCTATGACAAACTCGTAAGAATTTTTTCTGGAATATTTTTATTCACTTGAAAAATAGCGTGTTCAATTGCGTTAGCAAAGGCATCACTATTGGAACTACCATGGCTTTTTACGATTACTGATTGTAAACCTAATAAAGAAGCGCCACTATGTTTATCCGGATTAAATGATTGTAGTTGCTGATATTTATCTTTAAGTAAATGGCGCAGAATTTTGTGTAACCAAGCAGTGCACCATTTTGGTTGTGAGCGAGCATTATCTTTTAGTAAATGAATAATGTTTTTCGCCGTACCTTCTAAAGTTTTCAGCGCAATATTACCGTTGAAACCGTCAGTGACGATTACATCAGCAACATGATTTAATAACTGATCACCTTCGATAAAGCCAACATAATTAAGATCAAGCATTTGCTCAAGTTGGGTTGCAGCTTGACGAATATGTGGTAAGCCTTTAATCGCTTCGATACCAATATTTAACAGCGCCACTCGAGGATAAACTAAATCTAAGATATTTTCGGCAAAGATAGCGCCCATTTTGGCAAATTGACATAACATATCTGCACTTACTTCTATATTCGCACCAAGATCAAGCATCACTGTATGATGACCATTCATTGTTGGAATAAGTGAAGTTAAAGCTGGGCGTTGAATGCCTGGAATAGGTTGAATAAGGATTTTTGATAATCCCATCAAGGCGCCAGTATTGCCAGCACTTACACAAGCGACAGCATTATTTTTTTGTACTGCTTCAACAGCAAGGCGTAAAGAAGTACCTTTGCTATAACGTAAGGCTTGAGAAATTGGGGTATCCGAATAGATTTGCCTACTACAATGATGAATAGTAATACGCTCAGAAAGAATACGATTCGTTGTTGGTAGATAATTTTTGATTTCAGCGTGATCGCCGAAAAAAAGAAAACGAAGCGTTGGATGCTTTTCCAACACTTGAATTGCAGCTGGGACAGTAATACGGGGACCAAAGTCCCCGCCCATCATATCTAACGCAATGGTTAGACTCAATTGATTACCTTTCGACGAAAATTATTTAATTTTACGACCGCGGTAGTAACCATCAGCAGTAACATGATGGCGTAAATGAGTAGCACCAGTTTCTTTATCGATAGAAACTGCAGCAGTAGTTAATGCGTCATGAGAACGGCGCATATCACGTCTTGAACGAGATTTTTTATTCTGTTGAACAGCCATTGGCTATACTCCTAACTATTTTTGCTTCTTTAAACTAGCTAACACAGCGAACGGGTTTGGTTTTTTTGCCAATTCTTCTGGCAATTCGCCAAAGACCTGTTCAGCCTCGGACACTTCACAGTGTTCTGGTTCATGCATTGGAACCAACGGAAGAGAAAGCAGAAATTCATCTTCAATCACTTCCAATAAATCTATTTCCCCAAAATCATTAAGCTCGATCGGTTCATAAATTTCAGGTAACACATCAGCCTGATCCATGTTAGACACTGGACTGTAATTAAAAGTACATGATAAATGATATGGAAAAGGTGTTCCGCAACGTTGGCATTCCAACATCACTTCAACCTTTGCTGTGCCTTGCATAACAACCAATTTTTGTGGATCGATTGAGAATGTTAGTTCAGCTTCAACATCACTTAGTACTTGATTAACCGCATCTTTTAAACGCACCAACTGAGCCTGAGAGTAATAGCCCTCATAGTTCAAACGTCTTTGTGCTGATTTAATAGGATCGACGGTTAAGGGTAGTTTTACCTTTTTCATAGGGTGCAAATATTAACGTTAGATACAACAATAGTCAAAGGAATTACAGCTTTTTTTGTAAGTTTTTCTACAAAAAGCTGATGAAGTAACTGAATAAAAAATATGGAGTGATAATTGAAAATTGCAGAATAACGCCAACTTGTTATAATCCGCCATTCATCGATAAGATGAATAGATCTTTTCACTGATTATAGAGGAAATCTCATTTGAACAAGACGATAACTTATTTCGATAAATTAAAAGTGGCGTTTCATTATCTATTACCACAATTCTTAGTTACGCGTGCAGCGGGTTGGTTAGCTGAGAAACAGTGGGGTGCAGTAACTCATACAATTATTCGCCTTTTTATTAAAAAATATCGTATTAATATGCAAGAAGCAGTATATGCTGATGCAAAAGATTATGTTTCTTTTAATCAATTTTTTATTCGTCCTTTAAGAGATGGTGTTAGACCAATCAATCAAGATCCTAATGGATTATGTTTACCAGCTGATGGACGAGTTAGCCAATTAGGAATGATCGAAGAAGATCGTTTGATTCAAGCAAAAGGGCATTATTTTAATTTAACTGATCTGCTTGCTGGTGATTTTGAGTTAAGCGAACAATTCAAAAATGGGCAATTTATTACCACCTATTTATCGCCAAGAGATTACCATCGTGTGCATATGCCTTGTGCGGGGACATTGCGTCAAATGGTGTATGTCCCGGGTGAATTATATTCGGTAAATCCATTTTTAGCTGAGCATATCCCACACTTATTTTCACGTAATGAGCGGGTAATTTGTGTATTTGATACAGAGTTTGGCCCAATGGTGCAAATCTTAGTTGGTGCTACTATTACCGCAAGTATTAGTACTATCTGGGCTGGAGTAATTAATCCGCCACGTCCTGGTGAAATTCAAACATGGCATTATCCAGCGCAAGGCGAGGATGGCGCAATTTATTTAGAGAAAGGACAAGAGATGGGAGCATTCCGTTTAGGATCGACCGTAATTAATCTGTTTGCAGAGAATCAAGTCGAGTTTGCCCCTTATTTACATCAAGATACAGCGGTACGTGTTGGTGAATTATTAGCACGTAGAGCACAATAATTATTTAATTAATGAGGAATTTTTATGTCACAACAATTTTTTGAACAAGTTTCATTAGATAGCGTAGAAGCTAAAGGTAGCTACGGTATTGGTTTACAAATCGGACAACAACTGTTAGCAAGCCAATTAGATGTTGAAGCAACAGCAATTGCTAAAGGTATTTTTGATGTATTAAATCAAAATGCACCAGCATTAGATCAACAAGAATTAGCAGCAGCAATTCAACAATTACAACAACGTGTTGAAGAAAAACAACAATTGTTCTTTAAAGAAATTGAAGCTGCTGGAAAAGCCTTTTTAGAAGAAAACCGTCAACACGCGGATGTAGTAGAAACAGCGAGCGGTTTACAATATCAAATTCTTACCAAAGGTGAAGGAAAAGTTCCTGCTAAAACCGATAAAGTACGTGTTCACTACACAGGTTCATTAATTGACGGTACTGTATTTGATAGTTCTGTACAACGTGGGCAACCTGCTGAATTCCCAGTGAATGGCGTGATTGCAGGTTGGATCGAAGCATTAAGTATGATGCCAGTTGGTTCAAAATGGCGCTTAGTGATTCCTCATAATCTTGCTTATGGTGAACGTGGTGCTGGCGCATCAATCCCACCATTTAGTACCTTAATTTTTGAAGTGGAATTATTAGATATTCTTTAATTCTTGATTAGTTTATGTAGAAAGGCTGTATCTTTTGCGATACAGCCTTTTCTATATAAGTGAATAGCGTAGATTTATTCCAACACTTTCCCTTTTAATTCTGGAACTAAGAAGAAAGTCGCAAGCATATCAATAAAGTAGATAAGTGCTAAGAAAGCAATCGCGAATTGGAATGAATAAGCAGAAACTAAAGCACCAACTACCACAGGGCCAAAACCACCTACGGCACGACCAATATTAAACAGAACATTTTGTGCAGTGGCACGCGCTTTAGTTGGATAAGCTTCTGACATCAATGCACCATAACCGCCCATCATACCGTTTACGAACATACCTAAGAATGCGCCTACGATTAACATCAATTCTGGTGTAGTGAGTTGTGAATAAAGTACAACACTGATGATTGCCCCTAATTGGAACAGTAAGAAACTTGGTTTGCGTCCAATACGATCAGCAAGTTGACCAAATAACCAAATTCCAAACATCATTCCTAAGATAGTAACTGCGGTCCAAATCCCTGATTTAGTTAAACTAAAACCAAGCTGTTTTGAAAGATAGTTTGGCAACCAAATCATAATACCGTAGTAGCCAAAGTTTTGTACTGAAGTTAATACCACTACACCAAGGCTAACTTTACAGGTGGCTTTATCTTTGATTAATTGTTTAAAAGAGGCAAGAATAGAAGTTTGTGAAGCCTGTTTTTTCACGAATAATTCTGGCTCGTGTAAATGAGAACGTAAATACCAAGCGACGAAAGCAGGAATAATACCGACCATAAACATCCCACGCCAGCCGATGTGTGGCAATAATGCTGGTGTCAATAATGCAGCACCTAATACGCCAACTTGCCACCCAAGTGCAACATATGCAGAAGCTCTAGCACGATGTCTTGCCGGCCAAGCTTCGGCAGCTAATGCCATACCAATACCAAATTCACCACCTAAACCGATACCGGCGATAGTGCGATAAATTAATAGATCCCAATATCCTTGTGCGAAAGCACATAAACCAGTGAAAACAGCGAAAAGTACGATAGTCCAAGTTAATACTCTGATACGACCGAAACGATCACTTAATGCTCCAAAAATGATACCACCAGCAACAGCGCCAATTAATGTCCAGGTAACTAAAGAACCAGCTTGTGCAGGGGTAAGAAGAAGATCGGAGGAAATTGCGGTGAGCATAAAGCCCAAAATAAGAAGATCAAAGCCGTCCATTGCATAACCGACAGCAGAACCAAGTAAGGCTTTCCAGCCATACGCATCAACTTTTTGTTTCATAAATTGTCCTTTGTTGCTCACTGGCAACTTGATTAACTGTAAGATAGCTTCCTGCCTCACTGGGCAAAAATTGGCTAATTTTAGGCAGATTTATAGCGTTATGCAAGAGGGGAAAAGTAGAAGTTGATGAATAAAATGGCTATCTTGTGGTATCAATCAGATAGCCATATTTATCAATAATCGTTAGGCTTTAGCTTTATTGGTAAAACCGACATAAATACAAAATGCAAAACCAATAAGCACCACATATGGAGTAAATTGGCTAACACCAGCACCAGAAGCAGCTAAAGAGAAATTATGTGCAGCAGCAGCGCCTAATAACATTCCTAAGATAAAGAGTGCTGAATCATTGTCACCTTCACCAAGATGTACTAATTGCTTACCAGGGCAACCACCGCCTAAGGAGAAACAAAGCCCACATAATGCCATAGCGAGGAAATTCCACAAATAATCGTTATGCGCAAGCGGTTGTTTTTCAAAACCTAAATTGAATTGTCCTAAGATAACGTTGGTAATGATAGTAAAGACAACTAACGCAAGAACACCATTTAATAAATAAGCGTCGCGGAATAACACAAAATTACGAAATGCGCCAATTGAGCAAAAACGGGATTTTTGCATTAGCACACCAAGAATTAATCCGCCACCTAAAGATAACCACAGGTTGGCGTGTTGTGAAGCTGGGCCTTTTTCCGAGAAAAAGATTGGCAAATTTTCACCAAAACTAAATTTCGTAATCAGGAAAATAAAGAGTATCGCAACGAATAGAATAGGAATTAAGCCAGAGGTTGTACTTTGTTCAGTGGATTTTCCTAAAGAGAATCCTCGATTTGCAAAGAATATACCGCCAAGTACACCAGCGAATAGGCCGGAAATTCCAGCAATAGCAGTTAAGTCACCACCACCTAATCGTAAAAAGGCACGCCAAGGACAGCCAAGAAAAATTAATGCACCAAGCATAGCAAAGAAGCCTAGCATAATTCGGGTAATTGGGGCAGAACTAGCACGAGGTTTAAATTCTTTGGCCAAAAAAGCACTGATTAAGGCGCCAAAAACTAAACCGATAAGTTCTGGACGGATATATTGAAGTGGAGCGGCTCGATGTAGTCCCAAAGCACCAGATGTATCGCGTAAGAAACAAGCAGCGCAGAAACCCATATTACCAGGATTGCCTTCGTAGGTTAGAAGTGGAGCAATGATACCAAGTGCAGCACCTGCAACCACAGGCCAAGTGAAAACTTTCATAATTAGACCTTTGTGATATCAGAAATTTATAGAATTGAAATGTCTTTAATAACAATTAAAGACAAAAAAGTATAGGGTAAAATCTAACCAAGTAAAGTTGCAGTTTTTAAAAGTTTGAATCGTATCAAAAAAATAAAGGTACCACATAAGTAGTACCTTTCAATCAAGAATGAAATTATTTATTGTCCTCTAAAATATCAACACGTCCACCGCTATGTTGCCAACGATTTTTTCGACTTTCTGTCCATCCGTCCATACTTTTATTAATTGCCTCTTGTTCTTGTTTAGATAGCTTATTCATTTCTTCTCTGGCGGGATCAGTAAGTTTAGTATTTTTAATCGCACCATAAATGGTTGTATAAGCTTTCTGTTGTGATTCAAGTGCTTCTTTAGCCCCTTCACCTTGACCACTATAAGCGTCTTGGATGGATTTGTTGATATTTTCGATATTTAAAGCTTCGCTATTGTGAACCTCTGAGGAGGCAGTGTCTGCAATAGCGTGTCCACATAGAACAGAAAATCCGATTAAAACGGTGAATAATTTAGTGTTTAGCATATTTATCTCCATAATTGACAAACACAACAGTGTAAGTGAACAAAAAGTAAAGAAAAACAGATATACAACAATAATGAGTTTAAATCGAATATCCTTGTTGTTCAATTTTTATTCATCAATTGTTTTGATCTAATAAAAAATCCTCACCTTAAAATAGATATAAGGTGAGGATGTTTATCAGACTCGTGCCGTAAAACTCCGTCCTTCAGGGCGGAGATATAAGGCACAAACGGCGTAAGCCATTTCAAACCTAACTAATCAGGTGTTTGTTGTTGCTCAATGTATTGGCGAATAATGGAAATCGGTGCACCACCGCAACTCCCCGCAAAATAAGACGGAGACCAAAGCTGATTGCCCCAAAGTTTTTTGCGGATGTTCGGGTAGTTTTTCTTCCTAATCATTCGGCTTGATACGCCTTTTAAACTGTTCACAAGTGTAGATACAGCCACTTTCGGTGGATATTCCACAAGTAAATGAACATGATCGTCTTCACCGTCAAATTCAACTAATTTTGCTTTAAAATCATTGCAGACGCTTTCAAAAATCAATTTGAGTTCGTCTAAAATGGCTTTCGTAAAAACATCACGGCGATATTTTGTTACAAAGACTAAGTGAACATGCATATTAAAAACGCAATGTCTACCATGTCTAATTTCTGTTTCTTTTTGCATAGACCAAGTGTAAAATGTTGAAAACTTACATTCTAAACCTTGTCAATGCAACTACGCAAAGCCTTTAAGTTCGAGATAATGCCAAATGGTAGCCAAATCCGCAGAATTAAACAGTTCTGTGGTTGCTCTCGTTTTGTGTTCAATCGGGCGTTGGCTTGGCAAAATGAACAATACGAGCAAGATAACAGCTTTAAGTTCAGTTACACCAAAATCGCCAACTTGCTTCCACAATGGAAAAAAGAATTAGTTTGGCTAAAAGAATGCCATTCTCAAGTGCTTCAACAGTCTTTAAAAGACCTAGAAAGTGCGTTTAAAAATTTCTTTCAACAGCGAGCAGACTTCCCAAAATTTAAGAAAAAAGGTTTAAAAGAGAGTTTTCGCTTTCCGCAAGGTTGCAAATTAGAGCAACAAAATAACCGCTTGTATCTGCCAAAGATTGGCTGGGTTCGCTATCGCAACAGCCGAGATATCGTTGGTGAAATCAAAAATGTTACCGTCAGCCAAAAGTGCGGTCACTATTTTGTCAGTATTCAAACTGAATTTGAGTACGAAATCCCGACACATAAAGGCGGTGAAATCGGTATTGATATGGGCGTTGCACGTTTTGCCACGCTTTCAAACGGTGAATTTTTTGAGCCATTAAACGCCTTTAAAACCTACAAAGGCAAATTGGCAAAACTCCAACGCCAACTCAAAAATAAGGTTAAATTTAGTCAAAACTGGCAGAAATTAAAGGCGAAAATCGCCAAACTGCATCATAAAATTGCCAATTGTCGCAAAGATTTCTTGCATCAGACTTCAAGCAAAATCAGCAAAAACCACGCCATGATCTATATTGAAGATTTGCAGGTGTCAAATATGTCAAAATCAGCCAAAGGCACGTTGGAAGCACCAGGCAAAAATGTTGCTGCAAAATCAGGGTTGAACCAAGCGATATTAGATCAATCTTGGTTTGAGTTTCGCCGTCAGTTGGACTACAAAACGCAATGGCAAGGCGGATTTTTAGTGGCAGTGCCAGCGCAAAATACCAGCCGAACTTGCCCTTGTTGTGGTCACGTAGCAAAAGAAAATCGCCAAACACAGGCTAATTTTGAGTGTGTAGAATGTGGCTACACAGAAAATGCGGATGTGGTTGGAGCGTTAAATGTATTGGGGCGTGGGCGAGCTATCGTCCACGCGTAATAAAATATCAGGGCAGGACATGTCCGTAGAGCTTGTGAAGTGAACTTCATTAGAAGTCAGCAACAAGAACCCACCGAGAGTAGCCCATTGCTTGCAATTGGCACTAGTAGGAATCCCCGTCCTTTAGGGCGGGGAGGATGTCAATTAATGATATTTAATGGAAACAATGGCTTATCGCTTCCAATTTTTCAGAGCATCAGCAAAAGCATTACCCATTGTTGATGATGAGTGATTTGATCTTTTTGCTTGTTTCGCCTTGTGATCAGTGTTTTCATTGCGTGAAGTTTGTTCGTTTAAGCGCATTGTCAGTGCAATACGTTTACGAGCAACTTCAACTTCTAATACTTTTACTTTGACGATATCACCTGTTTTCACTACATCATGCGGATCTTCAACGAATTTATCGCTTAGTGAAGAGATATGTACTAAACCGTCTTGATGCACGCCAATATCAACGAATGCACCAAAGTTAGTAACGTTTGTTACGGTTCCTTCTAAGATCATACCGACTTTAAGATCACTAATTTGTTCAACACCTTCTAAGAAAGTTGCGGTTTTAAATTCACCACGAGGGTCACGTCCCGGTTTTTCCAACTCTTTTAAAATATCAGTAACCGTTGGTAAACCAAAACGTTCATCAGTAAATTGACTTGCATTTAGCTGACGAATAGTGCTGGTATTGCCCATCAATTCAGCGAGTGATTGTGTTGTCGCCTGTAAAATCTTTTCAACCACAGGATAAGCTTCTGGGTGTACGCTAGAGGCGTCTAGCGGATTGTTACCATTAAGAATACGCATAAAACCTGCACATTGTTCAAAGGCTTTTGGTCCTAAACGTGGTACTTTTTTCAGTTGTTCACGATCAGCAAAACGACCATTTTCATCACGATAAGCGATAATATTTTGCGCTAAAGTCTTGGTCATTCCTGCAACACGAGCCAATAATGGCGCAGACGCAGTATTCAAATCAACACCAACCGCATTTACACAATCCTCAACGACTGCATCAAGTTTGCGAGCCAGTTGTGACTGATTGACATCGTGCTGATATTGTCCAACGCCAATCGCTTTTGGTTCGATTTTTACTAATTCTGCCAAAGGATCTTGCAAACGACGAGCAATGGATACCGCACCACGCAATGAAACATCTAATTGTGGAAATTCTTGTGCGGCAAATTCAGAGGCTGAATAGACGGATGCACCGGCTTCACTTACTACTACCTTTTGCGCTTGCCAATCAGGTTTAGCTTTTAAAATTGCCGCAACAAAACGTTCAGTTTCACGTGAAGCCGTACCATTACCAATTGCAATCAGTTCAACATTATATTTCTTACCAAGTTGATAAATGGTCGCTGCCGCTTGTGCTTCTTGCCCTGTGTGTGGATAGATGGTTGCAGTATCCAGTAATTTCCCTGTGTTATCGACTATTGCAACTTTTACACCTGTACGTAAACCCGGATCGAGCCCCATAGTATTTTTAGCACCAGCTGGTGCTGCCATCAATAAAGCGACTAAGTTTTTCGCAAATACATTAATAGCTTCTTCTTCAGCTCTTTCTCGTAACGCTGCCATTAATTCTGTTTCTAAATGTAGGGCAACCTTAATTTTCCACGTCCAAGCAACAATTTGCTGACGCCAGCTATCTGCCGGCTGACAGGTGAATTGTACGTTTAAATGTTGGCGAATAATCTCTTCACAGTAACTCGCAGCAGTTTCTTCTTGCTCAGGATCGGCATTTAATGCCAAGGTGAGAATGCCTTCATTACGTCCACGCAACATTGCCAAAGCACGATGTGATGGCACATTTTTTAATAATTCGTGATGGTCAAAATAGTCGCGGAATTTCTCGCCTTCTTCCTCTTTGCCCGTAATCACTTTAGCGACAATTTCTGCATTATTACTTAAATAAGTACGCACTTTTGCTAATAATTGTGCATCTTCGGCAAAACGTTCCATTAGGATATATCTTGCCCCGTCTAATGCAGCTTTGCTATCAGCAATGCCTTTATCAGCGTTGATATACTCTTGTGCGGTTGTTTCAGGATGATGATCAGGTTGTTGCCAAAGGAGATCGGCAAGCGGTTCAAGACCAGCTTCAATCGCAATCTGTCCACGAGTACGACGTTTTGGTTTATAAGGAAGATAGAGATCTTCAAGCTCAGTTTTGCTTTGTGTGCTTTCAATTGCTTGACGTAATTCATCAGTGAGTTTGCCTTGTTCTTCAATTGATTTCAAAATCGTTTGGCGACGATCATCTAACTCACGCAAATAAATTAAACGGGTTTCAAAATGACGTAATTGCGTATCATCAAGCCCACCTGTCACCTCTTTACGGTAACGAGCAATAAAAGGAATAGTGTTGCCTTCGTCTAATAAGGAAATGGCAGCAAGAATTTGCTTTGGCTGAACACTTAGTTCATCCGCAATAATTTGGCTAATAGTCTGATTTAACATAGTTTTACTTCATCAAAAAAATCACCGCACAATTATAGGTGGTGATTGGTGAAAATGAAAAGGAAGAATTGTAGTAGTTATTGTGTAGAGTATAAATCTATTATTTTTCGCAATAGCGTTTATATAAGGCGATGATTACTTCTCTCACAACATTTTGCTGTGCTTCTGGTAATGCCAAGAAGTGATTAAATAATGCTTTATCTTTATTATCAGATAATTTTTCCCAGCGATATTTTTCTAATGGGCTGGAGCGACGAGCCTCACCTTCTTCTAATTTTTCTAATGTTTCGTTAGACACAAAAGTAGTTAGCGCTACATTAAGCCATATAGCCAATGTACGCAATTTATCTAAGCGAGGAATACTCTCACCCCGTAGCCATTTAGCTGCAGTATGTGGAGTAATTGGAGTGCCACGATAACGTAAATTAAACTCTCGCTCTAGAACATTACCTCTTGCTTGATAACCTTTAGCAATCAGTCCTTTCTTTAGCGTGTCTGCAAAACGTTGTTTGTCACGTTGGTAATGAAGTGCTTTTTCGTCTTTTTTCATAGTTGCGAAAGCTATCATTACCGCATAAAAAATTGTAACTAGTATTGATAAAAGTTACTTATCGATCAAAAATAGTTACAAATTTATTTTTATTTTATTTTTGATAAAAAAGAAAAAATATCTTTTTATGGAAAAGCAAATAGTTTCAAAACAACGTGTCACAGATTATGGTGAGGTCTATACTCGAGAAAGAGAAGTCAATGCAATGCTGGATCTAGTAAAGTTACAAACACAATCTCTGGAAGCAACATTTCTAGAACCAGCTTGTGGTACAGGAAATTTTTTGATCGAAATCTTACGTAGAAAATTAGCTATTGCAGCACAAAATTATCAAAGAAAAGGCAGACGTATTGCACCACGTAGTCAAGTTTCCTATGAACGAGATTTAGTATTATCCGTTAGTAGTTTATATGGAATCGAGCTGTTACCCAGCAACGTACAACATTGTCGTCAGCGCTTATTGGATTATGCAATACAAGAATACACAAAGTTATTCCCCACAACGATAAAAGCAGAATGTCTGGCAACATTAGAGTGTTTATTAACCTTAAATATTGTGCATGGCAATGCATTAACAATGGAAGTCGAAAAAACACGAGAAGTTTCGCCTATTGAATATTTGCCAGTAACACAACAAGAGTATGCCAAAAAAGCCATTATTTTTTCTCAATGGAGTTTTATTAATGCACGTAAAGTGAAACGTGTGCAATTTCTATATTGGGGATTAGTGGAGAAACAGTATCGAACAGATGGTGATAATCAAACTAATGCTGCTTTACCTCACCCTTACCGTTCCGTCTATCAATCGAGTGTCTGTGATTTTTTAGAGATTGGTGAAACTTATAAGGAAGAATACCGTAATGAACAAGCAAAATTACAATCCTGACGTGCTTTCTTGTATTGCAAATTTATCGAGTGATGAAGTGTTTACTTCACCACAGCTTGCTAACCAATTATTAGACTTATTACCACCAGAATTATTTTGTGATCCGAATAGGACTTTTCTAGATCCTTGCAGTAAGTCAGGTGTGTTTTTACGGGAAATTGCTAAACGCTTGATTAAAGGGCTTGAATCTTATTTTCCAGATTTACAGCAACGATTGAATCATATTTTTACTAAACAACTTTTTGGTATTGGTATTACTGAGCTAACCGCACAATTAAGCCGCCGTAGTCTATATTGCTCACGTCATGCAAATGGAGAATATTCTGTTTGTAATGCGTTTTCTGAGCCAGATGGCAATATTTTCTATTCTAGGTTAGCCCATCAATGGGAAAACGGACGCTGTGTAGAATGTGGCGCTAGTCAGGAAGTGTATCAACGTGAAACAGATTTAGAAAGCCATGCCTACCATTTTATTCACTCTTATAGTCCTTTTTTTGAACAGTATAAAGATATGAAATTTGATGTCATTATTGGTAATCCGCCGTATCAGTTAAGCGATGGCGGTGCCCAGGCGAGCGCTCGTCCAATTTATCACCTGTTTATAGAACAAGCGAAAAAATTACAACCTGAATATTTAGTAATGATTATTCCTGCTCGTTGGTATGCTGGAGGTAAAGGTCTTGATGATTTTCGAGCCACAATGTTACAAGATCAACAAATTCGTCAACTACACGATTTTCCAAATTCTCAAGATTGTTTTTCAGGCGTAGATATTAAAGGTGGTGTTTGTTTCTTTCTATGGCAAAAAGGTACAAAAGGTAAAGCTCACGTTATTTCGTATGACAACGGTAAAGTCGTATCAGAGGCGTTTCGTTATTTACAAGAGGAAAATCTTGATATTTTTATCCGAGATAATAACGCTGTGAATATTTTAGATAAGGTCTTAGCGTGTAAAGAAAAAAGTTTTAGTGAGTTAATTAGTTCTAGGAAACCATTCGGCTTTGCTACTAATTTTAAAGGTTACGCGAAAACAAAAGATAACACAGTTAAATTTTATGCTAATAAAGCAATTAATTATATTTGTCGTGATGAAGTAAAAGTTAATTCAGAGTGGATTGATCTTTATAAATTATTCGTTCCATATGCGATCGGTTCTGGAGACAGTAAAGAAGATTTAGTGAAACCAATCTTAGCTGAACCGAATTCTTGTTGTTCAGAAACATATTTGGTATTTGGTCCCTTTCAAGATGAGAAAACAGCGAGAAACGTGATCTCATATATTCAGACAAAGTTTTTCCATTTTATGCTTACACTGAAGAAAAATACTCAACACGCTACTCGTAATGCATATCAACTCGTCCCAATGCAAGACTTTACCCAATCATGGAATGACCAAAAACTTTATGCCAAATATGGCTTAACAGAAGATGAAATCGCCTTTATTGAATCAATGATACGACCAATGGAGGTGAGTGATGGCGAATAATTATCTATCACCTTTACAGCAACCAAAAATTTATGCCTATAGCGATAGCCGTTATCCTAATATGCTGAAAGTAGGCTATACCGAGCGAGATGTAGAAACACGAATTGCTGAACAATATCCGATTAAAACACCAAGTAAAAGTTATCAAATTGTCATTAATGAATTGGCTGTGCGTGAAGACGGATCCTATTTTAATGATTATGAAGTACATCAAACCTTGCAAAAAATGGGTGTTAAACGTAGTGAGGGTGAATGGTTTGTATCTGATCGTGAAACAGTAATGGCGGCGATTATTGCAGTACGCAATCGTAAAATGCCACAAAAAAATCGTATTTTGGATTTTGCGATGCGTCCAGAACAACAAGCTGCAGTAGCACGAACAAAGGCTTACTTCACTTCTTTTAGAAACGATCCGAAGAATAAAAATAAAGATCCTAAATTTCTTTGGAATGCCAAAATGCGGTTTGGTAAAACATTCGCCACTTATCAATTAGTAAAAGAGATGAATTGGCGCAGAATTTTAATCCTCACTTTTAAGCCTGCGGTAAAAACGGCGTGGCAAGAGGATTTACAACGACATATTGATTTTACAGATTGGCAATTTATTGATAAACAAAATATTGACCAAGCAGAGATATTAAAAAAGAGAAGCGAGCAACTTAATAAACCAATGATCTGTTTTTTATCTTTGCAAGATTTACATGGTAGAACATCGACAGGGAAAATTAAAGCTCGTAATCGTTGGATTTATGAAATTAATTGGGATTGTGTAGTATTTGATGAGTATCACTATGGTGCGTGGCGTAACAAGACCAAAGAACAGTTTGATGATGGCGAGCTGAATACTGAACTAGCTGATCAATTAGCATTTGAAGAAGAAATTCTAGGATTGACGCCGTATCATTACCTTTATCTTTCAGGTACGCCATTTAGAGCTTTAAATGATGGTGAGTTTATTGAGGAACAAGTATTTAGTTGGACTTATAGTGATGAACAACAAGCTAAAATTGATTGGGGTAATAAACCCAAGAACCCTTATTTAGCGTTACCGAAAATGGTCATGATGACCTATCAAATGTCAGAAGATTTACGTCGTGTCGCGGAAAAAGGGGAAAATAACGAATTTGATTTAAATGAATTTTTTGCTGCTAATGGTGATGGTGAACAAGCACAATTTAAATATATTAATGAAGTACAACAATGGTTAAATTGGCTACGTTACGGTGGAGAGCAACATCTAGTACATATTGGTGTTGAGAAACCACCGATGCCATATAGTGATGTGAATTTGTTAGGTAATTTATTGCATACCGTTTGGTTTTTACCTTCAGTTGCAGCTTGTTTTGCAATGCGAAACTTATTAGCACAACCACAAAATCAGTTTTATCACGATTATAAGGTTGTAGTTGCAGCTGGTAGCCAAGCTGGCATAGGTGAAAATGCTTTACCACCAGTACGTAATGCAATTGGTGATAATCCATTGGAAAGCAAGAGCATTACCTTAAGTTGTGGAAAATTACTAACAGGTATATCAATTCCGGAATGGTCAGGGATTTTTATGCTATGTAATTTGAAAAGCCCTGAAACTTATTTTCAAGCTGCATTTCGTGTACAAACACCTTGGACAATGCGAGATGATCAACAACAAGAAATAGTGATTAAAGATTATTGTTATGTTTTTGATTTTGCACTAAATCGTGCGTTAGCACAGATCAGCGAATATAGTACACGTTTAGATCCGAAAGAGAGTAATCCAGAAAAACAAGTTGCAGAGTTTATTCATTTCTTACCTGTATTGTCTTATGACGGCGGTTCAATGAAACAATTTAATGCAGCAGATATTTTGGATTATACCCTTAGTGGAATTACCGCAACTTTGTTAGCACGACGTTGGGAAAGTGCAATGTTGGTAAATGTGGATAATGATACCTTAGACCGCTTGCGTAATAACCCAGAAGCGATGGCAGCATTACAAAAAATCGAAGGCTTTCGTTCATTAAATCAGGATATAGCGACTATTATTAATCGTACGGAATCAGTGAAAGAGAAAAAGAGAAATGCGATTGCTGAGGAGCGTGATCTGACTACGAAAGAAAAGCAAGAAATTAAAGAGGAAGAAAAAGAACGGCAATCATTGCGTAAGCAAATTCAGGAAAAACTGATTAAATTTGCCACTCGTGTGCCAGTATTTATGTATTTAACGGATTTACGTGAGCATAGTTTACGAGAAGTGATAGAAGAGTTAGAGCCTGATTTATTTTTATCTGTTACGGGTTTAACGCAAAGAGATTTCCAATTATTAGTAAATTTGAATGTATTTAATCAATCGCAAATGAATGATGCTGTGTATAAATTTAAGCGTTATGAAGATGCAAGTTTAGAATATACGGGGATTAGAAAGCATCACGAAAACTTTGTGGGAGGCTATGATACCGTAATTACGCAATCAGAATATATGCAGTTAAATTAATAAAAAAACTGGCTCAATGATTCATTGAGCCAGTATAACGATTACTCTTTATAAACAATCCCCGAATTAGCTTCAAATTTTGAAATATCAATTGGTGAGTTTTCTTGGAAGTAAGCTTTTAAACTGTCAGCATCAACGTAACCGGTATTAACATAGGTTGGGTTGTTGGTAACGACAGGATAACCATCACCACCGGCTGCACAATAACTTGGTACGGAAACGCGATAAACTTTCTCTAAATCTAGTGGTTTTCCATTAATTTTGATGTCAGATACTTTTTTCGCCTTGCGATCCACTGTCATCGTGATACCGGAAAATTGTGGGTAAGCACCAGAATCGACCTCTTTTAATGCCACAACATTTAAGTAGTCGATTAAATCTTTCCCTTTCATTTCAAAATAACTGATGATGTTGCCAAAAGGTTGTACGGTAAGGATATCTTTGTAAGTCACTTCGCCAGCTTCAATTGAGGCACGAATACCGCCAGAATTCATAATGCCGATATCAGCTTTTGCTCGTTCAGCTTGTGAGCGTGCGATTAATTGACCGAGATTGGTTTGATGGAAACGGATCACATCGCGATCACCTTCTAAGCGTCCATTTACACTACCTACAACTTGATTAAGTAATTTGTCGCCTTTGTCTTGATAAGTTTGTAAATGAGCTAACAGTTTTGCATCAGCTGGGATTTCTTCTTGATAAAGTACATATTCGCTAGAACCATCGGCTTTTTTCACTTTATGCTTAAGATTGATTGGAATAAGTTGGTATTTCTCAAGAGTCAGTTTGCCATTTCTGAAACTGAAATCAGCACGACCAAGATATTTTCCCCATTCGCCAGCTTGCATAATCCAAGTCGCTTTTTCTAATAGAGGTTGACAGTTGTCACCTGGTTTAAATTGAGCATTGAAACTACCGTCAGCATTAATACATACAGTGTCATGAGTATGTCCGCCAATCAGAATATCAAAGGCGCCTTTTGGTAACTCTCTAACCATAGAAACATCGCCAGGTGCGTTAGAACCATATTGTGCATTATGGTAATAGCCCATATGGGTCAAGGCGATTTTGAGATCAGGTTTTTCTTTTTGATCTAATGTTTTGAGAATGTTTTTTGCTGCTTCTGCAGGACGTTCAAATTTTACTGCTGAGATAAATTCAGGATTACCCAATTTGGCAGTATCTTCGGTGGTTAAACCTACAACAGCAATTTTTAAGCCTTGCTTGTTGAGTAAGGTGTAAGGTTTAACTAATAGCTTGCCGGTTTTTTGATTGAATACATTGGCTGCTAAGAATGGGAATTTTGCCCATTTTTCTTGCATTTCTAATAATTGTAATGGGTTATCGAATTCGTGATTACCTAGGGTTAAGGCTTCATAGCCCATCATATTTAAGGCTTCAATATCTGGTTTTGCATTTTGTAAATCGGATTCAGGAACGCCAGTATTGAAATCACCAGCATTTAACAAAATTACTGAACCACCTTGTTTTTTTACTTCAGCACGAATACGGTCAATTAATGTTTTTTGTGCTGCTAAACCATATTCACCATTTTTATTTTGCCAATAATGACCATGTAAATCGTTCGTGTGCAGAATAGTGAAATGATAAGTGTGGTCTTTTTGATAGGCATAGCCAAAAGATGAAACTGCAAGAAGAGAGGTTGCCGCTGAGAATTTAAGTAGATTCGCCAATTTCATTGATGTTCCTCCATTGAAGTAAATCAGCAAGTTCTATTCTAAGCAACAAATTAACTGAAAAAAAGAGAAGTTTTATCAATAATATAGTGTGTTATTTTTCCGATATAGATAATACATAAATGATATGAAAATCTCTTTAATCATTGAAACTAAAATAAGGCAATGATTGATTTTTCTGGAAAAAACGGTAAAATTCTACGGCTTTTTGTACAGATGTTTTTTATCTAAAAAATATTTTGCTACAAAAACAACAAACGCCCCTACTTCGAACGGGGTTTTCTTTTTTTACTATCAATATTTTAGAGGAAGGTTATGGTAACCATTCGTTTATCTCGTGGCGGAGCTAAAAAACGCCCATTCTATCAAATTGTCGTTGCAGACAGCCGTTGCCCTCGTGATGGCCGTTTCATCGAACGTATTGGCTTCTTCAATCCAATCGCTTCTGGTAAAGCAGAACGTTTACGTATCGATTTAGATCGCGTAAATGATTGGGTGAGTAAAGGCGCATCTTTATCAGATCGCGTTGCTTCTTTAGTAAAAGAAGCTCAACAAGCAGCTTAATTTAGAACAACGTAGGTGGTTGTAATGGAACAGCAAAAAATCGGTGTCGTAGGTAAACTTGGTTCGACTTATGGTATTCGCGGTTGGTTGCGTGTTTATTCTTCTACCGAATATGCAGAAAGTATTTTTGATTATCAACCATGGTTTTTGAAAATTAAAAACCAATGGCAACCAGCGGAAATTGAGGGTTGGCGTCATCATAGTCAGGATTTGATTGTGAAATTGAAAGGCGTTGATGATCGTGAACAAGCGCAAACATTAGCAAATATTGAAATTGGTGTTGATTTGAACCAACTTCCTGAATTGGAAGATGGTGATTATTACTGGCACGATCTTATTGATTGTGAAGTTATCAATCTGCAAGGTTATCATATGGGTAAAGTGACAGAATTGATGGAAACAGGTTCCAATGATGTATTAGTTGTGAATGCGAATACAAATACAAAAGATGCTTTCGGCAAACAAGAGCGGTTAATTCCGTACATTGATACAGTAGTTAAAAGAGTAGATCTCAGCACCAAAGTTATTGAGGTGGACTGGGACGCTGGTTTCTAACCTCAGGAAGATCCTGTTGGCTTAATGAACATTGAGGTATCCGTATGTGGATTGGGGTAATTACGCTTTTCCCAGAAATGTTTAAAGCTATTACAGAATTTGGGGTAACAAGTAGAGCCATAAAGCACAATCTCCTGCAAGTGCATTGTTGGAATCCTCGTGATTTTACTCACGATAAACATAAGACGGTTGATGATCGTCCTTATGGTGGTGGTCCGGGAATGTTAATGATGGTACAACCGTTAAGGGATGCCATTCAGGCAGCAAAAGCAGCGGCAGGTGAGGGAGCGAAAGTGATTTATCTTTCGCCGCAAGGACGAAAACTTAATCAAGCGGGTGTCGAACAGTTAGCACAAAATCAAAAAATGATTTTAGTTTGCGGACGGTATGAAGGCATTGACGAGCGTGTGATTGAAACCGAAATTGATGAAGAATGGTCAATCGGTGATTATGTTCTTACCGGTGGAGAGCTGCCAGCAATGACATTAATTGATGCAGTTTCACGATTTGTTCCGGGTGTATTAGGAAAACAGGCTTCAGCAGAAGAAGATTCCTTTGCAGACGGTTTATTAGATTGTCCGCATTATACACGTCCAGAAGTGCTTGATGGATTAACAGTACCGCCAGTATTGATGTCTGGCAATCACAAAGAAATTCGTAAATGGCGTTTAAAACAGTCATTACAACGAACGTGGTTACGCAGACCTGAGCTATTAGAAAGCCTAGCTCTGACTGACGAACAAAGGTTGCTGTTGCAACAAGCTCAACAAGAGTATCAACAGCAAAAGAAATAGATTCAGTTACATCTAGGATAAGGTAATTTATTATGAGTAACATTATTAAACAACTTGAACAAGAACAATTAAAACAAAACGTACCTAGCTTCCGTCCAGGTGACACATTAGAAGTTAAAGTATGGGTTGTTGAAGGTAGTAAAAGACGTCTGCAAGCGTTCGAAGGCGTGGTTATTGCGATTCGTAACCGCGGCTTGCATTCAGCATTTACCTTACGTAAAGTGTCTAACGGTGTTGGCGTTGAGCGTGTATTCCAAACTCACTCACCAGTTGTTGACAGCATCGTAGTTAAACGTAAAGGTGCCGTTCGTAAAGCTAAACTTTACTACTTACGTGAACGTAGTGGTAAGTCTGCACGTATTAAAGAACGTTTAAATTAATCGATTCTTTCTCTAAAGCCCTTGTATCTTGCAAGGGCTTTTTTATAGATTTTTAATAGGAAATGAACATAGGTGTGTGGCTAATCGGATCTTGATGAATTTCTCCATGCAAAGAGAATACTTTATTTAAAAGATCTTTCGTCATTACTGTTTCGGGTGCACCTTCTGCAATTAAAGTTCCTTGTTTTAATACGACTAGGTGATCGCAATATCGGCTAGCTTGGTTTAGATCGTGTAAAACAGTGATGATTGTTTTTCCCTTAGCTTTTTGCGATTGCATAATATTCATTAATTCTGTTTGATGATTAAGATCAAGGTAAGTTGTTGGCTCATCAAGTAACAGAAATGGTGAATCTTGAGCTAATGCCATAGCTAAAAAGACACGTTGTTTTTGACCTCCAGAGAGATCTGTTACTAGATTATTTGCTAGAGAAGTGACTTGAGTAATTTCCATTGCTTCTTCAATTTTCTCTTTATCTTCTGCTTTCAATTTTCCCCATAAATTTAAATAAGGGCTGCGACCATAGCTAATTAAAGATCGGACATTAATGCCTTCTGGGGTGATATGGTGTTGAGGTAGAAGGGCTAGTTGTTGTGCAAATTGATTAGCACTGTAGTGCCAAATATTTTTATTGTTTAATAATACTTCACCTTGTTTGATTGGTATAAGGCGAGCAATACTTTTGAGGAGTGTTGATTTACCACAACCATTGGGTCCAATTAACGCCGTAATTTGATTATCAGGAAAATTGACATTGAGCTTGTTTAGGATAATTTTTTTACCATAGCCAACAGTAAGTTGATGTGTTGAAAGTTGCATTATTTATTTTTCCTAATCAATAATAAAAAGAAATAAGGAGCACCGATGATTGCTGTTAAGATTCCTGCTGGAAGTTCTAGTGGTGGTGCAAGGGTGCGAGCAATAATATCAGCGAGTTGTAATAAAATTGCCCCAATCAAAATAGATGCTGGAATTAATATATGGTGATGTCCGCCAAATAATTTTCGTGCCATGTGTGGTGCCACTAATCCTAAGAAGGCAATTGGACCACAAACTGACACTGCTGTTGCTGAAAGAGCAACAGCAATTAATAGCGTGATTAGTTGTGTACGGTGGACATTTACGCCTAGATTATTTGCCTTTTCTTCTCCTAATCCTAACAAATCAAGAAATTTTCCTAACAATATGCTAGTGGGTAAAAATATTAGTAACCATGGCAGGGCAATATAAACAAAATCCCAACTTCTTCCCCATAAGCTTCCTGTTAGCCAAAGCATAGCAAGATTAATTTCTAGTGGTCTAGCTAACATAATATAATGCGTTATTGCTGCATATAAAGCAGAAAGTGCTACACCAATTAAAGCCATTTTTAGAGTAGAAAAACGATAACTACATAAGAACCATAGCAGCAGAAAAGCTGCAATACCTGCAATAAAAGTAATGGGTGGCAACCAGTAAATAGAAAGTGTTGGAAAAAAAGATAAAATTATGACAGCCGCTAAACCAGCAGCGTTGTTGATCCCAAGTATTTCTGGTGAAGCAAGAGGGTTTCTAATAATCGCTTGAACTAATGTTCCTGATAAAGCGAGTGCAGCGCCTAGAACAATAGCAAGCAATGCTCTAGGCAAACGATATTCAATGAGTGTGAAATAATCTTTACTATTCGCGTTAGTGAATGCTGAAATAAGATCAGATATAGATAAGGTATAAGTACCAAATATTAAACTGATCATAAATAGTAAGGTAACAATACTTAGCAGTAATATAAGGTAATATACTGACAATTTCATTATTGTTTCCCTCTTGCTAGCCAAACAAAGAATGGTGCACCAATAAGTGCTAATATTGCACCAGCAGGCAGTTCATTTGGAAATGTAATGGCACGAGCTAAAGTATCAGCAATGAGCATTAAAATTGCGCCAAATATTATAGACATTGGTAATGATTTTCTTAAATCATGACCAATCCAGTAACGTGCGATATGGGGAACTAATAGACCGATAAATGCAAATGGACCAGCAATACTAACGGTTGATCCAATTAAGAATAAGGCACACAAGTTAACGATAATTCTTAATTGGAAAAGGTTGATGCCGAGAGAAGTTGCCGTTTCATCACTTAAACTTAAAATATTTAATTTATTTGCCATTATCATGCTAATAATGATTGCTGGAAGGGTAAATGGTAATAATATTTTGACTGCTTCCCAGCGAATATGCCCGACTCCACCAGCTAACCAATTCATTATTCCATAGGCATTATCTTCAGATAAAATGAGCGTTAATTTTGTAAGTGCTGCGCATAACATAGATACTGCTATACCAGCTAGGACAATACGACTTCTTTCAACGTTGGTTCGCCAGCCAGCACTAATAGATATTACTAATAGCCAACTTAACCCGCCTCCAAGTGCTGCAACAAAACTAATACTGTATGATGACAGTAATGCAGGATTAAATGCAGTAGCTATCACCATTGCTAATGCTGCGCCAGAATTAATGCCTAGTAAAGATGGTGATGCGAGAGGATTTCTAGTAATACTTTGTAATAGTGCACCTGCAAGACTAAGAGAGGCACCAATCAACATTGCACAAATACTACGAGGAACTCGTAAATTGTTAACAGTAATGCTTGCAATGGAATTATGAGCATTAGTGAATAAAGTATACAAAGCATCATTTGCTGATATATTTAATGGGTAATAGAGAAAGAGGCTCCCCCAAAATAATAATAAAAGTACTAAAATGGGGCATAGCCAACGTAATAATACACTACGCATCTTTTATTTTGTCATTGTTTTTTGTAAGGTTTCAGCAATATTTTCTGCAGCATCTAAACCTCTAGAACGAGTCCATAGTGCAGCATCATTAACATTAATTACTTGATTTTTTTGGACAGCAGTTAGTGCTTGCCATAATGGTTCAGTTGCCCATTTTTTAGCGATACTTTCATCTCTATAATGAACAATAATGAGCCAATCTGGATTTGATGTTGCTAATTGTTCTAATCCAGCAGGATTATTAGCATCATCTTTTGTATTTAGTGGTTTATCTACAGTAAAACCTAAAGCTTCTAACAGGCTACCAGTATAAGATTTATTGGTTGTAATCAAGAATGAGGTTTCACGAGAAATACCTATTGTTGCATGAACTTTTGGTAATGATTTGGCAATTTCAGCCATTTTTTCTTTATGTTGTTTAATTCTTGCTTGCATTTCTTGTGACTTGCCAACAACATCAGCAATGGTTTGAGCAGATACAAGGTTATCTTGATAAGTTTCTTTGCGAGATTTTAGTAATAAAGTTGGTGCGATCTTCTTTAATTCTTCATATACAGCACTATGTCGATTTTGGTCAGCAATGATTAAATCTGGTTTTAATTCAGCGATCGCTTCTAGGCTTGGTTGAGAACGAGTACCAACAGATTTCCAATCATTAATTTTATTTCTCACACTTTGTAAAATACGAGTCTTATCGTTATCGTCAGCAACACCCACTGGGCTTACACCCACATTTGCTAGCGAATCTACAAAAGAATATTCGAGTGCTACAACTCTTTTAGGTGTTGTGTTAATTGTAAATTCACCTTGGGCATCTTTTACAGTAACTGCAATGGCAGAAAATGAACAGCACAACAGAACAGTGAGAGTAAAAAAATAACGAAATTTATGTAACATTGATTAGCTCCTAAATTAATTTAATCAATAAAATAATAGCAAATTATTGTACAAAATAACAACGAAAATAAGAATTCTTCTCAATTATGAGAGATATTAATTTTAGGAGCGTTGAAAATAAATTACACCTGCAACCAAAAGGTAACAGGTCCATCATTGGTGAGGGAAACTTGCATATCAGCGGCAAATTGTCCTGTTTGAACAGGCACTGTTTGGCGACATTTTTCAACAAAGTAGTTATAAAGCTCGGTAGCGAGTTCTGGGCTACCAGAGCGACTAAAACTCGGACGTAAGCCTTTCTTAGTATCGGCAGCAAGCGTGAATTGTGAAACTACTAATAATTCGCCATTAATTTGTTGCACATTCAAATTCATCTTGCCGTTTTCATCGCTAAAAATACGATAATTTAAGACTTTTTCTGCCAATTTATCTGCTTTAAGCTTATCATCATCTTGTTCCACGCCAAGTAATACCAGAATGCCTTGTCCAATCTGCCCAATAGTTTGTTGATTAACGACGACATTAGCATTTGTAACACGTTGGATTAAAGCAATCATTTTTTCTCTCCAGTTGGTTTAGATTGGGTTAATTGTTGATAAAAATTGGCTAGATCGGGATCTGGTACGCCATTGCTCTTGATACGTTGTAGATCATCAAGCACCGCAGTTAATTGTGCACCGAGTAAAACAAAAGTCCAACTTAAGTGGATCCATAAGATCATAATTGGTAATGTGGCTAAGGCACCATAAATTAATTGATAAGATGGAAAAGCCTGCATATACCAAGTAAAACACGCTTTCCCTAGCGTGAAAAAGATTGCGGCAATTAACGCACCATAAGCAGCGTGTTTAATGTTCACTTTGGTATTAGGTACGACAGCATAAATACAAGTAAAAGCTAACCATGTCAGTAAAAAAGGTACAAAGCTCAATAATTTTAAGCCGAAAGGCAATCCTGTTTTATAAGTAAATACAGAACTTGAAAAGATATAAGAACTCACACCAACACTGGTCGCGATAAAAATTGGACCCAAGGTGAGAATCATCCAATAAATAGAAAATGAGTATAAGGCAGAACGTTTTTTGCTGTTAAACCAAATATCATTAAGCGTAGTATCAATAGATTTAATCAACATTAAGGCGACAATAATTAAGCCAATGATACTGACACCGCTCATCTTTTTGGTATTGGCGAGAAACATACGCATATAGTGTTCAACTGTGTTACTCACAGAAGGAGCAAAATTAGTAAATATAAATTGTTCAAAATCTTGAACAAGATCGCCAAAAACAGGAAATGCAGCAAAAAAGGCAAAAATCACCATAAAGAGTGGCACAATCGCTAACATCGTACTGTAAGTGAGAAAGCCTGCAGCTTGCGAAAGTTTATTCTGTTTAAAACGAAATAAAAAAACTTTAACTAAGATAATGAAACGCTGAATAATCAATTGTTGAGAAAATATTTGCATAGACTACCTTATTAATGTTTTAACGTTGAATTGCCAACCAATTGCGTAATATCGTTTCGCCATATTCGGTCATAAAAGATTCAGGATGAAATTGTACCCCATAAATAGGTAACTGACGATGTTGGATTGCCATAATCACACCTTGTTCGCATTCGGCAATGATTTCTAACGCATCAGGAAAGTTCGCTTTTTCAACTGCCCACGAATGATAAACTCCAATTTGACTATTATTAGGAACATTTTTCCATAAAGGTGAAGATATGGTTTGTCGTAAAGTAATATTTCTGCCATGTCTTACTTCTGGCAAATTGTAGAGTGAAGCACCAAAAAATTGACAGAGTGTTTGGTGACCTAGACAGACACCCAGAATCACTTTGTTTTGATGATATTGCTGTAATAATTTGAACAGTTGCGGATAGGCAGAGGGAACATCAGGCCCTGGTGATAGGAGTATGTGTGAATAACGATCTAATTCAGTAACAGGAATTTCATCATGTTGTATTACTGTAAATTCAGATGACGGCATGATTTTACGTAATAGATCAACTAGGTTGTAGGTGAATGAATCGTGGTTATCAATTAGGAGTAGCATAAGATTTAGAGGTAGATTGTAATAAATGTTATTTTACTGATATATCGTGTTATAGAAAACAATAATAAAGACTTCTATAATGAATAAAATGGACAAACTTGAGAATTGTAATGAAAGATAGACATAGCTTAATCCTTGAGGTGTTGAACCAGAAAGGTAAAATTCAGATAAATGAGTTGGTTAAATTATTAAATGTTTCTGTAGAAACAGTAAGGCGAGATTTATCCTTTCTATCTCAACAGCAGTTACTTTATCGGACGCATGGTGGGGCATTAAGTAAAAAAACAGATGATATTGGTAGTTCTTTCCAACGTAGGCAAAAAACAAATGCAGAAGTAAAAAGAATCATTGCAGAACGGGTTGCAGAATACATTTATGAAGGAGTAGTTATTGGTCTAGATGCAAGCACAACGAGCTGGTATGTAGCACAGTTAATACCTAATATTCCTTGTTCTGTGGTGACAAATTCGATGCATAATATTACGGCGTTGGTGAATAAGCCGAATGTAAAGACGATTGCAACAGGTGGGGTTTATTCAGGGAAGTATGATGCTTTTTATGGTCCATTGTCAGAATATTTACTTTCTCGTTTGCATATTGATATTGGTATCTTTTCTTGTATTGGCGTGGATGATAATGGAGCTATTTGGGAGTCCAATGAGTTAAATGTTGCGATTAAACGCAAGATGATGGATGTTTCTAGCCAAAAATTTCTTTTGGTTGACCCTTCTAAATTTGGTAAGCAGAATTTAGTTCAATTAGCTGAAATTTCTCAAATTGATATGTTATTTACTCAAGGTAATATACCTGAACGATTATTAAAGTATTGTGATAAAAATGGTGTAACTGTATTTGGCTAATTATGCCTGAATTGACCGAATTTTGGTGAATTTTTATTTATTCGGTCAATTTTTTTGGAAAAAAATTCTGTATTTTGACTGTTTTCTGTGATTCTCCTCACAAAACGTAATCAAGTTCTAAAAATATCTTTTCCCTTTCCTTCTATTAATAGATGATTTTCTCCAGATAATTTGTGCTGTTTGAAGTACAAATTTACTTGTTTTCAAAAGTGAAATTAAAGGAGACATCTATGCAATCAGCAAAAATTAAGATTGGTATTAGACCAACTATTGATGGTCGTCGTATGGGAGTACGAGAATCACTAGAAGCTCAAACTATGAATATGGCGAAATCTGTATCAGAGCTATTACAAACTCATATCCGACATACAGATGGTCAATTTGTTGAATGTGTTATTGCTGATACTTGTATTGGCGGTGTAGCTGAAGCCGCAGCTTGTGCTGAAAAATTTAAGTTAAACAATGTAGGCGTGGTTATTACAGTGACGCCTTGTTGGTGTTATGGTTCTGAAACGATTGATATGGATCCTCATATGCCGAAAGCTATTTGGGGATTTAATGGTACGGAACGCCCAGGAGCAGTTTACTTAGCTGCAGCACTAGCTGGGCATACACAAATGGGTTTACCTGCATTTTCAATTTATGGTACAGAAGTTCAAGAAGCGAATGACACAACAATTCCTGAGGATGTAAAGGAGAAATTATTACGTTTTGCTAGAGCAGGATTAGTGGTAGCAAGTATTAGAGGGAAATCTTATTTATCAATAGGTTCTGTTTCAATGGGGATTGCAGGCTCTATTGTTGATCAATCTTTCTTCCAACATTACTTAGGCATGCGCAATGAATATGTTGATATGACAGAAATTAAGCGTCGTTTGGATAGAAATATTTATGATCAAGAAGAAGTTGAATTAGCGCTATCTTGGGTAAAACAATACTGTAAAGAAGGGATTGATACTAATAAGCCAGAATTCCAGCGTTCTCCTACCGAAAAAGAGGAGCTTTGGGAAAATGTAGTGAAAATGACGATTATTGCCCGTGACTTAATGGTTGGAAATTCAAAATTAGCTCAATTAAATTTTGGTGAAGAAGCATTAGGGCATAATGCAATAGCTGCAGGGTTCCAAGGACAAAGACAATGGACAGATCACCTACCTAATGGTGATTTTATGGAAGCTATTCTCAATTCTACCTATGACTGGAATGGGGTACGTCCTCCATTCATTATGGCAACAGAAAATGACTCACTAAATGGCGTTACGATGTTGCTTGCTAACCAATTAACAGGCCAAGCTCAAATTTTTGCTGATGTTCGTACTTATTGGAGTGAAGAATCTGTTGAGCGTGTAACAGGTTTCCGTCCAGAACAAGGTTTTCTTCATTTGTTAAATTCTGGTTCAGCTGCATTAGATGGCACAGGTCAACATCAAAACGAAAAAGGTGAACATTTAATCAAGCCTGTTTGGGAAGTAACGGAACAGGACGGTAAACGTTGTGTTGAAAATACACGTTGGTGTGCTGCTGTTCACGAATATTTTCGTGGTGGTGGATTGTCTTCACAATTCCTTACTAAAGGCGGGTTACCATTTACGATGAGTCGCATCAATTTAGTTAAAGGGTTAGGTCCTGTGCTACAACTCGCAGAAGGTTGGTCGATTGAATTGCCTCAAGATGTACATGAAACATTAAGTAAACGTACTAATGAAACTTGGCCTTGTACTTGGTTTGTTCCTCGTCTTACTGGTAAGGGAGCATTTACAGATGTTTATTCAGTGATGGCAAATTGGGGAGCTAATCATTGTGTTGTGAGTTATGGGCATATTGGTGCAGATCTTATTACTTTAGCATCAATGCTGCGTATTCCAGTATGTATGCACAATGTTGAAGATGATGCCATTTTCCGTCCAAGTGCATGGAACGCATTTGGTCAAGACAAAGAAGGTCAAGATTATCGAGCCTGTCAAAATTTTGGTCCATTATATAAATGATCTATTTATTGGTAACACTTCCTCGTTTTGAGGAAGTGTTCTAAAAGGAGTTATAAATGGCTATTGCATTGATTCTAGATTGTGGAGCAACTAATGTTCGAGCAATCGCAATGAATGATCAAGGTAAGATGATTGCTTCCACTCATCAGATAAATCAAACACTTTCTGATATAAAAAATCCAGATTACAAAGTTTGGGATTTTGAGCAAATTACAAGAAAGTTATTTGACTGTGCTAAACAAGTTACGAAAAAACTCGCTGATTTGCAATTAGAGGTAGATGTCATTGGAGTTACCACATTTGGTGTAGATGGTGCACCTTTCATTCGAGGTGAACAATGTTACCCGATAATTTCTTGGAAATGCCCTCGTACATTACCTGTAATGCAATCATTAACACAAGAGTTTGATGTTGCAGCTTTATACCAACGTAACGGGATTGGACAATATAGTTTTAATACCTTATATAAATTGCGTTGGTTGCAGCAAAATGAAGCTGATTTATACCAAAAGATAGAACACTTCTTATTTATTTCTTCAATGCTGACTTATCGTTTAACAGGGGTAATGACTACTGATAGAACGATGGCAGGAACTTCAATGATGACTAACCTACAAACAGAAAATTGGGATTCTGAGGTATTAGCTTTTTTAGGACTAGTGCCTGAACAATTGCCACCGTTAGTCAATGCCGGAGAACAGATTGGTAAATTATTACCTGATATAGCTAGACAACTTGGAATATCTTCAGGAATACCGGTTGTTTCTTGTGGTCATGATACTCAGTTTGCCATTTTAGGATCTGGTGCAGGCTTAAACCAACCTGTTTTAAGCTCTGGAACTTGGGAAATATTGATGGCGAGAACGCAAAAAGCGATTGTGCAAGAAGCATTCTTATCTCAAGGATTGACAACAGAATGGGATGCAGAAAAAGGAATATTTAACCCAGCAGTGCAATGGGTTGGATCTGGGATTCTAGAGTGGGTTGGCAAATTATTGTTTAGTGATTGCTATGGAAAAAACAATTATTACCAAACAATGATAGCAGAAGCTGAAGCTGTAGATAGAGATGCTAATAGGGTATCTGTTCAAGGAAATTTCGAGTTTAGTGATTGCTCTCTTGGACTAGGACAGTTCAGTGGACTCTCTATGCACACTACTCGTGGTGAAATCTATATCGCTATGTTGGAGTATTTAGCGAATAAATTGAAATCAAGTCTAGCATTATTGCAACAAGTAGGGCATTTCCAAGCGGATAGTCTAATCTGTGTTGGAGGTGGAGCGAAGAACAGATTATGGAACCAAATTAGAGCTAATACCATTGGTTTACCGATTGAAGTTGTTCAGGTGTCTGAATCAACAGCATTGGGGGCAGCAATGACAGCTTTTAAAGGGATTAATGTTTATCAAGACTTAGCAACTGCGCAGCAGGCAATGAAGTCTTCTAGAGAAGTGGTTATTCCTCAGTCTTAGAATTAGATAAGGAGAAGAAATGTTAAAGGGAATACATCCTGCAATTTCACCAACATTATTGAAAGTATTAGCTGAGATGGGGCATGGAGATGAACTAGTGTTAGCCGATGCTCATTTTCCAGGACATCAATTACATCATCAAGTACTGAGAGCTGATGGTGTCGATATTGCAACGTTATTAGAAGGGATTAGTCAATTAATCGAGTTAGATCAATATGTTGATACGCCATTAATAATGATGCAGGTAGTAGAGGGAGATACATTAGATCCAAGTGTGGAGAAGCGTTATGTATCAGCTATTCAGCAAAATATAACAGAAAAATTAAATTTAACACGTATTGATCGTTTTTCTTTCTATGAAAGAGCAAAACAGGCTTTTGCTGTAGTAATAACGGGAGAAACCGCAAAATACGGCAACATTATCATTAAAAAAGGGGTTACCCCAGTTAAGGATTAATTATGAATAGAGAACAACTTTCACAAAAAATTATTGATACTTGCTTAGAGATGACTCGTTTAGGTTTGAATCAAGGTACAGCAGGTAATGTAAGTGTACGCTATCAGGATGGAATGCTTATTACACCAACAGGTATGCCGTATGAAAAAATGACTACAGATAGTATTGTGTACGTTGACAGCAATGGAAATTATGAAAAGGGCAAATTGCCTTCTAGTGAATGGCATTTCCATTTAGCAGTTTATAAAGCACGTAATGATGTAGATGCTGTAGTACATAACCATGCTCTTAATTGTGCTGCAGTATCTATTTTAGAAAAATCAATTCCTGCCATTCATTATATGATTGCTGTTGGTGGTACGGATCATATTCCTTGTGTACCTTATGCGACTTTTGGAACACATCAATTAGCTGAATACGTTTATCAAGGTATTCAAACATCAAAAGCAATCTTATTAGCTCATCACGGATTAATTGCGGCAGAAAAAAACTTAGATAAAGCATTGTGGTTAGCTCATGAAGTTGAAGTATTAGCAAGTTGGTATATGAAATTGCTGGCAACAGGTTTACCTATTCCGACACTTCCTGCTGAGGAAATGAAAATTGTATTAGAAAAATTTAAATCTTACGGTTTGAGAATCGAGGAATAGTTTTATCTATTCAATAAAAGGAGACAAATTTATGAAAGCAAAAGTATTAGAAAAACAATATGTGATACCGTTCATTCTGCTGACATCTTTGTTTGCATTATGGGGGTTTGCGAATGATATTACCAATCCAATGGTAGCAGCATTTCAAACAGTAATGGAAATCCCTGCATCACAAGCGGCCCTTGTCCAGTTTGCTTTTTATGGCGGTTATGGGACGATGGCAATTCCTGCAGCATTATTTGTAAGTCGTTATAATTATAAATATGGTGTCCTTTTAGGTTTAGCTTTGTATTGTATAGGTGCTTTATTATTTTATCCTGCTGCAAAATATGAAATGTTTTCTTTCTTTTTGTTTTCACTTTATATTTTGACTTTTGGACTGGCATTTTTAGAAACTACTGCTAATCCATATATTTTATCAATGGGGGATCCACAAACAGCAACCAGAAGATTAAATTTTGCTCAATCATTTAATCCTCTAGGTTCTATTTTAGGTATGTTTGTAGCATCACAATTTGTTTTAACGCAGTTAGACTCTGATAAACGTGATGCAGCAGGAAACCTTATCTTCCCAACATTATCTACTGCTGAAAAAACAATTATCAAGACTCACGATTTAGCAGTTATCCGAGATCCTTATGTTATTTTAGGGTTCGTTGTTTTAGCGATTTTAATTATTATTGCACTGTATAAAATGCCTAAAACTCGTACTGAAGAACAGCCAAGAATTAGCTTTTCTGAAGCAGTAGGACGTTTATCAAAAAATGCAAAATATCGTGAAGGTGTTATAGCTCAGCTATTTTATGTGGCCACGCAAATTATGTGTTGGACATTTATTATTCAATATGCTGAACGGTTAGGCTTTACTAAAGCAGAAGCACAAAACTTCAATATTATAGCAATGGGACTTTTTATTGTAAGTCGTTTTATTAGTACGGCTTTAATGAAATACCTTAAGGCTGAATTGATGTTAATGTTATTTGCTTTAGGTGGTTTGGCAACAATATTAGGTGTTATTTTTATAGATGGTGTATTGGGATTGTATTGCTTAATTTTGACTTCAGGCTTTATGTCATTAATGTTCCCAACCATTTATGGTATTGCCTTAAATGGATTAAAAGAGGAGTCTACCTTAGGAGCAGCAGGATTAGTGATGGCGATTGTAGGTGGAGCATTAATGCCTCCTTTACAAGGTTCTATTATTGATATGGGAGAAGTTGCAGGTTTACCTGCGATTAACGCTTCTTTTATATTACCGCTAATTTGCTTTGTGGTAATTGCTATCTATGGTTATCGTTGTTGGAAAATATTGAAATAAATATTTGCTAAGGCTGAGTATAAAACCTTGATAAGTGCCTACTTATCAAGGTTTTCTTATAATTTAAGTATATTAGAGTTAAAAAAATATTACTTTTTGTGTTTGTTGCACTTAGATTGTAAATTCAAGGCAGAATTCTTTTTTTGCTAACTAGAGTATTTTTGTTGTTTGTAGACATAAATATAGCAATATATTCTGCGAACGTGTTTAGGTGTGCTGATTAATCATCAGCAATGGTAGTTATTCTCTGTATGAGCGGAGAAAGCATGAAAAACGATAACTGAAATATGGGTTATTCCATGTAGTTCATCTAGTTAGGAGCTTTTATGCAAGAGGTGAGTGTATCTCAATCGAAGTGGGGAAAAACAATTACGACGGTAATTTTTTCTCTGCTTTCTTTAATTTTATTAGTGGCTGGTATATGGCTGGCTGCATTATGGCTTTATAGCATCGGCTTACTTGTTACATTGATTTGGTCTTTGTGGGAGGTAGGTACTGATTTCTGGGCATTAGCGCCACGAGTTGATATTTGGTTTTTACTCGGTGTGTGGTTATTGTTTCCATTTACTAATCGAATATTAGCTCAACATAGCAGTATTAAAGCAGCAAAAGGCAGCTTATCTGTGGTGATGTTAGCAGTATTGGCAGTGTTAGGATATAGTATTTTTAATGATCCACAAGAAATCAATGGCACTATTAGCCGCGCACAACCAGAAAATAGTACACCAGTTGCTGGCGTTGCTGAGGCAGATTGGCCAGCGTATGGACGTACGCAAGCTGGCGAGCGTTACTCACCGCTTAATCAAATTAATGTGGATAATGTGAAAAATCTAGAAGTAGCGTAGACATATCACACAGAAGATATGAAAACAGAGAGAGATTCTGGCGAAAGTACTTATGAAGTAACACCGATTAAAGTGGATAACACCCTTTATCTCTGTACTACACACCAATTTTTAGATGCAGTTGATGCCGAAACAGGTAAACGGTTATGGCGTTTTGATCCGCATTTAGCACCAACCAAACGTTTCCAACACATGACGTGTCGAGGCGTTTCTTACTATGATGAGAAAACTGCTGCAGTAATTAATCCAAAAAGTGCTTCGGTGAGTGATAGTGTGCCGTCAGCTGTGTGCCCACGTAAAATCTTATTACCTGTCAATGATGGACGTTTAATTGCAGTGAATGCAGACACCGGCGAGGTTTGTAGCGATTTTGGTGAGAAAGGAACAATCAATTTAAGAAAGAAAATGCCTTATGATTATCCGGGTGGATATAATCCAACCTCACCAGCAGTTGTGACCGCTTCAACCATTATTATTGGCGGATCAGTAACAGACAATTTATCTAATAAAGAGCCGTCTGGTGTAATTCGTGGTTATGATGTCAATAGTGGCGAACTTAAATGGGTATTTGACACTGGAGCGCAAGATCCAAATGCAATGCCGGGTGAAGATACTGACTTTGTGCATAATTCACCAAATGCTTGGGCACCGCTTGCTTATGATGCGGAAAGAGATATTGTCTATATTCCGACTGGCGTTGGTACACCGGATATTTGGGGCGGTAACCGTACAAATTTAAAAGAACGTTATGCAAATTCTGTATTGGCATTA
This sequence comes from Gallibacterium salpingitidis, assembly GCF_030517105.1. Classification (GTDB taxonomy): domain Bacteria; phylum Pseudomonadota; class Gammaproteobacteria; order Enterobacterales; family Pasteurellaceae; genus Gallibacterium; species Gallibacterium salpingitidis. Next base: position 2,289,457 of record NZ_CP103875.1, on the reverse strand, counting down.
AATGCAACAACAGGAAAATTGTTGTGGAGTTTCCAAACCACACACCACGATTTATGGGATATGGACGTTCCGTCACAGCCGTCACTTGGCGATTATCAATTACCGAATGGACAGAAAGTTCCAGCGATTTATGTATTGACTAAAACAGGTAATCTCTTTGTCTTAAATCGTGAAACTGGAGAACCGCTTATTCCGGTAGAAGAGCGTCCAGTACCACAAACCGTTGCACGTGGTCCACAAACTTTTGGTGAACATTATTCTGCAACTCAACCATTTACTGAAATTAATTTAGCACCACCTGGAAAATTAACTGATAAAGATATGTGGGGTGCAACTATGTTCGATCAGTTGATGTGCCGTATTATCTTTAAAGGGCTAAATTATGATGGTATTTATACACCACCGTCAGAAAATGGTACTTTAGTGTTCCCTGGTAATCTTGGGGTATTTGAATGGGGCGGTTTATCATTGAATAGTGATCGACAAGTTGCCGTAATGAATCCTCTTGCTTTACCGTTTGTATCAAAATTGAAAAGAGAAGATCCAAATCGTGCTGAAACCATTAAAGGTAGCGGTACGGAAGGCGGCTTCCAACCAATGTATGGTACACCATATAGTGTTAGCCTTGAGCCATTCCTTTCACCATTAGGTTTACCATGTAAACAACCAGGTTGGGGATATATTGCTGGCGTTGATTTAACTACTCATAAGATTGTGTGGAAAAAACGTATTGGTACCATTCGTGATAGCTTACCGAAACTTATGCAGTTACCGCCGTTGAAGATTGGGGTACCGGGACTTGGTGGTGTTATTTCCACTGCCGGCGGTGTAATGTTTGTTGCAGCGACACAAGACAATTACATTCGTGCATTTAATGTGAGTAATGGTGAACAACTCTGGCAAGCTCGTTTACCAGCTGGTGGACAAGCAACACCAATGACATATATGCAAAATGGTAAACAATATATTGTCATTATGGCTGGTGGCCACAGTTCATTTGGTACGAAATTAGGCGATTCGTTAGTTGCTTATAAGTTGCCAGATGCTAAGTAAGTTAGTTGTTTAAAATTAGTGATTTCAAAATCTGTACCGAATACTATTTCTTGGTGTAAGGTACAGATTTTTTTTATGTTTTTTATCTTAAACCTGCCAAGAAAGTAAAGCCCATTTAGCTTGCCCATGTTTGATTGGTGTGTTGCTATTTATTCTTTCATTATAAAAGTTTTCTAATGCCAATTTTTCATTGTTAGTTAAACCACCTAAAGTGAATTCAACTGATTTCAGTAAATCGTTAAAGTTTTCCCCTTGATAGGTTGCAACATCTGAATGGATAAAAGTAAGTTCGGCTTGGATTCCTCGTTGGTATAAGCGATTGAGTAAATAGATATAAGAGGGAAATCCAGCATCATGTTCACGTCCTATGGCACGCAATAGATCAGGATCTAAAAAATGCGCTTGGGTGGTGGCAGTAAGATAAACGCGTTTTTTTGCTTTACTAATTATTTTATCAATGGCTTGGTCTAAATCACTGACTAGAGTTGAACGGGAAGCTACAACAACATCAGCTTGCGGTACATTATCCCAACTTTCTTCCCAAGAGGTGTGGATAGTTGAGATATTAGAGAGATGCCAACGCTGTTGATATTGAGTAAGGACGGATAACATACCTTGACTATAATCTAACGCATAAACATATTGGCACTGTTTTGCTAACGGCAAAGCGAGTGTTCCCGGTCCACAACCAATATCCAGCACAGTTTCATTAGGCTGTATATTAATTGCTTTTAATAATGTTTCTGTATAGTGGCTAGTTTGTTCAACGAGATGTTTTGCCATTTTTTCTGCTTTGGCATCCCATTTTTCAGCAGGAATATGATGATGATTACAGGATGTAAGGTGTTGATAATAAAGGGAGGAAAAATCTATATCGAAGATGGTTTTCATATTATATTCCTTACTAAATTTTTGTGGCCAAAACAGCAACAGTGTATAAGGAATAAGGGTAAAAAGAAACCGCCATCAATAATGAATTAATGGCGGTTTCTGCTTTATCAATTATTGTCTAGCAACCATTTTGTCGTTTTCAAAATCAATTTCAATGGTCTTATCTGGTAATAAGACACCAGACAAAATTTGTTGTGCAAGAGGGTTTTCCACTAAGTTTTGAATTGCACGTTTTAATGGTCTTGCCCCATAAACAGGATCGTAGCCAACTTGACCTAAATAGTCTAAGGCGTGATCGCTGAAATGTAAGCGATAACCATGTTCTTGCATCCGTTTGATTAAACGTCCTAATTGGATAGACGCAATCGCACGAATATTTTCTTTACCAAGTGGATGGAACACGACTGTTTCATCAATACGGTTGATAAATTCTGGACGGAAATGTTGTCCAACTACTGACATTACTAACTCTTTCATTTCGCCATAATCAAGCTCTTCGGTATGAGATTGAATTAAATCTGAACCTAAGTTAGATGTCATAATTACTACTGTATTACGAAAATCAACAGTACGACCCTGACCATCGGTTAAACGTCCATCATCTAAAACTTGCAACAAAATGTTGAACACATCACGATGTGCTTTTTCCACTTCATCTAACAGAATAACAGAATATGGACGGCGACGAACGGCTTCGGTTAAGTAACCACCTTCTTCATAACCAACATATCCTGGAGGTGCACCGACTAAACGAGAAACGGAATGTTTTTCCATAAACTCAGACATATCAATACGCACCATCGCATCTTCACTATCAAACATAAAGTTAGCTAGTGTTTTACAGAGTTCGGTTTTACCAACCCCTGTTGGTCCTAAGAAAAGGAATGAACCAATTGGACGATTAGGATCAGCCAAACCTGCACGACTACGACGAATTGCGTTGGCTACGGCTTCCACTGCTTCATTTTGTCCAATAACACGTTTGTGTAGTTCATCTTCCATACGTAAAAGTTTTTCTTTTTCACCTTCCATCATACGGGCAACTGGAATACCTGTTGCACGAGAAAGCACTTCCGCAATCTCTTCATCAGTAACACGATAACGCAATAATGTCATCTCTTTACCTTCAGCATTTTCCGCTTGTTCCAATTGTTTTTCTAAACTTGGAATGGTGCTGTATTTTAATTCTGACATTTTAGCAATATCGCCGGCACGATAAGCTTGTTCCATTTGTGTTTTCGCACTGTCTAACTGAGCTTTGATATGTTGTGCACCAGAAAGAGAGGCTTTTTCACTTTTCCAAACTTCTTCTAATTCAGAGTATTCTTTTTCCTTTTCACTTAACTCTTTTTCCAACATTTCAAGTCGTTTACGGCTAGCGTCATCTTCTTCTTTTTGTAACGCTTGTTGTTCCAATTTAAGTTGGATAATACGGCGTTCCAATTTGTCTAATGGTTGTGGTTTAGAGTCAATTTCCATACGAATGCTTGATGCCGCTTCATCAATCAGGTCAATTGCTTTATCTGGCAACTGACGATCAGAGATGTAACGATGTGATAATGTCGCTGCAGCAACAATCGCAGGGTCAGTAATTTGTACGTGGTGGTGGATTTCGTAACGCTCTTTCAAACCACGCAAGATCGCAATAGTATCTTCAACACTCGGTTCATCGACCAATACCTTTTGGAAACGACGCTCTAATGCAGCATCTTTTTCAATATATTGGCGATATTCATCCAAAGTAGTTGCCCCAACGCAATGCAATTCACCACGAGCTAATGATGGTTTTAATAAGTTACCAGCATCCATTGCACCATCAGTTTTACCTGCACCCACCATTGTGTGAATTTCATCAATAAAGAGAATGACTCGCCCCTCTTCTTTGGCAATTTCGTTTAAAACTGCTTTTAAACGTTCTTCAAATTCACCACGATATTTTGCCCCAGCAATTAAAGCACCCATATCAAGCGAAAGCACACGTTTATGACGTAAGCCTTCAGGTACTTCACCATTTACAATACGTTGTGCTAACCCCTCAACGATAGCGGTTTTACCAACACCCGGTTCCCCGATTAATACAGGGTTGTTTTTAGTACGACGTTGTAGCACTTGAATAGTACGGCGAATTTCATCATCACGTCCAATAACCGGATCAAGTTTTCCACTTTCCGCACGAGCTGTTAAGTCAATGGTATATTTTTGTAATGCTTGGCGAGTTTCTTCTGCACCAGCATCATTGACATTTTCTCCGCCACGCATCTTATCAATGCTTGCGATTAAATTTTGTTTTGTTAAGCCATTTTTCTTTAACAGATCGCTTAACTTATCTGAACTTTCTAACGCAGCTAATACAAAAAGTTCAGATGAAATAAATTTATCATTACGTTGTTGTGCAAACTTATCGCATAAATTCAACATTCTTAATAATGCAGGTGACACTTGGACATCGCCGCCATTACCTGATACACGCGGTAAGCGATCAATTTCTTGTGTAATAGCTTGGCGTAGTTGTGCTGCATTGACACCAGCAGAGGTTAATAACGGTGCAATAGAACCACCTTCTTGTTGTAGTAAAACACTCATTAAGTGTAATGGTTCGATATATTGCTGATCTTTACCTAAAGCAAGAGATTGTGCTTCAGCTAAAGCCTGTTGGAATTTGGTTGTAAATTTTTCAATATTCATATAATCCTCCTCGACGATACTTCGTCATTCGCGAGGCATAAGATGGGTATGTGTTAAATAGTTTCAAGGGGAAAATGCAAAATTTATATGCAAAAAGTTGAATATGAAAAAATAAGGTAAATGAACTTGATTAGAGGAAATTGCAAATATGAGAAGATGCGTTATGATCTTTGCCTCTCGTTTTAATTTGCAAGAAATCAATGACAACATCACAACTTCGTTATCTGCATTTACAAGTGAACCGAAAGTTAACCTCGTGTTTGCAAACGGCAGAAAGATTTTTTCAATGTCAGTTTGCACGTCCAACAATTAGCTATAAGCTGCGCGGTATGAAAGCAGGGGTAGCTTATTTACAGCAATGGGAAATACGCTTAAATCCAACATTGTTGCTAGAAAATCAACAAGCCTTTATTGATGAAGTTGTCCCACACGAATTGGCACATTTATTAGTGTACAAACAGTTTGGTCGAGTACAGCCACATGGCAAAGAGTGGCAGATGGTGATGAATAAGGTGTTTAAGTTAGAGGCAAGAACTAGACATCAATTTGCAGTAGAGAGCGTGCAAGGGGAAACTTATCTATATCGTTGTGCTTGCCAATTACACCATTTAACTAAAAGAAGACATAATAAGATTTTGCGGGAAGGCGTGGAGTATTTCTGTAAAAAATGTAAGACAAAGTTACAGATTGCAAAACTTGAGAATGAAACTACTAAATTTTAATGACTATGCTATATTTTCGCAGATTTATTTAATCACAATAGGAGAGGATATATGAAAAAACTATTAATTGCTGCGTTAGGCGCATTAGCAGTAGCTTCAATGGCCAATGCTGAAGTTTATGTACAAGGAGATTTAGGGTACGCAAAATTAAAAACTTCAGGATTTGAACATAGTGGTAATTTTAGCGGTTCTAGTTTTTCACCGAGTATTGCAGTAGGTTATAAAATGGGCGATTGGCGTACTGCGTTAGATTATACCTATTATGGAAAAGCAGACAGTAGTTATTCCGATGAAGGCGTGACAGGAAAAGCGGATGTTAAGGCAAAAGGCTTTGGTGTATCTGCAATTTATGATATTGACTTAAATACAGTATTGAAACCTTATGTTGGTGTGCGTGTTTCTAGTAACCAAGTGACAGTAAAAGATAATTATGTCCAAAAAGACTCTGCTGGCAGAGATATTCGAAGTTATGAAAAAGATTCATCAACTAAATTTGGTTATGGTGCAATGGTTGGGGCAAATTATGGTTTAGCGCCAAATTTAGATCTTAATACTGCATTAGAATACAACCGTTTAGGTAATTGGGATGGCGTAAAATTAAATCAATATGGTTTAAAAGTAGGGCTTAAATATTCGTTCTAAGTGACTTTTCTCTAATTAAGAAAGTGTGATCTGCAAAGATCGCACTTTTTTATTACCTAAAATCTTGAAATCTCTTTTTTCACACCTATTTTATCCAGCCGATGTGCGACGATAATCGTCACTGTTTAGTTTTTGTATGTTGGTTGATACCGAGAAGGGAATATATATGAGTAAAAATCAAGAAACCAGAGGCTTTCAATCAGAAGTAAAACAACTTCTGCAATTAATGATCCATTCACTTTATTCTAATAAAGAAATCTTTTTAAGAGAGTTAATTTCTAATGCGTCTGATGCAGCGGATAAATTACGTTTCAAAGCATTGTCTGCACCAGAATTGTATGAAGGTAATGGTGATTTGAAAGTTCGTATCAGTTTTGATGCGGATAAAGGTACTTTAACCATTAGTGATAATGGTATTGGTATGACTCGTGAACAGGCGATTGAACATCTTGGTACGATTGCAAAATCAGGTACAAAAGAATTTCTTTCTTCATTGGGTACAGAACAAGCAAAAGATAGTCAATTAATTGGACAATTCGGGGTAGGCTTCTATTCTGCATTTATTGTTGCTGATAAAGTCACCGTAAAAACACGTACTGCTGGTGTAAGTGCGGATCAAGGGGTACTTTGGGAATCTGTAGGTGAAGGCGAATTTAGCGTTGCCGATATTGAGAAAAAAGATCGTGGTACAGAAATTACCTTGCATTTACGTGAAGATGAAAAAGAGTTTTTAAACGAATGGCGTTTACGTGAAATTATCGGTAAATACTCAGATCATATTGGTTTACCAGTAGAAATCCTGACTAAAGAGTATGATGAAGAAGGCAAAGAAACAGGCGTTAAATGGGAAAAAATTAATAAAGCACAAGCGCTTTGGACTCGTTCTAAGTCAGAAATCAGTGATGAAGAGTATAAAGAGTTTTATAAACATTTGAGCCACGATTTTGCTGATCCAATATTATGGGCACATAATAAAGTTGAAGGAAATCAAGAATATACTAGCTTATTGTATTTGCCAGCGAAAGCGCCTTGGGATCTCTTTAATCGTGAGCAAAAACACGGATTAAAATTGTATGTGCAACGTGTCTTTATTATGGATGATGCCGAACAATTTATGCCTAACTATCTACGTTTTGTGAAAGGATTAATTGATTCTAATGACTTGCCATTAAACGTTTCACGTGAAATTTTACAAGATAATAAAGTGACTGCTGCTTTACGTAAGGCATTGACTAAACGTGCATTAGGAATGTTGGAAAAATTGGCGAAAGATGAAGACCAAAGTAAATATCAACAATTCTGGCAAGAGTTTGGCTTGGTATTGAAAGAAGGTCCAGCGGAAGATCCAACCAATAAAGAAGAAATTGCGAAATTATTACGTTTTGCTTCAACACATAACGATAGTAGCGAACAAACCGTATCATTAACGGATTATGTTGCTCGTATGAAAGAGGGACAAAAAGCGATTTACTATATTACAGCGGATAGTTATACCGCAGCGAAAAATAGCCCGCATTTAGAGATCTTCAATAAGAAAGGTATTGAAGTATTATTACTTTCCGATCGTATTGATGAATGGATGTTAAGTTATTTAACCGAGTTTGATGGTAAACCATTACAAACTATTACTAAGTCAGATCTTGATTTAGGTGATTTGGCGGATAAAGAGGAAGAAAGTAAGCAAAAAGAAGATGATCAAGCCTTTACTTCTTTCATTGAACGAGTGAAAACGTTATTGGGTGAACGCGTTAAAGATGTGCGTTTAACTCATCGTTTAAGTGAAACACCTGCAATTGTTTCTACAGATAGCGATCAAATGACTACACAAATGGCAAAATTGTTTGCGGCAGCAGGGCAAAAAATGCCAGAAGTGAAATATACGTTTGAACTTAATCCAGAACATCATTTAGTGAAGAAAGTGGCGGATATTGCTGATGAACAACAATTTGCTGAGTGGGTAGAGTTATTATTCGATCAAGCCCTGTTAGCAGAACGTGGCACATTAGAAAATCCAACCGCCTTTATTAAGCGAGTAAATAAACTATTATCTTAATAGGTTCTTAAGAAGAAAAAAGTCCGCCAGTTGGTGGACTTTTTGATCCTTTTCTTTAAGGGTTCTTTTTAAGAGCCTGACGCAATTTTTTTCGTTTGTGCATAAAAAAGCCCACGATGTCATAGAGGATGCCAGGTACGGCTACGCATGCCATAAATATTGGATTAATGTCTTTTGCCAAGACGAGAAAAGCTGACAGTATAAGGATAAATACTGTACTCAAGAATGGAAGGCAAAGACCAATTATGCAGATAATCACAAAGATGACCCAAATCCCGAATGTGATCTCTTCGCCCATGAACCAATAGTACATGTCATAACTTTGAAAAAGGAATGTCAAAATGTAGATAACAATCAAGATGCCATGAAGGGAATATAAGGGAATTATTGTGAGTTTCATAATAGGCCTTTGGAACATAAGTATATGTTAATGTATCTATTATAGAGATTCTATTTGTTGTTACAGTAAAAATCTAGATCACAATGTTATCAACCCCTCCTCACAAAATGAAAATACCTGATTTTTTCCAATAATTAAGTGATCTAATACTCGTACATCAATTAATTGGCAGATCTGCTGAATATTTTTGGTAATTTGAATATCTTGCTGACTAGGTGTAGTAATGCCTGAAGGATGATTATGAGCCAAGATTAATGCTGCTGCATTATATTGTAAGGATAGTTTGATAATCTCTCTAGGGTGAACTTGGGTGCTATTGATCGTACCTTGAAATAGAATTTCTTGTTTAATTAGATAATGTTGATTATCCAAGAATAACACCATAAAAACTTCGCGTTGTTGTGTTGCTAATTCACTCTGTAAATATAATTTAGTACATTCAATATTATTAAATAGCGGCTGCTGCTTCAGTTCTTCACTTAAATAACGTTTTGTCATTTCCACGCAGGCTTGTAGTTGAATATATTGGGTAATACCTAATCCTTTTACTTCACAAAATTGCGTTATAGAGGCGGTGAGTAATTCACGCAAAGAACCAAAGTGTGATAATGCGTTATTGGCTAATGTCATTACAGGACAATTCTTAAAACCAGTGCGTAAAAAAATAGCTAACAACTCTTGATCGGTGAGATGAGCTGCACCTTGTTGTAATAATTTTTCTCGAGGCATTAAATCAGTCATAAGTTTATAATTAGATTGGTGAAACTCTTCATATTTATATTATGACAAAGGTGTTTAAGTTGATTCTGAATAGCTTTTTTGGAAAGAGTGTCACAAAATTGAAAAAAATCATTTTTTAGCGGAATAAAACAAAGGGTAAATTGGCAGGGTAGTAAATATCCAGTAGAATGCTTTATCTTTTGTTGATTTTTCTAGAGGTTATCAACTCGTGGATAATATACTCCAACAAAAACGGATTTTGGTCGGTATTACTGGCGGTATTGCAGCATATAAAACGATTGAGTTTATTCGTTTATTACGTAAGCAAAATGCAGAAGTCAGAGTAGTGTTAACCGAAGCTGCATCCCATTTTGTTTCCCCTCTGACTTTACAAGCGATTTCAGGTAACGCAGTTTCACAATCTTTATTTGATCCACAAGCTGAATTGGCAATGGGACATATTGAATTAGCAAAATGGGCGGATGCGATTGTGATTGCACCAGCCACTGCCGATTTTCTAGCTCGGTTTAATTTAGGATTAGCGAATGATTTGTTAACCACTTTATGTTTAGCTACATCAGCGCCGATTTTTATCGCACCAGCGATGAATCAACAAATGTATGCACAAACAGTAGTACAGCAACATCTTAGTTCTCTACGTCAACGAGGTATTACTATTATTGGACCAAATAGTGGTGAACAAGCCTGTGGTGATGTTGGTGCCGGTCGAATGTCAGAGCCGGCAGAAATTTTTACTGAGGTAGCTGATGTATTTTGTCGTGAGCAGCCATTAGCTGGGATAACAGTGGCGATTACTGCTGGACCAACTCAAGAACCTATTGATCCAGTTCGTTATATTTCCAATTACAGTTCCGGCAAAATGGGTTATGCAATTGCAGAGGCCTTTGCACAGCAAGGTGCAACCGTAACTTTAATTAGTGGACCAGTGAATTTAACGACACCATCTAATGTGAAAAAAATCGCCGTAACCACAGCACAACAGATGTGGCAACAAGCAATGGCGGCAGCTGTTACGCATCAAATTTTTATTGGCTGTGCCGCAGTAGCGGATTATCGGGTGGCAGAAATTGCACCACAAAAAATAAAGAAAAGTGGTGATGAATTAACATTAAAATTGGTGAAAAATCCTGATATTATTGCCGATGTTGGTCATCTTAAAGAACACCGACCTTTTACTGTTGGTTTTGCTGCTGAAACGCAAGATGTGGAAAATTATGCAAAAGATAAGTTGGTACGTAAGCAATTAGATTTAATTTGTGCTAATGATGTTTCGATTGCAGGGCAAGGATTTAGTAGTGATCAAAATGCGTTACAACTTTTTTGGCATAAAGGTAGTATAACTTTACCGTTAACCAATAAGCGGCAATTAGCGGAACAATTAGTCAACCATATTATTAATCTTTATCAAACAACAAAAAATAATGATGAAAAAAATTGATGTCAAAATTCTTGATGCACGTATTGGTAGTGAGTTTCCATTGCCAAGTTATGCAACAGAAGGATCTGCTGGTTTAGATCTTCGTGCTTTAACTGATGAAAAAATCGTATTGCAGCCAGGGGAAACTCGTCTAATTCCTACTGGACTTTCTATTTATATTGCAGATCCAACATTAGCTGCAGTGATTTTGCCTCGTTCAGGTTTAGGACATAAACATGGGATTGTGTTAGGTAATTTGGTGGGATTGATTGATTCAGATTATCAAGGTCCATTAATGATTTCTGCGTGGAATCGTAGCCAACAACCTTTCACCATTGAAGTCGGTGATCGCATTGCACAGCTTGTGTTTGTTCCTGTCGTACAAGCTGAATTTAATATTGTGACTGATTTTGAACAGACAGAACGAGGCAGCGGTGGATTTGGTCATACAGGAAAATAAGCCAAAAAAGAAGATCGAGAAGCGATCATTAGCGGCGAGAAGGCAACAAGTATTGACGATTGTTGCGCATTTATTACATTCTGAACAAGGAATGGAACGCATTACAACGGCAAAATTAGCTGAAGCTGTGGGCGTTTCAGAAGCAGCGTTATATCGCTATTTTCCGAGTAAAACGAAGATCTTTGAAGCGTTAATTGAACAAATTGAAACGGTATTGTTGCAACGTATTACACAATCAATGAAGATGCAGACTGATACCAAAATGCGAGTGCATGATATCTTACAAATGGTATTAACTTTTGCGCAAAAGAATCCGGGATTAACGCGAATTTTAACTGGACATGCCTTGATGTTTGAGGATAAGTCTTTACAAATAAGAGTAGCCACGTTTTTTGATCGCTTGGAATTACAATTGGTGAATGTATTACAAATGCGAAAATTGCGTGAAGGACGTGGTTTTAAAGTGGATGAGCGTGTGATTGCTGGTCATTTGGTTTTATTATGTGAAGGGCAATTTATGCGTTATGTACGTTCAAATTTCCGTCATTTACCAAGTCAAGATTTTGCTACGCAATGGCAATTGATCGAGCCACTTTTTGATTAGGTATTAGCATGATTATTCCATGGCAAGAATTAAGTGAAACTGCTTTGCGTAATATTGCACAAAGTTTTATTTTGCGAGAAGGGACGGATTACGGTGTAAGAGAATTAACTTTAGCCGAAAAAGAAGAGCGATTATTGCAACAAATTAAATCAGGAAAGATTGTGATTGTGTGGTCAGAGCTGCATCAATCAGTGGATCTTAAGGAAAAACGGGAATTTTTAAGACAATCTGAGCAAAATATGCTATAAAAACAGAGTCTTAAATCTCGATTCAATCTCATAAGTGTTGGTGGTATGGATATGAAAGAAGAAATTGAAATGCAGCAGGATGATACGGGGATAACACATGCAAATGACCCGACTTTAGAATGGTTTTTATCTCATTGCCACATTCACAAATACCCTTCCAAAAGTACTTTAATCAATGCAGGCGAAAAAGCCGAAACGCTTTATTATTTAATTAAAGGTTCTGTCGCTGTTTTAGTAAAAGATGATGAAGGGAAAGAGATGATTCTCTCTTACCTCAGTCAAGGTGAATTCTTTGGTGAAATTGGTCTATTTGAAGAAGTAAAAGTACGTACTGCATGGGTTAAAGCGAAAACAACTTGTGAAGTAGCGGAAATTTCATATAAAAAGTTCCGTCAATTAATTCAAGTTAACCCAGAAATTTTAATGTATCTTGCTGCACAATTAGCTCGCCGTTTACAGAATACGTCTAAACAAGTGAGTAATTTGGCCTTCTTGGATGTAACAGGGCGTATTGCACAAACATTATTACATTTGGCGAAAATGCCAGAAGCGATGACCCATCCTGAAGGGATGCAAATTAAAATTACTCGTCAGGAAATTGGGCAAATCGTAGGTTGTTCACGTGAAACGGTAGGACGCATTTTGAAAATGTTAGAAGATCAAGGATTGATCTCTGCACATGGTAAAACAATTGTTGTTTATGGTACGAGGTAAACTAATTACTAATTTTATCTAACGATAAGGAAAAATGATGAAAAAAGAGGAAATGGGACATAATTTTTTGGCTCGCTTAGGTAAAACACGTCTTCGTCCAGGTGGTAAGAAAGGTACAGATTGGTTAATTGCTAATGCTGACTTAAACAAAGATAAAAAAGTGCTAGAAGTTGCTTGTAATATGGGAACTACGGCGATTGGTTTAGCTTCTCAATTTGGTTGTCAGATTGAAGGTGTTGATCTTGATGAGCAAGCTTTAGCTAAGGCACAAAAGAATATTACCGAGGCGAAATTAGATCATTTAATTCATGTACAAAGAGCAAATGCAATGAAATTGCCGTTTGCTGACAATTCGTTTGATGTGGTAATTAATGAAGCGATGCTGACAATGTTGCCATTGGAAGCAAAACATAAGGCAGTTGCGGAGTATTTTCGTGTGTTAAAACCGGGCGGTTTTTTATTGACTCACGACGTAATGTTGTTAGAACAAAATGCAGAAACCATTTTGGCTACTTTGCGTGATGTGATTAATGTTAGTGTCACACCATTAAGCAAAGAAGGGTGGAAGGATTTATTTAAAGAAGCTGGTTTTAGTAACGTGGATACCTATTCGGGTGAAATGACGCTATTATCACCAAAAGGTATGATTTATGATGAAGGTGTGTTGGGAACGTTAAAAATTGTTCGCAACGCGGTTAAACCAGAAAATCGAGTTACTTTTAAAAAGATGTTTAAATTCTTTAATGATCCACAAAATAAGCTGAATTTTATTGCAGTATGTAGCCAAAAATAGCCTTTCTTATAAAAAGCGGTCTTGTTGCAACAAGACCGTCTTTTTATCTCTTCACTAAAGACAATACCTCAACCACTTGTACACTACTCATCCGCCACTGAATATTAATATCCCATAAAGTCATTCCATAAACACGTTCTGAAAGTTGCTGTTTCTGATAAGCAGGGCGTGGATCTTGCTGTAATACTTCTTCAATTAAACTAATAAGATGAGGATATTTTGTTGCTAAGGTAGTAGCTTGTTGTTGGGCTAATGGTGAAAAAATTACCTGTAATGTGACTTCAGGCTTAGTTTGTGCAAAGCTAGATTGCGCCAACGGTTCGCTATCGGCATAAGCAAGATAAGGTTTAATGTCAAAAATTGGTGTGCCATTAACAAGATCAACGCTGCCTAGATGCAGTAACACTTTACCTTGCGTAATCTCAATATGATCTAAACGTACTTTTGATAAACCAAGTGGATTAGGGCGATGAGTTGAACGTGAAGCAAATACACCAACACGTTGATTGCCACCTAAACGTGGTGGACGGACGGTCGGCGACCATTTACCAGCAGGAATACGATCAAACTGAAAAATCAGCCATAAATGAGAAAATTGCTCAAGACCTCTTACAGATTCAGGAATATTGTAAGGTGGCAAGAGTTCGAGAATACCTGTGCCATGTTGAACTAGTTCTGGTTGTCGGGGTACAGAAAATTTTTCCGTATAAGGGGTATGAATAATTGCAATAGGCTGTAATTCAATGGACATATTTGCCTCTTATGCCAATAAATAAGTAGTTACATTCAAAGGATTTCGGGTAAAATTATCAACTTATTTTATAAAAGCAATTGTATTGCGGCTAGATAGCGCGTAGTAATAAAAATTTAGAGAAGTGGATGAAATCAAACAAATGTAAAATGTGGTTTGAAACCGCAAGACCAAAGACATTACCATTAGCGATAGCTTCTATTGTAACGGGTTCTGCCTTAGCTTATTACCATCAACAATTTAATGGCATGATTGCTTTTCTTGCCTTAATTACGGCAACTTTATTACAAATTGTTTCGAATTTTGCCAATGATTATGGTGATCATGTTAAAGGTTCAGATACAGCGGAAAGAATTGGACCTTTAAGAGGGATTCAGCAAGGAGTGATTAGTTTTGCTCAATTGCGTGTAGGATTAATCTTAGTGACATTGGCAAGTATGGTATCTGGCGTGGCATTGATAGCAGTAGCTTGTCAAACGTGGGATGATGTTATTGCTTTCGTGGTGTTAGGTGTATTGGCGATTATTGCTTCGATTACCTATACCGTAGGTAAAAAGCCTTATGGTTATATGGGATTAGGCGATCTTTCCGTCTTTATTTTCTTTGGTTTGTTAGGCGTTGGCGGAACTTTTTACTTACAAGCTCATTATTTAGATGCTAGCATTTTTTTGCCAGCAGTGATGTCTGGTTTATTGGCAGTAGCAGTACTAAATATCAATAATTTACGTGATATTGAGCAAGATAAAAAGTCGGGTAAAAATACCTTGATTGTCCGTATTGGTGCCACATATGGTCGTTATTATCATGTCGGCTTATTGGCATTAGCAGCACTTTGCGCATTAAGTTTTGCCTTTAGTTATTTTCAATATTGGTATAGCTTCTTATTTATTGTGATTTTACCGTTACTGATTAAGCACGCTATCTTTGTATTACGTCATAAAGATGCGTTGGAATTGCGTCCAATGCTTGCACAAATGGCTAAACTGGCACTATTATTTAACATTATTTTTAGTTTGGGATTATATTTAGAATAATTTTTATCCTAAGATTTTTAAAAAAGGAAAACACTATGAGAATTGACACATCAGAACTCTGCGATATTTACTTGGATCAAGTTGATGTTGTTGACCCAATTTTTTCTAGCTTCGGAGGTATTTCAGCTTTTTCAGGGAAAATTACCACCGTAAAATGCTTTGAGAGCAATGGTTTAATTGCAGAAGTATTAGATGAAGATGGTCATGGGCGAGTGTTATTAGTTGATGGTGGTGGCGCAGTGCGTCGTGCCTTGATTGATGCCGAGTTGGCTCAATTAGCAGCTGATAATGGTTGGGAAGGCATTATTGTTTATGGTGCAGTGCGCCAAATCGATCAATTAGAAAATATAGATATTGGTATTCAGGCGTTAGCGCCAATTCCTGTTTCAGCAGATGAACAAACTATCGGTGAAGTAGATGTACCAGTGAATTTTGGTGGTGTTTCTTTCTTACCAGAGGATTTTGTCTATGCAGATCTTACTGGAATTATTTTGTCGCCTGAACAGCTAGATTTACCAGATGATAGTGAAGAATAAATTTATTGTACAGTAACCTCATCGCTTGATGAGGTTACTTTTTTATAGGGATTAGGCAGGTGCATTGTGCTGGAGATTAGTCACTTAGATCATTTAGTGCTGACGGTTGCTGATATCGAACGTACAGTCACTTTTTATCAAAAGTTGGGAATGCAGAAACAAATTTTTGCTGGCGGACGTATTGCACTGGGTTTTGGTAAGCAAAAAATTAATTTACATCAATTGGGGAAAGAATTTGAGCCAAAAGCTGGGTGTGTGCAGGCAGGTAGTGCCGATCTTTGTTTTATCATTAAGCAACCGCTTGAGGTAGTAATTGAAGAATTAAAACAACAAAATATTCGTATTGAGCAAGGGATTGTAACGAGAACGGGTGCAGTTGGTGCGATTCGTTCGATTTATGTGAGAGATCCTGATAATAATTTAATTGAGTTATCGAATTATTTATAAATGCACAAAGTATAAACCTGCTATAACTGGATATAGCAGGTTTTGCAAAGCTAGTTTATATTCTCGATTTGCGCTGTTGATGGTGTGATACGTGTGACGAGAAGTTGGTCTATTTTATAATGGTCAATATCAACCACTTCAAATTTAAAGCCTTCAAATTCAACAACATCGGCAGGACGAGGAATTTTACGTAAGCGATACATCATAAATCCTGCAATAGTTTCATAATTCTCCCATTCAGGAAAATCATTATCGATAGCTAAAGCGTGTTTGACATTCTCAATTGGGGTTGAACCTTCAATTAGCCAGGAGTTTTCGTCACGTTTAATAATTTGTTGATCTTGTTCAATTGGTGCCACCCAATCTCCCATAACAGTGATCATAATATCGGATAAAGTAATTACGCCGACCACTAACGCATATTCATTCATTACTACAGCAAATTTCTCTTTAGTAGCACGAAAACGATCGAGTAGTTCAGATAATGTCAATGTGTCAGGAATAATCAATACATTACGGATAGTTGATTCATTCAGTTGAATCAGTGATTGATTATTTAAGATTTTCACCAAAATATCTTTGGTATCAACATAACCAATTACCTGATCGATATTTTCATTACAAACTAAAAATTTAGAGTAAGGATAATCGGCAATTTTTTGGCGGATACTTTGTTCGGAATCTTTTAAAGTGAAATAGACGACATTTTCACGCGTTGTCATACTAGAAGGGACAGTACGCTCTTCTAATTCAAATACATTTTCAATGAAATGATGTTCTTGTTGTTGTAATACCCCAGCTTGGGCACCTGCATCCATTACCGCCGAAATATCATCAAAGGTGATGTTATCATCACGATTAATGTTCATTTTAAATAGACGGAAGATCGTATTAGCAACGGCATTGATAATCCAAGTTAGTGGTTTGCAAATGGTAATAAAAAAGGTAATTGGGCGAATTAATGTCACAGCAATTTTTTCTGGAGCAATCATCGCCATCCGTTTTGGCATTAAATCAGCAAACAGAATAAACAAAGAAGTCACCAAAGAAAATGATAAGCTAAATCCGATTGTTTCTGCCCATTCACCTTGATAGAACTGTTCAACTAATCCAACAAAATAGGGACGAAAAGCGGATTCACCTAAGATACCACCCAAAATAGCCACTGCATTGAGTCCAATTTGTGATGCGGCGAAAAAATCAGCGGAATTTTCTTGTAACCATAAGACCTTATTAGCACGTTCGTCACCGTTTTCTGCTAATAATTTGAGCTTAATTTTGCGTGCGCCAGCAATAGCAATTTCAGAGATAGATAAGAAACTTGAGGCGGCAATTAAAGCAACAATAACAATAAGATTTTGAAAAATACTCACAAAACACCTATGAACGTTAATAATTTACTCACCAAAAACGATCATTATTCTACTCTAAAAAGGTAGAGGTGGGAAAATTACTTGTCGTGATTAGTGAAAGCAAGCTGGTTATATAGAGAGGAAATAAATCCACCATAATGGGTAATTGTTTTTATCTAGTGAATACCTTAGCATTTTTGTCAGCTATTTTGTTATGTTTTAAGGAGTAATTATGAGTGCAGTATCTGTAAAAGAATCCCCATTTTCAGCAGCAGAAATTGCACATTGGCAAGCTGCAAATTATCAAGGCATTATTTCATTTGTTGAATCTGGTTATCATACCCGTCATCGTGAGCAATTACCTGAATTAATTGAGTTAGCGCAGAAAGTTGAAAGTGTACATAAAGATAGTCAAGCTTGTCCTGTTGGTACCGCTGCAATTCTTGAAAAAATTTATCAAGATCTTGAAATGCATATGCGTAAAGAGGAACAAATTTTATTTCAAATGATCAAAGCTGGTCAGTATGGAATGGCGAGAATGCCGATTCAAGTAATGCTTTCAGAACATGATGAAGCAGAAGAAGATTTAAAAACATTATTAGCGGTAACCCATAATTTGACTTTACCAGCAGATGCGTGTGGATCATGGCAAGCGCTTTATGATGGTATTGCCAAATTTGTTGCCGATCTGTCACAACATATCTATTTTGAAAATGAAATTTTCTTTGCCCGCGTTGTTGCTGAAAGTCGTTAATGACTGATTAAATTAGAATTAGATTTTGTGAAAACTACATATTGCAATGATATGTAGTTTTTATTTTTTCATCTGCTAAAAAAAATCACTTTTCCAGTGTGTAAATAAAGAACTTTTTATGTCGCACTCTGTCAAAACAGCGGTTTAATTATTTATTTGGTATAAGGATTATGTAGTTTATGCAGATAAAAACACTCTCTTTACGTTCCGCAACGTTAATCTGTTTAGTGTCTCTTTATTTCACCTTCATTTTAAATTACGCGTTTTACGCTAAAGTATTGACGATTCACCCATTTACAGGTGCAAAAGAAGATTATTTCTTATTAACCGTTCCTTTATTTGTATTCTTTGTGCTAAACGCAGTATTTCAGTTATTGGCATTTCCTTTCTTACATAAAGTAGTGGTACCGGCATTGCTAATTATTAGTGCGGCGATTGGTTATAGTGAAATCTTCCTCGATGTTTATTTCACCACCGATATGTTAGAAAACGTGTTGCAGACTAATTTTGCTGAGAGTTCACGAACCGTTACTTTACCTTATCTTCTTTGGGTAATCGGATTTGGAGTCATTCCAGCTATTCTCTATATTTTCGTTAAAGTAGATTATCGTTGTTGGTATAAAGAATTGGCATATCGTATTGGTATGATTTTGCTTTCTGCGGTGGTAATTTTGGGTATCGCAAAAGTGTTTTATCAAGATTATGCTGCTTTCGTTCGCAATAACAAAAGTGTACCAGCGTTGATCGTACCATCCAATTTCATTAGCGCTGGTATTAACGAGATTAAACGTGTTCGACAAGCGAATATGCCATATACACAACTAGGATTAGATTCTTCTCAGGAAAAACCAGATGATTATCGTCATCTGACAGTTGTTGTCGTTGGGGAAACGACACGAGCACAAAATTGGGGTCTGAATGGTTATAAATTCCAAACAACACCGATGTTGGCTGCAAGAGGAGATAAGATTATCAACTTTAAGCATGTAACTAGCTGCGGTACCTCAACAGCGGTTTCGGTTCCTTGTATGTTCTCAGGAATGGGGCGGGATAATTACGACGCAGTCAAAGCCTCGCATCAAGATAATATTTTAGATGTATTGCAACGTGCTGGCGTTGAGATTATGTGGTTGGAAGATAATAGTGACTGTAAAGGCGTTTGTTTAAGAGTACCAAATAAAAACATTACCGAATTAAATGATCCAAAATATTGTAAAGATGGTGAATGTTTAGACAATATCCTGCTTTCGTATATTGATGAAGTGATTAATAGTACCAAGAAAGATACGGTACTAGTGCTGCATACGATTGGTAATCATGGGCCAACTTATTATGAACGCTATACCCCAGAATATCGCCGTTTTACTCCAACTTGTGATACGAATGAAATTCAGAAATGTACTAATGAGCAGTTAGTTAATACCTATAACAACGGTATTCTCTATATTGATCAATTTATTGATAAAGTGATTCAAAAAGTCGAAGCGCATCCAGAATTGGAATCAGCTGTGTATTATCTTTCTGATCATGGTGAATCTTTGGGCGAGAATGGCGTATATTTGCATGGAACGCCTTATGCGATTGCGCCAGAGCAACAAACTCGCGTACCAATGGTGATGTGGTTCTCAGATCGTTTCAGACAAAATGAAAATATTGATTTTGACTGTTTACGTAAGAATGCGGAACAACAATCTTATTCGCAAGATAATTTATATAGCACATTATTTGGCTTAATGGATATGAATCCAAGCACTTCGGTATATCAAAAGAAATTAGATATTATTGCGCAATGTAAGAAGATGTAGTGAGGTAAAAGCGAGATAAAAATGTGCGATTTAATGTCGCACATTTTTTTTAGCGATTTGTCAGAATCTATTTAAATAGCATAATTGATGTGTTTATTGTAAAAATGTGAACTTGATCGTCGAATTTTATTTTTTTCGGAGTATATTAAACAGTGGTTTTTTCAATTAAAGCAAAGATAGTAGTTATCTCTTGCAACATTTATTTACCTTTTATTAAAAGAGATTAGAGTTAATGAAATTTCAACTGGCGACTAAATCCTTGACGCAGTGCTGTGAATGGCTAGAAAATTTTACTAGTCAGTCAGTCAGTCAGTCAGTCAGTCAGTCAGTCAGTCAGTCAGTCAGTCAGTCAGTCAGTCAGTCAGTCAGTCAGTCAGTCAGTCAGTCAGTCAGTCAGTCAATTAACTAATTTCTCTTTCAAATTCTCTATCACCAATTTCGATTGGTTCATCTTATTTTTTTATTCAATTCGTTTTAACACTGCTTGTCGATACTTGTTATCGCTAAGTGGTGTTTTATTGCCATTCAAAAATAGCTATTTGCTCCATTCATTTTTAACACACCACTAAGGAAATTTTATGAAACGAGTTATACCAACTTTTAAATTATCCGTACTTGCTATATTACTTGGTAGTACATTAACGGCATATGCGCAAGATATGACGATTGATGCAACGATTATCAACGATCAAGATCACACTATTGAAAATACAGATGGAAGTATTGTTATCCATGTGCCTGACAACGATCCTGCAATCAAGATTGATAAGACAAAGCCAGGTACTAGCCTAGTATTTCACGCTAAGGAAGATATTGATATACAACAAGGATATGCCGGGATACATGCTTTAGATAAAGATACCACACCAAGAAGCATTAAACTGACCAGTGATGAAGGTTCGATCAAGGTTAATTTTAAGAGTAAAGCTGATAATAATAGCAATGATCAAGCGATAGTTTCAAAAGGTAATATAAATATCGGTTTTGAAGCTTTAAAAGGGGATAATATTTTCAATGGCACTGGTTCAGATTTTATTCGATTTATAGAATTGGCTGGTGAAACAAAAGTTAAGCTTGACGCGCAAAATAACCGTTTTATTGCAGAGCAAGCAACTTATCCTCTTATATCTGTTACTGAGAATGCAGAAGTAGAGATTAATGCTGTTAAGGGTAATAATATTTTTGATGTACATGTTAAGGATACTCCTCCACACAGTAGTGTTACTTTCACCGGTTTTGGGGCAGTTTCTAGTGATGGTATAACAATGAAAGCGACAGGTAAGAATATATTTACCGCAAAAACACAAGCAAATGTAATGTTGAAAAAGACTTTTAGTGGTGCTTTCGGATATTGGGTGCAGAACAGTCGGCTAATCGTTGAAGGACAGCAAAATGAATCGACGCTAGATATACACAATGCTTATCAACGAACTGCTGTGATTAACCATGGCAGTGATGAAGCTAAATTTATTGCAACGCAAGGGGATAATACTTTTTATATTGGTGCAGATGTTCGTTCTACTACTTTTGCAGCCACTCCAGGAGCTGATATTTCAGGTATTCTTAATTCAGGTTCCACTACATTAATGGCAAAGCGAGGAAAAAACCTATTACAAATTAAGGAATCACCGATTACGGAAAATCCGAAGTTGCAATTTGAGCAAGTTATGGGAATTTCACATACAGGTGTTTATTATTATGGCTTGATAAGTATCACAACTGAAGGATTTGGAAGCGATCAAAATACACTTAGCGGATCGACTTTATTAGAGGCACAAAACAATCAAATTGAAATAGATGTTTCCAATGTATTGAAGCGAAAAATACTGCTTAATAACACTACAGGCAGTATGACATTGAAAGCAACGCAAAATAATATATTGAGTATGGATAGCCGTCTCTCCGATGTTGCACAAAATGATAGAGAGCTTATTGGTGTTTATACAGGATATGCTTGGATATTGGATCCAAGGTCAGGTAATTTACTCCCTGATTTTGATAAGATGGGATTCTCAGGAGCATCGCGCACTACTTTAGAAGCCGGAGAGCTAAACCAAGTAGTTATTGGTGATGGCGAGCATGTAGCAGGTAAAATTGATAAAGTTGTCGGTTATGCGATTACAAAAGGCGAAACACAACAAGGTATTTTAGACGTCACTGGTGGACGCAATGAAACCATTATTAACGCTTCCAATGCATTCGCACGTTATGCGGTATTGAACGATCATCAAGCTAAATTCACTGCTACAACAGGAAATAACCTCTTCCAAGTCAGTGCAAAAAATACATTGGGTAACGATCAGACTGTCACCATAACAGGATTACGCAACACTGCGGACTTAACTGTAAAAGCTAATCAAGGTAGTAATGTGATTGTGATCACAGATCCTGTTGTAGGTAATGGCAGTGTTGCTGTACAGGCGCAAGGTGAAACAGCGCTAACGCGTCTTGAAGCAGCACAACAGAATCAACTTGTTGGTGCGGATACTGGGGTTGAAGCTAGCGATAAAGCCAAAGTGCAGTTAGTCACAACAGCAGGAAGTAATCTTATCAATGCTTCTCGTGTTGCTGCTCTTGCTAAGGAGCAAGGGGTAATTGAGGTACAAGGTCAATTAGATCTCCAAGCACCTATGGTAGCCAAAGCCATTAGTCAATCACGAATTCAATTAGACTATAAAGGCGATAGTCAAATTAAAGGACATTTCTTTGCCGATAACGCTGCCATTAATCTCCATTCCGCAGGCAGCACGATGAATATGACAGGTGATAGCATTGCTATCAATGGCGGGGAAATTGACTTAGAACTTACACCGGGAAGTGTTGGAGCAGGACGTATTGATAATTTTAGTGCTTTTGCGAATCCACAGCATAAAGCATTGTTTGGTACTATGTGGGCAGGAGAAGATTTGTCACAGGCAACATCTGCCGGTACGGTAAATATGAATCTTGCTGATAATGCTTCGTGGAAGATGACTGGACAAAGCTGGATCAATCGATTAAGCGGTAAAGGAACAGTAGATTTTAATAGTTCAGATGGCGGACGAGCTTTACACATTGATCAACTTGCAGGAGAAAATCGCTTTGTTATGCGGTTAAATAAAAATGGCGAACATAGTGATATGCTCTATATCAAGCAAGGTACTACTACTGCACAAAATGTTGTAATTGCTAATCAACAAGAAGTTATTGAAAGTATGCGTGATGGCGAAAGATTACGTTTTGCTACGGTACAACAGTCACAAAATGAATTTGTGAATGGCAAAGTCTATTCTGATAATGGTCGCTTAATGAAACAAGCAGTAAGAGTCGAATATGCTAAACAATCAGAAGATCCGGATAATACAGAGATTTATAACCAAGCGTTTAATGGACAAACGATGACCAAAGAAAAACCGGGCGATAGTTATGTTGATAGTACTTATAATGGTGATGATAGTTATAACGTCTATTTGGTACGTTATACGCCACAACAACCGGTAGATCCAAACACTGATCCTGATAACGGCAATAATAATAATCCAATTCCAACCCCAAACAGTAAAGATATGTTGAAGATGTTAGATGCGACCGCTCGTTATGGTTTCTATTTAGATACTTATACAAAACGTGAGGGAGAACGCGCTTATTCTTTAAATGGTATTAAAGAGGGAGCTTGGGTAAGAGCAACACATACTCGTTTACAACAATATGATGATTTCCGTTTGAACAGTAATGAGTATGAAGTCGGTTATGACAGATTTAGTCGTAATGATGCAAATCAGAAACACAAATGGGGAATCAGTTTTACCTATGGTCATGCTAAAAATGAAGTCGAAGATATCCTACAAAAAGGTGTGGTGAAAAAATACTTATTGAGCGTGTATAACACTAATCAACGTAATAATGAAGCAGGAGATAACAGCTATTACAATGATAACGTGTTAAGAGTAGGTGCATTACACAGTAGTTATCGTTCAGTGATGGATAATGGCGTGCTTTGGGGTAGTGGTTCTTATAAGAATTACCTATTTAGTGCAAGTACTGAACATGGCTATCGTCAAGTATTGGACGCAGCGAAACGATGGTATATCGTGCCACAAGCGCAATTACAATTTGCTTATTTGACAAGTGAAAATTACCGTACCAGTAATGGCATTGAGGTGAAATTGGGTGGTGCGAAGAGTTTAATTGGTCGTGTGGGTGCTGATGTAGTGAGATTGCTTGATGAAAACGGCGATAATCGACTTTACTTAAAAGGCAATATTATGCATGAGTTTTTGGGTAAACGAGATATTAGCGCTCGTGATTTCACTGGTGATTACCACAAAGATTGGAATACCAGAGGAACTTGGTATGCTGTCGGTGTAGGTTACAACACTCATATCAGTGAAAAAACTAATGTGTTTATTGATGCAGAAAAAGAGTTTGGTCAAGGTAGATCAGGTTCTTATAATCTGCGTTTAGCAGTTTCATGGCAGTTTAAATAAGCTGTTCATTACTGTTGATAATCGCCCCATAAAGGGGCGATTTTTTTAGCTAATGATTAACAATTGTCACTCAAAAAACCACCACTTTGGTGTTCCCATAATTTGGCATAAAGACCGTTTTGCGCTAACAATTCTGAGTGAGTGCCTTGCTCAACAATTCTTCCTTGATCCAGGACAATTAAGCGATCCATCGCAGCAATGGTAGATAAACGGTGTGCAATGGCAATAACCGTTTTATTTTCCATCATCTTATCTAAACTTTCCTGAATAGCTGCTTCTACTTCGGAGTCTAAGGCACTAGTTGCTTCATCTAGGAGCAGAATCGGCGCATCTTTCAACATCACACGCGCGATCGCAATACGTTGGCGCTGTCCACCAGAAAGTTTTACGCCTCGTTCGCCGACGTGAGCATCATAACCATGACGACCTTGTGCATCGCTAAGCGTTGGAATAAAACCTGCAGCCTCCGCTCGTTCGGCAGCTGAAAGCATTTCTGCTTCGGTAGCACTTGGACGTCCATAGATAATATTTTCACGCACTGAACGGTGTAGTAGTGAAGTATCTTGAGTCACTAGCCCAATTTGACTACGTAAACTTTCTTGGCGTACGTCGCAAATGTTTTGTCCGTCAATGGTAATGTTACCTTGGTTGGCTTCATAGAAGCGTAATAATAAATTCACGATGGTGGATTTACCTGCTCCAGAGCGTCCAATTAATCCTACTTTTTCACCTGGTTTAATGGTTAAGTTGAAATTAGATAGCAATGGTTTTTCTGCTTCATAAGCGAAATTTACATTTTCAAATTTAATCTCTCCGTTGGTGACAGTAAGATCAGTAGCATTGTTTTTATCAACAATGGTGTGTGGTTTAGATAGAGTATGCATACCATCATTGACAGTACCAATATTTTCAAACAAGCGCGCAGCTTCCCACATAATCCAACGTGAAAGATTATTTACGCGTAATGCCATTGCGATAGCGGTAGCAATAGCTCCAACGCCAGTTTTGCCGACGCTCCATAACCATAATCCTAAAATTGCCGTACTTAAGGTGAGCAAAATATTGGTGAAATAGGTTAAGGTTTCTAAGGAAGTCGCTAAGCGCATTTGTGCGTGTACGGTAACCATAAACTCTTGCATTGAATGTTTCGCATAACTAGCTTCACGTAAGCCATGAGAGAACAATTTGACCGTTGTAATATTGGCATAAGCATCAGTAATGCGACCAGTCATTAAAGAACGAGCATCAGCTTGGCGTTCTGCGGTATAAGCGAGCTTAGGAATAAATATTTTCAAAATAATGGCAAATACAATCAGCCAAATAATAAATGGTAGGACGAACCAACCATCTAGTGTCATGAGTACGGCACCAGATGTAATGAAATAAACGGTTACATAAGTCATCACATCGGCAATGGCTAATACAGTATCACGTACGGCAAGCGCCGTTTGCATCACTTTCGCTGATACTCGACCAGCAAATTCATCTTGATAAAAGCCTAAACTTTGTCCCAACATTAAACGGTGGAAATTCCAGCGTAAACGCATTGGAAAGACCCCTTGTAATGTTTGTAGATGTACATTAGCTGCAATAAATGACCAAAGAATACTAAATAGCAATAATCCTGCCATTGCGAGTAATTGGATATTCTTTTCTTGCCATAATTGTTGTGGCGAATATTGCGCTAACCAATCAACTAAAATGCCCATAAACTGGAATAGGACGGCTTCCATCACGCCGATACCAACAACTAAAATGGTAAGCAGTAAAATCCAGCCTTTCATACCGTCCATACAAGACCAAATAAATTTTATTAGTCCATTTCTTGGCACATCTGGCATCTCATCAGGGTAAGGGTTAAGACGATTTTCAAACCATGAATAAATACGATTAAACATAGTTAATTGTTATTCTCCTTGTTTTTCTTGTTGTTTAACCTGATCCCACAATAAATCCATTTCTGTGAGAGAAACCTCCTCTAAATCATGTCCAGAAAGCACAATAGATTGTTCCACTTGACGAAAACGACGTTCAAATTTGAGATTAGCTTTGCGTAAGGCTTCTTCTGGGTTGATATGTAGATGACGTGCAACATTTACCACAGCGAATAATAAATCTCCCATTTCTTCTTCAATGGCAGATTGATTTTGTGGTGATGTATTTAATTCATTACGTACTTCTTGCAACTCTTCTTCTACTTTTTGGATGGTAAGTTCAGTTTCAGACCAATCGAACCCAACTTTGGCACAACGTTTTTGTAATTTGGCTGCACGCAATAGTGATGGCAAGGCAGAAGGAACATTATCCAAAATAGAAAATTGTTGTTTGTTATGGCGTTCTTGCTGTTTAATGTTTTCCCAATTTTTTAACACTTCTTCACTATTATTTGCTTGTAATTCACCAAAAACGTGTGGATGGCGACGAATAATTTTTTCAGTAATTCCTTCAATCACATCATCTAAAGTAAATACCTTTTCTTCTTTGGCTAATTGGCTTAAGAACACCACTTGCATTAATAAATCACCAAGCTCTTCTTTCAGATCCTGACGATTGTCTTGATTAATTGCTTCGACAACTTCGTAAGCCTCTTCTAAGATATGTGGTGGCATAGTTTGATAGTTTTGTTCTAGATCCCAAGGACAACCTTTTTCAGGATCGCGTAGTTGAGCAATGACCTCAGCAAATTTTTCTAGTTTTGTTACCATTTTTTGCTCCATTTTAGAATTAATTTGGACTTGTTTGTAATAGCGTGATCGACCGCAAACTTTTTACTAGTTTTTAATGTTACTATAACAACAAGCTTATTCAATTAGCTGATTATAAATGGAGGAATCATTATGTATAAGCATGTTCTTGTAGCGGTAGATCTTTCAGAAGAAAGTAATGTCTTATTAGCAAAAGCGGTTCAAGTTGCTAAAAACAACAGCGCTAAACTTTCCATTATTCATGTCGATGTTAATTTTTCCGACCTCTATACTGGGTTAATCGATGTTAATATGTCTTCTATGCAAGATCGTATTTCCGATGAAACTCATGATGCACTTGTTGAATTAGCCAAACAAGCAGGTTATCCAGTAACCGAAACTCTTTGCGGTAATGGCGATCTTGGTACAGTATTAGCAGACGCCGTAGATAAATATGATGTCGATATTCTTGTTGTCGGCCATCACCAAGACTTCTGGAGTAAGTTGATGTCCTCAACTCGTCAAGTCATGAATAATATTGACGTTGATATGTTAGTTGTACCATTAAAAGACGAAGAATAGATTATAGCGTGAAAAAGCCTCTGCGTCAGCGGAGGCTTTTTGCTATCTGATGATTTAGTTTTATTAGTAATGTGGCGGCGGAGTTTCTTCCGCTTGTGTTGCAATATTAGAGGGTTGCATATCTTTTAATTTTTGTGCCAGATAACGTAATTGTAGCTGCATTTTTTCAAGAATAAATTGTTGATCAACTAACGCCTGATTCAGTTGTTCAATCGTGTTTTCTTGAAAGGCCACTTTCATTTCTAATTCATCTAAACGTTGTAATAGAGGGCTAAGCTCATTTTTCATTATTCGTCCTTATCAGATTTAAGGTGCTAAATTTTTTCTGTATGTTGAAAAATTAATAATTTCGTTTAAACCTTAAATAAATATTGTATATTTTAAAAAATCATTTTACCCTATTCGCTAAAATTAAAGCAGTGATAAATTTATTATTTTCTTATGGAGAACAAACAATTATGCGTTCCATGAATAAAATTGCCTTTCTTTCTGGATTAGTTTTCTTAGCTGTAAGTGGCCACAGTTTTGCTGAAGATTCTCAATTAAAAGACAAAAAATTTATTGAAGATTCTTCTTATGCAATTGGCGTATTTATGGGGAAAAACATCCAACAATCGCTAGATTCACAAAAATCTCTCATTAAATATGACAATAGTAAGATTTTAGAAGGCGTGAAAGATACGCTAACAGGAAAAACAACTTTATCTGATGAAGCGTTACAAAAGCAATTACAAGCCTTAGATGAACAACTCACAAAAGCAACACAAGTGCAATTAGAAAAAGTTGCTAAGGAAAATGAACAAAAAGGTAAAGAGTATCGCGATAAATATGCGAAGCAAGATGGCGTTAAAAAGACTGAATCTGGCATTCTTTATCGTATAGAAAAAGAGGGTGATGGTGTTAGACCAAATCCAGCAGATACGGTGAAAGTTAATTATCGCGGTACTTTAATTGATGGTACAGAGTTCGATAGTTCATATAAACGTAATCAACCAATTGAATTTCAACTCAATCAATTGATTCCAGGCTGGGTTGAAGGAATTAGCTTAATTAAGAAAGGCGGAAAAATTCAGTTAGTATTACCACCTAATCTTGCATATGGTGATCAACAAACAGGTCAAATTCCACCAAATTCAACCTTAATTTTTGATATCGAATTGTTAGATGTGAAATCAAATAATAAGTAATTATTATAAGAAAGAGAAAGAATGCGGGCAGAAATGTCCGTTATTCTTTTTTCATTTGGAGTGGTTATGAATTTAGATGATGAGATTTTTTTACAGGAAGAACAGCCATTTACGAAAGAGGATCATGATATTTTGCAATCTTATGTTCCTGTAGTAGAGGGAATTGCTGCATTAGTTGGTGGGCATTGTGAAATTGTGCTGCATTCTTTAGAGAATTTGAAGCACTCAGCTATTTGTATTGCTAATGGACATAATACAAATCGTAAAGTGGGCTCACCAATTACTGATCTGGCATTGCGTTCTTTACATCAGATGAAAACGGATAGTGTGTCACAACCTTATTTTACACGAGCAAAAAGTAATGAGTTGATGAAGTCTATTAGTATCGCAATTCGTAATTCACAACAACGCATTATTGGTTTACTTTGTATCAATATTAATTTGAATGTTCCAGTGGCTGAGTTTGTGCAAGGACTAGTGCCAACACACGAACAGGAGGAAAGTTCTTCAGAAGTGAATTTTGCTTCTTCAGTTGAAGAGCTAGTGGCGCAAACAGTAGAACAAACTATCGAAGATGTTACTAATGATCGTAATGTGTCGAATAATAATAAGAATAAACAGATTGTACTCTCGTTGTTTGAGAAAGGGATTTTTGATATTAAAGATGCGATTAACCAAGTAGCAGAACGTTTAGGCATTTCTCGTCATACTGTATATCTCTATATTCGTCAAATTAAGCAGGATGAACAAAAATAATGCGTTATGTGTTGTCTATCACACAACCAGTATATGGCTCCGAAGCGAGTTTCTTAGCTTATCAATTTGCGGAAGAATTGTTGCAGGCTGGTCATTCGATAGCGCAAGTGTTTTTCTCTCAGGCTGGCGTGAGTCATGGCAACGCTTTTGTCTATCCAGCTAATGATGAATTTAATTTAATTAAACATTGGCAGCAATTAGCGCAACAGTATCAATTCCCACTTTACCTTTGTATTGCTGCAGCACAACGACGTGGTGTGGTGAATGAAGAAACGGCTGCAATAGAGCAACAAAATAATCTTGCTGAAAAGTTTGTGTTAGCTGGGCTAGGAGAGTTTAGTCAAGCTGTCTTAACTGCAGATAGAGTCATTACTTTTTAGGGCGATGATATGAAAGTGGCTTTTGTTTTTACACAAGCGCCTTATGGCAGTAGTAGAGTAAGAGAAGGCATTGATGCTTTATTAGCAATGTCAGCTTATTGTGATGAAACGGATATCGGTGTATTTTTTTTGCACGATGGCGTGTTAAATCTGTTAGCAAGGCAACAAGCGGAATTACTGTTACAGAAAGAAACATCAGCAATGCTAAAATTGTTGGCATTATATGAAATTGAACAATGTTTTATCAGCCAAGAAGATGTTGCTCGTTATCAATTAACAGATCAGTCGTTATTATTACCAGTGAAAATACTAGAACAGTCAGCGTTGATTAACACATTGCGACAAGCGGAAAAAATCTTAACATTTTAGTGGACTGCGTATGCTCTATACCTTTTCAAAAAGCCAATATGATCAACAACAATTAGTCCAATTATTCTCTAATGTGACAGAGCAAGATGCCATTTTATTGTGGCAAGATGGTGTCCTTTTACCGATAAAATATCCAACGCTATTTCAACCAGAACAAAGCTATTTCTTATTAGAAAATGATATTACAGCCAGAGATTTGCATTATTTTTTTTCAGCAAATCGTGCATCTTTTTCTATCATCAGTTTACGTGATCTGGTTAAGTTAACAGAACAATATTCCCCGCAAGTGAGTCTTTAATAATCAGGGTCGGTAAAACCTTGACATGCAAATCGTTAAAGAATAGAATGCGTCGTCCATTCTTCTATGGAATGGGGTTAATTTAACATTCAATAGTGAATTATTTTTTATTTAAACTGGAGCTTTTTAATGGCAACTATCAACCAGCTAGTACGCAAACCGCGTGTGAAGAAGGTTGTAAAAAGCAACGTTCCTGCATTAGAGGCTTGCCCGCAGAAACGTGGCGTGTGTACTCGTGTGTACACTACTACACCTAAAAAACCGAATTCAGCATTACGTAAAGTATGTCGTATTCGTTTAACTAATGGTTATGAAGTAACCTCTTATATCGGTGGTGAAGGTCATAACTTACAAGAACACTCCGTTGTATTAATTCGTGGCGGTCGTGTTAAAGATTTACCAGGTGTGCGTTACCACACCGTACGTGGCGCATTAGACTGTGCAGGCGTAAAAGATCGTAAACAAGCCCGTTCTAAATACGGCGTGAAGCGCCCTAAAGCTTAATGGATCTCCGTTAAGTAAGGCCAAACGTTTAATTTAGAACATAGATAGCATACAAGACTCCAGAAATAGAGTTTTGGATAACCTGAAGATTTAATATACGGAGAATAAGCCATGCCACGTCGTCGTGTGATTGGTCAACGCAAGATCCTTCCAGATCCAAAGTTCGGATCAGAATTACTTGCAAAATTTATTAATGTTTTAATGGTAGATGGTAAAAAATCTATCGCTGAAAAAATTGTTTATACTGCTTTAGATACATTGGCACAAAGAACAGGTAAAGATCATTTGGGAGCCTTTGAAACAGCATTAGAAAATGTTCGTCCAACTGTAGAGGTTAAATCTCGTCGTGTTGGTGGTTCTACTTACCAAGTACCAGTAGAGGTTCGCCCTGTACGTCGTAACGCATTAGGTATGCGTTGGATTGTTGAAGCAGCTCGTAAACGTGGTGACAAATCAATGGCATTACGTCTTGCAAATGAGTTGTCTGATGCAGTAGAAAATAAAGGCGCTGCAGTTAAGAAACGTGAAGACGTTCATCGTATGGCAGAAGCTAACAAAGCATTTGCCCATTACCGTTGGTAATTTATTTTATTCAGTGAGTCTTGGTATCAAGACTTACTGGTTCATCTTTTTAAGCCTAGCGAGAGGAAATAATCGTGGCACGTACTACTCCAATTGAGCGCTATCGTAATATCGGGATCAGTGCTCACATCGACGCAGGTAAAACAACTACCACAGAACGTATTCTTTTCTATACCGGTGTAAGCCATAAAATCGGTGAGGTTCATGATGGCGCAGCTACTATGGACTGGATGGAACAAGAACAAGAACGTGGTATTACTATTACCTCTGCGGCAACAACTTGCTTCTGGCAAGGTATGTCAAAACAATTCCCACAACACCGTATTAACATTATCGATACTCCGGGACACGTAGATTTCACTATCGAAGTTGAGCGTTCAATGCGTGTACTTGATGGTGCGGTAATGGTTTACTGTGCGGTAGGTGGTGTTCAACCTCAATCTGAAACTGTATGGCGTCAAGCTAACAAATATGCTGTTCCACGTATTGCATTCGTGAACAAAATGGACCGTACAGGTGCAAACTTCTTACGTGTTGTTGAACAAATTAAAACCCGTTTAGGTGGAACTGCTGTACCAATTCAATTACCAATCGGTGCAGAAGATAATTTCGCAGGTGTTATCGATCTTCTTAAAATGAAAGCGATTAACTGGAATGAAGCAGATCAAGGTATGACATTTACCTATGAAGATATTCCAGCTAATTTGAAAGATTTAGCAGATGAATGGCATCAAAACTTAATCGAATCTGCTGCAGAAGCATCAGAAGAATTAATGGAAAAATACCTTGGCGGTGAAGAATTAACTGAAGAAGAAGTTAAAGCAGCATTACGTCAACGTGTATTGACAAACGAAATTATCCTTATCACTTGTGGTTCTGCATTTAAGAACAAAGGTGTTCAAGCAATGCTTGATGCGGTAGTTGATTACTTACCAGCACCAACAGACGTTCCTGCGATCAAAGGTATCAACCTTGACGAAACTGAAGGTGAACGTCATGCAAGTGATGATGAGCCATTCTCATCATTAGCGTTCAAGATTGCAACAGACCCATTTGTAGGTAACTTAACATTCTTCCGTGTTTACTCTGGTGTAGTAAATTCTGGTGATACTGTAATGAACTCAGTGAAGCAAAAACGTGAACGTTTTGGTCGTATCGTACAGATGCACGCTAACAAACGTGAAGAAATCAAAGAAGTTCGTGCAGGGGATATTGCAGCAGCGATTGGTTTGAAAGAAGTAACAACAGGGGATACATTATGTGATCCTGAAAACCCAATCATTCTTGAGCGTATGGAATTCCCAGAGCCAGTAATCTCTGTAGCAGTAGAGCCTAAAACTAAAGCTGACCAAGAAAAAATGGGGTTAGCATTAGGTCGTCTTGCACAAGAAGACCCTTCATTCCGTGTTCACACTGATGAAGAATCTGGTCAAACCATTATTTCTGGTATGGGTGAGTTACACTTAGATATCATCGTTGACCGTATGCGTCGTGAGTTTAAAGTGGAAGCAAATATTGGTAAACCACAAGTTGCTTACCGCGAAACTATTCGTACTCGTGTTAATGATGTTGAAGGTAAACATGCAAAACAATCTGGTGGTCGTGGTCAATACGGTCACGTTGTTATCGACCTATATCCATTGGATCCAGAAGGTCCAGGATACGAATTTGTCAACGAAATTAAAGGTGGTGTTATCCCTGGTGAATACATTCCTGCGGTTGATAAAGGTATCCAAGAACAGCTTAAAGCTGGTCCTTTAGCTGGTTACCCAGTAGTGGATATTGGTGTACGTTTACACTTCGGTTCTTACCATGATGTGGACTCATCAGAATTAGCGTTCAAATTAGCAGCGTCAATTGCGTTTAAAGCAGCGTTTGCTAAAGCAACCCCAGTATTACTTGAACCAATTATGAAGGTGGAAGTTGAGACTCCTGCTGATTATGTGGGTGATGTAATCGGCGATTTAAGCCGTCGTCGTGCACTTGTTAATGGTCAAGAAAGCAACGAATTTGTTACTAAGATCAACGCAGAAGTACCATTATCAGAAATGTTTGGTTATGCAACGGATCTTCGTTCACAAACTCAAGGTCGTGCTTCATACTCAATGGAACCATTGAAATATGCTGAAGCACCTGCTAGCGTAGCAACTGCAGTAATTGAAGCTCGCAAAGCAAAATAATTGTAATGACTGCAACGCATTTATGCGTTGCAGATTTTTAATTAAAAAAGGAAATTATCGTGTCTAAAGAAAAATTTGAACGTACAAAACCGCACGTTAACGTGGGTACAATCGGTCACGTTGACCATGGTAAAACAACATTAACAGCAGCGATCACCACAGTATTAGCGAAACACTTTGGTGGGGCGGCACGTGCATTTGACCAAATCGATAATGCACCAGAAGAAAAAGCACGTGGTATCACCATCAACACTTCACACGTTGAATATGATACAGCGACTCGTCACTATGCACACGTTGACTGTCCGGGACACGCCGACTACGTAAAAAATATGATTACTGGTGCGGCACAAATGGACGGCGCAATCTTAGTAGTAGCAGCGACAGATGGTCCAATGCCACAAACACGTGAACACATCTTATTAGGACGCCAAGTAGGTGTACCATACATCATCGTATTCTTAAACAAATGCGATATGGTAGATGATGAAGAATTATTAGAATTAGTAGAAATGGAAGTACGTGAACTTCTATCTCAATACGATTTCCCAGGTGACGATACACCAATCGTACGTGGTTCAGCATTAAAAGCATTAGAAGGCGAAGCTGAATGGGAAGAAAAAATTCTAGAATTAGCGAATTACTTAGATACTTACATTCCAGAACCACAACGTGCGATTGACCAACCGTTCTTATTACCAATTGAAGATGTATTCTCAATTTCAGGTCGTGGTACAGTAGTAACTGGACGTGTAGAACGCGGAATTATTAAGACAGGTGAAGAAGTTGAAATCGTGGGTATCAAAGATACAACGAAGACAACAGTAACTGGTGTAGAAATGTTCCGTAAATTATTAGACGAAGGACGTGCTGGGGAAAACATTGGTGCGTTATTACGTGGTACCAAACGTGAAGAAATCGAACGTGGCCAAGTATTAGCGAAACCAGGTTCAATCACACCACACACAGACTTTGAAGCAGAAGTGTACGTATTATCAAAAGAAGAAGGTGGTCGTCATACTCCATTCTTCAAAGGATATCGTCCACAATTCTATTTCCGTACAACTGACGTAACAGGAACAATCGAGTTACCAGAAGGTGTGGAAATGGTAATGCCAGGAGATAACATCAAGATGACAGTAAGCTTGATTCACCCAATTGCGATGGATCAAGGTTTACGTTTTGCGATTCGTGAAGGTGGCCGTACAGTAGGCGCAGGTGTTGTAGCAAACATCAAAAAATAATTGAATTGCGAAGATAAATATAAAGACCCGTCTTTTTAGACGGGTTTTCTTTTATTATTAGAAGTAGAAAAGAAAAAATTCAGTAATGTTATGCGATTGAATCAACAACAACAGCAAGCAGTAACAACGATTAATACACCTTGTTTGGTATTGGCAGGTGCTGGTTCAGGGAAAACCAGAGTAATTATTAATAAAATAGCCTATTTAATTGAGCATTGCGGTTATCTGCCAAATAGTATTGCTGCAGTAACTTTTACCAATAAAGCTGCACGTGAAATGAGAGAACGTGTTGCTCAATCTATTGGTGCGCAAAAAAGTAAAGGGCTTATCGTTTGTACATTTCATACGTTAGGTTTTGATTTGATTAAACGTGAGCATAGAGAGCTCGGATTAAAGTCCAGCATTACGTTGTTTGATGAACATGATCAGAAGGCATTATTACAGGAATTAACGGCAACAGTTTTATTAGAAGATAAAGATAAACTGACTCAGTTGATTAACTATATATCTACTTGTAAGAATAACCTTATCTTGCCAAAACAAGCATTAGCGTTAGCAAAAACGCCGATAGAAAAGACATTTGCTGAGTGTTATCAGTTATATGTGCAACAAATGCATGCCTATAATTCATTAGATTTTGATGATTTGATTATGTTGCCAACTTTATTATTACGCAGTAATACAACAATTCGTGCGAAATGGCAGCAAAAAATTGCTTATTTATTAGTTGATGAATACCAGGATACTAATACTAGCCAATATGAATTGATCAAATTATTAGTAGGTGAGCAAGCGAAATTTACGGTTGTTGGCGATGATGATCAATCAATTTATTCTTGGCGAGGTGCTAATCCCGAGAATATTGCACGACTTAAAGATGATTTTCCTAATATTTCGGTCATTAAGTTAGAGCAAAATTATCGTTCTACACAAAGAATTCTGCATTGCGCCAATATTTTAATCGATAATAATGATCATATTTTCACAAAAAGATTATTTTCTGAGTTAGGTACTGGAGAGTTGCTAAATGTCATTGAAGCCAAAAATGAGGAACATGAAGCGGAGCGTATTGTTGGTGAATTAATGACTCACCGTTTTTTAAAGAAAACGGCTTATCGTGATTATGCTATTTTATACCGAGGGAACCATCAATCTCGTTTACTCGAAAAGGTGTTAGTACAGAATCGTATCCCTTATAAAATTTCTGGTGGTACATCTTTCTTTTCCCGAATAGAAATTAAAGATGTAATGGCTTATTTACGATTATTAGTAAATCAGGATGATGATTCAGCTTTTATTCGAATTGTTAATACACCAAGACGAGAGATTGGTACTGCAACATTAGAAAAATTAGGTAGTTTGGCTAAAGAAAAACATTGTTCATTATTTGCAGCAATCTTTGATTTTGAATTATTACAGCGAGTTACTCCAAAAGCTTATACGGCATTACATAATTTTGCTGATTGGATTGTGCATTTATCAGATCAAATTGTTAGGAGTGAGCCGCAACAAGCGATTCGTGAAATGTTTGCACAATTACAATATGAAGCGTATCTGTATGAGCAAGTGAATAACCCTAAAGTCGCAGAGATACAAAGTAGAAATGTCGCAATGTTATTGCAGTGGGTGCACGATATGTTGGAAGGAGATGAGTTTAATCCGGCAATGACCTTATCTCAAGTGGTTTTGCGTTTAACATTACGCGATATGTTGGAACGTAATGAGAATGAAGAGAGTGGCGATGAAGTGCAATTAATGACACTGCATGCTTCTAAGGGATTAGAGTTTCCATATGTTTATTTGATTGGGATGGAGGAAGGCATTCTACCGCATCAAAATTCCATTGATGATAATAATATTGAAGAAGAGCGACGTTTGGCTTATGTAGGAATTACGCGTGCGCAGAAAGAACTGACCTTTTCTCGTTGTAAAACTCGCAGACAAATGGGAGAAATTATTCAGACAGAACCGAGCCGTTTTTTGTTGGAATTACCACAAGATGACCTTGTATGGGAAAAAGATAAATTGCCTTTAACAGAGCAACAAAAACAGCAACAAAGGCAGGAAGGATTTGCCAGATTAAAGGCCTTATTAAAGGATAATTAATTAGAGAGTTACTGGGCAAATAAAGCAAGATTGTTCATAAATTAGTTATTTTGATGATAATCCATTCAATCAGACTCAAAAACAGGTTTTTTCATAAAAAAGCGTTGACTTATTTTCTAAAATCCATATTATAGCGTCTCAACCGAACGAGGTGAGATGGCCGAGAGGCTGAAGGCACACCCCTGCTAAGGGTGCATAGGGCTTAAAACTCTATCGAGGGTTCGAATCCCTCTCTCACCGCCATTTATTCAACGCATCCGTAGCTCAGCTGGATAGAGTACTCGGCTACGAACCGAGCGGTCAGAGGTTCGAATCCTCTCGGATGCGCCATTTACTTGCTACTCTAGAGTAAATTGGGAATAAATAATAAGTTCAGTTTTTCTCAGCGCATCCGTAGCTCAGCTGGATAGAGTACTCGGCTACGAACCGAGCGGTCAGAGGTTCGAATCCTCTCGGATGCGCCATTTCATTCTTATTATCCTTGATTTCTCTTATATCCATTTTCTTTTAATAAATTGCGATTTCGCACTATTTCTATATATTTTTCTCATTTTTTTATAATTATTATTGACAACAATTATTATTTGCCATAACTTACACCACCTATATGCGATTCATTTTCATTTACATTCCATATGGGGTAATCTATGTTTAATTTTAAAAAGCTTGCGTTAGCAACTATCATTTCATCAACCGTTCTTTTTTCTAATACTTTATTAGCTGCACCTGTTGATTTATCTAAAGAAACTAAACAATATCAAGCATTTGTTGTTGAGCAAATTGATGAATTAGTAAAAGGTACAACACAATTTGTTGCTGATTTAAAAGCAGGAAAATTAGAAGAAGCGAAAAAAGCTTATCCATTAATCAGAATGTATTATGAACGTTCAGAACCAATTGCTGAAAGTTTTGGTGATTTAGATCCACGTATTGATGCTCGTGAAGCGGATTTAGAAAAAGATCAAATTTGGAGTGGTTTCCACAAAATTGAAAAAATCTTATGGACAGAAAATACCACTAAAGGAACAGAACAAATTGCCGATCAATTACTCAATGATGTGAAAGAGTTACGTGCGAAAGTACCAACAGTAGAAGTTACTGGTGACTTAATGGTACAAGGTGCAGTGGATTTATTAAATGAAGTATCAACAAGTAAAATTACTGGTGAAGAAGAAATTTTCTCTCGTACTGACCTTTATGACTTTAAAGCGAATGTAGAAGGCGCAGAAAAAATTTATGAAATTCTTAAACCAAAACTTACACAAAAAGATGCGAAATTAGTGAAAGAATTGGATAAACAATTTAAGAATGTAAATAGCTTATTAGATAAATACAAAGTTGGTAAGCACGACTATAAAGCTTATACAGAACTTTCAAAAGAAGATACTCGTGTGTTAGGGGAAGCTGTAAATAAATTGGGTGAGCCACTTGCACAAATGGGTGTTATCCTCGATGGAGCAAACTAATTTAGAGTAATTTTTAATAATTAACCACTGTTTTTCGGAACAGTGGTTTTTCCTTTTTTAATGGGACAGAAAAAATGAGTACAAAAGATCTTATACAGCAAAAAAATATGAATAATGGACGTCGTCAATTTTTAAAAAAATCAGGATTAATGTTAGGCGGTGGTTTAGCTGGATTAACCTTAACCACTCAGCAAGCCACTGCTGCGGAAGCAACTAAACCGGTTGATAAGCATTGTTTATCTGATATTACTTATCCTTTTTATGGTGAGCATCAGCAAGGGATTCTGACACCGCAACAAACTTATGTATATTTCTTGGTATTAGATCTTGCGACAGAAAATTTGCATGAAATTAGAGAAGTTTTCAAAACGTGGACAGCTTATGCCGCACGTTTAGTACAAGGGAAAAACGTAAAAGAATATGCAAAAAATCATTTTGTGCCGCCAGCGGACACTGGAGAAGCG
Source organism: Gallibacterium salpingitidis (assembly GCF_030517105.1). GTDB lineage: Bacteria > Pseudomonadota > Gammaproteobacteria > Enterobacterales > Pasteurellaceae > Gallibacterium > Gallibacterium salpingitidis. The sequence continues at coordinate 2,250,087 of NZ_CP103875.1, read as the reverse complement.
GATGATTTATCAGCATATGGTCTAACCTTAACGTTTGGCGTATCGCCATCATTTTTACAAAAATTAGGCTTACAAGATAAAGCTCCAAAAGAATTTAAAGACCTTCCGCTATTCCCTCGTGATCAGTTAAGGGCGGAATTTAGTGGCGGAGATATTTGTATACAATCTTGCGCCAATGACGCACAAGTCGCATTTCACGCGGTACGACAATTAGTGCGTGTTGCTCGTTCCAATGTCACTATGAAATGGAGTCAATCAGGTTTTATTTCAGCAGATAAACCAACTGATACACCACGTAACCTTTTTGGTTTTAAAGATGGTACAGCTAATGCGAATACCTTAAAAGATACCGCAGGACAAGTTTGGATCGATCAACCAGCATGGCTACATGGTGGTAGCTATATGATTGTACGTAAGATTGTTATGCATTTAGAAACTTGGGATCGCACCAGTTACAAAGAACAAGAGCGTACTTTTGGTCGCCATCGTACAACAGGAGCACCGATTGGAGAACAAGATGAGTTTGCACCGTTAGATTTAGAGAAAAAAAATCATCATGGTCAACCAATGATTCCCGAGGATTCACATTCTGCTTTAGCGCATAAAACAGGTAAACAAATTTTGCGTCGTGCTTACTCTTATTCAGATGGAATTAATCCTCGTACAGGGCAATTTGAAAGTGGCTTACTGTTCATTTGTTACCAAAAAAATCCAGATCAATTTATTACCATTCAAAATGCATTAGGTAATGTGGATCGTATGAATGAATATATTACTCATATTGGTAGTGGCTTATTTGCCTGCTTCCCTGGAGTAAAAGAGGGAGAGTTTATTGGACAAGCTTTATTGGGAGCGTAGTATGAAAATCCTTAAAAATGCCAATTTTTTGGGAGTAGTTTTATTATGGCTGTTTGTGGCAGTAAATGCTGTTGCAGCAGAAAATAAAATTAATTTAAGCCCATTATTTATTCAGCTGTCAGATGCAATGAGTGCAGTGAAGGAGAGTAATCCTGAGCAAGCAAAACAAGATATTGAACAAATTCAGCAGCAATTTATCGCGATTCCACAACATACCTCACCAGCGGGAAAAGTGGTATTAGAGCAACTGACAAAAACGATCGCTAACACAGATATTGAACAGTTAAATCAACTTTCTGTTGCTTTGTTAGCGTTTGATAAGGAGCAACATCCTTTAGATATTGCTGAGCAGAAAAAACTATTCAAAAAACGTATTGTGCCTGCTTTTGATCATTGGCAAAAGGTGATTACTGAACAGAAAGCGCAACCAGATGTTGAAGTCTTGAAACAACAATATCGTTTATTTAATAGTATTTGGACTAAAAATGAGCGCTTGGTGCGCGATGTTGATATGAGTTATTACGGTAAGATTGAAACAGCTTTGGCGTTATTGCGCGTTGCTATTGAAACTGAGCCGTTAGATTATCAACGGGTAGAGCAAAATACACAAAAAATCGCGACACAATTTGATGATTTCTTGTCTGGGAAAAAAACGGAGAATGTCACAGGCAATTATCAATTAAGTGATGGTGTGAATTTACTCAAAGAGGGATTAGCCGCGTTTCAACAGCAAGATAATGCCACTGCACAAGAAAAATTAACGACTTTTATTGAGATCTGGCCAATTATTGAAGGCGATGTCAGTACGCGTGATGGTTCTTTATATACGCGTGTAGAGAGTGAAGTTCCAGTGATTCTGGCAAAAGGGCAAGAGCCAAAATATCAAGCTAATTTACAGCAATTGATTGATCAATTAGCTGCAATTAATCCTGCTGCAAGTTATACCGCTATTGATGCGATGTTAATTTTATTGCGTGAAGGATTAGAAGCTTTATTAGTCGTGATGGCGTTAGTTAGTGCGTTACGTGTTGCAAATCGTCCGCAAGGGTATAAATGGGTAAGTGGCGGTGTAGTTGCTGGGTTATTATTAAGTCTAGTCGCTGCGTTTGCATTGCAACGTTTATTCCCCGCCGCAAGTTCAGGCACCAATCGTGAAATTATCGAAGGTGGCGTTGGGATTGTCGCTGTATTGATGATCTTAACCATTGGTGCCTGGCTGCATAGTAAATCATCAGTAAAAGCATGGCAGGCTTATATTAAGAAACATATGGGGAAAGCATTAACGACTGGTAGTTTTGTTTCTTTGTTTGGCTTAAGTTTCTTATCGGTGTTTCGGGAAGGTGCGGAAACTATCCTATTTTATGTAGGGATTTTACCGAATATTAGTACAGAATCGTTTGCATTAGGTGTTGGGATTGCAGTGGTTATCCTTGCAGTATTAGCAGTGATTATCTTAAAAAGTTCAGTTAAATTACCAGTACCAACAATGTTTAAGATTTTAACCTGGGTACTGTATGTATTAGGGTTTAAGATCCTAGGAGTGAGTGTACATTCATTACAAATAACTCATATTCTTCCAATTACTATTGTAGACAGTTTGCCGAACATTGAGTGGTTAGGCTTCTATGCCACTTTAGAAACCATCATTGCGCAGGTAATTTATATTGCACTGATTGTATTATTACAGAAATGGCTACAGCGGAATGAAACGGCTACTGCATAATAAATAAGTAATATGGTGGAAAGGAGCAATTATCGTTGCTCCTTTTTTTTGAAAGTTATCATCATGGCATAATTCGTTTACAATGAATGCCTTGAGAGTGAATGATCGGGAAAGTAGTCATGTTTACAGTCTATTATGCTAACCAACTGGAGTATCAAAAGGATTTATTAATTCGATTATTAGAGGTACAACCTTTAACTGATCCTTTTGCAAGTAATATTATTTTGGTACAAAGTCCGGGAATGGCGCAATGGCTGCAGATCCAATTAGCAGATCATTTTGGTATTGCCGCTAATTTTACTTTCCCAATGCCTTCAACTTTTATTTGGCAACTCTATAAAGAGAGTATCCCTTCTGCAGGAGAAAAGAATTTATTTGGTAAAGAAAATCTTGTTTGGCGTTTGATGCGCATTATACCTCAGACTTTGGATTTGCCAGAGTTCACAAGTTTACGCCATTATTTAGGTGAGCAATTTACACCGTTAAAGTTGTTTCAATTAGCCGAAAAAATTGCCGATTTATTTGACCAATATTTGGTATATCGACCAGATTGGATTAAACAATGGGAAGCAGGAGAACAACAAAGCTTACAACATCAAATTGCACAACAAATCACGCATCGTTATCAAGCGATTTTGCCAACCATTATGCAAGATTTATCTTGGCAAGCGATCTTGTGGCAAAAACTCATTAATGACATGCAACAGGAGCATCAACAAGATATGATCTGGCATCGTGCTAGTTTGTATCAACAATATCTTGATTTATTAGCGAATGGACACAAACCAAAATATTTACCAAAGCGAGTTTGTGTTTTTGGTATTTCTGCATTACCGTCAATGTTTCTTACTGTTTTGCACGCACTAAGTGAACATACCGACATTCATCTCTTCTTTAATAGCCCTAGTCGCTATTATTGGGGAGATATTATTGACCACCGCTATTTAGAAAAATTAAAACTGAAACAACTGAAGCAAAATAGTGATGATCAGCAAGTAGTGAAAACTATTTATGATGAATCATTGACAGTGGGGCATCCGCTATTAGCCTCTTGGGGAAAATTAGGGCGTGATTTTCTCTATTCATTAACACAGCTCGAACCAAATGAAATAGAGTTATATGTTGAACCTAAAGGTGATTCATTATTACAACAGATACAGCGTAGTATTTTAGAGTTAACGTATGCACAAAATGAATCATCACGATTGCATTATCAAACTGGAGATACCTCATTAAGTTTTCATGCTTGCCATAGTCCAATGCGAGAGGTTGAGGTCTTGCACGATAATCTGTTGGCAATGTTTGCTGCAGATCCAAATTTAACGCCTAAAGATATTGTTGTGATGGTGGCGGATGTTGATCGTTATACCCCTTATATTCAGGCGGTATTTTCGCAATATCGTTTTGAGGATAAACGCCATATTCCATTTGCAATTTCAGATAGAAAAATCACTGAAAGTGATGTGGTTATTGCTACATTCCTACAATTTCTTACTTTTAAAGAGTCATTGTTTTCAGTAGAGATGGTATTAAGTCTGTTAGATGTGGCTTGTATTCGTCAGCGTTTTTCGATTGAGTTAGAAGAGTTATCACAAATTCGTGAATGGGCAATTCAGTCAGGGATTCGCTTTGGATTATATAAGCAGGATGCTGAAGATGTGCCTAATTATAATGCGTGGCAGAATGGTATTGAGCGAATGTTATTAGGCTATGCACTAAAAAATGAACAAGGCGTATGGCAGGATAATGTTGGCTTTGATTATAGTGAGGGTTTACAAGGCAAAATTGCTGGGAAAGTAGCCCATTTTATCGAGGCGTTGCAAGAGTGGTATCAACAATTACAGCAACCATTAGATATTGAACAGTGGCGGCAAACGCTTTTAATCTGTATTGAACGCTTTTTTGAGGTGCCTGAAAGTAGAACCGTTGTTGCTATATTAAAACAGGCAGTTCACCAGATTTTAGATACAGCGTTAGAAAGTAATTATCAAGAAACTTTAGATGCCGAGATTATTAGTGAGTTATTACAAGCAAAATTAAATGAGCAGGAAAATAGCGTACATTTCCTAATGGGACAGCTTAATTTCTGTACGCTATTACCAATGCGTGCTATTCCATTTAAAGTAATTTGCTTATTAGGAATGAATGAGGGTGATTTTCCACGACAATTAGCGACTAACAGTTTTGATGTGATGCAGTATCAACCACAAAAAGGCGATCGTGTGCGTCGTGAAGATGACAGTTATTTATTTTTAGAAGCACTACTATCAGCACGAGAAAAATTATACATCAGCTATGTAGGCTATTCAGTTGTGGATAATACTGAGTATCAACCATCAATCCTAGTCAGCCAATTGCTTGATTATCTTGGTGAAAACTTAACTGAACCAACACAGATTGCTGAGCTTAAATTCTCTTATCCAGCGACTATTTTTAGCGTTAATAACTTCCTTGAACCGCATTTTTCTTATGCTAAAGAGTGGGCAAGAGTTGCCGAGTTGCAGATTGCTGCTAAAAACATAGAACCTTTTGTCACAGAATTGAAGCAATCGGTAACAGATGAAACTGTTAAAGTGATTGCATTAGATGACTTAATTCGCTTTGTGGTAGCACCACAGCGTTATTTCTTTGAGCAAAAGTTAGGTGTGTTTCTTAATCAAAATAATGAAAATGTAGCGGAAAGAGAGACATTTGCTTTAGACAATCTTGCACAATACCAATTAAAAGAACGCTTATTGCAATATGATTATGCTAGTTGGAACGATGAATTTGAAAAAGCAAAACGTGAGGGCGTTTTACCTCGAGCAGGGTTTGCTTTTTTACAACAAGCAGCATTAGAAGAGACTTGTGCTGCGTTATGGAATGTGGTTGCTGATTATCACACTATGCCAGCAGAATCATTAAAAATTGAGATCCATCTCGATATTGATGGTGAAAATATATTGCTGCAAGGGCAAATCGATCAACTTTATCAGGGGCAATATGTTGGTTGGCGAGTTGGCAGAATTCGTGAACAAGAACAAATTAGCTTATGGTTGGCTCATTTATTGCTACAAATAGCAGGAGAACAACAAAATTCGTGTTTTTATGGGCTAGAGTCAGGAAAAGTAACAACGCTTAATTTCAGACCATTAGAGCGAGAAGAGGCTTTAAGACAACTAGAAGTTTATATACGAGATTTTCTACAAGCACAGCAACAAATCAGCTTAGTGCCAACATTTAGATTAGAGCAGTTCAGTAAGCTCTTTGCGGATGAAAATAGTGATGAAGAAACATTACGCTATGAATTAAGTCAAATAGACGAACAAAATAAGCAGTATCAGTATTGGCAGCGGTTATTGCTACAAACCCCTTCATTAAATTATCAACAGATTAGAGCTAGTTTTATAAATTGGTTTGAAAAAATGTTTGCGTGTGTAGAAAGAGGGAACAGTTTTTAAATTGAAAGCAATATGTCCCAACCTTTGGATAGGGCATATTGCTAAGCAGGATAATACACCATGTACAAGATACTTTTTTATTTTTAGTTTTTAGAAAAACAGTAATTGTATTGAAATCCATGAGTATTGAGGATGAGACGATATAAACTATTTGTTGCAGTAATATACAATTCGTTTTGATGAATTCCTCCTAAAGTGCAATTAGAAACAGTTTTACCAATATGTATTTTGGCAATATATTTTCCTTGTGGTGTGATAACTAAGACGCCATCTTCGCAACTACAATAAATTAACTCATTTTTGTCAAGACAAAAACCATCAGGAATTCCAGGTGTAATTTCACAAATAGTACGGCGATTTTGTAATTGGTGTCCAACAACATCAAAAGCAACTAAATGATGTAGTCCTTGCTGTGAAAATTCAACACTAGACATATCAGCGACATAAAGTGTTTTTTCATCAGGAGAGAAAAATAAACCATTTGGGCGCATAGTATTAAAGGTTGCGAGATATGTTTTGTTATCTTCAGGATAGTAACAATAAATATAACAACCGATAATTTCACTTGGCGCCTGATAGCCTTCATGGTTACTAAGGATTCCATAAGGTGGATCAGTAAACCAAATTGAACCATCAGATTTTACGACTAAATCATTTGGTGAATTAAGGCGTTTTCCATCAAATGCTGTCGTTAAGGTATTTATTGTTCCATTCAGATCAGTATGGCTAATGGAACGACTTCCATGTTGACATGTGACTAGTGAGCCATCGGGTAAAACAGCGTTTCCGTTAGCAAAATCGGAGGGTGAACGGAAAATGGTTACTCCTTGATTGGCTTTCCATTTATACATACAGTTACCTTTTACATCACTAAAAATAACTGCATTTTCTTTTGGTAGCCATACAGGACCTTCAGCCCAAATAGCTTGATCAAAAAGTTCCTCTAAAACAGCGTTATCAGGAAATAGCGTCTGAAAACCAGCGTCATAAATTTCAATGTTCATCATACATATTCCTGTATTAATAATAAGAGGGTAATTAACCCTCTTATTATGTTTTTATTTAATTCCCCAAATTGTTTTGTATGCTTCTTTGTAACCATTTTGTGGGTCATACATATTTTTATCGCCACCATCGTAAGCAATGTTTTCTTTTGTTACGAGATGTACTGGAGTTACATAGCCAGAAGGTTTGTCTCCTGAGAATGCACGATTTAACTCATCAACTAATTGCCAACCATGTAGATTAAGTGGCTCTGGTACTGTTGCAATTTGGTGATCTCCGCTGCGAATACGTTGATAAGCGGTAATAGAACCATCTCCTGCGGAGATATTATGTGGAAATTGATCTCCCTTGATGCCTGCAGTACGAAGTGATGGCGCCATAAAGTCAAAATATAAATCGTTAATAGCCAAAGTATATTGGAAGTTATCTTTATATTTTTGTAATGTGCTGAAGGTTAAACCAGGCATACGGCTTGAAGTGTCTGCTAAAGGAGTATCGACAAATTCAAGCACTTTACAAGTTTTGCATTGTTGGATTGTCTCTTTCATGACATTTGCTTTGCGTAATGCAATTTCATATAACGAGTCTGTAAGAATGACAACTTTTGCTGTGCCTTCTGATTGTGCAACTGCTAATAAAGCAGATAATTTTGCGATTTCATCTGAGTCAGAAGTGACGTTATAGAAAATATTATATTGATCGATGGCACCTGGTTGTGGGGTTGCGTGCCAAGCGACAAGTGTAATTCCTTGTTTGCTAGCTTTTTTTAAGGGGTTACGAGCAACATTAGGATTCCAACCACCAATTACAATAGCATCAGGTTTTTTTGCGATAGCTTGATTGAGTGAAGCTAATTGGTTGTTTACAGATCCAGCACCGTCAAGAACATCCAATTTCCAACCAACAACTTTAGCCGCTTCTTTCATACCATCTAAAACACCTAATACTCCCCCATTTTTCATATCAGATGCGATAAATATAACTGTCTTACCTTGTTGAAGTTTTGGACCTGTTGTTGGTCCATCCCATTTGGTTTGTGGTGCTGTAGCTGCTGCAACAGTTGTTTTTGCTTGAGAAACAAAATCATCTGCAGCGAAAGTATGCTGGTTAAAGAAAAACAATCCGGCAGTAATTAAGCTAACAGTAATGCTTTTTTTGAAAGTTTTCTTCATATGAATTTCTCCTATGGTTGATTGGATTGTTGAGGATCTGTTTTAACAGCTTGGGTTTGTTGTTTTTTCTGAACGAGTTTTTGATTAGCAAGACGTTTGCGTTGAGCATATCCAGCAATAGTAATAGAGAGTAATAAAGTGGTACCATTAAATAATGGCTCTACCCAGAATGCGCCACCAAATTGTTGGATACCTGAAATACCAATGGCAAGAATTGCAATACCAACAATTGTACCCCATACATTTACTCTTCCTGGGCGGATAGTGGTACTACCTAAAAATGCACCTACTAAAGCTGGTAATAAATAGTCCATACCAACACTGGCTTGCCCAACACCTTGTTGTGCAGCGATAAGTACTCCAGTAAAACCAGTCAAAGTGCTAGAAGTAATGAATGCACAGATAGTATATTTTTTTATAGAAATACCATTTAGTCTTGCAGCAGTTGGATTACCGCCCACTGCATACATACAACGACCAATAGCAGTGTGTTCAGTAATAATCCATAATACTAATGCAACAATAAGAACATAGAGAGCTGAAATAGGTAATCCAAAAAGATCAATTCCATTAAGATCGTAGAAACCATCAGGCAAGTTACCTACAATTTGTCGTCCGCCTGAATGCCATAGTGCGATTGCGTATAACACAGTACCAGAACCGAGAGTAGCAACGAAGCTATCAATATCAGCAAGAGCAACTAAGATACCATTGAGTAATCCATAAAGTGCTGCAATAACAAGTACAATGATTACCGACATTTGCCAAGAAAAGCCGAATTGTACTTGTAAGGTGATAGCTAGAATATGCCATAAGACAATACCAAAACCGACATTTAAGTCTATTTTACCAACGATCATAGTAATCGTTGCAGCTAGTGCTAATAAGGCAATTTTAGATTTTGTTTCTAAAATTGCGTTGAGTGTTAGCATGGATGCGAAGGTTGGTGTAGTCAGAGAAAAAAGGATAACAAGTAGTACACATAACCACAATAAACCATAGCGAGTGGCCTGTTGTGATAACCAAGGAATGAATCCATCACGTTGAAGTGAAACGGCTTGTTCAAGTGCGGTTGATTTTACAGAAGTTTGCGCCATAACGAATAATCCTTAGTAAGAGTGAGATGGTGAATGCAAATGTGCTTGGTTATTAGTCAATGTTGCAGTGTTAGCTGAAGAGAGTTCAAGTAAGTTTGCAAAAGTAATATCTTCATTGAATAACTCTCCTACTACGCTACCACGGTTAAACACTAAGGCTCGATTGCATAAATTAGCAATTTCTTCAAAGTCAGTAGATATAACGATGATAGAAATTCCTTGTTCTAAGGTTTTATTTAAGACATCATAAATTTCTGCACGAGCTCCGACATCAACACCAGCAGTTGGATCTTCTAAAATGATGACTGGGGTGTTTAAGTGTAACCATCTGGCCATAACAATTTTTTGCTGGTTACCTCCAGACAATGCACTAACTTCAATAAACATATTTTTAGGCCTGATATCAAAAAGTTGAAATTTAAACCAGCTTTGTTTTAACTCTTCAACTTTGTCATACCAATGCCAAGCAGAACCTTGTTTAATAATTGGATTTAGGAATAAATTTTCAGTTGTTGTCATAGACATTACTAAACTTTCGTTAGTACGATCTCCTGCAACTAAAGAAACACCATGTTGAATTGCATCTTTAGGTGAAGTTGGGGTATAAGTTTGACCTAGAAGACGAATTTCTCCTTGATCAAGATGACGCAATCCAAAAAGTAATCTACCTATTTCTTCTTGTCCGGCACCACGTAATCCAGCAAGGGCTATCATCTCTCCTTTTCTTAGAGTAAAAGAAACTGGTCCCGTATCACCCACTACAACATTATTTAAGTTAAGAATTTCATCATTGTGTTGTGGCAATGGATAACGTTGGAATTCTCTAGTTTCTTCACCGACGATAACTTTAACGAGTTCTTTAACATCATAGCCAGTTGTTTTACCTTCTGCGACAGGGATTCCATCTCGCATCACGTAAATTCTATCTGAGATTTCAATCACCTCATCGAGACGATGAGTAACATAAATCATACCTACACCCTGTTGGCGTAAACGATGTAAAACCGAGAAAAGATGTTTTACATCACTGGCTGGTAAGGAGGCTGTTGGTTCATCAAGAATGAGAATTTTTGCATTAACGGCAATAGCTCTGGCAATAGCTAACAAGGCTTTTTCAGTTCGTGATAAGTCAAAGACCCTAGTATCTGGATCAAGATCAATACCTACTGAAGATAATGCCTGTTGGGCTTGATGACGAACTTTACGCCAATTAACGATCCCGAAGCGAGGATGACCATATCTTGGAAATCCCATAACGAAAGCCATATTTTCAGCCACTGTCATCCACTCAATTAGACCCAAATCTTGGTGGATAAACGCAATAGGCTGTTCATGAGTTGTTTTTATTGATAATGCAGAGGATATAGATTTTCCTTCAAAGAAAATCTCTCCACTATCATAGGGATAAATACCTGCTAGAATCTTAATAAGAGTAGATTTACCAGCACCATTCTCACCTAGTAAGGCAACGATTTCACCAGCATGAATATTCAAACTAACATCATTGACAGCAATATTCCCACCGAAACGTTTAATAATATGCTGCATACTTAGTATTGGCATATCTAAACTAGATGACGAATGCACGATTGGTTCTTGCATAGTCGATCCTTATATGGTGTTTAATTTGTATTCGTTTCTTATTATGAAATTTTATTTTGCTTTTTGAAATATTTAAATTTTAAATTTGTGATAAACTTCAAAGAAAAATGTTATTTTATTTTTTAATTAAATTAATAAATAAGTAACAAAATTAATATTCAAACGTTGATAGAATAGGGATGAATGCTGTATGAGAGTGAGAAAATCCACATCTATTTAGTTATAACTAAATAGATGTGGATACATAAAAGATTAAATGGATGGGGTGTTAGTATCTGTCCAACCTAGTTCTTCTGAAATATTTCGGGCCGCTTCTAGAAGGGGCTTGAGTATATGAGCATGCCCTAATTGGCTTAATTTGATAGTGGATAGTGAAACAGAGATAGTGTATTGGATTTTACCTTTTAAGTTAAACACAGGAACAGCAATACAAGAGATGCCTAATTCATTTTCTTCACGATCCATTGCAAAACCATTTTGTCTAATTAAAACAAGCTCTTGCTGCATGATTGATAGATTAGTAATGGTGTTAAATGTGAGTTGTTGAATAATATTTTGATTTCTTTCCCAATAGTCAGCCAATTTAATTGAAGAATCATAAGCCAAAAATAATTTTCCCATAGCAGAACAGTAAAGTTGCATGTATTGGCCTATATATGAACGGGTTCTAATCATACCTGTAGTTGGTTCAAGTTTATAAATAAGAATCACTTGATCATCTTCACGATATGAAAAGTTTATTGTTTCACCGATAGTTAGATTTAATTGTTCTAAGTGGGGAGCTGCAACATTGATTATGTTGATAGAAGAAAGAACTTTTTGTCCTAATGCCAGACATTTTGTAGAAAGCCTATAACTTCCAGCCGCGAGAGCAGGTTTAACATAGCCTGCACATTGTAAACTTTGTAGAAGTCGATGCGTTGTACTTTTGTTTAGTTGAGCGAGTTCTGCAATGCGTGCTAGAGGACAACCATTCGGATAATTACTTAAAATATCAAGAAGATGCAATCCTCTCACTAAGCTTTGACTTCCTGTAACTTTTTCCTCCATGTTTTTTATTGTTTCATTTTTTTGATTCATTTCTATCTAACTCTCTTTATCAATGACAGCTTCTATTTATTACCAATATATTACTATGCCTTTTTAAAATCTGCTGCTATTTAAATCACAAAATTAATGAGAAGTAGATCACAAATATAAAATAGACATAATTTTGTTGATTGACTAACTCTAAGTTAAGTTTATTATACGAAATATCATTTCACAATATGAAATATTAAGGAGAGAATATGAGAGTTAGTTATGAAGAGCTAAAAGCTGAGTTTAAACGTGTGTTGTTATCAAGAGGAGTAAGTGAAAAAACTTCTGAGGCATGTGCAACTATGTTTGCTGATACAACACAAGCTGGAGTTTATTCCCATGGAGTGAATCGTTTTCCTAGATTTATTCAACAGTTAGAGAAGGGCGATATTCATCCAGAAGCTGAACCGACAAAAGTCTTATCTTTAGGAGCAATTGAACAATGGGATGCTCATCAAGCCATCGGGAATTTAACCGCGAAAAAAATGATGGATCGTGCAATGAATATTGCTGATGAGTTTGGTATTGGCGTAGTTGCATTAAAAAATGCAAATCACTGGATGCGTGGTGGTGGTTATGGTTGGCAGGCTGCAGAGAAAGGATATATCGGAATTTGTTGGACAAATTCGATTGCAGTGATGCCACCATGGGGAGCAAAGGAATGTCGTATTGGTACTAACCCTCTTATTATCGCTATTCCTAGTAATCCTATTACGATGGTAGATATGTCTTGTTCAATGTATTCCTATGGAATGTTAGAGGTAAATCGTTTAGCGGGACGTCAAACGTTTGTAGATGCAGGGTTTGATGATAATGGTAATTTAACGCGTGATCCTGCAACGATTGAACGTAATCGTCGTTTATTACCAATGGGATTCTGGAAAGGATCTGGGTTATCAATAGTACTCGATATGATTGCAACATTACTTTCTAATGGACTATCTGTAGCAGAAGTTACAGAGGAGAAAGATGACGAATATTGTGTCTCTCAAGTTTTTATTGCTATTGAAGTAGATCGCTTAATTGATGGTAAGACCAAAGATGAGAAACTAAATCGCATCATTGAATATGTAAAAACAGCAGAACGTGCCGATCCAAATGTAGAAGTGCGGTTACCAGGGCATGAATTCACAACACTGCTAGCGGATAACAAAGCAAATGGTATCCCTGTAGATGACACTGTATGGCAAAAACTCAAATCTTTATAGGTATTAACTAATTCAATTTTTTATAGGAGGTGTATATGTTTTTTGGACATATTAAGCAAGTGGAATTTAGTCATTATCCAGCTGCAATTCAGAAGGCATTAGCATTTCTACAACAAACTGATTTCGAACAATTAGAAGTTGGGCGTTACCCAATTGAGGGAGATGTTATTTTTGCTCAAGTGTTAGATTTAGTTACTCAAGAGAAATCAACATTGTTACCTGAAGCACATGAACGTTATTTAGATGTTCAATATTTACATAGTGGTGTAGAGATGATTGGTGTATCTGTAAACCCACCTCCTTTAGAAATTGCCAAACCTTATGATTCAGATAGAGATATTTTATTTTATAAAGATGTTGAAAATGAAACGATGCTGATTATGAATCCTGGTAATTTTGCGGTGTTTTTTCCACAAGATATTCATAGACCAGCTTGTATTTATCAAAATTCTTCATCTATTCGAAAAATTGTAGTGAAGGTTTCAATAGATTTATTGAAATAAAGAGGGGAGTATGGAGAGTTTCAGTTTATATATTAAAAAGCTATTAGAGATATGTGTTGCTGTTATGTTAGCAGTGATGTCTTGTTTAGTTTTTTGGAATGTCGTACTTCGCTATGGTTTTAATACTAGCTTTACTATGACAGAAGAATTATCTCGTTTTTTATTTGTTTGGGTCATTTTTTTAGGGGCTATTTTAGCTTTTATGGAAGATTCTCATGTAAATGTTGCAATTCTTTCAGAGAAGTTATCGGCAAAAGGTCGGAGTTTATTGAGTTTAAGTACTGATGTAATAATGCTGGCTTGTTGCTATCTCATTTTTGTTGGTAGTTATCAACAGATGATTATTAACTGGCATAACCTTTCTCCAATTTCTAGTATCCCAACAGGCATTAGTTTTTTAGCAAGTGTGCTAATGAGTGTATGTGTAGGACTTTTACTGCTATCTCGCTTGTTGATAAATACAGTGATCTTTTTTAAAGGAGAAAAAGTATGACTATCTTTATTTTTCTCGTTGTCTTATTAGGAAGTATTTTTTTAGGTATTCCTGTCGCTTTTTCCTTAATTGTATGTTCTGTGGCATTAATGTTTCATCTCGATGTTTTTGATCCACAAATTTTGGCACAAAATTTAGTTAGTGGCGCAGATAGTTTCTCCTTACTTGCTATTCCATTTTTCGTCTTGGCTGGTGAGATTATGAATGAGGGAGGGTTGTCTAAACGTATCATTGATTTGCCAATGAAGTTGGTTGGTCATAAACGTGGAGGCTTAGGATTTGTTGCTATTATCGCAGCAATGATTATGGCGAGTTTATCTGGTTCAGCTGTTGCAGATACGGCAGCAGTTGCAGCAATGTTGATTCCTATGATGAAGACAACAGGATATCCGATAAATCGTTCTGCAGGACTTATTGGTGCAGCAGGAATTATTGCCCCAATTATTCCACCATCAATTCCATTTATTATCTTTGGTGTTAGTAGTGGCGTATCTATTACAAAACTTTTTTTAGCAGGCATTTTCCCGGGTATTTTAATGGGAATATGTTTAGCGCTTCTTTGGGCATGGCAGGCAAAACGTTTAAATTTAATGACCTTCTCAAAGGCGTCGAAACAAGAGTTATGTATTTCTTTTAAAAATAGTATCTGGGCATTATTACTACCTGTGATCATTATTGGAGGATTCCGTTTAGGTATATTTACACCAACAGAAGCAGGTGCGGTAGCTGCGTTCTATGCATTATTTGTATCATTATTTATTTATCGTGAACTAAAAATTTCTCAACTTTATAAAGTCTTAGTTGCTTCCGCAAAAACTACCGCAGTGGTGATGTTACTTGTTGCAGCTGCTCAAGTATCAGGTTGGTTAATTACTATCGCTGAATTACCACAACAAATCACGGAATTACTTGAACCGTTATTAGATTCACCAACAATGCTATTAGTAGTGATTATGGTTGCTGTATTTGTTATTGGTATGGTGATGGATCTAACACCAACAGTATTAATTCTTACACCAGTGTTAATGCCTTTGATTGATGAAGCCGGTATCGATCCTGTTTATTTTGGTGTGTTATTTATTCTGAATACATCTATTGGTTTGATTACACCACCGATTGGTAATGTATTGAATGTTATTACGGGGGTTTCTAAGTTGCCTTTTGATCAGGCAGCAAAAGGAATTTTACCGTATATGACAATGTTATTGGGATTGTTGATGTTGTTTATCTTCTTTCCTGCTCTTGTCTTAGTGCCTTTCCATTGGCTACAACCTTAATTTAAGGAGAAAAAAATGAAAAAATTAACAGTTCTTTTTGCTAGTTTAACTTTAATTGCTGCTGCGGTAAGTGCTCAAGCTGCAACTTCATTACGTTTTGGATATGAAGCACCGAGAAGTGATACACAACATCTTGCAGCCAAAAAATTTGATGAATTATTAAAAGAAAAGACTAAAGGGGAAATTAAACTTTCCTTATTCCCAGATAGTACATTAGGTAATGCACAAGCAATGATTAGTGGTGTTCGCGGTGGTACGATTGATATTGAAATGTCTGGTTCGCCTAATTTTAGTGGCTTAGTATCTAATTTGAATGTTATTGATATTCCATTTATTTTCCAAAATAAAGAACATGCATATCGTGTTTTAGATGGAGAGATTGGGCAAGGACTACTTAAAGAGTTAGAAGATAAAGGCCTTAAAGGTTTAGCGTTCTGGGAAGTTGGTTTCCGTTCAATGACTAACTCTAAACGTCCAATTAATAAACCTGATGATGTTAAAGGGTTAAAGATTCGTACCAATCAAAATCCTATGTATGTTAAAGCCTTCCAATTATTAGGTGCAAATCCAGTGCCAATGCCATTATCTGAATTATATACAGCATTAGAAACTAAGGCGGTAGATGCTCAAGAACATCCAATTGGTATTGTGTGGTCAGCAAAACTTTATGAAGTACAAAAATACTTATCACTAACTAACCATGGTTATACCCCACTAATTGTAGTAATGAATAAAGCTAAATTTGACTCTCTTTCACCTGAAGTACAAAAAGCCATTGTTGCTGCTGCACAAGAAGCTGGACAGTATCAGCGTAAACTTAACGCAGAGAAAGAAGCTGAGATTTTAAATAAGATGAAACAAGCTGGAGTTGAAGTTGTTGAGAATGTTGATGTCCAACCATTCAAGGCGATTGTTGAACAACCTGTACGTCAATTCTTTATTGAGAAAAATGGTGATGCTCTTATTAAAGCGGTCGATGCTTTAGCAAAATAATTTCACCATATTCATTATTTAAATGTTTTGGAGAGGGGATGTGTTCTCTCTCCTGATTATAGTAGGGAGCAATAATGGCATTTTGGCTTGGAATAGACTGTGGTGGCACCTTTATCAAAGCTGGTATTTATGATGATAACGGGCAAGAGTACGGTACTTTTAGAAAAAATTTGACAGTAATTAATGAGTATCAAGGATGGGCTGAGCGAGATTTAAACGAATTATGGTCTAGTTGTGCAGGTGTTATTAAAGGTGTTTTACAACAGAGTAATATTGCTCCAGGTTTAGTCAAAGGTGTTGGTATTTCTGCACAAGGAAAAGGGGTATTTTTGCTGGATAAACAACAACGGCCATTAGGTCGTGGTATTTTATCATCTGATCAACGTTCTTTAGATATCGTTAGAAATTGGCAACAGCAAAACATTCCACAAAAATTGTATCCAATTACTCGTCAGACGCTTTGGACTGGGCATCCAGTATCTATTTTACGCTGGCTAAAAGAACATCAGCCAGAATGTTATAGTAATATTGGTACAGTATTTATGTCTCATGACTATCTACGTTTTTGTTTAACTGGAAAGATAGCTTGTGAGGTAACGAATATTTCTGAATCTAATCTTTATAGTATGCAAACAGGTGAATATGACACCCAACTTGCTTCCTTATTAGGAATTGAAGAAGTAATACCTTGTTTTGCACCAATCATACAATCGTCAGAAATAGCAGGTTATTTAACAGAAAAGGCAGCGAAAGAAACTGGATTAGTTGTTGGAACTCCAGTAATGGGAGGTTTATTTGATGTAGTTTCTACTGCTATTTGTTCAGGTATCCAATGTGAACAAAAAGGAGAGAATAGTAAGTTAAATGTTGTTCTAGGTACGTGGACTGTTGTCAGTGGAATTACAGATTATATTGATGAGTCACAGAAACTTCCTTTCGTTTATGGGCGTTATGCACAAAGAAATCAATTTTTAGTGCATGAAGCAAGCCCGACATCAGCAGCAAATTTAGAGTGGTTTACTAAACAGTGGCCACAATTAAGTTATGACGAAATTAATCAAATGATAGAGGAACTACCAAAGGCTGAGAGTAGTATTTTGTTTGTTCCTTTCTTATATGGTTCTAATGCTGGGTTGGGAATGAGTGCTGGTTTTTATGGGTTGCAGTCTCTTCATACCACAGCACATTTATTGCAAGCTGTTTATGAAGGTGTGCTTTTTAGTTTAATGACTCATTTGGAACGAGTGCTGAAACGTTTCCCTACTACAAAAGTTTTAAGATTAACTGGAGGTCCGGCAAGATCAAAAGTGTGGATGCAAATGCTTGCAGATTTAAGCGGATTACCAATTGAAATTCCTATCGTGTCGGAAACAGGATGCTTAGGTGCTGCATTAGCTGCTATGGTTGGTGGCAGAATATATCCGGACTTTACAACTGCGCAACAACAATTACAACATGAAGTCTTAGTTGTTTCACCAGACTGGTCGGCACATGAAAAATATCGAGAGAAATACTATCGCTATACTCAATTTGTTAATGCTTTAAAAACATTAGTGTAATGATTTTATTAGGAAAAATACTTTGGAGATGTTATGACAAGACCATTATTGCAATTAGCGTTAGATTGCCAAGATATGGATGTAGCAATCAACAGTGTTGAGGGAGTAAAGGATTATATCGATATTATTGAGGTTGGTACAATTCTTGCCTTTTCTAAAGGTATGTCAGCTGTAAAAGAATTAAGACAAAAATATCCGAAACATATTTTAGTTTGCGATATGAAAGCGACAGATGCGGGTTCGGTATTGGCAAAAATGGCGTTTGAAGCTGGTACCAATTGGATAACGGTTTCCGCAGCAGCACATATTGCGACAATCGAAGCAAGTAAAAAAGTAGCGGATCAATTTGGTGGTGAAATTCAAATCGAATTGTATGGACATTGGACTTATGCAGATGCAAAACAATGGGTAGATTTAGGTATTACTCAAGCAATTTATCACCGTCCTCGAGATGCAGAGTTAGCTGGAATTGGTTGGACTGAAGCTGATTTAGAGAAAATTGAGAAACTATCGTCTTTAGGGTTACAGCTTTCTATTACTGGAGGTATTGAACCGGAAACACTAGCGTTATTTAATAAATTTAATGTTAAAGCTTTTATTGCTGGTAGAGGATTAACTGGGGAACATGGTGCAGCAATGGCTCAAGAGTTTCAACAAGCAATCAAACAAAATTGGTCATAGATAATTTATGTAGGAGATAACATGAGAAAGCATAAGTTAGGTATTTATGAGAAGGCACTCCCTAAAAATTTAACATGGAAGGAGCGTTTAGCAGTAGCAAAGGTTTGTGGATTTGATTTTGTTGAAATTTCTATTGATGAGACCGATGAACGCTTAAGCCGTTTGGATTGGAGTAAGGAACAACGTTTGGAAATTGTCAAAGAGATCCTTGAGACTGGAGTGACTATTCCATCAATGTGTTTATCAGGACATCGTCGTTTTCCATTTGGTAGTCGTGATGAAAATATTCGCCAACAAGCTTATAGCATTATGGAAAAAGCAATTCAATTGGCCGTGGATCTTGGGATCCGTACTATTCAATTGGCTGGTTATGATGTGTATTACGAAGAACAGGATGAAGGTACAATAAATCGTTTTGCAGAAGGTTTAGCTTGGGCAATAGAAAGGGCTGCAGCTAATCAAGTGATGTTGGCCGTAGAGATTATGGATACTGAATTTATGAATTCTATTACGAAGTGGAAAGAGTGGGATAAACGTTTTGCTTCCCCATGGTTCACAGTGTATCCAGATGTTGGTAATTTAACTGCATGGGGTAATGATGTTACTAAAGAATTAACATTAGGTGTCGATCGTATTGCAGCTATTCATTTAAAAGATACTTTTGCTGTTACTAAAACTTGCAAAGGACAATTTAGGGATGTGCCCTTTGGTAAAGGGTGTGTAGATTTTGTTAATGTATTTAGAACATTACAAAATTTAAATTATAGAGGTGCTTTTTTAATTGAGATGTGGACTGAAAAAGCAGAGGAACCTATAACAGAAATTATTAATGCAAGACGTTGGATAGAGCATCACATGCAAGAAGGAGGCATTATATGTTAGAACAATTAAAACAACAGGTATTTGAAGCAAATTTAGATTTACCTAGATATGGCTTAGTCACTTTCACTTGGGGGAATGTTAGTGGTATTGATAGAGCATCCGGATTAGTGGTTATTAAACCTTCCGGTGTTGATTACGATATAATGACGGTTGACGATATGGTTGTTGTAGATTTAACAACAGGTAAAGTTGTTGAAGGGAATAAAAAACCTTCTTCTGATACCCCCACGCATTTAGAACTCTATCGCCAATTTCCAACAATTGGAGGGATTGTTCATACTCATTCAAGACATGCTACTGCCTGGGCACAAGCAGGGTTAGATTTAACCGCTTTAGGTACCACACATGCTGATTATTTTTATGGAGCTATTCCATGTACACGCAAGATGACAGAACAAGAAATTCAAGGTGAATATGAGTTAGAAACAGGGAAAGTTATTGTGGAAACTTTTCATAAAAGAGGTATCGAGGCAAAAGACATCCCAGCTGTTTTAGTCAATTCACATGGTCCGTTTGCTTGGGGAACAGATCCTCATAATGCAGTACATAATGCAGTAGTTTTAGAAGAAATTGCTTGTATGAATTTTATGAGTTACCAATTAAACCCACAAGTTCATTCGATGCAACAGGTGTTGCTCGATAAGCATTATTTACGTAAGCATGGCAAGAATGCTTATTACGGACAATAACAATCCGCACGTGAAACGTGCGGTTTTTCGGCTACCCTATAAGGGCCTAAAACTTCACATGTCCCTCAAGGGGCATGTGAATACTGACAACCGCTTAATAACTTTGTGATTTACCCCTTAAAGGGGTCTACATATTCTTTCTTCGATAAATTATCTTAAATCATATCTTCCTTTTCTTGATTCCTGATATACTCTTCTACAACTTTCGTGTTTAAACCTACTGTGCTCACATAATACCCTTTTGCCCAGAAATTCCGATTTCCATACTTATATTTCAAGTTCGCATGCCTTTCAAATATCATCAATGATGATTCCCCTTTCAAATAGCCCATAAAGCTCGACACTGCCAGCTTCGGGGGGGGGGATTCTTACCAGCATATGAATATGATCTTTCATCGCATGTGCTTCTATTATTTCGACATCTTTGTAATTGCACAATTATCTCAATATACTTCCTATATCCATCCTTAATTTCCCATAGATTGCCTTTCTACGAAATTTGGGGATAAAAACAATATGATACTTACAGTTCCATCTTGTGTGTGATAGACTTGAGTCGTCATTGGTCTTACTTACCATTGGCATTTCCTCCTATATTATGAAGTTTGGTTGTCAGCCTTTTTCATTATATCGGAGGATTTTTTTGTTCACCGCTTAAGCTTTTTGATTCCATACGCATAGCGTATGGTTTTTATAGCCAGACATTGTCTGGCTATAATAAAAAATAGTGGGATCATTCCCACTATTTTTTATGTAGAGCTTATAGATTAACCAACCACCACGATACGTTTCATATCTTTCATATAACCACGTAGTTTTTGACCCACTTTTTCGATTGGGTGATTACGGATTGCATCATTGACATCACGTAATGTAATGTTATCAATTTCTACTGTTGGTGTTGCTTCACCTAAATCACCTTTTTGTAATTGAGGTACCAATTTTTCACGCATAATTGGTGTTGCAACATTAGCAAATAGATAGTTACCGTATTCTGCGGTATCAGAGATAACAACATTCATTTCGTATAAACGTTTACGAGCAATGGTATTGGCGATTAATGGTAATTCGTGTAAAGACTCATAGTAAGCAGATTCTTCGATAATACCGCTAGAAACCATAGTATCAAAAGCAAGTTCTACCCCAGCTTTTACCATTGCGATCATTAATACACCATTATCGAAGTATTCTTGTTCTTTAATTTTTCCTTCATATTTAGGCGCATTTTCGAATGCAGTTTTACCTGTTTCTTCACGCCAAGTAAGTAGGTTTTTATCGCCATTTGCCCAGTCTGCCATCATTGTTGCAGAGAATTCACCGCTAATAATGTCATCCATATGTTTTTGGAATAAAGTGGTTAACATTGCTTTGATTTGTTCAGAAAGTTCAAATGCACGTAATTTTGCACTATTAGATAAGCGATCCATCATTAAGGTGATACCACCTAATTTCAATGCTTCAGTGATGGTTTCCCAACCATATTGTACTAATTGTGCTGCATAAGCAGGATCTTTGCCATCTGCAACTAATTTGTCGTAACAAATTAATGAACCAGCTTGTAACATACCACAAAGGATAGTTTGTTCACCCATTAAGTCAGATTTTACTTCAGCAACGAAAGATGACTCTAATACACCAGCACGATGACCGCCAGTTGCTGCTGCCCACGCTTTAGCAATTGCCATTCCTTCACCTTTAGGGTCATTTTCTGGGTGAACAGCGATTAACGTTGGCACCCCAAAGCCACGTTTATATTCTTCACGTACTTCGGTACCAGGGCATTTTGGTGCAACCATTACAACAGTAATATCTGGACGAATTTGTTCACCAACTTCAACAATATTTAAACCATGAGAGTAACCTAGTGCTGCCCCTTGTTTCATTAGTGGCATTACTGCTTTTACAACACTGCTGTGTTGTTTATCTGGGGTAAGGTTGATGACTAAATCAGCTTGAGGAATAAGATCTTCATAGCTACCTACTACAAAACCATTTTCTGAAGCGCGTTGGAATGAAGCACGTTTTTCAGCAATCGCTTCTTTACGTAATGCGTAACTTACATCTAAACCAGAGTCACGCATATTTAAACCTTGGTTTAGACCTTGTGCACCACAACCTACGATGACTACTTTTTTACCTTTTAAGAAGTTTGCTTCATCAGCAAATTCGCTACGATCCATAAAACGGCAGCGACCTAATTGATCAAGTTTTTGACGTAAGTTTAATGTATTGAAATAGTTAGCCATAAATACTCCTGTGAGTCGTAATAGATTAATTGTGTTTACTTAAGTCAGTAAATAACTGTTATGATTTGAGTATAAGCCTTTTTTTTATTGCGTAAATTGATATTATTGGAATCTGTAATTGCAATATATGCAATATTTTTAACAAAACCATTTGATGGGATAACAATATGGACTTTCAACAACTAAAATTATTTCTACATCTTTGCGAAAGTAAAAACTTTGCGAGAACTGCTGCATTGAATCATCTCAGTCCATCAACCCTTTCACGTCAAATTCAACGATTAGAAGATGAAGTTGGCAAAACATTATTTTGGCGCGATAACCGTTCGGTAGAATTGACGCCGACAGGGGAACAATTTTACCAATTTGCTGAAAAAACATTGCAAGAGTGGCGATTGTTACAGCAACAACTACAACCAAATACAATGGATTTAGTTGGTGAAATTCGTCTATTTTGTTCTGTGACAGCAAGTTATAGCCATTTACCGGAAATTTTAGCGCGTTTTCGACAAAAGCATCCGAAAGTAGAAATTCAGCTAACGACAGCTGATCCTGCGTTAGCAGTACAGCAAGTGCAAAATAGACAGGTTGATCTAGCCATTGCCGGGGAACCGGAACAATTACCGGATAGTGTGATTTTCCATCGTATTGATTTGTTATCTTTTTCTTTAATTGCCCCAAAAGTAGCTTGTGTAGCTAATCAGTTGTTGCAGCAAACACCAATTAATTGGCAAGAGATCCCTTTTATTGTGCCGGTGGAAGGGCCTGCTAGACAAAAAATCGGGCAGTGGTTTCAACAAAAAGGCATTAAACATCCGAAGATTTATGCCACTGTGGCAGGGCACGAAGGGATTGTGCCGATGGTCGCAATGGGTTTTGGTTTAGCATTATTGCCAGATGTTGTTATTGCTCATAACCCAATGAATACACAAATCACCTATTTAAACATTGAACCTAGTATTGATTTCCTTTCTTTAGGTGTATGTGTCAATCAAAAAAATCTACAAAACCCTGTGGTAAATGCGTTTTGGCGGAGTTTGGTGAAATAAAAAAGGTTTACCCATTTGAAATGGGTAAACCAGGCTTAGTTTAGGAGCTAGAGTTAGAAATTTAATTTTTGATGAAAATATTTTTATATTTATCGAAGATAACAGCGATGATAAGGATTAAACCACGAATAACGTATTGCGCAAATGGTGAAACATTTAATAAGTTCATCGCATTTTCGACGGTGCCAAGGATAAGTACACCCGCAATAAGGTAAGAAACTTTTGCAATCCCACCATTTAAAGAAACCCCACCTAATACACAAGCAGAAATAGCGGTTAATTCGAAACCTATGGATGTCATTGGTTGACCACTAGTCATACGGGCTGCTAACACAACACCGGCAATAGCTGCCATTAAACCAGAAATAGTGAAGATAATAATTTTGTATTTGGTTACATTGATACCGGCTAATCTTGCAGCTTCTTCGTTACCACCAATCGCGAGAACATTACGACCGAATAATGTTTTATTTAATAAGATTGAGAAGATAATAAAAGCAATAATAGTTAACCAGATAGGTACAGGAATACCAAAAATATTAGTGTTACCAAGAGCAAAGAAGCTTTCTTCTTTGATACCGACTGCAATACCATCAGAGATGATATAACCAAAACCACGAGCAATTTGCATAGTAGCAAGTGTAGTGATAAATGCATTGATATTTAGTTTGGCAACAATAAATCCATTAATTAAACCAAAGATGATTCCCATAGCAATTCCAGCTATACCGCCAACAAGAACATTTCCTGTTGCATTGATGACGACAGCGCAGACTACACCAGAACAGGCGATAACAGATGCGACGGAAAGGTCAAATGCACCAGCTGCTAAACAAAGCATCATTCCACAACCGACTAAACCACTCATAGAAATGGCTAAGCCAAGTCCTTTCATATTGACGAAAGATGAAAAGTTAGGAATAAATAATAGGCAAATAATAAAAATGATGGCAAAAATAGATAACATGCCAAATTTATCCCAAAAGCGAGATAAATTAAAATTGTTGTGAGTACGCGTAAGGGTTTCGGTAGTCATAAACTTTCTCCTCAGTAATTCTTTAATTTTTGTTTAGCATTGCATATTTAAGGGCAGCTTCTTCACTAAATTGTGATCTAGCTAATTCCCCAGTAATTGCCCCATTTTTCATCACTAATAGGCGATCTGATAAGCCTAAAACTTCAGGTAAATCACTGGAGATAATAATGACGCAGACGCCTTTATTCGCAAGTTCGTAGATAAATTGATAGATTTCTGATTTAGCGCCAACATCAATACCTCTTGTTGGTTCATCTAAAATGATCACTTTGGTATTTAATGAAAGCCAACGACCTAAGATCACTTTTTGTTGGTTACCACCTGATAAGTTACCGATTAATTGGTATTCTGATGGGGTTTTAACTCTCAATGCAGCGATTTGTTTTTTAGCATTAATATCTTCCCAGTCTTCTTGGATAAAAGTGTTTAGACTTAAATGATTTGGTCTAGCACTCATATTAATATTTTCTTTTACCGATAGAATTGGCACGATACCGCAGGCTTTGCGATCTTCAGGGCAGTAAGTAATACCATAACTGATAGCATTTTTAGGGCTATTAATTTGTAATTTTTGATCTTCAAAAAAGATTTCACCTTGTTGTTTTGGATCAGCACCAAAGATCAAACGGCATAGTTCGGTACGACCAGCTCCAACTAATCCGAATAATCCTAAGATTTCTCCTTTTTGTACGGAAAATGATACTTCTGAGGAGAGTTTTTCCCCTTTTAGATTTTTGACAAATAAACCAGGCCCTTGATATTCACGAGGTGTATAGTGATAAATATCGTTGATATTACGACCAACCATTAAGCTCACTAATTTTTCATTAGTCAGTTGATGAATATCATATTCAGTTTTCACATGTGTACCATCTTTAAAAATAGTGATGGCATCACATAAAGAGAAGATTTCTTCCATACGGTGTGAGACGTAAATAATGATACAACCGCTATCACGAAGTTCACGGATAACTTTAAATAAGTTTTGAATTTCTCGATTAGAAAGACTACTTGTTGGTTCATCAAAAGCAATAACTTGTGCTTTTCTACTGAGTGCTTTCGCAATTTCTACCATTTGTTGTTGCCCAATAGATAGTTCTTTCAATGGAGTGTCAGGAGAAATAGTTTCACCTAAACGTAATAAAATTTGTTTAGCATTTTGATTTAAAAGTTTTTTATCAACACAACCATTTTTTATTGGAAATTGGCCAAGATAAATATTCTCAGCAACAGTTAATTCTGGAATAAGATTTAATTCTTGATAAATAATCGCAATTCTATTCTTTAATGCCTTTGCTGTATTATTATTTACGATAGGAACATTATTTAATCTTAATTCACCTTCATCGGGTTGATATAATCCGCTTAATATTTTTAAGAGTGTTGATTTTCCTGCACCATTTTCACCCATTAATGCGTGAATACTTCCAGCTTTTACATCAAAAGTAATATTAGAAAGTGCTTTTACTCCAGGAAATATTTTGCTTATTTTATGGAAAGTTAATAATTTAATTTTATCATTCATATTCCCTCCTGATACCTCTATTTCCAGTTATTAAATACTGGAAATAGAGGAAATGAATTTAATAAAGTTATAGACCTTTTTTCTCCAACTCTTTTTTATAATTTTCACGTGTTAATAACACGACATCAGATACTTCTAAGTGAGTTGGATTTGGTGCTTCACCTTTTGTAATCCATTTGTAGAGTAATTCAGCAGTATGGTAACCATGAACGTCTGGGCTAGGTAATAAAGAACCATAGAAGCCAGTAGGTTTTTCTTTAGCAAGTTCATTTTTCGCATCAGTACCATTAATACCGATGGCAATGACGTTATCTGCATTAAAACCTTGTCCTTCTGTTGCGCGTACACCACCTAATACAGTATTGTCATTCATACCAACAATTAACCATTTTTTCACTTCAGGGTGTTGTACTAATAAGGAATTTGCCGCATCTAATGCACCCGGAATATCGTTGGTCTTGGTAGGTACTCGATAAATTTTTTCTGCTGGGAAACCTAGTTTAGTGAGGGATTCAATCGAACCATGAACACGACGACGAGCGGTATCTAATTCGTCAGCGGTAATAGCCATCACTGCGGTTTCAGCGATGTCCCATTTACGTTTTTGCATTTCTTTATAAAGTTCTTCACCTTGGCGGCGGCCAATATCCGTTGCAGCCATCATCACTAAAGGTACATCTTCCATAGGTTCACCTTTAGCATTAAGGAATTGATCATCAACAGTAATCACCTTGAGATCGTATCCTTTCGCTTTGGCTATAATGGCAGATCCAAGTTTTGGATCTGGGGTACAGATAACAAAGCCTTTTGCACCAGAAGCTGCGATAGTATCAATAGCATTTAATGTCTTTTCACCATCAGGAACGGCGATTTTTATCACTTCAAAACCGTAATCTGCACCAGCTTTATCAGCAAAAGTCCATTCAGTTTGGAACCATGGTTCTTCAGGTTGTTTAACTAAGAAACCAATTTTTACTTTTTCATTATCACTTTTACCAAAAAGTGCTGCAGATGCATTCATAGAAATAGATAAGCTACCTAGAAGTAAACTAGAAGCTAAAATACTTTTTAAAAAGGTTCTTTTTTTCATGATATTTCCCTCATGGTGATTAAATAGTCGAGCTTCATTTTTCATAAAAAAATATTTTTTTTAAGTGAGCTTGATCACAAAAAAAAATTATGACCGAAATGTCCATATATTTAGCCATTAAATTAATTATGAGAGATTTGGTAAGGTTTTTTATTTAAATTAGTAAAAAATTAATAGCAATAAATTCCATATTAATAACAGAAATAGATATAGAAAAAATAGGGATAAATTCCGATTATTTGGTCTGCATTAATAGCTTAATGGGACTATAAAAATGGAAGAGAATAAATATGTAATAGGATTAGATTTTGGATCAGATTCTATTAGGGCATTAATTGTTGATGTATTAAATGGGAATGAATTAGGCAGTGGTGTTTGTCATTATCCTAGATGGATGGAAGGGAAATATTCTGATGCAAAGATATCTCAATTTCGTCATCATCCGCAGGATTATATTGATGCGATGACATCAGCTGTACAACAGGCATTATCTTCAGTAAACAAGGACGTTGTAAATAATATTATTGGTATTGGTGTTGATACAACAGGTTCGACACCAGCTCCGGTAGATGAAAATGGTGTGGTATTGGCATTAAAACCGGAATTTGCTGAAAATCCAAATGCTATGTTTATTTTATGGAAAGACCATACTGCAATAGATGAAGCGGAAAAAATTAATCTGTTAGCCCATTCGGGAGAGTTTCCAGATTATACGCGATATGTTGGTGGCGTATATTCTTCAGAATGGTATTGGGCAAAAATTGCT
Source organism: Gallibacterium salpingitidis (assembly GCF_030517105.1). GTDB lineage: Bacteria > Pseudomonadota > Gammaproteobacteria > Enterobacterales > Pasteurellaceae > Gallibacterium > Gallibacterium salpingitidis. Next base: position 2,222,113 of record NZ_CP103875.1, on the reverse strand, counting down.
CATATTAATGAACAAGATAGCGCAGTTGCTAAGGCTGCATATACTTGGGTAGAACTAGCAGATTGGGTACCAGCATTATTGACCGGCAATATTGCACCAACTCAAATTCGACGTGGTGTCTGTGCAGCAGGGCATAAAGCATTATGGCATGCTGATTGGGATGGTTTACCAAGTGAAGAATTTTTAACCGCGATCTCACCAACCTTAAAATCATTACGTGCGCATTATTCAAAACAAGTCTATACCTCAGATCAAGAAGCAGGAAAATTGAACCAACAATGGGCGGAAAAATTAGGCTTACCTATTGGCATTAGTGTTGCTGTTGGTGCTTTTGACTGTCATATGGGAGCTGTCGGTGCCGGAGCGAGAGAAAATGATTTAGTGAAGGTAATAGGCACATCTACTTGCGATATTTTGATGGTGAAAAGAGAAGATGTTACAGGAAAACTCATTGAAGGTATCTGTGGTCAAGTAGAAGGTAGCGCATTACCTGACTTTGTCGCTTTGGAAGCAGGACAATCAGCTTTTGGTGATGTATATGCGTGGTATCAACGATTACTAGCGTGGCCTCTTCAATTAGGTGCAGAAAAATATCCTGAACTTAAGGAAAAATTACAGGATATTTCCTCTTCTTTATTACCAACACTTTCCCAGTTGATTGAACATCATTCCGATAGCCATGTTTTAGCGTTAGATTGGTTTAATGGTCGTAGAACACCTTTTGCTAATCAACATTTAAAAGGGGCGATCGTCAATATGAACTTGGGTACCAATGCTGTAGATATTTTTCGTTGTTTAGTTGAATCAACAGCGTTTGGTGCAAAAGCTATTAATGACTGCTTTTTAGATCAAGGGATGACGATTAAACGCATTATCGCTATTGGCGGTATCTCAAAAAAATCAGCAAGTATTATGCAGTTATGTAGTGACGTGATGGAAACGGAAATTGCCGTTGTTAAATCAGACCAATGTTGTGCATTAGGTGCTGCGATTTTCGCTGCATTAGCTGCTGGTGTTTATACCGATAGCATTAGCGCTCAAAAGGCGATGTCAAGTAAATTTATCAAAGTATATCAACCAGATAGAGAAAGAAGCCGTTATTACCGAGAAAGATATGAACAATATCTTATGTTTGGTAATTATATGGAAGAAATCATTATGGCAACTGCGGCTCAAACTGAGAAATAGGACAACGTTATGACTTTTAATCGTTATGAAATCAGTTATTTAAAAGAACAGGTTTATCAAGCCAATATGGCATTACCTAAATATAAATTGATTACTTTTACATGGGGAAACGTTTCAGGGATTACCGAAGATCGTCAATTTATGGTGATAAAACCAAGTGGCGTTGATTATGACAAGTTGACCGCAGACAGTATGGTAGTAGTGGATCTCAGTGGTAATGTGGTTGAAGGTAAATTACGACCATCTTCAGATACATTAACGCATATAGAACTTTATCGCCAATATCCAGAGATCAAGGGCATTGTTCATACACATTCACCTTACGCGGTAGTTTGGGCGCAAGCGAAAAAAGCAATTCCTGCGTTAGGAACAACACATGCGGACTATTTTTATGGCGATATTCCATGTAGTCGTGCATTAACAGAGCAAGAAATCAAAGAAGCCTATGAGAAAAACACAGGGAAAGTGATCATTGAAACTATTCAACAACAAGATCCTTTAGCTATTCCAGGGATTGTGGTCAGCGAGCATGGGCCGTTTGCCTGGGGTAATTCACCTGATAATGCGGTACATAATGCAGTGGTCTTAGAAGAAGTGGCCAAGATGGCTTTATTTAGCAAATTACTGAATCCAGAGTTAACAAGAATTGATCAACATATTCTTGATAAACACTATTTTAGAAAACATGGTAGCGATGCCTATTATGGACAAAAATGACAGAGCAAGATAAAAGGTGACATTTATGCAAAAAATTTATCAACAACAATTATGGTTTATCACTGGTTCACAAACATTATATGGCGAAGAGGTGCTTGCCACAGTAGATAAAGATAGCCAAGAAATCGTGGCGAATTTTAACCAAAGCCAACAAATTTCCATGCCGATCGTTTATAAAGGAACAGCAAAAAGCCCAACTGAAATTTATGATCTTTGTTTAGCAGCAAATAATGATAAAAATTGCGTCGGTATTATTTTATGGATGCATACATTTTCGCCAGCAAAAATGTGGATCAAAGGATTACAAAGTTTAAATAAACCATTTGTCCATTTGCATACTCAATTTAATGCTGCTTTGCCATGGAATAGCATTGATATGAACTTTATGAATACCAATCAAAGTGCACATGGCGATAGAGAATTTGGCTTTATTTGTACCCGTTTAGGTATTAATAGAAAAGTTATTGTAGGGCATTGGAAAAATCCTACTGTGCACTATGCATTAGATCAGTGGGGACGTGCAGCGATTGGTTGGAATGAAGCTCAGAATTTAAGAGTTGCTAGATTTGGCGATAATATGCGTCAAGTTGCAGTGACAGAAGGTAACAAAGTTTCAGCACAAATCAAATTTGGTTTTGAGGTTAACGCTTATAGTGTTGGTGCTTTAGCAAAAGTCGTAAATGCTGTTAGTGATGAAGATGTTGAGAAACTTATTGAAGAGTATTGCCAACAATATGAAGTTGCAGAAGAGCTGCTAACAACACCAGCATCACGTCAAATTTTACAACAAGAAGCTCGCTTAGAACTTGGTTTAGAACGTTTCTTAGAAGAAAAAGGTTGTAAGGCATTTACTAATAATTTTGAAGATCTTGTTGGATTAACAAATCTTCCTGGTTTAGCGACACAACGTTTAATGGATAAAGGCTATGGTTTCGGTGGTGAGGGAGATTGGAAAACAGCCGCAATGACCCGAATAGTGAAGGTAATGACTAAAGGATTACCTGGTGGTACTTCATTTATGGAAGATTATACCTATCATTTCTCTGCAGAAGATCAGGTGCTTGGTGCCCATATGTTAGAAGTTTGTCCTTCAATTGCTGCAGCTCGCCCTCGTCTTGAAATTCATTTGCATACTATAGGTTGTAAATGTGATGTTGCTCGTCTTGTGTTTACTGGAAAAGCGGGTAGAGCGATCAATCTTTCTTTAATTGATTTAGGCGATCATTTCCGTTTTGTGAGTAATCATCTTGAAACTGTTACTCCTCCAGAAGATATGCCTCATCTCCCAGTAGCAAGGGCATTATGGAAGCCATTACCAAATCTTGCTGTTTCTGGGGAAGCGTGGATTTATGCTGGTGCAGCTCACCACTCAACTTATTCTCAAGCAGTTACACAAGAAATGTTGGATAATTTTGCCGACATTGCTAATGTTGAGATGGTAGTTATTGATGAAGATACAAAAATTCGTGAGTTCAAACGTCTTTTAAAATAAAAACAATACATCATCCTAATTTTGTATAGAATATGCATTTATCAGTAATTACTGATAAATGCATTTTGTTGTTTAGTTAAATCATATTATTGGGAAGGTTTGTCTATTATGGAAAATAATAATCCTTTATTGCCTGGATATAAATTTGATCTGCATTTGGTAGCAGGGCTAACACCTATTCATCAAGGTGAAATACTGGATTTTATTATTGATCGACCAAATGGTATGAAAGGATATATATTAAATCTTACTACACAAGGTATGGGATATATTTATTCAGGAAAAGAATATTTCTCAGTAAAAAAAGGCGATTTAATTCTATTTCCACCACATATTATACATAATTATCAACGCCATCCAGAAATGGAGAGTTGGTATCACCGTTGGATTTATTTCCGTCCAAGAGGATATTGGAAAGACTTTTTGCAATGGGAAGAAAATATTGATGGAATTTTATTAACCAGAAATATTGATCAGCAATCTTATCACTGTATTGAAAAATTATTTATTGATGTTGAGGAACAAAGTAAATCGACACAATCTTATTCTACAGAATTAGCAGAAAATTATTTAGAACAATTGTTAATTCGTTGTAAGCGTCTGCAACCAGCAAGTTTTTCAAGAAAAATTGATGCTAGAATTTTGCAAGCGATTAATTATATGATGGATGATATAAAACAAGATTATAGTATTAATGAAATTGCTGCTCATGTATATTTATCGCCTTCTCGATTGATTCATTTATTTAGTCAGGAAATGGGGATGTCCATTTTAAAATGGCGGGATGATCAGCGAATTAATTATGCGAAGCAGCTGTTATTTACAACTAATATACCGATTGGTGCTATTTCACGTAATGTCGGATTTACAGATCCTCTGTATTTTTCAAGGGTTTTTAAGAAGAAAGTTGGTGTGAGTCCTAAAGTATTTCGTGAGAGTTTTGTAGAAAATAGAAGTGAAAATAGTGAAGTAGAGTTAAAAGATGAATTGATTTAGTAGTATTTTTATTTTTAGCTTAGTAGTAAATAATGTTGAAAAAGCCCTGCAAATGATCTGACCCCGAAAAGTTAGACAATAATCAGATGGACTGAAGTCGGTATTGTACCGGACTCAGTCCATTTAGTTTCAATTGTATACGCTCCTCATTATAATAGCGAACATAATCTTTGATAGCCGCTTCAAGTTCTGCAATCGTCTGAAACACTTTTCCATAAAAGCACTCCACTTTCATTCGTCCAAAGAAACTCTCCATTGCTGCATTGTCTAGACAATTTCCCTTCCTTGACATACTTTGTACGATGTGATGTTCAACCAATAAGTGTTGGTAACTCGGTATTTGGTACTGTATGCCTTGGTCTGAATGTAAAATTGGCGTGTCGCCTTCAGAGAGCCGGGTAATCGCTTGGCGTACCATTCGGTTCACTAAATCACTATTTGGATGACGACTCCATTGATAGGCAATCAGCTCATTGTTATAGCAATCCAAAATAGGGGAAAAATAGAGTTTTTCGCCATTAACATTAAACTCGGTAATATCCGTCAACCACTTTTGATTTGGATGGGTAGCACGAAAATCTCGTTGTAAGCGATTCGGTGCAATTTTGCCCACTTGCCCTTGATAGGAAGAATATTTTCGTGGCGGTTTCCTTTTTACTTGTAATCCTAGCTCTTGGAGCAGACGTTGCACCCGTTTATGATTAACCTTATCTAACTGCCTCGTGACACGACGATAACCATAATGGGGATGCTGCCGTTTGATGGCAATAATCTGCTCTTTGATGGACTTATTGTTATCCACTGGCTTGCTTTTGCCCTGTAAATGATAAAAGAAAGTACTTCTTGCTAATTCTGCATAAACTAACAAGAGGGTTAAGGGATACTGTACTCTTAATCCTTGGATGATAGCAGCCTTTTCCTCGCTTTTTCTTGGTCTAATGCTTGACACTTTTTAGGTAAGCATTCTCCGTTTCTAGTTCTAGGATTCTTAAGCGTAAACGTTCTTCTTCTGTTTTCGGTGGTGGCGGCATTTTGGCATAACGTGTTTTTTTCATTGCAGTGTGTCTTTTGGGTTTAGGTAATAATCCCTCTATACCGTATTGCTGAAAACTTTTCAACCATTGACTAATCGCACTAGAATTTGCGATACCAAAATGCAGGCTAGCGCTTTCTAGACTCAATTTATCCCGTTGGATGGTTTGGATGACTTGATATTTGAAGTCAGGAGAATACGTTCTCTTAGTATGAAGGATAGCTAAGCCATTACTACCTGAATGTCGAAATTGAGCAATCCAACGTCTTAATGTTCTTTTCGGAATGTGAAAAGTACGACAAGTGAATGACAAACTTTCGTGATGTTTAACATAAAAATCAATGGCTTGTTGTTTAAAAGCTTGGGTATATTTAGTCATAAAAAATCTGCACCTCTGTTTGTTGGATAATCAGTCCAACTTTTAGGGTACAGATCAAAAGAGAGCAGGGCTTTTTCGTGGATAATTTTATGCCGTTGTATCTGGTTGTGGAACACCAAAATTAGGCATTCCATTTTCGTCCCATTTAATTAATTTTAAACGTGTATGACGATTAGGATCATAGAGCGGATCTCCAACAATTTCGGTGTAATTACGTGCGTGATACACTAAAACGTCTTCACCATGACTATCTTTGGTAAAACTATTGTGTCCTGGACCATATTGATGATTTTCATAACTGGTACGGAATACAGGTGTTGGTGATTTGTGCCAATTAGTGATGTCATAAGGATCTGCATGAATATCAATCCAGAGTAAGCCAATACAATAATTTTCATCAGTAGCACTGGCGGAGTAACTAATAAATAGTTTATCCCCATGTTTCAATACTGCAGGTCCTTCATTAACTAGAAAACCGCGACATTCCCAATTATATTCTGGACGGCTAAGCATCATAGGTGAGCCTTTTAGTGTCCATGGATTTTCCATTTCACAAAGGTATAAATTAGAGTTCCCTGGAATATTAGGATCTTTTTGCGCCCAGAGATACCATTGTTTGCCTTGATGAGAAAATGTCGTAGCGTCTAATGCAAAAGTATCAAACTGAGTTTTCATTTGACCTTTCTCGATCCAAGTGCCTGTTAAAGGGGCTGCATCGCTGCATTCAAGTATAAACATACGATGTTGGAACATACCAAGGTGATCTAGTTGTTGAGTATGTGCTGCCGCAAAATAGATATACCATTTTCCTGCTAAATAGTGCAATTCTGGTGCCCAAATAAGTTGGCTCATAGGACCAGATGCAGGCTTACGCCAAACTACGGTAGGAATTGCCTCGCGTAAACCTAGTAATGAATCAGCATGACGTATTTCTAAACGATCATATTCTGGCACTGAAGCAATAAAATAATAATAACCATCTTTTTGTAAGATAAAGGGATCAGCACGTTGTTCAATAAATGGATTTGGATAGGTAATTATTTATGTAATACCTCTGGTTTAAATAGCTTTATGTGTATGCAATTCGTTAAGTTCTTGATAATTATTACGACGTTTTTCTAAGTCGATTTGAATTTGTTTCATAAATTCGCGATCTACTTTTAAGAGTCTTACTACACCAGCAGTAATGAGATAACCGATACCAGGAATTACTGTAAATAGTAGCATGATACCATTGAGAGCAGACTCGCTTTGGGCTGTGGCACTTGCGTCATAGCCATACCAAGAGAGAAGGAAACCTACCATAGAACCAGCGATAGCAAGTCCAAGTTTGAGGAAGAATAGGTTACCAGAGAAACTAATGCCGGTAATACGTTTTCCAGTTTTCCATTCACCATAATCATCAACATCTGCCATCAATGACCAATGTAATGGTGATGGGATTTGATGTAGGATGTTTAATAAGATATAAAGTACGACGATTAATGCTGTGGCATGAGGATCTAAGAAATAAAATGCACATGAAAAGATTGCTAATACAATATTAGTCCAGAAGAAGACTTTTAATTTGCACCAGCGATCAGTCAATACTTTCGCTAACATACTGCCTACCATCATTCCTGCAACACCTAGACTAATAAATAAAGTTGCAAAATGTGCGCTTTGTTGCATTACCCAAGTAACATAGTACATAGTTGCTGCCATTCGGATAAAACCAGGGCAAACATTACAGAGTGTTAACAGTAAAATTCTTACCCATTGGTCATTTTTCCAAACATCTTTAAGATCAGCTTTTAAATCATCATTGGTTGGAATAGCTGGACGAATACGTTCACGTACTGTCGCGAAACAGAAAAGGAACATACACATACCAATAAAGGCGAGAATAGTCATCGCGATTTGATAACCTTTAGCCTTGTCATCGCCACCAAAAAATTCCACCATTGGTAATAATGTAAGTGAGAGTAATAATGTTGCGATACCAACTAAAACAAAACGATAAGATTGACAAGCAACACGTTCTTTTGGATCGTTAGTAATCACGCTACCAAGAGAACAGTAAGGGATATTAATTGCGGTGTAAGTAATGGATAAAAGGAAATAAGTGACGAAAGCATAAATCACTTTACTGTTATAACTCCAATCAGGAGTTGTAAACATTAACACACTAAACAAAGCGTAAGGAAATGCTATCCATAATAAATAAGGACGGAAGCGACCATATTTACTTTGTGTTCTATCGGCAATGGCACCCATAATAGGGTCGGTGATTGCGTCAATAATTCTGACAGATAGTAGTAATACACCAACTAATGCTGGAGCTAGACCAAAAATATCGGTGTAAAAATAATTCACGAATAACATGATGGCGCCGAAAATAATATTACATCCAGCATCTCCCATGCCGTAGCCAATTTTTTCTTTTATTGAAAGTTTATTTTGATCCATAAAAATATCCTTAGTAGATCATATTTTTATCATTAAGAATGGCTAAAGATTAATATCAGTTGTATGTACTGATATTTATTTTGCTACCTTAGATAAAAATAATATTGAACAGCCTAGTAATTAATTCGCGAATTATTTTCGAGGGTTATCCTAAGAAAATAGGAAATGAAAAAAAAGAGATCTAGATCACAGAAAAAATGAACGGCAGAATAGTCCATATATTCATCCAATCTATGCGGAATAATGTAATAATCTAAATATAGGCAATCTTCTATTCAACATAAAAACTTTGCTAAATATGCTGAGAATATACAAGAATATATTGCTGGATAGTAGAATGGATTACAAAGGACTCTCTATTTGCAACGCTTCATTAATATGCAAAATAGAAAGAATTAAATAGGAACGAATCATTTTTTCCCAACGGATAATTTTGACTTGTTCTAATAGTGAATCTGTTGCATTAGGATCGGGAATAGGATCTTTTATAAATAAAGATTCTTTAATGCAATGTAACTGTTGGATAAATTTCAAGAACATAGGATCACTGAAAGAGGCTTCTTGTTCTTGATTGTTAATGATTTCCTTTAATTTGATAAAGGCATTAATATCTTCAAAAATTTCTTTGGAAATAACGCCTAAGCCTAAAAGTACTTTAAGACGTATTTTAAAGTCGAATAAAGGGCCTGAATGTTCAAAGAGTGATTCAATAACGGATTCAACCACAAAATCTGTTTTACGAAAAACCTTATTAATTAAATGATCAATCGCTTCATCAAAAATGGTTACTGCTGCAATAATTAAACCGCGTGCAGTGGTAACTTCATTAAGTTTTTCTTCGATCATTTAGACCCTTTCCTAAACAATTAGTGTTTTAATGCAGCATATGCTTGTGCAATTTCAGCAAAAATCGCTTGGTCGTCAAGGCCAGTATATTTAGTTAAAGTTGCAATAACGCCTTGTTCTGCAAGGGTTTGTTGCAGTTCTACGGCTTGTGGATCATTAGCGTTGGTATAACATAATGCTGCGGCTACTGCTTTACAAATCATGCTATGAGGTAATTGGTATTCCAAAGTGCCTCGTAATGGCTTGATAAGGCGGTCATTATAGCTGAGTTTGCGTAAAGGTTCACGACCAACACGATCAACATCATCTTGTAAATATGGATTTGCAAAACGTTTGAGGATTTTTTCAATATAGGCCTCATGAGCTACAGGATCAAAATGATAACGTTTGATTAATACAGCACCACTTTCTTGCATTACTGCTTTTACTTGTTGCTTGATATTTTCGTCATCAATTGATTGTTTTACAAATTGATAGCCAGCTAATTTCCCTAAATAAGCTGTTACAGCGTGTCCAGTGTTGAGCGTGAATAATTTACGTTCGATAAACGCCATTAAATTATCAGTACGTTCCATACCTGGAATATTAGGAATTTCGCCTTTGAATTGAGTTTCATCGACAATCCATTCACTAAATTCTTCAACTGTGACTTGTAGTGGATCTTCTGCATTAGCTTCTATTGGTGGCACAATTCTATCTACGGCTGAATCAACAAAACCAACATATTGACTAACGAGTTTTTGTTCATCTTCGGATAAATGCGCGAAAATGTGTTCTTTTAAGGCGGTAGTTCCACGAACCATATTTTCACAAGCAATCACATTTAATGGTTTGGTATTGCCTTGTTGGATACGTGCCAATAAACCTTGCGCTAATGATTTAGAGATAATTTTTAATACGCCTGCGCCGATTGCGGTAGTGATCAGATCGACTTCTTGGATTTTGGCTAACAATTGATCTTGATTAGCTGAATTGAGTCCATCAACATTTTTGACGATCTCGATTTTATTTTGTCCTTCACCAACAATTTTTACCGAGTATGATTGTTGTTTATTCAATAGATTGATTACTGTTTCATTAATATCAGCGAAGGTAACGTGGATACCTGCATCAGCAAGTAATTTACCAATAAAACCACGTCCAATATTACCTGCACCAAAATGTAATGCTTTCATTCTAATTCTCCTAAATAAAAAGAACGTAGTGGTTACACTACGTTCTTACTTCATATTAACCTTTAAGTAATGCTAGCACTCTTTCTACATCGCCTGTAGTAGTGAGAGTGTTGATTGCTTCTTCGCTATCCAATGCGTTGGTAATTGCAGATACCACTTGGATATGTTCATTATTGCGTGCAGCAATACCAATCACTAATTTTGCTACGCCATCTTCTTCATCAGTGAAACGAACACCATTTGGATATTGACAGAATACAATCCCGGTTTTCAATACAGCATCTTTTGCTTCAATAGTACCATGAGGTACCGCAACACCTTCACCAAGATAAGTAGATACAAGTTTTTCACGTTCTAACATTGCTTCAACATAACTTGGTTGTACGAAACCACCTTTAACAAGTTGTTCACCAGCAAAACGGATAGCTTCTTCTTTAGTTGCTGCGCTTAATCCTAAAAATACTTGGTTAGCAGCTAAGGCGAAAGTTTCTTTCGTGGCACTTTCAGTTGTTGCCTGTACTGGCTTTGCATTAAGTTCTGCTTTTAATTCATTAACTAAGCTGTCATAGAATTTGTTATCTAAGAAGTTGGTTAATGAAAGATGTACTGCATTTGGAACATGTTGTTTAGCACGTAAAGTTAAGTCTTGGTGGGTAATAACTAAACGAGCATCTTCAGGTAAGTCGTTAATAGCGCAGTTTGCTACTTCAACTGATAAGCCAGCTTCTTTCACTTTTTTACGAAGCATACTTGCACCCATTGCACTTGAACCCATACCGGCATCGCAAGAAACAAAGATTTTTTTCAAACCAGCATAGTTGATTTCAACATGATTCACATTTGTTGTTGGTGCAGCTTTAAGATTTTTAACTTGCGCTGTCGCTTCTTCTAAAGAACCTTCCGTTTTTTGTAGTTTTAAGAAGAATGATGCGATCACGAATGACACTGCACAAGCAATAATGACGGCAAGAATTACGCCGAACATAGAAGCTTTTGGCGTCATAAGTAATACAGCAAAAATCGAACCTGGTGAAGCTGGAGCAACAAGACCAGAATGAGTTAAAGTAAGTGTTAATACACCTGACATACCGCCAGCGATAACTGCTAGGATAAGACGTGGATTCATTAATACATATGGGAAGTAGATTTCATGAATACCACCGAAGAAGTGAATAATTACAGCGCCACTTGCAGTTTGTTTTGCAGAACCTTTACCAAATAACATATAAGCAAGTAACACACCTAAACCTGGGCCTGGGTTTGCTTCAATTAAGAAGAAAATAGATTGACCAAATTCTTGTGATTGTTGAATACCCAATGGTGAGAAAATACCATGGTTAATTGCGTTGTTTAAGAATAGGATTTTTGCAGGTTCAACAAAAAGTGAAGTTAATGGTAGTAAATTTGCTTTAACAAGAACATCAACGCCTGCTGCGAGTGCAGTAGATAATGTTTTTACTGCTGGACCAATGGCTAAGAATGCAATTAATGCACAAATCATACCGATGATACCTGCTGAGAAGTTATTTACTAACATCTCAAAACCACTTTTGATTTTGCCATCTACCCATTTATCAAATTTTTTGATTGCGAAACCACCAAGCGGGCCTGCAATCATTGCACCTAAAAACATTGGGATATCTGAACCGACAACAACACCCATAGTAGTGATTGCACCAACAACAGCACCACGATCGCCACCTACTAAACGTCCACCGGTGTAGCCGATTAATAATGGTAGTAAGTAAGTGATCATTGGTCCAACAAGTTTTCCTAGAGTTTCATTAGGAATCCAACCAGTTGGAATAAATAGTGCAGTGATAAATCCCCAAGCGATAAATGCCCCGATATTTGGCATTACCATATTGGAGAGGAAACGACCAAAATTTTGTATGCGTAATTTTGTTTGTGTAGAAGCCATAATTTGATCCTCAATAATGGAGAAGAAATTTCGTGCAAAAATTAACACATAGTTTTAAAAACGAGAAATTTTTGATCTCAAAAATGTGATGCGGTTCAAATAAAATTTTTTTACAACTTTTTAATAAATGTGATATATATCACAATATTGTATGTGTTTGATTTTTTATGTGATTTAGATCACATTATTGCGGTATTAAAAATAACCTATAAGAGCTATGGCTAAAAAAGATACAAATTTATTTTTTCTTTTGAAATAAATCGGTGTAGTTACTCATTTTCGGCTAATTATTCAGGACTAAGATGCGCCACATGAAGGCGAACGGTTTCCGTTCATAAAAAAACAAAAACACTCTATAAGGAGTATTCAATTATGTTAGTTAATAAAAAAATGCTTGTTAGTTCATTGTTAGTTTCTGTTTTTGCGATGGCAACTGTTGGTGTTGCACAAGCAGCTGGGGATTTACCTCATCAAGTAGAACCTAAAGCTAAAGCAGAACAAATCATGCCGAAACATGAATTAAATCCTGAAGCGAAAAAGCCTATGGCTATGGAAAGAAAGCATATTAGTGCAGCTAAGCAAGAAAAAGGTGTGAAACATCATTTGATTGCTAAGAAAGTAGGAAAGCAAGAACATCTTAAAAAAGGAGCACATGTAGAACCTAAAGTAGCAGCATAAAAAATAAAATATTATTCCTGTAGTGCCTCTTGGCCTCTGTTCCATAAGGGATCAGAGGCCTTTTTTATATAATTCTTAGCATTACCTAATCTATATTAACCCAAATAATTTTGGTAAGAATAGCGATAGTCCTGGTACATATGTAATAAGCATTACAATAATGAATAATGCAAGATACATAGGTAGTAGTGGTTTTATTACATTTTGTACTTTGACCTCACCAACAGAACAACCAACAAAGAGAGCTGTCCCTACAGGAGGTGTACATAGTCCGATGCATAAATTAGCAGCCATGATGATGCCGAAATGAATTAGATCAATGTTAAGATCTTGAACTATTGGTAAAAAAATCGGAGCAAAAATAAGGACTGCAGGGGTCATATCCATAAATATTCCCACAATTAAAAGAATTATGTTAATGATCATTAAGATCGTGAATGGATTATCAGAAATATTTAATAGGGATTCACTGATCCAGAAAGGTATATCTGCATTAGTCATTGCCCATGACATCCCAACAGAAAATCCAACTAATAACATGATTACACTAGTCATAATGACAGATTCTAATAGTAATGAAGGTAATTGTTTTAATGGGATTGTTCGATATATAACGACAGAAAGTATAAAAGTATACAATACGGCAATTGCTGAGGCTTCGGTTGCTGTGAAAGCTCCAATAACTATACCCCCGACAACAATGACAACAAGTAATAAGCTTGGTAATGCTTGCCAAAAAGAAACTAAAAAATCATGAAATGTTATTTTTTCAGAGCTTTTATTTTTAAATGCTTTTCTTGATAGTAAAGCTGCGACCACCATTACAGAAAGTCCCATCAATATTCCTGGTATATATCCTGCCACAAATAATGCGCCAACAGATATTCCTCCTGCAGTTAATGAATAAACAATCAATACATTTGAAGGAGGAATTAGTAAGCCAGATATACAAGATGATATATTAACAGCGGCTGAAATATTTGGATCATATTTTTCTTGCTGTTGGATTTTAACTAAAGTTCCACCTACTGCAGCAGCTGATGCTGTGGCAGATCCGGATATAGAACCAAACATCATATTAGCTAGTACGTTTACATGATATAGAGAACCAGGTTTATTACCAATCAATATTTTTGCAAAATTGATTAATCTGATAGCGATACCACCATGATTCATTAGATTTCCAGAAAGTATGAAAAATGGTATAGCAAGGAGTGCAAAATTATCTATTCCGTTTGCTAATCTTTGGGAAATGATAGAAATTGCAGTATCAACAGGAAACATTAGAATCATAGATAATGTAGTTGCGATACCAATGGCAAATGAAATAGGTAGACCTATAAATACTAATAAGAAGAAACTAGCAAATAGTACAAATGCAATATAACCTTCCATAATTTCTTACTCCTTATTAGTTTTATGTATTTTGATATTATTAATAATTTCACAGATAGAATAATAAAATATAATTGATGCACTTATAGGTAATATCATATAAATATATCCCATTTTTATCTGTAAGGCAGGTGATGTTTGTAAGCTACTAAAAGTATTCTTGGTAAGTGTAAATCCTCCATAGAATATAATGATAGAAAAAAGAGCGATAATAATATTTATAATGATTATTAACATATCTTTTTTATGTGGGCTAAGATATGAGAATATAAGATCAATAGATAGATGTTTCTGCTTACCTACTGCATAGCTTGCTCCAAGTAAACATGTATAAATCATTAAAAATCTTGATAACTCTTCTGTAATCGTGCTAGGAGAATTCAATATATATCTACTAATTACTTGCCAGATTACACATAGAGTTAAAAAGACCATCAATAGAATTAATATAAACTCAATAAGTTTATTGAGATATAGAGTTAGTTTAGACATGATGGTCTCCTTTCTAAAATTTATTTTCCTGCATTGTCAATTAGATCTAATAATTTAGCATTTTCGGGATCTTTCCTATATTCATCATAAATTGGTTGAACTAATTTTTTAAATTCATCTTTATTACTTTTAACTATCTTTCCTCCTAATTTAATAGCATCTTCTCTGGCTTGTTTCATTTCTTTTGCCCATACATCTCCATGCCATAATTCAGAGTTTCGAGCAGCCTGTTTAATAATTTCCTTTTGTTTTTCATCTAATTTGTTCCAACTTTTTGTCGAAATCACAAGAAAATCAGGTACAGAAGTGTGTTCATCTTCTGAATAAACTTTGACTAACTCTATATGTCGTGCATTAACCCAAGTAGGAATATTATTTTCAGCTCCATCGATGATTCCTTGTTGTAAAGCAGTGTAGATTTCACTAAAGGATACTGGAGTAGGCGAGCCTCCCATTAATTCAACCATCTTAATGCTAGTTTGTGATGGTTGAACTCTAACTTTAATGCCTTTGAGATCTGATGGATTAACGATATCTTTATTGGAATAAAAACTTCTAGTTCCTGTATCGTAAGCAGCTAATGCAAAGAATCCTTTATCTTGCGTTGACTGCATAATATTTCTACCAATTTCACCATAGACTACTGCATCATGATGTTTTTTATCTCGAAATAGGTATGGAAGACTAAATACTTTATAAATATCAGCAAATGATTCCAAGTTACTAGAACCTTTTGTCATATCAAGTCCTCCTTCAAGGAGGAGTTCCATAGTTTCTCTAGCCCCACCCATCTGACCATTTCCATAAATACGAATCTTAATCTCATTATTGGATAGTTTAGCTACATCTTTTGCGAAATGATCAAATGCTTTGCTGACTGAATGATTGCGATCCAGATCATGAGCTAATTTTAGTGTGATTTTATCTGCATAAGAGTTTGTTACTGCTAAGGCTAAGCAAGCTATTGTGAGTGATAATGACTTGAACATATGAATCTCCTTATGAAAAGAACTGTGATATGGATATTACAAATTTCAATCTTAAGTGGATAATTAGAAATTTGTAATCGAAATATATATTTTATTAATTGCTTATTAAAGAATTAATTTTTCATTTTTTGATCGTGTTCACATTTATAAAAAATGGTTAATCTATCAGTTTTTAACTACAAAAGTATTTATATTATTGATTTTTAAAAATAAACTAGCTAAGTTTTCATAAGATCTTCATCTATTGATAAAGAAAAAATAAATTTTTATTTTTAAATTGTGATCTTGTTAACAGAATTTTTGTTTTTTTTTTTAATATTATGAAATTTAAATTCCATAAAAATTACTATGTGGAAGCTGTTTGTGATTCTTATCTTGCCTGAAATAAAGGAGATTTTTTATGAAAAAAATGACTATGAAATCATTGCTGGTAATGGGGGTAACTTTGATTTCCACTAATGTGTCAGCGACAGTTTTAAGATTAGCACATCATATGACGACAGATAATGTTAATCATATTTTGGTATCAGATTTTTCTGAAAAATTGAAGGAAATATCAAGTGGAAATTTAACGGTTGATATTTATCCCAATGGAATACTTGGAGGGCAAGTAGAACTTTTTGAAGGAATGAAATTAGGCACTGTTGATATGTCTATTTCAGATACAAGTATTATTGGATCTTATTATCCTCCAATAGGTATACTGGATTTACCGTATATTTTTAAGGATAGGGATACAATTAAGAAGCTTTTTTCATCAAATATTATGAAACCAATGATAGATGAAATTACTGTTAAATCTGGTGTAAGGCTTCTTAGTATACAGCCTGTAGCATATCGAAATATTATTTTGAAAAATCCGCTAAAAAGCAGTAATGATTTTTCTGGTATTAAGATTAGAACACCTAATTCTCCTACATTAGTAGATACAATCAAACATATTGGAGCAACTCCAAATCCTATTCCATCTGGAGAAGCTTATACTGCAATACAAACAGGTGTAGTTGATGGTATGGAAGGTAATCCTGAATTTTTAAGTTCTATTAAAATTAATGAAGTTGCTAAAAACTGGTATGAAACACAACATGCTATGACATTTACTGCTTTGAATATAAGCGAATCTAAATATCAGTCATTAAGTAAACAAGAAAAAGAATGGATTGCCCAAGCAGTTAGTTATGCAGTAGACAATTTTTATGTTAAGAGCCATGACACAGATCAGAAGTGGAGAAATTATTTAGTAGATAAAGGTGTAATTTTTAATAGTGTCGATTTAACTCTTCTGAAGGAGAAAACTGCAGGTATGGTTAATGACTTTATTAATAAATATAATTTACAAGAATTATATAAGGAAATTTCTCAATGAAGTTGATTAATTATTTAAGAGAGTGGCTTATCATTTTTTTATTTTCTTTATTAGTTATTACAGTTTCATTAGGTATTTTCTCTCGATTTCTTACGACAACTCCATTTGCTTGGACAGAGGAGTTGTCCAGATTTTTGTTTATTTGGTTAGCATGGGTTTCTGCCAGTATTACTGTAGCAAAAGGTGCTAATATCACATTCGATATTTTATTATCCTTCTTAGGGAGAAAATTAGGATATATACCATACATAATTGTCGATATTATATCTATTATATATATAAGCCTAATAATATATTTTGGATATAAATTGTGTATTAATAATATTAGTGTTTTATCGCCACTATTAAATGTCCCAATGTGGCTAATAAATTTAGCCATTCCTATAGGTGGAATATTGATGCTAATAGAACAGATGAGATTATTAATAGAACGTAGAGGCAAGGAACCATGTTAATTGTAGCATTTATAGTTTTTTTTATTTTAATTTTATTGGGTGTTCCTATTGCTTTTTCTATGGGACTAAGTGCTGTAATAGCTATTACTTCTAATGATCTTCCACTTACATTGATCTCACAAAGGCTATTTTCTGGATTAAATACATTTTCTTTGCTAGCTATTCCACTTTTTATGTTAGCTGGTGAACTGATGGAACACGGGGGAATATCTAAGAGATTAATTTATTTGTCAAAATGCTTGGTTGGGCACTTTAGAGGTGGATTAGGCATGATAGATATTTCAACATCTGTAGTATTTGCTGGTGTTTCAGGATCTGCAGCAGCTGATACTGCTGCTGTAGGTTCTTTAATGATTCCTTCCATGAAAAAAAATGGCTATCCTGCTGGAATGAGTGCTGTACTTCAAGCAGTTGCTGGTTCATTAGGCCCTATTATTCCTCCAAGTTTGACGGCAATTATTTTTGCTTCTTTGACCGGACTTTCTATCAAAGATTTATTTTTGGCAGGTGTTATTCCTGGAATTGCGATAGCGATAGGATTGGTTATTGTTACATTCTATTATGCTAAAAAATTTAATTTAGGAGGGGAAAAGAAAGCTTCAAAGGAATTATTATGTCAAGCATTTAGATCTGCGTATTTAGCTTTATTTATGCCATTTATTATTATTGGTGGAATTTTGGCAGGCTTTTTTACACCAACAGAAGCAGGAGCAATCGCAGTTATTTACTCCATATTTGTCGGTATTTACCATAAAGAATTGACTTTTCAAGGTATAAAAAAAGCGATCATAAATGCTGCAGCAATGACAGCGATGTGTACTCTGATTATCTCAGGAGCTACTGTGTTGTCTTGGATAATTGCGTTTACTCGCCTTCCAGAAATTATTATTCATTTCTTAACTGGTATCACAGACAATCCATACATTATATTATTTTTATTGGTTGGTTTTTTGCTATTTATTGGTATGTTTATTGAAACTATTGCAGCTACTATTATTGTGGCACCGATATTAATGCCAATAGCGTATCAGTATGGAATTGATCCTATACAATTCGCAATTATTATGATTGTTGTCTTAGTATATGCAGGTGTTACTCCTCCTGTGGGAGGTGTGTTGTTTATAACAATGGGGATTGCAGAAGTTAAATTGGATAAAACATTAAAGTATTTATTACCATATTTATCAATAGTGTTTATTGTAATTACATTAATGATAGTGTTTCCTAATTTTTCTTTATGGATTCCAAGATTATCTATGTAATTGTATATAACTAGAAAAAGGTCGAGTATTTCACTCGACCTTATTTATGCTTTGATTTTTTGTTCGCTTATTCGTCTAAGAAACTACGTAATGTTTCTGAACGGCTTGGGTGACGTAATTTACGTAATGCTTTGGCTTCAATTTGACGAATACGTTCACGTGTTACATCAAACTGTTTACCCACTTCTTCTAGTGTATGGTCGGTATTCATATCAATACCAAAACGCATTCTTAGCACTTTCGCTTCACGAGGTGTTAGACCTTCTAGCACTTCGTGTGTTGCTACTTTTAAGCTTTGTGCTGTTGCAGAATCTAGAGGAAGCTCTAAAGTATTGTCTTCGATAAAGTCACCTAAATGTGAATCATCGTCATCACCAATTGGAGTTTCCATAGAAATAGGTTCTTTGGCAATTTTCAATACCTTGCGAATTTTATCTTCCGGCATGCCCATGCGTTCTGCTAATTCTTCTGGAGAAGCTTCACGTCCCATTTCTTGTAGCATTTGACGAGAGATACGATTCAGTTTATTAATCGTTTCAATCATATGCACAGGAATACGAATAGTACGTGCTTGGTCAGCAATCGAACGGGTAATTGCTTGACGAATCCACCAAGTTGCATAAGTAGAGAATTTATAACCACGACGATATTCAAATTTATCTACTGCTTTCATCAAACCGATATTACCTTCTTGAATTAAATCAAGGAATTGTAATCCTCGGTTAGTATATTTTTTCGCAATAGAGATAACTAAACGTAAGTTAGCCTCAACCATCTCTTTTTTTGCTCGGCGTGCTTTTAATTCGCCTTGTGAAATTTTTTCACCAATTTGACGGATTTGTGTGATGGTTAAACCACTTTCTTGTTCGATTAGTTTAAGTAATTCAATTGCATGACGAATATCGTTTTCATAGTCTTTTAATTTTTCAGACCAATTTTTGCCAGCAGCTAAGGCTTTTTCTACCCAAACATTATTTGTTTCATGACCAATAAATGCTTTTTGGAATGCACCTTTTGGCATTTTGGCATATTCAACCGCAAGGCGTTGGATTTGTCTTTCTTGGGTACGAATACGTTTCATCATATCGCGCATTGATAACACAAGAAGATCAAATTGTTTTGGTACTAGACGGAATTGTTGGAATACTTCTGAAAGCGCTGTAATTTGATCTCTCGCTTTTTTATTACCGCGACCATATTTTTCGATAGCTTCAACGGTTTTTTGATGTTGTTCTTTTAATGCAGTAAATTTTTCACGTGCAACTTCTGGGTCAATGCTGTTATCTGAATCACCATCAGAGCTGCTATCTGAATCATTGTCGCTATCTTCGTCATCATCACTGTCGCCTACATTGTCACCAGAAGAAGACATTTCATCTTCATCATCGTCTCCGACATCATCATTCATAAATTTAGAATAGTCTTCGGTATCTACCGCATTTGGATCAACAAAACCAGTAATTAAATCAGAAAGACGGACTTCACCTTTTTCAACTAAATCATATTGTTGTAATAAATGATCAAGTGCTTGCGGGTATTCTGCAACCGCGCATTGAACTTCATTAATTCCTTCTTCGATCCTTTTAGCAATATCAATTTCGCCTTCGCGGGTTAATAATTCAACACTACCCATTTCGCGCATATACATCCGCACAGGATCTGTTGTACGACCAATTTCAGATTCAACACTAGAAAGCACTTGGGTCGCTTCTTCTACTGCGTCTTCATCGGTAACATTTTCGTTCAACATAAGATCATCAGCGTCAGGAGCAGTTTCAAGTACTTGAATACCCATGTCGTTGATCATCTGAATGATGTCTTCTATTTGATCGGCGTCAACGAGGTCTTCTGGTAAGCTGTCATTAACCTCAGCATAGGTTAAATAACCTTGTTCCTTGCCTTGTGCAATTAATTGTTTTAACTGTGATTGTGGATTTTGATCCATATTTTGACATCCAATAATTGTTGATTAGCAGAAATCATTCTTCACATACTTATGAAGAATAGACCGAAGCTAGCAATTTTCGACTGTTTGCTAGCAGTTCCATCAGTTCTTTTTTTTCATCTAGCGATAAAGTATCTGTTCGATCTTTCGCTTTTAACGCTTCTATGCGCTTTTCCATTACTTTAGAATGTAAGTATTTTAGATTACCATAAAAAGAGGCTTCAATGTTATCATCTTTTATCAGATGATCCCACATCGCCAATTTTTCAATAATTTTTTCTTCTTCCTTATCACGCCAAAACTCAAGCAATTGCCCAGTAGTAATGCCGCTTTTTTCTGTACATATTTGATAAATCTGTAAAAATAATGATAATCCAGGTAGATTTAGATCTTGTAATACTTGTGGATTACTCAATAAAACGCGTGTAATTGGCTTATCTGCAAGCTCAGGATTTTGCAATAGTAATGCAATCAATAAACGCATTGGTGTTGATTTTAGTGCAGCTGTATTTTCTTTCATTTTTTCAGTCGCACTGGCAATCATGGTTGGCAGCATTTTTTCAAGCAAAGTACTATCAATGATGCCTAATTTCTGTCCTAGCGTATTGCGTAAATATAAACGTAATGTTTCACCTGGAATTTTATCAATTAGTGGTACGGCAAGAGCGGCTAATTTACTACGACCATCTTTAGTACTGAGATCAACTTGCGCCAATAAATGTTGGAACAAGAACTCGCTCATTGGAATAGCATCTGCTAAAAAAGTTTCAAATTTTTCTTTACCAACTTGGCGAATAAAAGTATCGGGATCTTCATCTTCTGGCAAAAAGATAAATTTTAATTGGCGACCATCATAGAGATGCGGTAAAGCATTTTCTAATGCTCGCCATGCGGCACTACGCCCTGCATTATCACCATCATAGCAACAGATAATTTGTTCTGTGGCACGATAGGCAATTTGAATTTGTTCACCGGTAGTGGCAGTACCTAAAGAGGCCACTGCATTAGTGACGCCAAATTGAGCGAGGGCAACCACATCCATATATCCTTCGACCACCAATAAATATTCGGGACTATCATTTTGCTCTAAAGCTTCATATAACCCATATAATTCATTGCCTTTATGGTAGGTAGCCATTTCAGGAGAATTCAAATATTTTGGTTTTTCGTCACCTAAAACACGCCCACCAAAAGCAATTGTACGACCACGTCGATCGCGAATTGGGAACATAATACGTTGGCGAAAACGATCATAATAAGTGCCATGATCGTTTTGCGTAATCATGCCAGTATCTAACAGTTTTTGTCGATCTTCATTGGAATGACCAAAAGTGCGTAGCACCGAATTTGTTCCAGAAGCGAAACCAATAGAAAAACGCTGAATGACTTCATTAGATAAACCACGCTGCTGTAAATAAGCCTGCGCCGGCATTACTTGCGTTAATTGCTGTTGATAAAAAACTGCAATATCTTGCATTAATTGGTGTAAATCACGCTTACTTTTATAATGTTGGCTTGCTGCATAAGTGTTTGTTGATGATGTTTCTCTTGGCACTTCAACACCTTGCAACGCAGCTAATTCTTCAATCGCTTCGACGAATTCCATCTTGTCGTAATCCATCAAAAATGAAATGGCATTACCATGCGCGCCACAACCAAAACAGTGATAAAACTGCTTCTTAGGACTAACAACAAAAGATGGTGTTTTTTCGTGATGGAAAGGGCAACAGGCTTGATAATTTTGCCCAGCTTTTTTCAGTTTTACACGAGAATTAACCACATCAATAATGTTGGTACGTGCTAATAGTTCATCAATAAAAGTACGCGGAATGAGTCCTTTCATCGTATCTACCTTAAGCTAGCCAACAATTATGTGGGTTAATAAGAAAGAAATAACCGTGCTCTTATATAAGAAGCACGGTTTTGAAAATATATCGTTTAGATTAAAGAATGAATTAATATAAACGAGTGTGACGTGCATTCTCGCGAGCTAATTTTTTAGCATGACGTTTAGCTGCTGATGCTTTTTCACGTTTACGAATAGTTGTTGGTTTTTCGTAGAATTCACGGCTACGAACTTCCGCTAAGATTCCTGCTTTTTCGCAAGAACGTTTGAAACGACGTAATGCAACGTCAAATGATTCATTTTCACGAACTTTAATTACAGGCATGAGCCAATCACCTCAATGAAATTTATACAATTTTATGGTTATACAAAGATAACCTTTACTCAATAAAGGCCGTAATTTTAATCTATTTTAGGACAAAAAGTAAAGAGAGGATTCAGCTTATTTTGTTTGTAATTCAGTTGTGAACTAGAGAAACAAAAGAAAAAAGAGTAAAATGCCGACCAATTTTTGGTTAGATAAACAAACAGATGAAAGTTTTAGGGATTGAAACCTCTTGTGATGAAACCGGTGTGGCGATTTATGATGAGAAACAAGGATTAATCGCCAATCAACTTTATACACAAATTAGTTTACATGCTGATTATGGCGGTGTAGTGCCAGAATTGGCTTCACGTGACCATATTCGTAAAACTGCACCGTTAATTCAAGCGGCATTAGCGGAAGCGAATTTATCAGCACAGGATATTGATGGTGTTGCTTATACTTGTGGGCCTGGATTGGCTGGCGCTTTATTAGTGGGCTCAATGATTGCTCGCTCGTTAGCGTATGCTTGGAATGTCCCTGCGTTGGGTGTTCATCATATGGAAGGGCATTTATTAGCGCCAATGTTGGAAGAGCGTGTGCCGGCATTTCCATTTCTTGCATTACTTGTTTCTGGTGGACATACCCAATTGATTCGCGTTAATGGGGTGGGTGATTATCAATTACTTGGAGAATCGATTGATGATGCCGCTGGAGAAGCCTTTGATAAAACTGCAAAATTATTAGGATTGGATTATCCCGGTGGTGCTGCGCTTTCACGATTAGCGGAAAAAGGTAATCCAGATCGTTTTGTTTTCCCTCGTCCAATGACAGATCGTCCTGGATTAGATTTTAGTTTCTCAGGATTAAAAACCTTTGCCGCTAATACGGTTGCCCAGTATCCACAACAGGATGAGCAAACGCGTTGTGATATCGCTTATGCGTTCCAAGCAGCAGTAGTGGATACATTGGCAATTAAATGTCAGCGAGCTTTACATGATACAGGTTTAAAACGTCTGGTGATTGCTGGTGGAGTAAGTGCCAATAAGCAATTAAGACAGCGTTTAGGCGAATTGATGACAAAATTGGGCGGAGAAGTATTTTATCCTGCGCCACAATTTTGTACTGATAACGGCGCTATGATTGCTTATGCTGGTTTTTTACGTTTAAAAGCTGGAGAGCAAACTGGATTGGCAGTAGAAGTTCGTCCGCGTTGGCGTATGAGTGAATTGGCAAAAATCAGTTAAACAAAAATAAATGCTTTCTCCGTTTTGAGTGCAAAACGGAGAAAGGGTTTTTAGTCGTTGGTTTTAGCGTTCTCTAATTCTTCTTGCTTTTCTAACCATTCACTTTCCACAGCATCTAGTTGTTTTTTCAGTGTTGCTTGATCGCTTAGCAATTGTGTCAATTTCTCTTTATTTTCATTTAAATACAGATCGTTGTCTGCTAAGGCAGTTTCTATCTCAGCAAGTTTTGTCGAGTATTGCTCTAATTGTTTCTCTAATTTTTGGATTTCTTTGCGTAATGGTGCAGTCTTTTCACGCCATTCAGCTTCACGACGTTTCTGTTCTTTACGCTGTAAAAATTCATTATCTTTCGTTACTGCTTGCGTTTCTGTTACCGCTTTTTCTGCTGTTTCTAAACTAAGCAGCCATTTTTGATAATCTTCAAGATCACCATCAAAAGTATCAACAGTATGATCGTGAACTAGATAAAATTCACTAACAGTATTACGTAATAAATGGCGATCGTGGGAAACTACAACTAAAGATCCTTCATAATCCATCAAAGCTTCTGTCAAGGCTTGACGCATATCTAAATCAAGATGGTTTGTTGGTTCATCTAGTAATAATAAATTAGGTTTTTGCCACACAATCAGTGCTAGTACTAAACGTGCTTTTTCACCACCAGAGAAAGAGGCAATAGCCTGTTTTACTTTATCACCATGAAAAGCAAAACCACCAAGATAATCTCTTAACTCTTGTTCAGTTTTTGTCGGAGCTAACTTTTGTAAATGCCAAAGAGGACTTTCATCAGCACGCAAGATATCTAATTGATGTTGGGCGAAATAGCCTAGTTGGACACCTTTAGCAAGTTGTACTGTACCAGATTGAGGTGTTAATTCACCTGCGAGTAATTTAATTAAAGTCGATTTCCCAGCACCATTTTTACCAAGTAAACCAATTCGTGAGCCAGGTACGAGATTGAGTTTCACTTGTTGTAAAATCGTTTTGTCGCCATATCCTGCACTCACTTTTTCCATTGATAGTAATGGATTAGGTAAAAAATCAGGTTCAGGAAAGCTAAATGAAAATGGACTATCAATATGTGCTGGTGCAATTAATTCCATTCTTTCTAATGCTTTGATACGACTTTGTGCCTGTTTTGCTTTGGTAGCTTTGGCTTTAAAACGATCAATAAATTTTTGTAGATGGGCAATTTTTTGTTGCTGTTGTTGGTATAAGGCGTTTTGTTGTGCTAGTTTTGTGGCACGTAAGATCTCAAAAGCAGAATAATTGCCTGTATATTCGTGCAATTGTTGCTGTTCTATATGAATCACTTTATTAATAATTGGATCAAGAAAATCACGATCGTGAGAAATTAATAAGAGTGTACCTTGATAATTTTTTAACCAACTTTCTAACCAAATTACTGCATCGAGATCAAGGTGGTTAGTCGGTTCGTCTAGTAGCAATAGATCAGAACGACATAATAATGCTTGTGCAAGATTTAAACGCATGCGCCAACCACCAGAAAATGACTTAACTGGAAGTTGTAATTGTGCATCTTCAAAACCTAAACCATGCAATAATGTGGCGGCTCTAGCATGAATGGTCCAAGCATCAATAGTGTCTAATTGTGCGTGTAATGAGGCAATACGATAACCATCATTTTGTTGATTCGCTAAAGTTAATTCTTGTTGTAATTTACAGTATTCACGATCACCCTGAATGGTGTAATCTAAAGCAGAAATTTCTAATGCTGGTGTTTCTTGATTAACCCAGCTGATTTCCCAATTATTTGGGTAGAAAATATCACCTTGTTCGGGGAGCAATTCTCCTTTGATTAAGGCGAATAATGAGGATTTTCCACAGCCATTTTTACCGACTAGTCCAACTTTTTGTCCTGGAGTGACTGTGGCAGTAGCGTTTTCAAGTAAAGTTGTTATACCACGTTTTAGGGTTAAATTTGTAAAAGTTAACATTTTTAGGTATGCTCTTAATAAAGTTTAATATTTTTGAATTTTAGGATTGCTAAATGTTTGATTCTTTTTTAGTTCAATTTGTTGTTTTATGGGCAGTTATCGATCCTATTGGTTCTGTTCCTGTCTATCTTACCAAAACTATTGGCCTTTCCGCGACAGATCGTAAGAAAATAGCGCGAAATGCGGTATTAATTGCGACAGGAATTTTATTTTTCTTTCTAATTACAGGTCAATTTTTATTAGAAGCAATGCAAATTCCATTAACAGCATTCCAAGTTGCTGGTGGGTTAGTCTTGTTATTATTTGCTTTGACAATGGTGTTTAGTGAGAGTAAAGCAGAACAAGAGATGCGTTTATCTTCAAATATAAATGAGTTGGCAGTATATCCATTGGCAGTACCCTCTATTGCTTCACCAGGCGCAATGATGGCGATTGTATTATTAACTGATAATCATCGTTTTAGTTTTACAGATCAAATTATGACAGCCATTATTATGGCGCTAGTTTTATTAATTACTTATATATTGTTGTTAGCAGCAAATAAGATTCAACGTTTAATTGGTACAACAGGTGCGGCGATTGTTAGTCGAGTGATGGGGTTAATTTTGGCAGCTATTGCAGTGAACCATATTTTAAGTGGTATTAAAGCCTTTTTTATGGAAGTGATGCCGACAGTCACCTCTTAATCCCGTCGTGATCAGATAGCGAAAAAAGAAGAAAAAGTGATAAAATAACGCCTATTTAATTAGATAGAGAATAATTTATGCCGTTAGGAAATTTATATATTGTTTCCGCACCTAGTGGAGCAGGAAAATCATCGTTGATTGCTGCATTATTACAACAACATCCTAGCTATGAAATGCAGGTTTCTATTTCTCACACTACTCGTAAACCTCGTCCAAATGAAGAAGATGGTAAACATTATTATTTTGTTGATCATGCTGAATTTGAGCGACTCATAGCAGAAGATGCGTTTTTAGAATATGCCGAAGTATTTGGTAATTATTATGGTACTTCCTTACCAATGATCGAACGTTCCTTAAAACAAGGAATTGATGTTTTTCTTGATATTGATTGGCAAGGTGCTCAACAAGTGCGTAAAAAAGTACCAACCGCGAAAAGTATTTTTATTTTACCGCCATCAATGCAAGAGTTGGAACGACGTCTAGTAGGGCGTGGTCAAGACTCGGAAGAAGTGATTGCAGGACGTATGCAAAAAGCAATCAGTGAAATGAGTCATTATGATGAATATGATTATTTAATTATTAATGATGATTTTGATCAGGCATTGAATGAAATTAAAGTGATTTTAAAAGCGGAAAAGTTAAAAGTAGCACGCCAAATACAACGTCATCAATTATTAATTTCGCAACTACTAGCGAAAACGGAGTAGCTTTAGTATCATATTCAACCTTTTTTCTTGATTGATTATTAGACAATTTAATTTGTGGAGAGAATTATGGCACGTGTAACCGTCCAAGATGCAGTAGATAAAATTGGCAACCGTTTTGATTTGATTTTGACTGCAGCTCGTCGTGCAAGAGAATTACAATTGCATGTACGTGAACCATTAGTACCAGAAGAGAATGATAAACCAACGGTAATTGCTTTACGTGAAATCGAAGAAGGCTTAATCAATAATGATATTATGGATGCGCAAGAGCGCCATGATGCTTTAGAACAAGAACACGCAGAGTTACAAGCGGTTTCTTTGTTAGCTGATATCGAATAAATTTTTAAATCTGAGCGAAGAACGAGTCATGTATTTATTTGAAAGTTTACATACAATCATTAAAAGTTATTTGCCTGATGATCAAATTGAATTAGTGAAGCGTGCATTTGTGATTGCGCGCGATGCTCACGAAGGGCAGACTCGTTCTAGCGGAGAACCTTACATTACCCACCCAGTTGCAGTTGCTTCAATTATTGCGGAAATGCGTCTTGATCATGAAGCAGTGATGGCAGCGTTATTACATGATGTTATTGAAGATACACTTTATACCGAAGAGGAATTAACCGCTGAATTTGGCAAAAGTGTTGCTGAAATTGTTGAAGGTGTTTCTAAACTAGATAAATTGAAATTTAGGACACGTAAAGAAGCGGAAGCGGAAAACTTCCGTAAAATGATTCTGGCAATGACACAAGATATTCGCGTTATTCTGATTAAACTCGCTGATCGTACGCATAATATGCGTACGCTCGGGGCATTGCGTCCTGATAAACGTCGTCGTATTGCGAAAGAAACACTCGAAATTTATAGTCCACTGGCGCATCGCTTAGGTATTGAACATATTAAAAATGAGTTGGAAGACTTAGGCTTTGAGGCATTACACCCTCATCGTTATTATGTATTACAAAAAGTAATTCAGAATGCACGTGGTAATCGAAAAGAGATGATCCAACGTATTACTGATGAAATCAAAGGACGTCTTGATGATGTAGGGATTAAAGCCAGAGTTTTTGGACGAGAAAAGCACCTTTATTCCATCTATCAGAAAATGAAAATGAAAGAACAACGGTTTCATTCAATTATGGATATTTATGCGTTTCGCACCATTGTCCAAGATGTTGATACTTGCTATCGTGTGTTAGGGCAGATGCATAGTCTGTATAAACCTCGCCCAGGCAGAATCAAGGATTACATTGCAGTACCAAAAGCGAATGGCTATCAATCTTTGCATACTTCAATGATCGGTCCTCATGGCGTGCCAGTTGAAGTACAGATTCGTACTGAAGATATGGATCAAATGGCGGAAATGGGAGTTGCGGCGCATTGGATTTATAAACAAGGTGGTAAAAATGATACTACGACTGTACAAATCCGCGCGCAACGCTGGTTACAGAGTTTAATTGAGCTGCAACAAAGCGCAGGTAATTCATTTGAATTCATTGAAAATGTGAAATCAGAATTATTCCCTGATGAGATCTATGTATTTACACCGAAAGGTCGTATTGTTGAATTACCGGCTGGAGCAACACCGGTAGATTTTGCTTATGCCGTTCATACTGATATCGGGCAAACCTGTATCGGAGCAAGAGTAGATCGTCAACCTTATGCATTATCGCAAGCATTGGAATCAGGGCAAACCGTTGAAATTATTACTGCACCATCAGCGCGTCCAAGTGCTACTTGGTTAAATTTTGTGGTGACCGCAAAAGCAAGAGCCAAAATTCGTCAAACCTTAAAATCATTACGTCGTGATGAAGCGATTATTTTAGGAAAACGACAACTTGTTCATGCTTTGTCACCAATGAAATTAGAAGATATAGATCCAAACAAAATCGCATCATTATTGGCAGAATTGAAATTACAATCATTGGATGATCTATTAGCTGAAATCGGTTTAGGAAATCAAATTAGTGTAGTGATTGCACATCGGTTATTAGGTGAAAAATTAGAAATTGATACGGATGGTGATCCTAGTAACAATAATAATCATGAAACGGATACTGGTGTACTAATTAAAGGGGTAGAAGGCTTATTAATTAATTTTGCTAAGTGCTGTCACCCGATTCCAGGCGATCCTATTGTTGCTTATGTTAGTCCAGGTAAAGGGTTAGTTATCCATCATGAATATTGTGCCAATATTCGTCATCGTGAAGAGAATGCAGATCACTATATGCCGGTAGAATGGGAAAAGAGTGAAAACAGTGTTGAGTTTGAAGCAGAATTACGAATTGAAATGCTAAATCAGCATGGTGCATTTGCGAATTTAACTTCTGTGATTACTTCAGCTGGTAGCAATATCCAAAGTATTTGGACTGAAGAACGCGATGGGCGTGTTTATCAAGTGTTTGTCGTGTTAACGGCTCGTGATAAAAATCATTTAGCAACAATTATTCGTAAAATCAATGCGGTATCAGGCGTTGTTGCTGTATTGCGAAATATTAATGAATAACTTGGCATGCAATCGGAAAATCTTTTAGATAATTTGCCAATTTCTGTACTTTCTGGCGTTGGTGCCGCAATGTCAGAAAGATTATCTCGTTTAGGAATTTCTTCGGTACAAGATCTCTTATTTCATTTTCCGCTCCGTTATGAAGATCGCACCCACATTACGCCGTTGAAAGATCTTCGTCCTGATAGTTATGCCACGATTGAAGGTTTAGTGCAAACTTGCGAAGTACAATTTTCCCGTCGTCCAATGCTAATCGTTAGTCTTTCTGACGGTTCATCAAAAGTAATGCTGCGTTTTTTTAATTTTAATGCAGCGATGAAAAATAGTTTTACCACCGGTGCGAGAGTGAAAGCTTTTGGTGAAGTGAAACGAGGACGCTTTATGGCGGAAATTCATCATCCTGAATATCGCATTATTCGCCATAACGAGCCATTGGAGATGGAGGAAAATTTAACACCTATTTATCCATCAACAGAGGGTTTGAAACAGGCTTCGTGGCGGAAATTAACCGATCAAGCATTAGCATTATTAACGAAAAAAACAGTACAAGAATTATTACCAGCCACTTTCAATCCAAGTGGCTATGATCTAAAAACGGCAATCCAATTTTTACATCGTCCACCTGCGGGAACGATGGCGAGTGTATTAGAGAAAGGTGAACATCCTGCACAGTTACGTTTAGCTTTTGAAGAGTTATTGGCACATAATTTAGCTTTGCAGCAGAGTAAGCAACAAACACAGCAACATTCAGCTAAAATTCTGACTTACCATTCAGACATAAAACAACGATTTTTGGCAACACTACCTTTTACACCTACTAATGCACAACTAAGAGTAGTAAGTGATATTGAGCAAGATTTGTCTCAATCTCGACCGATGATGCGTTTAATTCAAGGTGATGTTGGTTCAGGGAAAACGTTGGTTGCCTTATTAGCGGCATTGATTGCGTTAGATAATCAGCAACAAGTTGCGATTATGGCTCCAACGGAAATTCTTGCAGAGCAACATTTTTATAATTTCTCACAATGGTTAGCACCATTCGGTATAGAAGTTGGTTGGATAGCAGGAAAAGTAAAAGGTAAAAAACGCCAGCAAGTGTTGCAACAAATTCAACAAGGTGAAGTACAAGTCGTTATTGGTACACACGCTTTATTCCAAGAAGAAGTTGAATTTCAGGCACTATCTTTAGTGATTATTGATGAGCAGCACCGTTTTGGCGTGGAACAACGTTTAATGCTGCGTGAAAAAGGGGTAAAGAATGGAGTTTATCCACATCAATTAATTATGACTGCCACACCGATTCCACGTACATTAGCGATGACAGTATATGCGGATCTTGATATTTCAATTATTGATGAATTGCCACCAGGGAGAACACCAATAAAAACAGTAGCAATAGCGGAAGATCGACGTGATGAGTTAGTTCAACGTGTATATCGAGCTTGCAGTAAGGATCAGCGTCAAGTGTATTGGGTTTGTACATTAATTGATGAGTCGGAAGTGCTAGAAGCGCAAGCTGCAGAAGCGTTAGCAGAAGATCTCAAAAAAGCATTACCAATGCTACGTATTGGTTTAGTACATGGCAGAATGAAGCCCCAAGAGAAACAAGAGGTTATGTCAGTTTTTAAATCGGGCGACATTGATGTATTAGTAGCGACAACAGTAATTGAAGTGGGCGTAGATGTACCTAATGCAAGTTTGATGATTATCGAGAATGCTGAACGTTTAGGCTTATCGCAATTACATCAGTTACGTGGACGTGTAGGACGTGGTCAGATCGAGTCATTTTGTGTCTTATTGTACAAAACGCCATTAGGCAAAATTTCGCGTCAAAGACTAGATATTATGCGTACTAGTAATGATGGTTTTGCGATTGCAGAAAAAGATTTGGAAATTCGTGGTCCGGGTGAAGTGTTAGGAGTAAAACAAACTGGTGCAGCAGAGTTTCGGGTAGCTAATTTAGTACGTGATCGCAAGTTGTTACCAGCAGTGCAACGTTGTGCAAATCAATTACTATTAGAGCATCCAGAGCACGCTATGTTATTAATTAAACGTTGGTTAAATCAAAAAACAATCTATTCCAATGCCTAAATATCAATCTTATCGTCGTAGTTTACAACAAATGCAATGGTTAGCGGATTTTAATCAGCTGCCAAAAAGACAGCAACAATGGCTAATGATTACTGGTTCATTGACTGCAGCGTTAAAACAGCGGTGTAATCAATTTTCTGTACAGCCTATCTTTGAAGGATGGGTGACTGATAATGGTGATACAGAAATACAAGTTCATACACAACAATATTGGTTACGAGAAGTCATACTTTTAGGTGATCAGCAACCATGGATTTTTGCGAGAACCATCATTCCTATTGATACTTTTAATCAATATAAACAACAAATTCAACAGCTTGGCAATCAACCAATTGGAGAATGGTTATTTCAACAACCAATTCAACGATCGAAATTAATGTGGGGAAAAACAACGACTGAATTTGCGCGTCGATCAGTGCTGACACTTTCTCAACATCCGTTTTTTATCAGTGAGCTTTTCCTTGAGGATTTTTGGTTAAAGGCATAAGATCGCCAACTCAATTACTTAAAAAATTTTCTATTATTATGGCAAATGTACCAACGATTTTATTTTTTGATTCTGGCGTAGGCGGTTTAAGTGTTTATCGAGAAGTCAAAGCTTTATTGCCAGATTGTCACTATCTATATTGTTTAGATAACGCCTGTTTCCCTTATTCTGAAAAAACGGAAAAATTAATTGAGCAGCGCTGTGTAGCAATTTGTAAAAAGATTGCAGAGAGAGAAACGATAGATTTAATTGTCATTGCTTGTAATACTGCGAGTACGATTGTATTACCAGCTATGAGGGAGAATTTTTCTTGCCCTATCGTGGGTACAGTTCCGGCAATTAAACCAGCAGCACAAAAAACACAAACTAAAGTAATTGGTTTATTAGCCACTAAAGGAACCATAATTCGATCTTATGTAGATGATCTGATCAAAGAATACGCGCAAGATTGTGAGGTAAAACGTCTAGGGTCAACTGAATTAGTGGAGATTGCTGAACAAAAATTACACGGTAAACCTGCCGACCATTTTGCTGTCATGCGAGCTGTATCTGAATGGAGTTATGAATATGAATTAGATACAGTAATTCTTGGATGTACACATTTTCCACTATTAAAAGCAGAATTAAAAGCCTGTTTACCGCAAGTAAGTTATTTTATTGATTCAGGAAAGGCTATCGCTAAACGAGTTCAGTCTTTGCTACCAGAATTTTCAACAGAAAAGATCAAAAAAGAACAAATAGCATATTGCACAGCACCATTTATAGATAATGAATATGTGATAAAAATGTTTTTTGAATGGGGGTTTTCAAATATAATGGTATTGTCAGAAATAAGCTAATTTATGGATATCTAAAGTAAGGGGGATATTAATGATTAATTTAGATACGTTTCATCAACAGAGGCATTTTTATTTTGATCTGTATAAACATTTTTTACTGTATAGGGATAATAATAAAGTAAAAAATTTCTTATTGAAGTCTAATCCTCTATATCCAAGTGATAATAAGCAAAAGAAGATTCCAAAAGTATTGCATTATGTTTGGTTTGGTAAAAAAATGTATCCATAGTTGGCAAAATCAGGAAGGATTCACAATTAAATTATGGAATGAAGATAATTTTCCGATACATTTATACCCTTTTGCAGAACAAGCATACCGTGAGAAAAAATGGGCAATGGTATCAGATGTGGCACGTCTACATGCTTTATATTATGAAGGGGGTATTTATTTAGATACAGATATGGAATTAATCAATCCATTATTTCCTCTGTTAGATTATGATGCTTTTGGCTGTGTTGAATCAAAAAGACTACTATCAATAGGACTAGCTGGTTCTCGTCCTTTGCAATCTTGGGTGGGAAAAGTATTATCTTGGTATAAAATTACCCCATTTAGACCCTACTATCATAAAATTGCAAATACGAGAATTATCTCTAGAATGACAGAATTACACTATGGTGTAAAACTTAGTGGTAATCCATTTAGATTAAAAGATGGAATGTACTTTCTGCCATATGATTATTTTTTACCAAGAAGAGATAGCAATGGAGAGTTTATCATCACTGATAATACGATTGCTATTCACCATGGAACCGGCTTATGGTAATTTACTAGTGCGAAAAAAACAGCACTTAATAAAAAAATTAAAAAAAATGAAAAAAAGTGCTTGCAAGGTGAATTGAAATCACTATAATGCACCTCCGCAACGACGCTGAAGTGTGAAGTTAAAAAAGAAAGCGTCGTTTTTTGTTCTTTAACATTTTATCAGACAATCTGTGTGGGCATTCGTAGATGATGTTTTTACTTTAAGTAAAAGAATTGAAAAATTATCTTGAATGCTGAATTTGAAGATTCATATGATTTGAATAACGAAGTCAGTTTTTTTAAGAGCGAAGATTAAATTGAAGAGTTTGATCATGGCTCAGATTGAACGCTGGCGGCAGGCTTAACACATGCAAGTCGGACGGTAACAGGGGAGAAGCTTGCTTCTTTTGCTGACGAGTGGCGGACGGGTGAGTAAGGCTTGGGAATTTGGCTTATGGAGGGGGATAACTACGGGAAACTGTAGCTAACACCGCGTAATATCGAGAGATTAAAGTAGAGGGACCGAAAGGCCTTTAGCCATAAGATGAGCCCAAGTGAGATTAGGTAGTTGGTGAGGTAAGGGCTCACCAAGCCGACGATCTCTAGCTGGTCTGAGAGGATGGCCAGCCACACTGGGACTGAGACACGGCCCAGACTCCTACGGGAGGCAGCAGTGGGGAATATTGCGCAATGGAGGGAACTCTGACGCAGCCATGCCGCGTGAATGAAGAAGGCCTTCGGGTTGTAAAGTTCTTTCGGTGGTGAGGAAGGTGCATGCTTAAATAGGGCATGTAATTGACGTTAGCCACAGAAGAAGCACCGGCTAACTCCGTGCCAGCAGCCGCGGTAATACGGAGGGTGCGAGCGTTAATCGGAATAACTGGGCGTAAAGGGCACGCAGGTGGTGACTTAAGTGAGGTGTGAAAGCCCTGGGCTTAACCTGGGAATTGCATTTCATACTGGGTCGCTAGAGTACTTTAGGGAGGGGTAGAATTCCACGTGTAGCGGTGAAATGCGTAGAGATGTGGAGGAATACCGAAGGCGAAGGCAGCCCCTTGGGAAGATACTGACGCTCATGTGCGAAAGCGTGGGGAGCAAACAGGATTAGATACCCTGGTAGTCCACGCTGTAAACGCTGTCGATTTGGGGATTGGTTATTAGGATTGGTCCTCGAAGCTAACGTGATAAATCGACCGCCTGGGGAGTACGGCCGCAAGGTTAAAACTCAAATGAATTGACGGGGGCCCGCACAAGCGGTGGAGCATGTGGTTTAATTCGATGCAACGCGAAGAACCTTACCTACTCTTGACATCCATAGAAGGACTCAGAGATGAGTTTGTGCCTTCGGGAGCTATGAGACAGGTGCTGCATGGCTGTCGTCAGCTCGTGTTGTGAAATGTTGGGTTAAGTCCCGCAACGAGCGCAACCCTTATCCTTTGTTGCCAGCGGGTAGAGCCGGGGACTCAAAGGAGACTGCCAGTGACAAGCTGGAGGAAGGTGGGGATGACGTCAAGTCATCATGGCCCTTACGAGTAGGGCTACACACGTGCTACAATGGTGCATACAGAGGGAGGCGAAGTGGCGACATGGAGCGAAACTCAGAAAGTGCATCGTAGTCCGGATTGGAGTCTGCAACTCGACTCCATGAAGTCGGAATCGCTAGTAATCGCGAATCAGAATGTCGCGGTGAATACGTTCCCGGGCCTTGTACACACCGCCCGTCACACCATGGGAGTGGGTTGTACCAGAAGTAGATAGCTTAACCTTTAGGAGGGCGTTTACCACGGTATGATTCATGACTGGGGTGAAGTCGTAACAAGGTAACCGTAGGGGAACCTGCGGTTGGATCACCTCCTTACTAGATTAAAGTGAAGATGTTACTATGAAATGTTCACACAGATTGTTTGATAGAAGGACGACACCTACAGAGGGTCTGTAGCTCAGGTGGTTAGAGCGCACCCCTGATAAGGGTGAGGTCGGTGGTTCAAGTCCACTCAGACCCACCATGAGCGAGAATGATGCGAATGGGACTGTAGGGAAAGAAGGATTGGGGATATAGCTCAGCTGGGAGAGCGCCTGCCTTGCACGCAGGAGGTCAGCGGTTCGATCCCGCTTATCTCCACCAATTCGAACAGAGGTCATGACTAAGAGGTTAAGAAGAAAGTGGAAACACTTAACCTTTTAGTCATGACGAAAGTCTGAATATTGCTCTTTAAAAACGAAGACACAAGCTGAAAACTGAGAACTCAAAAGCGAGCGACTGAAGGGAGAGAATCCTTGAGGTTGTATAGTTAAGTAAGTAAGCGTACACGGTGGATGCCTAGGCAATCAGAGGCGAAGAAGGACGTGCTAATCTGCGAAAAGCGTGGAGGAGTTGATAAGAAGCGTTAACTCCACGATATCCGAATGGGGAAACCCGGTAGATGAAGAATCTATCATCACTATCTGAATTTATAGGATAGTGAAGCGAACCAGGAGAACTGAAACATCTCAGTACCCTGAGGAAAAGAAATCAACCGAGATTCTGCGAGTAGCGGCGAGCGAAAGTGGAGGAGCCGTTAGAGATAGTAGAGGATTTAGGAGAATGAGTTGGGAAGCTCAATCGAAGAGGGTGACAATCCCGTATCTGAAGAATCCTTTATGGTACTAAGCTAACAAGAAGTAGGGCGAGACACGAGGAATCTTGTCTGAAGAAGGGGGGACCATCCTCCAAGGCTAAATACTCCTGATTGACCGATAGTGAACCAGTACCGTGAGGGAAAGGCGAAAAGAACCCCGGGAGGGGAGTGAAAGAGAACCTGAAACCGTGTACGTACAAGCAGTGGGAGCATAGGAGACTATGTGACTGCGTACCTTTTGTATAATGGGTCAGCGAGTTATATTTTGTAGCGAGGTTAACCGGATAGGGGAGCCGAAGGGAAACCGAGTCTTAACTGGGCGGAAGTTGCAAGGTATAGACCCGAAACCCGGTGATCTAGCCATGGTCAGGTTGAAGGTTGGGTAACACTAACTGGAGGACCGAACCGACTACTGTTGAAAAAGTAGCGGATGAATTGTGGCTGGGGGTGAAAGGCCAATCAAACCGGGAGATAGCTGGTTCTCCCCGAAATCTATTTAGGTAGAGCCTTATATGAATACCTTTGGGGGTAGAGCACTGTTTCGGCTAGGGGTCCATCCCGGATTACCAACCCGATGCAAACTGCGAATACCAAAGAGTAATATATAGGAGACACACGGCGGGTGCTAACGTTCGTCGTGGAGAGGGAAACAACCCAGACCGCCAGCTAAGGTCCCAAAGTCTATATTAAGTGGGAAACGAGGTGGAAAGGCATAGACAGCTAGGATGTTGGCTTAGAAGCAGCCATCATTTAAAGAAAGCGTAATAGCTCACTAGTCGAGTCGGTCTGCGCGGAAGATGTAACGGGGCTAAAATATAGCACCGAAGCTGCGGCATCAGGCGTATCACTAATACGCCTTACGATTAACAACTTGCGAAAGTATAGAGCAAGTTGGTCAAGCGCCCAACACGTTGAGTGGAGGGGGTGTGAGATTGAAGGAATATTAGTGATACGCCTGTTGGGTAGGGGAGCGTTGTGTAAGCTGACGAAGGTGACTTGAGAGGGTTGCTGGAGGTATCACAAGTGCGAATGCTGACATAAGTAACGATAAAGCGGGTGAAAGGCCCGCTCGCCGGAAGACCAAGGTTTCCTGTCCAACGTTAATCGGGGCAGGGTGAGTCGGCCCCTAAGGCGAGGCTGAAGAGCGTAGTCGATGGGAAATGGGTTAATATTCCCATACTTGTTAGATAAGCGATGTAGGGACGGAGAAGGCTAGGCAAGCAGACGGACGGAAGGGTCTGTTCAAGCGTGTAGGTAGATGGTGTAGGCAAATCCGCACCATTAATGCTGAGGCGTGAAGAGGAGCGACTACGGTTGCGAAGTTGTTGATGCCAAGCTTCCAGGAAAAGCTGCTAAGCACATTATCTAATAAACCGTACTGAAAACCGACACAGGTGGTCAGGTAGAGAATACTAAGGCGCTTGAGAGAACTCGGGTGAAGGAACTAGGCAAAATAGCACCGTAACTTCGGGAGAAGGTGCGCTGGCGTAGTGTGAAGTCTGCACAGATGGAGCATGAACCAGTCGAAGAGACCTGCTGGCTGCAACTGTTTAATAAAAACACAGCACTCTGCAAACACGCAAGTGGACGTATAGGGTGTGACGCCTGCCCGGTGCTGGAAGGTTAATTGATGGTGTTATCGAAAGAGAAGCACTTGATCGAAGCCCCAGTAAACGGCGGCCGTAACTATAACGGTCCTAAGGTAGCGAAATTCCTTGTCGGGTAAGTTCCGACCTGCACGAATGGCGTAATGATGGCCAGGCTGTCTCCACCCGAGACTCAGTGAAATTGAAATCGCCGTGAAGATGCGGTGTACCCGCGGCTAGACGGAAAGACCCCGTGAACCTTTACTATAGCTTGACACTGAACCTTGAATTTTAATGTGTAGGATAGGTGGGAGACTGAGAGATACTGACGCCAGTTGGTAAGGAGTCGATGTTGAAATACCACCCTTTAACGTTTGATGTTCTAACGAGGTACCTGTAACGGGTATTCGGACAGTGTCTGGTGGGTAGTTTGACTGGGGCGGTCTCCTCCCAAAGAGTAACGGAGGAGTACGAAGGTTTGCTAATCACGGTCGGACATCGTGAGGTTAGTACAATGGTAGAAGCAAGCTTGACTGCGAGACGGACAAGTCGAGCAGGTACGAAAGTAGGTCATAGTGATCCGGTGGTTCTGAATGGAAGGGCCATCGCTCAACGGATAAAAGGTACTCCGGGGATAACAGGCTGATACCGCCCAAGAGTTCATATCGACGGCGGTGTTTGGCACCTCGATGTCGGCTCATCACATCCTGGGGCTGAAGTAGGTCCCAAGGGTATGGCTGTTCGCCATTTAAAGTGGTACGCGAGCTGGGTTTAGAACGTCGTGAGACAGTTCGGTCCCTATCTGCCGTGGGCGAAGGAGAATTGAGGGGGGCTGCTCCTAGTACGAGAGGACCGGAGTGGACGCACCGCTGGTGTTCCAGTTGTTTCGCCAGAAGCATTGCTGGGTAGCTAAGTGCGGGAGAGATAAGTGCTGAAAGCATCTAAGCACGAAACTTGCCCCGAGATGAGTTGTCCCTGACGTTAAGTCAGTAAGGGTTGTTGAAGACGACGACGTAGATAGGTGGGGTGTGTAAGTGATGTGAGTCATTGAGCTAACCCATACTAATTGCCCGAGAGGCTTAACTATACAAGCTGAAGGGTTTTTCCCGAAAAAGAAGTGAAAAGTGCTAAAGCAAAAAAAGCGAAAAAAGCAAAGAAGCGAGAGAGAGAAAGCAGTGAGAGAGAGAAAAAGAAATCTCACTGATAAGTTGACAGCTTGTGAGAGTTTTTAGAGAAGAAGATAAAGCAGAAAGCGAGAAGCGAGAAGCAGAAAGTCAAAAGGATTAATCCTGGCGGCGAGAATGCGATAGACCCACCTGAATCCATGCCGAACTCAGAAGTGAAATGTCGTAATGCCGATGGTAGTGTGGGGATTCCCCATGTGAGAGTAGGTCACTGCCAGGTTAAAGAAAAGAGAGAAGGACGCTAGTTGAGGAATCGACTAGCGTTTTTTTATTTTTTGTCTTTTTATGGATTTTCAGATTTTACTTTGACTATTCCAATTTCATTTTAAACATATCTTATTTCCTTAGATCTTACTTGAAATAATATTTTCCAGATCCTCTAATTGTATAGCGCATTTTTGATTTCTATTTTTTGATTTTTTAGGGCTGGTTGGATTTTGCTTAGGTTATTCCAATCAATAATCCATTGAAATGGCTAAAGAAGAGAGTTTGTAGAAATGAATAAGTGTAAAGGAAAGAGAGAAAAAATTGCCACTTAAATCAGTGGCAATTTATAAATCATATTAGTCATAGTACTAATTAAGAAAGCTACAAGAAATCATTATATTTATAACGTTTCTTGAGGATAGTTTTCTTGGGCTAGTGCTATATTCAACAATCTCAAATGCTCTTCTTTTTCTTCACGTGTCAATAGTGAATCATGTTTAAGATATAAAGCACCAACTAGCTTCCAGTATAGGCCAAGGCCTTCTATTAAGATGATACCTTTTAGCTGTGTAAAGATCTTTGCAGGTCCACGTCTCTTGAACTCTTTTACATTTCTTACACCAATTCTGCCTAAAAGCCGTTCATGTTTTATGCTTAGATTGGGTAAATCCCTGATTTGAGATTGTTTCTTTTTCTTTTTTCGCTTCTTTTCATATGCTACTTGAGCAATAGATAAGTTAAGGTATAAGCGATATTTCTCATCATCTTGCGTAATTTCATCAGGAAGATAAAAATACTGTGCTGCAGATGATGATGTATAAGGGCAAGGAGTAGCCCCTAATTTGAGTAATAGAGCTGCAAATTCTT
The DNA here is from genome assembly GCF_030517105.1 of Gallibacterium salpingitidis. Classification (GTDB taxonomy): domain Bacteria; phylum Pseudomonadota; class Gammaproteobacteria; order Enterobacterales; family Pasteurellaceae; genus Gallibacterium; species Gallibacterium salpingitidis. Next base: position 2,181,458 of record NZ_CP103875.1, on the reverse strand, counting down.
TTGTAGCCCTGATATAGAAAAATTTTCTTTGATAAATACCAAACATATGTTCATTCTTGAAAACGCCGTATCCATTAAATAAGCTTTTAACTGTCACAGGACCAATTAACTTGGTTAATTTCTGGCTGATAAAAGCAGTGTTAATTTCCGTTTGGGTGAATTTTTTCATAAAAATCTCCTAAATATTAAGAACAACACTGAAATAAAGGTTAGAAAGGTACAGCGAAGTTAATATAACAACAAATGTTAATTAACAAAAACATTTTGTTAATAAAATATTAAAAATGTGAACTGAATCGATAAATTGAAAAAAGATCGGAAAAAATAGGGGGATTCTAACTGATAATTTTAGCTGTAATGGCAAATTTATTAATTAGAGATCGCTTCATAACTCAAAAGGAAATGAATTTTGATGCAGAAAGAATAGTTTTATCTTCAAAAAAAGAATCCGATGTTGAAGCATTATTTGAAATGTGAAAGATGAACAAGTAAGAGTGATAGTCAAGGATGTTTTGCTTACTATAGTAAGTGTTAAAAGAAAGTATTATTAACTAATGGGTGATTATAGAGGAATATCGCCCTTTTGACTTATGAGATGACTGCTAGGTTTAAAACAGGTTTCTAGAATATACTTATTATAATTAAATTTAATGGTGGGTCGTGAAGGATTCGAACCTTCGACCAACGGATTAAAAGTCCGCTGCTCTACCGACTGAGCTAACGACCCGTCGTAAGGTGAGTTAATGTAGTGGTGGGTCATGAAGGGCTCGAACCTTCGACCGACGGATTAAGAGTCCGCTGCTCTACCAACTGAGCTAATAACCCACTTAAATAAATAAGTGTTAAGTGGTGGGTCGTGAAGGATTCGAACCTTCGACCAACGGATTAAAAGTCCGCTGCTCTACCGACTGAGCTAACGACCCTTAAGGGTAAAATATGGAATGAATGGTGGGTCGTGAAGGATTCGAACCTTCGACCAACGGATTAAAAGTCCGCTGCTCTACCGACTGAGCTAACGACCCAAGCGTTACCATATCGCAACGGGTGCTTATAATACTGATTTTCAGGAACTAATCAATAAAAATTTTGAGATTTTTTGCTGTTTGGTGCAATCAAAACCAGTTTGTTTGAAAAATAACCTAATTGTGCTAATTCCCATGAGAAATCCTGAGGAATTTCAAGGTGTATATGGATTATTCCTCATTAATATCCACAAAGTTAGCCTGTGTAAGTTTAGCAAGATCTTGTGGATTTAATTCGATATCAATACCTCGCTTACCACCAGAAATAAAAATAGTATCAAATTCTTGTGCAGTAGCAGAGATAACCGTAGGTAAACGTTTTTTTTGTCCTAATGGGCTAATACCGCCAACAAGATAACCAGTGACTTTCTCAGCAAGATGTTTATCTGCTAAATCTACTTTTTTTACTCCTAATGCTTTCGCAGCCTTTTTTAGACTTAAATTGTAAGCGACAGGCACTACCATCACTGCAAGTTGTTTATCATCACCATTAGCAGTAACTAATAAGGTTTTGTAAGTTTGTAGTGGTGATAAATTTAATTTTTCAACAGCCTCTTTACCGAAGTGAGTATTGTTAGGATCATGATCATATTGGTGAATTTGAAATGAAATTTTTTGTTTTTTTAATAAGTTAATTGCCGGTGTCATGGAAAACATTCCCGTCTTAAATGTTAATTTGTTAGAATAGCCAGCCGAAGAGTAGCATGGAGAATAAAATGAATTCAAGTTTAAATATTGTGATTGCAGCAGATTTTGCTCTAGCTGAAAAGCTAGTCACGATTTTAGAAGAAAGTTCGTTAGCTTCCGCAACAGTAACCGTTGTTGAAGCGCAAAAGTTTTCTGAAGAACAAAATATTCGTTTCAATGGAAAGTATGTGGAGCAATTAAGTTTTGCTGATGTTGATTGGAAAGAATATGACTATCTATTGTTTGCGGGCAGTTTAGAACAAGTTCCTCATTTAGCGGCAGCGGCAGAAGCAGGCTGTATATCTATTGATGTGTTAGGAATATGTGCATATTTGAGCGATATTCCAGCAGTAGTACCAACGGTAAATGAAGATATGTTAGCGGATCTTAGACAACGAAATATTGTTTCGTTACCTAATCCGCAGATTTGTCAATTAGCACTTATCCTGAAACCGCTATTGCAACAGTATCAAATTACTCAGCTAACAGTAACGTCTTTGTTGCCAATGTCTTATTTTGGTGAAGAGAAAGTGAAAGAATTAGTAGGGCAAACAGCCCAATTATTAAATGGCGTACCATTAAGTGAAGAACAGCAACGATTGGCTTTTGATGTGGCACCGATATCGCATCGAGAAGAAGTGAATAAACAACGCCTTTTATTAGCGAAAGTATTACCAACTTTTTCAGGACAATTTATTGAGCATCAAGTACAAGTGCCAGTATTTTATGGTTTTTCTCAAATGATTGCCGTATCAGGTTATGATCTTGAACAATTTGATCCAATGTTAAGTTGGCAACAAAATGAGTTGTTGCAATATCATCCTGAACAAATTGTTACACCAGTGATTAATGGGGAAACAGAAGAAAACGCCGAACAGTTACCAAAATTACATATTGGTCAGGTAGCTAGTGAAGATGAACAATTAAATCTATGGGCAGTTAGCGATGAACGTGGATTTGCCAGAGCTAGATTGGCAATTGAATTATTACAGCTAGTAGTACAAGCATAATACTTAGTAAAAAGGGGCATTTAGCCCCTTTTGATCGTTGTTAGAAAAGTTCTTTGACTTCTCCTTGACTGTTAATAATTTGATTACCTTGTTCTGGAACATAGTGTTGTGTTGGTTCTGTTCCTTCAATAAAGTACTCTAATCTACCACCAGAATCGGTTAATAAGCCATTTTCCATCGAAATTCGTTTTTGAATAACGCCATCTGGAATAGGATCTTCTCTCACTGGCAGTGATTTTAATGCATTGGTCATATAATCAACCCAAGCTGGCATCGCTGATTTACCACCTGACTCACCGCGTCCAAGATCTAATTTATTATCATCAAAGCCGATATAAACTGAGGTCACTAAATTTGAGCCATAACCAACATACCATGCAACTTTGGAATTATTAGTTGTCCCTGTTTTACCACCGATATCAGGACGTCCAATTGATTTACCGCGCCAGCTGGTACCTGTCCAGTTACCACCAGGTTCGCCATAAATACCAGAATTTAAAGCGCTACGCATTAGGAAAGCAATTTTGCCGCTGATGACTCGTGGTGCATATTGAGGTTCATCAGTTTGTTTGGTGTCATTACCATTTTCACCTAATAAACTTGGTGCATTTTCTAATTTCACATTATTAGTGTTTAATTCAGGAACATCTGGCACAGCCTCACTGTTATCTTCATCCACATCAGTATTAGATGATAATGGCGTATCTGGTGCTGAATTTTCAGTGGCAGAGTTATCTACTTTCAAAGAAAGGAAATCAATCGGCTTAACTTCACCATAAATTACTGGAACTTGTTTATCACTACATTGGAAGCAAGCAATTTTTGGTTTAGCGACAAAAATTTCTTTGCCAGTATTATCTTTAATAGATTGGATAATATAAGGATCAATCAAGAAGCCACCATTATCAATAACCGCATAACCTCTAGCCATTTCTAAAGGTGTAAAAGAAGCTGCCCCGAGAGCAAGTGCTTCAGTTGCTGCGTATTGATTTTTTTGGAAACCAAAACGTTGTAGGTAATCAGCAATATAGTCGATGCCTACCATATTTACCGCACGTACCATCATAACGTTCTTTGATAATCCTAAACCAACACGTAAACGTAGCGGTCCATTAAATACATTTGGTGAATTTTTTGGTTGCCAAGGTGCCTGACCCGCTTTACGCAAGGTAATTGGTGCATCATTCAAGATGGTTGCGAGAGTTAAGCCTTTATCTAAAGCTGCAGTATAAATAAAAGGTTTGATAGACGATCCCACTTGAACCATAGATTGAGTGGCACGATTGAATTTGCTGATTGCAAAACTAAAACCGCCCACCATCGCTTCAATAGCACCATTAGAACTGTTTAATGAAATCATACCTGAGTTAGCAATTGGAATTTGGCGTAAAACCCATTGTTGTTTGCTATCTTGCATAACCCAAATCATATCACCAACATGTAAAATTTTATTGATGTTGCCAGCCCATTTGACTGCATTTTGATTTAAGGTAATGGTTTCGCCATTGGCTAACATTGCTTGAGCTTGAGCATTTTTTACTTCTAGGACTGCAGCTGGTTGTAATGGATCGGCAGCAGGCTGTTTATTTAGGAATCCGATAATTCTTTCTTTATCCCAAGCTGTTTCATCAGCTTTCCATAAGGTAGCGTTTTTACGATAGCCATGGCGCATATCATAAGCTAATAAGTTATTTCTTAAAGCTTGTTGTGCATTTAATTGATCTGCTGAATTGATCGTAGTAAATACTTGATAACCTTTAGTATAGGCTTGTTCTTCACCGTATAGTTTTACCATTTCTTGACGAACGGCTTCGACGACATAATCGGCATGAAGATCGAGCTTTGAGCCATGATAGCTAGCGACAATAGGCTCTTGTAACGCTTGTTTGTATTGGTCTGGAGTGATGTAGTTTTCATCTAACATACGGCTAAGTACGATATTTCGGCGTTCTGTAGCTCGTTTTAATGAATAGAGTGGGTTCATTGTGGAAGGCGCTTTTGGTAGCCCAGCTAATACTGCAATTTCACTTAATGTTAATTGATCTAAGGTTTTACCAAAATAGGTTTGTGCGGCAGCAGCCACACCATAAGCACGATATCCAAGATAAATTTTGTTGAGATAGAGTTCTAAAATTTCATTTTTAGTTAAATTGTTTTCAATATCGATAGCGAGAACTGCTTCTTTAATCTTACGAATTAATTTTTTTTCTGGCGTAAGAAAGAAGTTACGTGCTACTTGTTGGGTGATAGTACTTGCGCCTTGAGAAGCACCGCCAGAAGTAATAGCGACTTTTAATGCACGAGCAATCCCGATTGGATCAATACCATGATGCTCATAAAAACGGCTATCTTCTGTTGCGATTACTGCATTGATCATTTGCTGTGGAATTTGTGCTAAAGGTACTGGAATACGACGTTGTTCACCAACTTCACCGATAAGTTTTCCATCAGCAGTAAAGATCTGCATTGGTTGTTGTAATTCAACATTTTTTAATTCATTCACATCAGGTAGTTGTGATTTGATGTGAAAATAGAACAAACCACCGGCTACACAGCCGATAACAAATAAAGTCAAAATAGAACTAAATATTAATTTTACGATCTTCATCGAAAAAAGACTCTCTATATAGAAATAAAGGTAATAAACGAAAGTAAAGTGTACTTGTGTTTTTTAATTTGAGTGTTGATTATACGATGAAAGTTGCATTTCCTCCACGAAAAAAAGCTAAAAAACACTCAATAAGAGTAGGAGTGTTTTTTGTATCTAATTGTTTTTATTATACTTTAATAACTGCTGATGATGAAATTAACTCGGGAGTAGCGTCAACTATAAATGAGTTAATAGAACTACTGACTGTGCAGTATCGTTGTCATTTACAACAGATTGTTTTTATTTCTGTATTACCACAGCATTTAATTTGGCGAAAAAGTGTGTATGTATCACAACCATTGCATCAGTATGCTTTAGAACAGCAACTGTATCATATTTTAGAAAATGATCTTCCTAATGATGGTGCACCAATTTGGTTTGATTATCTGTATCGACAGGAATCTTTAGATGTTTATGTGATTAAACAGCAAAGTGCAGAACAAGAATTAGGCAAATATTCTCCTCTTTCATTACAAGTATTAGATGTTTTACCGCGAACTTTATTAAGGGCATTTCGTTATTTATCAGGGAAAAGTCAGCAGGAGAAGGTATTGTATTGCTTTTGTGCCGAACAGTTAATTTTTCTGGTTGATTCACCAAATAAAACGGAAATGTTGTTTTCACAAGAGGATTTTTCCGCGAGTTGGCATAAGTTGGCGAGTACTTTTGCTCAAAACTGTTCCAGCATTATTATCTTGCAAACAGCGGAACAAACAGAAATTGATTTCACCGTTATTGAGCAACGAGATGAGGTACAAATCTTGCCAACAATGGCAGCAGGAGAGTTTATTACATTAGGCTGTGCTTTATGGGGGTTAGATGTTTAGTCAATATCGAATGGAGATCAATTTATTAAATTGGCGAAAGTTACATCACAGCAAACGTTACCGCTTATTAACAAGCTTATTGTTACTGTTGATCCTGCTAGCTGTGACAGTGAATTATTATTTGTTGCAAGATTTTCAGCGGCAAGATTCTATATACCAAAAGTTGCAACAACAACAGCAACGACTGAGACAAAATTTACAACAAATTGAACAGGCACAACATAAACAACGCCAGTTATTAAATCATCAATTACAACTGGAGAAAATCCCATTAACCGACATCATTCATTTTACGCAAATACTGTCGCACCTACCTTTAGGCAATCAGGGACGCTTGGCTTTAGCGCAAATAGAAATTAACCCTTTTGTTGGAGAACAGAAGAATAAACTGCATTTTATGATTGCAGGGGAAGATATTGCGCAACAGGAATTTTATCAACTACAACAATATTTACTTTCGCATTGGCCTTATCCACTGGAGCTGGAACCTGGAACACTTGTCCAGAACGCACAAAAACAATATCAGTTTACATTACGTTTCAACAAAAAAGAGGGAAATGAATGACAAAATTACCTTTAAAGTATCCCAAAGGTCTGCATTGGTATTTGTTGTATTTACCTAATTATATGTTGTATTTAGTTTGGTTATTGCTATTGGTTTCGATTGTTGCTTATCCATTGTGGCAAAACTGGACAATACATCAACGTATTTCAGCATTAAAACAAACTCTAGTGGAATTAACTAGTTTGGAGCATAAACAGCAGCAAATTTTACAGTTATTGCAACAGCGAGTAAGTGAAGGCAGAGATTCACAAAAAAATACGCAAAAACTGGATAAATTACATCAAGATTTAACGGAATTAAGTAGCGAACAAGCTTTCACTTTTGATATGCAAATGAGTAACAAGGATTTATTACGTGTTGACTTACGTTTGCATATTGCATTTCAATCTTTTATTGAACATTTTGATTTACTATTCCAATCCATTTTGGCTAATTGGGCGATTTCTTCGATTCAGATAGAACGTAATCCTGATCCTGATTCACATGGTTTGTTGTCCATCTCCATTCATCTATTTTCTGAGGAGTTACGCTGATGAAATCGTTAATGTTTTCTCTGTTATGTGTCGCGTTCGCAATGGATGCCTTTGCGAAACCCTCTATCAAGGATCCTTTTTTCGATACAGTCACACTTAGTTTTGTCAATGATCTTCCTGTTGATGATGTGAATATGGCTGCCGATGAATTTGAAGCTATTGCAGTGAAATATATTCAAGTGAATGAACTGGCAAAAGTATTTAGTGAAAATGGTGGCGGATTATTGTCATCATTGTCTGGTTTTAGTGTTGAACCTCGTAATAATTTGATTTTAGTAAAAGGAGATAAAAAGCAGATTGCACAATTTCGAAAATTAATTGCTCAATTGGATAAGCCGGGTGAGCAAATTGCAATTGAAGCAAGGATTGTCACCATAAATAATGAAAGTTTAAATGAGTTGGGTGTGCGTTGGGGGATGTTTAGTAATGCAGATAATTTTCATAAAGTTGCTGCAAAGCTAGATAGTTTTGGCACAGAAAATTTAAATGCGCATCTAAATGTGAATTTCTCAACTAGTTCTGAAGCAGCATCTATTGCATTACAAGTAGCAAAAATCCATGGACGTTTATTAGATTTAGAATTAAAGGCATTGGAACAAGAAAATAATGTGGAGATTATTGCTAGTCCGCACTTATTAACCTCTAATCAAAAACGAGCTGTGATTAAACAAGGTTCAGAAATTCCTTATGTAATTGAAGATGATACGGAACGGAGTAGCCGTACACATATTGAGTTTAAAGAAGCGGTATTAGGGTTGGAAGTTACACCGCAAATTTTGCATCAAGGAATGATTGCTTTAGATCTAGTTGTAACACAAAACTCGGCAGGTGCAAGTATTCCGTATGGTGCAGGGCAAGTTGTGACAATTGATAAACAGGAAGTACAGTCACAGGTTATGGTCAAGGATGGTGAAACGGTTGTACTGGGTGGTATTTTTCACGACTTAATGGGAAAAGGTGAAAATAAGGTACCTTTATTAGGTGATTTGCCCGTATTGGGAAAATTATTTCGCAGTAAAACTGAACGCCATCAGAAGAGAGAATTAGTCATCTTTATTACCCCAAGAATTATCCATAATGCAGCAGAAACATTAGAGAATTATCAAAAACGCAAAGATGACTTTATGCAAAAGAATAATCTTTGATAAAAATTCAATGTGAGGTTGAAAAATGCGCCTATTTATTGAGATAATATCACGCTATCTCAATGAACATTCGAGGTCTTGGGGATCTTTTGAGTGTTGTGATTATAGAAGAATACTTCGGTATTCTTTTTCTTTTGCAGTAAAAACAACATAAATTGAGTAACTTAGATTGAGTTACACACACTCAAAGATCAAACTATTCATTTATCTTTAAATCATTTAGAACGATAAAAAACATGGCAGAAAAAAGAAATATTTTTTTAATTGGCCCTATGGGAGCAGGAAAAAGTACGATTGGTCGTCAACTTGCTCAGTTATTAAGTATGGATTTTGTGGACTCAGATACTGAGATTGAACAACGTGCGGGTGCTGATATTGGTTGGATTTTTGACGTTGAAGGCGAAGAAGGCTTTAGAAAAAGAGAAGAAAGAATTATCAATGAATTAACGCAACGTCAAGGTGTAGTTTTATCAACAGGTGGCGGTGCAGTGATGTCAAAAGAAAACCGTAACCATCTTTCAGCACGTGGCATTGTGATTTATCTTGAAACTACCGTTGAAAAACAACATCAACGTACATTGCGTGATAAAAAACGCCCTTTATTACAAGGTGTTGAAGATCCACGCCAAGTGTTAGAAGATTTAGCGAAAATTCGTACACCGCTATATGAAGAAATTGCCGATATTACCTTACAAACTGATGATCAAAGTGCCAAATTAATGGCGAATAATATCATTGATTTGTTAGAGAATTTTACTGGTTAATCAATAGCGATATTAACGCTTTAAAGGATAGAAAAATGGTAGATGTTTACGTAGAACTCAAAGAAAGACGTTATCCAATTAGTATTGGAGCAGGATTATTGACAGAGCCAAGTAGTTACTATCCTTTAAAGTCTGGCGACAAAGTCATGATCGTGACTAATCCTACAGTGGCAGCGCATTATTTACGAACAGTGCGTGCAGCCTTGGAGAAAGTCGGGTGCCAAGTGAGTGAAGTGTTATTGCCTGATGGTGAACAATATAAAACATTGGATTCACTCAATCTTATTTTTACCGCATTACTTCAAGAAAGACATGGACGTGATACCACCATTTTGGCATTAGGTGGTGGAGTAATTGGCGACGTGGCTGGTTTTGCTGCAGCTTCTTATCAACGCGGTGTTCGTTTTATTCAAGTTCCAACTACACTATTAGCACAAGTTGATTCTTCTGTCGGCGGTAAAACAGCCGTTAATCATCCGCTCGGCAAAAATATGATAGGTGCATTTTATCAACCAGCTAAAGTTATTATCGATACTGATACTTTGCATACATTACCAGCTCGTGAAGTAAGTGCGGGTTTAGCTGAAGTGATTAAATATGGCGCAATTTTAGATAACGATTTTTTTGTTTGGTTAGAACAAAATATTAGCGCTTTAACTAAGCTAAACGCACAAGCAATGCAATATTGCATTCAACGTTGCTGCGAGTTAAAAGCAGAGACTGTGGCGAAAGATGAAACTGAACAAGGTGAGCGTGCGTTACTTAATTTAGGGCATACATTTGGTCACGCTATTGAAGCACATCTCGGTTATGGCGAATGGTTGCATGGTGAAGCTGTATCAGCGGGAATGATGATGGCTGCCTATTTGTCTTATCGTTTTGGTGATCTAACAATTACAGATGTTGAACGCTTACAAGCATTGTTACTAGCGGCTAATTTACCAGTTCTCTCGCCAGAGCAAATGACAGCAGAAGAGTATTTGCCTCATATGATGCGTGATAAGAAAGTGTTAGCAGGGAAATTACGCTTAGTCTTATTGAAATCATTAGGGCAAGCTTATGTGACTGCTGATGTTGAGAAAGCGTTGGTGTTGCAAGCGATTCAAGATTGTATCCGTAGCCACTAATCCATGTCGCACAAAATACATTCAGTAAAACATCGTTCGTTTTTAAAATGGGCTGGTGGGAAATACCGTTTAATTGATGAGATTAAAAGCCTTTATCCAAAAGGTAAAAGCCAATTAATTGAACCTTTTGTTGGCGCGGGGACGGTTTTTCTCAACAGCGATTTTTCACAATATTTACTTGCTGATATTAATCCTGATTTAATTAATTTATTTAATCTTGTTAAAGCCGATGTTGATCAATATATTCGGGATACAAGAGCGTTATTTATTCATCCTGAAGCGAATACCGCATTACGTTACTATGCATTACGAGATGAATTTAATCAGAGTGCAGATCTTTGGCGACGAGCGACGATCTTTCTTTATTTGAATCGTTTTGGTTTTAATGGCTTGTGTCGTTACAACAGTGACAATGAGTTTAATGTGCCTTTTGGCGCTTATCGGCAACATTATTTCCCTGAAAATGAATTGCGCTATTTTGCTGAAAAAGCGGCTCAGGCTAAATTTATTTGCGCTTCATTCCAAGAAACTTTTGCCTTGGCAACTGAGCAAAGTGTGATTTACTGTGATCCTCCTTATGCGCCGTTACAGCAAGAATCCAATTTTACTCGTTATGCAGGTAATGAATTTAGTCTATTACAACAGCAAGAACTTGCGGATGTGGCTCGTGCAATAGCGCTACAACAAAATGCTACGGTATTAATTTCTAATCATGACACGCTGTTTACTCGAGCTTTGTATCAAGGAGCGAAAATCAAAAAAATTAAGGTGCAGCGTTCTATCAGTCAATCGAGCGAAAAACGAGTGAAAGTAAAAGAGTTAATTGCGCTATTTTCACCACAATATTTAGCCAAATGGCAGCAGAAAATGGCTAACTCAAACTTGGAATAACTTTAAATGTTAATTGTTTGATATTGGGATATTGTTGTTGAATGTTGGCTAATAATTGTGCTTGTTGAAATAGTAAACTCTGATAAACAACACCATTTGCCACATGAAATAGAATAGAATTTTCCGTTAATTCAGCTAATCTCATTTTTCCACGAAATTGTGCTGGAATCAGTTTTTCAATATCTTGATAAAATTGTTGTAGATGATTATGGCGCTCAATAAGCGAAGAGAGTGAAGAACGTTGTAAGATATCATTTACATTCATCACTTTTTGGTTGCGAATATTTTTATTGGTTGACATCTTACCGCCTTGATCCAAGCAATTTGTATGACATTATAGAGGAATTATTCTATAATCGTCACTGGTTATTTTTAGAGGTGTTGTTAGGTTTATTATTGTGGATTATCAATTAACGAAAGTCGGAATAAAAACGTTGTGGCAGCGGCTTTTATTGAGCGTTTTGACACTGTTTTTTTTACCGCTCCATGCTGAACAGCCGGAACATCTAACAATAACTCCATTAGAAGCTAATCAAACCGTTGCGGTTAATCAACAGCAACAATTTAATTTACATTTTTTGTTGTTAAAGAAAGTACAGCAACAAACTATTGTTTCACGTCAAAAAATTAAAGTTCAGCCAGTGTTACAGGTGATGCAGCAACATAGGCTACCACAAATTAATCGTTATCAAATTTCGATTCGTGCTGGCCCGACATATCAAAGTTAAATGAGAGTTTATATTTTGGTGTGCTGACTAGAGCAGTCAGTAAGTTTTATTTTGTAACAAGAAAAGAAATTATTATGTTATTAGCTATTGCAAGAAAAATTTTTGGTAGTCGTAATGACCGCATTTTACGTCGTTTAAATAAACGTGTAGCACAAATCAATAAATTAGAACCTAAATTTTCTGAATTGTCAGATGATGAATTAAAAGCCAAAACTGCCGAGTTTCGCGATCGTTTAGAAAAAGGGGAAACTTTAGATCAGTTATTACCAGAAGCGTTTGCTACTGTGCGTGAAGCAAGTAAACGTGTGTTGGGGTTGCGTCCATTTGATGTGCAATTAATTGGGGGAATGGTTTTAAATAATCGCTGTATCGCAGAAATGCGTACTGGGGAAGGGAAAACGTTAACGGCAACATTACCTTGTTATTTGAATGCGTTAACAGGTAAAGGCGTGCACGTGGTAACAGTGAACGATTACCTTGCTCGTCGTGATGCGGAAACAAACCGTCCGTTATTTGAATTTTTAGGAATGACAGTTGGGGTAAATATTCCTGGATTACCGCCAGAAGAAAAACGTGCTGCTTATGCGGCTGATATTACCTATGCGACTAACAGTGAATTAGGTTTTGACTATTTGCGTGATAATTTGGCACATAGTATGAATGAGCGTTTCCAACGTCCGTTACACTATGCGTTAGTCGATGAAGTGGACTCAATTTTAATTGATGAAGCACGTACACCGTTAATTATTTCTGGACAAGCAGAAGATAGTTCAGAACTCTACATCGCGATTGACAAGTTAATTCCACAATTAATTAAACAAGATAAAGAAGATAGCGATGAGTTCCAAGGCGATGGTGATTACACTGTTGATTTGAAAAATAAACAAGCTTATTTAACCGAGCGTGGTCAAATCAAAATTGAAAAATTATTGATGCAGGCTGGTTTGATGAAAGAGGATGAATCTTTATATTCACCTGCAAAAATTACTCTATTACATCACGTTTATGCTGCATTGCGTGCGCACTCACTATTTGAACGTAATGTTGATTATATTGTGAAAGATGGCGAAATTGTGATTGTGGATGAACATACTGGACGTACGATGGCAGGACGTCGTTGGTCAGATGGTTTACACCAAGCAATTGAAGCGAAAGAAGGGGTAAAAATCCAAAGTGAAAACCAAACAGTAGCATCAATTACTTATCAGAATTACTTCCGTCTTTATGAAAAATTAGCCGGAATGACAGGAACTGCAGATACAGAGGCTTTTGAGTTCCAACAAATTTATGGCTTAGAAACCATTGTTATTCCAACTAATAAACCAATGATTCGTGACGATCGTACCGACTTAATGTTTAAGAGCGAAGAAGATAAATTCAAAGCGATTGTTGAAGACATCAAGGATTGTGTAGCGAGAAAACAGCCTGTCTTAGTCGGGACAGTGTCTATCGAAAAATCTGAATTATTATCAGATATTTTGAAAAAAGAAGGCATTAAACATAATGTGTTAAATGCGAAATTCCATGCGCAAGAAGCAGAAATCGTTGCGGATGCGGGTTATCCGGGTGCTGTGACTATTGCAACGAATATGGCTGGTCGTGGTACAGATATTGTGCTTGGTGGTAACTGGAAAGCTGAAATTGCGAAATTGGAAAACCCAACTGAAGAACAAATTGAAGCAATCAAAAAAGCGTGGCAAGAGCGCCATGATATTGTGATGCAAGCAGGTGGTTTACATATTATTGGTACAGAACGCCATGAATCACGTCGTATTGATAACCAGTTGCGTGGTCGTTCTGGTCGTCAAGGTGACCCAGGTTCTTCACGTTTCTATCTTTCTCTTGATGATGCGTTAATGCGAATTTATCTGAATGAAGGTAAATTGAATTTAATGCGTAAGGCTTTCTCTGAGCCGGGCGAAGCAATGGAATCTAAGATGCTGACTAAAGTCATTGCTTCAGCACAAGCGAAAGTGGAAGCGCATAACTTTGATGGACGTAAAAATCTATTGGAATTTGATGATGTTGCGAATGACCAACGTCATGCAATTTATGCGCAGCGTAATGATCTATTAGAGAACGATGATATTTCGGATACGATTGATGTGATTCGTCAAGATGTCTTTAATAACGTGATTGATCAATACATTCCACCGCAATCATTGGAAGAGCTTTGGGATGTTGAAGGCTTAGAAAAACGCTTAAAAACTGATTTCAATATGGATTTACCAATTGCAAAATGGTTGGATGAAGATCACAACTTACATGAAGAAACTTTACGTGAACGTATTGTCGAGATTGCAATTGAAGAATACAAGAAGAAAGAGGCAATGGTGGGTGCAGAAACCATGCGTAATTTTGAAAAAGGCGTGATGCTGCAAACATTAGACGAACTTTGGAAAGAACATCTTTCAGCAATGGATCATTTGCGTAAAGGGATTCATTTACGTGGTTACGCACAAAAAGATCCAAAACAAGAGTACAAGAAAGAGTCGTTCCAAATGTTCACCGATATGCTAGAAACATTGAAATTCAATGTGGTAAGTATTTTAACTAAGGTTCAAGTGCGTACTCAGGAAGAGATTGAGGCGGCGGAACAAGCGAGAATGCAAGCGGCAGCCGCTGCAGCTAAGATGGCTGAACAAGCTCAAGTGCAATATCATAGTGATACTTCTGCATCAGGTGATGAAGCTACGCAACCACAACGTAAAATTGGACGTAATGAACCTTGTCCTTGTGGTTCTGGTAAGAAATACAAACATTGTCATGGACGTATTCAATAAGCGTTTTAGTTTTGTAGTTTAAATGAGGTAAGCTGTACATTTGCAAATGTACAGCTTTATTTTTAGCAATTGGAAAATGAACGATGAATAAACCATTAATTAAAGTGGCTGCTGGCATTATTCGTAATGAGTTTAAGCAAATTTATCTGACGCAGCGGTTAGAAGGTAAAGATTTTGCGCAATCTTGGGAATTCCCAGGTGGTAAAGTTGATAAAGGTGAAACGCCTGAGCAAGCGTTAAAACGAGAGCTTGAAGAAGAGGTGGGAATTTTTGTCTTACAAAGTAAATTGTATGAACATTTTCAATTTGAATATCCAACAAAAATCATCTCTTTTTATTTCTATTTGGTTGAAGAGTGGGTAGGTGAACCATTCGGTAGAGAAGGGCAGGAAGGGTTTTGGTTGGAACAAAAACAACTGGATGTAGGGCAATTCCCACCAGCGAATGTGAAGATCATTCAGCGCCTATTAGCAGAAACAGAAAAGGATTAACTTTTCTAACTCGCCATTGTAATGGTAATTTCTTGTAGCGCTTGCCAAGCATTAGTATCTGTATTTTGTTTTAATGTCTTTTCTAATGCTGTTAATAAATGAATTAAATGATAGAGCTGATGATAAGAGAGGCGCTGGAGTGCCGCAGTATAAAATGGACGACGATTTTTCCAAATGCGCAGTTGGTCAAAGCGTTCTTTTAAACCTGTCGTGGCTAACATTTGTTGGCTTTGTGTTATTTTGGCAGCAGGTTCCGTTCCTAATTCTAATAGTAAAAAGAGTTCTTTTTGCAATATACGCAGTAACACAACCGCCTGAATATCACCCTCATTTTGTAGTTGTTCTAAGATACGTGCAGCGCGATATTGTTTTCCCTGCAAAATCGCATCAACTAATTGATACGGAGTAAAGACGGAGGCTTGTTCAATACACTGATTTGCATTTAATAAAGTTATAGTCTGTTGTGGATATAATAATTGCATTAATTGCAGCACTTGTTTGAGTGCAGCCAAATTATTTTCATAGTTATAAGCTAAAAGCTCGATCGCTGCTGGCTCTAATTCCAACGACATTGTTGCAGCCCGCTGTTTAATCCATTGAGGTAATTGTTCTGCTGGTGGCGTTTGACAATTGATTTGCAAAATTGGCAATTGATTTAAATGGGTAAACCACGCCTGTTTCTCGGTTGAAAGAGAGAGATTAGCCATTTGTAATACAACAATGACATCTTCATTCAATAGCGAAACTAATTGTTGTAACTGTTGTTGTAACGCTGTAGAAAGATTTTCAGGAAGTGTGAGAAAAAAGATTTGTTTGGTCGAGAAAAGTCCAAACGTTTGCAGTTCATTAAATAGTTGCGACCAATCTGTGGTGGTATCAATGATTAGATCTTGCTTTTGTTCTACACCTTGTTGTTTGGCAAATTGCAAGATAGTTGCTTTAGTTTCTTCCAATAATAAAGGATCTTGCCCAACTAACAGATATCCAAGGTAGGATTGTTGTTGTAATGAATGAACTAATTTATTCGGGAAGATCCTTATCATCATAATAATTAATATTGTTGTTGGATACTGATCATTTTGATCATAATCTGTTGAGCTGCTTGGCGATACATATCGTTCCAGATAGTACGTTGTTCCGCATTTTTCGCTAATGCAGCACGAGAGTTATCAAAGAAGGTACGAGAAACCTGTACATTAATTGGATAACGTTTCTTATCGGGCATTTGTAATGATGCACTCACTGATAAGGTTAATAAACTTTCTGCTTCACGACCTTGTTTAAATACAGAAGCGACAGTATCACCAGTCGATACGCCATTTAAGCGTAAGATAGGTACATTACCTTGCTCAACTAAAGTCACACCACGTAAGCGTAACTCTTTTTTCATTGCCATAGAGATGTCGCTATATTTATCGCCTGTATCTAATTGCACTTCATTAAAGACTTTTTGTGAAAGTGCATCATTGGCAAAATGAAAACCACAAGCAGATAACAATAAGGTCAATGATAAAGTCAAAAGGTGTTTTAGCTTTTTCATAGAGATTCCTTTAGAGCTATGTCATATCAATAAGGAAATGCCATTTAAGGCATTTCCAAATAATAAATATGGCAATTAGAATATTATTTCGCTACAAAGCTGAGTAATTTACCTGGAACATAAATGACTTTGATGATGTTTAATCCATCTAAATGTTTTTTCACATTCTCATCAGCCATTGCCGTTGCTTTGATTTCATCTTCAGATGCAGCTGACGGTACGGTTACTTTTCCACGTACCTTACCATTTACTTGCACTACGACCAATTTTTCATCATCAACCATTGCTTTTTCATCAGCAACTACCCAAGGTGAGAAATCGATCACGTCTTGGTTACCAAGGTCTTGCCATAATTGGAAGCAGATATGTGGTGTAATTGGATAAAGCATTTTCACCACTGCGTTTAGTGCTTCTTTCATTACTGCTTTATCTTGTTCAGTTTCCAATGAAGCTTTGGTTAGTTTATTCATCAATTCCATTATCGCAGCAATTGCCGTATTAAAGGTTTGACGACGACCGATGTCATCACTCACTTTAGCAATGGTTTTGTGTAAATCACGACGTAATGCTTTTTGTTCTGAATTTAACGCTTTAACATCAATCGCAGTTGTTGCTGGTTGTTGTTGATAATCGTAAACTAATTTCCATAGACGGCGAAGGAAACGATTAGCACCTTCTACACCAGACTCTTGCCATTCAAGTGTCATTTCAGCTGGTGAAGCAAACATCATAAATAGACGTACGGTATCCGCACCATATTTCTCAACCATCTCTTGTGGGTCAATACCGTTATTTTTTGACTTAGACATTTTGGTCATACCAGCGTGCACTAATTCATGCCCTTCTGGGTCTATTGCTTTAATGATACGTCCTTTTTCATCACGAGTTATGGTAACTTTAGTTGGCGATACCCAAATACGCTCATTGGTTTCTGAGGTGTAATAGAATGCGTCTGCTAGCACCATACCTTGGCAAAGTAATTTTGTTGCAGGTTCATCACACGCTAATAAGTCGGCATCACGTAACAATTTGTGATAGAAACGGAAATAGAGTAAGTGCATTGTAGCGTGTTCAATCCCACCAATATATTGATCAATAGGTAGCCAATAGTTAGCTTCTTCGCTATTTAACATACCTTGTTGATAATCTGGGCAGGTATAGCGAGCGTAGTACCAAGAAGACTCCATAAAGGTATCAAAAGTATCAGTCTCTCTTAATGCAGGTTGACCATTGTAAGTTGCTTTTGCCCAACTTGGATCAGCTTTAATTGGACTTTGTACCCCGTCCATTACTACATCTTCCGGTAAAACAACTGGTAAATCAGCTAATGGAACTGGTACTACTTCGCCATTTTCGAGTGTCATCATTGGAATTGGTGCACCCCAATAACGTTGACGTGAAACTCCCCAGTCACGTAAACGGTAATTGACTTGACGTTTACCAACGCCCATTGCTTCTAATTTATCTGCAATACCATTGAAAGCTTTTTCAAAATCTAAACCGTTAAATTCAGCAGAATTAATCGCAATACCATGTTCGGTATAAGCGGCTTTGCTAATATCTAATGCACTACCATCAGCAGGTGTAATAACTGGTTTTAATGGTAAGTTATATTTTTGTGCAAATTCCCAGTCACGTTGGTCGTGTGCTGGTACCGCCATTACGGCGCCAGTACCATAGTGCATTAAAACGAAATTTGCTACCCAAACTGGTACGGCTTCGCCAGTGATTGGATGTAATGCGTAACGACCAGTGAACATTCCTTTTTTCTCCATTGTTGCTAATTCTGCTTCAGCAACTTTGGTATTACGGCATTCTTGAATGAATTTGGTAAGTTCAGGATTATCTTTTGCTGCTTGTTCTGCTAAAGGGTGTCCTGCAGCAACAGCAAGGTAAGATACGCCATAGAAAGTATCTGGACGAGTGGTATAAACAGTTATGCTTTCATCGCTGTCTTGCATCTTGAAGGTAATTTCTACCCCTTCAGAACGACCGATCCAGTTGCGTTGCATTGCTTTTACTTGATCAGGCCAGTCTGGTAATTGATCTAAACCTTGTAGTAACTGCTCAGCATACTCAGTAATTTTAACGAACCATTGTGGAATTTCTTTTTGTTCCACTGGGGTATCGCAACGCCAACAACAACCATCATTCACTTGTTCGTTAGCTAATACAGTTTGATCGTTAGGACACCAGTTTACCGTAGAGGTCTTTTTATAAATTAAGCCTTTTTTATACAACTCAGTAAAGAACCATTGTTCCCATTTGTAATATTGTGGTTTACAAGTGGCAATTTCACGATCCCAATCATAACTGAAACCCAACATTTTAAGTTGGTTTTTCATATATTCTATATTGTCATAAGTCCAAGTTGCCGGTGCAGCTTTGTTTTTGATTGCTGCATTTTCTGCCGGTAAACCGAATGAATCCCAACCGATTGGTTGTAACACATTTTTGCCGTTCATACGTTGGTAACGAGAAACGACATCACCGATAGTATAATTGCGTACATGTCCCATATGTAAACGCCCAGATGGGTAAGGGAACATCGATAAACAGTAATATTTTTCTTTTTGTGGATCTTGTTGAACTTTGAAGGTTTTATTGTCTTGCCAGAATTTTTGAATTCGACTCTCTACTAAGTCGGGACGATATTGTTCTTGCATGATAAGTTGTCCTATTAGTACCGATAATTAAGTGAAAATTTAGAATTAAAAAATGTGGTATAGAATAGCTTAAAATGCAGTTAATTAATAGAAATATTATTGGTATTAGCGCTGAATTTGAGTACACTTGCACTATGTTGTAATGATGATAATTGTACTATGTCTGAAGTTTTTATTGCTTGGGGAAATATTCATCAAGAATATCCTCTTCATTTGATCCCACCATTAATTGATCCTAATACAGAAGTAACCACTGTGAAAAAACGAGAACGGCAAATTGCTGATTTTTTATTATGGCAATTGCTGCAACATATTGATCGAGAAGATGTTTATTTAACAGGAATGGGTAGAGCGGATAATGGCCGTCCATTTTGGTTGAATACTGAATTTGATTTTAATTTAAGCCATTCGGGAGATTGGGTGGCAGTGGTTTTATTAAAAAGAACAACTGCTGATGAAGTTGTTGGCATTGATATTGAACATCCTAAAAAGGCCCGCGACTTATCTCGTTTATTGCAATATTATGCGCAACCTGCGGAATTGGCGTGGTGGAAAAAACATTATGACCAATATGGTGCTTTTTATTTAAGTTGGTGTGCTAGGGAAGCCGTTCTGAAAGCAACAGGTCGTGGTATTGGCGCACTGTCGAAGGTCGTTTTTGCTGTCGATCGACATCAATTTCTTACCAAAGAAGCGCCGGAAGGTACTTTGCTTTTTGCGCAATCATTGCCATTTTATTTGGCTTGTTTTGTAGAAAATTATCAATCAGCAAAAATACAGTATTACGGTTGGGGTGGGGAAAAATTATCATCAGTCAAAATGATTTTGACTACATATCCAGTGACTCATCAGGAGTGAGCATGACAGAAGAACAACATAAAAATGTAGATCAACACGCTTTTGGGATTAAATTTGCCAATATATTGCAATGGATTCTCAATGCAGCATTAATTGTCCTCTCTGTTATTTTGGTTATTTTACTTGGTAAACAAACCTTTGAATTGGGGGAAATTATTGTTTTAAAAGCGAGTGATACCACGATTGCCTATGTGTTAGCAGAGCGGATAGTGGTGTATTTTTTGTATTTTGAGTTTTTGGCATTGATCGTGAAATATTTCAATGCAGGCTTCCATTTCCCATTGCGTTACTTTTTATATATTGGGATTACAGCGATGATTCGCTTAATTATTGTGGATCATTCAAGTGCGATAGGAACATTAGCGATAGCAGCCGCAATTTTATTGATGGTAGCGGCGCTCTTTTTAACAAATATCGCAGAAAAAAGAAAATAGAGGAATTGAAGATGACAGTAGAAACAAAAATTCGTCAATATGGTCAACAAGATGTTGAGATGTTACATGATGAAGTTGTGTTTAAAGGGTTTTATACGATGAAACGCGTTCAATTTCGTCATCGTTTATTTTCAGGTGAAATGAGCGGTGTCGTCACGCGTGAAGTATTAACGAAGAATGAAGCAACTGCAGTTGTGTTGTATGACCCACAACAAGATAATGTGGTGTTAGTTGAACAAATTCGAATCGGGGCTATTGATGCCAATTCAACTGCTTCACCATGGTTGTTAGAGTTAGTGGCAGGGATGATCGAAACGGGTGAGAAACCAGATGAAGTGGCAGTGAGAGAGAGTGAAGAAGAGGCTGGTGTGCATTTGACTGAACTCTATCCAATTATGCAATTTTGGGATAGCCCGGGTGGTATGTCGGAGCGGATTCACTTATTCGCTGGTCGTGTGGATTCCAGTACTGTTGGTGGTGTACATGGATTAGCAGAAGAAAATGAAGATATTCGTGTACATGTTGTAAGTCGTGAAACTGCTTACCAATGGTTGCAAGAAGGCAAAATTGATAATGGTGTCGCTGTCATTGGTTTGCAGTGGTTACAATTAAACTACACTAAGTTGCAGCAAATCTGGCAATAAATCTGTGATAGAACAAGCAATTCCGAAAAAAAAATTGTTAAAAAATGTGCGGAAACTAACATTTTTACTATTTGCCTACTGACTTTTTTACTGAAATGTCTAAAGTAGTAAGGAGAAATTTAAAATTATTTTAGGGGGCATTATGTCAGATCTATTTCAAGATGAATCGACTGGTGTAATAAAATTGCTCCAAGTGACAGACCCTCATCTATTTGCGGATGCGAATGGTGAGTTATTAGGCATTAATACGTATGCAAGTTTTCAGCAGGTATTAAGCGAAATTAAGAGTTCTGGCTTTGAGAGCGATTTTATTTTAGCAACGGGAGATTTTGTGCAAGATGGTAGTGAAGAGGGTTACCATCGTTTTGTTAAAGAGATTGCACAATTAGGCAAAAAAGTTTTCTGGATTCCAGGCAATCATGATTTCCAACCAAAAATGGAAGTAGTGTTTGATGTCTATAAAGCCATCATTCAACCACAAAAACACCTTTTACTAGGTGAACAATGGCAAGTTATCTTATTAGATAGCCAATTATATGGCGTGCCTCATGGAATGTTGGCTGAAGATGAATTAGCTTGGTTAGAGCAACGTTTAGCAATGTATCCTGATCGTAATACATTGGTTGTATTGCATCACCATTTATTACCAACTCGTTCTGCATGGTTAGATCAGCATAATCTAAGAAATCCATATGATTTTTCTGAGGTATTAGCAAAACATAAAAAGATTAAAGGAATTTTTTATGGTCATATTCATCAAGAGGTAAATGGTGAATGGCAAGGAATTCCAGTGTTTGCAACACCATCAACTTGTATTCAGTTTAAACCGGATTGTGCCCATTTTACATTAGATAATTTACAACCAGGTTGGCGTGAAATTACGTTATATCCAGATGGGCATTTAGAAACGAGAGTACAACGTATCAAAGAGAAAGTATTCTTGCCAAAAGATAATATGAATGGCTATTAGTCATTGATAACAAGTGATGTTACGCAGTTTGTTTGCGTAATATCACTTGTTGCATTAAGCCAAAATGACAGAAATGACGCCGTTCTATCACTAATGGCAAAGGTTCGATTAATTCTTGTAATCGCAAATTAATGGTTGTACCTAATGCGGTAGTAACTGCATCAAAACCTTTGCGACAAAGAGACGCTTCTTTTCCATCAGGTAAAAATTTATCCCATAAAGAGATAATGCCATTAGGTTTGAGTACTCGAACTGCTTCATTCAGTAACTCTTGTGGCGTTGAGGTAACTGCTAGGATCAGGTGTAATAAAACCAGATCGCAGCTATTATCTGCTAATCCACTCTGTTCGGCGCGTCCGACTTTTGTAGTGATTTGCCAAGGATATTGGCGTTGCTGGATAAGTTTTTCAGCTCGTGCCAACATCTCGGA
Source organism: Gallibacterium salpingitidis (assembly GCF_030517105.1). Lineage (GTDB taxonomy): Bacteria > Pseudomonadota > Gammaproteobacteria > Enterobacterales > Pasteurellaceae > Gallibacterium > Gallibacterium salpingitidis. Next base: position 2,158,693 of record NZ_CP103875.1, on the reverse strand, counting down.
GGAAAAATCGATCAAAGTTAATTGGCTGTCGGTAGCTAATCTATTAGCAAGATAAGGTAAATCTAAACCAGTGCCAGCACCAGCAATATAGATCTGTTGTGGTACGTTTTGCCATACTTGTTGTTGGTTAAGTAAATCAAATTGGTGATGGCGCATATTATCTGCAGCCTGTAAGAAAAAATTATAAATCTTGCTGTAATAATTCCAACGTGCTGCAGATGCCATTTTTTGCTCCTAATGATTTAAGCGTTCTTGTTCAGCTTTATTAATTAGCCATTCACAAGGCTGGAAACGCTCGCCATAAAGTTTGACGTGTTCATTTAACGCCTTGACAATAGAGGTTGCACCAATATGTTGCATATAAGCGTAAATACCACCGCGGAATTCTGGGAAGAATACGCCCAATACCGATGCCATATTACCTTCATCCGGATTACTAATCACACCTTCTTCTAAACAGCGGGCAGCTTCATTTAACATCATTAAAATACAACGGCGGACAATTTGTTCAGACTCAAGATTGTTTTCTGAAATGGTTTCCATCACATAATAGATACTCTTATCTACCATTGTGCGTTCATCAGTTTGCGAATTATAGAGATAGAAACCACGTTTATTTTTACGACCTTTACGATCATCACGCAGTAAATTCCCCAATTTTGCCGGGACAGCAAAAGGCTTACCATAGTAACGTTCAAGATTTGGCAACATTTTTGCTAGTAGATCTAAGCCAAAATCATCCAACATCGCGAGAGGGCCAACTTCAAAGCCAAATTCTTGTAAGGCACGATCAACAAAATCAACTGCTTCGCCGTCGCATAAGCAATAAAATGCCTCTAATAGATATGGAATCAGAATACGATTAACAAAGAACCCTGGTTTATCAGCAACTAACAATGGAATTTTTCCTTGTTGAATCGCAAAATGTATTGCCGTTGCAATTGTCTTTTCGGAAGTTGTTGCATGAGGAATAATCTCTAGCATCTTCCGTTGTGAAATTGGTGAGAAATAGTGGAAACCGATCACATTCTCTGGACGATTAGCAACGCTAGCAATATCGGAAATAGAAAGTGTGGAAGTATTGCTGGCGAAAATTGTATTTTTACCATAGAAAACTTCACTTTCTTTTAATACACGTTGTTTTACTTCTAACTCTTCGTAAACGGCTTCAATAACAAAATCGGCATCTGGGGCTGCCAGAAAACGTTCTCCGCCGGAAATCAAATACATCATTTGTTGCATTTGACCAGATGAGAGTAGTTTTTTACTGACTTCTCGTTGTAAGAGCGAATGCGTCATATGTAACGCTTTGGTAATACCGCTCGGGTGAATATCCTTAATACGAACAGGAATTTTGGCATTACGCACAGTGATATAGGCAATACCTGCACCCATAAAACCACCACCAATAATAGCGAGTTTATTGACATCACGCACATTACCGCGTGTTTCATATTGCAACCGCATTGCTCGTTTGGTTTGTTCAAGGTTGCGTAAAACACGAGAATTATCGCTATTAAATAGTGCAATAAATGCATTTTTCTCGGTATTTAAGCGTTCTTGATGTGTCGGTTGTTTCAAAATTTCAATAATTTTGAACATAGCCGGATAATTATCAATTGGACCTAACCATTCTTTATTTTCAGCGGCATCAAAAAGAAAATGGCGAGTCACTCGATTGTTATGCAAATGACTTTGCACTTTTTGCCAAAGTTGAGCAGTTTGCGAAAGCGTTTTGGCCACTAATGTTTTTTGCGCAAAATATTCATAAGCAGTCACTGTTAGTAGGCTTCTCGGTACAACAGCATCTACACAATTCAATGATTGCATGGTATGAACATCAAGTTTATCGCCAGATAATAAAAAGGAGAGTGCATTTTTTAAACCAACACGCTCTACTAAGAATGAACTACCATTTGCGAATGGTACGATACCGGAACGTACTTGCGGCATAGCAAATTGTGTAGTGATGTCATCAGATGCAATACGATAACGACAAGCTAACGCTAGCTCTAAGCCGATACCATAACAAGCGCCATGAATTACGGCGACAGTTGGAAATGGCAAGTTTTGAATTTTTTCAATTAATTGATGTACTTGATTGATAAATGCCTCTAGTTGTAAATCAGATTTACCAATTAAGCTATTAAGATCAAAACCTTGAATAAAATTATTTTCTTTAGCAGATTGGAGAATTAAACCTTTTGTTCCTGCTGGCAATGATGTCAACAATTGATCTAACTGAGCGACAAAATCTACTGAAAGAGTATTGCATTTTTTATCTTGTACATTAATCAGTAAACAAGCTATTTGTTGATCATCAATGCTTAAAGTAAATGGAGATAATTGATTGTTTTGTTCTGTCATATTCATTATTCACTCTCCAAAATCATTGCGCCGCCAATTCCGCCTAAACCACCAGAGGCGATTAATGAAGTGCCACCACCACGTTGTTTTAACGCGTATAAAGATTGAATGATTAAACGTAAGCTACTTACCGCACGTGGGTTACCATAAGCAATAGAACCACCTAATACATTAAATTTATTCATATCAACAGAACCTATTGCTGTGGTTCGATTAAGATGTTGGCGCGCAAAGGTATCGGATTCGAGGAGTTTTAAATTAGCTAATATCTGTGCGGATGAGGTTTCGTGAAAATCAATTAAATCAAGATCATTTAAACGCATATTGGCATTATCAAGCACTTTAGCAACTGAATGGGTAACACCCACAAACATATTTTTCCACACATCATTAGCGGTCATAGTGTAGTGACGAATGTAACCTAAAATATTTAAGCCCTCTGCTTTAGCAGTATGTTCATTCATTAACAAGACTGCGGCAGCGCCATCACAAGAGTGAGAAGTATTCCAGTCGGTAGCAGTGCCATAGCTTTTACCATTAAATGGTTTAAATTTTTGATAAAATTCAGGTTTCAGATTTTTCTCAATTTGGTTGTCAGAAACGACAAATTTTTCATAAGGTGGTGGGAATGACACCATAACTTGCTGACGTAAAACACCACTTTGCCATGCTTGATGTGCTAAACGATGCGAGCGCGCTGCATACTCATCTAATTCTTGACGGCTTAAATGAAAATCTTGCGCCATTTGTTCAGATACATCAGAGAGAGATAACTGGGTTAAAGGATCTTTTAAATTAACAGCTTGTAATTTCAAATCTTGCCAACTAATTTGACGAAATAAACGGTATTTTTCCTCGTAACTTTTTGCCGCTAAAATTTCTCTGACAAGTTGAATTAAATGAGAATTTAATCGAATTGGCGCATTAGATAATGAATCAGCACCGCCAGCTAAAGCATAATGTGTATTTTCCATTAAAATACTATTGCTTAGATTCACTAAAACTTGTAATCCGGTTGGGCAAGAGCTGCTTACCGTATAAGATTGCGCATATGGCATATTTAGCAACAATGAAATTTCACGTGAAATATTTGGAATATCAGGATCTTGGATAACTTGACCAAATACCACTTGTTCGATTTTTTGTTTTGGAATTGCTAAACGGCTAAGTAGTTCATTAGCAACCATAGCACCGAGATCTTTCGCTTTAGCGTCTTTAAACAGCGTGTTTTGTTTGATGAAAGGAGTACGCAGACCATCAACAACGGCAACACGTGCACCTTTAGATGTAGTTAAAATCGCTTGTTCAGACATAACGTCCTCATCTTTTTAAAATAATATTGCCAAATTGTAGCGCATTCTATACTAGAGCGCGATAACTGGGAATAGGGACGCTTTTCTTTGTTTTTCTAAAAGTGATTGGGTAGAATAGCCAACAAAATTGACAGGATTTAAAAAATGACCAAGAAAAAGATTACGAAAAAAGATAATACCATTGCATTAAATAAGCGTGCTAGACACGATTATTTTATTGAAGAAGAAATTGAAGCAGGATTGGCTTTGCAAGGTTGGGAAGTAAAATCATTACGTGCAGGTAAAGCAAATATTGGCGATAGTTATGTGATTTTCCAACAAGGTGAAGCGTTTTTATTTGGTGCCAATATTACTCCATTAAATGTTGCATCTTCGCATGTTGTATGTGATCCAACACGTACAAGAAAATTATTACTAAGTAAAAAAGAAATTGACTCTCTATTTGGAAAATCGAATCGTGATGGTTATACCATTGTCGCTTTATCACTTTATTGGAAGAGCGCTTGGGCAAAGGTGAAAATCGGTATTGCTAAAGGTAAAAAACAACACGATAAACGAGAAGATATTAAAGAAAGAGAGTGGAAATTAACGAAAGATCGTATTATGAAGAATGCGGGAAGATAGATAAAGGTACTTAAGGTATATTATGCGCCAGAAAAGAAAGTTAACACATAATGAATATAAAGATATCTTGCTTAAAACATTGGTTTATTTTGATAAGATTTGTCGTGAAAATAATATTTCTTATTCGTTGGGATATGGTTCTATGCTCGGCGCTGTAAGGCATCAAGGATTTATTCCATGGGATGATGATATAGATCTTTTTATGTTAAGAACAGAATATGAGAAATTTGTTCAAGTATGGAATGTGAACAAACATATATGGGGAAAAGATTATGAATTGTGGGGTATTGATGATGAAAAAAGCTTTTTTTATGGACATTTAGTAAAGTTTTTTGATAAGAATTCTGTTTTAATTGAGAGAACAAAAAATCATATTATTGAGTATGGTATTTTTCTTGATATTTTTTTGTTAGAAGATATTTCTTCTGATGTGAATAAAGCTCAGAAACAACAAAGAGAATACAAGTTTTATAGAAAATTATTAACTCATTTTCATAAGCATGGAAAAGTATTAAATGTAATTGCTAGAAAAGTATCAAGAAAAATCCCATCTATTTATTTTTGTATGGATGAATTGAAAAAAATTACTCAACAAGAAAGATCTGAATACGTAAGTGTGTATGCTCCAGTAGATAAGTTAGTTTATAAAAGAGAATATTTTGAAAATACAATTTTATTACCTTTTGAAGGTTATTTATTTCCAGTCTCTGAACAGTATGATTTATTGTTAAGAGAACAATATGGCAATTATATGATGTTACCACCGAAAGAAGAACAAATAGGACATAAGGTAGAAGCATATGCTTATTAATAATGATGAAGTTATTGCTCGATTTTGTTCATTGCTTAATTTTGATATGGCACAAATATTATCTTGTGATGTTATTGGTGGAATGACAAACAAAAATTACTTGTTAACTACATCAAAAGGAAAGTTTGTTTTTCGTATTTCTGGTGTAATGTCTAATCAAATTATTAATAGAAATAATGAATATGTTAATAGTTTATTAGTAAGCCAACTAGATATAAATCCTAATATTGTTTATTTTGATAAAGAGAGTGGGTATAAGATTACAGAATATATTAAAAATGCTAGTACATTATCTCCATACAGTATTTTTAATTATTTGGATAAAATTTCTTCTTTATTAGTTAAACTTCATACTTCAAATATAAAATTTATAAATAAATGGAATTATTTGGAAGAATACGATTTGTATAAAAATATTATTGTAGAGAATTGGAGGGGGGGGGGTAGATAATGAATATATAGATGTTGAAGATGATATTTTAAATTTGTATTCGAGATTATCTCAACAACTAGGTATTCGCTTTTCTCCTTGTCATAACGATCTTGTAGCAGAAAATTTTGTTGTTGGAATAAATAAATCACAAGAAAAACTATATTTGATTGACTGGGAATATTCTGGATTGAATGATCCTATGTGGGATTTAGCTTCTTTGTTTGAAGAATCAATGTTCCCTAAAGAGATTGAAGATCAATTTTTAGTCAATTATCATAATTTAATAGTACAGAGTACAGTAGTAGAACCTTTATATATCCTCAAAGAAAAAGTACATATCTATAAAATTTTACAAAATGCTCTTTGGTATTTATGGACATTAGCAAAAGAATCTAAAGGAGATTTTTTTGGTAATTATAAATATAGGAGACTTGAACGAGCATTGTTCTTATATTCTAAATATAAGGAAATATATTCATGATATGGAGTTTATATAATAAATATCGAGGAGTAGTTTTTGGTTTATTATCTGGGTTGTTCTGGGCATTGAATTTATTCTTGATAGATAAGGTTACTTATACATATAAGTCATTAAGTGATAATTATTTATTTTTTTCTGCAATTGTTTTACTTTTTATAGAGTTTTTTTCTTTTTTATTGTTGTTTTTTCTTAAGGGAAAAAATATTTTTCTGGATATATCTAGTAACATAAGAGTTATTAAGAGTAATATATGCTTATTATTTTTTTCTGCAATGGGAATGGGATTATATATATTATCAATTATCTTTTCTGGTGCGGTAATTACAGCTTATTTTACATCAATATATCCAATATTTTCTTTATTATTTATTTTTATTCTATATCGAAAAATTAGTTATAGAGTATTTGTCTCAATTATCCTATCATCAATAGGATTATTTTTAACAACAGAGTACACAGATATAGATGCATTTGAGATCTATGGAATTATATTTGCATTATTATGTGCTTGCTCTTGGGGAAGTGAATCTGTTTGTTGTGAGTATTTATCTATAAAGTATATAAAATCAGAAACAATACTCTTTTTTAGGTATATATTTTCAATATTTCTATCTATATTGTTTGTGCTTACTTTTCTTTTTTTAGGTTATACCATCTCTTTAAATCAAGAATTTTTATTTTATCTATTCCTAGTAAGTTTTTTTTCATTATCTTCTTATCTATTATATTACAATGCAATTAGTTTGATTGGTGCTTCTTATGCAATAAACCTAAATGTTGGATATATACTATGGATTATGCTTTTTTCATTTTCAACATATCATTTTACCCATTTTAGTATAATTGGGGGAATTTTTATTTTTATATCAATTATTTTCTCTTTTTTTAGAGGTTCGAAATGAATGCCATTATTTTAGCAGCTGGTTTGGGTAGTCGATTTAAAGATTTTATTAGAGATAAACATAAAGCATTATTACCAATTAATTCTCAGCCAAATATAGAAAGAACAATACAATTTCTTCATAAAGCTAATATATATGATATATTTATTGTTACTGGATATAATGCATATCTTTTTGATTATTTATCTTTAAAATATAATTGTAAGATTATTTATAATGAAAAATACAAGGAATATAATAATATATATTCTTTTCTTAAGATTAGTGATTTTTTTTCTAATAGCTATATTATTGATGCGGATGTTGTACTCTTTAAGAATATTTTTTTAGAGAAAGTGAATTATAGTACTTATTTTTTGATACAGAGAGAAACAAAAGGAAAGGAATGGATCCCTATAATCGGTAAAGATGATTTTATTTCTCGTATAGATGTTAGTGATATACGAAAACCTTCATTATTAGGTGTATCTTATTGGATAGAAAAAGATAGTTTATTGATTAAAACAGAACTGAAAAAATATTTGTCCACAGAAATTTTAGAAAATCCTAGCTATTATTGGGATGACATTCCTAGAAAGATTATTAATCAAATGAATGTAAAAGCATTTATTTTAGAAAAGGATGATGCTGGTGAGATGGATGATATAGAAGACTATTTGAAACTATCAGAAAAGAGGAATTATTAATTTACACAATTATTATTGATAGCTATAAAGATCCCTAAAGAAGACTTTTTCTTTAGGGATTTTTTATACGATTAGATAGCGTTATTGATAAAATCTGCAAGTTTTTGTTTTGGTACTACGCCCACTTGAGTTGCTACTGGTTGGCCATCTTTAAAAAGAATTAAAGTTGGAATACTACGAACACCAAATTGTGCCGGAGTTTGTTGGTTTTCATCGATATTAATTTTTACGATTTTTACTCTATCACCAAATTCTTCTGCAAGATCGTCTAAAATTGGTGCGAGCATTTTACAAGGTCCGCACCATGGTGCCCAAAGATCTACTAATACTGGTACATCAGATTTTAAAACATCCGCTTCAAAGTTAGCGTCGCTTGAGTAAACGATTTTATCACTCATAATTTAATCCTTTTAGTTAAACAATAAATGCGATGATGATTTTTTCATCAATGTTAAAAATGTTTCAATAGTATAACACTATTCTATGAAAAAACATGAATTCCATTGATAGCTAAAACTAAAGTAAATTCGCACAAGGTTGTTGGTGTTCAATTTGTGCAATATTGTTTAAGGGGCTGAAGTAGATTAGCACTTATGCTAAGCTACAAAAATGAAGATAACCAATTGTAAACTAAAGAAATCTATACAAAGAAAACTACTTGAATTTTTTGTATTAGAAGTAACAGCACGATCAGCAGCAGATTTGCTTGGCATTCAAGCCAATACTGCCATCTTGTTTTATCGAAAAATTCGTCTCGTTATCAGCCATCATTTAGCACTACAAGCACATGAACTTTTCGATGGCGAAGTAGAGTTAGATGAAAGCTATTTTGGTGGTGTGCGAAAAGGGAAAAGAGGTCGGGGTGCAGCTGGTAAAATGGTGGTGTTTGGCATGCTTAAACGCCATGGAAAAGTTTACACAGTAACTGTACAAAACACTAAGACTGATACCTTACTTACTGTTATTAAAAAGAAAATACAACCAGATAGCATTGTTTATACAGATTGTTATCATAGCTATGATGTGCTAGATGTTAGTGAGTTTACGCATTATAGAATTAACCACAGTACTCATTTTGCTGAGCGGCGAAATCACATTAATGGGATAGAGAATTTTTGGAATCAAGCAAAGCGTGTGCTAAGAAAGTATAATGGAATTGATCGAAAATCTTTCCCTCTTTTTTTGAAAGAATGTGAGTTTCGTTTCAACTATGGGACACCATCTCAACAGCTCAAAATCCTGCGGAAATGGTGTCAGATTTAACGCTAATCTACTTCAGCCCCTAACTTTTTGTACTATAAACTGCAATTTTCATGGTAATACTCCTTAATTGAGGAAAATATCTTAACGCTTATTGATTGATAAGTGTTACTAGGAAATGCAGAAAAAGTTTGAAAAAAGATAAAATGCGCTTGTTGGGAAAATAGACTATTTTGAGTAAATTTAAGATAATTTGAGTGGTACGAGCAGATAAATGCTGTGATTTTCGATAAAATCATTATAATGTTAAATTTCATTTAGAGAATGAAGAGGAAGCTATGTCATTTCATATTTTGCTGTTAAATGGACCAAATTTAAATATGTTGGGAAAAAGAGAACCTAAACATTATGGTAAGCAAACGTTACAAGATATTGAAAACGATATGCTGAAAGCGGCGGCACAATATGATGTTGAGTTGACTTGTTTCCAAGCAAATAGCGAAGAAAAACTTATTAATAAAATCCATGAAAGCTTAGGCAAAGTGGATTTTATTTTGATTAACCCTGCAGCGTTTACCCATACAAGTGTAGCGTTGCGAGATGCTCTATTATCAGTTGAAATTCCTTTTGTGGAAATTCATCTTTCAAATATTCATCGTCGAGAACCTTTCCGTCACCATTCATACTTGAGTGATGTTGCTGTTGGTGTGATTTGTGGCTTAGGTGCGGCGGGATATCAATATGCGTTACAGTTTGCCGTTGCACATTTGCAACAGCAACAAGCAAATTAATCATTGCCACAGATTTTTAGTGGTTTGTCGATTAAACAATTAACTTATAACGGATCAAACTATGGATATTCGTAAAATAAAAAAACTCATCGAATTGGTTGAAGAATCAGGCATTATGGAAATTGAAATTTCCGAAGGTGAAGAGGCAGTACGTATTAGTCGTGGCAATGTTGTTGCTGCTGCACCTGTTGCACCACAACAAATTGTCCTACCTCAAGCTGCTGCGCCAGCACCTGTTGCTGCAGCAGATACTAGTGCAAAACCAGCATCAGCGGAAACAGCGGCTAATACCGTTTCTGGTCACGTTATTCGTTCACCAATGGTGGGAACCTTCTATCGTAGCCCAAGCCCAGAAGCAGCACCATTTATTGAAGTGGGTAAAACCGTTAAAGTTGGCGATACCCTTTGCATTGTAGAAGCAATGAAAATGATGAATCGTATTGAATCTGATAAAGCAGGTGTGGTAAAAGCGATTTTAGTTAATGATGGTGACGCGGTTGAGTTTGACGAACAATTAATCGTGATCGAATAAACTCGGTAAATATACAGCGCAGCGGTTGCTTTATTTAGTTTCTCACTAAGCGAATTTTAAGTTGCGTTGTTAATCTTTAAGTCATGGATACAAGTTATGTTAGAAAAAGTGGTTATTGCTAACCGTGGAGAAATAGCATTACGTATTTTAAGAGCGTGTAAAGAGCTAAATATCGCAACGGTAGCAGTTCATTCGACCGCAGATCGTATGTTAAAGCACGTATTGCTTGCTGATGAAACGGTATGTATCGGTCCAGCACCTTCAGCAAAAAGTTATTTAAATATTCCGGCGATTATTGCTGCTGCAGAAGTGACAGGTGCAGATGCTATTCACCCAGGATATGGTTTTTTATCTGAAAATGCTGATTTTGCGGAACAAGTTGAGCGCTCAGGTTTTATTTTTATTGGACCAACTGCGGATGTTATTCGCCTAATGGGTGATAAAGTGTCTGCTATTGAGGCAATGAAAAAAGCTGGTGTTCCTTGTGTACCAGGTTCAGATGGTCCATTAAGTCGTGATATTAATAAAAATAAAGAGATTGCAAAACGTATCGGTTATCCAATCATTATTAAAGCTTCTGGTGGCGGTGGCGGACGCGGTATGCGTGTGGTTCGTCAAGAAAGTGCTCTAGAAGAAGCGATTGCAATGACAAAAGCGGAAGCGAAAGCGGCGTTTAACAACGATATGGTGTATATGGAAAAATATTTAGAAAACCCACGCCATATTGAAGTGCAAGTATTAGCGGATACACATGGCAATGCGATTTATTTGGCGGAACGTGACTGTTCGATGCAGCGTCGTCACCAAAAAGTGGTGGAAGAAGCGCCAGCACCAGGTATCACTGAAGAAATGCGCCGTCATATTGGCGAACGTTGTGCCAATGCGTGTAAAGAGATTGGCTACCGTGGTGCAGGTACATTTGAGTTCTTATATGAAAATGGCGAATTCTATTTCATTGAAATGAATACGCGTATTCAAGTAGAGCATCCTGTGACCGAGATGATTACTGGTGTTGATTTAGTGAAAGAGCAATTACGCATTGCTGCTGGGTTACCATTATCATTTAAACAAGAAGATATTAAAGTACGTGGTCATGCGATTGAATGCCGTATCAATGCAGAAGATCCAACAACTTTCTTACCATCACCAGGTAAAATCGAGCACTTACATTCACCAGGTGGTTTCGGTATTCGTTGGGATTCACATATCTATGGTGGTTATACTGTACCGCCTAACTATGACTCTATGATCGGTAAATTGATCAGTTATGGTGAAGATCGTCAAGTAGCTATTCGCAGAATGCAGAATGCATTAAGTGAAACTATTATTGAAGGCATCAAGACCAATATTCCACTACATGAATCAATTTTATCTGATAAGAATTTCCAAAAAGGTGGTACCAATATCCACTATTTGGAGAAGAAACTTGGGTTACAAGATTAATCTCAATACAAAAAAATGCCAGTGGTGCCAGTGGTGACACTGGCATTTTTGTTGTTAGATTTTCATACAGAGATATTTCATCTCCATAAACTCTTCCATGCCATAACGGGAACCTTCACGACCAAGTCCAGATTGTTTTACCCCGCCGAATGGTGCAACTTCAGTAGAAATAATACCTTCATTAATGCCGACCATACCATATTCTAAGGCTTCACTTACGCGCCAAATACGGCTCATATTGGGTGTATAAATGTATGATGCCAAACCAAATTCGGTATCATTTGCCATTTGAATCGCTTCTTCTTCACTATCAAAACAGAAAATTGGTGCTAATGGGGCAAAAGTCTCCTCTTTTGCCACATTCATTGCTTGTGTCACATTAGTCAAAATAGTCGGTTCAAAGAAAGTCCCGCCTAAAGCGTGTAATTTACCGCCACAAACTTTAGTTGCTCCTTTGGCTAAAGCATCGGCAATATGATCTTCAATTTTTTTCACTGCATTTTGATTGATGAGTGGACCAATTTCGACAGCTTGTTCAAACGCAGAACCGACCTTCATTTGTTGTACGCGCGCTAAGAATTTTTCTACGAAAGCATCATAAATACCACGTTGTACATAAATACGATTAGTACAGACGCAAGTTTGTCCTGCATTTCTAAATTTAGAGGCAATGATACCTTCAATCGCATTATCTAAGTCAGCATCATCAAATACGATTGATGGCGCGTTACCACCTAACTCTAATGCGACTTTTTTCACTGTAGAGGCACATTGCTCCATTAAGATCTTGCCAACGCGAGTTGAACCGGTAAAGGTTAATTTGCTGACGATTGGGTGCTGGCTTAATACTTTACCAATGCCAATGGCATCAGTTCCTGTCACCACATTAAAGACACCAGCAGGAACGCCGGCTTGCTCGGCTAAAACAGCTAAGGCTAATGCGGATAATGGTGTTTCTGGTGCAGGTTTTAATACCATTGTACAGCCGCTCGCTAGCGCTGGTGCGGCTTTACGTGTAATCATAGCATTAGGGAAATTCCATGGTGTGATTGCTGATACCACCCCGATAGGTTGTTTAATTACCACAATACGACGATTGGTTTTATCTTGTGGAATCACATCACCGTAAGCACGTTTCGCCTCTTCAGCAAACCACTCCAAAAAGCTAGCACCATAAGCAATTTCACCACGACTTTCTGCCAATGGTTTCCCTTGTTCAAGGCTTAGTAGTTGTGCCAACTCTTCTTGATTTGCCATTACTAATTCAAACCAGCGACGTAAAATTAGCCCTCTTTCCTTACCAGTTTTTGCAGCCCAGGCTTTTTGTGCCTGTTGTGCCGCTTGTAATGCTTGTTCTGTTTCATTGATGCCAAGATCACTGACTTGGCAAAGTACTTCTCCCGTTGCAGGATTTTGTACATCAAAAACTTTGCCTGACTCTGCGACAACGAAACGTCCGTTGATATAGGCTTGAGTACGCAACAGAGAAAATTTTGCAATATCCATACTATCTTCCTTAGTGATTAATACACACTATTTTGGTTAGCACTCATCGTAGTGGTGGTATTTTGTTTAAAACTACTCGCTAGTTTTACTAATTCACGCATTAGAATTGAGGTATCGACACCAACAGCAACAAACAAACAGCCTAAATCTAAATAATGTTGTGCCATTTTGGCATCTGCATATAAGATACCCGGTGCTTTGCCTGCTTGACGAATAATTTGAATTGATTCCTCAATTTTTTGTTGTACTTCAGGATGTGCTGGATTACCAAGATGACCTAGTGAAGCACTTAAATCCGCTGGTCCAATAAAAATACCATCTACCCCGTCCACTTTAACGATTTCAGATAGATTTTGTAAGCCTTTTTGCGTTTCAATTTGCAATAATAAACAGATTTCTTGATCTGCTTGATGTAAATAGTTAGTCACGTTATTCCAGCGTGAAGCTCTGGCTAATGCACTACCTACACCACGAATTCCTTTAGGCGGATAGCGTACTGCACGTACGAATTCTTCTGCTTGTTCAACGGTTTCCACCATTGGAATCAGTAATGTCTGTGCACCAATATCCAATAATTGTTTAATAATAACCGGATTACCAATTGGTGGGCGCACAATAGAAGAAGAATCAGGATAGCCGCTTACTACTTGTAATTGGTGTAATAAGGTTTGAATATCATTTGGCGCATGCTCGCCGTCTAGTAATAACCAATCGAATCCTGCATTTGCGGCAATTTCGCAAGCATAACCATTTGCCATACCAATCCAAAGCCCGATTTGTGCTTGCTGTTTTTTAATAGCAGCTTTAAAACGATTTTCAGGGAGTTTCATCTGTATTACTCCTTAAACGAATTGCATAGAGATACTGCCAAGCTCATGGTAATCAACATGGAAAGTATCACCTTTTCTTGCAGGAACAGGGCGAGTAAATGAACCGCCAAGAATAATTTGTCCAGCTTTCAAACCAACACCATGTAGTGCTAATTTATTAGCAAGCCAAGCCACACCTTTTAAAGGATTATTTAAAACCGCGGCAGATACGCCCGACTCTTCAACAATACCATTACGATATAACACTGCGGATACACGACGTAAATCAACATCCATTGGCTTAATCGCACGTCCACCTAATACAACGCCGGCATTAGCAGCATTATCAGAAATAGTATCAAAGACACGACGTGGCACTTTGGTGTGACGATCGAAAGATTCAATACGTGCGTCAATAATTTCTAGCGCCGGAATCACATAATCGGTAGCATCTAAAACATCAAAAATAGTACAGTTTGGACCTTGTAAATCACGTTTTAAGATAAATGCTAATTCCACTTCAACACGAGGAACAATAAAGCGTGACATTGGAATTTCACCATTTTCTTCAAAAAACATATCGTCTAATAAGGCGCCGTAGTCAGGTTCATCAATTTGTGAACTATTTTGCATTGCTTTTGATGTTAAACCGATTTTATGACCTTTTAATACACGCCCCTCAGCGATTTTCATTGCCACCCATTCTTTTTGGATCGCATACGCATCTTCGATAGTAATGCCGGGATACTTTAAGGAAAACTGTTCGATTTGGGTGCCACTTTTTTCTGCTTCATTTAATGCAATTGCTGCTTGTCGAATGATGTCTGGAGTTAGCATAATTCACCTCAATTTTTATGATCTTTGTTGATTGTTTGGTAAGAACGCTGCCAATAAGAAGCCAATGACAGCACAGCAAGAACAGACACAAAGTACCGTCAGCATAGTTTGTGGTGTTCCTTGGAAGAAATATGACAATGTGGCACTAGCAAATAATCCTCCTGCAAATTGCATAGAGGTGGCTAATGCCATTGCGGTACCGGCACGTTCACGATGTAATTGTAATAACTGTGCCATAATGTTCGGGGCGGTTGCACCGGTAAGAGCAATAAAGAGAAATAACGGCAGCATAATGGCGATAAGGCTATCAGGATCAGCGAAGAAAAAGCCTAAGCCAGTAATAGCGACTAAACATACTTCTGCACGTAATAAAGTAGGTAATGGATATTTTTTAGCGAATTTGTTGTTTAATACGGTGCAGAGAATAATGCCGATAACATTGATACCGAAGAAGTAGCCATATTGCTGCGGTGAGAAATGGAAATAATCAATATAAACAAAAGGAGTGCCAGCGACATAAGTAAATAATCCACCAAACATTGCCGATAGACAGAAGATATAGCCAACAGTGGTGGTATCACGTAATACAATACAATATGGATGGAAAATAGTATTAAAACGCAAAGGTAAATCGGTATTGACGTGATGAGTTTCTTCTAAACGAAAATAAATAATTGCCCAACAAACACAGCCTAATATCGCGAGTAAAGTAAAATTAGCTCGCCAGTCAAAAAGGAATAGCAACCATCCACCAATCATTGGCGCTAATAAAGGAGCTAACATAGTAATTAATTGCATCATAGATAAGATGCTGACAGTTCGTTGTGGTGGAAAGCGATCGCGGACAATGGCTCGCCCTAAAACCGGGGCAGCGCCGCCGCCAAAGGCTTGTAAAAAGCGAAAAATCAAAAGTTGTTCAATGTTGGTAGCGAAGGCACAAGCAATACTGGCAAGAACATATAAAGACATACCAATAATTAAGATAAAACGTCTGCCATAACGATCGGATAATGGACCATATAGCAGCATACCGGCACAAAAGCCAGTTAAAAATGTACTCACCGTAAATTGCACACTGGCAATATCAGTTTGCAATGATTGCGCAATATTCGGGAAAGTAGGTAAGTACATATCAATGGAGAGCGGGCCAAAACCAACCAAACTACCTAAAAAGATAATTAACGCAATTTCTGATAATGGTTTGACTGATGTACGAGGGTTTGGCATACACTCTCCTAATAAAGTTAGTTATTTTTTAAAGCGATGATGAACATTATTTTTCTTGAAATTTAAGGTCTCACTTAATTCACTGATTTCAAATGACAAGGCGAAATAACGTTTCTCAATAAGCGGTTGGAAAAAATCAGTCAGAATGCCAAAAAGGGTTTCTCCCACTTTTTTCAATTCTGCTTGATCTCTGCCAGCACCAATTTTTAAGGTGATATGGACAAACGCATCATCTTCTTTACCATCTGCCATACGATAAACATCAACCCAATGTACGCGGCTGCGAATACCGCCTAACGGGAAAATCCCTGTTCCAGCAAGGTATTCATGCACTTTTGGAAATAACGCAGCAAAATCAACATCACCTTTCAGATTATCGGTAGCTTCTACAATAAAATGCGGCATATTAGCTCCTTAATTTAATGGGAAAATAGCGTTGATTTGCCCAGTACCAGAACTTGGGAATAGATCTGTTAAGACTTCAACACCTTTATCGTATTTATCCCAACCGAGCATACCCAATAACATTACGGTATCGTGCATATTGCCTTCACCACGACAAAATTCAGCATATTCTGGCAACATAGCGCAGAAATCTTTGAAGTTACCTCTTTTCCACATATCGACAACATGCAGATCAATTTGATGTTCAAATTCGCGGGTATAACTATTCATTCCCTCTGCAGCACGATGATCAGGAATAAAGTAGTGAGATAAAGAACCGCTCGCTAATACCGCTACAGTACCATCATAAGCTTCAATCGCTTGTAATACTGCTTCTCCCAATTTGCGGCTATCTTCAAAATCATGAGAGGTACAAAATGCCGAAATAGATACTACTTTGAAATGTTTGTCACCGTTCATATAGCGCATTGGTACGAGCGTGCCATATTCCAATTTTAGACTTGGAATTTCGTGTGCTTGTGCACGTACACCTTTTTTCACAGCAAACTCTGCAATTAGGCGTCCCAATTCAGGATTACCGTCATAATCAAAAGTAATATCTTTAATAAAATGCGGTAGTTCATTACTGGTATAAACACCTTGGAAGTGCTTGCAGCAATTGATATGGTAAGCGCTGTTTACTAGCCAGTGTGTATCGAACACAATAATGGTATCGACCCCTAGTTCACGACAGCGACGGCTAATTTCTTTATGCCCTTGAATAGCACTTTCACGACAGCCATGATTTTTCCCTGGTAATTCAGAGAGATACATAGACGGTACATGCGTAATTTTGGCAGCTAAGGCTAATTTTCCCATAATGTATCTCCTTTAATTACTTCACACCCCAACGAGGGATCGTGTGATTTTCTAGTGGTAAGCAAACATTTTTGATTTCAGTAAAGACTTCAAAGCTATATTCACCACCTTCACGTCCAACGCCTGATGCTTTGATACCACCGAATGGTTGGCGTAAATCACGAATGTTATGGCTATTGATAAAGACCATACCTGCTTCAATGCCATGAGCTAAGCGGTGGGCTTTGCCTAAATCGTTAGTCCAAACATAAGAAGCTAAGCCATATTCAACATCATTTGCTAAACGTAATGCTTCGGCTTCATCTTTGAATGGAATTAAACAAACTACTGGTCCAAAAATCTCTTCTTGAGCAATTCGCATTTTGTTATTCACGTTAGCAAAGACTGTTGGACGAATGAAATTACCTTTGCTGAGATGTTCTGGTAAGCCTTCAGGGCGTTCTAAACCGCCAGCCATTAAAGTTGCACCTTCTTCCATACCAATACGAATATAACCAGTTACTTTGTCATAGTGCTGACGAGTAATCATTGAACCTACTTGAGTATTGAAATCTTGTGGATCGCCGACGATGATACGTTTTGCTCTTTCTGCAAATTCTTTTACAAAATCATCATAGATAGTTTCTTGGATAAAAATGCGCGAACCAGCGGTGCAGCGTTCACCATTGAGTGAGAAAATCGCAAAGAGAGAGGAATCTAAAGCGCGACCGATATCTGCATCATCAAAGATTAACACTGGTGATTTACCGCCAAGTTCCATGGATAATTTTTTCAAACCAGCGCTACGCATAATATTGCGTCCAGTAACGGTACCACCAGTGAAGGAAACCGCTCTTACGTCATTGTGACATACTAAAGCGTGACCAGCTGTTGCACCATAACCTTGAACAACGTTAAACACCCCTTCAGGAATACCAGCTTCTAACACCAAACGTCCTAACTCATTGGCAGTTAAAGGAGATAGTTCAGACATTTTCATTACTGCGGTATTACCAAGCGCTAAGCAAGGTGCAGTTTTCCAAGTGGCTGTCATAAATGGTACGTTCCAAGGAGAGACTAATCCGCAAACACCAACTGGTTGATATAACGTATAGTTGAGCATTTTGTCATCGACTGGATAAGAGTGCCCATTCATACGAGTACAGACTTCGGCAAAGAAATTAAAGTTATGGGACGCACGTGGAATTAATACATTTTTGGTTTGGTGAATTGGTAACCCAGTATCTAAGGTTTCTAATTCAGCTAATTTCGCCACATGTTTATCAATTAAGTCGCCAAGATTACGCATCAATTTAGCACGTTCTTTTGCTGGTGTTCTTGACCATTTTGGAAAAGAATCTTTAGCTGCTTGTACAGCCGCATTGATCTCTTTCTCACCACCACTGGCAACTTCACAAATTACTTCACCAGTTGCTGGATTGATATTTTGGAATGTTTCTTCGCTGGCAACTTCTTTACCGTTGATCCAATGTTTAAGCATAGTCATAGTGTTTCTCCTCTCTGAAAATTTTATTTATTAAAAAATGCATGTTCACTAACGAGATAATTGGTTAGCTTGCCAACCTGTTCAATTTCAACATCAACAACATCTCCTGGTTTGACATCGGCTAAACCTTTCGGTGTGCCTGTCGCAATCATGTCACCGGGTTGCAATGTCACTCTATGTGAGAGATACTCTACTAAGAAGGGAATATCAAAAATCATATCTTTAGTGCTGCCTTGTTGTTTTAGCTCACCGTTGATCCATGTTTTTAGGGTGAGATTCATTGGATCTAGGATATCTTCTTTATCGACAATCCAAGGACCAACTGGCGTAGTGGCATCACGATTTTTGACGCGAAGATTTGGACGATAATAGTTTTCTAGATAATCACGAATAGCGTAATCGTTGCATAAGGTATAGCCGGCAATATAATCCATTGCATTTTCACGTTTAACGTCTTTAGCTGCTTTACCAATAACCGCAACCAATTCACATTCATAATGCATATATTCAACATTATCAGGACGCCAGCTAACTTGTTTGTGTCCTGTATAAGTATTAGGCGCTTTAATGAATACTAATGGGGTAGTTGGCGCTTTGAACTCAAGTTCAGAAGCGTGATCAGCATAGTTTAATCCTAACGCATACATTGTGCCTGTTGATGGTGGTAACCATTGTACGGCGGCAGCTGGAATTTTTTCCTGATTGGCTAACAGTAAGGTATCATCATCTAAAACTGTCACAACTTGAGCTTGATTGCGATATAACACGCGTGCATATTTTGCCATAATCTGCTCCTTATCTCGCTTGCTCGATAACGGTATTGCTAACACTGCCTAACTGTTCAAAAGTCGTTTCTACACAGTTATTTTTGGTGACAATAATTGGGCAATCATCAGTACCAACTAATAAGATATCTCCGTATCTAAAGGTCATAAACTGACTTAAAAATGAAACTAATTGATTGATATTACGCAGCATCTTATTTCCCTCGCTCTGTTTTTTCTGTTGTCCATCTACACTGATATAGATAGCAATTTGATCTGGATTGTTGATTGCGTGTTTTGGCACTTCTTGTCCAATTGCACAGAAACCGTCGCGGCAACGTCCAGTAATATCAGGACGATAGTAATTGTCATTCGGTAAGGAGAATAAATTGACAGGTACAAAACCTCGAATATATTGCTCAACCTCTGTTTCATTAATACGGGAAGTATCTTGTGCAAAAACAACACCAATATGAGGTTCAATACGTAATTCATTTTCCCCTTGTGGTAAAATCACATTGCCTCCGTTACGATTTAATGTGCTTGGCGGTTGTAAAAAAATAACTGGTGTTTTAGGCGGTTCTTTATAAGGCGCTTGTTGAAAAAACGCATCAAGTCGAGCTAGTTGTACTTGGCTATTTAATGCAATGGCGAACACAGTTGGTGTCGCAGTGGTACAAGTTGCAACGACTTGTTTAGCTAATGATGATTGAGTCATAAAAATACCCTTATTTAAATACATGTACGAGTCCGTACGCTAAAACTGGTACTACGGTCACTAAAGCAATACGCATAAAGTCTGATAAGAGGAATGCCATAATCCATTTTGAGGTTTGTCCTAACGAGGTTTCACCATCAATTTTATTGATAATAAAGAGGTTCATTCCTACTGGTGGCGTTACCAAGCCAATTTCCACAACCATTAAGGCTAAAATACCAAACCAAATCGATTTATCTTGTGCACCTAATCCCCAGAAATCTAATCCCATAATGATTGGATAGAAAATAGGAATAGTGAGAAGGATCATGGCGAGAGAATCCATTACACAACCTAAGAATAGATAAATTAATAAAATGGTTAGTAGCACTAATAATGGTGGAAATTGTTGTTCAACTACCCAAGCGGCTAATTGATTTGGCATTTGGGTAATGGCTAAACTCGAGTTCAATAGATCGGCACCGATCAGCACCATAAAGATCATCGCTGTTGTTGTTGCTGTTCCTAAAATACTGTCGAGAACACCACGCCAATTTAATCCGCCATTTAACCAAGCAATGATTCCACAAGCTGCCGCACCAATTGATGCTGATTCAGTTGGATTTGCCCAACCGGCATAGATACTGATGATGACAATTAAGAACACAATAAAAATTGGAATAACTTGGAATTGACTTTTCAATGCTTCTTTAAATGGCATTTTTTGTGCAGTTGGACTAGCGTCTGGATTAATTGATACTAGAATTTTGACGACTAATACATAGCCTAGCATTGCTAATAATCCAGGAATAATGGCAGCAACGAACAATTTTCCAATAGATTCTTGTGTTAATACGGCATAGATAATTAATGGTACGGAAGGTGGAATTAAAATGCCTAAAGTACCGCCAGCTGCTAAAGTAGCAGTGGATAATGCGCCAGAATATTTTCTTTTCTTAAGTTCTGGTAACGCAACTTGCCCCATTGTTGCTGCAGTAGCAAGGGAAGAACCGCAAATAGCGCCAAATGCTGCACAACTACCAATCGCCGCCATAGCTAAACCGCCTCGCCAATGACCGATAAAACTGCTGGCAGCTTTAAATAGTGCTTTAGACATTCCACCATTTAGGGCAAATTGTCCCATTAGAATAAAGAATGGAATAACAGCTAAATCGTAATTGGATAAGCGAGCATAAACTAAACCATTTAAGGTAAACATCAACATACTGGCATCTCCTTGCCCCAGGTATAAATATAGACCTACGGCGGCTAAAAACATCGCGATCCCAATATGAATACGGATAAGTAATAAAGTTAATAAGATAAGGAATCCCACAATTCCCATTTCTACACCGCTCATCATAATTTATACCTCTTTTCTCGTAGCGTGTACGACGCAGTAATAGAGAGAGCAAAGTGCCATTAGAATGAATCCAGGGAGCATTAACATATTAGGCACCCAGACAGGAATTGACATTAATGCTGTGACTTCGGCGAAGTCATATAACGCCATACTTTGAAATATCATTCGATACACTAATAAAATAGCCACTGCAAACAGTGCAAGATCCGCTAAAGCATCCATTTTGTTTTGGATCGCTTTAGGCAATTTCATCGTAAAGAAATCCACTTTTAGGTGTTCATACATAATGGTACAAAACGGTAAAAATAGTGAACCTGCGACGGCACTGCCAGCTTGAACCAGTTCAATATCACCAACGACACCACCGAAGCCTAATTTTCTTCCGACTAAAGAGTAGAGCGAAATGGCAATTAGGATTAAAAAGATAAAACCACCAAGTAGAGCTAATTTTCTAGCAATCTGATAGAGAACACGACCTACAGGAGTATCAACTAGAATAGGAATGTGGTTGACAGACAATGTTTCACTCATTGTATCCTCCTACCCCACAGCGTGAATGTGGGGCGAAAAATTAGGAAAAGTTATTGATAGTTTTATTGTTGTTCTTTAACCATTTGTTTAATGTCATCGATCAATTTTTGCCCATCAACTTTGCTTGCTTTTGCGTCATTGATCCATTGTGCAGTGACAGATTTTGTCATTTCTTGCATTTGTTGGATCTTCGCTGCGTCATATTTAGCAATAACACCTTTACCGGCTAAAGTTTTCTCAATAGCGTCTTTTTCGGCTTGTTCCCATGCTTTAGTAATACGTTCAACCATCGCTGGACCGCTATATTTATCGAAAATTGCTTTTAGATCAGCCGGCATACTGTTGTATTTGTTTTTATTCATTAACAACATTAATACAGTAACTGTTGGATAAGGTTGCCCATTTTCTGGCAACACGTGATATTTGGTTACTTCATCTAGTTTAGATGGTGGTACAACTTCCCATGCACCCATAGCACCGTCAACCATTCCTTTAGAAATGCTTTCTGCAACTTGTGATGGAGGAATAGAGATCGCTTCACCGCCAAGCGCTTTCATTACTTGAGAGGCTAAACGAGTAGGTGTTCTGAGTTTCATTCCTTTAAGGTCACTAACATTGTCCAATGGCTTATTGGCGTGGAAAGTTACCCCACCGTCAGTTTGCACACTGATCACTTTGAAATCTTTAAATTCCCCATCTTTGGAATATTTTTCAAAGAATTTCCATGCAACTTTGTTGCCTACACGAGAGTTAGGAAGCAGGAAAGGTGTTTCCAAAGCTTCAATAGTTTTGAAACGTCCAGCAGAATAGCCAGGCGCTGTCCAGACAATATCCGCCACTCCATAACGAACTTGGTCAACGAGTTGTGCTGGAGTACCGCCGAGTTGGTTTAATGGATAAAGCTGACATTCAATGCGACCATTAGATTCTTTATTCAGATCATTACACCATGGAGTAAGAATATGTTGGTGAATGGTTGATAGTGGCGGTAAAAAGTGTCCAATTTTTAATGTAACTTTATCTGCAGCTAAAGCGTGCGTTGCAGCTGAAAGAGCTAAGATAGGGACTAATAATGTCGTTTTTTTCATGGTAGGTCATCTCCATTACGAATATGAGGTGTTGCATGAACACTTGCCTAAAACCATAGAAGCAAGCAGAGTAGTTATTATTAAAATCGTTAAGACAATTTAGAAAACAGGCATAAAGGTCAAAACTCATCTTAATACTTTATAGTTAAAAAAATATTAAGATTGTTAAAATTTATAATGGATTTTTAACAAAGTTTAAATGTACTTTTCTGGTAAAAAAATGTACTTTTCCTGTTCAACAGGAAGAGTTTTTATGATGTGTGATCTCGATCGCGAAATCTTTTTGGTGATACGCCAACACGAGCTTGAAAGTAACGAGAAAAGTAAGCAGGGTCGCTAAATCCTAAATCATAGGCAATTTTGCTAATCGAATCTTGGGTAAATAACAATTTAAATCTAGCTTCTTGTAATTGGCGTTCAATAATAATTTGTTTTGGTGAAAGCCCAGAAAATTTTTTGCACAATACATTCAAACGGCTTTCACTAATACAAAGATGTGTTAGGTATTCAGAAATGACCCAATTCTTTTTAAAGTGCTGTTCAATCAATTGGTTAAATTGGTTGAACATATCAATATCACCGCCTTTTACCGGTAATTTCTTGGCAACTTGTACATTTTTCTCTTTTAAACGCGCAATATTGATAAATAGAATCTTAGTATAGAGTCGCAACATAGTATGTTTTTCTACACGGCTATCTTGGTACTCTTCAACGATTTTATCCAAAATCGTTTCCATCTCTTTTGTTTCATGACTGTTTTTATCTAATTCCATACAAAGCGGGTGGAAATAGTTATTGTTTTGCTGGATAGAACGGAGTAAATCCCAAATAAACTGTTGCGGAATTGTTAAGACATGCCCTACGGTATCAAGTTCTGTATAGAAACTATGAGGTACCGATGGCGATGTTAAAATAAAACAAGGTGCTTTTAATGAGTAAATATTTTCACCAAGTTGTAAGTAAATTGAACCTTTAGTTAAATAGTGCAATTGAAAATAACGATCGTGAAAATGCAATTTCGAAAATTGCCCATAGAAAATCCGTAATTTCTCAAAGGATTCATAATGAATTTGCGACCCATCTTTTGGTGCGCCGTAAGTGAGATTTATATCGATATTGACAGCTTCATTTTTAGAGTCATCTAATAGTGTAATAAAACTTTTCTTATCATAAATGCGCATAAATGAAGCCTCAAAAATTTATTGAACATTAAATAACAGAACAAAAGGAAACGGATTAATTCTATCATTATTTTGTAGGTAAAGAAGCCGTTAACCCAAGTAAATGAGATCTAACTCACATTTTATTTATAAAACAGTAAAATAACAGAAAAGTACATTTTTTAACTTAAAAATTACATTTTAATAACACATTTTCTCCTCTATAAATGTTAATACTTACCCAATAGGGGGTAAAACTTCCAAAAACTTTATTAAGGAGTGACTGCCATGACCAACCAAAATCGTTATGAACATAAAAGACCAGATGATTGTCGAAAAGAAAAAAATCGTCCTTTTACTGGTGAAGAATATTTAGAAAGTCTGCGTGATGGGCGTGAAATTTATATCTATGGTGAACGTGTTAAAGATGTAACGACTCACCCAGCATTTAGAAATGCCGCAGCATCAATTGCTAAACTTTATGACGCCTTACATGATCCAAAAAGTAAAGATGAATTATGTTGGGAAACGGATACCGGTAATGGCGGTTATACACACAAATTCTTCCGTTATGCAAGAACCGCAGAAGATTTACGTGAGCAACGTGATGCGATTGCTGCTTGGTCTAGACTCAGTTATGGTTGGATGGGTAGAACACCAGATTATAAAGCGGCATTTGGCACATCATTAGGTGCAAATGCAGACTTCTATGGTCCTTATGCGGATAATGCACGTGAGTGGTATAAACGTATTCAAGAATCTTGTCTCTATTTTAACCACGCTATTGTTAATCCACCGATCGATCGTAATAAACCAATTGATGAAGTAAAAGATGTCTACGTTAAAGTCGAAGAAGAATTAGAAGATGGTATTATCGTTAGTGGCGCTAAAGTGGTGGCAACTAACTCTGCATTAACTCACTATAATTTCATCGGTTTTGGTTCAGCACAAATTATCGGTTCTGACGAAAAGTTTGCGATGATGTTTATTGCACCAATGGACGCAAAAGGGGTGAAACTAATTTGTCGCCACTCTTATGAATTAGCTGCTGGTGCGACAGGTTCACCGTATGATTTCCCACTTTCTAGCCGTTTTGATGAAAACGATGCGATTTTGGTGTTAGATAAAGTATTTATTCCAAAAGAAAATATCTTGATTTATAAAGATTTTGATCGTTGTCGTAAATGGGCACAATATGCAGGCTTCGCAACACTTTTCCCAATGCAAGCTTGTACGCGTTTAGCAGTTAAATTGGATTTCTTATCAGGAATTATTCATAAAGCGTTGCAATGTACTGGGGTAATTGAATTCCGCGGTGTAGCGGCGCAAATGGGTGAAATTCTTGCGTGGCGTAATTTATTCTGGTCATTAACAGATGCAATGTATGGTAACTCATTCTCTTGGGAAAGTGGCTGCCGTATGCCAAGCTTACCGGCGATTCAAACCTATCGTGTAATGGCGCCAATGGCTTATTTAGCAGTGAAGAAGATTGCTGAACAAACCGTAACTAGCGGCTTAATTTATCTACCGTCACACAAATTAGATTTTGAGAACCCTGATATTGATAAATACCTAGAAAAATATGTTCGTGGTTCTAACAATATTGAATATCGTGAACGTATTAAAATCTTAAAATTACTTTGGGATGCTATTGGTACAGAGTTTGGTGGACGTCACGAGCTTTATGAAATCAACTATGCGGGTAGCCAAGAAGAAGTACGCTTACAAGTGCTTGGACAATCAACTGCTAATGGCATTCTGCAAAAATGCTTTGATCTTGTGGATCAATGCTTGGCAGATTACGATGAAAACGGTTGGAAAGTACCGCACTTGACTAACCCAGATGATATCAATATGCTCGGTGACCTTAATAAATTCTGCAAATAATGATGTATAGGGTATGTGAGCAAAGATCACATACCTTCTTTTATCCTGAACGTTAGGAGTGTTTTATGTCGAAAACCTTGACCCCAGAACAACAAAATTTCCGTAATGCAATGTCAAAGATGGCTGCTGCGGTAAATATTATTACAACGCATGGTGAAGCGGGAACTTGTGGTATTACGGCAACAGCGGTTTGCTCGATTACGGATACACCTCCTACGGTGTTGGTTTGTGTAAATCGTAATAGCCAAATGAATCCTGTATTCCAACAAAATAAACAGGTTTGTATTAATGTTCTTTCCGCAGAGCAAGAAGAGTTAGCTTGTCATTTTGCTGGTATGCGTGATAGTTCTATGGAAGATCGCTTTAAAATGGATATCTGGAAAGCGAAGTGCGAACCGGGACATGCGCCCGCTTTAGTAGGTTCTTTGTCTAATTTACATGGCAAAATTACTACAGTGCATGAAGTCGGAACACATTCATTATTTCTAGTGACATTAGATCAGATCGATGTACATGAGGGACAAGGTTTAGTCTATTTCAACCGAACATTCCAAGTAGTGAAATAGTAATAAATACAGACTGCTGACAAACCTTTAGAGGTATAGGTTTGTCAGCAGTCTGCAATAACCTTATATAGGAAACATATAAGGTTATTTGTTGTGATTAATGGATTGTTTTAGCTTGCCATTCGCCATTGCCTAATAAGGTAAGTAGATCGGAATGATGTTGATGTAAGGTTGAACGGTGACCAACGCTGATTAAAATCGTATTAGGCAAACGTTCTATTAGCAATTGATACATTGCAAATTCTAACCCCTCATCCATACTAGAAGTCGCTTCATCTAGGAAAGCAACTTTTGGTTGCGCCAGCAATAAACGTGCGATAGCAACACGTTGTTGTTCACCTAAGGATAGAATTTTAGTCCAATCGCGTTCTTCATCTAATTTATCGATTAAATGTGCCAATTGTACCGATTTTAAAATTTCTGCTGCGCGCGCTTGATCATTGTCAGGAATAGTATTTGGGTAATATAGGGTTGAACGTAAAGTCCCTTGCGGTAGATAACTTTTCTGAGATAAGAACAATGCTTCATCTGGGCGCTGAATTTTCCCTTCTGAATATAACCATAAACCAGCGATTGTTCGCAATAATGTGGTTTTACCTACACCGGAAGGCCCTTGGATTAATAAACGTTGCCCTGTTTTTAAGGTTAAATTGAGTTGTTTTAATAGTGTTTTCCCTTCGGCGTTATAAACGGATAGTTGATCAAAAATAACGTCGTCTGTATTGTGGGCAATTTGTGCTACATTGCTTTGCTGGCAAGTTTGAATTGCCGCAGTAAAACCGCTTAACCGTTCTAAAGTTGCACGATATTCGGTAAAGGCGTCATAACTATTACGGAAGAAAGAGAGCGAAGAGTGAACTTGTCCAAATGCTTGCGCAGTTTGTACCATATCACCTAAGGTAATTTGTTTAGAGAAGAAACGGTGTGCTTGGATAATAAATGGAAAGACGACCGAAACCTGGCTGACGACTAAGTTAAAGCCTGATAATTTCAATGTACGGTAAACGAGCTTCCACACGTTATCAATAATCTTTCTAAATTGATCATTTAATAGAATTCGTTCGATTTTTTCACCGGCATAAAAGGCGATACTTTCCGCATATTCTTTGATACGAATTAATGAGTAACGATAATCCGCATTAAGTTTTTCATTAGCAAAATTAAGTTTGATTAATGGGCGCCCTAATCTAAATGCGAACACACTGGTAATCAAAACGTAAATAAATACTAAAAACACCATCATATGTGGAATTTCAAAACCAGCAATGGTCATTGGTCCAGATAAATTCCATAAGATTCCAGTAAAGGCGACAATGGATACAGTCGCACTAATGACGCCGGTAGAGAAATTCATTGAGTTTTCGACATAAGCAGTAATATCTTGTTGAATACGTTGATCAGGGTTATCT
Organism: Gallibacterium salpingitidis; assembly: GCF_030517105.1. Classification (GTDB taxonomy): domain Bacteria; phylum Pseudomonadota; class Gammaproteobacteria; order Enterobacterales; family Pasteurellaceae; genus Gallibacterium; species Gallibacterium salpingitidis. Next base: position 2,130,517 of record NZ_CP103875.1, on the reverse strand, counting down.
AATTGGTTGTAAGTATATTGCGTTTTATAAAAACTTTGATTGCTGAGCCAGCGATCGAGAAAATTGCTGTTAAGCCATTCCCGCCAGTGAATATTAAATTTACTTTTTACAAAATAAATCACTAGTACATTGATTAAATTGATCCCGGCGATGATACAGAAGAAGATCATTTGTTGCCAAAACGCTTCTTCATTTAGATCCTGTAAGGATTTATACATATTGTTGTACCACTGCGAAAAGATTACATCGAGTCGCACAGACAAGAGCGTTAAAAATACAATAATGGTGAAAGTAATTAACGGCACCACTCCATGTTTACCAAGAAAATAAGTTTTGGTTAGTTGCCAAAATTGATGTCCCCAACGGGTAAATTTAATCAATAAGGTGAGAGCTAAACAAAAACAAATACTGCTGATAACTAGACTTTTGAGTATCCAAACAAGAGAAGTGACTGCTTCTGAAACTAAATCCATTCTGTTAAAACCTAAATTTGCTAAGTAATTGATACAACGTTGCTTATTATTTTGCCTACAGACAACAATTTAAGCAAAAAATTTCGAAAAAATTTAGCAAAAATTGCCTTTTCTCAGTTTTTTTCCAAAAAGAAAGCACTATAATTTTGCGCAGTTTTATTTTTTAACTATTAAGGAGTAGTTGTATGAGTGATATTGCTATCACTATCAGTCTCCTATCATTAGTTGCTGTACTTGGATTATGGATAGGACACTGGAAAATTAGGGGCGTCGGTCTTGGTATCGGCGGTGTATTGTTTGGCGGAATATTAGTTTCCCATTTCACTACACAATATGGCATCACTTTAGATGCGCACACTATGCACTTTGTGCAAGAATTTGGTCTCATTCTCTTTGTTTATACCATAGGGATTCAAGTTGGACCGGGCTTCTTCTCTTCACTACGATCATCTGGCTTAAAACTCAATTTATTCGCCATGATGATCGTTTTTTTAGGTGCGGTGTTAGTGGTCGTTATGTACAAACTATTTGGTTTGGAATTACCTGTAATACTCGGTATTTTCTCAGGTGCAGTAACTAATACGCCATCATTAGGGGCAGGGCAACAAATTCTTGCTGAATTAGGTTTTACCAATATTACTGAAACGATGGGTACTGCTTATGCAATGGCTTATCCATTTGGTATTTGTGGTATTTTGCTCACTATGTGGTTAGTGCGCTTATTCTTCAAAATCAAGATTGATCAAGAAGCCGCAGCATTTGAACGCGAAATGAATCACGACAAGGAAACTTTAAGTGCGATCAATGTTAAAGTGACCAACCCAAATCTTGAAGGCTTACGCATTGGTGAAATACCGGGATTAGAAGTAAAAGAAGTGATTTGTTCTCGCTTAAAACGCGGCGATACTTTGTTAGTGCCAAAAGATGAAACCATTGTTCAGTTAAATGATTACTTACATTTAGTCGGTGAGCCAGCAGCGTTGCATCGTGTGCAATTAGTTGTTGGTGAATTGGCAGGAAGTGAATTATTAACAACTCGTGGTACAGATTTACGTACTGTGCGTGTGGTAGTTACTAATGAACAGGTGCTTGGTAAGAAAATTCGTGATTTAAATATTCATCAAAAATATGAAGTAGTAATTTCTCGTTTAAATCGTGCTGGGGTAGAACTTGTACCAAGTCAAAGCACCAGTTTACAGTTCGGGGACGTGTTAAACCTTGTTGGACGTTTAGATGCGATTGAAGCCGTTACTGCGATTATTGGTAATGCACAACAAAAATTACAACAAGTACAAATGTTGCCAGTTTTTATTGGGATTGGTTTAGGGGTATTACTCGGTTCTATTCCAGTACAAATTCCTGGTTTCCCAGTAGCATTAAAACTCGGGTTGGCGGGTGGTCCGTTAGTAGTTGCATTAATTTTGGCGAGAATCGGTAGTATCGGTAAACTTTATTGGTTTATGCCGCCAAGTGCTAACTTAGCATTACGGGAAATTGGGATTGTCTTATTCCTTTCTGTGGTTGGTTTAAAATCAGGCGGTAATTTCTTAGAGTCATTGATTGATGGTGATGGTGGTGAATGGGTGCTTTATGGTGTCTTTATTACCTTTATTCCACTCTTTATAACAGGAATCATCGCGAGAATTTATGGCAAGTTAAACTATCTTACTATTTGTGGTTTACTCGCCGGTTCAATGACTGATCCGCCAGCGTTAGCTTTTGCTAATGCAATGAAAGAAGAAAGCGGTGCAGCGGCACTCTCTTATGCAACTGTATATCCGTTGGTAATGTTCTTACGGATTATCTCACCGCAGTTGTTAGCGATATTGCTGTTTGCCATTTAAATGACAACATAATGAGAAATAACCTAGCCGATGTGCTAGGTTATTTTTTGTCTATTTCAAATATTTATTAAGTGATAGGATGACACAATATGCTAAAACACAAAGAGGAAATAGTATGAAAAAAACAGTAATTCTATATGCGCCTATTGCTCACGAACTTCGCGCTCGTTTAGAACAGGAATTTGAAGTCATTTTTTTCCATAAAATTGATCAGAATAATGAGCAACAATTTTTAGCTGCATTACCCACTGCGGTAGGTGTAATTGGTACAGGAGTTGATATTAAAGGCGATCGTTTAGCGAAAGCAGTTAATTTAAAAGCGATTTCTACCATTTCTGTTGGCTATGATAACTTTGATGTAACAGAGTTAACGGCGAAAGGGATTCGTTTGATGCACACGCCAGATGTATTGACTGATACTACCGCTGATTTGATTTTTACGTTGTTGATGGCAACCGCAAGAAGAATTGTAGAAGTATCTGATTTTATTCATCAAGGACACTGGAAAAGAAGTGTTGATCAATCTTTATTTGGTGTTGATATTCATCATAAGAAAATCGGCATTATCGGAATGGGGAATATTGGACAAGCAGTAGCGAAGCGGGCTTATCTAGGCTTTGATATGCAGGTATTTTATTACAGCCGTCATCGTAAACCAGAAGTAGATCAACAATATCAAGCTGTATGGTGCGAGCTAGAGCAATTATTAAAAGAGGTGGACTTTGTTTGTATTACCTTGCCATTAACAAAAGAAACTGAACATTTGATTAATCAAGAAAAATTAAGTTTGATGAAACCGAGCGCGATCTTAATTAATGGCGGACGCGGTAAAATTATTGATGAGCAGGCGTTGATCAATGCATTAAAAACAAAGCAAATTCGAGCAGCAGGTTTGGATGTCTTTGTGCAAGAACCGTTGCCAATGGACTCTGAATTATTGCAATTATCCAATGTTGTGTTAGCGCCACATATTGGTTCAGCTACTTTTGAAACCAGATATAAAATGGCGGAATTAGCCGTTGAAAATCTCATTGCTGCGTTACAACCAGAAAAACCAAAGAAAAATTTGGTTAATCGCGAGGTTGCCTAAACATAAAATAAACCCCGATATAGGTTCGCCATATCGGGGTAAGTCTAATAATAATGACTAATTAAGCTACTTCACTAATTTTCACTGGGCGGCCTTCGTCCAATGATTTTTTCGCTGCTAATGCGATTAATACTGGTTGTAAGCCGTCATTTCCATTCACTAATGTTGGTTTGTCATTAACAATAGAATCCACAAAGCATTTAATTTCATCAGCAAAAGATTGCATATAGCGTTCAAGGAAGAAATATTTTGGTTTTTCAGCAATCACGCCAGCTTCGCAAGAGTAAACTGCAGTAGAGTCTGTATCATTGCGAGTTTGTATTGCACCTTTAGAACCAAATACTTCGGCACGTTGGTCATAACCATAAACTGCTTTACGGCTATTATCAATCACGCCGATTGCACCGTTGGCTAATTTTAACGTGATTACGGCAGTGTCAATATCGCCAGCTTTACCAATTTCCGGATTAACTAACACGCCACCTGCTGCATATACTTCCACTACTTCGCTGCCAGATAAGTAGCGAATCATATCGAAATCGTGAATCGTCATATCAAAGAATAGACCGCCAGAAACTTTTACATATTCGATTGGTGGCGCATCTGGGTCACGAGAAGTTACACGAATAAGATGTGGTTCACCAATATCACCAGCAACAACACGATCTTTGATTGCTTTGAAGTTGTGGTCAAAACGGCGGTTAAAACCAACTTGGAATTTCACACCAGCTTTTTCAACTACATCAAGCACTTCACGGATTTTATCTTTGTTTGGATCGATTGGTTTTTCGCAGAAGATGTGTTTTCCTGCTTGAGCCGCTTCAATTGAGATTGGTGCGTGAGTATTAGTTGATGAGCAAACTAATACTGCATCAATTTCTGGATCTTGCAAAATTTTACGATAATCATCGTAAACATTTGGGATCCCCATACTTGCAGCCCAAGATTGCAATTCTTCTGTTACTTTAATATCAGAAATAGCTTTAATTTCAGCTCCTTTCACATATTTGCTGATACTTTCTGAATGGACACGACCAATACGACCAGCACCGATAATCCCTACTTTAATCATCATAGACTCCTTAAATACCTGCAACTTCTTTAATGTATTTACGACCTTTTAAGGCGTATTCGAATGGATTCGCTAGTGCAGGATCTTGTTCTGCTTCTACGACCATCCAACCTTTGTAATTGTGTTTTTCTAAGATCTCAAAAATTGGTTTGAAATCAATAACGCCGTCACCTGGAACGGTGAAAGTTCCTTTTTTCACTCCTTCTAAGAAGCTGAGATCTTTCGCTTTCACTTCAGCAACTACTTCATCACGCACATCTTTTAAGTGAACGTGAACGATACGATCGATATATTTTTCTAATACATCTAACATCGCTTTTTGGCTACCTTCTGAATAGTAAAGGTGACCTGAATCAAAGAGTAAATAAACGTCATCGTTAGTGATTTCCATATATTTATCAACTTCAGCTGGAGTTTGAATACCTGTACCCATGTGATGATGTAAGCAAACTTTCATTCCTTTTTCAGCCGCTAATTTCGCTAATTCATTATAGCCTTCAGCGATAAGCTGCCATTCTGCATCGGTGAATACGGTTTTTTCTTTGAAGATGGCTTTCTTTTGCCCTTGAATACTGCGGCTTTGTTCTGAACAACCAATCACTTTTGCGCCCATTGCGTGGAGAAAATCACGGTGTTCAATAAAACCCTTGATAGTTTCTTCTTTTTTACCATCAACAAAAAATGTACTAAACCAAGCGTTACAGATTTGAATGCCACGTACATCTAACTTATGTTTTAATACGGCGATATCGCGTGGATACTTATTACCTACTTCACAACCTTGATAACCTGCAAGTGCCATTTCACTTACACATTGTTCAAAGGTATTTTCGCTGCCTAGTTCAGGTAAGTCGTCGTTAGTCCAACCAATTGGTGCGATACCAAGTTTTACGTTTTCTGCTTTCATAAGTTTCTCCTACTGGAAGATAAGTTAATTATTAATAACGTCTAGCTTCATTGATGCGTAATTGCGCATTGGCATAAGCTTGGCGTACACGTTCTTTAGTGGAAACTTCGGCAACGCCAACGTGCCACCAACTGCCATAACCGTGAACCATTGTCTTCGGCAATACTTTTACATCAATTAAAGTTGGAACTGTTTGTTTTCTTGCATCTGCTAATGCAGCAAGCAATTCTTCTTCATTGCGAACGGTATAGGTTTTGCAACCATAGCTTGCTGCATTCATTGCAAAGTCAATTGGAATAAAGCCTGCATCTAATTTATTAGTATTTGGATTTCTAAAACGGAATTCGGTACAGAAGCTATCCATACCATGACCAACTTGTAGATTGTTGATACAACCATTAGTCATATTATCGAATAACACTACATTGATTTTTTTATGCTCTTGAACCGCGGTAACTAGTTCAGTATGGAGCATTAGATAAGAACCATCACCTAATAAGGTATAAACTTCTTTATTTGGTTCGGCGAGTTTGGCACCTAAAGAAGCCGCTACTTCATACCCCATACAAGAGTAGCCATATTCAAGATGGTAGGTATTTTCGCCTTTTGCTTGCCATACTCGTTGTAAATCACCCGGTAAGCTACCTGCCGCTGCCACAATAATATCATTTTCGGTCAGTTGTTGATTTAAAATGCCTAAGACACGACTTTGTGTTAAGCAGGATCCAGTTAATTTAATAAACTCGGCAAAAATCTTGTCACGATTTGGTAAAGCGTCATTCACTTCAGGCACAAAGTTTTCACCATAAGTCACGTGTGCAACACGATCTAATTCTGTTGCCATTTGTTGTTTTGCAGTTGCAATTTGTTCACCCCATTGTGCTTGATAGCCCGCAAGTAATGGTTGTAATTGCTGTAAAGTTGCTTTGGCATCTGCGGTTACTTGTACTCCATCAAGTTTATAAGCATCAAAACGAGCAACATTAATATTGAGGAATTGCACTTCTTCATTTTGGAAAATCCATTTAGATGAAGTGGTGAAGTCGGTATAACGAGTACCAATACCAATCACTAAATCAGCTTCTTTTGCTAATAAATTTGCAGCTAAACAACCAGTTTCACCAACACCGCCAACATTTAATGGATGATTTGCCACGATAGCACTTTTTCCTGCTTGAGTTTCTGCAAATGGAATTTGATAGGTTTCAGCAAAAGCTTTAAGCTCTTGAGCTGCTTCTGAATAACGCACACCACCACCGCAAACGATCAATGGTTTTTTCTTACTCTTAATCAATTCAACGGCTTGTGCCAACATTGCTGCGGTTGCTGGTGTTCTTTCAATACGATGAATACGTTTTGCAAAGAAATATTCAGGATAATCATAGGCTTCTGCTTGCACATCTTGCGGTAATGCGATAGTCACAGCCCCAGTTTCAGCTGGATCGGTAAGCACACGCATTGCATTGATACAAGCACTCATTAATTGTTCTGGGCGAGTAACCCGATCCCAATATTTACTGACGGCGCGAAAAGCATCATTGGTACTGATACTTAAATCATAAGGTTGCTCAATCTGTTGCAACACTGGATCGGGTTGGCGAGTAGCAAACACATCACCCGGTAAGAGTAATAAAGGAATACGGTTTGCTGTTGCAGTTGCCGCAGCAGTGATCATATTTGCTGCACCTGGACCAACAGAAGAAGTACAAGCATAAATTTGTTTTCTTAATTTTTGTTTAGCAAAACCTGTAGCGATATGCGCCATTCCTTGTTCATTACGACCTTGATGAACAATTAACTCACCACTATCTTGTTCTAATGCTTGACCTAAACCGAGTACGTTACCATGTCCGAAAATACCAAAAATACCTTTGACGAACTTAGTCACTTTGCCATCAACTTCGACATATTGATTATCTAAAAATTTGACCAGCGCTTGGGCAACTGTAAGACGTTGAGTTTTCATTTACCTCTCCTTAATGAATCGTATCAATTAAGATTGATTTGTGGTTATTCTACTCAAAAAATTTTTCAATAAAACGAAATATGAAATATAAATTTCATTTTTGAGAGGTGGATCAACTATTTTAAAAAAATTTGTTGATGATTGAGGAAGAAATAGCCGCATACTTTATATGTATTAGTCAGAAAAAATATAGTTTTGATAGTAAGTGAAAAAAATTTTGCGATCTTTCTCGCAAAAAAGATGATAAGATATGGAAAATTGAAATTTTTATTCTAAAATTAAATTCATTAGATTTTTTATTTTCTTTAAATGCAAAGCAATACTGATTTTAGGAGGCAGGAAATGTCTAAAACGCTAGATGTCATTTGTTTAGGACGGGTTGCAGTGGATTTATATTCACAACAAATTGGTTCTCGTTTAGAAGATGTAAGTAGTTTTTCCAAATATTTAGGCGGTTCATCTGGTAACGTTGCTTATGGTACTGCAATTCAAGGTTTGAAATCTTCAATGTTAGCTCGTGTTGGTGATGAACATATGGGGCGCTTTTTACGTGAGGAATTGCAAAGTGTGGGAGTGGATACTAGCCATTTAATTACAGATAAAGAGCGTTTAACGGCGTTAGTTATCTTAGGCATTAAAGATACAGAAACATTTCCATTGATCTTCTATCGTGATAATTGTGCAGATATGGCAATTACGGCAGATGACTTTAGTGAAGAGTATATTGCTTCTGCGAAAGCGCTGGCGATTACTGGTACACACTTATCACATCCGAAAACTCGCCACGCTGTATTGACTGCATTAGAGTATGCAGGGCGTAATGGCACCAAACGTTTATTGGATATTGACTATCGTCCAGTACTTTGGGGATTAACTTCTTTAGGTGATGGTGAAACTCGTTATATTGACTCAGCAGCAGTAACTAAATCATTACAAGAAGTTTTACACCATTTTGATGTATTGGTGGGAACAGAAGAAGAATTTCATATTGCCGGTGGTTCAACAGATACGTTAACTGCATTGAAGAATGTGCGTACATTTACGAAAGCGACTTTAGTATGTAAACGTGGTGCATTGGGTTGTTCTGTTTTTGAAGGTGAAATCCCTAATGATCTTGATGGCGGTTTAAATGTTTATGGTGTACGCGTTGCAGTCTTGAATGTATTAGGCGCTGGTGATGCCTTTATGTCAGGTTTATTGCGTGGTTATGTCAATGGTGAAGGATGGGAACAAGCCTGTCGTTATGCTAATGCATGTGGAGCGTTAGTGGTTTCTCGTCATGGTTGTGCGCCGGCAATGCCAACAAAAGCGGAATTAGATGATTATCTATCACGAGCAGAATCGGTACCTCGTCCAGATTTAGATAGTACGTTGAATCATTTACATCGTGTGACTACCCGTAAACAGCAGTGGGAAAATCTTTGTATTTTTGCCTTTGATCACCGTATGCAATTAGAAGAGATGGCAGCGAAGTGCGGCGCAGATGTGAAACGTATTCCACAGCTTAAACAATTATTATTGCAAGCGGCAGAACAGACTGCGCAAGAAGAGGGAATCTATCAAGGACACGCAGGCATTTTAGCGGATACGACTTATGGACAAGATGCGTTAAATGCGATTACTGGTAAGAAATGGTGGATTGGACGTCCGATTGAAAAACCGGGTTCTCGTCCATTGGAATTAGAACATGGTGATTTAGGTAGCCAATTAATTTCTTGGCCGAAAGAGCACGTCGTGAAATGTTTAACTTTCTATCATCCAAATGATAATGACAGTATTAAACAACGCCAAGATCATAAATTATTAGAAGTTTATCAAGCGTGTTGCCGTACAGGGCATGAGTTATTACTCGAAATCATTTTGCCAAAAGATATGGAGCAAAATGAAGCCTATTATGTAGATATTGTGCGCCATATTTATCAATTAGGTATTAAACCAGATTGGTGGAAACTTCCGGGAATGACGTCAATTACTTGGCAGCAATTAACCGCAGTTATTAATGCTAACGATAAATATTGTCGCGGTATTTTAATTCTTGGTTTAGATGCACCAGAAAGTGTATTTGATGCAACTTTCAAAGAAGCAGCATTAGCTCCAATGGTGAAAGGGTTTGCGGTGGGTAGAACCATTTTTGGTGAGCCTTCTGCACAATGGCTAGCGAATGAGTTAGATGATCAAGCATTAGTGAAAGCAGTTTCAGAAAAATATCGTCGCTTAATTCATCTTTGGAAGAAATATCGTGGTTAGTCGTTAATTTTAAGTGGAAGCGTAAATGAAATAACCTAACCTTTTTGAGGTTAGGTTATTTTTTGCAGATAATTCAATTTTTAAGCCTCTTCTTCCTGTTGGAAAGCTAATGAAATCGCTAGGCTTTGCACTAAGTTCATTGTCGAACATTGTGAACGAAAGCCGTTAATGTGAGCCTCTTTAATCACAAATGAGATATCACTAAAACTGACTAATGGGCTAAGCTGGCTATCTGTAATTGCAATTTGTTTTACACCTTCTTTAGCAACAGAATCTAGAATATTGAGTGTTTCTTTTGCGTATGGAGCAAAACTAATCGCCACCACGACATCACCTGGTTTAATCAGATTTAATTGCTCTTCAAACATTCCGCCTAAACCATCAATGATATAAGAACGACGATTTAAGTGATGTAAAGCATAATTTAAATAACATGCAATGCTGTAAGAACGTTTTAAACCAATAATAAAAATATTATTTGCTGCATCTAATAATTTAACTGCTTTATTCAGTTGTGCTGTATCAATATTGGTTGCTAATTGCGTGAGGGCGGTTGCATTGGCGTGGGAGAAAACTGCTAAAATATTTTCAGGACTATGTTGTTGAGTATGATCCGCATCCATTTTATGAAAGAGTTCAGCACGCTCTTTATAGTCTGCAGTAGATTCCATCAAACTTTCTTTGAATACCTGTTTCATTTCATTAAAACCGCTGAAATCAAACACATTGGCAAAACGAATTAATGTTGATGGTGGGACTTCCGCTCGTTCTGCGATAACTGCAACCGTATCAAAAACCACGCTATTTGGATTATCTAAGATATATTTAGCAACTTGTTTTAGCCGTTTACTTAAACTGTCGTAACGTTCCCGAATTTGATTTTCTAATTGTTCAACTTTGATTGATTTGTTCATATTCTGTGAGTAAGTAGTGAGTGAAATATAGACAATATTCTAAGGGATAACTTTACGATTTGAAAAGGAAATTTCATTTTTATTGAGTATGATATAGAACGCTACAACAAATTATGCGTAAATAATGTAAGATCAAAGGTAATGTTTCTCTTGAAATCTTATTGTTATCCCCAATAACTAGGGGCGTGTTTTTTTATAAAGGATCATATCATGTCAAATCCATTACTTAATCCACAAGGATTACCTGAATTTTCAAAGATCAAATTAGAACATATCCAACCTGCTATTAGTCAATTAATCCAACAATGTCGTGATACTGTTGAACAAGTTTTAAAACAAACAGAATTCACGTGGCAAAATTTTTATCTGCCATTGGCGGAAGTAAACGATAAATTGAGTAAGGCTTGGTCGCCGGTTGCGCATTTAAATGCGGTGAAGAATAGTGCGGAATTGAGAGAAGTTTATCAAGCTTGTTTGCCATTATTATCAGAATACAGCACTTGGGTTGGTCAGCATCAAGGATTGTATCAGGCTTATTTACAATTAAAAAATAGTCCAGAATTTGCAAAATTGTCTAAAGATCAGAAAAAAGCGATTGAAAATAACTTGCGTGATTTTGAATTATCTGGGATTTCTTTGCCTGCAGAACAACAACAGCGTTATGCAGAGATTGTGGCGCGTTTATCAGAGTTAAGTTCACAATTTAGTAATAATGTTTTAGATGCCACTATGGGCTGGGAAAAAGTGATTACCGATGTGAATGAGATTGCTGGTTTGCCAGAAAGTGCGTTACAAGCAGCAAAAGCTTCTGCTGAAAGCAAAGGGGTTGCAGGTTATCGTTTCACATTAGAATTTCCAAGCTATTTACCTGTGATGACTTATTGTGAAAATCGTGCGTTACGTGAAGAGATGTATCGTGCTTTTACGACTCGAGCTTCTGATCAAGGTCCAAATGCTGGTAAATGGGATAACACGCCAATTATGCAAGAAATTTTGAGCTTGCGTTATGAATTAGCCAAATTATTGGGTTTTGCGACTTATGCCGATTTATCTTTAGCCACCAAAATGGCGGAAAGTCCGCGTCAAGTGTTAGATTTTTTACAAAATTTAGCGCATTGTTCTAAGGAACAAGGTGAAAAAGAGTTTGCTGAATTACAACAATTTTGTCGTGAGCATTTTGCTGTTGATCATCTCGAACCTTGGGATATTCCATTTTATAGTGAAAAACAAAAACAAGCGTTATTTGCCATTAATGATGAAGAGTTAAGACCATATTTCCCAGAAGATCGAGTATTATCAGGGTTATTTGAAGTTGTTTCGCGTATTTTTAATATCAAGGCAGTAGAGCGTTTTGATGTTGATACTTACCATCCAGAAGTGCGTTTCTTTGATTTAATTGATGAAAACAATGAGGTTAGAGGTAGTTTCTATCTTGATCTCTACGCTCGTGAACATAAACGCGGTGGAGCGTGGATGGATGATTGCATTAGCCGTAAACGTAAAGCCGATGGTTCATTACAAAAACCGGTCGCCTATTTGGTATGTAATTTTAATCGTCCAATCGGCGATAAACCGGCACTCTTTACTCATGATGAAGTTACGACGTTATTCCATGAATTTGGTCATGGTATTCACCATATGTTGACCAGAATTGAAACTGGTGATGTTTCTGGTATCAATGGTGTGCCTTGGGATGCAGTAGAGTTACCGAGCCAATTTATGGAAAATTGGTGTTGGGAAGAAGAGGCTTTACGTTTTATTTCAGGACATTATCAAACAGGCGAATCTTTACCGAAAGAGAAATTGGCGCAATTAATTAAGGCGAAAAATTTCCAAGCGGCGATGTTTGTATTGCGTCAGCTTGAGTTTGGTCTATTTGATTTCCGTTTACATTATGAATTTGATCCAGCGAAAACTGATCAAATCACCACGATTTCAGCGGAAGTGAAACGTGAGGTGGCAGTGATTAAAGTGCCAACATGGGTGAGAACACCACATAGCTTTAGTCATATTTTTGCAGGCGGTTATGCAGCAGGCTATTACAGTTATTTATGGGCGGAAGTGTTATCTGCGGATGCGTTCTCACGTTTTGAAGAAGAGGGTATTTTTAATGCAGAAACAGGCAAATCTTTCTTGGATAATATTTTAACGCAAGGAGGATCTGAAGAACCAATGGCGTTGTTTAAACGTTTCCGCGGTAGAGAGCCGAAGTTGGATGCGTTATTGCGTCATAAGGGTATTGCTAAAGAAAGCTAGTTGTAGATCATAATGGAGTGTCAAAAATGGCAGATGATTGTGATCTGCCATTTTTTGTATATTAAGACTTGTGATTAGCGCCAAATATTTGGCTTAACTTTTTTCGCTAGTTCAGGGTAATTTTCTACTTTAAATTCAGGTTCTTTGGTTGTTTTTAGCTGTGACTGATAGTCTTTGAGTAACAACCATACCACCGGAGAAAGTAACAAAATAGCAATTAAGTTAATCATTGCCATAATTCCCATAAAGGTATCAGCCATATCCCATACTAGCGCCATTTTTTGTACCGCCCCAAAATAAACCATCGCTAATACTGCCATACGGAAAACCATAATAACGGTAGGATTATTTTTAATAAACTGAATGTTCCCCTCAGCGTAAGCATAGTTACCAATAATAGTAGAGAAAGCAAACATAAACAGGATCACTGCAAGAAAATCTTTACCCCAAGCACCAACTTGATGTTGAATTGCTAATTGAGTAAGTTGCGCACCAGTCACACCAGAAGTAAGGGATTCACCGGAAAGCAATACGATAACGGCAGTTGCGGTACAGATAATAATAGTATCAACAAACACACCAAGCATTTGAATTAAGCCTTGACTCACAGGATGTTTAACATCTGCACTCGCGGCAGCATTTGGTGCCGAACCCATACCAGCTTCGTTAGAATATAAACCACGTTTGATACCGTACATCATCGCTTGAGAGAATACTGCACCGAAAAATCCTCCTGCTGCGGCATCAAAATTAAAGGCTGAAGAGATAATTAAACTTATTGTTGCCGGCACAATACTTAGGTTGTTGAATAGAATATAAACTGCCATTGCTAAGTAGAGTAATGCCATTAATGGTACAAGTACTTCAGCAATGCGTGAAATTCTACGAATACCGCCAAAAATCATTGGCGCAGTTAAAATAACTAATGCAACACCAACAGCTTGCGGCGAGAAACCCCACGCACCATTACTTGCTTCTGCAATGGTATTGGATTGAACGGCATTAAAAACAAAGCCGTAAGTAATGATGAGTGAAATGGCAAATATCCAGCCAAACCAGCGTTGTTTTAATCCTGAAGTAATATAGTAAGCCGGACCACCACGAAAATGCCCAGCAAGATCCTTAACTTTAAATAGTTGAGCGAGAGAAGATTCAGCAAAAGCACTACTCATACCAAGTAATGCTGTCACCCACATCCAAAAGACGGCACCAGGTCCACCCATTGTGATAGCGATTGATACACCGGCAATATTACCGACACCCACTCGGCTAGCAAGACCAGTAACAAAAGCCTGAAATGGCGAAATGGCATGTTTACGTTCGACATTTCTACCGCCAAGCATCTCGCGAATACTTTGTGGTAATAAACGGATTTGGACAAAAAAGAGTGATAAAGTGAAATAAAGCCCTGTTCCTAATAAAGTAATAATAACAATATTCCACAGCGGCTCATTAATTTGATTGATTAGATTATGAAAGGCTTCCATTCATAAACCCCATTTTGTTTTTGTTATAAGATTAGCAAATGCACAAAACCATAACATAACCTAATCATAAAAAGAACAAGAATTTTAAATTATTTAATGATTAAATACTTTTTTTGCAATTTGTATCACAAAAATTGTTTTTTTCTAGTCGAACCATAAAGGTAATTGCATTTTTACTAATAAACCACCTAATTCACTACGTTGAGCTTCGATAGTACCATGATGCTGTTTTACGGTATTGAGTACAATTGCTAAGCCTAAGCCAAAACCACCAGATTCACGAGTACGAGCAGTATCAACACGATAAAAAGGTTCAAAAATATTTTTATATTCACTATCGTCAATACCATTACCATCATCTTCAATCGAAATATTGAGGTAATCATCCACAATAGAAAAAGAGAGCTTTATGGTTTGTTCACCATATTTTTTGGCGTTTTGGATAATATTTTCTAATGCACCAGCTAAAGCAGAAATATTGCCATTAATAAAATAACGTTCAGGGTGAGCAATATTATTCTCAACAATTAAATGTTTATTAGTATTTTGTGCTTTATTGAGCTGTTCTAATTCAAAATGCGTATTTTCAATCACATCTTCCCAAATATCATTAATTGGAGAAATTTTATGTGCAAAATGATGGCTAATTTGTTGTCGAGAAATATTTAATATATCTGAAATCATTTGTTCTAAACGTTCAGCTTCTATTTCAATACGAGCAAGTTCTGGTGTTTCGCCATGACGACGGCGGATAATTGCCGCAGAGAGTTTTAATCTCGCTAAAGGTGTTCTTAATTCATGCGAAATATCGGATAACATTCTTTTTTGTGAAGTTAATAAGTTTTCGAGCGCAGCTACCATCTGATTAAAATTCTTTCCTACTGCACGAATTTCTATTGGTCCTTCTTTTTCTAAGTCGGGATTGATAGTGAAATTTCCCATAGCAACGTTATTGACAGCCTTACGTAATTTCACGATTGGTTTGGTGATACGATAGGAAAGAATAAGTAATAGCGGTGCAGTCATCACAATAATGACGAGCAGCATTATTAGATAATTATCAAAGAATTTCTTAATAAAAGGGTGAGTTGGTGGTACATTCTTAATGAAATAAACGTAATATATAGAAAGTTTATCGCTACCATCAGAAAGTTTAATTAAAAAAGGTCCAACAATTTCAGAATTATCGAATTGTTTTTCTTGTGGATAAAGTGGGTTGTTGGAGCGTGAAATAAATTCCTTAATATTTGTATAGTCTTGGTAATTTACGTTTAGAATTTTTCCGGCTTGATTAACAAGAGCAAATCTTAATTTCTTCTCTTTTTCAATAAATTCTACTTGTGATTGGAGTTCAAAAATATTATTAGCATCCGTTTTTTCCATCATCGCAAACACAATATTATTGTAATAATTAATTTCTTTATCGTTTAGTATTGAATAATTTCTGGCATCAAAAGATGGTAGAAAAACGACAATAATAAATGAGATACAAAATACGAGAATGAAGAAAAGATATATTTGCCCTGTTAATGAAGAAAATAGTTTTATTATGCTTTTTTTCATAAATAGCTCGATAACTTAAAAATAAAACCCTCATTTCTAATGAAAAACGAGGGCTTTATCAATTTTTATAAACGTACCATAAGTTTATTTATCTTGTAATTAAGAGATAACCTCGTCCTCTTAATGTTTTGAACCATGGTAAATTATCTCTTCTTGGTGGTAATTTTTTACGCAAATTAGACATATGCATATCGATTGCACGATCAAAAGGCGTTAAGCGTTTACCTAAAATTTCAATAGAGAGTAATTCTCTAGAAAGAATTAATCCAGGATTACGAATTAACATATGTAATAACGCAAATTCTGTACCAGTTAATTCAAGATCTCTGCCTTGATAGATAACCTGTTGGCGTCCTGGGTGAAGAGTAATATCATCGAATTGTAAGGTTTTGGAGTCATCGGAAGTATTAATTTCAATATTAGTACCGATAGTATTGGTGGTTGAGTTGGTTTTAACACGACGTAAGATCGCTTTAATACGAGCAACTAACTCACGATCATTAAATGGTTTAGATAGATAATCATCTGCGCCCAATTCTAAACCTAAAATTCTATCAACATCATCGCCTCTTGCTGTGAGCATTAACACTGGCGTGGTATATTTTTGTCTAATTTGTTTTAAGGTTTCGATACCATTGAGTTTTGGCATCATAATGTCTAATAAAATAAGATCATAACTTGGATCTAACTTGTTTAGCGCTTCTTCACCATTATAGACGACATCAACATCGAAACTTTCCATCACTAAGACTTCAGTTAATAAATTTGTAAATTCTATATCATCGTCAACAAGAAGTATTTTAGGCATTTTATCTGTCCCCTATTTTTATAAATGGCGTCTATTGTATCTAAATATAATACCTAAGAATAGATTTTAAGAGGGTAAATCTTGAAAAAATTGCTCGTATTAGATCAATTTTTATGTAGAAAATAGTCAAAAATGAAAAGAAGGATTGTTTTAGCTAGGTGAAAATAAAGCCCCGTAAAAGAACGGGGCTTGTAACAATCAAAGATTAAAGTTGATCAGCATTTTTCTTCAAGTATGCAGCAACACCTTCTGGGTTGTCTTTCATACCTTCTTTACCTTTTGACCATTGTGCTGGGCAAACTTCACCATGTTCTTCGTGGAATGCAAGAGCATCAACCATACGAAGCATTTCATCGATGTTACGACCTAATGGAAGATCGTTAACAACTTGGTGACGAACAACACCATTTTTGTCGATTAAGAAAGATGCACGTAATGCAACGCCTGCTGCTGGGTGTTCGATACCATATGCTTCAGCGATTTCATGTTTAACATCAGCAACCATAGCGAATTGAACTTCACCGATACCACCTTTATCTACTGGAGTTTTACGCCATGCGTTGTGAGTATATTGAGAGTCGATAGAAACACCAACAACTTCTACACCACGTTTTTTGAATTCTTGATAACGGTGATCGAATGCAATGATTTCTGATGGGCAAACGAAAGTGAAGTCTAAAGGCCAGAAGAATACTACTGCAGCTTTACCTTCAACATGTTTTTTGAAATTGAAATTATCAACGATTTCACCGTTACCTAATACTGCTGATGCAGTAAAATCCGGTGCTTGACGAGTTACTAATACCATAACTATCTCCTTGTGAGTATCTAATTAATGATTAAGATTGAAACAACGAAATAATAACAAAGCTCGTTGTTTTGACGTGGTAAAAGATACCGCTTTCCCTATTAAATATACAGTTGTTTTTATCTATCAAATCAATTAATGTTAAACCATATATTTACCAAGAGAGGTTTAATAATGGTAACGCAAACACAACAAAAAAACACGCAACTTATCCATTCCGGTCGTAAAAATCGAGTTACTCAAGGTAGTGTAAATCCAGTTATCCAACGTGCATCTTCTTTAGTTTTTGAAACTGTCGCTGATAAAAAAATCGCTACTCGTCAACGTGCAAAACAGGCATTATTTTATGGCCGTCGTGGCACATTAACCCATTTTGCATTACAAGATTTGATGTGTGAATTAGAAGGTGGCGCAGGCTGTTATCTGTATCCTTGTGGCGCTGCTGCAATCAGTAATAGTTTATTGTCATTTGTACAGCAAGGCGATCATATTCTAGTGACTGGTGCAGCTTATGAACCGACACAAGAATTTTGTCAGGTGATATTAAAAAAATTAGGTGTAGAAACAACGTTTTTTGATCCAATGATTGGTGCAGATATTTCAGATCTTATTCAAGAAAATACAAAAGTCGTCTTTTTGGAAGCACCAAGTTCATTGACTATGGAAGTTGGTGATATTCCAACGATGGTCAAAGCAGTACGCGCGAAAAAGCCAGAGATGATTATTATGATCGATAATACTTGGTCTGGTGGATTATTATTTCCGGCATTACAACATGATATTGATATATCAATTCAGGCAGGAACAAAATATTTAGTAGGTCATTCTGATGCGATGATTGGAACGGCGGTAGCGAATGAACGTACCTGGGATCAATTACGCGAGCAATCCTATTTAATGGGGCAAATGGTAGATGCGGATACTGCGTATATGACAGCACGAGGTATTCGTACCTTAGCGTTGCGTCTAAAACAACATGGTGAAAGTAGCATTAAAATTGCAGAATGGTTAGCACAACAACCAGAAGTTAAAGCTGTTTATCATCCAGCATTACCAAGTTGCCCAGGGCATGAATTTTTTAAACGTGATTTTAGTGGGGCAAGTGGCCTATTTTCATTTGAATTGACACAGCGTCTTGATGAGCAACAAGTTGCCGCATTTTTAGATCACTTCAAGTTATTTACTATGGCATATTCATGGGGTGGTTATGAATCATTAATCTTAATTAACCAACCAGAAGAAATTGCACGAATCCGTCCTAATATTCAGCGTAAATTAACGGGCAGTTTAGTACGTATCCATGTTGGTTTAGAAGATCCTGAAGATTTAATTGCTGATTTAGCAGCGGGCTTTGCGAGAATTCGTTAATTGTTATAGTTAGAGTACAATTTTATTGTACTCTAGCTTTTTCCTCAGCAATATTCATCATTTTGATCAATAACTTACGATCAACTTTACGCTGACTGTCTAAAATTTTCTGCCAGAAATCAATCGCTTGTGAGAAATGTTGTTGATTAAAGGCATCATTAGCAAGCAATAATAAAGCCGCTGTATCTTGTGGATCGAGTTCTAGTGCTTCATCTAACCACTGTTGTACTTGTGGGGTGATGGTTTGCTTAGATTTGTAGTAAAGTGCAGTGGCAGCAGCACCAAGAATATAAGATTTTCTGCCTAATAAAATAGTTGCTCTAGAATAGGATTCTATTGCATTGTCAAATTCATTATTTTGAGCATAAGCTAAGCCTAATTCATACCAATTTTCACCATTATTGGGATTAGTACGAATTTTATTCTGTACAGCAATAATCATTTCTTCATTTGGATTTTTGCTGTTATCTGTTTGGCTGATGTGCTGGCTTGTAATTTGTTGCTGTTGTTGTAATTGTGAAAAACGTTCAGTTGTAAAGTAGTAACCAAACACTAATAAAATTAACAGTAGAGCAAAAGAAATTGCGATAGTTTTTGCATAAAGAAGAGGATTTTTTGCGCTATTTTGTTGCTCTTGCATAAAACGGTAGGCAGTTTCATTGATTAAAATGATATTTTGCTGCTTTTTACTTTGCGCTAATTGTTGATTAAGTAGTTGTTGATTAAGCTTTCTATTATTTAAATCTTCTCGTGTAGTTGGCTTGTAAAAATATAGTATGGCTAAGATCAATACACAATAAATAGTGATACCGACAAAGAAAATCATATTATTCATGTTGTTCCTGTTGATCTAAAAAAGCTTTGAGTTGTTGTTGTTCTTCAGCATTGAGCAGAGTATTTTTCTTACGTTTACGGAGATAAAAAATACTAGAAAATATCGCAATTAGTAATGCAAGTAGTGGTAATAACCATAAGAAGTAAGTTTTTGTTGTTAATGGTGGATCATAACGTACAAAATCACCAAAACGTTCTGTCATTGTTTGCACAATTTCATCATTACTTTTTCCCTGATTTACCATTTGATACACTTCAATTCGTAAATCATAAGCAACTGCTGCATTTGATTCGACTAAATTTTGATTCTGACATTGTGGGCAACGCAAGGTTTTAGCTAACGCAATAGCACGCTGCTGTGCTTCAGGTGAATTAAATTGAAATGTATCAACAATTTCAGCTTGTACAAAGCAACTAAAACCAAGAATAAGTAGCAAGATAAATCTCATTTGTTTTCCATTTGTAGTTTTTTAATTAATGGCAACATTTCTGTTTGCCAAATCGTTTCGTTAATTGCTCCACCATCAAAGAAATAGCGAATAATTCCTTGTTTATCAATAATGAAAGTATAGGGCGCACCATTGATACCGAGCTCTGCAGCAAACATACCTTGACTGTCATAGGTATTCAGTTTGAATGGGTTACCTAATTGCTGTAATGTTTGTAAGGCATTTTCACGCTTGTCTAAATAGTCAATGCCAATAATTGGTACATGATATTGTTGTGTAATTTTATGCAGTAATGGAAATTCTTGTTGGCAAAATTGACACCAACTGCCCCAAATATTGATTAAGTAAACCTCGCCTTGTGGAAAATCGTTATTGTGCAAAATACGATTCTGCTCGTGAAGATCAGATAAGGTAAAAGCTGGTAATGGTTTATTGAGATGATCTTTCATTTTTTGTAATGGATCCTGATTTAAGCTAAGAAAGAGCATTACAGCAAAAATAAAAATAATAATAAGGGGAATGAATAACAGCCAACGTTTCATAGTGATACCTGATTTATTTGACGCGGTTTTCTTGCTTGCCACATTGCAAAGAACCCACCTAACATAGCTAATAAACCACCGAACCAGAGCCAGCGAATATATGGTTTATAGTGTAAACGGAAAGTAAATTCAGTCGGTGAGAGTTTATTGCCCATTACGATATAAAGATCGTGTGTCCAACCCCATAAAATACCCACTTCACTCATATTCATTGTACGTACATCATAAAAACGTCGTTCAGCACTAATTTGTGCAATGTTGCTATTGTTATGGCTAATATTAAAAAAAGTACGTTCCGCAGTATAGTTTGGACTAATCTCATTGCGATAACCAAGATAAGTAAATTGATATTGGTGTAAGGTTTGCGTATCGCCAGCTTTCATTTTCACGCTCATTTCTTCGGCATAATAATTACTCATTGTTCCACCGATAATACTGATCGCTAAGCCTATATGAGCAAAACGCATACCCCACTGCTTTTTATCTCGTAACCAGTGTGAAAATAAGGTATTGAAACATAGCCACCATGACAAAGTTAGCAGCATAAAAGCCATAGGTGAAATTGCTTTTAATTGAAAATTTTCTTCATACAAGATTTGCACAATGGTAAGCAAAATTGCAGGAATTAGCAGCAAGCTTGCTTTGTTCAGACGTGAAAATGTTATTCGCTGCCAAGTGAATTGTGGTGCAAAAATAATCAGTAATAAGGCAATCAATAATAATGGCAGGAATAGGTGATTAAAATAAGGTGTTCCTACTGAAATACTTCCCCAACCCATCATAGTAAAAATCATAGGATAGAAGGTGCCAACAAACACGATTAAGGTTGCTAAGGTAAATACAATATTACTGATAAGAATAGCACTTTCTTTAGATAACCATTGGAAGCGTACAATAGAGGGTGGAGTATTGGCGCGTAATGCAAATAATGTTAGACCACCAATAACGAATAAGAAAAAAATAGCCAAAAGAGCATGGCCACGTTGTGGATCAATGGTAAACGCATGTACGGAGGCTAATACGCCTGAACGAACAATAAAGGTTCCTAGTAAACTGAGGGCAAAAGTAAAAATAGCAAGAAGCATTACCCAATAAAGTAATATCCCCCGTTTTTCATAAACAATTAAGCAGTGCAATAATGCGGTAGCAAGGAGCCATGGCATTAATGAAGCATTTTCTACCGGATCCCAAAACCACCAACCACCCCAACCGAGTTCATAGTAAGCCCACCAAGAACCTAAAATAATTCCTGCAGTCAGAAAAGCCCAAGATGCTAATACCCAAGGACGACATAAACGCGCAAAAGCAGCATTAAATTGTTGATACATAAGGGCAGCAATCACTAGGGAAAAATTAACTGCAAAACCAACATAGCCCAAATAGAGTAAAGGTGGATGTACGATTAAGCCTATATCTTGCAACATAGGATTTAAATCTCGTCCTTCTAATGGAATTGGAAACAAACGATGAAAAGGATTGGATAGGCATAAAATAAATAAAGCGAAACAAAAACTAATTAACCCCATTATTATCAGGGCAGTACAGATAAGTTTTTGGTCAGCGTGGCGATTTAACCAAGCAAATAATCCAGTCCATACAGAGAGAGAAAATAACCAAAACAGCATAGACCCTTCATGACCACCCCATGTTGCGGCAATTTTATAGAAAAGAGGTAAGTTTGAATTGGAATGTTGAGCAACATACTCCAATGAAAAGTCATTGGTAGCAAAAGCGTAGGCAAGTAAGATTAAAGTAATAACAGTAAAAATAGTATAGAGATAACTTAATGGGAATGCTAATTGGCAAAAAATAGATTGTTTTCTCCATAAACCGTAAGCTGGTAATAACCATAAAAAGAAAGTGAGTCCAACGGTTAAGAGTAAGCTGATAAATCCTAATTCTGCTAGCATAAAGTATTAAGTTCTCTGTTATAAAAATTAAAATGATATGTTGGTGGCCAACATATCATTTTTCTATGTTATATCAATAAGTTATTTTCATTAAGCAAGTGTCATTTGCCCAGCATATAGCGCCCAGAAACGTAAG
Source organism: Gallibacterium salpingitidis (assembly GCF_030517105.1). Taxonomy (GTDB): domain Bacteria; phylum Pseudomonadota; class Gammaproteobacteria; order Enterobacterales; family Pasteurellaceae; genus Gallibacterium; species Gallibacterium salpingitidis. The sequence goes on along the minus strand of NZ_CP103875.1, from coordinate 2,107,843 downwards.
CATAGCACACCGATTAAACTTAAACTGGCTACAAGGATAATAAATCCTTTATGATGCTTAATTTCTTGTGGCACGACAGCATTTAGGAAAGTTGGCAATACTAAACCAATCCCCACTAGCCCAATCCAGAATACGTAAGACCAAAAACCACCGCCAACAGCATTGTATAATGCAACAGTTTTTTGACCACCGCCTAAATAGAGCCCAATACAGAATGCAAAGAGTAAGAATGCTTCAATTAAAACTACCGGTAATTCAAATTTATGCACAAAGTTGAGTGCCGGTGAATGTGTGCTTTCTTTGGTGAATAATACTGTTGCTAACATCAGTGCCGCAATTCCTGAAGAAGTACCCGAGGCAAGGAACAATACTGGTAATACTGGGTTATTTAGCATTGGATAACTGATCAATGCTGAAAGTAGGAAACCAGTATATGCCCCTAGCAACACAGATAAGAAAATCAAAATGATTTCAACAGGGGAACTGAAGCGTTCTAACTTAGCGATAATGTGATTAACAAAAGCAAGTTTAGGCATAAAACGAGCAATGAGTTGGGCAATTAATCCTTTGAAGAGAAAAGCTAACCACAACAATAAAAATGCCATATAGATTTGGAATAACATTACCCCCATAGACATAATGGAAGTGTGATGATAATTGAACATCAAATACCAGAAAGTCCAAGGTTTAGTTAGATGGAAGATCAAAATAACCAAACCTAAAATAATGGTAACTGGAGCAATGATTGCTGCACAGCGAATGACATTATTTTGATCTGGGTTTGCTCCTGCAAGACCACTACGTTTTAATAGTACCGCCAACATCGTAGCACCAGCAGAGATCCCTAATAAAAAGAGATAAATAGCAATAATTTCGTCCCACACGAGAGATGGGAAATGAAATGGATTATTCATCGTCTGATCTCCCCGTGTTTACTTGGAATATGATAAAGATTCGGTTCTGTACCAAGTTCTACTTTAGTACGGTAAACCTGTTCTTGACGAATTTTTTGTGAAATTTCACTGTGCGGATCATTGAGATCACCAAAAGTTAATGCTTTAGTAGGACAAGCTTCGACACAAGCAGGTAACTTACCTTTTGCTAAGTTAGTGTCTCGGCAGAAATTACACTTATCTGCAACCTTCGTTACGGGATCAATATAACGGACACGATATGGACAAACCGCAATACAGTATTGACAGCCAACACAAAGATCTGCGTTAACATCAACAATACCTGTTTTGGCATCAATAAAAGAAGCGCCAGTTGGACATACATGTACGCAAGGTGCATTACTACAATGCTGACACGAATGACGGAAAAATTCATATTCAACATCAGGAAACTCACCATAAGGTTCACTACGAATGATCTGTAAGCGAGAAACGCCTTCTGGTACCTGATTTACTTCACGACAAGCATCCATACAAGCAGTACAACCAATACAGCTACGCTCATCGTGTAACATTCCATAACGTTTATTTTTTTCTTCGGTTTCAGACAGTGCGGTCGCTAATGTTTTATTGCCTGTTCCAGCCACCAACACTAGCGCTCCAATCCCTGAAACGAAATTGCGGCGTGAACAATTCATTGTGTATCCTTATTTGGTTGTTTAGCTTTCTCTTCATGAATTGCTTGTTGCTTTCCATGACAATCTACACAGAGTTTTACACGTTGTTTTGGTTGAATATCTTTCATTGCATCATGTTCCGGATGCAGAGTATGACAGCTAGCACAAGGTAATTTCATTGCGTGTACATCATGTGCCCAGAATTTTTCTCTCAATTTGTCAGGTTGGTGGCAAGCAAAACAAACTTGGTTTTGTTCTTGTGCAGTGTACATTGGTGTTTTGCCATCAAAAATATCACCATGGAAACGCATAACATCTTTCACACCACGACGATGGTCTTCAGAAATTTTGCCATGGCAACTGACACAATTAATTGGTTTACCAGTATTTGGATTTGTTTTGCTTAAATGTGTGCCATGAAATTGTTGATTATTAAATTTATGACATTTTGCACAATATTGGTTCGGATCACGTTGATTTTCCAATTGTGGTTGATAAGTCAACGTATTTGCTGTCTTTTCATTTGCAGCACTGGCAGTCGCATTATCCGCTGTTGCATGGAAGGCAAATGCGAACAATCCTACTGCAATACTGCTCAACAGTCCTTTTTTAAAAATGTTGTAGAAATTCATTGTTCTTTCCTCAAATAAGTACAGATTTTGTTGGTTGCCTCACTAAGAGAGGCAACCTTATACTGAGATTTATTTTGCATCAGCAGGTAATAAGCCTTTTTCTTTTGCTTCTTTATCCCATTGAGGAACAACAGTTTTTAAGAACTCTTCTTTTTCACGTTTATGTTTTTCCATATCAATACCGATAGCAGCTTGTGCTTTTTCTTTGGTAGAGATATCCGGAATTGCAACCGGTTGAGCCACATTGTGTTTAGTTAAAATAACGGCAAGTTTACGGCGAGCATCAGCTGCTTTATCTAAACCAGAACCTAAAACATTTAATGCAACTTCTGGTGCGTGTACATATGCGCCATGGCTAGCAGAAGTGTAATCCCAACGCCATTGTGCATGACGAATATCTTGTAACACTTCTTTCATTTCATCTTCTGTTGCACCAGCATCCCAAGCCGCTTTAGCTTCAAAGTGAGCATGTACAAGTTGATCTTCTAATTTAATCAACATTTGAGTTACGCGTTCTTTACGAGAGTTAACAATGCCTTGTAATTTTTCTTTGCTTTGATCGTGGCAATTTGCACAAGTATTTTGGAAGTTATCAAATGGATTACCGATATTGTGATCAGTGAATACCCGACCATCTGCAGCTTGAGTTTTTGCCATATGACAATCTACACAAGTTACGCCATTTTTACCATGCATACCCATAGTCCAAATTTCAAAATCTGGGTGTTGTGCTTTAAGCATAGGAGCTTTAGAAAGTGAATGAACCCAATCTTTGAATTGAAGATCATCGTAATATTTTTCCATTTGTTCAACACTCATACCATTTTGCCATGGGAAAGTAACGGTCTTCTTATCACCGGCAAAGAAGTATTCAACGTGACAGTTTGCACAGACTGCAGCACGTTTATCAGTTTGATCAGAACGTTCAAAGTTCCAATCAACTTTATCTAATGCACGTAATACATGAGGACGAGCGATTCGTAATGCAGGTTTACCTTCAGCAAAATCTTTTGAGTTAGTATCATGGCAATCAGCACAACCAATAGGATTAACAATTTCATTACCCCATTTAGCCCATTTCACACCAAAATAACCATCTTCACCTTTTTCAGTGATTAAACGAGCAACATCGGGGCTTTTACATGTCCAACAAGCAGCTGGTTGAGGACCGGTAGTTTCATCTTTTGGAGCACCAGTACGTAAAATATTGCGTACGTCAGTAATTGCATAGTAGTGTCCACGAGGATGATTGTATTCTACAGAAAATAAATAACCGCCCCATAACACAACTAAACGAGGATCTTCAGCTAAAGCATCACCAATTTTTTCTGATTTTTTTGTACTAAGCCAAGATTGATATTGTAAAGGGTATTTTTCTGCATAAAGGTCATTACGGACAGATTTAGCATCAATATCAAACTTCATATCTTTAAATTTATCATTATTGATCTGATTTTGATCGATTGCTGGTTTAGTTGCTGGTTGTTCTGCTGCATAAGCAGTAGAAATACCTATCGTTGCTGTACCAGCTAGTAGTAGCAACATAGCTTGCTTGAAAGTTTTCACGATAATTACCCCAACATAAAAGTTATTAAATAAATAACAAAAATTGAATAAATTAAATGTTCCTAATCCCTTATGAACACAGGCAAGATAGAGTTATGAACGATAGCTACTCTATCAAATAATCACAATAATTCTAAGGTTATATAGCTGTTTTTTGAGTTTAATCAAAAAGTTTTAGCCATAATAGTTAGAAATGGGATCGGAATCACTATTTATACCTATTAAGTGTTATAAAAGTGAATAATATCAATGAATTAAATATTTTATTTTTAATACCTAGTTATGGGTATATTTTGATTAAAATTTGATCTTTTTAAAAAAGTAAAGGCACATATAGTGGTGGATATGTGCCCTTGTTATGATGAGAATATAACTATTTTTGTTGATTTATATTTTCTCTATAACGGAAATGAGTAAATTCGGCAATTAATTCATAACCAGAATAATCTATACAAGCTAGACCGACAAATGCACCTGTGAAGAATCCGCCATAAGATTGTAAAACATAATCATCGGAGAGTATTTTAGCGTCTAGTTTTACTGGAATTCGGGTGTATTGCTGACCATCGAATGAATATTCATAGTAATAAAATTGTTTTTCTACAATGGTTTTTAACCAGATGTATTCAATGTTATCTGGAACTTGGATAGCATTTTCTTGTAATAATGACCGATATTGTCCTCGATTGTTTTCTGCTACCTCAATCACACGACCTTTTTGCTCATCATATGTAATAAAGACAAAAGACCAATGACGATCATTATAGAAATTAGTCAAACCAGCCATTTGTTGATAACTAAAAGGATCAAATTTGACTTTTGTTTCAGCTTCAAAATAGAAATGCTGCCAACGTCTTGCAATCATTGATACTTCATGTGTATTGGCAAGAGAACCACGACCAATTAATGAGAGTTTACCATTACCTACGTCACCAAAATAATCAGAGAATGGTACGCGTAATGTATTCCAATTTGGACTTAATTCGGAAGAAGTGAAGTCATCAAATTGATCATTTACAGTAGATTTTGTTTGAGCTGTAACACTCTGTGGTAGATCAATATAAATTTGTCCGCCAGTGCCACCTTCTACTTTTGGCCAGCCATTATCATTCCAATACACTTTTTGTAGAGAAGTTTCACGACCTAAAGTACACCAGCCACGAGGATCTGTAATGGATTCTGTACTATGATGCCATGGACGACCGCATAAACTAGCATAATACCATTCTCCTTCAGGTGTGTTTACTAATGCACCATGTCCTTGTTTTTGTAATTCAAACTTAGGTGTATCAAAATTCGTAATAAATGCACCATCAGGATCGGTTTCAAAACTATATGCATCAAGAGTTTTGGATCTTGCAACCACCTCTTGATGAGTATATACAGTACCGCCTTCAGCAGCAAAAAGATAGTAATAGCCATTAATTTTGTATAAATGAGGACCTTCAACTAATTTTACATCGGTGCCGGTATAAATGGTTCTTGCTGTCTGTGGTTTTAGTTTCATCGTTGCGGTATCGAATTCTGTAAGAGTAATACCGTTAAATGGATGTTTATATTCACGATGATCCCAAGTTTGTTGGACTAAATATTTTCTACCATCATCATCATGAAAGAGAGAAGCATCAAAACCAACGCCATTTAATTTAATTGGATCTGACCAAGGCCCTAAAATATTCTCTGCAGTTGTGAGATAGTTGGTCATATCTTTAAATGCACCTTCTGTGACTTTTACATCAGTATAGACAAGCCAAAATTTACCATCTGCATAAGAAAGATCCGGCGCCCAAATACCGCCAGAAGAGGGATTTCCTTTCATATCGAGTAATGTTTTTGTTGATAATGGGGAAGGTAGTAATTCCCAATTCAATAGATCTTTTGATTGATGTAAACGAACACCGGGAAACCACTCAAAGGTAGAATTTGCAATGTAATAAGTATCATCAACACGAATAATCGAAGGATCTGGATGGAATCCAGTAAGTATTGGGTTTTTTATTTTCATAGCATATCTCCTGAATTATTTATTTGTTGTAATGTTAATATTCATTTTTTCAATTTCTTCATCGGATAATGGATAAAGAGAGATAACAAAACCAGCAATAATGGCAAGGATAATTGGCATCCAAATCATTGAAATATTGATACCAGATAAAGCTTGGAGAGTTTGTGATTCTTTTGTACCATCAAAGCCAAAGAAAGCATTAATATAAGCAGGAATAATACCGCCTAAAGCCAGACCAATTTTAAAGAATAATCCCATCAATGAATTGATAATTCCTGCGACACGTTTTTTCGATTTAAATTCTCCATAGTTGATAACTTCCGGAACAAGAGCCCACATAAATCCAGTAGCTGAAGTTAATCCCCATTGTTGGAAGAATCTACCGATATAACCAAGTGTTGGAGAATCTTTGAAGGAATCAAATTGCCAAATATAGAGTAATAATTGTCCAATAATAAAGATGCCTAAGAAAACAAAGAAAAATCTTTTTTTGTCTAAGGTTTTTCTTAAATAAGGCCATAATGCAACAAGAAAGATACCGGGTAATGAACCAATTAAGCCTATAGTTCCCATCCATTCTTGATGTCCAATATTATAATTCATATAAAATGGCCAAACAGTATTACCAAAGAACATAAATGTGAAAGAAATTAGAAAGAATAATCCTAATATACGGAGTGGATAATTATTTTTTAACTCTAAAATAAGATCAATATATCTAATTTTACTTTCACTATTTTCCTTAGGGAAAATACGCTCTTTAGTACCAAAATAGCAGAATATTAAAGCAATAAAACCAATGGTCATATAAACAGCATATACTTTGAACCAGGCAAAACCGGCATCTGGTGTCATATAATTACCAAGATTTAATTGAATGCCAAAAAATCCAATATCACGTAAAGATTGATGTGGTGAAGCTAATTGGATAAATAATGGGAACAATGTATAAACTAATAAATTTGCAACATTAGCCATTGTCATTCTAATTGTTGTAATTTCGGTAATTTCACTATTATCTCTGGTTAAGGAAGCATTTAATGAGCCATATGGGATATTCACAAAAGAATAAATTAATGCAGTTGCTAAGTAAGAGAGAAAGGCATATAAGAAACTACCTTTAGTTGCCTCTATTGGTAAAAATAAAAATGCAGCAATAATTGTTAATGGAATACCGAATCTTAAAATATAGGGTCTATATTTTCCATTTTTAGTGATTTTACTTTTGTCAACAACAGTACCAACCCAAGGATCCCAAAAGACGTTAATCCATTTTACAATGAAGAAGATAGTTGCACCTGCAGCAGCAGAAAGTGCATTTACGGTGATTAAATAAACTAATAAGAAACCACCAATAGTCCCAAATATTAAATTTTGTGCTAGATCGCCAGAACCATATGCTATTTTTTCTTTTAATGAAAGTTTAGCAAATTCGTTATTAAGACTTGGAGTGTCTGACATAAATATCTCCTATGTTAAAATATTAAGATAATTTTATTATTGTTATTTATGTTTTATCCTCAATTTATAAATTTTTCTTCTCGATTACGTTTTTTGGTTTTTGTGATAAATGTCACAATAAAAATATAGTATAAGATAAGTAAGTATGTACTCTTTAAAAGTGATTTTTTAATATAGTAATTTAATGAAATTAAATAATGTGAGGGGAGGGGTAACTAATTTTATTTTAGATGGGGGGGGGGTTATATTTAATATAGTATTTAAATTAACTTTATTATAAATAATAATACCCTGTTATAATGCAGGGTATTATATATTTTTTAGAGAAGAGGGAATTTCAATTATTCTTTTTTCTTACTAATGGAATCAACCCATACTGCTAGTAATAAAATCCCACCTTTGACAATATATTGCCAGAAGGTTGGTACGTCTAACATACTCATACCATTATCCAAAGCAGCGATAATTAATGCACCGATAATGACACCAAAAATACTACCAACACCGCCGGCTAAACTTGCACCACCGATAACACAAGCCGCGATAGCATCTAATTCAGCATTTTGACCAGCAGAAGGCGAGCCTGCACCAAGACGAGCACTAAGGATTAAACCTGCTATTGCAACCATTAAGCCATTGATTGAGAAGATGGCTAATTTAATTTTTTCTACTTTAATACCGGATAAACGCGCTGCATCAATATTTCCACCGATTGCATAAATATAGCGTCCGAAGGCTGTTTTCTTGGAAACAAAATAACCAATAACAGCAAGGATAGCCAACAGTAAAACAGGAAATGGAATACCACGATAATCATTAAGTAAATAAATTGAACCAAGTAAAAGAACAGCTAATGCACCATAAGTAAGAAAATCTTTTGACATTGCTGGTACAGGTAGTTGTAGTTTTTGGCGAGCATGGCGTTGACGACTGTTCCATAATACAAAAGCAATAATTGCAACACAGCCAATACCAAGCCCCCAAACATCAGGAATGTAACCTTGTCCAATTAAGGTCATTGATTGTGTAGTTGGTGAAACAGTTGAACCATCAGTAATACCGATTAAAATACCGCGAAACGCTAACAAACCAGCTAAAGTAACAATAAATGAAGGTACACGTTGATAAGCTACCCAATAACCATTCCAAACACCAAAAATAACACCAAGAATCAAAGTTGCGAAAATAGTTGCTGGTAATGGCCAACCCCACCATACGTTGGTAATAGCAGCAAAACCGCCTAATAAGCCCATTAATGAACCAACTGAAAGATCAATTTCAGCTGCAATAATGACAAAGAGCATCCCAATGGCCAGAATCCCGGTAATGGAAGTTTGACGTAATAAATTTGAAATATTTCTTGCACTAAGATATGCGCCATCAGTGGCAAAAGAGAAAAATAGCATAATTACAATAATTGCAATCAGCATAATATAAACTTGTAAATTAATGGATTTAAGGTTTTTCATAGACTACTCCTTGAGTGCAGTTTCCATTACTTTTTCTTGAGTAAGATGATCATTGATTAGATTTCCTTTTAATTTGCCGTGATGCATAACGAGCACACGATCGCTGATTCCTAATACTTCAGGTAATTCAGATGAAATCACAATAATTGCAACACCTTTTTGCGCCAATTCGTTGATTAATTTATAAATTTCATATTTGGCGCCCACATCAATACCGCGAGTTGGTTCGTCCAAAATAAGAATTTGTGGATTAAGTAATAACGCTTTCGCCAAAATTGCTTTTTGTTGGTTACCACCGCTTAAACGAGCGATAGCTAATTCAGGAGTTGGCGTTTTTACTTTGAGATCTTGAATTGATTGTTGAATCACAGTTTCTTCCAAGGCTTCATTAATAACTGCACCTTTGCTGCAATATTTTGGTAATGCTGAAAGGGTAATATTTTTATTAACGCCCATAATTGGAATAATACCGTGGCGTTTACGATCTTCTGGTACCATAAAAATGCCATTTTTGATCGCTTCAGCGCAATTTTTATGTTTTACCGTATTGCCATTTAAGATAAATTCGCCTGTAAATTTACCTGGGTAAGCGCCGAAAATACATTGCACAATTTCGGTTCGTCCTGAACCAACTAACCCGGCAATTCCTAGAATTTCACCTTTATGGAGTTGGAAACTTACATTATCGATACGTTTGATATGAGTATTAACATGATGCCAAGCTGTTAAGTTTTTTACTTCTAGAATCGTTTCACTAATTTGATGAGGTTCGTGTGGATAGAGAGAAGTAATTTCGCGACCTACCATCATAGTAATGATATCGTCTTCTGTCATTTCAGAAGCTGAACGAGTTCCAATATGTTTACCATCACGAATTACACAAATTTCATCTGAAATTGCCTTTACTTCATTTAATTTATGAGAAATATAAATACAAGCAATATTATGAGCTTTTAAATTACGAATTAAATCAAGCAATATATCAGTTTCTTTTTCAGTTAAAGAAGCAGTTGGTTCATCTAATATTAATAAACGTACATTTTTATTTAATGCTTTTGCTATTTCGACTAATTGTTGTTCTCCTAAGCCTAGCTCTCCGACAACAGTATAAGGATCAACATTAAGTTGTACTTGAGATAACATTTTCTGACAACGAAGGTACATTTCATTTTCATCTGCAATACCATAATTAGTAATTTCATTGCCAAGAAAAATATTATCCATAATAGTCATATTTTTCACTAAAGCTAATTCTTGGTGAATAATGGCAATACCTCTGCTTTCCGTATCTTTTATATTTTTTGATTTTAATAATTCACCGGAAAAATAAATATCACCCTCGTAATCACCATAAGGATAAATACCACAAAGTACCTTCATTAAAGTTGATTTTCCTGATCCATTTTCTCCACAAAGAGAGAGAACTTCACCAGGTGAAACAGAAATAGAAATATCATCTAGTGCTTTTACATCACCAAATTTTTTTACTATTCCTTTCATTTCTAATAAAACATCCATAGGAACCACCTTAAATAAATTGAGGGAGAAGAAACTCCCTCATAATTTATTATTTATAAACACTATCTTTAGTATGGAAACCATCTTTGATGACAGTTTCATCAATATTATCTTTAGTGACTACAATTGGTGTTAATAAATAAGATGGGACATCTTTAAGGCTATTATTTAAGACCGCATTACTTTCAATTTTTTCACTTTTACCAAGTTTCACCGCAACTTCTGCTGCAGTTGCCGCTAATTTAGCGATTGGTTTATAAACGGTCATAGTTTGGGTACCAGCAACGATACGTTTGATACCAGCTAGGTCAGCATCTTGTCCTGAGATAACAACTTTACCAGCCAATCCTTGAGCTTGTAATGCTTGTACTGCACCGCCTGCAGTAGCATCGTTAGAAGCAACTACAGCATCAATTTTATTATTATTAGCAGTAAGTGCATTTTCCATAATTTGTAATGCTTTTTCTGGCAACCAAGAATCTACCCATTGGTCACCAACAATTTTAATATCACCTTTATCAACTAATGGTTGGATAACTTTCATTTGTCCTTTACGGAATAATTTCGCATTATTATCTGTTGGTGAACCACCCATTAAGAAGTAATTACCTTTTGGTTTTAATTTAACTAAACTTTCTGCTTGTAATTCCCCAACTTTTTCATTATCAAATGATACATAGAAATCAATATTGGCATTATTAATTAAACGGTCATAAGCTAATACTTTAATTCCAGAACGTGATGCTTCTTCAATAACATTACTTAATACGTCACCATTGTGTGGAATAATAACTAATACATCAACATTTCTATTAATCATATTTTCGATTTGAGAAATTTGAACGCTGTCATCACCATTTGCTGATTGTACAAATACTTTTGCACCTAATTCTTCAGCTTTTTTACTAAATATAGAACTATCTTTCTGCCAACGCTCTAAACGTAGGTCATCAATAGACATACCAATAGTTAAATCTTTAGCATTTGATACTCCAGTAATGCAACCTAAAATAAGTGAAACGGATAATAAAGTTTTTTTAAATTTCATTTTAACCACCTTGTGTTAATTAATTGGATATGTCATTACAGCGGCTATTACTATTCATAATTTCTGCATATGGAACAATTTATAAATTTTGTTTTTCCATTATGATTTTTAGTTTTTGTGATAACTCTCACAATATTCAAAAATAAGAAATTTTTAGGATAATGTGATATTAATCACAAAAAACAATTATCTAAATAGCGAAAAGAAATAACGTAATTGAAGAGTTGTTTTTGGATATTTACTCTGTGCACATCTCAATTCATTACTCATGCAAGGAGAATCAAAAATGACAACTTATTTCGATCAAATTGAACAAGTTAAATATGAAGGTGCACAAACTACTAATCCATTTGCATATCGTTATTACGATGCAAATCGTGTGGTATTAGGTAAAACAATGGCGGAACATTTACGTTTAGCAGTATGTTATTGGCATACTTTCTGTTGGAATGGTACAGATATGTTTGGTACCGCTTCATTGGATAGACCTTGGCAAAAAAATCCAACTGCATTAGAAGCAGCAAAAGAAAAAGCGAATATTGCTTTTGAATTTATTAAAAAATTAGGTGTGCCTTATTACTGTTTCCATGATGTAGATGTCGCACCAGAAGGCAATTCTTTTAAAGAATATATCTATAATTTCTCAACTATTGTTGATTTATTAGCACAAAAACAAGCTGAAACAGGTATTAAATTGTTATGGGGTACAGCGAACTGTTTCACCAATAAACGTTATATGGCAGGCGCAGCAAGTAATCCGAATCCGGAAGTATTTGCTTGTGCAGCAACTCAAGTATTCAACGCTATGCAAGCAACGCATAAATTAGGCGGTGAAAACTATGTGTTATGGGGCGGACGTGAAGGTTATGAAACTTTATTAAATACTGACTTAAAACGTGAACGTGAACAACTTGGCCGTTTTATGCAGTTAGTGGTGGAAAATAAATATAAACTTGGTTTCAACGGTACATTGTTAATTGAACCAAAACCACAAGAACCAACTAAACACCAATACGACTATGATGTTGCGACAGTTTATGGCTTCTTAAAGCAATTTGGTTTAGAAAAAGAAATCAAAGTTAATATTGAAGCCAACCATGCAACTTTAGCAGGCCATACTTTCCAACACGAAGTAGCCACTGCTGCTGCATTAGGTATTCTAGGTTCAATCGATGCGAATCGTGGTGATGCACAACTTGGTTGGGATACAGACCAATTCCCTAACAGTGTTGAGGAAAATGCGTTAGTCATTTATGAAATCTTGAAAGCTGGTGGTTTAGGTACTGGTGGTTTCAACTTTGATGCGAAAATCCGCAGACAAAGTATTGATCGTTATGATCTTGTACACGCTCATATCGGTGGTATTGATGTCTTAGCTAAATCTTTATTGATTGCTGCAGAGATGATCGAAAATGACCGTTTACAAGCATTAAAAGATCAACGTTATGCTGGTTGGGATGCACAATTTGGTCAAGACATTCTTAATGGTAAACTTTCATTAGCTGATTTGGCTCAATATGTTACTGAGAAAGATCTTGCACCAGCACCAGTTTCTGGACGCCAAGAATTATTAGAAAATATTGTGAATTCTTATATTTATAAATAATAAAAGGAGATCAGGGAAAGAATAATGGCGGTTTCTTTCCCTTTATTTTTGTTATTGGTTTGGGTAGAGATTGAGGGGGTACTTATGTATCTCGGTATTGATTTAGGAACATCAGGTATTAAAGCAGTATTATTGGATGAACAACAACAGATTGTTGCGACTAGTACTGCTGGATTGACAGTAACTCGGCGACAAGCATTGTGGTCGGAGCAAGATCCTGCTGATTGGTGGCAAGCAGTACAACAATGTTTTGTTCAATTAGCCTCGGAACAAGATCTTACTAAAGTAAAAGCGATTGGTTTAACTGGACAGATGCATGGTGCAGTGATGTTGGATCGGCATGATGAAGTGCTTTATCCTGCGATTTTATGGAATGACGGTCGTAGTTTTGCTGAATGTCATGAGTTAGAGCAACTAGTACCAAATTCTCGAGAAATTACAGGTAATTTAATGATGCCAGGATTCACTGCGCCAAAAGTGAAATGGATTGAAAAGCATGAACCTGATGTGTTTCAGAAAATTGCGAAAGTCTTATTACCAAAAGATTATTTGCGATTGTTGATGACGGGCGATTATGTGAGTGAAATGTCTGATGCAGCTGGAACAATGTGGTTAGATGTCGGAAAAAGATGTTGGAGTGAAACATTATTGTCGGCTTGTCATTTAACTGAACAACAGATGCCTCGTTTAGTTGAGGGAAATCAGGTTACAGGTTATTTATTGCCTGAATTAGCACAACAATGGGGAATGAATTCGGTACCTGTCGTTGCTGGTGGTGGTGATAATGCCGCAGGAGCAATAGGGGTTGGATTATATCAAGCTGGACAGGCGATGTTATCGTTAGGAACATCAGGTGTTTATTTTGTAGTTACTGATAAATATTTGAGTAATCCAAGTAAAGCAGTGCATAGTTTCTGCCACGCATTACCAAATCGCTGGCATTTAATGTCTGTTTTGTTGAGTGCTGCTTCTTGCATTGACTGGGCAAATAAAGCGTTGGGCATTAATGATATTTCTCGCTTTTTTGCATTGGCTGAACAAGCACAAAGTAGTAAGGATGTGTTATTTTTACCTTATCTCTCCGGTGAGCGTACACCACATAATGATCCTTATGCGACAGGTGTTTTTTGGGGATTACATCACGATACAAACCAAGCTGAAATGGCAAGAGCTGTGGTTGAAGGGGTCAGTTTTGCATTAACAGAAGGGATTGAAGTATTACATGAAACAGGTGTTGTTGCTGAATCAATTACTTTAATTGGTGGCGGTGCGAAGAGTTATTTTTGGCGCCAGTTATTAGCGAATATTAGTGGTAAAACCTTTGAATATCGAGTCGGTGGCGATGTAGGGCCGGCATTAGGTGCCGCTAAATTAGCACAAATGGCATTATATCCAGAACAAGATGTTGCCGATTTTTGTCCACCATTACAATTAGAAGCACGCTATACACCTGATCCACAACAATTTAAACATTATCGTGAAAAGTACGAGAAGTTTAAACAGCTATATCAACATGTTAAGTATTTGTAATTAAATAAGATAGATGAAAAACATACTGGTAGTAGCTAGTATGTTTTTTACGATTTAAGCTAATGCCTCTGAATTATACTTTGCTCGATACTCATTTGGGGTTTGTTGAAACTCTTTCTTAAAAACAAAATAAAAATACTGCACAGAGGGATAACCACAAATTTCAGCAATTTCTTGAATTGGAATTTGGGTGTCATTTAATAACTGTTTTGCTTTATTCATTTTTTCATCATGTAAAACTTGATGAATAGTTTTCCCCATTTCGATACGAAAACGATTTTCTAAATTAGAACGTGAAGCCTTAACGTAGTCTAAAACTTGTTCCACTTTGATCCCAGAACAAGCATTTAAGCGAATATAATGTAGTGCTTGAATGATTAAAGGGTCTTGAATAGAACGATAATCTGTTGAGGTTCTGGCTTCAACATTGATTGGTGGAATTAAAAATGGGCTATGCTTAATTGGACGATTTTCAATTAATGCATGTAGTAATTTAGCAGCTTGATATCCCATATTTTTTGTTCCTTGACGAACTGATGATAAAGGAACACGCGAAAATGCTTGAATGAGTTCTTCATTATCAATACCAATAATGCAAAGTTGATCTGGTACTGGAATATCTAATAAGTCGCAGGTTTGCAGTAAATGTCTAGCGCGAGCATCGGTAACCGCAATAATTCCGGTATGTTTAGGTAAGGAGAGAATCCATTCGGTTAATTCTTGTTGGGCTTGCTGCCAATTTTGGGAATGTGTTTCATGACCAAGATAAATTTCTGGTTGATAATTGTTTTTAGCCATAATACGTTCAAACGCCATTTTGCGTTCAGTGGACCAATGTTGAAATCCCGGATCGGGTAAACCGTAAAAGGCAAAATTGTTAATCCCTTTTTGTTGCAGGTGCTCAAATGCAAATTGAAGGATGGCATTATTATCAGTGGCAACATAGGGAATATTTTTCGGATAATTATTTTCATCTTGATAAGAGCTACCCACTGCTACCACAGGAATATCGCTATTAATGAGTTTTTGGACTAAGACTGGATCATCAAAGTCAGCAATAATGCCATCTAAATTTTGTGGATCTAAAGCTAATTCGCGATGAATAAAATCATCTTCTAAGAAAACATTCCAAGAAACACGAGAAGCTTGAATGTATTCGCCAATTCCTGCCATTACTTCACGATCGTAAACTTTATTTGCATTAAAGAATAAAGCGATTTGGTAATAAGGCTTTGACATTGTGCTCTCCTTGCTTAATTAAGCGATAGTCATTTGAAAAAATGTAGTTTGATCACTCCTTGATCTGTTTTACTACACTTAAGATCTCTCCATTATTGGTTTTGGTCACCAACATCTGCCCAATGGCAACTTGTTTTGTACTCGTAATAAGTTGGTGGTTTTCTGTTGTTGTCACAGTATAACCACGTTGTAGCACCTTTAATGGACTAATACTGTCTAAACGACTGCTAAGTTGAGATAACTGATAACGTTGTTGTTGTAACAGCATATTCATTGCAGCGGTTAAACGATAATGCCATTGTTGTAAGTTCTGTTGTTGATACAAAATATTGTCACTAAGGTGAATTCGCCATAAACGTTGTTGTAGCCGTTGTTGCTGTTGTTGTCGTTTTTGCAAGTAAAGTTGGATGGCTTTATACAAACGATCATTCAGATATTGATATTGCTGTTTTTGCAATGCTAAACGAGTTTGAGGGTGTTGATTTTGTAAGCGTAGTTGCAATTTTTCTAGGCGTTGGCGAGCCTGATTGATAAGGTAATTAAATGCTATCTCAAGTCGTTGTTGTAAATAATCAATTTTTTGCCACAATTCTTTTTGATCGCGACTTAATAATTCAGCGGCAGCTGATGGTGTTGAGGCGCGTAAATCTGCGACAAAGTCAGCAATCGTCACATCCGTTTCGTGTCCAACAGCGCTGATAATCGGAATAGACGATGCAAAAATCGCACGAGCCACAATCTCTTCATTAAAACACCAAAGATCTTCTAATGAACCGCCACCACGACCAACAATTAAAACATCACACTCTTGGCGCGCATTAGCAATTTCAATACTGCGTACAATATCTTGTGCTGCTTCTTTACCTTGTACCAGAGTTGGATAAATCACTATTTCTAAACTCGGGTTACGTCTTCGCAAAATCTGCAAAATATCGTGTAAAGCTGCACCGCTAGAAGAAGTAATCACACCAATTCGTTGGCAGACAGAGGGCAATGGCTTCTTCCATTGTTGTGCAAATAAGCCCTCAGCGGCTAATTTCATTTTCAGTTGTTCAAACTGTTGTTGCAATAAACCTTCGCCTGCTGGCTGCATACTATCAACAATAATCTGATAATCGCCGCGGGGTTCATATAGACTAACACTAGCTTTGACAAGAACCTGCATACCGTTTTGCGGCTTAAAAGCAACACGCAAGTTGCGCATACGGAACATTGCCGCTCTCACTTGTGCATCATTATCTTTTAGTGTGAAATACCAATGCCCTGATACAGGTTGAGAAAAATTAGAAATTTCACCAGTAAGCCATAATGATCCTAATTGCTGCTCCAATAACTCTTTTGCACAGCGGTTAAGTTGGCTAATAGATAAAATTGGCGGATTGGTTTGGTTCAACATCATTGCAATTATTCCGTATCTAATAACAACCAACCATTGTCAAGCCAGTCACACAAGCTATCTAATAATAAATTGAGCGAAATGTCTTGGCTGACATATTGTTGCAAAGTATGCCAATCTAACGCATTGCCATCAGCAAGATAAGCTAATAGCTGACACTCGGTGTTATTTAATTCATCAATCCATTCACCGTTAATAAAGATATTGTCATTGTCGGTATAGATAATCTTACTATTCGCATCTTGAATAATGATATCGCCTTGTTGTAAGGCTTCTTGTAACTCCTCTGGATAATATTCATCTTCTGTCGCTAATAAATTGTAACGGCGTGTACTGACTGTGGTTGCTACAGCTTGACTAAATAGGTCATCAAATTGTGAAGAGTTTTGTAAGAGTGAAATCAGCTGTTGTTTTAATGTTGCGATATTTTCTGGAGAGAGTAAGCCATTATTTTGTAGATTCGGTGCTAAACGAAATGGGATAGCAAAATCACTGCTGTTAAGTTGTTCACTATGATGTTCTAATGCTTTGCAGAAATTTTCTAAAATGTCGCTAGCGTTTGGGTAACGTAAACCAAAAGAGAAGGTAAGACAGTCGCTCTCTGCCACACCGTAATGCGATAAACGAGATGGCACATATAGCACATCACCAGGTTGCATCACTTCATCAAGGATTAATTCACCCAAATCATCAAAAATACGGATAGGCTGATTCGCTTTAAATTCAGTAGAAGGATCGCACCATTTACCTAACTGCCAACGACGTTGTCCATAACCTTGTACTAGAAAAACATCATATTCATCATAATGTTTACCCACTGAACCGCCTTTCGGAGCAAAGGAAACCATAATGTCATCACGCTGCCATTGCGGAATAAAGGCAAATGCTTGCCATAATTTGCCCAGCTCTGGCGACCATTGCTCTAAATTTTGTACTAATACTGACCACTTTTCAGGTAAATGTTTAAAATCTTTTGCGGTTAGCGGACTTGTTTTGAGTTGCCATTTCTCTTCACCGTTATGTTGATGCGTTTGAATTAAACGTGCTGTTACCTCTTCTTCTTGTGCTAATTCGACAATATCCTGAGGTTCAAACATACCAACAATTTGTTGCAATCCTTGTCGAATGAGTAATGGCTGTTTTTGCCAGTAATCACGTAAGAAAATTTCAGGGGTGATGTGTTTTGGTAGGCAATAATTTGTTTCCATTGTTATATCTCTGATTGCTGGTTAGGTGTTTTATTTTGCTTTCTGTTCTTGTTGCTGTGCAGCACGTTTACGACGAATTTCTTTTGGATCGGCTAAGAGAGGACGATAAATTTCGACGCGATCTCCTTCTTGCAAAATATCGGTTAATTTCGCTAAGCGACCGAAAATGCCGACTTTATTTTCGCGTAGATCAATATCGTGGAATACTTGTAATACGCCGGATTGTAAAATGGCTGATTGTACATTGCAGCCCTCTGGCAAACGGACTCTTTTTAAGAAAAATTGTTGTGGTAGTGCGTATGTGACTTCAACATTAATTTCAGCCATGATAAATCTCCTTGGCACGTTGCTTAAAGGCTTGCACCATTTGTGAGGTAAGTTGTTGGAATATTTTGCCAAACATCTTTTCTACTAAAGCGTTACTGAATTCAAATTGTAATTGTAGGCTGATTTGTGATGAAAACTCATCTAAGGGTAAAAAACGCCATTCGCCTTGTAGTTGTTTAAATGGTCCTTTAACCAATTTCATCTGGATTGATTGGTAAGGAGTCATTGTATTATGTGTAGTAAATGCTAAACGAATCCCTGCTTTACTTACCACTAATTCTGCATCTAATTCATTGCCTTGTTGCTGCAAGGTTTGGCTAGCAACACAACCAGGTAGAAATTGAGGATAGAGTTCATATTGATTTACTAAGTGATACATTTGTTCAGCGCTATGCGGCACTAATGTGGTTTGTGATACTTTATTCATAATTGTTAGAGATAAACACAAATGCCATGTATTATACGCATTTTCGATAGGAATTATAGCTTCTGCATTGTTAGAAGCTGGACGAGTGAAAATAGATAATGAATATAACCCTATTAACTTTATTGGCAGACGCTAAACCGCATACTTATGCGCAACTTTGTCAAACTTTAGCGCTAGACAGTGCAACATTAATGACGGAGTTGGAACAATTACAACAATCGGGAATTCAACTAATCAAAGAAGAGCAATATTGTTATTGGTTACCAACCGCTGAATTATTAGATCGCAATTTTTTACAACAAGCATTACCACACAATCATCTTATTATTAAACCAGTAATTGATTCGACTAATCAGTATGTTTTAGATCATTTACGGGAATTAGCAAATAACAGTGTCTGTTTAGCAGAATATCAAACAGCAGGGCGTGGGCGACGTGGCCGTAAATGGCTTTCACCTTTTGCAGGACAAGTGATTTTAAGTTTTTATCGTACCTTTGCTAAAGATATTCCTTTATCAGGTTTAAGCCTAGCAATTGGAATTGCGGTAGCCAGAGCGTTGACACTGTTAAATTTTCAGCAAGTGCAATTAAAATGGCCAAATGATATTTGGCTAGCTGGAAAGAAATTAGGCGGAATTCTGATTGAGATGAAGCAACATTCCGATTTATCACATTACCAAGTAGTGATTGGTATAGGTTTGAATGTAGCCTTGCCAACAGAAATCACTTTAGATCAACCGATTACAATGTTGAGCCAGCAGCAAAAAATCGATCGTAATTTAGTGATTAAAGAGTTAATTTTGCAGTTAAACAGTGTGTTGGATCTATTTAGTGAAAAAGGGTTAACACCGTTGCTAGATGAATGGCAGCAATATGATCTTTTTTATCAGCAACCAGTAGAATTATTATTGGAGAAACAACAATTGAGCGGTGTTGAACAAGGTATTACAGCACAAGGAGAATTGTTGCTGCAAACTGATCAGGGAGAGATTAAAACATTTGCGATTGGTGAGATCTCTTTGCGCGGTAAGGATTAGATTAATGGTAAAAATGCTAAGTATTTGGTGGTTAAGGGACTTAGCATTTTTAGAAAATTATCAGCGATAAATTTTATTGATCAGTTTGCTGATATTCAGCAGCAGTGGTCACATAATTTTGTGCTGAAATAGGTAAAAAGGCGAGCTCATTCTCTGTTAATGGTCGCACTTGTTTAACTGGCGAACCTAGATAAAGATAACCGCCTACTAAACGTTTTCTTGGTGGTACTAAACTACCAGCGCCGATAATGACATCATCTTCAATAACTGCATCATCAAGAATAATCGTTCCCATACCGACT
This sequence comes from Gallibacterium salpingitidis, assembly GCF_030517105.1. Taxonomy (GTDB): domain Bacteria; phylum Pseudomonadota; class Gammaproteobacteria; order Enterobacterales; family Pasteurellaceae; genus Gallibacterium; species Gallibacterium salpingitidis. Next base: position 2,087,502 of record NZ_CP103875.1, on the reverse strand, counting down.
AATACGCGATTGCCTATGGTGCAGCCATGTAGTGTCACGTGATGACCAATGGTGACATCTTCGCCGATATGTAAAGGCGAGCCTTGCGGATTGCTTTCACTGCTTCTCGTAGTATGCAAAACACTTAAATCTTGAACATTACTGCGCGCACCAATGCGAATATCATTAACATCACCGCGTAATACTGCACCTGGCCAAATTGATACTTGATCAGCTAACCATACTTTCCCGATTACCGTAGCGGCTTCATCAATATAAACATGTTCACCAAGTTGTGGTTGATTGGATAAGTATTTGCGTATAGTCATAGTTGATCCTTGCTTTGTATGAAAATTATAGAAAATAAATGGTCAGCATTTGCTGACCACTTATCAGATTAAGGATTACGTTTAAATTTACTAAAGTCAGGTTGGCGTTTTTCATTAAAGGCATTACGGCCTTCTTGTCCTTCTTCAGTCATATAGAATAACATTGTTGCGTTACCTGCCAGCTCTTGTAAGCCAGCTTGTCCATCGCAGTCTGCATTGAGCGCAGCTTTTAAGCAACGCAATGCGATAGGGCTATTTTGTAACATTTCACGACACCAACGCACTGTTTCTTTTTCTAAATCAGCATATGGTACCACAGTATTAACAAGTCCCATATCTAGTGCTTCTTGTGCATTGTATTGACGGCAAAGGAACCAAATTTCACGAGCTTTCTTTTGTCCTACGATACGAGCCATATAAGAAGCGCCCCAACCGCCATCAAAAGAACCTACTTTTGGACCTGTTTGACCAAAAATGGCATTTTCTGCAGCAATGGTTAGATCACACATCATATGTAAAACATGACCACCGCCAATCGCATAGCCAGCTACCATTGCGACTACTGGTTTTGGACAGGTGCGAATATCACGTTGGAAATCAAGTACATTCAAATGGTGTACCCCTTGATCATCTTTATAACCACCGTAATCACCGCGCACTTTTTGATCACCGCCTGAACAGAAGGCTTTTTCACCTTGTCCAGTTAGTACAATTACACCGATTTTTTCATCAAAACGTGCGTCAGCAAAAGCTTGAATCATCTCTTTAACGGTTTGTGGACGAAACGCATTGCGAACTTGAGGACGGTTAATCGTAATTTTAGCGATACCGTCAGTAGATTTGTGATACAAAATATCAGTATAACCTGCACTGCAATCTTGCCATTCAACTGGTGCATATAAAAAGTCTTCACTTGGATATAACATAGATTTTCCTTTTTTATTGACAAAATAGGGTAGCCAACTTAGCAGCAAACTCGGTTGGCTGATGAACATGCGCATTATGCCCAACTTTACTAATTAATGTTAGGTTTAATTGTTGTTTTTCGGCGAGTTGGCGAAATTTTTGATCGTTTTCACCACAAAAATAGTGAAATTTTTCCGGTTGTGAACGAATGATTTGCCATAATTCAGGTTGTTTAGCTAATGATGTTGCTAATAACATTTTACTCAAGGATTGTGGTTGGTTATTCGCTCTTAATTGAATTAACTGTTGGCGTTGTTGAGCGTTAAGATCAGCAAATACAGCTTGCTGATACCAATCTTGTAATACTATATAAATCGGTTCTTCAGCAAAACGAGTAGCCCAAGATAGATCATTTTGCCAACGTAAATCTCTTTCTTGTTGGCAAGTAAGCCCTAAATTCGCTCCTTCTAAACACACTTTTTGTAAAGCATATACTGGAAAGGCAGTTTGTGTTGCAAAATAGGCAGCTAAGCGCCCCCCCAAAGAGTATCCTATCAAATGATAAGGTTGTTGTTGCACGCATTGGTAAATGTGTTGCGATAACCACGCTGCGGTGTCGGCAAAATCTTTGACTTGAATGTGAGTATTTTTGCCATGTCCTGGTAAATCTAAACAGTAACAACGTACTTTATTAGGTAAGTGTGCTACAACAGCGTTCCAGTCTTCACTGGAACCAAGAAAACCATGTAAAAAAATAAAGTTTTGCATATTTCACTTAATACTTTTGATCGAGCCAGTGTTGTAAGTATTCAGTATGTTGCTGCCATTGCTGTAATTGCTCAATACGTTCGTTTAAATGCTGTTCCCAATCAGGCTCTTCGCCATCTTGAATATGTTTACTAATTTCTTGTAACTGTTTTAAACCTACGGATGAAGCCGCGCCTTTAATTTTATGCGCAATTTCACAAAGCGCTTGTTTATGCTGCTGATCTTGACGGTAAGTTTCTGCTAAATGTACTAACTCTTGCATATAATCTGGCATCATTGATGAGAACAAATTAAGATTGTTTTGAATCGTATTTTTACCAAGAATATTGGATAACTCATTCAACATCATTACATCTAATTTTTGCCAAAGTTCTGAATCTTTAGTTTTGTTAAGTATTGCGGGTTCTGTAACAGATTCTTCTGATTCGACAGTTTGTGGTTGTAAATCAAATAAAGAAAGTAAACATTGGTTGAGTGCATCGAGTGAAAGCGGTTTTTGTAATACATCATCCATACCATGCTTAAAGTAGTCTTGTTTATTTGCAACAACATTTGCAGTGAGGGCGACTAATGGTGGGAGATAATCATATTTTTCTTGCTCATATTGTTGATGTAAATATTCTGCTACTTCAAAACCGGTCATATCTGGTAAATGAATATCCAGTAATACCAAATCATATTGTTTTTCTTCGCACATTTTGATGGCATCTTTACCCGTCATAGCTACATCAACTTGATAACCTAGTTTTTCTAAGACCGAGCGAGCAACAATAATATTAATTTCAATATCTTCCACTAATAAGATAGAGAGGTGTTGTAATTCTGGAACAGTGACAATCGGCGGTAATTTAATCGCTTCTTCAGCTTTGAAGGTAAAGGTAAATGTAGAACCTTTGCCCGGTTCACTATGTACAGTTAAATTACCATTCATTAATTTTGCGATACGTTTTGAGATTGATAGACCAATACCACTACCGAGGGCTTTTTGATTACCAGCTCTAACTTGATAATACATGGCAAAGATTTTTTTCTGTTCAGATTGCGGAATACCAACGCCAGTGTCGGTAAGTGCAAAACTATAAGTTTGTTGATCTAAACGAGAAAAACGTAATGTTAAACCACCTACCGTAGTGAATTTAACGGCATTATTGATTAAATTCCATAAGATTTGTGAAATACGTGCATAGTCCAACATTAAGAAATTTGGCAAGTTATCGTCGTACTCTAGTTTGAAATAGAGATTTTTTTGGTTTGCCATAAAGGTAGCAAAATTATCAATATCGCTTAATAAACGTAATACATCTGTTTCTTTTTTATAGAGCTGAATACGACTTGAATCTAATTTTTCTAAGTCAATGATATCGCTAAAGATATGTCCAAGTGAAACAGCGCTTACATTGATAGTGTGCAAATAATTACGCTGTTTTTCATTAAGCTGGCTATCTAGAAGAATACGGCTTAAACCGATAATACCATTTAATGGAGTACGTAATTCGTGACTAATGGTTGCCATCAGTGTCGATTTATCACGATTCGCTTTTTCGATGGTTTCTTGGTAGCGTTTGTGTTCGGTAATGTCACGGCCAAAACCGAGCAAGCAATGCTGCTGATTAATTTGATCATAATAAGGAACTTTTCTAATTTCAAAACAGGCTAATTTACCATTTGGATATTTGAACCATTGCTCATAAGTCATACCAATATTGTTTTCTAATACTGCCTTATCTGTGCCTTGGATATATTTGGCAATATCATCTGAAAATGTTTCAGCAATGGTTAAACTCTTTAATTCACTTTCATTTTTTCCGGTCAATAGTTCCATGGCACGATTACATTCGAGGAATTTACCATTTTCTGAACGAGAAAAGACCAGATCGGGTGAAGAATCAATAAATGAGCGTAGAAAATCGGCTTTTTGTTGTAGTGCAAGTTGTGCTTTATTTTTTTCACTAATCTCTTTTTCTAAAAGAGCTAATGTTGTGGAAAGCTGTTGATTAGATTCATGTAGGCGTTGTCTAGATCTCTCTAATTTTTCAACAATAACATTAAAAAAATAGATAACAAAAGGCGCTGAAATTAAACCAAAGCTAATGGAACGAATGATATCCATCCAATAGATTTGTCCAGTAACAAAAATGCTAAGTAGAATTTGTACACAGAGCGCAAAGACAGCTAATACCGCAATACCGAGAATGGAAAAACGTAAACGTCCTAGCCGAATAACCCAATCAATATATTTTTGCACTGAGTGCCTAATATCAACCATATTTTATCCTTGGCAATGAAGTATGAAAAAAGAAAGGATAAATCTTCATATTAAATTTATCCTTATCTCTTTATGAATATTAATGTTTAAATAAGCGTCTTTGGCGTGTTGAGTAACTACGTTTAAATTGACTTAATGCAACGAATAACCAGATAACAATATAGGCAATAAAAACGACAACTAGCCATTGAGGCATAGTATAGCCAAGAAAACGCCATGTGATATCGCTGCAAGAACCACTAGCTTGGAAAATTTGTGGAAACCATTGATCAAGCGGTAAGGTTTGTGGAAAGTCAGGACGGAATTCACATTGTTTCCAAGGCGCAGGATTAAGTTGTAAATCAACATGTTCTAATGCTAACAATAGACCTTTAATTGCACCCCACGCCCCGACAACAATGCCTGCGATCCTAACTAATAAAGAAGCAGGATAAATAGCACCAATTAATGCACCAAAAATTACGCCAAGCAATGCAACACGTTCATAAATACACATAACACAAGGATGTAATCCCATACCATGTTGAAAATAGAGGGCTGACCCCTCAAGCGCTAAACCAGATAGCGCCATAATTAGCCAAGCTGTTCGTGTTAAAGACCAAGATTTAAATAAAGTGAGCATCGCCTATCCTTTTTAATGTACTGGTGGAATATGTGGTGCTGGAATTAATCCCCATTGTGTAAATAATGCGGCAAGTTCTGGTAAGAAGAACTCAACGCCAATTAAGCCTACAAGAGATAACACAATAGTATAAGGTAACGCCATAAGCACCATTCTACCATAAGATAAACGAATTAATGGGGCAAATGATGAAGTTAATAAAAATAAGAATGCAGCTTGCCCATTTGGTGTTGCAACAGACGGTAGATTAGTACCGGTGTTGATAGCTACGGCAATGTTTTCAAATTGGGAAAGGGTAATTTTGCCAGCCTCTAATGCCGCTTTTGCCTCATTAATATAAACGGTACCAACGAAAACGTTATCTGAAATAGAGGACAATAGTCCGTTGAAAATGTAGAACAACATTAATTGTGAGCTTTCACTAGCACTTAATACAAATTGAATAATGCCACCGAAAAGATGTTGGTCAATAATTACTGCAACAACTGTGAAGAAGACAACGAGTAATGCAGTAAATGGTAATGATTCTTGGAAGGCACGACCAATGGTATGTTCATCTGTAATACCACAGAATGAAGTGGTAAGAATAATAATGGTTAAGCCAATTAAGCCCACTGCTGCAAGGTGGAAAGCAAGACCAATAATCAACCAAACTGCGATAATAGCTTGAATCACTAATTTGATGCGATCGCTGCGTGTCATTTTTTCACTTTGGCTGCGATCTAGAATGGCTAGCACTAACCAAACACGACGTGGTAAATGCGCACCATAACCAAATAATTTAAATTTTTCCAAAATATAACAGGTGGATAAACCACAAATTAATACAGGTACGGTGACAGGCGTCATACGGAAGAAAAATTCACCAAAATGCCAGCCAGCTTGTTCAGCGATAATTAAGTTTTGTGGTTCTCCCACCATTGTCATTACGCCGCCTAATGCTGTCCCTACTCCAGAGTGCATCATTAAACTACGTAAAAAAGCACGGAACTCTTCTAACGTTTTCTTAGCGCTAGTAATTTTGTCATCATTAGTAATATCAGTCGAGTCATCAAATTTATTCCCTGAAGCTATTTTGTGATAAACACCATAAAAGCCCATACATACACTAATAACAACAGCGACAACGGTTAGAGCATCAAGGAAAGCAGAGAGGAAAGCGGCACTAATACAGAAAGCTAAAGATAAGGTGATTTTGGAATGAATAGTGAGTAACAATTTAGTGAAGAGAAACAGCAATAATTGCTTCATAAAATAGATACCAGCCACCATAAACATCAATAACATAATAACTTCAAAATTAGCCATAATTTCATGCTTGATATGTTCTGGTGTCGTCATTCCAATAATGACCGATTCTAGAGCAAGTAAACCACCTGGTTGTAATGGATAACATTTTAATGCCATGGCAAGCGTAAAAATAAATTCTGCTACAAGCAGCCATCCAGCTAGAAAGGGATCAACGTAAAAAATAGGAGGATTAATAATTAAGAAGCCGATAATTAGTAATTTGTACCAATTTGGACTTTGCCCTAAAAAATTTTGCATACCTGCTTGCAAATAGGCCATACCGTCATCTCCATAGACTTTAGATTATATTTCTCAAAATGTTGTGTTTTTTTAATTTACAACTGACTCGATTGTAATACAATCTTGCAAATTTATTTCACTCGATGTTAGGTTTATTTGTGAATGATCAAAGATTTTTATCTTTTTCATTTACTATGAGCAATTTATGGTGTGAAACGTACAAAATATAAGTAATGAAGAGCAGCATATGATCTTTTTTAGCAATAGTTGTAAATAAAAGGTTTTATCAGTTCTGTCTGTTGAAATAGAATAACAAGGTAAGGTAATGGCAGTAAATAATGATGTCATCAAAGCGCATAGTCCTGCTGGATTAGCGGAAGAGTACATAATTAGAAGCATTTGGAATAATCATTTTCCTCCAGGGAGCGATCTTCCAGCGGAACGAGAATTAGCGGATAAAATCGGCGTAACACGTACAACGTTGCGTGAAGTCTTGCAACGCTTAGCGCGCGATGGCTGGCTAAGTATTCAGCATGGTAAGCCAACTCGAGTTAATGATATTTGGGAAACTTCAGGGCTGAATATTTTAGAAGCCTTGATTAAATTGGACGGTACGCGTGTACCGACAATTATTGCCAATATTCTCTCTGCAAGAACGAATATCTCTGCAATTTATATTAGTAAAGCATTTCGTATTGCTAAGGAAGAATCTCTCACGATTTTTGAACCATTAGCTAAGCTTAAAGATACAGCAGAAGCTTATACTGCATTTGATTATGACTTATTCCGTAAATTGGCATTTGCGTCTCATAATCCAGTGTACGGCTTAATTTTAAATAGTTTAAAGAGCTTATATGAACGTGTAGGGCGTTTCTATTTTTCTAACCCACTAAGTCGTGATTTAGCCTTAAAATTTTATCATCAGCTATATGCAATTTGTCAGGCTGGAAAGGTAGAACAGGTTAGACCATGTATTCGTCAATATGGAATTGAAAGTGGGTTAATCTGGTCATCTATGCAGCAACATTTACCAGAAAACTTTAATGAATAAAATTTGATGTAGATCACAAAAAAGTTATCTGTTATCTTGCGATTGCACAATGGCGGATTTTCGTAAAAAAGAAGTTTGTGCTATAATTCGCCGCAGTTACACCATGGTTAATTTTCTTTTTATAGAATTAAACGTGGTTTAATTAGATTTTTGTTTAACATTTAATATAGGTAAAAATACTATGGCAATTAAAATTGGTATTAATGGCTTTGGCCGTATCGGTCGTATCGTTTTCCGTGCAGCTCAACATCGTGATGATATCGAAGTTGTTGGTATCAACGACTTAATCGATGTTGATTACATGGCATATATGTTGAAATATGATTCAACTCACGGTCGTTTCGACGGTTCTGTTGAAGTTAAAGATGGTAACTTAGTAGTAAACGGTAAAACAATTCGTGTTACTGCTGAACGTGATCCAGCAAACTTAAAATGGAACGAAATCGGTGTTGATGTAGTAGTTGAAGCAACAGGTTTATTCTTAACTGATGAAACAGCTCGTAAACACATCACTGCAGGTGCGAAAAAAGTTGTTATGACTGGTCCTTCAAAAGACAGCACTCCAATGTTCGTAAATGGTGTTAACTTCGACAGCTATGCTGGTCAAGATATCGTTTCTAACGCATCTTGTACAACTAACTGCTTAGCGCCAATTGCTAAAGTATTAAATGACAAATGGGGTATCAAAGACGGTTTAATGACAACTGTTCACGCAACTACAGCTACTCAAAAAACTGTAGATGGTCCATCAGCTAAAGACTGGCGTGGTGGTCGTGGTGCTTCTCAAAACATCATCCCTTCATCAACTGGTGCTGCTAAAGCAGTAGGTAAAGTTATCCCAGCATTAAATGGTAAATTAACTGGTATGGCATTCCGTGTACCTACTCCAAACGTATCTGTTGTTGACTTAACAGTTAACTTAGAAAAACCAGCTACTTATGCTGAAATTTGTGCAGAAATGAAACGTGCTTCTGAAAATGAATTAAAAGGTGTTTTAGGGTATACAGAAGATGACGTAGTATCAACAGACTTCAATGGCTGTTCATTAACTTCTATTTTCGATGCGAAAGCTGGTATCCAATTAACTGATACTTACGTTAAAGTTGTTTCTTGGTATGACAACGAAACTGGTTACTCAAACAAAGTATTAGACTTAGTTGCTCATATCTCTAAATAATTAATTATTGAGCAATAAAAAAAACCGCCGAAATGGCGGTTTTTTATTAGAAGTATTATTTGAAATATTTCTGAGCATTGTTGAAACAGATATTTTCTACCATTGTTCCTAATAGGTTAATGTCATTTGGCGTTTCTCCATTTTCTACCCATTTGCCGATCATCTCGCAGAGAATACGCCTGAAATATTCATGTCTAGTGTAAGATAAGAAACTACGAGAATCAGTTAACATACCAATGAATTGGCTCAATAGACCTAATTGAGACAATTGTTGTAGTTGTCGTTCCATACCATCTTTCTGATCATTGAACCACCAACCTGAACCAAATTGGATCTTTCCAGGGATTCCTCCAGTTTGAAAATTACCAATCATACTAGCGATCATTTCATTATCTCTAGGATTTAAACAATACAGAATAGTTTTAGGAAGACAATTTGTTTGATCCATAAGATCTAAAAGATGGGATAATGATTCTGCATAACATCGATCTGCAATAGAATCAAAACCACTATCTGGTCCAAGTAATTTAAACATTCTCGTATTATTATTACGTAGAGCACCAATGTGCATTTGCATAACCCAATTACGTTCTGAGTATTGTTGTGCTAACCAAACTAGAATTGCAGTATTAAATTGAGCTATTTGTAAGTCAGACAGTTCTTTCCCTTGTAAACGATTTTGTAAAATATGGTCTAATGTTTGTTCGTTAGGGATAGAAGCGAAACGGACGATTTCGATACCATGATCTGCTGATTTACATCCATGTTTATCAAAATGATCTAATCGTTTTATTAGTGCTAGTTTCAAAGTAGAAAAAGAGTGGATATTTACATTACTTATCTCCGACAAATCAGCAATATAATCTATGAAGTTAGGTAATTCGATCTTAAATACTTTGTCTGGTCGCCAGCTTGGAACAACCTGAATTCCAAATGTTGAATCTTTGGTAATTTTCTGGTGATATTCAAGAGAATCGATAGGATCATCAGTTGTTCCTATCAGTTTGACATTCATCTGTTGCAAGATACCTCGTGTAGAAAATTCAGGTTGTTGCAATAACTCATTACATTGATGCCAAATTTTTTCAGCAGAATCTTGGTTAAATAATATATTTGTGATACCAAAAGGACGACGTAATTCTAAATGTGTCCAATGGTAAATCGGATTTCCAATGCAAAGTGGAACAGTTTTTGCCCATGCAAGATATTTCTGATAATTGCTAGCTGTACCTGTAATCAGTTCTTCATCAATACCAGCTGTTCTCATTGCACGCCATTTGTAATGATCTCCAGCTAACCATATTTCTGTTAAATCCTTAAATTGTCTATTTTCAGCAATATCCTTAGGACTTAAATGACAGTGGTAATCAAAAATAGGTTGAGGTGCTGCATATTGATGATATAACTGTTTTGCAGTTTCTGTTGATAATAAAAAATCTTCATCCATAAAAGGTTTCATTTTACACTCCACTATAAGCAGAAAAACCACCATCAACAGGGACAATAACACCGTTTACAAAACTAGAGTATTCACTATCAATTAAAAATAGTAAGGTACCTAGTAATTCTTCCGGTTCTCCAAAACGTCCCATTGGAGTATTAGTTAAAATCTTATTGGCTCTGGCTGTTGGTTTACCATTTTCATCAAATAATAAAGCTTGATTTTGATTGCTAACCAAGAATCCTGGTGCAATTGCATTACAACGAATACCCACTTTAGAAAAATAAACCGCTAACCATTGAGTAAAATTACTAATTGCAGCTTTTGCACCAGAATAAGCAGGAATCTTTGTTAATGGAGTGAATGCATTCATGCTAGAAATATTGATAATGCTCGCGCCAGACTTACCGATCATGTCTTTGGCAAATACTTGGGTTGGTAATAGAGTACCTAAGTAATTAAGATTAAATACAAATTCAATACCAGATTTATCTAATTCAAAAAAGGTTTTGGTATTTTCTGGTAAATCTAATAAATGGAATTCATTATCGGTTGTTGCTTTTGGATTATTACCGCCTGCACCATTAATTAAAATATCACAAGTACCGAAATCTGTAAGAATTTGATCTCTGGTTGCTTGAATACTTTCCAATTCTAAAACATTTGTTTTATAGGCTTTTGCACAACCCCCATTTTGATTAATCTCTTCCGCTACTTTATTTGCTGCATCATAATTAATATCTAGCAAAGCAATTTTTGCTTGTGTTTTTGCCAGTTCTTTAGCTAAAAAAGCACAAAGTACACCACCAGCACCAGAAATAACGATCAGTTTATTTTTCAAATTATGATTTTTTGCTATATTCATGATTCAACTCCTTGTTTTTATTAAAATAAACGGCATTTTGGTAAATGCCGCTAATAGGTGATTAGATTGAATAAGTTTATTTACCTAATTCATCTATTCTTTCAATATATGATTTAATTGTAGGATTTTGTCTAGCGGCATCATGCATGCTTTTTACTGCTTCCACAAATGGTTGTTTGTCCACTTGTATAAATTGAACATTCAATTGTTTTTTTGCTTTTTCAACTTCTTCTGCAATCATTTTTGTCCAAAGTTCTTTATGGAATAACATTGATTCATCAGCAGCTTTCTTTAATGCAGCTTGTTGTTCAGGAGTAAGTTTATTCCAAGATTTTAGACTGATTAATAAAACATCTGGAATCATAGTATGTTGGTCTTCACTAAAATATTTAGCCACCTCGCCATGACGAGCCAAAGTTAAAGCAGTTTCATTGTTTTCAGCACCATCTACAACTTTTTGTTGTAATGCAGTATAGAGTTCACCATATGCCAAAGGTGTTGGTGATGCCCCCATTAATTTCATCATTTCTACAGCTGAAGGGCTAGGTTGTACACGAATCTTCATCCCTTTAAGATCTGCTGGGGTTTTTATTGGTTTATTAGCATAGAAACTTCTAGCGCCACCATCATAGTAGGTTAAACCGATAAAACCTTTATCTTTAGATACTAGAAGAATTTTTTGACCGACTTCTGAATCACTTAAAGTACGATAGTAGTGTTCCCTGTCTTTAAATAGATAAGGTACATTGAATGCAGTATAAGATGGTTCAAATGCTTCCATTTCACTTGCATTTGATTTAGCCATATCAAGTGAACCAGATTGCAATAACTCCATTGATTCACGTTGTGTACCTAACTGGCTATTTGGATAAATCCTGATAATAACTTCTCCATTAGTTAATTTTTTGACTTCATCTGCCATATGTTGCATTGAGATGTGTACAGGATGTGTTTTGTCATTATTATGGCTAAGTTTTAATACAGTTTTAGCTTGAACTGAAAATGCAACTCCCATAGAGAGTAAAGAAGTTAAAGCTACGGAAATAATAGTTTTCTTCATAAAAAGATCTCCTGCCAGTTAATAAATAGATGATTTAACTTTTTGAAAATAGGTAAACCAATTTTCGTTTATTCACAATATCGTTCATATTGTTGGTGTAAATATAGCCATAAGATTAGATAGTTCAATCCAATTTTTCTTAATTGGTGAACCAGATCACAAATTTGAGATAATTTTATTGATATTTGGTTTATTTTAATCAAAATTGGAATACCAAAATCGATATAAAGAGGTAAATGATATGAATAGATTCATTAATATTATTAATCGAATTCTTTCTAGTATGTGTGTAGTGCTATGTTCAGTGCTAGTTATCTGCGTAGTGTGGCAAGTATGTTCTCGATATATCTTAAATACACCAAGTACTTATACAGATGAAATGGCTAGATTTTTATTTATTTGGGTAGGGTTAATTGGTGCTGCTTATGCATTAGGACAGAAAAAACACTTAGCGATAGATTTATTAGCCACAAAATTGGAAGCATCTCCAAGTAAACAAAATGTATTGAACTTGTGTATCAATATTGTTGGTGTTGTTTTTACGCTTTCTATTATGTGTTATGGCGGTATGAGATTAGTACAAGACACTATTGCTAATGGCCAGATTTCTCCAGTCATAGGTATTCAGATGGGAGTAGTTTATTTGGCTATTCCTATTAGTGGCATATTTATGCTGATTTATTTGGTTCGAGATATTTTAGAAAACTTTAAACAATTCTCTCATTAAATAAGGAATATTATTATGGAATGGTCAACAGTCCTTGTTCTTAGTGGTAGTTTCTTTGTACTTTTATTTATTGGTGTACCAATTTCATTCTCGATTGGTATCGCATCATTACTAACAATTATGCTGTCACTTCCTGTAGATTCGGCAATTGCTGTTATTGCACAAAAGATGGCTTCAGGATTAGATAGTTTTTCTTTATTAGCAATTCCGTTTTTTATTTTAGCTGGAAATATTATGAATCGAGGCGGAATTGCATTGAGGTTAATTGAATTTGCAAAAGTGATTGGTGGAAGACTACCTGGTTCTCTTGCTCATGTGAATGTATTAGCTAATATGATGTTTGGGTCTATTTCAGGATCAGCTGTAGCTTCTGGTGCTGCAATGGGTGGTATTATGTCTCCATTGCAAAAAAAAGAGGGATATGATCCCGCATTTTCTGCAGCAGTTAATATTGCATCCTGTCCTACAGGATTACTAATTCCACCAAGTAACACATTTATTGTTTATTCTTTAATTTCTGGTGGAACTTCAATAGGTGCGTTATTTTTAGCAGGATATATACCTGGGATATTGATGGGGTTATCTATCATGTTAGTAATAGGGTTTATTGCTAAAAAACGTCATTATCCAGTATCACCTAAACCAACGTATAGTGAAGCATTAAAGAAAACATTAGATGCATTGCCGAGTTTGGGATTGATTGTAGTCATTATGGGAGGAATTATAGGAGGTATTTTTACGGCTACAGAAGCTTCCGCCTTTGCAGTTGTTTATACTCTTATTCTAGCAATGGTAGTATATCGTGAAGTTAAATTAAAAGAATTACCTCAAATTATCCTTGATTCTGTTATTACTACTGCAATCGTATTGTTGTTAATTGGGACTTCAATGGGTATGTCTTGGGCTATGGCGAATGCAGATATTCCTTATACTATTAGTGATGCATTATTATCTATTTCTGATAATCCAATTATTATTCTACTTATTATTAATGTGATTCTATTAGTTGTTGGTGTCTTCATGGATATGACTCCAGCACTTCTTATTTTTACCCCAATTTTTCTGCCTATTGTTACAGAACTAGGTATGGATCCTGTCCATTTTGGCGTTCTAATGGCATTTAATCTTTCTATTGGTATATGCACACCACCAGTCGGTAGTGCATTATTTATAGGATGTTCTGTTGGTGGAATTAAGATTAATCAAGTAATTAAACCTCTTTTACCTTTCTATGCTGTTTTGGTACTGACATTATTCTTAGTAACTTACATTCCTGATATTAGTCTCTTTTTACCAAGAGTTTTATTAGGTTATTAATTTATAAGAGGCAGAAAAAATGAAAACATTGAAAAATTGGATATATCAAAAACAAGCTAATAATCAAATTGATATTGAATGTGAACATAATTTTAAATTACATATTTTTGTGTTAGAAGAAGATATTTTCAGAGTTGCATTTTCTCGTAATAATGAATTTCGTGTACCACACACTTGGGCAATAACTCCAAATAAAAAAGATATTGCATGGACGGGTAGAGATAAATGGACAACAGATGGATTCACTTTACCAGAATATAAATTTCATCATGATGAATCTAGTATTGAAATTTCAACACATAGGTTGAAAGTAATAATTCATAAACCTTTGTGGCTTGAATGGCAATGTTATACAGAAAACGGATGGCAAACATTTGCTCAAGATAGAAAGAGTGGTGCTTATTTATTAGGAGTATCTCAAAATAAAATTTCTCATTTTATGCAAAGAACAGCAATGGATCGTTATTATGGTTTAGGAGAGAAAGCTGGAAATCTAAATCGTCAAGGCCGTCGTTTTGAAATGAGGAATTTAGATGCGATGGGATATAATGCAGAAAAAACGGATCCATTATATAAACATATTCCTTTTTATATCACTAATATCTCTAATATTAGTTATGGCATTTATTATGATAATTTGGCTAATTGTTGGTTTGATTTAGGAAATGAGTTAGATAATTATCATGCAGCATATCGTTCATATCGTTCAGAAGATGGAGATTTAGATTATTATTTTATATTAGGTCCTAAAATCTTAGATGTAACTAAAAAATATTGTGCATTAACAGGAGGAACTATTTTCGGACCTAAATGGAGTCTAGGTTATAGTGGTTCAACAATGCATTATACTGATGCACCAGATGCGCAAGAACAATTAAAGAAATTTGTAGATTTATGCAGAATTCATAATATTCCATGTGATTCATTTCAACTTTCTTCAGGATATACATCAATTAATGATAAACGTTATGTATTCAATTGGAATAGAGAAAAAATTCCTAATCCTAGAGGTATGAGTGAGTATTTTCATCAAGCTAATATGAAATTAGCTGCAAATATTAAGCCATGTTTGTTACAAGATCATCCAAAGTATGAAGAGGTTGCTAATCAAGGCTTATTTATACAAGATTCTATTGTAGATGCTCCAGAACGTTCAATGTTTTGGGATGATGAAGGATCACATTTAGATTTTACTAATCCTAAGACCATAGAATGGTGGAAGCATAATGTCACATCTCAATTATTGGAGTATGGGATTGATTCAACTTGGAATGACAATAATGAATTTGAAGTTTGGGATGAACAAGCTCGTTGTTGTTATTTTGGTAATACAAAACCGATTAAATTACTTCGCCCGTTGATGCCATTATTGATGATGAAAGCATCTTATGAGGCACAATTATCATATAAGCCTAATAGTCGTCCTTATTTAATTTCTCGTTCTGGTTCACCAGGAATGAATCGTTATGTACAAACATGGAGTGGGGATAATAGAACAAGCTGGAATACACTGAAATACAATATCAAAATGGGATTGGGAATGAGTTTGTCTGCATTATATAACGTAGGACACGATGTGGGCGGTTTCTCTGGCGACAAACCAGATCCAGAATTATTTGTACGTTGGGTACAAAATGGAGTGATGCACCCTCGTTTTACAATTCATTCTTGGAATGATGATCATACTGTTAATGAGCCGTGGATGTACCCTGAAGTTACTGATATTGTTAGAAGAACAATTCAATTACGTTATCATCTAGTTCCTTATTTATATAATCTTTTATGGATGGCACATAAATATGATGAACCAATGTTACGTCCAACATTTTTAGATTATGAAGAGGATGTAAAAACGTTTGAAGAAAATGATGATTATCTACTAGGTAGAGATTTATTAGTAGCTTCTGTAGTGGAACCATCTCAAAGAGAAAGGAAGGTTTATTTACCAGCAAATAAAACTGGTTGGTATGATTTTTATACTCAAGAGTGGTATAGCGGTGGACAAGATATTATTGTTCCTGCACCACTAGAACGTATCCCTTTGTTTATTAGAGCAGGCTCCGTTATCCCTATGAATCCGAAAAATTCAAATAATACAATCGAAGATCAATGTCGAGAATTTTTAGTTATGCCATTGCTTGGTACTGGTGAATATGAAGTTGAAATTTTTGATGATGATGGTGAAAGTTTTTCTTATTTAGACAAACAATATTTAATTCTAAATATGAGGGTCAGTTGTTTTGATAATCGTATCGATATTAATTTATCTAAGTCAGGGTTATTTATACCTCAATATGAGAAAATATACTTTAAATTACCAAATAATGAAAAAAGAGAATTATTTGTTAATGGGGAAAAAGTGACAGCAAATATGTCAATTTCATTATTGAATATCCATTAGGTTAGTTAGGAGATCATTATGATCACTGAAGATTTACGTTCTTATAAAAAGATTGGGAATGAGTTAAAGCAGCAACTATTTGATGGAACATATAAAATCGGTGATAAGTTACCAACAGAAAGAGATTTAGCTGAATCCTTTAATGTTAGTAGAACGGTCATTAGGGAAGCATTAATTATGTTGGAAATAGAAGGATTCGTTGAGGTAAGAAAAGGATCTGGAGTTTATTTAATTGATCTTCCGAGAGTGGCTGAGAATGATGATTCCATGCATCAAATAGATGTTGGTCCCTTCGAGTTATTACAGGCACGGCAGTTATTAGAAAGTAGTATTGCTGAGTTTGCAGCTATTCAAGCAACAAGGGGCGATATTATTAAATTAAAAGAAATATTATTACGTGAAAAACAAACATTAGAGCATGGTGATGAGGATTATGTAGCAGATGAAGACTTCCATCGAACTATTGCTGAGATTACTCAGAATGAAGTCATTATTCAAATGCAAAAATCGCTATGGGAGTTAAGGAATAATAGCAAGATGTGGCAAGGATTGCATATGCATATTCCTGATCAAAATTATCGTTATTTGTGGATTAAAGATCATGAAAATATTGTACTTGCTATGCAGAAAAAGGATCCAGTTTTAGCCAGAAAAGCAATGTGGCAGCATTTAGAAAATGTAAAACAGAAATTGTTTGAACTTTCTGATGTGGACGATCCGAATTTTGATGGTTATTTATTTAATATTAGCCCTGTTGTTGTAGGGATTGAAACGGAATGAATTAGAAGTTTATTGATATAAGGAGTAGAAAATGGAACAAACTTGGCGTTGGTATGGGCCGAATGACCCAGTATCTTTATCTGATATTCGACAAGCAGGAGCAACAGGTATTGTGACTGCATTACATCATATTCCAAATGGTCAAATTTGGAGTATTGATGAAATTGAAAAACGTAAAGCATTAATTGAGCAAGCGGGATTAACATGGTCTGTGGTAGAAAGTGTCCCTGTACATGAAGAAATTAAAACGCAGACAGGGAACTATCAACAATGGATTGATAATTACAAACAAACTCTACGTAATTTATCTAAATGTGGTATTGATACAGTTTGTTATAATTTTATGCCAGTGTTGGATTGGACTCGTACTGATTTGGCATACCAATTACCAGACGGCTCTAAAGCACTTCGTTTTGATCAAATTGCATTTGCAGCATTTGAATTATATATTTTGAAACGTCCTGGTGCAGAGCAAAGTTATAGTGAACAAGAGCGCCAGGCAGCCAAAGCTTACTATGAAAAAATGTCGGCAGAACAAATTGAGCAATTAACAAAAAATATTATTGCTGGATTACCAGGTGCAGAAGAAGGTTATACCTTAGAAGAGTTTCAAGCCCAACTAGATCGTTATAAAGATATTTCTCCTGATAAATTTCGTACTCATTTGGCATATTTTTTACATCAAGTTGTGCCTGTTGCGGAGGAGGTGGGAATTAAACTAGCAATTCACCCAGATGATCCGCCACGTCCGATTTTAGGGCTACCTCGTATTGTTTCAACAATTGAAGATATGCAATGGTTTGTTGAGACAGAACCGTTATCAGCAAATGGATTTACAATGTGTACTGGTTCTTATGGTGTCCGTTCAGATAATGATCTGGTCAAAATGACAGAGAAATTTGCTGATCGTATTTACTTTGCTCATTTACGTTCTACTTGTAGAGAAGATAATCCTCTTAGTTTCCATGAAGCAGCACACTTAGAAGGGGATGTGGATATGTTTAATGTGGTAAAAGCATTATTAACGGAAGAGTATCGTCGTTTATCTAATGGCAATAAACGTTTGATTCCGATGCGTCCAGATCATGGGCATCAAATGTTAGATGATTTAAAAAAGAAAACGAATCCTGGATATTCAGCGATTGGGCGCTTGCGTGGATTGGCTGAATTTAGAGGTTTAGAACTAGGATTAAAGAAAGTTTATTTTGAAAATAAATAACAAACTAAAAAAGCTAGCAAATTGCTAGCTTTTTTACTAAGAAAGTTGTTTATCCTTTGAACTCATCTGATAAACAAGGTTGTAATTTATTGAGAATTTGTTTAGTGATGCGAGGTGCGCCTGCAACGATATGGCCAGAGGTGAGGTAACTGTGTCCGCCGATAAAGTCAGTTACAATACCGCCAGCTTCACGCACAATTAAATCTCCAGCAGCACAATCCCAAGGTTTGACGCCCATTTCAAAATAACCATCAACACGACCAGCTGCAACATAGCAAAGATCGAGCGCAGCAGAACCAGTACGACGGAAATCTGCACACTCTTCAATAAGAGCGGTAATCATATTGAGGTGAATTGGAATATAACGTTTTACTTTGAATGGGAAACCAGTTGCTAAAATAGCGCCAGTTAATTCATTACGACCTTCTAAGCGTAAACGGTATTCGTTGAGTTTAGCACCTTCACCACGAACAGCAGTAAAGAGCTCGTTGCGAATAGGATCATAAACCACACCAACTTCAGTACGTCCTTTTACACGCACCGCAATTGAAATGGAGAAATGCGGTAATCCTTTCACGAAGTTGGTTGTACCATCTAGTGGATCAATGACCCATTGTACGTCGCCTTCTTTACCTTCTAAAGCACCACTTTCTTCACCAATAATGGTGTGATCAGGGTAAGATTTACGGATAATTTCAATAATTGCTGCTTCAGAAGCTTTATCTATATTAGTTACATAGTCATTAGCTGATTTCTCGCTGGTTTGAATTTCATCAAGACGTTCAAAACCTTTGGCAACGATGTTGCCTGCTTTTCGCACTGCGCGAATAGCAATATTTAACATTGGATTCATTATTATCTCCACCAGATTTTAAAGAACAGTTTTTGTTTAAGTGATGTATGTAAAATCGGCGTGCATTATAGGGAAAGTTTAGGCAAATTGCGAGTAATTTTCTGGGTTTCATTAATATGTTAGAATTTGCCATCATTTTTTAAATAAAAACAAGTTTATGTCATTTGAACAAATCAAAATTGTATTAGTAGAAACTTCTCATCCTGGCAATATAGGTTCCGCTGCCAGAGCAATGAAAACAATGGGATTATCACAGCTTTATTTAGTATCCCCAAAAATTCTCCCTAATGAAGAGTCTATTGCTTTATCTGCAGGATCTTCCGATGTTGTAGAAAATGCAAAAATCGTCTGCTCTTTTGATGAGGCTATTGCAGATTGTACATTGGTTATTGGTACAAGTGCTAGAGCAAGACATTTAACAACAACAGCAATTACACCAAGACAATGCGGTATAAAAGCAATTGAAACGGCAGAAATGGGCAAAGTAGCGATTGTGTTCGGACGTGAGCGTATTGGTCTGACGAATGAAGAGCTTTTGAAATGTCATTACCATTTAAATATTCCTGCAAACCCTGAATATTCTTCGTTGAATTTAGCAATGGCGGTACAACTGGTCAGTTATGAAATTCGAATGGCTTATTTGCAATCGCAAACTGAAAATTGTTCACAAAAAGAGTATCCTATTGCAGCGCCGAGCGGTGTTGTTGCTGAGGATTTAGAATATTTCTTTGAGCGCACTGAAAAAGTGTATCAAGAGATTGGTTTTATTCAGAACAATGCGGTAATGAAAAAATTACGTCGTCTTTATTTGCGTACTGCAATCCAACGTAATGAGCTGAATATTTTGCAAGGAATGTTAACTGCCGTAGAGCAATTATTACCGTCGAAACATCGGAAATAACGATAGTTAAAAACGTTATTATAGATGGAATAATACTTGACTGTTTTAGTAGGTTATGTGAGAATTTTCCCCGTTTGAAACAAGGTTAGGGAATTTACGATGAAACTTACTTCAAAAGGACGTTATGCAGTTACCGCTATTTTAGATATTGCGTTAAATGCTGCTGATGGTCCTGTTACTTTATCGGATATTTCTGAACGTCAAAAAATATCACTTTCTTATTTAGAACAATTGTTTGCCAAATTACGCCGCCATGGATTAGTCAAAAGTACTCGTGGTCCAGGTGGTGGTTATCAATTGGGGTATCCTTGTGAAGATATCTCAATTGGTATGATTATTTCAGCTGTTAATGAAAATGTACAAGCCACTAAATGCCGCAGTAAGGGAAATTGCCAAGATGGTGTGCAATGCTTAACCCACTCTTTATGGCAGAAATTGAGTGATCGTATCGAAGATTTTTTAAATGAAATTACTGTTGCTGAATTAGTGAGTTCTCAACAAGAAAAAATGCAAAAGCGTTATCGTGCTGAAATCAATGTCCAGCAACAATTAGAACGTATTGAAAATTAAGAAAGTATTCTTATCGGAGTGAAAATGAAATTACCTATTTATTTAGACTATGCGGCAACCTGTCCAGTCGATGAACGTGTTGCTAAGAAGATGATGGAATATTTAACAATAGATGGAACTTTTGGTAACCCAGCATCTCGTTCACATAAGTTTGGTTGGCAAGCAGAAGAAGCAGTAGATGTTGCGCGTAATCATATTGCCGATTTAATTGGGGCAGATGCGCGTGAGATCGTATTTACTTCAGGTGCAACAGAATCGGATAACTTGGCGATCAAAGGTGCTGCGCATTTCTATCAAACGAAAGGTAAACATATCATCACCTGTAAAACAGAACATAAAGCGGTATTAGATACTTGTCGTCAATTAGAACGTGAAGGTTTTGAGGTTACTTATTTAGCGCCAAAAGCAGATGGCTTAATTGATCTTGAAGAATTAAAAGCAGCGATGCGTGATGACACCATCCTTGTTTCTATTATGCATGTAAATAATGAAATTGGTGTTATTCAAGATATTGCCGCGATTGGTGAAATTTGTCGTGAACGTAAAGTGATTTTCCATGTAGATGCAACGCAATCTGTGGGTAAATTACCGATTGATTTATCAACATTAAAAGTAGATTTGATGTCAATGTCAGGACATAAACTCTATGGACCAAAAGGTATTGGTGCATTATATGTGCGTCGTAAACCACGTGTACGTTTAGAAGCGATTATCCATGGTGGCGGTCATGAAAGAGGAATGCGTTCAGGTACTTTACCAGTGCATCAAATCGTAGGTATGGGTGAAGCTTATCGTATCTGTAAAGAAGAAATGGCAACAGAAATGCCGCGTTTAACTGCATTGCGTGATCGCCTATATAACGGCTTAAAAGATATTGAAGAAGTGTATGTGAATGGTTCAATGGAACATCGTGTTGGTACAAACCTTAATATGAGTTTCAACTATGTAGAAGGTGAATCATTGATGATGTCTTTACGTGATATCGCGGTTTCTTCCGGCTCTGCGTGTACTTCAGCAAGTTTAGAACCTTCTTATGTATTACGTGCATTAGGTTTAAATGATGAATTAGCACATAGTTCAATTCGTTTTACCGTAGGACGTTACACTACAGAAGAAGAAATTGATTACACGATTGAGTTAGTGAAAAAAGCGGTGGCGAAATTACGTGAGCTTTCTCCACTTTGGGATATGTATAAAGAAGGTGTTGATTTCAGCACCGTTGAGTGGTCTGCACATTAATTGAGGAGTGAATTATGGCATACAGTGAAAAAGTGATTGATCATTATGAAAATCCACGCAATGTCGGATCATTCGATAAAAAAGATCCAACTGTTGGTAGTGGAATGGTTGGTGCGCCGGCGTGTGGTGATGTAATGCAGTTACAAATTAAAGTCAATGATAACGGCATTATTGAAGATGCAAAATTTAAAACTTATGGTTGTGGTTCTGCCATTGCTTCTAGCTCATTAATTACTGAATGGGTAAAAGGTAAATCTTTAGATGAAGCACAAGCGATCAAAAACAGCGACATTGCCGCAGAATTAGAATTACCACCAGTAAAAGTGCATTGCTCAATTCTTGCGGAAGATGCAATTAAAGCAGCAATCGCTGACTATAAAGCGAAAAAAACAAAATAAGATTTTTAGGTGTTATCAGTAGATAACACCTTTTCCTGTTTGAGGAGCAAAATATGGCAATTTCATTGACTGAAAGTGCAGCGCAACGAGTAAGAGATTTTCTTGCAAATCGTGGAAAAGGGATTGGATTACGTCTGGGGATTAAAACATCAGGCTGTTCAGGTTTAGCTTATGTTTTAGAGTTTGTAGATGTATTAAATGAAGATGATCAAGTGTTTGAAGATAATGGCGTAAAAATCATTGTTGATAATAAAAGCTTGGTCTATTTAGATGGTACTCAATTAGATTTTGTTAAAGAAGGTCTAAATGAAGGGTTTAAGTTTACTAACCCGAATGTGAAAGAACAATGCGGTTGTGGTGAAAGTTTTCACGTTTAATTGTTAAAAATATCTTATTGAAATACTATGTTTAATCCATTTGAATTGTTTTCTCTGCCAGTCAGTTTTCAACTCGATCTTGCAATGTTATCTCAGCAATACTTACAGTTACAAAAACAGCTACATCCTGATAATTTTGCGGCTGCCAGTGAGCAAGAACAACGTTTAGCATTACAGAAATCAACCCAAGTTAATGACGCTTATCAGATCTTAAAAGATCCTATTTTGCGTGCAGAAGCGATTTTGAGTTTAGCATTACAAAAGCCAGTAGATAATGAAAATACAACGCATGATTTGGCATTCTTAATGCAGCAAATGGAATTGCGCGAACAACTAGAAGAAGCGGAAGCGCAACAAGATGAGCAAAAATTGGCTGATTTACAACAACAAACAGCAGCAAGTTATCAGCAAAATATCGCAGTATTAGCTGAAAAAATTGCTCAACAAGATTGGACTGGCACTAAACAAACCATCGATCGTTTGAAATTTATCAAAAAATTACAACAAGAAATTGAACGTTTAGAAGAAAAATTATTTGATTTTTAATTGTGGGAAATAAGGCAAATGGCATTATTACAGATTGCAGAACCAGGACAGAGTGCTGCACCTCATCAAGCAAGATTAGCAGTTGGTATTGACCTTGGTACAACAAATTCATTAGTGGCGACTGTTCGTAGTGGGAAAGCAGACATTTTGTTGGATGAGCAAGATAGAGCATTGATCCCTTCTGTAGTTTATTATGGCGCTCAACAGCCGCTGGTAGGTGTTGAGGCGAAAGTTTATGCAGGGCAAGAACCCGATAATACGATTATCTCTGTAAAACGTTTAATGGGACGCAGTCTAGCTGATGTGCAAGCGCGTTATCCTAATTTGCCTTATCGTTTCCAAGCCAGTGAAAATGGCCTACCGCTAATTATTACTAAGCAAGGGTTACGTAGCCCTGTTGAAGTTTCTGCTGATATTTTGTCACGTTTAAATCAGTTGGCAGAACAACGTTTAGGTGGTGAGCTAGTAGGTTGTGTTATTACTGTACCGGCTTATTTTGATGATGCACAACGTCAAGGCACCAAAGATGCTGCTCGTTTAGCTGGTTTAAATGTACTACGTTTATTAAATGAACCTACTGCCGCAGCGATTGCTTATGGGCTAGATAGCGGACAAGAAGGTGTTATTGCCGTTTATGATTTGGGCGGTGGTACTTTTGATATTTCCATTTTACGTTTAAGCAAAGGCGTTTTTGAAGTATTAGCAACAGGTGGTG
Organism: Gallibacterium salpingitidis; assembly: GCF_030517105.1. Lineage (GTDB taxonomy): Bacteria > Pseudomonadota > Gammaproteobacteria > Enterobacterales > Pasteurellaceae > Gallibacterium > Gallibacterium salpingitidis. Next base: position 2,063,465 of record NZ_CP103875.1, on the reverse strand, counting down.
ATACTGCGTTAGGTGGCGATGATTTCGATCATTTGCTAGCTGAGCATTTAGCGGCACAAGTTCAATTTACTCCAGAAACCGATCAACAAAAACGTCAATTATTAGATTTAGCTACTCAAGTTAAGATTGAACTCTCGGCTAAGGAACAAGTGACAGTACCAGTAAATAACCAAGATGTGACTGTTGCTCGTGCTACCTTTAATCAACTTATTCAACCGTTGGTAAAACGAACTTTGCTAGCGTGTCGTCGTGCATTGAAGGACGCGAATGTTGAGGTTAGTGAAGTGATTGAAACGGTGATGGTCGGCGGTTCAACACGTGTTCCTTTTGTGCGTGAACAAGTAGCGGAATTCTTTGGCAAAGCGCCATTAACCTCTATTGATCCTGATAAAGTTGTTGCGTTAGGCGCAGCAATTCAAGCGGATATTTTGGCAGGCAATAAACCAGATAGCGAAATGTTATTACTTGATGTTATTCCTTTGTCATTAGGGATTGAAACGATGGGAGGATTGGTTGAAAAGATCATTCCTCGTAATACCACGATTCCGGTGGCACGAGCACAAGAATTTACCACTTTTAAAGATGGGCAGACTGCAATGTCAGTGCATATTGTGCAAGGCGAGCGTGAATTGGTGCAAGATTGTCGTTCATTAGCACGTTTTAGCCTCAAAGGTATTCCACCTATGGTAGCGGGAGCTGCACATGTACGCGTAACTTATCAAGTCGATGCAGACGGATTATTAAGTGTGACTGCAATGGAAAAATCGACTGGCGTACACTCATCAATCCAAGTTAAACCTTCTTATGGCTTAACTGATGAAGAGATTACGCAGATGATTAAATCATCGCACGAAAATGCGAAAGCCGATATGCAAGCGCGTGAATTGGCTGAACAACGTGTAGAAGCTGCTCGTGTATTGGAAAATGTCTATAGTGCATTAGCAGAGGATGCACATTTATTAAATGAGCAAGAACTAGCTGACGTAAAAGCTGCATTAGAAAAATTAGAACAATTACAACAACAGGATGATAGCCAACAAATAGCGCAAGGAATCAAACAGCTTGATCAAGCAACTCGAGATTTTGCGGCAAGAAGAATGGATAATTCGATTAAGCAAGCGTTAGCGGGACATTCTGTTGAACAATTTGCTGAATAAAGGAAAGTTATATTATGCCGAAAATTGTTTTCTTACCTAATCAAGAACATTGTCCAGAAGGTATGGTAGTGGATGCTGCTAAAGGTGAAACTATTTTAGATGCTGCACTACGTTCGGGGATTGAGATCGATCATGCTTGTGAAAAATCTTGTGCTTGTACTACCTGCCATGTGATTGTGCGTGAAGGATTTGATTCATTAAATGAGAGTTCAGATCTAGAAGATGATATGTTAGATAAAGCGTGGGGTTTAGAGGTAGATAGCCGTTTAAGCTGCCAAGCTGTAGTAGGCGATGAAGATTTAGTGGTAGAAATTCCTCGTTATACTGTTAATCATGCAAAAGAGGAACATTAATAATGAAATGGCAAGATGCACAACAAATTGGTGAAGCGTTATATGAGCGTTTTCCTGATTTAGATCCAACCACAGTACGTTTCACCGATATGCACCGTTGGATTTGCGAGTTAGATGAATTTGATAATGATCCTGAAAAATCTAATGAACGTATTTTAGAAGCTATTTTTTTATGTTGGTTAGATGAATTTGAATAAATCATTACAATATAAAGCTCCCAAATTTAATTCAAAAGTGGGAGCTTTTGATTGATATATTTTCTTATGTAGAGAATTTAATAAGATCAATATAATATTTTATCATTTCGTAATCCCCTTCATTATTTATCCTATTTAAACTATATATTTTATTATTTTTTGTTTAATATGCTAAATTTCTTGTTTTATTTGGTATTAAATATTAGTTTTTATTGGTTAATTCCGTTTTTTATGTCGTGCATGAGATTTACAATTGTTTTTCATATGTTACAATCGGCGTCAAATTGCGCTGCAGTTTTACTCAGTTTTCTCAATTATTGTCATTACTGATTTAAAGGAAAAGTTATGAATCATATTTTTCGTGTTATTTTCGATCATACGAGAGGTGTGTTTATTGCGGTATCAGAATTAACTCGTAATAAAATTAAATCCTCAAAATCTTCTCGTTCTCTCAGTTCAACAAACCCGCCAAAACGTTTATTAAGCCTTTCTGCGATTGCTCTCCTAGTGGGGGGGGGTACTAGCACTTTATACTAATCCTGCTATTGCTAGTTATGGTGCTATACAATGGTGTAGCGATCATTCTAGCATAGGAATGGATTTGGGGGGGGGGGTACAGTGTCTGTAAGATACCTTCTGACTCAGTGGCTTTAAATTATGGTGGAGAACATACCGGTAGTAATTCTGTTGTTATTGGGAGACAAGCAAAGGCAAAAGCAACAGGTGTTATTGCTGTTGGTTATCAGGCTAATGCGACTTCCGATTATACTACAGTTCTTGGCTATCAAGCGGAAGCAAGTTCTAATAACTCTATCGCTATCGGTTATAACAGCAAAGCAAAAAACAATGAATTTGTTACTGTTGTAGGATCGAACAGTAGAGGCTACAATACACAAGCAAGCGTATTTGGAAGTTCTTCTGGCGCTTATGCGCAAGCAACAGCGATCGGGAATGATGTTTATGCCTATGGGCAAAGTTCTGTTGCGCTAGGGAGCGATGACTTACTCGGTAATGATTATAGTAATGCGAGTATGAAGTCGAAATTTGGCGACCAATTAGAAAGCGGAGTAATTGATACAATCTATAACTCTCTTAGAAATGATAGGAATTTTTTTGATTCAGAGGGTGTATTTGATAATAAATATAAAGGCGATAAAGCTATCTATTCGCCAACTTATGCTGGTGGTCGTGGTGCGATTGCGATTGGTTCGCGTACCGTAGCAGCGAAAGATTTATCTACGTCTTTAGGTTCACTCTCTTTTGCTTTAGCCGAGCGTTCTACTGCGGTAGGTATTCGCTCTTTTGTTGAATCAAGCGCCATTGGTGGAACAGCGATCGGTGAACGTTCCTCAGTATTTGCTAGCAACTCGGTAGCGATTGGTAACCGTACTGAATCCACCAATACAGGTACCGTTTCCTATGGTTATTTAGCCAAAGCGGTAGCACAAAACTCAATAGCGATTGGGAATAGGGTAGCAGCAGGAGCAAAATTTAATGCTACTATAACTGCTGCTGATAACCCAAATGACAGCACCACTTTTAATCTTCAAAAACAATATGAAACAGTAAATGCAGCGGGAGTTGACAATATTAGCTCTGCTTTAAATGAGTTTAATACAAAATTAAATAAGATGTTAGAAACTGACTTACCGCTCGTAAAAGAAAATAATACTTATTTGACGTTTGGTAATGGCAGCAAAGTACAAAAAACCAGTACCTATATGACGGATAACAACACTGCTTCGAAAAATGCGATTGCGATTGGTAATTCCTCTTTTGCGGTGAAAGAAAACTCGCTAGCGATGGGCTTTGGTACTTTGTCTGATGCAGATAATTCGTTTGCACTCGGTTCTTACTCTTATGTAAAAGCGGGCGCCAATAACTCAATTGCAATAGGGGTGGCGACAATCGTGAGTGGTGCTAACTCTTTTGTAGCAGGGGTAATGGCAGGAACAACGGCACAAAATACCACTGTATTAGGGACATCAGCACGAGGAACAATTCAAAACTCAGTCGCTTTAGGTTATCGTTCGCAGACGCTCTATTTTTATGATAATACGTTAAATGACAGCCAACAGCGTATTGCTACCACCACTGGAACCTCGGCATTAGGTTTAACAGCCTACGCACCTGTGGGTTCTACCTATAAGCCTGTATCTTCTGATAGTGCTGGGGTTGTTTCTGTTGGTGGTTGGGTTGATAGCGGTACGATTGGAACTCGCCGTATTATTAACCTTGCACCGGGGGCGTTGGATACCGATGCGGTCAATGTTGGGCAATTACGCCAATTAGAATCGGTACAGAAAGAAGCTAATATGGTTTATATTGATACCAAAACAGGCGTTAAAGTAGGCAAAGCAACTGATGGTAAGTATTACCCGTTAGATCAATATAATGTGCCGAACACTGCTGCAACGGTAGTGGAGCTTGCTAATATTGCGATTGCAGTAAAAGATTTGTCTGGTGATACTGTAGCGAATGTTGATGCTGGCAATAGTCAGCAAGCAGCTAAAGCAGGTACGAGAGCATTTGCCTATGAAAATGTGGCAAAGGGCATTATAGAAGCAGAAAATACCACCAATAGCCAAAAAACGAGACAAGGACACCAAGCTATTAATGGCGCACAATTTAATCAACTTGGCGTAACTATTTTAGGCTTGACGCTGGATAGTTATAAAACAGGCTTTACTACGCAGACCTTTACTGCGATTAATGCAGCATCAGCAACCGCACCAACTACCTATAAAGGGGCGATTTATGATTTAATCACGGCGGTGAATAAAGGGGTTAAAGTCAATAACCAGAAGATGGAGCTTGGTGGTAATTTAACAATTCAAGGTACGACGAATGAGATCAATGTAACAACTTCAACCTCGGGTGATCCAACAATAACTGTTGCTTTAGCAGATCAAGCTAAAGCTTCACTGAAGAAAGCTGATACTGCCTTACAAGCTTTTAAATATAAGGCGGGAAGTACAGAAAAAACAATTAATCAAACTACCAATACTCTTGAATTTGTCAATGGTACTAATACGACGGCTGAAATTGATTCTAGTAGTAAAGTCAAATTTAACCTCAATGCAGACTTAACGGGAATTTCATCAATTTCTCAAGGGAATACTAAGGGAACTGGAGTGAGTATTTCATTGAACAGTGATTCTTTAGTTCTATCTGGTCCTCAAAAGGGTGCAACGCTGACACTTGATGCAAATGCCATTACTGCCAATAGTAAAAAAATGACAGGTCTAGCAAATGGATTGATTAACGACAGTTCTACCGATTCAGTTACAGGTCAGCAACTTTACTCGCTATTTATTGATCCAGCTAAGATAACGACTGATCAAACAAAAGCAAAAGAGGAAGATCCATCAATTAATGAGCAAGCAAAAGCCAACTGGAAATCTTGGTTAGGTGTTAGCAGTTTAGACTTTACTTATAAATCCAATGGTGGAAAGACTACGAGTACTAAGAAAACAGTAAGTCTATCTGATGGATTAGATTTTACCAACGGTACTAATACAACGGCGGAAATAGCGGATAGTGGTGTGGTGAAGTTTAACTTAAATAAGGATATTACCTTAGGTGCAAGTAAAACTGACACAGGTTCATTAACCATTAATACTTCAGCAGGTGCATTAGCTTTAACTAACGCAGGTAAAATCACTGGGTTGCAAGATGGAGAAATTTCTGCGACATCAAAAGAGGCAGTGAATGGAAGCCAGTTAAAAGCAGTTGCTGATTTAATTGCTAATGTGAGCGATAACAGCGGTAAACCTGTTTATGATGTGAAGAAGTTAACTTTTAGCGGTGATAGTAATCCTGCTGAGGAAAAAGATTACTATAAACGTAGTTTAGGGGATACAGTTGTCATTACAGGTCATACATTAAGCACAAATGATAAAATTGATGATTATGTTGCGACAAATGTTGCTACTAAAACAACTAGTAATGGTATCAGTATCCTATTTGCTAAAAAACCAACTTTTGATGGAATTGAATTAGGGAAGATCAGTTTAACTCCACAAGAAATAACTGGAGAAAAAGCGGGATTAAAATTGGTATTAGGTAAAGTTGGTGGTACTGCAACAGATTATGTTTCTTTATCTGGTTTAGCGAATGGTTTAGTAAAATCAGATTCAACGGAGGCGATTACTGGTCAACAACTTTACGCGCTATTTTTTGATCCAGCTAAGATAACGACTGATCAAACAAAAGCAAAAGGGGAAGATTCATCAATTAATGAGCAAGCAAAAGCCAACTGGAAATCTTGGTTAGGTGTTAGCAGTTTGGACTTTACTTATAAATCCAATGGTGGAAAGACTACGAACACTAAGAAAACAGTAAGTCTATCTGATGGATTAGATTTTACCAACGGTACTAATACAACGGCAGAAATAGCGGATAGTGGCGTGGTGAAGTTTAACTTAAATAGAGATTTAACCGATATTTCTTCAATATATCAAGGAAGCAGTAAAGGTAGTGGAGCAGGTTTTGCTCTAACGAGTGACACTCTAACGATGCAAGCTAAGGCTGGAGGTTCAACATTAAAACTAGATAGTAATGGAGTAACTGTAAACAGTAAGATCACTGGGGTAATGGCAGGTACTATTGGGAAAGACTCTTCTGATGCTATTAATGGTAGCCAGTTATGGAAAGTATTAGGTTTTGATCCAGATAAGTTATCTACAACAGGTATTGGAAACACTGGTAAGTCAACAATTGCTGAAGCGATTGCTTACTTAAAAGAAGGTTTTAAAATTTGGTCTGATGATAACAAATCTAATCATAGTAATGGTGGTAATACCTCTAATAACGGTGGTAATACTTCTAATAATAGTGATAGTGGTAATGCTTCTAATAATGGAGATAATACTGCTAATAATGAAATTAAGGTACCAATTGGTGGTGAGGTAGGTATTAAAGGTGATGGCCGTAATACCACAACTCGTGTTGTTGATCAAAATGGTAAAAAAGCAGTTGAAATTAGCCTTAATGATCAAGTGTCATTCGGTAATGATGGCAAAGATGGAAAACCAGCGACTGATGGTAAAGTTACAATTAAAGGAACTAATGGAATTACCATTGAAATTGATGGTAAAACGGGAGCGATTAATATTGTTGGCCAAGATTCAAGTGGACAATCTGGAACAATTAATATTGCTAGCCAAAAAGCAAGTGCAAAAATTGGTGTAACAGAAGCCACAGATAACAATACACAGCTTGATGGTACAAAAGTTTCTCGCCTAAGTTATCAAAGCGGTAATGGTGGTGGAACAGCATTTAATCCACAACCTATCCAAATTGCTACTATGAACGATGGTTTGAAATTTACCACAGATAGTGGTGAGATGTTGAAAACACTTAATCAAACTGTTTCTATTGTAGGAGGGCAAACTGGTACAGATGGTGCGAAAAATATTGAAACTGTTGCTAAAGATGGTCAAATTCAAGTGAAACTTCAGGAGAAAATTAATTTAGGCAGCAAGGGATCAATTACTGCAGGCAAAATTGCCATCAATAATGATGGACGTATTAGTGGTTTAGCCGATGGAAAAGAGTTAAACGATGCTGTGACAGTTCGTCAGTTAAAACAAGTTAATAATGAAACCAAGCAAGAAATTATTAATTTGAATAAGCGTGTTAACAAATTAGCTACGGAATCTAGGGCTGGTATTGCAGGAGCAATGGCAATTGCTGGGTTACAAACTTCTGCAATAGCTGGACGTACGGTTGTATCAGTTGGGACAGCGACATTTAAAGGTGAAAACGCTGTTGCAATTGGTATTTCTAAAATATCCGATAATGGTAAGTTAGGTATTCGTATTTCAGGTATGAGTGATAGTAGCGGAGATCGAGGAGGTGCTATTAGTGTTGGTTATGGCTGGTAAATAATTCCAATGAGGAGGTGTATCGGAAGATACACCTTTTTAATAGTTAATGTTTAAATCTAAAATGATGATGTCGTCCAAATAAGAAATGTAAGATCTCTTTTCCAGATACCGTCAAAATAATTGCGGAAAGAATTAACACAATGCCAAGGAAAATTCTCGCCGTCATCTGTTCGTTAAAAATTAAAACACCGACTAATAAAGCAGTGATTGGTTCTAAAGCACCAATAATAGATGCTGTTGTTGGCCCAATCATTTGGATAGAGTGATTCATCAAGATTAAAGAAACAATCGTAGTAAAAACAGCTAACCCCAAGACATTAAAGATTAATGTTGGCGTGAAATCCATTGGTAATGCAGTACCAAAATCAAGACGAATGAAAAAGACCAATGAGCCAAATAATAGACCGTAGAATGTGAGTTTTATAACAGGAATATTATGTAATGGCGATCTCTCTACTGCAATAATATAGATTGCATAAGTCAATGCAGAAATAAAAACGAGAAAGACACCAAACGGATCAAGGCTGGTGCCATTATCATTTTGGTAAAGTAATGAAACGCCAAAAATGACTAGAGTAATCGCCAGCATCGTAATCAGATTTAATCGCTCATGGAAGAACAGCACCATAATAATGGCAACCAATAGTGGATAAATAAACAAAATGGTTGAAGCGATGCCTGCTTCTATTAGTTGATAACTCACAAACAGTGTTAATGAAGAAACTGCGAAAGTTACCCCTACTAGCAATAATGTCAGTAACTCTTTTTTCGTTAGCGCAAATGAAATTTTTTGCTGATACATAATTGCAGCAAGAATAAGGCTAGCAACAAAGAAACGGTAAAAGAGTACAGCGTCAGCTGTTAAACCGATTTGGTATAACGGTAAGGTAAATAAAGGATTTAAACCATAGAAAAACGCGGCAATACAGCCGAAGATTAATCCTTTAGCAAGTTGTTTGGAAATCATTATTAGAACGGAAAAAGGAATAAAACAAAGATGTGGCTTATTATAGAACTCGTAAAAGATTATTCAATAGAAAGTGAGATTGGCTCGTGATTTTATTTAATCTTTACACGAGCCAATGCATTAAATGGTATTGTTAATCCACCATAAAACAAGCGATTTTTACACCGTCAGGATAAGTTTTTAATTCAGGTTGTTCCTGACGACAACGTTCGGTGGCGAATTGACAACGAGCATTAAAAGCACAACCTTTTGGTGGATTCAGTGGACTTGGTAATTCCCCTGATAATTTAATCCGTTCGCGACGCAATTCAGGTGATAATCTTGGCGTTGCTGATAACAATGCTTTGGTATAAGGGTGACGTGGGTTGCCAAAGATCTGTTCTGTTGTACCTTGTTCAACACAGCGACCGAGATACATTACCATTACTTCATCAGCAATATGTTCCACCACAGAGAGATCGTGCGAGATAAAAATATAGGATAAACCTAAATTTTCCTGCAATTCCATCATCAAGTTTAATACTTGTGCACGTACGGAAACATCGAGTGCTGATACAGGTTCGTCTGCAATAACAATATCAGGGTTTAACATTAATCCGCGGGCAATCGCAATCCGTTGGCGTTGTCCACCAGAGAACATATGCGGATAACGATCGTAAAATTCAGGACGTAAGCCGACTTTCTCCATAATAGATAACACAGTGGCTTTGCGTTCTTCTTTGGTTAAATTGGTATTAATTTTGAGAGGTTCTTCTAAAATGGTACCAATTTTCTTACGTGGATTGAGTGAAGCGTAAGGGTTTTGGAAAACGATCTGAATTTTTTGCCGACGTAATTTGACGGTTTCGTTATCTTTTTCTAAGAAGTTTTTACCTTGATAGTAAAGCTCTCCTTCTGTCGGTGATTCAATCATTGTTAATAGACGACCTAACGTGGATTTACCACAACCAGATTCGCCCACTACTGCCAATGTTTTACCTCGTTCAAGAGTAAAAGAAACCCCATCTAGCGCTTTGACATATTGTACAGGGGAAAAGAATCCCTTTTTGACAGGATAATATTTTTTTAGATCAATCGCTTTCAGCAAAGGAGTAGCCGTTGGCGATTGTGCTTGTGAAATTATAGCTTCAGACATGTTCTGGCTTTCCTTCTGCATTAAGTGGCATATGACATTTCACTTGGCGATTACCAACACGATGTAATTCAGGTTCGCTTTGACGACATTCATCCGTTGCATAAGGGCAACGAGGATTAAGCAAACAGCCTTGCGGACGATCATATTTTCCAGGTACAACACCAGGTAATGATTCTAAACGAGATTTACCAGAAGCAAATTCAGGTAAAGAACGTAATAATGCCTGAGTATAAGGATGTTTAGGCTCATGGAAAATATCTGTGGCTAAACCTTCTTCTACTACTTGCCCTGCATACATGACGATGATGCGATGTGCAGATTCAGCAACGAGAGCAAGATCGTGCGTAATAAGGATTAACGCCATATTCTCTTTTTGCTGTAATTCTAGTAATAGATCAATGATTTGTGCTTGAATAGTTACATCAAGCGCGGTAGTTGGCTCATCAGCAATTAACAATTTAGGTTTACAAGCAATTGCCATTGCGATCATTACCCGTTGGCTCATTCCACCTGATAATTGGTGCGGATAAACATCAAGACGTGATTCTGGATCAGGGATTCCAACCATTTTTAATAGCTCGATAGTACGATCACGACGTTGTTTTTTACTACCGCCTTGATGGACTTTTAATGCCTCCATAATTTGGAAACCAACAGTATAGCAAGGGTTTAAACTGGTCATTGGATCTTGGAAGATCATCGCAACGTCAGCACCTACCAGCTTCTGTTTTTGTTTCTCATTTAACTGGAGCAAATCTTGATTATCGAAATGTAATTGATCGGCAGATACTCGACCAGGAAAATCGATTAGCCCCATAATCGCAAGAGAGCTGACTGATTTACCTGAACCTGATTCGCCCACAATACCTAAAACTTCACCTTGTTCAACTTGATAGCTCACTCGGTCAACAGCTTTAAAAGGCTTATCTTTCTCACCAAAGTGAACAGAGAGATTATTTACAGTTAATAATGCCATGGTTCACTCCTTATTGTTTTAATTTTGGATCTAGGGCATCGCGCAAACCATCACCCATTAAGTTGAAGGCAAGCACCGTAAATAAAATTGCCAAACCGGGGAAAGTAACTACCCACCAAGCTCGTTGTACGAATTGTAATGCTTCTGCTAACATCGCTCCCCATTCCGGTGTTGGTGGTTGTGCGCCAATACCTAAGAAGCCGAGAGCTGCCATATCTAAGATTGCATTTGAGAAACCCATTGAGGTTTGTACAATGAGTGGTGCCAAACAGTTAGGCAAGATAGTGATAAACATTAAACGGAGAATACCTGCACCGGCAACTCTTGAAGAAGTAACATAATCGCGGTTGATTTCGTTTAATACCGAAGCACGAGTTAAACGTACATAACTAGGTAAGGAAACGAAAGCGATGGCAAAAGAGGCATTCAGCAATGAAGGGCCTAAAATGGCAACAATGGCAATAGCAAGCAATAAGCTTGGTAGTGCCAACATAATATCAATAATTCGCATAATGATAATATCGACAATACCACCAAAATAGCCGGCGATTAAACCTAAAGTGACGCCGAAAATAAATGAAAGTGAAACCACTAATAAGCCAATAAATAGTGATAAACGTGCACCATGAATTAAGCGTGAGAGAATATCACGACCAACATCATCGGTGCCGAGAATATGATTCCAAGTTCCACCATCTACCCATGCAGGCGGTAATAAGAACGCATCACGCACTTGCATAATAGGATCATGTGGTGCAATAAAATCAGCAAATACACTAATAAAAAAGATAATCACAATATAGATTAAACCAACCACAGCACCTTTATTACGGCTAAAATTAAACCAAAATTCTTGTAGCGGTGTACGTGGTGTTGGTGCGGAAATAGAGGGATTTGACATGCTTTAATCCTTATTTACGGTATCTAATACGAGGATTGACCACACCATATAAGAGATCAACCAATAAATTCACAATGATAATAATTGTTGCAATAATTAATACGGCACTTTGTACAACAGGATAATCGCGGGCGCGAATTGCTTCGATAACCCATTTACCGATACCTGGCCAAGAGAAAATGGTTTCAGTCAAAATAGCGCCAGATAATAGCTGTCCTACGATAAGACCGATAACAGTTACAACAGGAATTAAAGCATTACGCAAAGCGTGAATAACGATAACACGCATTGAGGAAAGCCCTTTAGCTCGTGCAGTTCGAATATAATCTTCACCTAATACTTCTAACATTGAAGAACGTGTCATTCGTGAAATAACCGCCAATGGGATAGTTCCTAAGACGATAGATGGTAAGATGAGGTGCATTACTGCTGATTTAAATGCGCCTGGTTCGCCGGATAGCCAGCTATCGATTAACATAAAACCAGTGACAGAATCGATCCAATATTCAGCATCAATACGACCGGAAACAGGGGTAAGGTTCCACTGTACAGAAACCAACAACATTAATAATAAGCCCCACCAGAAAATTGGCATAGAGTACCCAGTCAGAGAAATTGCCATCACCGAGTGATCGAATACCGACCCTCGTTTAATTGCAGCAATAATCCCAATGGGAATACCAATAATAATGGCAAATAGAATTGCAAAAGTGGCTAATTCAATGGTGGCAGGAAAGAGTGATAAAAACTCATCTAATACAGGAACATTATTTTTGAATGATGTACCAAAATCACCGTGAGCGATCCCTTTTAAATAATCGAAATATTGTTCTGGTAAAGATTTATCTAAACCTAATTGGTGCATCATTTGTTGATGAACTTCTGGACTTAACCCACGTTCGCCCATTCGTATTTCAATTGGATCACCAGGAATAAGATGAATTAGGGCAAAAGTTAAAAGAGTGATACCGATAAAGGTTGGAATAACCATGGCCACCCGTTTGAAAATGAATCGAAACATATTAACTGCTCGCTAATTATCAAAGATATTCTTGCCATAGATCCTATGGCAAGAATAGTTATTATAGTTATCAAAAAGTCAAGTAATATAGCTGGAGCGACTATTCTAAGTCAACGCCATAAAACGGATGAAGCCCGAATGGATTGATCACATAGTTCTTCACTTCTTTACGAACTGGTTCGTAAGTGGTTGAGTGAGCAATAGTGATCCAAGGTGCTTGTTCTTTAAATATCACTTGAGCTTGTTTGTATAATTCAACACGTTTCGCGTGATCGTTTGATTGAACCGCTTCACGAATTAATTTATCAAATGGTGCGTAACAGAATTTAGCATAGTTAGAGCCTTGTTCTTTTGATGCACAGCTTAATAGTGTACCGAAGAAGTTATCTGGGTCACCGTTATCACCAGTCCAACCCATCATACCTGTTGGATCTTCACCTTTTCTCATACGTTGTAAGTATTCACCCCATTCGTAGCTAACAATTTTGGCGTCAACACCAACTTTTTTCCAGTCAGCTTGAACCAATTCAGCCATACGGCGAGCATTTGGGTTGTATGGACGTGAAACCGGCATTGCCCACAATTCAGTGCTGAAACCTTTTTCAAAGCCAGCTTCTTTTAATAACTGTTTCGCTTTTTCAGGGTTATATTCGTAGTCTTTGATGTCATCATTGTAAGACCATATTGTTGGTGGAATTGGATTTTTCGCTACTTGACCGCTACCTTGATAAACTGCATCAATAATCGCTTTCTTATTTACAGCATAGTTTAATGCTTGACGCACTTTCACATTATCAAATGGTGCTTTGGTTACGTTGAAGCTTAAGTAGCCAATATTAAGTCCAGGTGCTTTATACACATTAAGATCTGGATTTTTTTGCATATCCGCAATATCTGCTGGGTTTGGATATGGCATTACTTGGCATTCACCTTTTTTCAATTTCGCATAACGTACAGATGCATCAGGAGTAATTGCAAATACTAAACGATCAATTTTTGCCTTGCCTTCCCAATAATTATCAAACGCTTTATAGCGAATTAAAGAGTCTTTTTGATAAGAAACAAATTCAAATGGACCTGTACCAATTGGATTGGTATCAACAGTTTCAGGTTTTCCTGCAGCTAACATTTTATCGGCATATTCTTTAGAAAGCATAGAAGCGAAATCCATCGCCAAGTTAGCTAAAAACGGTGAGTTTGGAGCTTTTAAGGTAAAACGAACAGTGTAATCATCAATTTTTTCAATTTTATCAATGATATTATTCATATCCATACCAATAAAGTATTCGTAAGAACCGCCAGAAACTTTGTGATATGGGTTATTTGGATCTAACTGACGATTAAATGAGAATAAAACGTCATCTGCATTAAAGTCACGAGTTGGTTTGAATAATTTATTAGATTGGAATTTTACGCCTTTACGCAGATGGAAAGTATAAACTTTACCATCTTCTGAAACATCCCAACTTTCCGCTAATGATGGTACCACGTCTGTTTTACCGCGTGCAAAAACAGTTAATCGGTTATAAATTGCTTGTCCACTAGCATCAATTGATGAACCGTCGGTAACGAGTTGTGGGTTGAAAGAGGAAGGAGAGGCTTCAGAACAATAAACTAATGTTTTCGGAGCGGCGAATACTGCAGTAGATAAAGATAAGGCTAATGTAGTCAATGAGAGTTTTGTGAGTTTTTTCATAGTTTCTCCAGTTTGAGTGTGTTTAGCAGTAATTTTTATATAAAGTTGTATAAAACCCGTTTATTTACATATTAATAACTGATTTTGTCAAGAGGCAAAAAAGCATCTTAACTAATATAAATGTAACACTTTTTGCTGAGGTTGTATTTATGTTTTTAAATTGTTAAATAAATTTTTGAATGGAGTCACAAATTTAACAAATTAATATTTATTATTTTAAACAATCTTTTACACTTATGTTCGTTTATTTCTCATAACATTTGATGGGTAGAGTCTAAAATGCAATATCAATATGCCAATGATTTCAGTCAAAAATCTGAATTACGCCAATTAATTAGCCAAAATTATGCTTGTTCTGAAAAAGAAGCAGTAACTAAATTAGTTAATACATTAAATTTTTCCGCAGAACAGGAAGCTTCCATTGAAAATGTAGCTAGACAATTGATCACAAAAATTCGCGAGAAAAAACAGAAACATTATGGCGTTGATGCTTTAATGCACGAATTTTCTTTGGGATGTGATGAAGGTATTGCGTTGATGTGTTTAGCGGAAGCGTTATTACGTATTCCAGATACTGAAACACGTTATGCGTTAATTGATGACAAATTAAAATTAGGTAATTGGCGAGCACACGTAAAAAGATCAGGTTCGTTATTTACCAATGCGGCAAGTTATGGCTTATTGTTAGGCAGTAAAATTAGTGCTGCATTAAGTGAAGAAGTACTTTCGTCGGCGTTAATGAAGAGTTTCGCCAAATTATCTGCGCCAATGATGAAATTAGCTATTGAAAAAGCAATGGGTATCTTAGGTGATCAGTTTGTTACTGGCGAAACAATGGAAGATGCGTTAAAGAATATTGTTGATCGTGAAAAGATGGGATATTGCTTCTCGTTCGATATGCTTGGCGAAGCAGCAATGACAATGCAAGATGCCGATAAATATTTACAAGATTATGTAGAAGCAATTCATGCAGTAGGGCGTCAATCAGCAGGGCGTTCGCTTTATGATGCTAATGGTGTTTCAGTTAAATTATCAGCGATCCATCCACGTTATTCTCGTTCACAACAACAACGAGTAATGCAAGAGTTATATCCACGTTTAAAACAGTTATTTGTATTAGCGAAACAATACAATATTGGATTAAATATTGATGCTGAAGAGGCGTCACGTTTAGAGATTTCTTTAGATTTATTGGAGAAATTATTACAAGATCCTGATTTAGCTGGGTTTGATGGTATTGGTTTCGTGGTACAAGCCTACTCAAAACGTTGCCCTTATGTTTTAGATTACATCATTGAGATGAATCGCCGTTATCAACGCAAAATGATGGTGCGCTTAGTAAAAGGAGCTTACTGGGATAGTGAAATTAAATGGGCGCAAACGGAGGGCATGGCAGGTTTTCCGTTATATACACGAAAAGTGCATACCGATATTTCTTATTTAAGTTGCGCACAAAAATTGTTAGCGGCGCAAGATGTTATTTACCCACAATTTGCCACACACAATGTACAAACGCTGTCGACAATTGCCGAATTAGGCAAAGGTAAAGAGTTTGAGTTCCAATGCTTACATGGTATGGGGGAAACGCTTTATGATAATGTGGTTGGTGCGCACCAATTTAACCGTCGAGTACGTGTATATGCACCAGTAGGTACACATCAAACTTTATTGGCTTACTTGGTGCGTCGTTTACTAGAAAATGGTGCGAACTCTTCGTTTGTCCATCAGTTAGTTGATCCTAATATTTCCATTGCAGAGTTGATCGAAGCGCCTTGGAAAAAATTCGTTCGTTTCCAAGGGGAGCCGAATAAAGCCATAAAATTACCAGCAAATTTATTCGCAGGACGTCGTAACTCTAAAGGATTCAATTTAAATGATGAAACAGCATTATGCCAATTGGAAACAGCACTAAATCAAGCTCAATATGGTGATGTGAGTTCTTTATGTGCTGTTGAAGTTTCGACGGGAAGTCAATTTACAGTCATCAATCCAGCACAGCAAGATCATAGCTTGGCTCAAGCCAATTTTATGGCTGCGGAATCAGCAGCAGCGGTATTCCAAGCTGCAGCAAATATTGTATGGAAAGAAAAATCAGTAGAGGAACGCGCCGTTATTCTGGAAAAAGCGGCTGATCTTTATGAAGAAAATTATGGTTTATTAATTAAACTCGCGATTGAAGAAGCGGGTAAAACCTTACCTAATGCAATAGGTGAATTACGAGAAGCAGTTGATTTCTTACGTTATTATGCTGAGCAAATTCGTTTCTTAGCAGAAAAAGGTGCATTAGCAGCGCCATTAGGCTCGATCTTATGTATTTCTCCATGGAATTTCCCATTGGCTATCTTTACAGGACAAATTGCAGCAGCGTTAGCAGCTGGCAATAGTGTAGTCGCCAAACCAGCAGAACAAACTTCATTGATTGCATATTATGCTGTGAATTTATTACATCAAGCAGGTGTGCCACAAGACGCTCTCCAACTGACCCTAGGGGCAGGAGAATTAGGTGCTGCATTAGTAGCACAACCATTTAATGGTGTGATGTTTACTGGTTCTACCGAAGTGGCTCATTTAATTAATAAGCAATTAATCACAAGAGATGATCAACCTGTGTTTATCGCTGAAACAGGCGGTATGAATGCGATGATTGTGGATTCGTCAGCATTGTTAGAACAGGTGGTTACGGATGTTTTAAGTTCAGCGTTTGATTCTGCTGGACAACGTTGTTCTGCTTTAAGAATTTTATTGGTACAAGAAGATATTGCAGATCGTTTGTATCAAATGTTAACGGAAGCAATGCAAGAATTAGTATTAGGTAATCCGGCACATTTAAATACAGATATTGGGCCGGTTATTGATCAAGAAGCACAGCAAAAATTACTTGATTATCAAGAAACCGTCCGTAAAATCTCTCGTCGTTATTTGGAATTGACTGCACCAACAAATGGACATTTTGTCGCTCCATCAATCTATGAATTGGGTTCTTTAGATCAAATTACCCATGAAGTATTTGGTCCAATTCTGCATTTCGTTCGTTATCGGATTCAAGCATTACCAAGATTGCTATCAGAAATTAATGCGAAAGGATATGCGCTTACTGGTGGCTGCCATAGTCGTATTCAACGGACAGTGAAGTTTGTTGAAGAGAATTTGCAGTGTGGTAATTTCTATATTAATCGTAATATTGTTGGCGCAGTGGTAGGTGTTCAACCGTTTGGTGGACATGGTCTGTCTGGAACAGGTCCGAAGGCTGGTGGTGAGTTGTATGTGCAACGTTTAACTAAAACTGCTCAATATTATTCGTCTTTGGTAGAAACACCGAAAGTATTACCAAGTATTACAGGTGAGCTTAATAGTATCGATTATAAAACGACAACGGTTTTATTACTTGGTGATGATACTGCACGTTTGCTTGCAGCTTATAAGAATTTACAACAAGCAGGGTTTAAAGTTGTAGTGGAAAAAGGTAATCCATTACTTGAACAAGAGTTGACTGATTTAGAGTGTCGCATTGATGGGCAGTATTATCAAAAAGGTGTTTTCGTTTCACCAATTAGCCAAGAGCAACGTCGCGCTTTAACGGAAAATAATCCAGCGATTTTCTGTTTATATGATTGGACAACAACTCAAGATTTAACTTTGTTGTATCACGAGTTTTCACGTAGTGAAAATATTGCGGCCGCAGGTGGAAATGCAACACTGATGGCTATTGAAGAACAATAACCAACAAATACAGGAAGAATGTATGCAAAACTATCAAATTTATACGGCTTTCGCCTTATACCTTTTCGTTATTTTAGGCATAGGTATCTATGCGTATTATTCCACCAAAAATTTTAATGACTATATTTTAGGTGGTCGTAAAATGGGCAGCTTTGTTACCGCAATGTCAGCTGGTGCGTCAGATATGTCTGGTTGGCTATTGTTGGGATTGCCAGGCGCAATTTTTGTTACTGGCTTATCAGAAGCGTGGATTGCAGTAGGTTTAACCATCGGTGCTTACTTCAATTATCGTATTGTTGCTGGACGGTTGCGGGTATTTACTGAACAATATGGTAATGCATTAACGCTTCCTGAGTTTTTTGCTGTGCGTTTCCCTCGTCGTGCGAAATCACTAAAGATTATTTCATCTTCAGTAATTCTGTTTTTCTTCACCATCTATTGTGCATCTGGGGTTGTGGCAGGAGCAAAATTATTCCAAAGTTTGTTAGGTATTGATTATGGTACTGCCTTGCTGTTTGGTGCAATTGCTACTATTACCTACACTTTTATTGGTGGCTATTTGGCAATTTCATGGAGTGATACTATTCAAGCCTCTTTGATGATTTTCGCCTTGTTATTAGCGCCTGTGATTGTCTTATTGAATATTAGTTGGGGAGATATTACTGCAGCATTGGCAGTGAAGTCTGAACAAACAGGTATCCCATATTCAAATTGGTTGTATAACGTATCTGGAATTGGCGTAATTTCAGCGCTTTCTTGGGGCTTAGGCTATTTTGGCCAACCGCATATTCTTGCTCGTTTTATGGCAGCAAGCTCTGTACAAGCATTGGAAAAAGCACGTGTTATCGGCATTACCTGGATGATCTTATGTCTTGGTGGTGCTTGTGCGGTCGGTTATTTCGGTTTAGCTTACTTTGAAGTTAATAAAGTGATGTTGGATTCTGCTGAATCGGTGTTTATCGAGGTTTCAAAAGCAATCTTTAATCCATGGATTGTTGGAATCGTATTGTCAGCAATTTTAGCAGCGATAATGAGTACCTTATCAGCGCAATTCTT
Source organism: Gallibacterium salpingitidis (assembly GCF_030517105.1). Lineage (GTDB taxonomy): Bacteria > Pseudomonadota > Gammaproteobacteria > Enterobacterales > Pasteurellaceae > Gallibacterium > Gallibacterium salpingitidis. The sequence continues at coordinate 2,044,395 of NZ_CP103875.1, read as the reverse complement.
GATGTGTTCAGCGGCAATTACAGAAGACTTTTATCATGGTTTCTTACGCAAAAATGCGTCAAGCAAAGAGTTAGTTTGGGTTGGTCGTGTGATGGTATTAATTATTGCTGTAGTCGCAATGTGGATTGCACAAGATCCAAATTCTAAAGTGATGGGCTTAGTTTCTTATGCGTGGGCAGGCTTTGGAGCATCTTTTGGTCCATTAGTTATTCTTTCACTATTTAATCGTAACATTACTTCTAATGCTGCATTATGGGGAATGTTAGCTGGTGCGGTGACCGTAGTAGCGTGGAAACCACTAATGCATCAATTAAATTGGAATGATATTGCGAATTTATATGAGATTATTCCAGGATTTTTAGCTTGTTCGATCGTTACTGTAACATCATCTATTTTCTCACCAGTTGCTGAAGATGTTGCATCAAAATTTGATGCAGCAGTAGATGCATTTAATACTCAGAAAAGTGCATAAATAAATTAAAATTTTCTGAAAGGCTGATATTGAGATCAGCCTTTTTTATTCCATTAAGGCTAGATTATCTATTCTTTAGTCAAAGAATAGATAATCTGAAAGGATTGTCCTAAAAAGACTTGACGAATTTAGGGAAAGTGAATATATTGCAACTCCTTAATTTCATTGATTACTTCATTTTAAGGTGAGATGTCCGAGAGGCTGAAGGAGCACGCCTGGAAAGTGTGTATGTGCGAAAGTGCATCGAGGGTTCGAATCCCTCTCTCACCGCCAGAAAAATGATTTTCTAAAGTGTTTTTGTTTATATTGTTCACCATCTTATTGAAAAATAAGTAAATTTAAAATCCATTCCGTTTATTTTGTTCTTTTTGCGTGGTTTTGTTTCTGGCGAAATGATCCAAAATGATCCATAGTTTCAAATTTTTGTAACGTGGGGAAACTTTTTTAATTTTTTTGGATCATTTTTGAGTTAAATTAAACAAAATCAAAGGCTTACAAAATGACAAAAATCAATCAAAATTTCATCAATAAACTTAAAGCAAGTGGAAAAGAAGAAAGTTTCTCACTAGGGCATAAACTTTTTTTGATAATGTCGCCAAAAGGCGCAAAAGTTTATCGTTATTCATATCGAGATTTGGAAACAAAGATTAACAAGAAAAAAAATATCGGAAGCGCTGATGTTATTTCTTTGGAATCTGCACTACAAATAGCCCTTTCTTATAATTCATTGCTTGCCAAAGGTATTGATCCATTTAATCAAGCTAAGCTAGAAGCCGAAAAAGAGCGAAAAAGTAAACTTACACTTAAACAAATTGCCGATGATTGGAAAAATACAAAGGGAATTTTGTTAAGTAAAGAACACTTTAAAGACAGGTTAGCACGGTTTAATAATCATTTATTTCCGATATTGGGTGATTTTCCTATATCAGAACTTGAACTATTTCAGGCGAGAGAACTTATTAAGCCGATTTACGCTAAAGCGCCTTGTATGGCAGAAAAAGTTGCTAGAGATTTAAGGGAATTGGGGGATCATGCGGTAGAAATGGGAATTTTATCTAGTAACCATTTATCTTTGATTAAAAAATCATTTCCTAGACCGAAACCGCAACCTAATCCATGTATTAAAGCGGAAGAGTTACCCGATTTTTTTAAGCGTTTAACGCTTTCTAATTTGGATCTTCAAACTAAACTATTAATTGAATTTGAGTTGTTGACGATGGTTAGAGCTAAAGAAGCCGCCGCGGCTGAATGGTCGGAAATTGATTTTGATAAAAAATGTTGGTTAATTCCAGCGGAAAAAATGAAGATGAAAAAGGCGCATTGTGTACCGTTAAGCAATCAAACGATAGAACTGTTGAAGTTGTTGCATAGTCTTAGTGGTCATAAAAAATATTTATTTCCGCATAGATCTAAAAAAGATAAACATTGTTCATCTAATACCGCTAATCAGGCTTTTTATAGGGTTTTAAATTATAAAGGTATAATGACTCCGCACGGTATGCGTTCACTCGCAGCGACATATTTAGAGGATATTGGAGCGGAAGCCTGCGAGGTGATAGACGCTTGTTTAGCGCATTGTAATAAATCGGGCACTGCAAAAGTCTATTTAAGAAGTAATTTTTATGAGCGTAGAATTCCAGTCATGCAGGTTTGGGGGGATTATGTTGCAAAATGTAAACAAGAACAGCCAAGATATTAAATAATTGAGAAGCGGCAGTTTGCCGCTTTTTTATTCCTCACATTCTTCACTATCTTCATCTTCTTCGCATTGTAGTGGTAGACTAATTCCGCAGTCCTCAATAGGTGGTAAACTATCACAAAAAGAGGACAATTTAATGAGAAGAACATTTAGCCCAGAATATAAAGCTGCAGCAGTAAAATTGGTGACCGAACAAGGTTATTCCATCCCACAAGCGTGCTTGGAATTAGGGATAGGAGAAACGGCATTACGTCGTTGGGTAAAACAAGTACAAGCAGAACAACAAGGTTATGTATTACCAGGCAGCAAGCCGATATCCCCTGAACAACAACGCATACGAGAGCTGGAGAAACGGATAAAAATACTCGAAGAGGACAAAGAAATCCTAAAAAAGGCTACAGCGATTTTTATGTCTCTCGACAACGCCGCTACCAAGCGGTAAAGGCATTAAAATCGTATGGTATCAAACGGGTGTGTGCGTTGTTTGAGGTATCAGAAAGTGCCTATTATGCCCAGTTAAGACAGTGTAGCAAGCCAAACAAATATGGACGTTTATCGTTAGAAATAAAGGCATTATTTGATGAAAGTCGAGGTTCAGCGGGTAAACGGACATTGAAAGCGAGATTACAGCATAAAGGGATTGAGGTAGGCTTAGCGCTTATCCGTAAATTGATGAAGCAACAAGACTTAGAGAGTAAACAACCGAAGAAACGCTATTCTTATCCATCTGCTGAGGGACAAACGATGCCATTTAATCATCTGTTAAACCGCCAATTTACCCCAGATTCCCAGACGACGGTATTGTGTGGCGATACCACCTATCTTAAGGTGAATGGAGAATGGCATTATCTTGCGGTTGTGCTGAATTTAGCCCATCGTCAAGTAGTCGGTTGGCGATTGCAAAGAGAGCATAATGCAGATTTAGTGGTAGAGGCATTAAATCATGCGATGTTGACGACAACAAGAACAAAAAAGATGATATTTCATTCAGACCAAGGGAGTATTTATCGGAGTTATCCCTTTACGCAATGTGTGAAACGTCATGGATTAATCCAGAGTATGAGTCGTCGAGGCAATTGTTGGGACAATGCGCCGATGGAGCGTTGGTTTAGAAGTTTTAAATATGAATGGATGTTAAAAGGGGGTTATGCTTCATTGTCGGCAGCGAAGGAGGACATTAAGAATTATGTATTTTATTATAATACCGTTCGTCCTCATGCTTACAATCAGGGATTACCACCCGTTTTAGCAAAACAACCTATCAGGGACTGTTAAATTAGTGGATCACTACACATTCTTCATCACTACTATAACGGTAATGATCTTCCGATGCAGATTGTTGCTTTTGTTCTTTTTCCTCTTTGTTTTTTGTAATGACTTTATAAGCAACATATGCGCCAACTGCTTTTGTTATCATGCCAGCATTAGACGGCAAACTAAAAATAAAAAATGTGATTAATAAAATAAGTTTAGATAAGAGAGATAGATTTTTCTTGTTCATTTCTTCACCGCCATTTTTAAGATAGATTAATTGCACATATTACACAAAATTTATTTAAATATTTATTCTATTTTGTTATAAACAAAATAATGAATTAAATTCATATTTAAAGCATATGCCCTAATTTTACAAAAATAGTTATTATGAAAGATATGCACAAATAAGCCAATATAAAGCGATTATAGCCTTGTCTTAAATATTTGACTCTATCATCATCTTTAATAATAAAATCGCTCTATGACGTTTTTAATGCGGTTATATTGTATGTTTTTAGGAATTAAAAATCGCTATGCGTACCTCGCCACGCCCGCGCGCTTTTTGTGTTGCTTTTTACGCAAAAACGCAAAACCCCAGAAGCCTTACTAGATAAGGATTGAATTATATTCATGATTAGCGTTTTTATGACGCAAAATAACGCAATTTAACGCAATTTTTTATGATAAATTGGAATAAAAATAAGTCTGCATTTGGAATAATTTTTTAGAAAATTTCTTTGTTTTGATTTTCTACACGTCTAAAACGATTTTCACGCCTTAAGTAAATAATGATTTTGTGATTTTTGTTTCCACAAAGCTAACAAAATGACAAAAAAAGCCCTCTTTTTTATGCTTATCACGAACTAAAACGAATGCTATCGGAATAACACGGAATAAAAATTTAAGGGGGTAAAAATGTGAGTGAAAACCAGAAAAAACAGCGTTTTATTAATCTTGATGAAGTGAAGGATCGCACAAGTTTAAAGAAAACGACTATTTACACGCTAATGAATAAAAATGAATTTCCTCAATCTATCAGCATTTCCGCTAATCGTAGTGCATGGCTGGAAAGTGAGATAGATGACTGGATAGAAAGCAAAATAAACACAAATAAAGGTAACCACTAATGACCGAACAACCAAACGAATTCAACACAAAGAAACAGCATTATTTAACAGAAAAACAAGTATTAGATGACTTAATTAAAGAGAAAGAAAAAATAATAAATATCATTGCCGCGCTTGAACAAGATTTAATTGAACAAGCAACAGCAACAAAAGAAAAAGGGGCTGAAGTAGATTAGCACTTATGCTAAGCTACAAAAATGAAGATAACCAATTGTAAACTAAAGAAATCTATACAAAGAAAACTGCTTGAATTTTTTGTATTAGAAGTAACAGCACGATCAGCAGCAGATTTGCTTGGCATTCAAGCCAATACTGCCATCTTGTTTTATCGAAAAATTCGTCTCGTTATCAGCCATCATTTAGCACTACAAGCACATGAACTTTTCGATGGCGAAGTAGAGTTAGATGAAAGCTATTTTGGTGGTGTGCGAAAAGGGAAAAGAGGTCGGGGTGCAGCTGGTAAAATGGTGGTGTTTGGCATGCTTAAACGCCATGGAAAAGTTTACACAGTAACTGTACAAAACACTAAGACTGATACCTTACTTACTGTTATTAAAAAGAAAATACAACCAGATAGCATTGTTTATACAGATTGTTATCATAGCTATGATGTGCTAGATGTTAGTGAGTTTACGCATTATAGAATTAACCACAGTACTCATTTTGCTGAGCGGCGAAATCACATTAATGGGATAGAGAATTTTTGGAATCAAGCAAAGCGTGTGCTAAGAAAGTATAATGGAATTGATCGAAAATCTTTCCCTCTTTTTTTGAAAGAATGTGAGTTTCGTTTCAATTATGGGACACCATCTCAACAGCTCAAAATCCTGCGGAAATGGTGTCAGATTTAACGCTAATCTACTTCAGCCCCAAGAAAAATTAAATGTAGATAACTTCTTAAGTGCTGATGACTATGTGGCATTAAAGCAAGTGGAGTCAGGTATAAAAACTAGAATAGAATATTACAACGCCTATAAAGAAGAAATTGAAACAAAGATCTATCAACAGAAAGAAGCGTTATATATTGAATTTAGCCATTTATCTGCAATCAGAAAAAACAAATTATCTAATGAGTTTCAATCTTTATTAGATAGCTTTTCAATAAAACAGAAAGACATATTGAGCAAACTTTATCTATTACTTAAAGCTAGTGGAAAAATAACGGCGAATAGTGAGTTAGATGGTTACAAAGGCTCGCTAGAATATGCCGTTAAAGAATATTTATCACAACATTTAATGAGTTTAATCGATACAGAAATGACATTAGAAGATGAGTTTACTCTCCCGATTTTTATTCATAGAACAGAATTAAAAACCGCTGCACAAAGACACCTAGAAAATATTGAAAAACCAATATCAGGATTTCAAAAATTAATTAAGAATACTATCAAGGGGTAATTTATGGAAAACTTAACAACCAAAAAATATAATAGCTATATTCAACATTTATCATCAATGTTAAAAATTAATAGTGATGGTTCGCTTGTGGTAGTTGATTTAGATGGGCAAGTAGAACAAGATTTTTTTAAACGCATTGAATTAAATCCGTTTTTTAATCTAATTAATATTATCAAAACGAACACAGCAAAAGGCACAACGCTAGGATTAAGCGTACCTATGCCAAGCCAAACCGACACCAACACACAAGAACGCACCCCAGAAAGTGGGCATATTTCGCCGCCTCAAGCGTTTCATTGCGAACAAATAAACCTAGATAGTTATATTAGTTATCAAAAATTAGATAGTCTTGCGGGTGTGCTTGATGTTGATTTTAATAAAGCCTTTGAAGATTACTTCAACCGCGAACTATTTGCGGGTTTATTGATGGTTGGCTGGAATGGAAAAAATCGAGCAACAACTTCCGACCCGAAAACGCACAAATTAGCCGAAGATGTCAAAAAAGGCTGGCTACAACCTATCAAAGAAAAACGCCCGAATAGCATTATTAACGGCGCAAATGTAGGGGAAAATCAACCTTATAAAAGCCTTAGCTCACTAGTTAAAGCAGGATTAGAGAAAATCGAAAACCCGATTAAATCAAGTGGCGATCTTATTGCAATTTGTGGGCGCAATGTCTTAGCAGATTATCCGATTGTTTCCGATATATCTAATCCAATAATGACGGTATCACAAAAGCAAATAGGCGGATTAAAAGCGGTAAATATTGCCTATTTCCCAGAAAATAGCATTTTAATTACTCGCTTAGATAATCTTTCGCTTTATATCCAAAAAGGCACAATCAGAAAACTATTAGAACGTAATTCAATGAGAAATCGATTAGACGTGTTTACCTCTTTAGCGTTAGATTTTGTCATAGAAGACTATAACGCCGTCGCATTGATTGAAAATATAAACCTTGTGGAGTAAGCTCCGAAACTCCTCAAACTGGGCTGGTTTTTCCAGCCCTTTTTTTTTGCTATAAAAGTGCGGTTAATGATGTTAAATTTAATGTGGAAAATACAAAAAACACAAAAGACGTTAAATAGGAACATAAAAATGGCACAAAATAAGATGCAATTACCACCTAGAAAGTGGTATAGCCTTGAGCAAGCGATAAAATATATTTATAAGAAAACGGGTGAAGAATTAGAAGTAATAGATCTTATTCACTACTGGGTTAACAACGAAATAAGGGTTAATACTCAAATTTATATTAATAGTAAAACTAAAGAATTTATTTTAGGTAACATAGGATTAGATGTATCTAAAATTGTAAATTTTTCACTTAATCCTTTTGTTCATCTTGATGGCAAAAAACCTAAAAATTTAATGACTAAAGATAATTCATTTATTTATCTTACTGGAAAGGAACTTAATCTTTTTCAAGAGATAGTAAGTACCTTTGAAACAGAATCAAAAGAAATAAATAACGAAAATATAGAGGAAGAAAATGTTTATTTATGTGGTCGTGTATCTGTGGTTATTAACTGTTTCAATGCAATTAACCCGTTTTTTATAAAAGAAGAAGATAATATTTTGAAAAATGGTTTACCTATAAATATGATCCAATCTTTAATTAGCCCAATGGGGTATGAATTAACAGAGGATGTTGATAATGAAGATGGCGTCAAATTATATTTTGATATTGAGTATGAAAGTAATAAAAAAATTGGTTTAGGGTTTTTCTTTATTTTAAATGATGATTTAAATGATTTTATTAATGGAAAATATCATAAAGAAGAAATAGTAGGAAAATTAAAAGATAAAAATCAAAGTAATTTATTTAGTAAGACTGTGAAAGAAAATCAAATTTCTTTTATCAAGGCGTTATTATTTATTGAATATGGGGTAAAGACCCCACAAGAAGCAAAAAATATCATTAATTCTGGTGAATTAGGCAGGAGAATCGCTCGCTTAAAAAGCCAAAATCCAATGATTGAAGAGGAATTAGGCATAAAATTTCCAACAGGTGAAACCGTCTATAATTGGTATAAGAATACATAATTAGAAATTTTCAAAAATAAGTTAGAAATTTCCAAAATCCCCTATCACAAAATAACTATTCTTTCCCTCGAACAAAACCACGCAAAAAGCACAAAAAACAATCGAGAAAATCAACAAACACGAGGGAAAGTCTATGCTTGAAAACATTACCTTGCCACGTTACGCCAAAGCGAAAGATCTTTGCGATTTGCTAGGCGTATCAAAAAGTGCAATCCATAAATACCGCAAAGAGGGCAATTTTCCACAGCCTATCAAAATCGGAAATAGTCTTCGCTGGAATATGGCACACGTTCAAGAATGGATTGAGCAACAAGAACAATCACATAACCAACTACACCACGAGGGGGAATAATGGCGCTAACTATAAAATGCCCATTTTGTGGCAGCGATTGCCGTATTAGAACGAGCGACAATCCCAGTCTTTTAACGGTAAAGGCTCAAATTTATTGCGCAAATTGCAACGAATTAAAAGCCGATTTTATCGGGCAAATTACCAACGTAAAAAGGGCAATTTATATTGATTGTCCTGAAGCGCAACGGTGGGAAAAACCAGAAAAAGAATTAATCAGAGAACAAGGCAAAAAGCCGATTAGTAATGATGAACGGATTCAATACTTAAAACGAGGTGAAGCGCAACCCGATTTATTTCAAACACCGCCAAAGAAACCATTAACCCCATTAGAGCGAATCGAAAGACGCGAAAAACTTTGTCATTCCTAACGCATAAAAAAAGCGGTTATCAAAAGACAACCGCAAAAAACCATGTAGGAATGTTGGCTTACAAAATAAAAAAGGTCTTAATATGAATTATTTTAATATTAAATTAAAAGAATGTGAATTTTTTTCTTGTGCAATTCACTTTACAGAAAAGAAATTTTTACGCTATCTTAATAACGCTTTCGCAAAATCGAAAGCCAGCCGTGAGAAGCTGAACATTCAAAAGGCGAACAGTAGCACGCCGTTAAACCGTGCTTTTTTTGTTCGTAGATTTCACACACCCCAAGAAAACCGCTTAGCGGTAATTCTCTCTATGATGGCGTGTAGTAGGCAACCTTTAATGGTTGGCTGTTTTCCTTTTGAGGCAGTTTCTCACCCTGCTACACGCTATCGCCAAACCGTGAGAAGTGAAGCGATAGCCTTTAAAAAACTATCAAAAGGACTATTAGCTATGATCTATCAATTTCTAGGCATATCACGCCAACATTACGACCAATCTAAAGCAGAACAATTACGCATATTAGCCGACAATGAAGCTAAAGCTAGAGCGTATCTCGCGCCTAATTATGTTTTAGTGAAACTAGGGCAACTTCCTGATAGTGCTTTAAATCTTAATACGATTTTACTTAAGGGGGTGAACAATGGCTAATCCGAAAAAAATCCTAGAACTTATTAAAATCCGCCGACCATCAACAACACACTCGAATCATATTAGCGCAAAAATCGATGAATTAGTCGAGCTTATCGGTTTATATGACACCCTTTTTTTAGTCATGCAACGTAATCAAGAAGAAAGCGCGAATACTCTAAACGCTGATGTTAATTATTCTGGTCAGATTATTGCCGATGATTTACTTGTTATCGCACAAATTCTCAATGACAACTTGAGAGAAGAATTAAAAAACGTTTTGCAATTCATCATAGAGCAAGAAGATTTAATTAATGGGGGGCGAAAATGAGTAAGTTCACGACTGTTTTAGGCGTAAAAGTACAAAAGCAAATTTACTATTTAATGGATCAGTGTGAAATGTCATCTAATGACCTCGCTTTAATCCGTGCTTTGCTTAATGATGTGGCTTTTTCGACTAATAACCCAAGCCAACATCAACAACGTTTAGAAATGGCGATAGAAATTTTCCCTAGAGTATTAGAGCAATCAAAGGCGTTATATCAAGCATTAGAGGATTGGTATCAAGAAGAAAAAGAAGTTATTGAAGCGTTAATTATACAGGAAGCGCAAGCAAAGCGAGATGAAGCAAGAAAGGAGAAATTAAAATGAAAACGCTCCAAATTACCTTATCAGATGGCACGCTAATCGAGTTTTTTGGCTCAACAAAGCAAGCGTTAAATTTCGCTATTCTCGAGGGCTTAAAAAGCCCTTATGGCGTTGGAATTGCGGAAATGTTAAGCGTTCGAGCAAATAAAAAAGCTGAACAGCTAAAAGCAAAAAGAAAACAACGTAAAGCAGCAAGAAATCGCTATAAAAACGCCAGAAAGCACAGTTTTAGGGGGTAAATATGAAGATGAAGAATGCGCCATTTTTGGAAGATCAAAATAATACCCCTTTTGATGAAATGCTGATTTTAGCAGGCACAGAAGCATGGCAGGCATGGGGCAAAGGTGAGGGGCAATATTGGCATTTACTTACGGAATCATTAGAAAGTGATTATAAGCAAAAGCCTGTTATTTTAGACAGAAAACAACTTAATAGCGTACAGTCTTTGCGGATTGCACCAAAAGAAAAGAAATATATCAAGATAGTACAATTTGGCAAATTAACAGAGGATCAGCTTGATAGTATTTGCATTAATTTAGCTAAAAACACACAAGCGGAAATTGTGGCACATTGTAATAATATCGGTGATCTTATTGCCAACTTAAGCGACCGAGTAGAAAGAATCCGCAGCGGTGAAAGTGTAGCGGAAAAGGTGCAAGCTATTATCAATCCAGAGCCCGACAATAAAACACTGCCTTATATCGAATATCGAGAAGGGAAATTAAATGGCTTATATTATGTTATTCCTAAATTTGATACAAACGGCGTAAATTACGGCGAAAAATTGACGTGGCTTTGTGATGATTTAAGAATTATTGGGCGTGGAATTGGTAATACAGGCGAATTTTTTTATATTTTTGAATGGTTGCACGCCTTAAATAAAAAACAAGTACAAGAAGCGATTCCAATTTCTGAACTAGGCAAGGCACAAGCATGGGATCATTTCAAAAGAAACGGCTTGCGAATGTCATCTTGTGAACAATTAAAATATTTGGTTGAGTATTTTCATCTTCAAGCGGAAAACTCGCTTGAATGGTCAGTTACTAATATGACAGGTTGGCACAATGGCGCTTATTTATTGCCTAACGGTGAGATTATTGGCACGCCAACAAAACCAATCATTTTTACTAATAAAAGTGCTAATTCTGGCGGTTATGACACAAAAGGCACGTTAGCCAGTTGGCAACAAGAGATCGCTTATTACGTGAATAAAAATACTTCGATGATGTTAGGCATTGCCACCGCATTAGCTAGCCCATTATTGCGGGTGATTAATGCAAAAAGTTTTGGTGTGCATTTATTTAATTCATCAAGTAAAGGAAAAACAACAACGCTAAATATTGCGAATAGCCTTTATGGTAATCCTGATTTAATTGATCTTAGTTGGAACACTACCCCAACGGCATTAAGTAACGAAGCGGCAGCAAGAAATGATGGTTTTATTACTCTTGATGAATTGGGGCAAGCTAAGAAAATTTTTGACGTTGAAAATATTGCTTATTCTCTCTTTAACGAGAAAGGGAGAGCCAGAGGGTTAAAAGAGGGCGGAAATGATGAACTCTCACGCTGGAAAATTACGGCTTTATCAACGGGAGAAAAAGACGTTGAAGGCTTTTTAAAATCGAAAGGAATAGACATCAACGCAGGGCAGTTAATCCGTTTATTAAATGTACCATTAATTGAAGCAAATCATTTATACAGTTTTACCAATAATAAAGAACACGCCGACCACCTTAATGAAGCGAGTTTAAATCATTATGGGGTTATCGGGCGTGAATGGATTGCTTATATTGCAGAAAATGAAAGCGAGATAAAAGCGACTTATCAACGCTATAAACAAGAATGGTTAGCACGCTTACCAGAAGAAGCAGCTGCACAAGTGCAACGTGTAGCGGCCAATTTCGCTATTTTAGAAACTGCGTTACAAATGGCGAAACATTTAACGTTATGGAATGAAGCGGATAACCGAGAATGTTTAATTAAATCCTTTAATGATTGGCTTGCTGATTTTGGTTCTGGCGACCGAGAAGAATTTAAAATTATTGAATATTTTAACGGTTGGCTTGAGGAAAGCGCAGAAAGCTGTTTTATTCAAATTCCAGAGCCAGCCATTCCGAAAATGATTCCTAAAATTTTAGGCTATCGCATTTTAGAGGGAAACGGCATAGATAGAGAACATTTCTATATTTATACAAAATCATTCACGGATAAAATTAGTGAAAGCGGATACCCTAAAAAGCTAGTTTTTGAGGTAATGGAAAGAAATAAAATGATTAGGCAAGGGAAAGAGCAAAAAACAAGACCTTATCAACATAAAGCCCCTACTTCATTAGAAAAGAAAATCAATAGTAAGGGCAAGCGGTTTTATATTGTTTATCCCGCATTGATAGACGATGAGGAAGATTAGAAAAATGACTAGATTAAAGCCAGCATTCAAAGCTGGCTTTTTTCTTGCCTAGCAAAAATAAAAGGCTTTTACCTAATAGATTAATAAAAATAATTGGGAAAATTGGGAAAATAAATAGATATATTTAATAATAATTAAATAAATCAATAAGTTATATAAAAATTATTTTCCCAAATAGATAAAAAATTTTCCCAAAACTAAGCAAAATTTTCCCATTTTTTCCCAAACTGCTTTTTTCTAGCTATATAGAGTAAAGAATAGACAAAATGTTTAATAAATAAACAATAATAATTTTTTCCCAAAATTTTCACCAAATTTTCCCAAAAAAACGGATAATTTTCCCATTTTTAAAAAGCACTTAAATTATTGAATATAAAAAGAAAAATGACGATTTTCCCAATTTTCCCATTTTCCCAGTCGTTTTCATACACTCAAGACCAAATTCATTTTTTTATAAATTTCACCAGTCAAGAAAACATCATTAAAAATTTTCATTTTGGCAGGGCAATTTGATGACCGATAATGCAAACGAACAAAACCAGCAATCAGGAAATGATCCATAATGAGAATTTAGGAAAATAGATTTATTTATAATTCAATGCTTTAAGGTTCAAATGGGCGAACTCTCTCACCGCCATTTTTATTTATCCCTCTTAACGTTTAGATTTCAAATACTATTTCTGTATTGCAAATTAATGATTATGTTTGGTTTAGTGTGAGAAAAACCTACAATCTATAAATAAATTGTAGGTTTTGATTATGGACGAATTATGGGGTTTATCGATTTGTATAATCTATTTTAGATTTCGTCTTCAGCATCTTCTTTTGCCCATTCTAAGGCACGTTTAACCGCTTTTTTCCAACCTTTATAACGGCGTTGTTGTTTTGCCTCATCTTGATCTGGAGTAAAGGTTCTTTCAACAGAAGCTTTATCACGCAACTCTTCAAGATCTTTCCAGAATCCTGTTGCTAAACCAGCGAGATAAGCTGCGCCAAGTGCGGTGACTTCTTTGACGGTTGGACGTTCAACTTTAGTGTTTAAGATGTCAGATTGGAATTGCATTAAGAAATTATTTGCTGTGGCTCCACCATCAACCCGTAAAGTTTGTAGTTTTTCACCTGAATCAGATTGCATTGCTTCAAGAACATCTCTGGTTTGGTAAGCAATAGATTCTAAGGTTGCACGTACAATATGATTACGATTTGCACCACGAGATAAGCCAACAATCACACCGCGTGCATATGGATCCCAATAAGGTGCACCTAAACCGGTAAATGCAGGTACAACATATACGCCGTTACAATCGTGAACTTTTTGTGCGAAATATTCGGTATCAGAACTGTCATGAACAATTTTAAGTTCATCTCTTAACCATTGAATTGAAGCACCAGCAACGAATACTGAACCTTCTAACGCGTAAGCTGGTTCACCTTTCGCATTACAGCAAATAGTAGTTAATAAGCCATTTTTAGAGGTAATCGCTTTGTCACCAGTGTTCATTAACATAAAGCAGCCGGTACCGTAAGTATTTTTGGCTTGTCCTGGATTGACACAAAGGTGTCCATACAATGCTGCTTGTTGGTCGCCTGCAATTCCTGAAATTGGAATACGAATACCACCTTTACCACCAATATTGGTTTGTCCATAAATTTCAGAAGAGTTTTTCACTTCTGGTAGCATTGAACGTGGTATGCCTAAGATTTCTAACATTTTTTCATCCCACTGTTTGGTATGAATATTGAACATCATTGTACGTGAAGCATTCGTATAATCAGTGACATGTACCCGTCCTTGAGTTAATTTCCAAATTAGCCAAGTATCGACAGTACCAAAAAGTAATTCACCTTTTTCTGCCTGTTCTCTTGCACCTTCAACATTTTCTAAGATCCATCTTACTTTAGTACCAGAGAAATAAGGGTCAACCACTAAGCCAGTCGTACTGCGAATATAGTCGGTATATCCTTCAGCTTTTAATTTATCGCAAAAATCTGCGGTACGACGACATTGCCATACGATAGCGTTATAAATAGGTTTACCAGTATTTTTGTCCCAAACAATAGTGGTTTCACGTTGGTTAGTGATACCAATTGCAGCGATCTGATCGGAACTAATACCTGTTTTAGCAACAACTTCGTTTAATGTTGAGCTTTGGGTAGCCCAAATTTCCATTGGATCGTGTTCAACCCAACCTGCTTTTGGATAGATTTGAGTAAATTCGCGTTGTGCAATACCGACAATATTAGCATCATGATCAAGTAAAACTGCACGAGAACTAGTGGTACCTTGGTCGAGAGCGATGATATATTTTTTATCTGTCATAATAATTACCTTTTGATGAAGAGTGCGTGATCAAATTTTACAACTATTGCATGGAAGATTGTTACCAATGAAGCGGCGATAACCCCAAGCGCCTAATAGACCGCCAATAATTGGTGCGATAATCGGAATTAAAGCATAAGGAATTGCTTGTCCGCCTGTCATTGCCATTTCACCCCAACCAGAAAGGGAAGCGAAAAGTTTTGGACCAAAATCACGAGCAGGATTCATAGCGAAACCAGTTAATGGTCCCATTGCACCGCCAAGTACAGCAATCAAAATACCAATAAGTAATGGCGCCAATGGACCACGAGGTACACCGTTGCCATCGTCGGTTAAAGCGAGGATTAAAGCAACTAATGTAGCAGTAAGAGTTAGCTCAACTAAACCAGCGGTAAGTAAGTCGATATGGCTATTTGGATAAGTAGAGAAGATGCCGGCAGTAAATAGGCTGTCAGCTGAACCTCTGATAATGTGTTGACTTGCTTCGTAATCGATAATAACACCACGATATAAGAAATAAACTACGGCAGAGCCGAAAAAGCCACCAGCGACTTGTGCAATGATAAAAGGCACTACTTTTTTACCATCGAAACAAGCAAATTTCCATAAAGCGATAGTGACGGCAGGGTTAAGATGAGCACCAGAAACTCCAGCAGTTAAATATACTGCCAGTGCTACACCCATTCCCCAAACAATACTAATTTCCCAAAGACCGAATTGTGCACCAGCAACACGTGCCGCTGCGACACAACCACAGCCAAAAAATATCAACAATGCAGTACCGAGAAATTCTGCGATACATTGTCCTTTAAGTGAATGATCAAGTGCCATAAACACTCCTTTTTTTCCTAGTTGAAGAGTAGATAGTGGTAAGTAATGTTCAAAATCGAACATTTGTGGTGTATTTAAAAGAAAAAATGAGTATTTATAAAGAGGATATTTTCGATTATGAGAGGTGTGTCAAAATATTTAAGCGAAAATAGTTTAAATTTGAGCGATATATCACAAAAAGGTTTCATCTGAAACTATTTTTAGTGAAAGGAAATAAAGATTCTCTCGTTGAAAACAACGAGAGAATGATATGAATTAACCGCCGGCTAGTTTAACTTTAAAACCTTTATCTTCTAATAATTGTTTAAGAAGATCGCGATTTTCACCTTGGATTTCGATAGCGCCATTCTTAACAGAACCGCCACAACCACAACGTTTTTTGAGTTCAGAAGCGAGTTGATTTAATGCAGCGGATTCGAGCGCTAAACCAGTAATTACACAAACGCCTTTTCCTTTTCGACCAGAAGTTTGACGTTGAATACGTACAATACCATCGCCTTTATTGATTGGGGTATCGGTTGTTTTACTTGGTTTAATACGTCCTAATTCTGTGGAATAAACTAATTGGCTATCTGACATGGTTTACCCTTGGATAGACGCATTAATTTGTTTTAATACGGCAATAGGATCTGCCGCTTGTGTAATTGGACGACCAATAACAAGGTAATCAGAACCAGCTTCAATTGCTTCACGCGGTGTCATTACCCGACGTTGATCGCCTAATTGGCTGCCTTCAGGACGAATGCCTGGGGTGATTAATTTGAAGTCATTTCCACAACGTTGACGGAGAATTTCTACTTCTTGAGGTGAACATACTACGCCGTCTAATCCTGCTCGTTGACTTAAACGAGCTAAACGAATGACGTGTTCTTCTGGTGAAGTGTTTACACCAATTTGTAATAAATCAGCTTCTTCCATACTTGTTAATACGGTAATGGCAATTAAAATAGGAGCATCTTTACCATAAGGTTCGAGAATTTTTTTCGCTGCTTCCATCATTCTTAAACCACCACTGGCGTGCATATCAACCATCCAAACACCTAAATCAGCCGCTGAGCGAACAGCTCTTGCAACGGTGTTAGGAATATCATGGAATTTAAGATCAAGGAATACATCAAAATGACGGTTCTGCAATTCTTTAACAAATTCTGTTCCTAAAGTGGTAAACATCTCTTTACCAACTTTTAAACGACATAAACTAGGATCTAATTGATCAACAAGCTGCATAGCTTCTTTTCTAGTTTCATAATCTAAAGCAACGATAACTTTATTTTCCATGATTTTCCTCATTATGTTTCAAGGTTAAATTTAGTTTTCAGTCGGTGTAATAGTTTCCCAATGGCGACAAGATGGGCATTGCCAAATCAATTTATGACTTTGGAAACCACAATGATTGCAACGATATTCAAAGCTTTGCTTCAATCTTTCATCAACAATATTGTAGAGCAGTTTTAAACTCTCTTTACCGTTGCCTTCTTCTAATTCATCAATTTGATACTGGATAAAACGATGAAAAATTCGCATTGTTGGTTGTTTTTCCAGTTGATGATAAAGATGATTTTTCGCAACGGTTGCGCCAGATTTTTGTTCAATATAGTGGGTTAAAGTTAATACAACAGCGCTATTTGCTTTTTGTTGTTGTAAACGTATTAAGTATAACTCTAACTCGTGATGATTCGGTAAATGTTGATAATAATTCACTAAAGCAGGTAATGATTCACTGACATAAGCAATATTTTGTTCGGCAATATGTTCTAACGTTTTGATTGCTTGTTGGTAATTACCTTGTAAGGCATATTCATCAGCTAACACTAACGAAGCTCGTACACAATTTGGCGAAACAATTAATGCTTTGGTCAAATAAGGGATAATCTGTTGGCGATTCTTTTGTTCTTGCTCAAGCTGTAAAGCAAGTTCGCAATAGTAATGTGAAAGCGCTATATTATTTTCTGCGTGAGTTAGTTTACGGTGACGTTCACCCACTTCGATAGCTTTATGCCACTCTTTAGTACGTTGGTAGATATTAGCCAATTCGTGCAGTGCATTTTCTGCATAATCAGGTTCTTCACTTAATTCTTGGTATAACTTCTCGGCACGATCAAGAAACCCAATAAACATAAAATCTTTGGCTAGCTGCTGTTTGGTGAGTAATTTTTGCTCGTAAGTGTAGTTTGGATTGTTATCTATGTTTTGATGGATTCGTAATGCTCGGTCAACCTCACCTCGAGAACGGAACAAATTACCTAAAGTGAGTTCAGCTTCAAATTGATAGTTGTTGTCAATTGCGTTTTCAGATTCTTGCTTTTCCAACATCTTAAGAAAAAGATCTACTGCTTTTTCTTGTTGATTAGAAAGCAAAAAGTTCACCCCAGTCATATAGTCTCGGGAGAGTTTATTACTAATTTCTTCTTGATCTTTTTTCGCACTCCGATGCCCCATATACCAGCCATAAGCTGCAGCGATAGGCAATAGGAGAAAGAGAAGTTCTAGCATTATGCGTTTTTATCTCTTGCGGTCATTAATTCATTAATTTGTTGAAGCTGTTTTTTAATTTGACGATTTAATGCAATATTTTTCATTTTTAATTTTAGGTAGAAGAAACCTGTAACTAACCAACCAAGTAAGAAGCCAAAACCAAATAAGATAGCAACGAGAGAAGAGAGTTGAATGTCACTTTTGGCAATAATGTAATTGACTGCGATAACTTGGTCATTGTTCGCTCCAACTGTGATACCTACTATAATTAAAGCAATCACGACGACCAGTGTTAGAATATATTTTAGTTTCACGTTGCCCCCTAGAATTAAATAGATTCAAAGTTGGTTCATTATGCCAAAAATAGTGAAACTATAATAGTAAAATTCTGAATTTAAACAGGAAAGTTATCTCGATTGAAAAGGCAATGCCACTAATTTGGAATAAATCAGTGGCATTTTAATTTGAATAGAACATAGTAATTAACTTTAGCTATCAACACGTTCGCGCAATTCTTTACCTGCTTTAAAATGCGGAACAGATTTTGCTTCAAGACTAACTTGAGAGCCAGTTTTTGGATTGCGTCCTGTACGTGGTTGGCGATAACGTAATGCGAAACTACCAAAACGGCGAATTTCAATACGATCTCCAGCTTCTAGAGTACTAGAAAGATGCTCTAAGATCTCTTTGACTGAACCTTCAATTTGTTTAATCGGCATAGTAGGATGACGATTAACCAATTTTTCAATTAATTCTGACTTTGTCATGTTAGTATCCTTTTATAAAACTGCAGAAAATCCGATATGCTATAGCATATCGGATTTATTCAATCAATGAATGATCTTAGGATTATTCACCTTTTGCTGCTTTGAAAGCTTCAGCCATTGCATTAGGAATAACAACTTCTTCTTGTTTGTTATTCACGCTTGCTAATGCAGCTGCTTCTTCTGCTTCATCTTTAGCGCGGATTGATAAGTGAACAATACGTGCTTTACGATCAACGCCAGTGTACTTAGCTTCAACTACATCACCAACATTTACATCACCGTTAAGATCTGCAGTACGGATATAACCTTCAACACCGTTGTCTAATTCAACTTTCACGCCTTTAGAGTCAACTTCAGCAACTTTAGCGCTTACTACGCTGCCTTTTTTGTTTACTGCAACGAAGTTGTT
Organism: Gallibacterium salpingitidis; assembly: GCF_030517105.1. Lineage (GTDB taxonomy): Bacteria > Pseudomonadota > Gammaproteobacteria > Enterobacterales > Pasteurellaceae > Gallibacterium > Gallibacterium salpingitidis. Next base: position 2,025,194 of record NZ_CP103875.1, on the reverse strand, counting down.
GAAAGGATCTTCTTCAAGTTGTTTGATTCCTAAAGAAATACGTTCTTTAGCCGCGTCAACTTGTAATACGATAGCTTCTACTTCATCGCCTTTCTTGTAGTTACGTACAGCTTCTTCGCCAGGTACATTCCAAGAAATATCTGATAAGTGAACTAAACCATCGATACCACCTTCTAAGCCGATAAAGATACCGAAGTCAGTGATTGACTTGATCTTACCTTGAACACGATCACCTTTGTTGTGAGTGTCTGCAAATTGTTGCCATGGGTTTGGTTTACATTGTTTTAAACCTAAAGAAATACGACGACGTTCTTCATCGATTTCTAATACCATTACTTCAACTTCGTCGCCTACGCTAACTACTTTAGATGGGTGGATATTTTTGTTAGTCCAGTCCATTTCAGAAACATGAACAAGACCTTCGATACCATCTAAAATTTCAACAAAGCAACCATAATCAGTTAAGTTAGTTACTTTACCAGTTAATTTGCTGTTTACTGGGTGATTTTCAGCGATTGCAGCCCAAGGATCTTGGCCTAATTGTTTTAAGCCTAAAGAAACGCGGGTACGATCACGATCGAATTTCAATACTTTAACAGTAACTTCATCACCAACATTTACGATTTCACCTGGGTGTTTAACACGTTTCCAAGCCATATCAGTGATGTGTAATAAACCGTCAACACCACCTAAATCAACGAATGCACCGTAATCAGTTAAGTTCTTAACGATACCTTTAACTTCAGCGCCTTCTTGTAAGGTTTCTAATAATTGATCACGTTCTTGGCTATTTTCTGATTCGATAACAGCACGACGAGAAACAACTACGTTGTTACGTTTTTGGTCTAATTTGATAACTTTAAATTCTAATTCTTTACCTTCTAAGTGAAGTGTATCGCGAACTGGGCGAGTATCCACTAATGAACCAGGTAAGAATGCACGAACACCATTCAACTCAACAGTGAAACCACCTTTCACTTTGCCGTTGATTAAACCAACAACAGTTTCTTGATCTTCGTATGCTTTTTCTAAGGCAATCCAAGATTCGTGACGAACTGCTTTTTCACGAGAAAGTTTAGTTTCACCGAAACCATCTTCAACAGCGTCTAACGCAACTTGAACTTGATCACCAACTTGAACAGTGATTTCGCCTTGAGCGTTTTGGAATTCTTCAGCAGGAATAGCTGCTTCAGATTTCAAACCAGCATCAACGAAAACAAAACCTTTGTTGATAGCAACAACGGTACCAGTAACAATTGAACCTTGACGAGTTTCAAGTTCTTTTAGTGATTCTTCAAATAGTTGAGCAAAAGATTCTGACATATAGATTAATCTTCAATAAATTAATAACGACCGCTTAAAATCCTATTAAACGGGGCTGATAATAATTGTTTATCCATCCATGAATAAACACACAAAAATGATCTATCCCAAATGAGGGAGTCGCTGACGAATATGTTGTAATGCCAACGAAAAGACTTCATTGATAGAAAGGGAAGATGAGTCTAATAGAATCGCATCATCCGCTGGAACAAGCGGCGCTACTGCGCGATTTCTATCTCGATAATCTCGTTCCTGAATTTCGGATAAAATCTGGGCAAAATTACCATTAATTCCCTTTTCCTGCAACTGTTTTAAACGTCTTTTTGCGCGCTCTTCAGCAGTTGCATCTAAAAAAAACTTAATTTCAGCTTCTGGGAAAACCACTGTTCCCATATCACGCCCATCAGCAACTAAACCCGGTGCTGTCGCGAAATCACGTTGTTTTTGCAATAAAGCAGCGCGAACAGCAGGGAAAACAGCAATTTTCGAAGCATAATCAGCAACTTGCTGAGTGCGGATAATATCACTGACATCTTGTTGATTTAATAAAGTGGTCACACCAGTTTCATGCGCAATAAAGCTAATTTCAATTTGATTTGCTAATGCAGCTAAAGCCGTTTCATCAGTAAAATCAACATTATGTTGTGCGGCAGCTAAACCTAAAATGCGATAAATTGCGCCAGAATCCAGTAGATGAAAACCAAAGTGCTTGGTAAGAGCTTGGCATAAAGTCCCTTTGCCTACACCGCTGGGTCCATCAACAGTAATAATTGTTGCTGTCATAATTTATCTCCAAATACAAAACAAAAAGATGCCGCACATAGAGATGTGCGGCGAGATGAGTAAATTATACTGATTCTTCTAATGGTGAGCAAAATTATTTATGCGCAGAAACATGAGAATCAAAATGACTGCTTGGTGTGAGGTACTCTTCACGATTAGGATCAACCAGTTTTGATTTCTTAATCATTTTCTCAATGGTGACACCTTGTACCAAAATAGAAAATACCACTACCGCATAGGTCATAATCAAAATAATATCTTTGACATCAGTACCATTCACAAATACTGTTTTGGCCGGTAAGGAAAGCGCCATTGCTAAAGCAAGACCTCCGCGTAAACCACCCCAAGTCATAATTTTTAATGTATATGGATTATAAGTACGGAAGAATTTTAGTACTGAATATGGTATCCATAAACTGAGGTAACGAGCGATCAAACATACTGGAATTGCTAATAACATCATCAAGAAACCTTTGAAGGTAAAGTCGATGAGTAATAACGCAAAACCGATAAGGAAAAAGAGTAGTGAGTTAAGGAAGTGATCGATCATTTCCCAGAAGTGATCAAGATAACGCTGACTTTGTTCTGAGAAGCCACGATGACGTGTCCAGTTACCTACCATAATTCCAGCAACAACCATTGCTAATGCACCAGAAACACCTAACATATTAGCTAGCATAAAGCCTGCTGTTGGAATGGTTAAAGTTAATAGGATTTCCAAGCTACCATCATCTGTTGCTGAAATAAGAATATGGGCAACTAAGCCTAGGACGAAACCAAATAAGATCCCGCCGATTGCTTCGTGTAGGAAAAGATGTAGCACTTCACTCGCGGTCATCTCTTCTGTACTGAAAGCAACAGTGAAAATGGTGACGAAAATTACTAAACCTACACCATCATTAAATAAGGATTCACCCTCAACTTGCATTGATAAACGCTTTGGTGCGCGTAAATTTTTAATAATTGCCAATACAGCAATTGGGTCAGTTGGTGAAATTAATGCACCGAATAATAGACAGTAGATAAAGTCAATCGGTAAGCTGATAAGGTTGGCAACAAGGTAAATTAATGCGCCAACAATAAAAGTAGATGCTAAGGTTGAGAAGAGAGCAAAAATAGTGATTTCCCATTTTTGATCACGTAATACTGGAATTTTAATGCCTAATGCACCAGCAAATAATAAGAACCCTAAGATCCCGTCAAGTAAGAAACTCTTGAAATCAATTTTTTGCATCACTTCGATTGCAATTGAATCGATCTGAAACCAACCAAGATAACCAAGGAGTAATAATAATAAGGAGCCTACCATTGCTGCTGCAGTAATGGCGATAGTAGATTGAATTTTATCGCTGATTTTACTGGTAACGAAACCAAGTATGATCGAGATGGCGGATAAAAAACAAATATAAGTATAAATGCTCATAATAAGCCTTCTTTAGTAAAGTCATTAACGCTCGCTATTAAAGCAATTCATTGGGGATAAGTAAAGTGGTAGTATGTAGGTATATTTTAAAATTTTCTTAGAATTTATGAAAAGTCTGGTTAAAAAGAGTTTACTATTTGTTTTGTTGTTACTATTGCTTGGCTGGTTTTTTCTGCAGCCATTAACAATCTATCCTGTACCGCAAACAACTTATTTTTCCTTTTCAACATTAACTAAAGCAGAATCTTTCGCACCAGACGGTACGACTAAAATCACCTGTTATCAACCATTAGCAAAAACAGCAACAGTGATTAATCAAGATCACTTGCGTATCTTGGTTTGGAATTTACATAAAGGACTTGATCAAGGGTGGCAGCAAGCATTAACACGTTATAGTCAGGATCGTGATTTGTTGCTATTGCAAGAAGTTACCAGTGAACAGAACTTACCTAAGATGTTAAGTGATCTGCCGCAACAATTATTTGCTAGCCCAGTTGCTTATAAAGATATTACGGCGGGAGTGGCGTTATTAACGAAATTTGTTCCACAGCGCTATTGTAGTGCATCCGTAGTAGAACCTTGGATTCGGTTACCAAAATCGAGTATTAGTGCGAGTTATGCTTTGGCAAATGGGCAATCTTTATTGGTAATTAGTGCTCATTTGATTAACTTTGAATGGATACCAGAAGCTTATCAGCAACAATTGCAGCAATTAATACAACAAGTAAAAGCTCATCAAGGACCTGTAATTTTAGCGGGTGATTTTAATGCGTGGAATGCAGAAAGAACAGCCTTAATAAGAGATATGGCTCAACAATTGGGATTAAGTGAAGTTAAATTTACGCCTGATGTAAGAGAACGTTTTAATCAATATCCATTAGATCATCTTTTTGTCCGAGATATGGATGTGATCGAAGCGACTACGGAACAGAGTAAAGCTTCTGATCACAATCCATTATTAGTGGAACTTTCTTTTTCGTCTTTATAGGATAAAGTGTTCAAAAGCGTCGAAATTCGTTGTTTTAGTGCTGAATTTCCAGCGATTTTTTCATTTTTCCACGTATCGAACAAGACTTCTGGGGTGAGTCGTTGTCGCGCTTTTTCTGCTAATGGTTGATAACTAAGATGCCAATATTCGATACCTCGTTTTTTATTGTCTGGCAGTTTAGTGTAGGGTAACTCAAAATCATAGTGCGCAATGTTATCTAGTAAAAACTCCACTAATGGGAAAAAGCAGCTACCTTTTTGGTATGCTTGTGCTTCCAGAGATAAAGGTTCACCTGAAGTGAGCAAATGAGGATCAAAAAAATCGATTTCTGTTCCCCAATGATGACGACTTGCTCCAGGCGGAGAAGACCAATGCAGAATTGCTTCACAACGCTGCCAATCATCTAGCATAGAAAGGTTAATAATATTGCCGTATCTATCATGCACCTTCCTTATACCATTAAATTTATGATTCCAAATCCATTGCTGACGTGCAAAATCACGAAAACAGCTTATTGGTTGTAGATTAAAGCCCGCTTTTTTTGCAGTTTTTTGTAGAGCAAGAAAAGCTTTGGCAGCATCTTTCTGTAAAAAATGTGCAGTGGAATGCGCTAATGGCACAAGGGATAAATGTTGACGTGATTTGCCAGTTAAACAATCAATAGATAACATACATTATTTCCCTAAGAGAGATTGTAACATTTGTATATGTACTGCAGTCAGTGTAGCTAGGTCTGTACAGCTTACACATTCATCAATACGATGGATAGTTTTATTAAGTGGTCCGAGCTCTACTACTTCAGCTCCCATTAACGCAATAAAGCGCCCATCAGAAGTGCCGCCACTGGTTTCCAAGGTAGGGGTAATATTAGCAACTTGTTGCAATGATTGTACGACAGCGTCCACTAATTTACCTTTTGCCGTTAAAAATGGCTGACCGGATAACCACCACTCAAGGCGATATTTCAAGTTATGCTGTTTTAATAACTCTTCTACACGTTGTTTGATCTTATTATCAGTAGTTTCAGTGTTAAAACGTAGATTAAATTGAATGTACAATTCGCCCGGGATTACGTTATTTGAACCTGTACCGGCATGAATATTCGCAATTTGCAGACTAGTTGGTGGGAAAAATTCATTACCATTATCCCATTGAATATTCACTAAATCCTGTATAAATGCAGCTGCTTTATGAATTGGGTTGTCGGCAAGGTGAGGATATGCCACGTGACCTTGAATGCCTTCAATATAAAGATTCCCTGTAATAGAACCTCGGCGTCCGTTTTTAACAATATCGCCAACGACAGTAGTACTAGAAGGTTCGCCTACTAAACAATAATCGACTTGTTCACCACGATCCATTAATGCTTCCACTACTTTTACCGTACCATCTTTTGCCGCTGCTTCCTCATCAGAAGTAATCAAAAAAGCAATACGCCCTGGATGATTAGGGTGCTGTTTGACATATTCTTCAGCAGCAATAACCATTGCCGCTAAGGATCCTTTCATGTCCGCAGCTCCACGACCATATAACAGATCGCCAACGATCTCCGCAGAAAACGGTGGATAATTCCATTGTTGTTCATTACCTGTTGGCACAACATCAGTATGTCCAGCAAATACAATAGTAGGTGCTGATTGACCATGAGTAGCCCAGAGATTTAATGTTTCACCAAATGGCATCCATTCAATATGAAATCCTAATTGAGCTAAACGATCCGCAATTATTTGCTGACAGCCTTCGTCATTGGGGCTGATAGACGGGCGGCGAATTAAGTCTTGAGCTAGAGAGATAACCTGTTGTTTCATTAGTTTACCTCAAAATACTCAGCATATTGTTTTTGATTAAAGCCAATGAGTTGAAGATTATCACCTAATACAATTGGGCGTTTAATCAATGTAGGTTGTGCAAGTAATAGATCGAAAACATTGTCTTGATTTAATTGTTCTTTGGTTTGTTGATCAAGATTACGCCAAGTAGTGCTCTTCTTATTTACCAAATTTTCCCAACCAAAATAATCGGCAACTTGTTGTAAAAAGTTTCGATCGATGCCTTGTTGACGATAATCATGTAATACTGCTTCGAGATGATGTTGTTGCAGCCAAGTTAAAGTCTTTTTCACAGTATCACAATTTTTAATTCCATAGACAGTGAGCATAATTATCCTATCTCAATTTAAAGGTTACGGTTTGTCAAAAACGCTCTATACTAGCAAAGAAATTCTACACAAGGGAATAGTCATAAAATAATTTTATAGGAGGAAAGAATGACACAACATATTGATAAACTCGCATGGATTTTATTAGACAATAAACGTGTATTAATGACACGTTCTTATGGTAAAGATCAGTATTATTTACCGGGTGGCAAACGAGAAAAAGGGGAAAGTGATCAACAAGCATTAATTCGTGAAATTAAAGAGGAATTAAATGTTGATTTATTACCGGATAGCTTACAACTAGTGGAAACCTTTCAAGCACAAGCACATGGTAAAGCAGAAGGGGTAATGGTGATTATGCGTTGTTATCAAGCGCAATATCAAGGAGAACTATCTGCCAGTGCAGAAATTGAAGAAATTCGTTGGCTAACTACTAAAGATAAAGCAATTTGCTCACAAGCGGGATGTTTAGTGTTGGATTATCTTTTTCAGCAAAATTTAATTGATTAGTTATTGAGATAAGAGAGTGGCTAAATTAAAGCCACTCTTTTTTCATCTTAGATAAATTGATACACGATTTGATGCTGATAACGTTTTCCAGCTTTTTGAATCCCACCATATTGATACCATTCCGGATGATTCGGAGCATCTGGCAGCGCTTCAGGTTCAAGTGCAATTGCTTGATAATTCTGATAAGTACCACAATAACTTGGGTTTCCAGCCAAAAAGTTACCTGTATAAACCTGTACTGCAGCTTGAGTGGTGGAAAGAACTAGCGTTAAATCACCCGTTGCCGAAGTCAGTTTAGCGGCAGGTTTTAATTCTCCTACTTTTCCTTGTAGTAGAAATGCATGGTCATAACCACCAACCGCCTGCTGATCGCTATCTTGTAAAAAGTCTTGACCAATGACTTTTGCTTGACGGAAATCAAAGTGAGTATTATCCACTGCGGTCAATGGTTGATTAGGAATACCTTCGTTATTTACTGGTAAATAGTAATCGGCAAATAGTTGCAACTGATGTTGTCTAACATCTGAAACCTTATCATCAAGATTAAAATAAGCGTGGTTGGTGAGGTTTAGTGCAGTGTCTTGATCACTTTCTGCAATAAATTCAATCACAAGCGTATTATCATCTTGTAAACGGTAAATCACTTTTGTTTGTAAGTTTCCTGAGAAACCTTGATCGCCATCTGGTGAATAGAGTGATAGTGTGACACTGTTTTGTTGACTAGCTTCAACTTGCCAGCGACGCTGATCAAATCCATTTCCACCATGTAAGCTATGTAAGTTTTGTTGGTTTTTAACGATATGCAAAGTACGGCCATTCAAACGAAATTTACCTTTTGCAATACGATTGGCAAATCGTCCAATCGTTGCACCTAAATAAGCTTGATTGTTAGCAAGTTGTTCAAGTGGACAACTACATAATACTTCTCTTAATTTACCCTTAACAGGAACAAGAATAGAGAGTAGCGTTGCACCCCAATCCGTTAATTGTACTTGCATACCGTTTGAGTTTGTTAAAGTGATCAACTGATAGGCTTGTTGATCGGGAGCGAAAATACGGCTTTGTTTTAACATAGATGTACACCTTGTGAAGCGGTACAAACATAGAAATCTTCTTTTAATCCAGTTTGCTTATGATAGTTATCAGCAATGATTTTGCGGACAGCTTCGACTTTATCCTGTGGTGCAATCGCTACAATACAGCCGCCAAAACCGCCGCCTGTCATACGAGCTCCGCCCGTTTTTCCAATCACTAATTGCGCTAATTCAACTAAGTAATCAATTTCTGGCACAGTGATTTCAAAATCATCACGCATAGAATCGTGAGATTGCGCCATTAACTCACCTAAACGAGTAATATCATTGTGTTTTAATGCTTCAACCGCTTCTAACACACGTTGATTTTCGGTAACAACGTGTTTTGCTCGTTTATAAGCGAGTGGATTAGCTGCTGCGAGTTCATCACCTTTTGCATTAAATTGTTCAACCGTTACATCACGTAATGCTTTGACACCAAAGAAAGCTGCAGCTTGTTCACATTGCTGGCGACGAGTATTGTATTCTCCATCGACAAGATCGTGTTTAACGTGAGAGTTAACAATCATTACGGCTAAATTATCTGGAATTGGTGTCGGTACAGTATCTAAACTACGGCAATCAATCATAAGTGCATGATGTTCTTGTCCTAAAGCAGAAATTAATTGATCCATATTGCCGCATTGGCAGCCAACAAAAATGTTTTCTGATTTTTGCCCAATCAACGCTAATTCAGTATTAGTTAGCGCTAAATTTCCAAGTTGTTGACAGAATTTCCCTGTTGCAACTTCTAATGCTGCTGAAGAACTTAGGCCAGATGATAGTGGCACATTGCCACTGATGACTAAATTAGCACCTTGTTTAAATTCAGGGCAGACTTGTTGAATAAAATGAACAACACCACGAATATAATTGCACCATTTACGATCGACAGGTTTGATTTCTTCAATTAAAGAAAATTGATCGGTTTCATTTAAATCTGCGGCAAAGATATGGAATTGATGGTCATCACGTAAGTTGCCACAGATAGCCGTACCATAATTGATAGCACAAGGCATTACAAAACCGTCGTTATAATCTGTATGTTCACCAATAAGGTTTACACGTCCTGGCGCATAAACTTGTAGCGTTGGTTGTACAGCGAAACGTTCAATAAAGACTTGTTTAGATTGCTGGATTGGATTCATAAATTCCTCGCTCGATCAATTGGTTTGGCTATAGTGAATAGTGGATAGAGCAGCAAGACGAGTCGCCGCTTGTTCAGCAGTTAAGTCACGTTGTGATTCGGCTAGCATTTCATAGCCCACCATAAATTTACGTACTGTAGCGGAACGTAGCAATGGCGGATAGAAATGTGCATGTAACTGCCAATGTTGATTATCTTCCTGATTAAATGGCGCACCATGGAAGCCCATAGAATAAGGGAAAGAGGTAGAGAATAAATTGTCATATTTGGTAGTCAGTTGTTTAATGGCAACTGCTAAATCAGTTCGTTGTGCTTCATTTAGTTCAGTTAAGCGTTGAACGTGAGCTTTTGGTAATAATAAGGTTTCGAAAGGCCAAATTGCCCAAAAAGGTACGACCGCTAACCAATGCTCTGTATCAACCACAATACGTTCTTTGCGTTGTAATTCTTGTTGCACATAATCGACTAACAAAACTGAACCATGTTGCGCCAAATATTGGCGTTGCATTTGATCTTCTCGAGCAATTTCATTCGGTAGGAAACTATTTGCCCAAATTTGTCCATGCGGATGTGGGTTTGAACATCCCATTGCCGCACCTTTATTCTCAAAAATTTGTACCCATGGATATTGTTGTCCTAATTCTGTAAGTTGCTGTTGCCACACTTTGATCACTTCAACAATTTCTTGTTCTGTCAATAATGGTAGTGTTTTACTGTGATCGGGAGAAAAACAGACAACACGACTCTCTCCAGTCGCTTGAGAAACTTGAAATAACGGATTATCGCTTGCTGGTGGTGTCGGTGTTTGTGTCAGCAAAGCGGAAAAATCATTCTTAAATACAAATGGTTTTGTATATTGTGGATTTTGTTCACCAGTAATGCGCTTGTTGCCTGGACAAAGGTAACAATTTGGATCGTGGCTAGGTTTTTGCTCATCTACAACCTTTTCTTGCTGACCTTGCCAAGGGCGTTTTGCACGATGTGGTGAAACAAGAACATACTCACCTTTAAGCGGATTATAACGACGATGTGGATGTTCAGTAGGATCAAAAAAATCGCTCATGAGATATTCCTTGTATTAAAAATGAAAACGGTTACAAAATTTCTGTGTAAGATACCAATTATTTGGCGAATAAACTGTTATCTAGATCACAAAAAGAACATATTTATCCCTATATAGGTTAATTTAGCGGTATTATTTAAGCAAATTATGTAACAGAGTCATTGATGGGTTGAAAATATGGTAACAATTCGTGATGTAGCTAAGTTAGCTGGCGTTTCCGTAGCCACTGTTTCTCGGGTATTAAATAATCATGAAAGTATTAGTGATAAGGCAAAAAATAAAGTATTACAAGCAGTTACAGAATTAAATTATCAGCCGAATGCAAATGCTCAAGCTTTAGCGTCGCAAAGTATTGATACGATAGGGGTGGTTGTAACTGATGTAACAGATGCCTTTTTTGCTATTTTAGTAAAATCAGTTGATCAGGTTGCGGAAAAGTATCAAAAAAATATTTTGATTGGCATTGGTTATCACAATGCAGAGAAAGAACGTAAGGCGATTGATAACCTTTTACGTAAGCGTTGTACCTGTTTAGTAGTGCACGCTAAAGCCTTGTCTGATGAGGAGTTGGCGAATTATTTACGAGCAGTAAAAGGAATGGTCATTATCAATCGTGTGATACCAGGTTTCGAACATCGCTGTGTTGGTTTAGATAATACTAAAGGTACTGAAATTGCGACTGAAACCTTGATTAAATGCGGTCATCGCTGCATTGGTTATATTGGATCTAACCATCCGATCCATGATGAAACAGACCGTTTACAGGGTTACTTGAATATGTTGCAAAAATATAATCTACCTGTACGTAAATTAGCGATAACACAAGCTTCACCAAACTTTGAAGGTGGTGAAGAGGCAATGATCAATTTATTGAGTTATAACAGTGACTTAACTGCTGTGGTAGCATATAACGATTCTATGGCGTCTGGGGCAATGTCAGTACTTAGTGAAAACGGTATTATAGTGCCAAAAGATTTTTCTGTTATTGGTTTTGATGATATGCCGATTGCAAACCATTTAATTCCTAAATTAACAACTATTCGTTATCCTATTGATTTAATGGCAAATTATGCAGCTGAATTAGCGCTTGGTTTAGCTAATGATGATGTAAATTTACCAAAACCGATTCAATTTAATCCTACTTTAGTAAGACGTTTTTCCGTAGAAAGACGGCAAAAATAAAAAAAATTGTAATGGAGTTACATTTTTGTGAAACCGATCACATCAAAGGTGCAAAAAAAGCGGTATGCTATTAACAGTTATTATTTCTGCAAGAGTGGTATGGAAAGATAACAAAATAGTTGGCGAATAAGTAGCGAGCTATTAAACGAAGGAAAGTTGTTAACTTTAACACTATGAATTTCCAGTAAAATATAATCAGGAGATCTGTATTATGAAGAAAATTGTATTAAGTGCGATTGCTTTATCATTAGGCTTAGGTTTAGGTTCTGTAGCACAAGCAAAAGATGTGCGTATCGGTGTAACCATTTACAAATACGATGACAACTTTATGTCATTAATGCGTAAAGAAATTAATAAAGATGCAGAAAAAGTTCCTGGCATTAAATTATTAATGAATGACTCGTAAAATGCACAATCAATCCAAAATGACCAAGTAGATGTTCTACTTTCTAAAGGTGTTAAAGCGTTAGCAATTAACTTAGTTGACCCTTCAGCAGCACCAACCATTATTGCTAAAGCAAAACCAAGTAATGTACCAGTTGTATTCTTCAACAAAGATCCAGGTCAAAAAGCAATCGACAGCTATGATTTAGCATACTTCGTTGGTACTGATCCAAAAGAATCTGGCGTTATCCAAGGTGACTTAATTGCAAAACAATGGAAAGCAAATCCAGATTGGGACTTAAATAAAGACGGTAAAATCCAATTTGTATTATTAAAAGGTGAACCAGGCCACCCAGATGCAGAAGCACGTACTAAATATGTGATTGAGGAATTAAATGCAAAAGGTATCCAAACTGAGCAACTCTTCTTAGATACTGGTATGTGGGATGCTGCGATGGCGAAAGATAAAACTGACGCATGGTTATCAAGCTCTAAAGCAAAAGATATCGAAGTTATCATCTCTAACAACGATGGTATGGCAATGGGTGCATTAGAAGCAACTAAAGCACATGGTAAGAAATTACCAATCTTTGGTGTTGATGCATTACCAGAAGTATTGCAATTAATTAAGAAAGGTGAAATTTCAGGTACTGTGTTAAATGATGGTGTAAACCAAGCGCAAGCAGTTGTTGATTTATCTAACAACTTAGCACATGGCAAAGCAGCTGACGAAGGTACACAATGGAAAATTAATAAACGTTATGTTCGTGTTCCATATGTTGGCGTAGATAAAGATAATTTAGGTGATTTCTTAAAATAATACCGTGATTTGTCATTCCTAGAGGGGAGATTCCTCCCCTCTTTCGTTAGTTTGGGGTTAGATATGTCAATGCAAGTCGAAAACCGAAGTGAAATACTGTTAGAAATGAAGGACGTCAGTAAGTCATTTCCCGGTGTGAAAGCGCTCGATCATGCAAACTTAACGGTACGTTCATATTCCGTGCATGCATTAATGGGTGAAAATGGTGCAGGAAAATCAACATTACTGAAATGTCTGTTCGGTATTTACGCCAAAGATGAAGGTGAGATTCTTTATCTCGGAAAAACAGTTAATTTTAAAACATCAAAAGAGGCACTGGAAAACGGGATTTCCATGGTGCACCAAGAATTAAACTTAGTTCGTCAAAGAAGTGTAATGGATAACCTTTGGTTAGGTCGTTATCCATTGAAAGCAGGATTAGTGGATCATGGTAAAATGTATCGTGATACAAAAGCGATTTTTGATGAATTAGATATTGATATTGATCCAAAAGAAAGAGTTGCAAAACTTTCTGTTTCACAAATGCAGATGATTGAGATTGCAAAAGCTTTCTCATACAACGCAAAAATTGTGATTATGGACGAACCGACATCGTCCCTTTCAGAAAAAGAAGTCGATCATTTATTTAAGATTATTGCAAAACTGAAGAATCGTGGTTGTGGAATTATCTATATTTCACACAAAATGGACGAAATTTTCAAAATCTGTGATGAAGTCACCATCTTACGTGATGGTAAATGGGTGAATACGGTTGCAATTAAAGATACCAATATGGATCAATTAGTTGCAATGATGGTAGGGCGTGAATTAACACAGCGCTTCCCAGAAAAACACAATGTACCAAAAGAAACTATCCTTACCGTAGAACATTTAACTGCCAAAAACCAACCTTCTATCCAAGATGTTAGCTTTGAACTTCGTAAAGGTGAAATTCTTGGTATCGCTGGGTTAGTTGGTGCAAAACGTACTGATATTGTAGAAACCATTTTTGGTATTCGTGAAAAACGCAGCGGTACAATCAAATTGCATGGTAAAGAAATGCGTAACCGTAGTGCATTAGAAGCGATTAATAATGGTTTTGCATTGATTACGGAAGAACGCCGTTCGACAGGTATTTATGCCAATTTGAGCATTGAATTTAACTCCTTGATTTCCAATATGAAATCTTACTTAGGTAAATTTGGCTTATTGAGTACAACTAAAATGAAAAGTGATACTCAATGGGTTATTGATTCAATGAATGTAAAAACACCATCACATCGTACCAATATTGGTTCACTTTCTGGTGGTAACCAACAAAAAGTGATTATTGGTCGTTGGTTATTAACGCAACCTGAAATTTTAATGATGGATGAACCAACACGTGGTATTGACGTTGGTGCAAAATTTGAAATTTACCAATTAATGATGCAGTTAGCGGAAAAAGACAAAGGGATCATTATGATTTCTTCTGAAATGCCTGAACTTTTGGGGGTAACCGACAGAATTTTAGTAATGAGTAATGGTCGTGTTGCAGGTATTGTCGAAACGGCAAAAACTTCGCAAGAAGAGATTTTGCAACTAGCAGCGAAATATTTATAGTTGATAAAAGGATTGAATTATGGTTGGTATTCAACAAAAAAAATCACTAGATTTTATGAAACAAAATGCAATCTATTTTGTTCTATTGATCTTGTTAGGGGTGATCGTTTCTCAAGATGATACCTTTTTAAGTTTATTGAACTTCAGTAACATTCTCACACAATCATCAGTAAGATTGATTATTGCACTAGGTATGGCGGGTATTTTGATTACTCAAGGTACTGACTTATCTGCTGGTCGTCAGGTTGGTCTTGCTGCGGTAGTGTCTGCTACTATGTTACAAGCGTTAGATAATACAAACCGAGTATTCCCAGATTTAGCAGAAATGCCAATTCCGGTGGTAATTCTTATTGTATGTGGTATTGGTGCAGTGATTGGGATGGTGAATGGTTTAATTGTTGCTTATCTTAATGTAACACCATTTATTGCTACCTTAGGTACGATGATTATCGTTTATGGTGCTAACTCACTTTACTATGATGCAGTAGGTTCTTCACCAATTGCTGGATTTAGCAAATCATTCTCAGAATTTACACAAGGTTTTTTCCAATTAGGTGATTTTAGACTCTCTTATATCACGATTTATGCTGCGGTTGCTGCGTTCTTTGTTTGGGTAGTGTGGAATAAAACCCGCTTTGGCAAAAATATGTTTGCTATCGGTGGTAACCCAGAAGCTGCAAGAGTATCAGGTGTAAACGTAGCTCGTAACTTAATCTTTGTCTATGTTCTAGCTGGTGCCTTCTATGGTTTCGCAGGGATGTTAGAAGGCGGTCGTATCGGTAGTGCAACTAACAACCTTGGTTTTATGTACGAATTGGATGCTATCGCTGCTTGTGTGGTTGGTGGTGTATCATTCGCTGGTGGTGTGGGTACAGTTATCGGTGTTATCACTGGGGTAATCATCTTCACCGTTATCAACTATGGTTTAACTTATATCGGTGTTAACCCATATTGGCAATACATTATCAAAGGTACAATTATTATCTTAGCGGTTGCAATTGACTCTTTGAAATATGCGAAGAAGAAATAATAGTTAGGTTTCATATAACATCCTTAAATAACTTCTGCATCCTATTAAAAATAGGGTGCAGTTTTTTTATATGGATAAAGATAATGAGTTAATAGCATAAAAATAAAATTATTTAATAAAAGGTGATAGCGATAGAGCATTTAACGATTAAATCGAGTATGATCAAAAAGTATTTAACACTAAGTGAATGGTGGTATTTATGAAACAATTTATGTTATTGCTTATGTCAATCAGTGTACTTGCCAGCTGTGCTTTATCTCCGGAAGAACAACGAGCAAGGGAAGAGGCGAAAGTTCGTCAGCAACAAGCATTACAGGTTTCTCTAGCAAAACAATGTGATGAAGAAACAGCATATTTGATGAAACGTCATTTTGATCAAGATATTGGTTTAACTGAAAAACAGCAAAAAGAGTTTAAAGCAGAATATACCAAGAAAGTGAATGATCCGATGTTCCAAGCTTGTTATAAATTGGCATTACAAAATTATATGGCAGAACAGCAAATTAGACAGATGGAAATTGAAAGACAATTCTATGAAGATTATCCACCTTATGATTTAGGCAGACCTATCTTTCGTCATCGTTATTGGGGATATTGGTAAGATAAATACCTTTTGTATTTACTAGTGATAAATAGACGTATTGATATCTAAAAGTCGTAAGGAAAAATAGTTCAATAAATAGGTAGAAATGAATAGTGAGTTAAAACAGCATAGAGATTATGTAATGGAAAAATGAAAATGGAATCAGTGGATATGACAGCTAAAAATATTGAAAAAATAGAAGCTCTTTTCCCCAATTGCATTACCGAAAGTCGGAATGAAAACGGCCAGTTAAAGAAAGCCATTAATTTTGAACTGCTGAAACAAATGCTCTCCGACGATGTGCTTGAAGGTGATGAAGCCTATGAATTCACATGGGTAGGTAAAAAAGCGGCTATCGTGGAAGCCAATAAACCCATCCGTAAAACCCTACGCCCATGCCAAGAAGAGTCGGTAAATTGGGATACGACTGAGAATCTTTATATTGAAGGGGATAACCTTGAAGTCTTGAAATTGTTGCAAGAGAGTTATCTAGGTAAGGTGAAGATGATTTATATTGATCCGCCATATAACACGGGAAATGATTTTATTTACCGAGATAATTTTGCGACTTCTACTGAGGACTATGAAGAAGAAGCAGGTAGTTTTGATGAAGACGGTAATCGTTTATTTAAAAATACAGATTCTAATGGAAGGTTCCATTCAGACTGGTGTTCGATGATTTATTCACGCTTGATGTTGGCGAGGAATTTGCTGGCGAATGATGGGGTGATTTTTATTAGTATTGATGAGGGAGAACAAGGAAATTTAGCAAAGATTTGTGATGAGGTGTTTGGAGCTGATGGATTTTTAGCGAATATTGTGTGGAAACATACTCAGCAGAGCAAGAACGATGAACCTCACTTCTCGCGACAGTATAATAATATACTGTTGTATGTTAAGGATAAGAGATTTCTTTCAAAATTTTATTTTGAAAGGACTGAAGAGGACAATAAAAATTATAGCAATCCAGATAATGACCCCAAGGGATTATGGAGAAGTGGGGATGTGAGAAGTCCAAGTTACAGACCTACGCTTTGTTATCCTATTATGGCACCAAATGGGAAAATTATAGATGCACCTACAAATGGATGGCGGTGGTCAGAATCTGTTCTACAAGAGAAACTGTCATCTGGGGAAATAAAATTTAAACAAGATAATTCTGGAATTATTAGAAAAATTTATTTGTGTGAACAACATGGAAGAACTCCTGAAAATTTATGGGCAGGTTCTCAATTTGGCACTTCAAGACAAGCGGCAGCATTAATTAAGAGTTTGTTTGACGGAATTCAGATTTTTGATACTCCTAAACCAATAGAATTAGTTGAAAAAATGCTTCAAATCTCATCTGCTGGAGATTCCATCATCCTTGACTTCTTCTCCGGCTCTGCCACTACTGCTCACGCCGTAATGAAACTCAACGCCGAAGATGGCGGTAATCGAAAATTCATTATGGTGCAGCTGCCTGAAGCGACAGATGAAAAATCAGAAGCCTATAAAGCAGGTTATAAGAATATCTGCGAAATCGGCAAGGAGCGCATTCGCCGTGCCGCCAAGAAAATAGCCGAAGAGTTTACCCCCCCCCCCCTACGCACACATTTGACGGCGGTTTCCGTGTTCTGAAGTTAGACGACAGCAATATGACCGATGTGTATTACACGCCATCCGAGTACTCGCAAGAGATGTTGGCAGGGCTTGAGTCAAATATCAAGGCAGATCGTACAGATTTAGACTTATTATTTGGCTGCTTATTGGAATGGGGACTACCACTTTCTTTACCGTATCATTCAGAGCAAATAGAGGGTTACACTGTCCATAACTATAATGACGGTGATTTAATCGCTTGTTTTGAAGAGGATATTCCTGATAGCGTGATTAAAGCGATTGCCAAGCAAAAGCCATTACGTGCGGTATTTCGCGATAGCAGTTTTGCCAGTAGCCCTGCCAAAATCAACGTGGGTGAAATCTTTAAACTCATAGCACCTGATACTCGTGTGAAAGTTATTTAGGCAGGAATAGCGATGAAATTACAGTTTAAACATCAAAAGTTCCAAGTCGATGCCGCTAAAGCCGTCGTCGATGTTTTTGCAGGGCAACTTTACCATACGCCTTCGTATATGATGGATAAGGGTGTGATGCAAGCACAGAGCTCATTGACAGAAGAGCAAGATTTCACCGGTTGGAGCAATCAGAAAATCGGTTTAAGTGACATCGCTATTCTCGAAAACTTGCAGAAGGTGCAACGCAGCTATCAACTCAAGCCTTCTGATAAGTTAGAAGGGCGTTACAATCTCACCATTGAGATGGAAACGGGGGTGGGTAAGACCTATACTTATATCAAGACCATGTATGAACTCAATCGTGCCTATGGCTGGAGCAAGTTTATTGTGGTGGTACCGAGCATTGCGATTCGTGAGGGGGTATACAAGTCTTTTCAGATTACGCAAGAGCATTTTGCAGAAGAATATGGTAAAAAGGTACGCTTTTTTATCTATGACTCAAAACGTTTGACGGAGATTGATCGCTTTGCCTCAGATAATGCGATTAATGTGATGATTATCAATGCACAAGCCTTTAATGCCAAAGGTAAGGACGCACGACGTATCTACATGAAATTAGATGAGTTTCGTTCACGTCGTCCTATTGATATTATCGCTAAAACCAATCCCATCGTGATTATTGATGAACCGCAATCCGTGGAGGGTAAACAAACCAAGGAAAACCTTAAGCAATTCAATCCCTTAATGACACTGCGTTATTCGGCGACGCATAAAAAAGACAGCATTTATAACATGGTGTATCGTCTTGATGCGGTGGAAGCCTATAACAAACGCTTAGTGAAGAAAATTGCCGTAAAAGGCATTCACCCATCTGGAAGTAGTGCGACAGAGAGTTTTGTCTATTTGGAGGGCATTAATCTCTCTAAAGCCGCACCGACAGCGACGATTCAGTTTGACTATAAGACCAAAACTGGAGTGAAAAAAGTTACTCGCACGGTTTCTGAGGGGTATAACTTATACGATAATTCTGGTGAGTTAGAACAGTATAAAGATGGTTTTGTCGTCGCTCGCATTGATGGACGGGATGATTCGGTTGAGTTTGTCAATGGTATTAAGATTTATGCGGGTGATGTGATTGGAAATATCAGCATTGATCAGTTGCGCCGTATCCAAATCAGAGAAACGATCGATTCGCATATCCGACGAGAACGAGAGCTATTTCATAAAGGGATTAAAGTGCTCTCCCTATTCTTTATCGATGAAGTCGCTAAGTACAAACAATATGACGAGGCAGGGCAACCATTTAATGGCGACTATGCAACGATGTTTGAAGAAGAATATCACGATGTCATCGCACATCTTCAAACAGAAATCGGTGATGAGGGCTACCTTCAGTATTTAGAGGCGATATCTGCTGATAAAACACACGCAGGTTATTTTTCCATTGATAAAAAAGGGAGAATGATTGATTCCAAATTGGGCCGCAAAGAAACCTCCACAGATGATGTGGATGCGTACGATTTAATCATGAAAAACAAGGAGTTATTGCTGGATAGAAACCCAAGCAAGTCGCCTGTACGTTTTATTTTCTCTCACTCCGCTTTGCGAGAAGGTTGGGATAATCCCAATGTTTTTCAGATTTGTACCTTAAAACAAAGTACGAGTGATACTCGTAAACGTCAAGAAGTGGGGCGTGGATTGCGTCTTTGTGTGAACCAAGAAGGTGAACGCATGGATGTGAATATGCTAGGTGAGGATGTGCATAATGTGAACATTCTGACCGTTATTGCCAGCGAGAGTTACGATAGTTTTTCCAAAGGTTTACAAGAAGAGTTGGCACAGGATGTCGCCGATAGACCTCGTGCAGTGACAGACGAGATTTTTAAATTTAAAACACTCACAAACGCACAAGGTGAACCGTGTATTGCGGATGCCGATATGGTAGCTAAGATTCTCCATGCTCTGATTAAACAAGATTATATTGATGAAAAGAATTTGCTAACAGATAAATACCACGAACACAGGCGTAGTGGTACTCTCGTCTTTCCGGATAGTGTAGCTAGTTATGCTGATTCCATCATTACTATACTTGACTCTGTCTACGATGAGCGTGTGATGCAGCCAGAGAATGCTCGCTACAATAATGTAGAGTTATATCTTGATGAAGATAAACTCGCAATGCCAGAGTTTAAAGCACTATGGGCGAAAATCAATGCAAAATCTGTCTATATTGTTGATTTTGAAACAGAGGAATTGGTAAAGAAATCCATCCAATCATTGGATAAAAATCTACGCATCTCGAGGATTTATTATCGTGTAGAAACAGGGATAATGGATGAAATCAGTTCCAAGGAAGCATTGATAAATAGTATGGCTTTTGTTAAAGAGCAGAGTGGAGATTATGGAAGTACTACTATAGTAAAATCTGATATCAAATATGATCTTATTGGAAAGCTTGTTAATGCAACAGGCTTAACGCGTAAAGCAATTATTCAGATTTTGCGTGGTATTCAACCCTCGATTTTTAATCAGTTTCAAAACAATCCAGAAGAGTTTATTCTTAAAGCATCTTCCTTAATTAACGATGAAAAAGCGACAGCTATTATTCAACATATCACCTACAATGTGATGGATGAGCAGTATGGTACAGAAATCTTCACAGATCCAACAATTAAGGGACGTTTAGATGCCAATGCCATAAAAACGCAAAAGCATTTATATGACCACCTTATCTATGATTCAAGTAATGAGAGAGAATTTGCCGCAGAACTTGATATTAGTAAGGAAGTTGCCGTCTATGTGAAGCTACCAAATAGCTTTTATATCTCCACCCCAGTAGGAAATTATAATCCTGATTGGGCAATTGCGTTCTACCAAGGCTCCATAAAACATATTTATTTTGTGGCAGAAACCAAAGGATCCATGAATTCTATGCAGTTGCGTCTAATCGAGGAGTCAAAAATCCATTGTGCACGAGAGCATTTCAAAGCAATTAGTAATGGTGATGTGGTTTATGAGGTGGTGGATAGTTATGATTCATTATTAACGAAAGTAATGAAGTAAAATATCTCTACATACTGGATTTGTAAATAAAAAGAGTGAGTTAAAATCTGATTAACTTACTCTTTTATCTATTAAACCAATTATTTTACACAATACCCTGAGCCAACATTGCATCTGCTACTTTGCGGAAACCAGCAATATTTGCGCCATTTACATAGTTGATATAGCCGCTGCTTTCACTACCGTTGGCAACACAGTTTTCATGGATGTTTGCCATAATATCAAATAAGCGTTGATCCACTTCTTCTCTTGACCAAGAAAGGCGAATAGCATTTTGGCTCATTTCTAAACCTGAAGTGGCAACACCGCCGGCGTTACTCGCTTTTCCTGGAGCATATAGAATTTTCGCATCAATAAATGCAGTTACTGCACCAAGAGTTGATGGCATATTGGCGCCTTCTGCTACGCAAATACAGCCATTTTGTAATAAGGTTTTTGCATCATCTGCATCGAGTTCATTTTGGGTAGCGCAAGGTAGTGCGACATCACAAGGAACAGACCAAGGTTTTTGGTTAGCAAAATAAGCTAAACCTTGTTCTTTCGCATAAACCGCAATACGTTCACGACGGACTTCTTTTAATTCAATTAAAGCGGCAAGTTGTGCTTCTGTCATACCACTATCCGGGAATTTTACATAGCCATTAGAATCCGACATAGTCAGAACTTTTGCTCCTAACTGAATCGCTTTTTCTGCCGCATATTGTGCTACATTGCCTGCGCCGGAAATTAATACGCGTTTGCCTTCAATAGTTTCTCCACGTGTATTGAGCATATGTTGTGCAAAATAAACTGTACCGTAACCTGTTGCTTCAGGACGAATTAAACTTCCGCCATAAGTTAGCCCTTTACCAGTTAAGACTGAGGCAAATTCATTACGGACACGTTTATATTGACCAAATAAATAACCAATTTCACGCCCACCAACCCCAATATCGCCAGCGGGAACATCTAAATCAGCACCAATATGACGCGATAATTCCGTCATAAAGGCTTGGCAGAAACGCATCACTTCAGCATCAGATTTACCTTTAGGATCAAAGTCTGAACCGCCTTTACCACCGCCCATTGGCAAGGTAGTAAGTGCATTTTTAAATACTTGTTCAAAGGCTAAGAATTTTAAAACGCCAAGATCAACAGTTGGATGGAAACGTAAACCACCTTTATATGGACCAATTGCGGAATTCATTTGAATTCGATAACCACGATTGACTTGAACTTTACCTTGGTCGTCAACCCAAGAAACGCGGAACATTACAATACGCTCTGGTTCAACAATACGTTCTAAAAGGCTATCTTGTGAATATTTAGGATTTTTTGCAAGGAATGGAGCTAGACTACTGAATACTTCTTCTACTGCTTGATGAAATGGTGCTTGACCAGGATCCCGTTGTTTAATTTTTTCAAATAAAAGTGTTAAGTCATACATAGTTGTTTTCCCTATTGTTGTTGTGTTTGATACTGTTGACAGTCTAACAAGCATAATGATCACTTGACCAGCATCTTTAACAAAAACAGAAAACGCATTATGTTTCATATAAATAATGCTAATTTTTTTGCATTTTGTGTAATTTCAGGCGGTATTTAGACAACGGAGAAAGAAAAAAGCTGCCCCCGGAGGACAGCTTTAAGATATGTAGTTAAGAGAATCTACATTACATAGATTGGGTAAAGGTACGAGTAATAACGTCTTGTTGTTGCTCTTTAGTTAAAGAGTTGAAACGTACTGCGTAACCTGAAACACGAATGGTTAATTGAGGATATTTCTCAGGATTTTCCATCGCGTCTAATAACATTTCACGATTCATTACGTTCACATTTAAGTGTTGACCGCCTTCGACAGTCGCTTCGTGGTGGAAGTAACCATCCATTAAGCCTGCAAGGTTACGTTTTTGAGCTTCGTAATCTTTACCTAACGCATTTGGTACGATTGAGAAGGTGTAAGAAATACCATCTTTCGCATACGCAAATGGAAGTTTAGCAACAGATGTTAATGAAGCAACCGCACCTTTTTGGTCACGTCCATGCATTGGGTTCGCACCTGGTCCGAATGGAGCACCAGCACGACGACCATCAGGAGTATTACCAGTTTTCTTACCGTAAACTACGTTAGAAGTAATAGTTAATACAGATTGAGTTGGTACTGCATTACGATAAGTTTTAAGTTTTTGAATTTTCTTCATGAAACGTTCAACTAAGTCGCAAGCGATTTCATCAACGCGGCTGTCGTTGTTACCGAATTGTGGATATTCACCTTCGATTTCGAAGTCGATAGCAACATCTTTCGCTACTACATTACCATCTTTATCTTTGATGTCGCCACGAACTGGTTTAACTTTCGCATATTTAATTGCTGAAAGTGAGTCAGCAGCAACAGATAATCCAGCGATACCACAAGCCATAGTACGATACACATCACGATCATGTAATGCCATTAATGAAGCTTCGTAGCTGTATTTATCGTGCATATAGTGGATGATATTTAATGCAGTGACGTATTGTCTTGCTAACCAATCCATGAAGCTGTCCATACGAGTCATTACATCGTCGAAGTCAAGGTATTCAGTTTTGATTGGATCAGTTTTTGGACCAACTTGCATACCGTTTTTCTCATCAATACCACCATTGATTGAGTAAAGCATAGTTTTCGCTAAGTTTGCACGAGCACCAAAGAATTGCATTTGTTTACCAACAACCATTGGGCTTACGCAGCAAGCGATCGCATAGTCATCATTGTTGAAGTCTGGACGCATTAAATCATCGTTTTCATATTGAACAGAAGAAGTATCAATAGAAACTTTTGCACAGAAACGTTTGAAGTTTTCTGGTAATTTTTCAGACCAAAGAATAGTCATATTTGGTTCTGGTGATGGACCCATTGTATAAAGGGTATTTAAGAAACGGAATGTATTTTTAGTAACTAAAGTACGTCCGTCTAAGCCCATACCACCAAGAGATTCTGTTGCCCAAATTGGGTCGCCAGAGAATAATTGATCGTATTCTGGAGTACGTAAGAAACGTACCATACGTAATTTCATTACTAAGTGGTCAATTAATTCTTGTGCTTGTTCTTCAGTGATTTTACCTGCTTTAAGGTCACGTTCGATATAGATATCTAAGAATGAAGATACACGACCGAATGACATTGCAGCACCGTTTTGTGATTTAACAGCGGCTAAGTAACCGAAGTAAGTCCATTGTACAGCTTCTTTTGCGTTAGTTGCTGGACCAGAAATATCACAACCATAAGTTGCAGCCATTTGTTTGATTTGGCCTAATGCACGATGTTGTTCAGCAATTTCTTCACGTAATTGGATAGTCATTTGTAAATCTTCGCCACTTTCTAAGCGAGGTTGTAGTGAAGTAAATTGTTTGAATTTGTCAGCCATTAAGAAGTCGATACCGTAAAGTGCAACACGACGGTAGTCACCGATAATACGACCACGACCATAAGCATCTGGTAAACCAGTTAACACACCAGATTTACGGCAGCGTAAGATATCTGGAGTATAAACATCAAATACACCTTGGTTGTGAGTTTTACGATATTCAGTAAAGATTTTCTTCACTTGTGGATCAAGTTCACGACCATAAACTTTACATGAACCTTCCACCATTTTGATACCACCAAACGGGATAATTGCACGTTTTAATGGAGCATCAGTTTGTAAACCAACGATTTGTTCTAACTCTTTCTCAATGTAACCAGCTGGGTGAGAAATGATAGTTGAAGGGATATCTGTATCGAAATCAAGAGGTTCGTGAGTACGGTTTTCCTCTTTGATACCTTCCATTACTTTGTTCCAAAGCTTAGTAGTTGCTGCAGTTGCGCCAGCTAAGAATGATTCGTCACCTTCATAAGGGGTGTAGTTACGTTGAATAAAATCACGTACGTTTACATTTTGTTGCCAGTCGCCAGCTTCAAAACCAGCCCATGCTTTTTGTTGTTGCTCAGTTAATTGAGTCATAATCGTTTCCTTCATTAAATGAATAATAAAAAATAAATCTTTAGTGCGCTTTGGCTAAGAAGCGATGGAATAAGCCAATACAAATCGCACCACCAACAATATTACCTAATGTCACTGGGATAAGGTTTTTCACAATAAAGTGATACATATCAAGATCAGCATAAAGTGAAGCATCAATACCCAAGTGCTGCCAAAATTCAGGATTGCTATAGTGAGCAGTAATAATGCCCATTGGAATCATAAACATATTTGCTACGCAGTGTTCAAAACCGGAAGCAACGAACATTCCAATTGGTAAAATCATAATAAATGCTTTATCGGTTACAGTACGACCAGAGTAAGCCATCCACACTGCAACACAAACCATAATGTTACATAAGATTCCTAAAGAGAATGCTTCTAACCAAGTATGGTGAATTTTATGTTGTGCAGTTTTAAGAATGGTTAAACCCCATTGTCCGTCCGCCGCCATAGTTTGACCCGCAAACCAAATTAAAGCGACGATAATTAGGCTTCCTGCAAAGTTACCGAAATAAACCACTAACCAATTACGCAACATCTGTGCAGTTGTAATACGCCCAGAAGCTTTTGCGGTAATAGTTAAAGTAGAAGAAGTAAAAAGTTCTGTCCCTAGAATAACCACCATAATTACGCCAAGGGCAAACACTAAACCGCCAACCAATTTAGCGAGACCCCAAGAAGCGTTATTTAATCCTGTTTGAGTAGTGGTATAAAAAACAAATGCTAGTGCAATACATGCGCCAGCAGAAATGCCTGATGCAAAGGATAGAAAAGGTTTTTTTTGTGCTTTATAAGCGGCAACGTCTTCCGCAAGATTTGTCATTTCTGTTGGATTCAGTGCTACTGTTGTCGCATCTTTCATAAAGACGATTTCCTTTTTCAAAAAAATTTTATATTTTCAAAAAATTTCGGTAATTATAAAAATTTTTGAAAAAAATACATAGTAATTTTATGGATAGATTTTATCCTTTTGCATTGTAGTTGATACAGATCAAATTTTAAATAGAGGTATGCTGACGATGTTAAAAAAGTGTTATTAAACAATGATCTAAAGTTTTCTACGCTTTTACAAGCATAACAAAAAAATTTTTTTTATAATAAATGCTGATTGGTTTGAGCATTTTAGATAATTGTATTGTCTAAGCGGCGTTTTTTTATTATTTAGGAGAAAGTGTTATGACAACTGAAACCATTTTTAGCAAAATTATTCGTAAGGAAATTCCGGCTGATATCGTTTATCAAGATGAGCAGGTAACAGCTTTTCGTGATATCGCACCACAAGCACCAACTCATATTCTTATTATTCCTAATAAAATTATTCCAACCGTTAATGATGTG
The DNA here is from genome assembly GCF_030517105.1 of Gallibacterium salpingitidis. GTDB lineage: Bacteria > Pseudomonadota > Gammaproteobacteria > Enterobacterales > Pasteurellaceae > Gallibacterium > Gallibacterium salpingitidis. The sequence goes on along the minus strand of NZ_CP103875.1, from coordinate 1,998,762 downwards.
ACTGCTGAAGATGAACAAGTATTAGGACATCTTTTTGTTGTAGCAGCGAAAATTGCCAAAGAACAAGGTATTGCCGAAGACGGTTATCGTTTAATTGTGAATTGCAATAAACATGGTGGACAAGAAGTATTTCATTTACATATGCACTTAGTAGGCGGTAAACAGCTTGGTAAAATGTTGCCGTAATCAGTTTAGAGGATTATTTGGATGTCAGAATTATTGATTGCCTTTATTTTAGGTTGTGTTGAAGGATTAACCGAATTTTTGCCTGTATCATCAACAGGACATATGATTATTGCAGGGCATTTCCTCGGCTTTGAAGGGGAAAAAGCCGCAACTTTCGAAGTGATTATTCAATTGGGTTCCATTTTAGCGGTCATTTTTGTCTATTGGCGCAAAATGTTTGGTCTAATTGGTATTCATTTTGGTGAGAAAGTTGATCGTAGCCAACCGCATTTAAATTTAATCCATATTATTTTAGGAATGATTCCGGCGGTGGTATTAGGCTTAGTCTTTCATTCCTCGATTAAAGCATTATTCAATATTCATAATGTGATTGGTTCTTTAGTGGCTGGTGGGATTTTATTAATTCTGGCAGAAAAATTTAGACCGCAAAAAGCATATGCAGAAGAAGTCGATCAAATTAGCTATCGTCAAGCTTTTGCGATTGGTTTATTTCAATGTTTAGCTTTATTTCCAGGTTTCTCGCGTTCTGGTGCAACCATTTCTGGTGGTTTGTTAATGGGAGTTGGTAAAAAAGCTGCGGCGGAATATTCTTTCATCTTAGCAGTGCCAATGATGATTGGTGCAACAGGCTTGGATCTGTATAAGAGTTTACCATTCCTTTCTATGAGTGATTTACCAATGTTTGCGGTTGGTTTTGTCACAGCATTTATTGTTGCAATGATAGCGATTAGAACGTTCTTACATCTTATCGGTAAGATTTCGTTTGTATCTTTTGCGATTTATCGTTTTATTTTGGCATTATTGTTGGCGTGGATAGTGTTGGCATAAGAGGACAACAGGGTGAAATATAAAAACTTACGCGAATTTATTGCATTGCTGGAACAACAAGGGGAACTGAAACGTATTTCCCATGAAATTGATCCTTATTTAGAAATGACAGAAATTGCGGATCGAACTTTGCGTAAAGGCGGTCCAGCGTTGTTATTTGAAAACCCTAAAGGATTTGCTATGCCAGTGCTTTGTAACCTATTTGGTACTGCAAGACGTGTAGCCTTAGGAATGGGGCAAGAAGATGTGAGTGCATTGCGTGAAGTAGGGAAGTTATTGGCATTTTTGAAGGAACCTGAACCGCCAAAAGGGCTTAAAGATCTGTTCAACAGTATTTCGCAATTTCGCCCTGTGTTGAATATGCCAACTAAAACGATTAACCATCCATCTTGCCAAGATGTGGTATGGAAAGATGATGAGGTTGATTTATATCGTTTGCCTATTATGCAATGTTGGCCTGATGATGTGGCGCCATTAGTTACGTGGGGATTAACTGTTACCAAAGGGCCGTATAAAAAACGACAAAATTTAGGGATTTATCGTCAGCAATTGATTGGTAAAAATAAATTGATTATGCGTTGGCTTTCTCATCGTGGCGGTGCATTAGATTTCCAAGAGTGGCAGGAAGTGCATCCAGGTGAGAAATTCCCAGTGGTAGTAGCATTAGGGGCGGATCCGGCAACGATTTTAAGTGCGGTAACGCCAATTCCAGATACGTTGTCTGAATATGCTTTTGCTGGATTGTTGCGCGGCAATAAAACAGAAGTGGCAAAAGCATTAAGTTGTGATTTGGAAATCCCTGCTGGCGCAGAGATCGTGTTAGAAGGTTATATTGATCCCGAAGAAAAAGCTTTGGAAGGTCCGTATGGCGATCATACAGGCTATTACAATGAACAGGAGTATTTCCCTGTCTTTACCGTCACCCATATTACGATGTGTAAAGATCCGATTTATCACTCAACTTATACTGGTCGCCCACCTGATGAACCAGCAGTGTTAGGTGAGGCGTTAAACGAAGTCTTTATTCCGATTTTACAAAAACAATTTCCTGAGATTGTTGATTTCTATTTACCGCCGGAAGGCTGTTCTTATCGGTTGGCGGTGGTGACAATGAAAAAACAATATGCCGGTCATGCGAAACGAGTAATGATGGGCGTTTGGTCGTTTTTGCGCCAATTTATGTACACAAAATTTGTCATTGTTTGTGATGATGATGTGAATGCAAGAGATTGGAAAGATGTGATCTGGGCGATCACTACACGTTGTGATCCTGCTCGTGATCTTACTTTAGTTGAGAATACGCCTATTGATTATCTTGATTTTGCTTCCCCTGTTGCTGGTTTAGGTTCAAAAATGGGTATTGATGCGACCAATAAATGGCCGGGAGAAACACAACGAGAATGGGGCAGACCGATTAAGAAAGATCCAGCAGTAGTAGCGCGAATTGATCAAATTTGGCAAGAGCTTGGTATTGAATAATTGATTAGTTTGAATGATAGCAATAATTACCATGTAACTGACTACTCATTCCATTCTTTTATGTGATACCATGAGTGAGTTTTTTCAGACACAAGACACAATAAAGGAGTAAATTCATGTCTCAACTCGACGCACTACGTAAAATAACTGTGGTTGTAGCAGATACTGGTGATATCGAAGCAATCAAAAAATACCAACCACAAGATGCGACAACAAATCCATCACTTGTATTAAGCGCTTCCCAATTACCACAATATGCTTCATTAATCGACGAAGCGGTGGCTTATGCGAAAAGTAAAAGTACAGATAAGGCACAACAATTAATTGATGCTGAGGATAAATTAGCCGTTAATATTGGATTAGAAATTCTTAAAATCGTCCCAGGACGCATTTCAACAGAAGTGGATGCTCGTCTTTCTTATGACACGCAAGCAACAGTAGAAAAAGCACGTAAATTAATTGCTCTTTATAACGAAGCAGGAATCAGCAACGATCGTATTTTGATTAAAATTGCCTCAACTTGGCAAGGAATTCGTGCTGCAGAAATCTTAGAAAAAGAAGGCATCAACTGTAACTTAACCCTATTATTCTCCGAAGCACAGGCTCGTGCTTGTGCTGAAGCGGGCGTTTACTTAATTTCTCCATTTGTAGGTCGTATTTTAGACTGGTACAAAGCAAATGGAGATAAGAAAGAGTTTGCTCCAAGTGAAGATCCAGGTGTGATTTCAGTAACTAAAATTTATAACTACTACAAACAATATGGTTATAAAACTGTAGTAATGGGAGCAAGCTTCCGTAATATTGGTGAAATTACTGAATTAGCTGGTTGCGATCGTTTAACGATTTCGCCAGCGTTGTTAAAAGAGTTACAAGAAAACAATGCGGAATTACCGCGTAAATTGGATTATCAAGGTGCAATATTACCACGCCCAGCAGCGATGACAGAAGCTGAATTCTATTGGCAGCACAATATGGATGCAATGGCAGTAGAAAAATTAGCAGAGGGTATTCGTAAATTTGCGGCAGATATCGAAAAATTAGAAGCGATGTTAAGCGCAAAATTGTAATTCATTGCTTATTGATACGGTAATACAGTAAGATAACCGTAATATCATTGCAGAAAAGCGTTGGTGTTAATTATTCTCCTTACCCAACGCTTTTTATTTTACTTTCTGCTCATCTTTAGCATACTTTTAAGCTATAATGCTGCCCATTTGATGTTGTTAAAAAGATAGTTGAAGCGTCCGATGAAAAAATATTATTCATTCTTATCTCTGTCGATTCTCTCGGCGTTGTATAGCCAGACCAGCTATGCAGATCTCACTACTCAATGTTTACTTGGTGTGCCTCATTTTACTGGTGAAGTGGTAAAAACTGATCCAAATGAATTACCTGTTTATATTGATTCAGATCAGGCGGAAATTAATCAGCCTAATAATGCGTTGTATAAAGGTAACGTACAAATTGAGCAAGGTAATCGCAAGTTGCAAGCGGATTCGGTATTTGTTGAACAGAAAGGGGACAAACAAGATCCGCAACGTTATGCTTATGTAAATGGCAATATGAATTATCAGGATAATTTGGTTCATGTGGTGGGAGAGAAAGCAGATATTCATCTAAATTCGCAGGATGCCAATATTTATCAATCAAATTACCAATTTGTTGATCGTCAAGGACGTGGAGATGCAGAAAAAGCCGAATTGCGTCAAGATTATCGTTTGTTAAAGAATGCGACTTTTACCTCATGTTTACCAAATAATAATTCATGGAAATTACGTGCTTCAGAGATGAAACAGCATATTAAAGAGGAGTATGCTGATCTGTGGAATGCAGTATTTTATGTAAAAGATGTTCCAATTTTTTATTTCCCATATATGCAATTCCCAATTGGTGATCGTCGTCGCTCAGGTTTATTAATGCCTGATTTTGGTACTACTAGTACAGATGGTTACTATTACGCACAACCGATCTATCTTAATTTAGCACCAAATTATGATATGACAGTAATACCAAAATATATGAGTCGTCGTGGTTGGCAATTATTAGGTGAAGCGCGTTATTTGAATATTTTGGGCTCAGGCACGATTGCAGGAGAATATATTAAAGAAGATCGTTATGATGACTATCAAGCAAAAAATAAACCAAGGTATCTTTTCTTCTGGAGAAATGGTGGCTCTTTATGGGATAACTGGCGTTTTAATGTCAACTATACCAAAGTCAGTGATCGTCGTTATTTTAATGACTTTACCTCGCCTTATGGAACGAGTACCGATGGCTATGCTACGCAAAGTTTTGCTTTAAGTTATTACCAACCGAATTACAATCTCACTGTATCAGCAACACAATTCCAAGTGTTTGATACAGTATCAGTTGGCCCATATCGTACTTTACCGCAGATCGATTTTAATTATTATCGTGATGGTTTAGCGAATGATTTGCTTGATTTCTCTCTCTATTCACAAGCAGTGCAGTTTAAAAACGATAGTGACAAAATGCCAACAGCATGGCGTTTCCATATGGAACCAACTTTGACTATGCCGCTCGCTAATCGTTATGGCAGCTTAAACTTAGAAACGAAATTGTATGCAACGCATTATTCGCAAAAGAAAGGAACTGCGGATGATGCTGCGGAAGTAGAAAGCTCTGTGAATCGTGTGATTCCTCAATTTAAAGCGGAAGTAGCGACGGTGTTGGCATCAAATAAAACTTTGTTTGATGGTTATACACAGACCATAGAACCGAAAATCCAATATGTATATAGACCTTATCGTGATCAAAGCCAAATTGGTACTGACAGTTATAGCTATTTAGGTTTTGGTTATGATTCGATTTTATTGCAACAGGATTTCTATTCATTATTTAATGATCGACGTTATAGTGGTTTAGATAGAATTGCTTCGGCAAATCAAATTACTATTGGCGGTACCACACGTTTCTTTGATAAAAATGCTGAGGAACGTTTTAATCTCTCTTTAGGACAAATTCTTTACCTTACACCATCAAGAATCGATGATAACCCAAATAATAAGACACAAAGCAGCTCATCTTCTTGGGCGGCGGAGGCGAACTGGAAAATCAGCGATAAATGGAGTTGGAAGGGTGGTTATCAATACGATACTTTGTTTAAAGAGACATCTTTAATGAATACCGCGTTAGAGTACCGCCCATCAGCTGAGAATCTCATTCAACTTTCTTATCGTTATGTTAGCGAGAAATATATCGATCAGAATTTAACAGGTAGCAATGTCTATAATCAGAAAATCAGCCAAGTAGGAATGGCAACCGCGTGGCAGATTAATGATAATTGGGCAGTAGTAGGACATGTTTATCAAGATATTTCGTTGAATAAACCGGTAGAGCAATATATTGGTATTGAATATCGTACTTGTTGTTGGAAAGCGAATTTTGGTGCAAGACGTTATTTAACCGCACCAAAAGATGGACAAACTTACTCTAATCGTAATGATACTTTCTACAAAAATTCATTCGGTATTAACTTTGAAATTTCAGGGTTAGGTTCTCGTCATGGCAGCAGTATCAGTAAGATGTTAGGTACCGGTATTATTCCATATACCTCACCATTTAGTTTACGTTAAGAGAAAACCCCATATTTAAAAAGAATATGGGGTTCTTCATAGCTATAATTGCTGACTATTTTTTATGTTGATCACATTGACAATCGTGAGTGTGGACAATCATATGCCCCATTTTTTCTGCTTTCACAGTGAGATAACCTGTATTGTAGCGATTCTCTCCAACATTTAGTGGTACACGTTCAACGACGTTAATACCAGCCTGTTTCATCGTATTAATCTTTTCTGGATTATTGGTTAATAAGCGGATTGCTTTTACTCCTAATAATTCAAACATTTCCGCACAAACACTGAAATCACGTTCATCTTCTTTAAAACCAAGTGCAAGATTGGCTTCAATGGTGTCCATTCCCTGATCTTGTAATGCGTAAGCACGAATTTTATTAATTAAACCAATACCGCGACCTTCAGCACGATGGTAGATTAAAACACCACGACCAGCTTCGCTAATTTGTTTTAATGCAGTTTGTAATTGGAACCCACAATCACACTTCAAGCTATGTAATGCATCCCCTGTTAAACATTCTGAATGGATTCTTGCCAGTACAGGTTCACCGTTAGCAATATCACCGAGGACAAGTGCAACATGTTCTTTATGGGTTTCTGGATGTTCAAAGCCGATAATTTTAAAAATGCCGAATTCTGTTGGTAAGTTTGCTTGAGCAACAAGTTCAATTTTTGCCATGCTGTATCCTTAATATCTATTTATTTATGGCGTAATGTGGATCGAATATAAATATAAAAGGTCGTCATTATATACATTATTTTGTTATTTTGTCGTTACTTTTTGTTGATTATTGTATAACAAGCGTTGGATTGATCTGGAACCTTAGTAAAGGCATAAAAATAAGATATAATTCGGGCGGTTTAATTAACTTTAGTGGGTATATATATGTTATACGGAATTGATATTGGCGGTACAAAAATTGAATTAGCGGTATTTAATCAACAATTGGTAAAACTACATAGTGAGCGAGTGGATACACCACAAACCAGCTATGAAGATTGGTTAAATGCGGTGGTGCAATTAGTAGAAAGAGCGGATCAAAAATTTAATTGTAAAGGTACAGTAGGGATTGGTGTGCCAGGTTTTGTACGACGTGATACCGGTATGGCTGAAATTACCAATATTCGTGTTGCAGATAATCAACCCATTATTCGTGATTTAACTGAGCGTTTACAACGAGAAGTACGGGTAGAAAATGATGCCAATTGTTTTGCGCTCTCTGAAGCATGGGATGCCGATGGTAAACAATATTCAACCGTATTAGGCTTGATCATTGGTACTGGTTTTGGTGGTGGTTTAATCTTTAATGGCAAAGTACATTCTGGTAAAGTGGGCATGGCTGGCGAAGTGGGGCATATCCAGCTTAATTATCATGCTTTAAAATTATTGGGATGGGATAAGGCGCCAATTTATCGTTGCGGTTGTGGGAATGAAGCTTGTTTAGATACCTATCTTTCTGGACGTGGCTTTGAGTTGTTACATAATGATTTACTTAAAGAAAAACTACCCGCAAAAGAAATTATTCAACGTTTCTATCAAAATGATGCGAAAACAGTAGAATTTGTCGATAAATTTATTGAATTAATGGCAATCTGTTTTGGCAACTTAATTACTGTATTAGATCCAGATGCCATTTTCTTAGGTGGCGGTCTATCGAATTTTGATTATATCTATGAAGCGTTGCCAAAACGTTTACCTAAACATTTAATGCGCAGTGCGGTTGTACCAGCAATTTTAAAAGCAAAACATGGGGACTCAGGTGGTGTTCGTGGTGCGGCAGCGCTGTTTTTAAGTCGAGATTAATTAATATGGAGAAGTAAAAATGATGAAAAAAGTATCAATGTTAGCAAGTGTGGTAATGGCATTATTATTATCAGCTTGTAGTCAATTGTCGTTTCCAGGTGCGTCATCTGAAGCTAAAAGCGTATCTGATGCGCAAACAAAAGAGAATGCACAGTTAACAGCGCTCAGAGAGAGTGCATTAAAATTACCTATGTTCATTTATGAAACAGGCAAACAGTCAGCTACTGCTTATTTTAACCAGCAACAAATTGTATTTATTGAAATAAAAGATCAACAACAAAAAATAGAACATATCTATTTAAAAAATGGTCGTGTTGCTACTGTCGTCAATAACAAACACGTTTACGACTTTAGTAAAGGCAAGTTGAATAATGAAGAATTAGCAGTTGAAAAAGCAGCCGAAAAATGGGTGCAAAAATTAAGTTATAACTCCGCAGATCGCAATATTTCTGCTGTTCGTACTGGTGATGAAGCAAAATTAAATTATTTATGTATTGCTAAAGTGCAACAAGTTGCCGGAACGAAAAAAGTATTACGTACTTCAGCAAATAGTGCACAAAGTACATCTCGCCTAACCGCTTCAATGCGTTTAAACGGCAATCAATTTTACCAAATGGATTGCGTGCTCGCCGGAGATCGCGTTGAGAAATTAAGTTTAATCGCGAAGTAATTAATAAATTGAGAGGATAACTGTAATGGAAAAAAATATTATATTGATGAGTGATTCATATAAATATTCTCACTCGGCTCAATATCCTGACAATATGACCTACATGCACCATTATATTGAGAGTCGTGGTGGACGTTATGGTTATACTCAATTTTTTGGTTTGCAATATTATTTGAAAAAATATCTTTGCCAGCCGATTACGCAAGAGATGATTGATGAAGCGGAAGAAATTATGCGTATGCATGGGTTACCGTTTGATCGGGCGAATTGGCAATATATTTTAGATGCACATCAAGGTTATTTACCGTTAAAGATTCGTGCGGTGCCAGAAGGTAGTTTGGTGAATAACCATAATGTATTGTTAACAGTTGAGAATACTGATGAAAAATGCGCGTGGTTGGTTAGTTTCTTTGAAACTTTGCTATTGAAAATTTGGTACCCTTGTACAGTTGCGACACTTTCCCATTCTTATCAACGTATTTGCCGTAAATTTTTACAAGAAACAGCAGAAACCTTAGATGCATTGCCGTTTATGTTGCATGATTTTGGTTATCGCGGTGTCTCAAGTGAAGAGAGTGCTTCTATTGGTGGTGCTGCTCATTTAATCAATTTTAAAGGAACTGATAACGTTAGCGCCTTGTTATTTATGCGTCAATATTATGCTGCGGAAATGGCTGGCTTTAGTGTACCGGCTGCAGAACATAGTACGATTACTTCTTGGTCAAAGGAACGTGAAGTGGCGGCATATGAGAATCTATTGGATAAATATCAAGATTCAGTGATTTCGATCGTGGTCGATAGTTACGATTACTACAACGCTATTGGCAATATTTTCTGTAAACAACTTGCGGATAAAGTGAAACAGCGTAAGTATCCATTAGTCGTGCGTCCAGATAGTGGCGATGCGATCACTAATGTGTTATTTGCTTGTGAGAAATTAGCTGAAACCTTTGGCACCACAACCAATGAGAAAGGTTATTTGGTGTTAAACAATGTACGTGTTTTACAAGGTGATGGCATTAATGAAAATAGCACTTGGGATCTATTAAAAGCACTACAAGATAATCAATATTCTGTGGAGAATCTAATTTTAGGTTGTGGTGGTTCATTATTACAAGGTAATCTCAGTACCAGTATCAATCGTGATACACACCGTTTTGCAATGAAATGTAGTTGTGTAATTACGGATGGTAAGTTAGTTGATGTTTATAAAGCGCCAATTACCGATAAAGGTAAGGTAAGTAAGAAAGGGCGTTTGGATTTAATCTGGGAAGGTGAAAAATATAAAACCGTCAATATCGATCATCTGCCATTAAATCAATATCACGAAAATTCTATGATGCAAACCGTATTTGAAAACGGTAAGTTGTTAGTGGATTGGAGCTTAGCTGATGTACAGCAAAATGCCCAACGTTATCAACCACAGGAAGCAAAATAATAAAATTCTTGGATGTTTTTATGAATTTTTCGCAATATGTTGCTGATTTAGTAGCGAAAAACCCTGATGAAAGGGTTTTTCCTTTTAATTATGAAGGGAAAAAATATTGGATTAAACAGGTGGAAAAAACAACCGGGGCGATGCGGTTGTTAAAACCTAATCCAAAGGCTTCCTTACAACGTGAAATTAAAACCTTGCAATATCTAAATCAACATCATGCAGCCGTGGCACAACTTGTCTTAGTCAGTGATAACTATTTTGTGATTGAAGATGTTGGTCAATCCATCAAAAGATACTTAAATGAACCACAAACGACAGCTGAATTTGCACAACGAATGTTAGCTGATGCAGCGCGAGCATTGGCAACATTGCATCAACAAAACCTGTTTCATGGACGCCCGGCGATTCGTGATATGGGCTGGAAAGAAGATGGCGTTCGCTTTATTGATTTTGAATCGAAAATCTTTAGCAATAATCTGCATTTACAGCAAGCACGTGATCTATTGTTTTATATTCATAGTTTGTATGTTAGCGAAAAGGTTACGGATCAACAAATTGCTGACAGTATCACTGTTTATCGCCAACAAGGTGGTGAAGCACAATGGCAATATACTTATGCGTTAGTGGTTAAATATCGTTGGCTGTATTCTTTTTTACGTCTATTCCGGTGCGTGGCTCGAACGGATCTTATTGCTTTATTAAGTCTATTTAAATTCATCTTTGCTTATGGAAAAGAAAAAGGGTTTTAGGCTAAGGACGTGGTATGAAGATTTATCGGGTACAATTAAAGCGTAGTCAAAAAACGTTATTACATGACAATCAATGTTCTTTATTGGAAAATCTTGAACAGAATGGTATTCGACACGAATATCAATGCCGTTCAGGTTATTGTGGTGCTTGTCGAGCAAAATTATTAACAGGTACCGTAAGTTATCGCCAACCACCACTCGCTTTCTTACAAGCAGATGATGTTTTACTTTGTTGTTGTCAATTAGAATCAGATCTTGAACTCGATCTCTAAAGCGGTATTTTTTGATACTGCTTATTTCTCTGACCCCTATAAATTATCCAAAATTGACACTTTTCAACCCATCAATTTACGCCAGAATAATCACCATCAATTTTAATAAAGGAGCAAATGATGGAAACAATTATTGGTAGTGATGTGGTAAAACGTGGTATGGCACAGATGCAAAAAGGCGGTGTCATTATGGATGTGGTTAATGCGGAACAAGCCCGCATTGCGGAAGATGCCGGCGCAGTCGCGGTTATGGCCTTGGAGCGGGTACCATCAGATATTCGTAAAGCTGGTGGCGTAGCAAGAATGGCTAATCCGCGTATTGTAAAAGAAGTGATGAATGCAGTTTCAATTCCAGTAATGGCAAAAGCGAGAATTGGGCATATTACAGAAGCTCGCGTGTTAGAAGCAATGGGAGTTGATTATATTGATGAAAGTGAAGTACTAACGCCGGCAGATGAAGAGTTTCATTTGTTGAAAAGTGAATTCACAGTGCCTTTTGTTTGTGGTTGTCGTGATTTGGGGGAAGCATTGCGTCGGATTGGTGAAGGGGCAGCAATGTTGCGCACCAAAGGTGAACCAGGAACGGGCAATATTGTGGAAGCAGTACGTCATATGCGTAAGGTAAATGCTCAAGTGAGAAAAGTAGTTGCAATGAGCTACGATGAGTTGATGACAGAAGCAAAAAATTTAGCAGCACCATTTGAGTTATTGCTACAAATTAAACAATTAGGACGTTTACCGGTAGTGAATTTTGCTGCTGGTGGTGTAGCGACACCTGCGGATGCAGCATTAATGATGGAATTAGGGGCAGATGGTGTTTTTGTTGGCTCAGGAATTTTTAAATCAGAAAATCCTGAAAAATTTGCTAAGGCGATTGTCCAAGCAACAACACATTACCAAGATTATGATTTGATCGCTCGTTTATCAGAAGATCTTGGTGAAGCAATGAAAGGTATTGAGATTTCTCAATTATCTGCAGCAGAAAGAATGCAAGAACGTGGCTGGTAGTTGATCTATGAAAACATTAACTATCGGTGTTCTTGCTTTGCAAGGCGCAGTCAGCGAACATTTAGCACAGTTAGCTCAATTAAATGTACGAGGTGTTGCTGTTAAGCGTATTGAGCAATTGGCTGAATTGGACGGTATTATTTTGCCTGGTGGCGAGAGTACCACAATTGGTAAGTTAATGCGTCAATATGATTTTATTGAAGCGTTACAGCAATTTGCCCAAACTAAAGCAATCTTTGGTACTTGTGCAGGGATGATTTTATTAGCAAAACAGATTGTTGGTGGAGAACAACCTCATCTAGCGTTAATGGATATTACCGTACAGCGCAACGCATTTGGACGCCAAGTAGCCAGTTTTGAAACGGATTTAACAATAATGGGGTTAGCAAAAACTGTACCGGCAGTCTTTATTCGCGCACCTTATATTGTTGAAACTGGCAAAGATGTTGAAGTGTTGGCATCATTTGCTGGGCATCCAGTATTAGCTCGCCAAGGAAGATTGTTAGCTTGTTCATTTCATCCAGAATTAACTAAGGATGTGGAGGTTTTAAAGCTGTTTTTGGCGTTATGTTAATAAATATAGGTTGTTGGCTTGGCTAACCTCAGTTTATTGACAAAGTCAATGATAAAACTTTTAGCTAAATTATTTCTTATCTAAAATTTAGGTTTCGCCCTAAAGGGCGACCTACTTTTATTCGCAAGTGAACTTTGTTCACTTGCTCACCCTACGGGTCGTTGCAAGCAACGTTCAAAAAGCTAACGCTTTTTGTCTTTGCTTGTATAAAGAAAAGTAGGCAAAAGAAATACACCCTCGCACTCTTGCTAATCCTCATTCCAATAAGATTTTCCGGGCGGCAAAAAAAGAGATTTTTCTCGCAAGCTCGAAAAATTGACAGCTTTTTTTGCCTGAAAATCTTATTTGCATTCGGGCAAGAGTAAGAGGGACCCCAAAGCTATTTTATAGAAGTTTTTGACAAAATTTAGGTTTGTCAGCAGTCTGAGGTTAGCTTAGCTAACCTAACCTCTTAGTTAATCCCCCAATTTTCCTGACAACTGATCTAGCCATTGCGAAAATTGTTCAGCATCTAAAAAACCAGTTACACGACTATTTGGAATTTCCTTACCTTGCTGATCAAAAAATAAAATAGTGGGTAAACCTAGCACACGATATTCTTTACTCAATGCTTGATTAGCAGCACTATTTTTGGTCATATCAACACGTAGTAATAACATTTGTTGTAAACGTTGCTGTACTTGCGGTTGATTAAATGTTTTATGTTCAAATTCTTTACAGGCAACACACCAATCGGCATACAGATCAACCATCGCAATTTTATGCGGATTATTGCGTAATTGCTGTTGCAGCTCTTGTAGATCTTTGACAGTAATAAACTGATCATTATCAGTTGATTGTGAGGAAGCGGGATGGAGAAATTGCTGCACAGTAAAATAGAGTGGCGCAGCGGCAATAATCATTGCCATCATCGCTAATACTTGCCAAATACGACTATGTTTTCCAGCTAAAGTCATCAACCAAGCAAAAAAGGCAATACCGAGTAATGACCACAAGATATCTTCCCAATAAGCAGGTAAAAAACGTGCCAATAAAATAATTGGTAAGGCTAATAACACAAAACCAAAGGCAATTTTGACATTTTCCATCCATTCTCCTGATTTTGGCAGGATTTTATTGCCAAATACAGTAATTGCGATCAATGGAGTTCCCATTCCGAGCGCTAATAAGTACAGCGTTAAAGCGCCAGTTGCTAAATCACCTGTTTGGGTAACATAAAGTAATGCGCCAGATAAAGGTGCTGAGGTGCAAGGAGAGGCGATTAATCCAGCGATTGCTCCCATTAAAAATACACCGCCATACATTCCTGCTGATTGTTGTTGGCTTAATGCAGTAAGTTTGGTTTGCCAACTAGTAGGCAACTGTAAGGTAAATAAACCGAACATTGAGCAAGCAAGTAGCACAAAGAGTATGGCAAAGGCGCCCAACACATAAGGACTTTGTAACCAGACTTGCAGTGATAAGCCAACAGCGGCAACTGCTAAACCTAATAAAGCATAGGTTAATGCCATTCCTTGTACATAGATAAAACTTAATAATAACGCTTTACCAGTATTCACTCGCTGTTCCTTGCCAATCACGATTGCTGATAACAGTGGCAACATTGGCAAAACACAAGGCGTAAAGGCTAGCCCAATGCCTAATAAGAAAAACCAAAATACGGCAAACTTACTTTGAAAGAGCTGTTCAGTCAATGATGGCGTTGCAGTAGTATCTACGGAATTATGGCTATCCACTTTAATCACTTGCGCTAAATCAATTTGTTGCTGTTGTGGTGGATAACATAAACCTTCAGTACAGCCTTGATAGTTAATTTGTAATTGTCCTTGCGGGGCAAATTGCCCTGTTGTTGGTGTGAGGATGACATCTAAACCTTGTTCAAAGATTTGTGTTTTACCAAAATAAGGATCTTCGTGCGTTTTTTCCGTTACAGGCATTAGTTGTTGTTGAAAGTCAACATTGGTGCTGGTGATAGTAATAGTATGTTTATAGAGATAATAATTCGGCAAGATACCCCAATGAAGTGTAATTTTTTGTGGGGTTGCTTGAATTGAAAACGGAAAAGCTTGTTCTACCGTTAAATAATTTGTTTTTTTATCAAATAATCCTGCGTTAGCCGTATTAATGGCAACACAAGAGAGGATAAATAAGCAAAAAAGTGATAAATATTTTTTTATCATACTATTACTTTTTGTTCAGTGAAAAAGACGAAATCGAAGTTTAGCACAGTTACAGCTGAATTTCTTAACTGAAGTTGTTATACTCAACCAGTTTTGAGTTGTTTTAAAGAAAGAGGACACAATGTCGATAAATTTTGTACGAATTCTACAAGAAAGTGGTTACTTTGTGCGTAATCGTTATCCAATCGTAGTCACTTTTACTGTGCTATATGCCTTAAATACATTAATTTTTCAGCTCATTATGGAAGCAAATGGTGGGTTACAACAATTACAAACTACTCCTGAACAGATCCCATCGAGTGTTATTTTTGCCTCTTTTTTTAATTTGATCCTGTCTGTTATTTTCAATATGTGGTTTATTTTGACTATCGATCAGGTTTCAACAAATCGTATTACTGATATTTTTTCTTGTATTCCAACGGTATTACAAAAACTGTTAGGTTTTATTGGTTATAACTGCTTATTAATTTTAGCTGTAATGCCATTTATTATGGGCATTAGCATTGGCGCAGTGAGTGGTGGTATCACCCTGTTTATTGGCGGGGTAGTCTGTTTACTAGCTAGTGGTTATTTATTAACACGTTTTGCCTTATTGCCTTATGCATATTTACTTGAGCCAGGCAGAAAGGGGCTTAGAAGTTTATATCAATTAGTTAATCGCCGTCCGCAAGCTAAAGTAATGGTAGTTTATCTCTTATTAGTTTATTTAGTACCAATGTTGCTTAGTAATTTATTGGTTGGTTTGTTAGGAGCAAATTTATTGGTGTTATCTACTTTGGTGACTGCATTTATTAATCTCTTTTCTTTAATTTTTGCTTATCGTTTTTATCGTATTTTTATTAAGACAACAGCGCTATGAAACAACTATTAGAATTTATTCCACTTATTTTATTTTTTGCCGTTTACAAATTATTTGGGGTTCGTGAAGCTGCGATTACCTTGATTGTGGCGACCATCATCCAATTTATTATCTTAAAAGTGAAATATGGCAAAATCGAAAAGTCACAATGGATTATGGCGATTGGTATTGTATTTTTCGGTAGTTTGACGGCTTATTTCAATGATCTTGAATTTTTAAAATGGAAAGTCACTATCGTATATGCGCTATTTGCCTTAATTTTATTGATTAGTCAGTTTGGTTTTAAGAAGTTATTAATCAAAAGTATGTTAGGGAAAGAGATCCAACTACCAGAAAAAATTTGGGCAAACCTCAATTTAGGCTGGGGAATTTTTTTCATTGTTTGTATGTTGATCAATTTATATGTCAGTCTATTTTTATCCGATGACATTTGGGTTGATTTTAAATCATTTGGTTTCTTTGGATTAACATTAGCCGCGTCATTATTGACAGGTGTTTATGTGTATCCGCACATTACTGCTCAAGCAAAAGATAAGAATAAGGATTGATGAAATGGATACAACAGCTCGTACGCCAGATGGCACGTTGTTATTAAGAACATTGGCAATGCCGTCAGACACTAATGCAAATGGTGATATCTTTGGCGGTTGGATTATGTCACAAATGGATATTGGTGGTGCGATTTTAGCAAAAGAGATTGCACATCGTCGTGTCGTTACTGTCCATGTCAATAATATGACCTTTCATAAACCTGTTTCAGTAGGAGATGTGGTTTGTTGTTATGGTCGTTGTACCAGAGTGGGAAATACTTCTATCCAAGTTCAAGTAGAAGTTTGGGTAAAACGGGTTTTTCAAGATGCGGTTTCTGATCGCTATTTGGTAACAGATGCGGTGTTTACTTATGTTGCGATTGATGAAAATGGTAAGCCAAGCCCAGTACCGCGTGAGAATAATCCAGAATTAGCACAAGCATTAAAACTTATCGCTGAATATGAAAGTAAGGAGTAGTTATGTATTACGTGATTTTTGCACAAGATTTACCAAACACCTTAGAAAAACGTCTTGCCGTTAGAGAAAAACATCTTGCACGTTTAGCTATGTTGCAAGAACAAGGTCGTTTGTTGACCGCTGGACCAAACCCAGCTATTGATGATGAAAATCCAGGCACTGCAGGCTTTACTGGTTCAACTGTAATTGCAGAGTTTGCTTCTTTGGAAGAAGCAAAAGATTGGGCAGCGCAAGATCCATATGTTGAAGCAGGTGTGTACGGTGAAGTAGTAGTTAAACCATTTAAACGCGTGTTTTAATTAATTGGATTAAGCATAATAAAAAGCAGTGTGATTTTGAGGTCACACTGCTTTTTTTGTTGATTGTTTTGAATAATCAGAATTACATCAATACATTTGCAATACTAATACCGACAACACATCCCACAAAGACGCCGATTAAACCCGGAACCATAAAGCTGTGGTTGAAGTAGTATTTACCAATCTTAGTCGTACCTGAAACGTCGAAGTTTACAGTTGCGATATCTGATGGGTAGTTAGGAATAAAGAAGTAACCATAAGTTGCAGGCAATAAACCAACAAGTAATGGTGCAGGTAAGCCCATTGCAATACCTACTGGTAATAACATTCTTCCTGTTGCAGCTTGGCTGTTAATTACAACAGATACTGCGAATAGCGCAAGTGCGAATGTCCAAGGGTAAGCTTTAACCATTTCTGTAATACCAGCTTTGAAGGCAGGCATTGCGTAAGTAAAGTAAGTATCACTCATCCAAGCAATACCAAAGATCGCAATAGTTGCTACCATACCTGATTTAAATACCACACCGTTTGGTACTTTTTTCACATCAGTTTTGGTTACTAATAAGATAATACCTGCGAATGCTAACATCATCATTTGAATGATAACGCCCATTGAAACCGCTTTTGGTGAATCACCGATAGTGCGGATTGCCGGGAACATTGCTACAACTACGATACAAATTAAAGCTAATAAGAATAGTAATACAGAGTTTTTCGCCGCAGGTGGTAAAGTTTCATTCAAGCTAGTACTTGTTGTATTTTTAATTAATTGACTCCATTCAGGGTCATTTAAACGACGTTGATATTCTGGATCGTCTTTTAATTCTTTACCACGACGTAAGCTATATAAAGAAAGCGCTAATACACCGCAGAATGTCGCTGGAATTGTGATTGACACGATAGTCAATAAACTTACGTGAGAGAACCCAGGTAGTTCAGAGATTTGTCCTAAATAGTAAACTACCGCTGCAGAGATTGGACTTGCAGTGATCCCGATTTGAGATGATACAGAAGCCGCAGCCATTGGGCGTTCAGGACGAATACCATTTTTCAGTGCGATATCACCGATAATTGGCATAATGGTATAAACTGCGTGACCTGTACCTAAAATCATGGTCATAAAATAAGTTACCATTGGACCAAGAATAGTTACACGTTTTGGATTGCTACGAAGAATACGTTCTGCGATTTGTAACATATATTTCAAACCACCAGCAGCTTCGAGTACAGATGCACAGGTAACCACAGCTAAGATGATTAACATAACATCGATTGGTGGTGATGATGGTGGCATACGAAGAATAAAGACTTCAACGATCAAACCGATCCCGGAAACAACCCCAAGACCGACACCGCCGTAGCGGCTACCAACATACAGGAAAAACAGCAGGAGAATAAATTCTGCGTATAACATAGCGACCTCGTTAAAAATTATCTAAAAAATAAGCAAAATAACTAAAGTTGGGTAATCATAATGAAAGCTAAAAAGATCGCAATATAAATTTCAAAAAAGGGAATAAAATTTAAAAAAAAGTTTATTTACATCAAATTTTGGTTATTATTTAAGCAAAAAATTGAGCTCGGTAACATCAGAAACGGCTAATGTTGGTAAATGCGTTGCTTCAGGAAAAGCAGTTAAAGGTTGATTATTAGTATTTACCCAAACCGCTTGGCAACCGTTAATAATCGCACCTTGGACGTCGGTGATTAGGTTATCGCCGACGTGCAAAATTTCGTTAATGTTACAATGAAAATAGTCAGCAGTTTGTTGGAATAGATCAATATGCGGTTTGGCACGACCATGTTCGCCTCCCCGTAACATAAGCTGAAATTGATTAAGACCAATACGAGGTGGATAGACGTTACCATTACTAATTGAAACTAAAGGATAAACTTTTGCTAACTCAGTCAGAAATTGTTGATTTTGTTTAGGTACATCAATTTTATGACGCGATTCAACAAATTGTTCCATTGCAGTAGCAATAATTTTATTAATTTCATCGCCAGTTTTACCTTGTTGCTGTAATAAACGGGTTGCAGCTGCAATTCGCCAGGCAATAACATCTTCATAGCGCACAGGATCTTCTTGTAACATTTGTTGTTTGTAGTCAGCCCATTGATCAACATTGACATCTGCAAGTTGTTGTAAACACTCTAAAAATACCTGTTCAGCATTACGAATCACAAAGTAATTATCATATAACGTATCATCAAGATCGAAAGTGATGACTTTAGGCGGCAATAGATTACGATAAAAATGTAACATTGTTGTCATTCCTATTTTTTACGTTTGGCACGAGGGTGAGCAGCGTCATAGACTTGTGCTAAATGTTGAAAGTTTAAATGGGTATAAATTTGCGTTGTTGAGAGATTTTCATGACCAAGCAACTCTTGTACAGCACGTAAATCGGATGTTGCTTCAAGCATATGTGTGGCAAAGGAGTGGCGTAATTTATGTGGATTTAAATGAGCATTTAAGCCTTGTTTTACTCCCCATTGCTCCAAGCGTTGTTGAATCGCTGCACTGGTTAAGCGATTACCTTGCTGGCTAATAAATAACGCATTATCTTTTGGTGCAAATTGTAATCTTACTTGCAGCCATTCATGCAACGCACCGGCAGCATAACGTCCGAACGGTAAAACACGTTCTTTGTTGCCTTTTCCTAATACACGAAGTTCGCGCGCTTTAAAATTAATATCTTCTAAATTTAAACCGCGTAGTTCTGCTAAACGCAAACCAGAACTATACATCAATTCCATAATCGCTTTATCGCGTAATGCGAGCGGTTCTTTACTTTTAATATCTAGCAGTTGTGTAATGGATTCGACATCAATACTTTTTGGTAAACGCTTACCTGCTTTAGGCGCTGAAATACCATCTGTTGGATTAACAGCGATAATTTTTTTGCGTAGTAAAAACTGGAAGAAACCTCGTAGACTGGATAAACGTAATGCCAGACTATGTTCATGCAAACCAGATTTTTTTCCTTGTGTCAGGATAAAACGGATAACGCTACCATCGACTTGACGCCAATCATTAATCCCTTCGTTCGTTAATAGCTCCACGCAAACTGCCATTTGCTGTTGATAGCTTTCTAACGTTTTAGGGCTTAATTGACGTTCGATGCGTAGATAATTCCAGTACTGATCTAACCACTCTTGTAACATAATTTATTTTTTATAAGTTAACCATTGATGCAGCAATGGTTCGACTAATTCCACTAAAGTTTCGAGAAAATCGGTATTTTGACCACGATAAAAATGCCCTTCATGTAGAGCAGTAAATACCATAACGGCGTGATAAGGTTTGTGATCTAATTTATTGTTTAATAAACAAAGCGCAACTGAACCAATTGGTAATTCTTCGGGTAAGAAGAGCAATGATTTTTCGCGATTGGTTAATTTGCCAAGATAAAAAGACTGTAAACCAAAACGTTCTAAACGAATAATTTCAAAAGCTTTGCGATCTAGCCACGATTGTGGTTGCACCAAATCCTTATTTTGCCAAGCATCTTTTAGTAATAAAATTTTGCCTTGTTTTAAACCTAATTCTTTTGCCCATTGATTTAAAGTCTGGCTGGCATCAATAAAGTTTTTTGCTTGATACAGCTGTTGTTGTAATGGTAACAAACTAAAAAATAGAGTTTCATTTTGTTGGACTGTATTGCTCACTTGATTTAGCGTAGTTTCCAGTACAGAGATTTTTTCTCTTTGTCTGCCGAGTTGTGCTTCTACTAAGGAAATCATTCCTTTACGTTGGTGCGGAATAATTAAGTTATCAAGTAAGTCTAAATGCCGAGCAAAATAGTCTGGATGAGTTTGTAAATAGTCATCAATTTGTTGCTCAAAGGCAGCATCTATTTCTTGCATATTTATGCTCCTTAAAGTTGAATGACACCATCATAGACAAAGGTTGCATCGCCGGTCATATAAAGTGGATGACCTTGTCCCTGCCATTCAATTTGTAATTCACCACCCGGTAAAGTAACTTTAACATTATTGTCTAATAGACCTTGCATAATACCCACAGCAACAGCAGCACAAGCGCCAGTCCCGCATGCTTGTGTTTCGCCAGCACCACGCTCAAAGACTCTTAAACGAATGTGTTGGCGATTAATAACTTGCATGAAGCCAATATTGGCACGTGCTGGAAAACGTTCGTGATTTTCCAATAATGGGCCAAGTTGCTCAACATTCGCAGTGGCAACATCCTCAACTTGTAATACACAATGCGGATTACCCATAGATACAACACCGCAGAGTACCGTTTGAATTTCAGTAAGTAAGATATAGTTCTTTTCAAATTTGTTGGCAATGAAAGGAACTTTTGCAGGTTCCCAAATTGGTTCACCCATATTGACGCGCACTGTTTCGTCATCATTGACAATCAGCACAATCTTACCTTTAGCAGTACTCACTTTAATTTCATTTTTATTGGTTAATCCTTTTAGGCGTACAAAACGTGCAAAGCATCTGGCACCATTACCGCATTGTTCAACTTCACTGCCATCTGCATTGAAAATACGATAATGAAAGTCGAGTTCAGGATCATATGGCGCTTCAACGAGTAATAATTGATCAAAACCAATCCCGCGATGGCGATCAGCTAAACGGCGGATGATCTCTTCAGAGAAAAAGATACTTTGTGTGATACCGTCAACCACCATAAAATCGTTGCCCAGACCGTGCATTTTGGAGAATTGCATATATACCTCTTGCATAAATCATAATGGCATTATTATAGAGAGTTCCAACTAAAGTCTAAAGTGAAGTTAAGGCAAATATATTAATTAAGTAGGAATGCCGTTATACTAGCGCGGTTTTTTATCAAGGATTGAGTTATGGCAAAACTTTATTTTTATTACTCATCAATGAATGCGGGAAAATCAACAACGCTATTACAATCTTCATATAATTATCGCGAACGTGGCATGCAAACTTTAGTTTATACGGCAGCGATTGATAACCGTTATGGTGGGGGAAAAGTGACCTCGCGAATCGGTATTGAAGAGCAAGCGAAGTTGTTTGACTCTGTTACTGATTTATTTAGCGAGATCCAACAACATCATCAACAACAAAAGCTGCACTGTATCTTAGTTGATGAAGCCCAATTTTTAACGAAGCAGCAAGTTTATCAATATTATTTGAAGGTAGCCGTTATTTATTGGCGTGGGCAGATCAATTAGAAGAGTTAAAAACCATCTGTTATTGTGGACGTAAAGCCAATTTTGTTTTGCGTTTGAATGAACAAGGGGAAGTGATTAAAGAAGGTGATCAAATTCAGATTGGTGGAAATGATCATTATCTATCAGTTTGCAGACGGCATTATAAAGAGAAAATGGAAGGATAAAAGTAATATCTCTATCGTTGCTAAAATGATAGAGATATTTTGCCTAAATCAGTAATCAAGCCGGATTATCAATATCTTTAAACTCAACAGTAAGTTGATAATTTTCTGCTAACCAAGCAGCTAATGCTTTAATACCATAGCGTTCGGTAGCGTGATGTCCAGCAGCAAAAAACTGAATATTTTGTTCACGAGCAGAATGTACAGTTTGTTCAGAAACTTCCCCTGTAATAAAAGCGTCACATCCTTTTGCGGCAGCCAAATCAATATAACCTTGACCACCGCCGGTACAGATGCCAATTTTTTGAATAGGTTGCTGCGGATCATTAGCGCAATGTAAACATGTACGAGCTAATTGCTGGTTAATGCGTTGTGCTAACTCTGTACCTGAAATTGCTTGCGGTAGCTTTCCCCACATTGGAATCGACATTGCGGAATCTTCCAATGGATAGAGTTCGGTTATACCCAATAATTTTGCTAATTGAGCATTATTGCCTAAGGTTGGATGCATATCGAGTGGAAGATGGTAAGCATATAAATTGATGTCGTTTTGGAGTAACGTTTTAATACGTTTACCTTTCATACCACGAATACAAGGATTTTCATTTTTCCAAAAGTAGCCATGATGAACAATAATTGCATCTGCATTAACGCTAACGGCATAATCGATTAAGGCTTGAGAGGCGGTAACACCAGCAACAATTTTGTTGATTTGTGTTTTACCTTCAACTTGTAAGCCATTTGGCGCGTAGTCATTGATCTTATCGCTATTAAGTAATTGATTAAGAATTTGTTCGAGTTCGAGATGATTAATCATAATATCCTTGGCAATCTGAAGTTATTGAGAAATCGCCAATATACGGCGATGGTAAAGTTCGAGTTTAATGTGTTGCTGACGAAAACCTGCAGCAATAATTTGTTGGACATCTACTGCCTTGGCTTGTTGATACCACTGTAGCCATTGCTGTTGTTGAGCTAAAGTAAAGTGATTGAAAATAGCTCGATAAAGCAAACATAGATTAGTGAGTCTTTGTGGTTTTCGCCAACAGTCTAGTTGATCGAAGAGCGTAATAATCTCTTCGCTGGTCAAAGAGGCAGTTTGTGAGAAGTTATTGACAAATTGTACTGCTAATAATGCGTTATCTAGATAGGCTGATGGTGCTTTATAACGTTGGCATAATTGCTGAATTTGTAATTGAATTTGCTGCAGAGTTTGTTGCTCAGCTATCTGCTGATTTTGTAGGTATAAGCTGACAAAAAAGAACGCAAAACGTAATGTTTTTTGCTCTAACTCTGACATTTCAGCAATTAATAAATTTAAACGAACCAATGTTTCACTAAGGTGTGGATTGGCTTGATCAAATAACGGAGCTAATTCGTTAAATAATGTAATGGCGCCAACTTCAGCTAACACCTGAAAATAGATCTCGGGGTGAGCATAACTGAGTGCTTTTTCAGTTTCTAGCCAGACACGTTCCGCTGTTAATGCCTGTAATTCACCACTAGCAACCATTTTTTTCATTAAAGCTAATGTTTCATCAGCAATAGTAAAACCGAGTGGATAGAAGCGAGCGGCAAAACGAGCTACACGTAAAACACGAAGTGGATCTTCACTAAAAGCCGCAGAGATATGGCGTAATTTTTTTTGTTTTAAATCAGCAATACCGTTATAAGGATCGTGAAGATTACCTTGTAGATCTTCGGCAATGGCATTAATGGTTAAATCACGACGGATAAGATCTTGTTCAAGCGTAATTTCTGGAGAAAAATCACAGCAAAAGCCAGTATAACCTTTACCTGTTTTACGTTCTGTTCTGGCGAGAGCATATTCTTGCTTAGTTTGAGGATGCAAAAAGACAGGGAAATCCTTACCAACTTGTAGGTATCCCTGTTTTAATAGATCATCGGGTGTAGCGTGGACGACCAACCAATCTTTGTCTGTTACAGGTAGCCCCAGTAAGCGATCACGCACCGCCCCACCAACGAGATAGATTTCTGGTTGTTGCGCCATTACCAACGTTCTCTGCGACGACGAGGAATAAGCACTGGAATAATTAAACCAAGAATTAATCCAGCTGCTAATACAGAACCGCCATAAATGAACCAGCGTATAATAATGCCACGTTTTTCGGAATCTAGCATTGCTTCTAAATCTTTATTTTTATTCTTGAGAATATCAACTTGACGATTAAGTTGAGAGTTTTGTTCGAGTAATTCACTACTTTGTTTTTCGGCTTGTTGGGTACGACGTTGCATTTCATTTGTTCGTTGTTGCCAGTCGTTATTAATTTGATTGAGTTTTAGTGTTAACTCATCAATTTTTTTCTGTAAGGCAGGTACTTGTTCTTTACTGCTAGGTGTATTACTAAGTTCACTGGTTAAGAGCCAACCTTCACGATTACGACTGTCACGAATGTGAGTATATTTATCTTTTTGTTCTAAAACGGTAACCGCTTCACCAGATTTAATAGTACCAACAATTTTAAATTGATCACTTGCCCCTTTGCGTAGGTAAGTGCTTAGATTTTCAGAAACATATTGCGTTTGTGCAAAGGCACATTGGCTGACGATAAATAGGGTGGAAAATATCCCGAATAAATGTGAAAGTTTTTTCATCATACGTTCTTTATTGATTTGAAAAAGATCTAACTTTTGAAGCTAGGTTAACTAATTGCTATTAAACGAAATGCAGCGATTTGCTGCATTTCGTTTTATTGGTGAGGAGGTATTCTACAATAATATCGCTTTTAGGGTATAGAAAATTATCACAGAGAAGAAGGCACCTGCAGGTAATGTGATAATCCAAGAAGATATAATATTACGGATAACAGCTAAGTTTAATGCTGCAATACCACGTGCAAAACCAACACCAAGAACAGCACCAACTAAAGTCTGTGTAGTAGAAATTGGTAAACCGGTACCTGAAGCAAGGATAACGGTTGTGGCAGTAGCAAATTGAGCTGCGAAACCACGACTTGGCGTTAAATCCGTAATTCCTGTACCAATAGTATCCATTACTCGCTGTCCCATTACTGCTAAACCGGCAATAATACCTAAGGCACCAAGTGGTAGCACCCACCAAGCCATAGTCGTCTTACCAGCAATAACACCACCATGATCAATGATTGAAACAACAGCAGATAGTGGTCCGATAGCATTTGCTACATCGTTTGAGCCATGAGCGAATGCCATTGAACAAGCAGTTAATAACATTAATAGGCGGAATACTTTTTCTACAGCACCAAAGCCAGCAGTAGCTTTTTTCTCAAAAGATTGACTACGAAGATAGAAAGCACAAGCAATAGTAGCTAAAACACTGAGAATTAACGAAATAAGGAATGTTTCGCCATTAGTAAGATGCAAACCAATATGTTTAAGGCCTTTTTTGATAGTGACTAATGAAATAATTAAAATGGTCAGCCCCATATAAAAAGGAGCAAAACGTTTCGCATTAAATAATGGTTGTTCTGTATCAAAGATCAGTTTTTGCGTACTACTAAAAATAAGATAAGCAATAATACCAGCAATAAAAGGTGTAATAATCCAACTACCAAAAATACCAGATAAGCTACCCCATTCAACAGCATCACTACCAACAGTAACACAAGCGAAACCTACAATTGCTCCAATGATTGTGTGAGTAGTTGATACCGGCCAACCAACACGAGAAGCAAAAACTAGCCAGAAGCCTGCAGAAAGCAAAGATGCCATCATCCCTAAAACTAAGATTTCAGGTTGGTGAATAAATAGCGTTGGATCAATGATACCGTCTTTAATAGTTTCGGCAACTTCACCACCGGCAAGATAAGCACCAGCGCCTTCAAAAATAATTGCAATGATAATTGCTTGACGAGGTGTAATTGCTTTTGAACCAACAGAAGTACCCATCGCATTTGATACGTCATTAGCACCAATACCGAATGCCATTAAAAAACCAAATATCGCAGTCAGCACTACCAGAAGAGTACTGTAATTAGATAATATTTCCATAAGTAATCCTAATAAATAATGTATCGTGGCGGCTTATGAGCGAGCTAGCATTAATTCAATACGAGAACCTACACGTTGTGCTTGATCTGCTAAAACACCAACCCATTCAATAATTTTGTATAAGAACACCATATCAATTGGATTATAAGAGTCTTCTAATTCTAGTAATTTACGACGTAATACGATCTGCATATGATCAGTATCATCTTCGATTTTATCGAGTTCATTAATCATATCATTGACAAAATTAACTTCTCTGCCTCTAAAACCGGTTTCCAGTAATT
Source organism: Gallibacterium salpingitidis (assembly GCF_030517105.1). GTDB lineage: Bacteria > Pseudomonadota > Gammaproteobacteria > Enterobacterales > Pasteurellaceae > Gallibacterium > Gallibacterium salpingitidis. The sequence continues at coordinate 1,972,188 of NZ_CP103875.1, read as the reverse complement.
GATCCATTTCATCAATTACACGACGAGCCTGATCACTAGAATCTAAACTACGGCGTACATAAGATAAAAATTCAGCTTGAATTTGTTCAGGTACTTTTAATTGACGACCAATGACGCGACCTGAGATATCTTTAGCATAGTTAGCCAATTTATCTAATTGAGTCACTAGCTCTAATAAGTCAGTACGTTCTACTGGCATAAATAAGCCACGAGGGAGTTTTAAACGAATTTCACGTTTTAATAAATCAGCTTGTTTTTCGAGTTCTGAGATTTTGGTACGCAATTGCATAGCAGTATCCCAGTCATCGGCAAAACAGGCTTCAAAAAATGGGATTAACATTGCACAAGCTTCATTCACTTTTGTAGAGTGTTTTTGCAACGGTTTAAGCGGGGATTGGGCAAATAGACCAAGAATGTTATTAATTGCCATATACATCTCCTTAGTTGAGTTTATAGGCGAGCTTTGAAATGTTGAAATCGGCGCGAATTTTACAATAGACCATTTTCTACTGACAAGATTTTATTTTACGCACTCCCGAAAAAATTTGCTAAAGTAGCATCAATTATTTCATTTAGAGAGAAATCTATTATGTCGCAAGAAATAGAATTAAAATTAACGGCAAATCAAGAAGTTATTAATAGTTTAAAGCAAGAATTAAGTCATTTCCAATTATTAACGCAAAAGCAGGTTTTTAGTCAAAATAGCTATTTCGATACTGAAGATCATTTTTTTGCTAAGAAAAAGATGGGATTACGAGTCAGAAAGGAACAAGATCGTTATACGATGACGCTAAAAACTGCAGGTTTAACACAAGGCGCGTTGCATATTCGTCCTGAATATAATGTGCAATTATCTAGTAGTACTCCAGATATGACGCAATTTGCACAATATGCAGAATTGCAGCTTGAACGTGACTATCAAACCTTACAAAGCACGTTACAACCAATCTTTAGTACAGATTTTCAACGTGAATACTATCTATTGGAAACAGGTAATGGAACGCAGTTAGAAATTGCCATTGATCAGGGGAAAATTCTTGCAAAGCAACAGCAAGCACCGATTAGTGAGATTGAAATTGAGTTAAAAAACGGCAAGGTGATTGATGTATTGAATTTTGTGCAGAATTTGCTGTTTTTAGATGGCATGCGTTTAGGTCAAGAGAGTAAAGCAGAACGTGGCTATCAGCTTGCTGGATTAGGAAAAGCAGCACAAAAAGTGACTCTCAATGATTGGCAGCAGTTATTGCAGCAGCATTATGTATCGGCACAGGAGCAAATTTTAGCGTTATACCAATATGAGTTACGTTTATTAAAATTTTTAGAGCAAACGGATCGTAGTAAATTAATTTTGGATGCAGAGGCGACGACAACAATGCTCGATCTATTTTCTAAGTTATATCAATACTATGTTGAAAAAACAGCGTTATTGCAGCAAGCAGCATCAACGCTAGAACAACAACAGTTAGCTGTCGCTGAAATTATTGACGATGTGTATGAGGGGAATCAGGTTGTTTATCAACAACTTCGCCAAATTATTGCACGTCATCTTGAACATCAGGATCATACAAAAGCAATCCAGCAACTGTTTGACTTAACAGCACAAGGTCAATACTTGCAAAGAATGATTAATCTTTTGAAATTTACATTGAAATAGCATTGAAAAAATTATGGCAAAAGTAAAAACAGCCTATGTTTGTAACGACTGCGGTGCGGAATATGCTCGTTGGCAAGGGCAATGTAGTGCTTGCCAAGCTTGGAATACGATTACTGAAGTGCGTTTAGCGGCAACACCGAATAAAGGTGATCGGTTTAGTGGGTATGCAGGTGCAAGCGGCAGTAAAGTACAAAAATTATCAGAAATCAGCTTAACGGAATTACCACGTTTTAGCAGTGGTTTTAATGAGTTAGATCGTGTGTTAGGCGGTGGTATCGTTCCGGGAAGTGCCATTTTAATTGGCGGTCATCCTGGTGCGGGGAAAAGTACCTTATTGCTGCAGGTAATGTGTGGCTTAGCACAACAAATGCCAACATTGTATGTGACAGGTGAAGAATCATTGCAACAGGTGGCAATGCGTGCGAAAAGATTGAATTTGCCAATGGAAAATTTGCAGATGTTATCAGAAACTTCAGTGGAGCAAATTTGTGTATTGGCGGATCAATTGCAGCCTAAAGTAATGGTGATTGACTCAATTCAAGTAATGCATTTGGCTGATATTCAATCTTCACCGGGCAGTGTGGCGCAGGTTAGAGAGTGTGCCTCGTTTTTGACGAGATATGCTAAGACGAAACAAGTGGCAATCATTATGGTTGGCCATGTTACCAAAGATGGCACTTTAGCAGGCCCGAAAGTGTTAGAGCACTGTATAGACTGTTCTATTTTATTAGAAGGTGAGGCTGATTCACGCTTCCGTACTTTACGCAGTCAGAAAAACCGTTTTGGTGCGGTTAATGAACTGGGAGTTTTCGGAATGACTGAACAAGGTTTGAAAGAGGTAAAAAATCCATCGGCGATTTTTCTTAGTCGTGGTGAAGAACAAACACCGGGAAGTTCAGTGGTCGTACTATGGGAAGGCACACGTCCTTTATTAGTGGAAATTCAAGCATTAGTCGATTATTCAATGTTGGCTAATCCTCGTCGTGTTGCAGTTGGTTTAGATCATAATCGTGTTGCCTTATTACTTGCTGTTTTGCATCGTCATGGTGGATTACAAATGGCGGATCAAGATATTTTCGTCAATGTGGTTGGTGGGGTGAAAGTGAGTGAAACCAGCGCGGATTTGGCATTGTTATTAGCCTTGATCTCAAGCTTCCGCAATCGGGCTTTACCAAGGGATTTAGTGGTGTTTGGTGAGGTTGGTTTAGCAGGTGAAATTCGCCCAGTACCAAGTGGACAAGAGCGGATCAGTGAAGCTGCAAAACATGGTTTTCGTCGAGCAATAGTGCCTTATGCTAATCGACCGAAAAATCCGATTGATAATATGCAAGTTTTTGTAGTGAAAAAGTTAAGTGATGCGCTGCAAGTACTAGATGGTTTTTAACCAATTATGCGAAAAAATATTTACTGATAAACATTGGTTTTTATGCCGTTTTATGGTATAAAACGCACCGCCTTTTTGTCGTAAAAATTTAAAAAGGTAAATTTATTATTTCACACACATATCTACACTAACAATCGGGGTGCCAAACGGTCGATTGTCTAGGGATATGTGGAGGCTAAACCCCAATTAAATAAGGAAAAAATTATGGCACAAGTTACAATGCGTGAAATGCTACAAGCTGGCGTTCATTTCGGTCACCAAACTCGTTACTGGAATCCAAAAATGAAACCATTCATTTTCGGACCACGCAACGGCGTTCATATCATCAACTTAGAAAAAACTTTACCTATGTTTAATGCAGCGTTAGAAGAATTAAAACGCATTGCAGCAAATAACGGTAAAATTCTTTTCGTTGGTACAAAACGTGCCGCAACTGATCCAGTGCAAGCAGCAGCATTAGATTGCCAACAATATTATGTAAACCACCGTTGGTTAGGTGGTATGTTGACTAACTGGAAAACAGTTCGTCAATCAATCAAACGCTTAAAAGATTTAGAAACTCAATCTCAAGATGGTACTTTCGACAAATTAACCAAAAAAGAAGCGTTAATGCGTACTCGTGAGATGGAAAAATTAGAGTTAAGTCTTGGCGGTATCAAAGATATGGGCGGATTACCTGATGCGTTATTCGTTATCGCAGCAGATCACGAACATATCGCAGTTAAAGAAGCAAATAACCTAGGTATTCCAGTGTTTGCGATTGTTGATACTAACTCTGATCCAGATGGCGTTGATTATGTGATTCCTGGTAATGATGACGCAGTAAGAGCAATTCAACTTTACTTAACTGCAGCAGCAGAAGCTGTTAAAGAAGGTAAAGCACAAGCTCAAGGCGCAGTTGCAGAAGAAGCTTTTGAAGAATTAGCGGCAGACGCTGAAGCAAAAGTAGAATAATCTTATTGGGATCTAATAAGGTTAAATCCCTTATTAACCACAGTAAACTAATTGGTTAGCAGGGGACTCATTAGGGTTCCCTGTTTTATATAAAATGTGGTCTAACTGACACAGAAAGAGGATTTAAAAATGGCTGAAATTACAGCATCATTAGTAAAAGAACTTCGTGAACGTACTGGCGCAGGTATGATGGAGTGCAAAAAAGCACTTGTTGAAGCTAACGGTGATATCGAATTAGCAATCGACAATATGCGCAAATCTGGTCAAGCGAAAGCAGCTAAAAAAGCTGGTCGTGTAGCAGCGGAAGGTGTAATTGTAATCCGCGTACAAGATGGTTATGGTGTAGCAGTTGAAATGAACTGTGAAACTGACTTCGTAGCAAAAGATGCAGGATTCTTAGGTTTAGCAGCTAAAGTTGCTGATTACGCATTAGCAAACAAAGAAACTGATATCGAAGCATTAAAAGCAAAATTCGAAGAAGAACGTACTGCATTAGTAGCGAAAATTGGTGAAAACATGAATATTCGTCGTGTTTCAGCAATTAACGGTGCTGCTGTAGGTTCATACTTACATGGTGCGAAAATTGGTGTATTAGTTGCAGCAGAAAACGCAGACGATGAATTATTGAAACACGTTGCAATGCACATTGCGGCAAGCCGTCCAGAATATGTAAATCCATCTGATGTTCCGGCAGAAGTGGTTGCACACGAACGTCAAATCCAAGTGGATATTGCAATGCAATCTGGTAAACCACGTGAAATCGCAGAAAAAATGGTTGAAGGCCGTATGAAGAAATTCACTGGTGAAGTTTCTTTAACTGGTCAACCATTTGTTATGGATCCATCAAAAACTGTTGGTGACTTATTAAAAGAAAAAGGTGCAACTGTTGTTAACTTCATCCGTTTAGAAGTTGGTGAAGGTATCGAAAAAGTTGAAGCAGATTTCGCAGCAGAAGTTGCAGCGATGTCAAAAGCTTAATCATCGACTGATAAAAAAGCGAGGAAACTCGCTTTTTTTATAAGCTGAAAATATAAACAAGTCATTTATGCCGGAATAAAGGATTTGTTTATATTTTCACAACAACATAAGAAGGAAAGCATAATGAGTCAGTTAAAACCAATTTATAACCGTATTTTACTTAAACTTAGTGGTGAAGCATTACAAGGTGAAGAAGGTTTTGGTATTGATCCTTCTATTTTGGATCGTATGGCAGCAGAAATTAAAGATTTACTAGAACTAAATGTACAAGTTGCCGTTGTGTTGGGTGGTGGAAATCTATTTCGTGGTGCGAAATTAGCAAAAGCTGGAATGAATCGTGTTGTTGGCGATCATATGGGAATGTTGGCAACTGTAATGAACGGATTAGCAATGCGTGACTCTTTACATCGTGCTGATGTGAATGCGAAATTGATGTCAGCATTTCCGCTAAATGGTGTTTGTGATACTTATAGCTGGGCACAAGCGATTCGTCTATTAAGACAAGGACAAGTTGTGATTTTCTCTGCTGGTACAGGTAATCCATTCTTTACAACTGATTCGGCTGCTTGTTTACGCGGTATTGAAATTGAAGCTGATGTAGTATTAAAAGCAACAAAAGTAGATGGTGTGTATGATTGCGATCCTGCGACTAATCCAAATGCAAAATTGTATTCACAATTAACTTACCAAGAAGTATTGGAAAAAGAGTTAAAAGTAATGGATTTAGCGGCATTTACCTTAGCACGTGATCATGGTATGCCAATTCGTGTATTTAATATGAATAAGCCGGGTGCTTTGCGTCGTGTAGTATTAGGGGAACCAGAAGGTACCTTAATTACTGATAAAAAATAGATTTAAAAAAGAGCTTACATTAGTTACAATTCGGCAGCAGTTGTTATTCGACTTAATTTGAAAAGGAAAATAGTGTGATTAAAACAATTAAAGATGAAGCGCAGCAACGTATGGAAAAGAGCGTGGAAGCGTTAAAAGGACAAATCTCTAAAATTCGTACTGGACGTGCGCATCCAAGCTTATTAGACGGCATCCATGTGGAATATTACGGTGCATCAACTCCATTACGCCAAGTAGCAAATGTTGTTGCAGAAGATGCTCGTACCTTAGCAATTACTGTATTTGATCGTAGTTTAATCTCAGCCGTTGAAAAAGCGATTATGGCGTCTGATCTTGGTTTAAACCCAGCATCAGCAGGTACAATTATTCGCGTGCCATTACCACCATTAACAGAAGAACGTCGTCGTGATTTAACTAAAATTGTTCGTGGTGAAGCTGAGCAAGGTCGTGTAGCTATTCGTAATATTCGTCGTGATGCGAATGATAAAGTTAAAGCATTATTAAAAGATAAAGAAATCAGTGAAAATGATGAACGTAAAGCACAAGATGAAATTCAAAAATTAACTGATCTTTATGTGAAAAAAGTGGATGAAGCTTTAGCAGAAAAAGAAAAAGAGCTAATGGATTTCTAATTGACTCTATCGGTAACTGGCGTGATCGGTTCGCGCCAGTTATTTTTTTATTTCTAAATCACAAACGCACATATCATGAAAAATATCGTCATTCTCGGTTCTACTGGTTCAATTGGTCAAAGTACCCTTTCCGTCATTCAGCATAATAAAGATTATCAAGTATTCGCACTAGTCGCTAATAGCAATGTGGAGTTAGTGACAAAACAATGTTTAGAATTTGAGCCGTTGTTTGTGGCAATGGCGAATCACGATGCGGCAAAACAAGTAGCAGAAAAATTAAAACGTCAAGGATGTGCTACGGAAGTGCTGGCTGGTGAAGAGGCAATTTGTGAATTAGCAGCACATGAGAAAGTTGATATGGTAATGGCGGCGATTGTTGGTGCGGCAGGTTTATTGCCAACTTTATCAGCGATCAAAGCAGGAAAGCGTATTTTACTGGCGAATAAAGAATCTTTGGTCACTTGTGGCCAAGTGTTTTTAGATGCGGTGAAAAAATATGGTGCAACCTTATTGCCGGTAGATAGTGAACATAATGCGATTTTCCAATCTTTACCGGTCGAAGCGCAACAAAATATTGGCTTTTGTGATTTAACTAAATTAGGTGTGAGTAAAATTGTATTAACTGGTTCAGGTGGTCCATTTAGAACCAAACCGCTAGAGGAATTTGAGAGTATTACGCCTGCACAAGCCATTGCTCATCCAAATTGGTCAATGGGAGCAAAAATCTCTGTTGATTCAGCAACGATGATGAATAAAGGTTTGGAATATATTGAAGCACGTTGGTTATTTAATGCGAGTGCGGAACAGATGGAAATTATTATTCATCCACAATCCATTATTCATTCAATGGTGCGTTATATTGACGGTAGTGTTATTGCGCAAATGGGGAATCCTGATATGCGTACTCCAATTGCGGAAACAATGTCTTATCCTCAACGAATTGTATCTGGCGTTGAACCATTAGATTTTACTCAATTATCTGAATTAACATTTATGACGCCAGATTTTCAGCGTTATCCAAACCTAAAATTAGCGATTGAAGCCTTTGATGCAGGGCAGTATGCAACCACAGCAATGAATGCGGCGAATGAAGTTGCAGTAGCGGCTTTTTTACAGGAGCAGATTAAATTTACGCAAATTGCAGAATTAAATCGTTTTGTGGTAGAGAAAATTCCAAGTCGTGTTATTACCTCTGTGGAAGATGTTTTGGCTGTTGATAAAATCGCCAGAGAATTGGCAAATGATCGGATTTTAAGTTTTTAATTAATGACTTGCGTGGTATATTGTCGCTCGGCGTTATTCACACTATTTTAAATACTATATGGCGTTAGATCCTGAAAATATTCCTCAACACGTTGCTATCATTATGGATGGGAATGGGCGTTGGGCTAAACAAAAAGGCAAATTGCGAGTTTTTGGCCATCGTAATGGTGCACAAGCCGTAAGGCGTGCAGTGTATTATGCGGCACAAACTGGTATTAAATATTTGACCTTATACGCATTTAGCAGCGAAAACTGGCAGCGTCCAGAAAATGAAGTTAATGCCTTAATGGATCTGTTTATGCGTATGTTAGATTTAGAAGTCAATAAACTGCATAAAAATAATATCCGTTTGAAAATTTTGGGAGATATTTCACGTTTTAGTGATGGATTACAAAAACGTATCCGTACTGCAGAGCAATTAACACAACATAATACCCAATTAACTTTGAATATTGCCGCCAATTATGGTGGTTGTTGGGATATTTTACAGGCGACAAAACGTGTTTGTGCTGACGTACAAGCGGGTACATTAGATTTACAGCAATTAGATGAAACTAAGTTTGCTGAATATTTAACGACAGTAGATCAACCAATGGTTGATTTATTAATTCGAACCAGTGGTGAACAAAGAATTAGTAATTTTTTATTATGGCAAATTGCCTATGCTGAGCTCTATTTCACAGAGGTGTTATGGCCAGATTTCTCAGAAAAAGAGTTCGAAGAAGCACTGGATTTTTATCAACAACGAGAGCGTCGTTTTGGCTCACTTTCTAAAGGATCATAATAGGAGTTTATTTTGTTAAAGGCTCGAATTTTGTCGGCATTAGTATTAGTTAGCCTAGTATTTATTGTATTGTTTGTGTTCCCACCTTTGTTATTCGCCAGTACTTGTGCTTTATTAATCGTGTTGGCAGTTTGGGAATGGACACAATTTGCAAAAATTAAACAACCTATTTTACGTTGGATCATTACCAGTATTGCAGCAGCTTTTCTCTATTTATTCATTTATGCCAATAGTGATTTTATTGCCAGCGGTAAAATTCTCAATAATCTCTCCGAATTATTGATCGTCTCTTCGTTGTTATGGTGGTTGATTGCTTTAGTATTGGTACTCACTTATCCGAAAAGCACCGCTTTTTGGGGAAATTCAACTATTGCGCAATTACTGTTTGCTTTCTTTACCTTAGTGCCTTTCTTCCTAAGTTTATTAGCATTACGCTTCTATCAATATAATAGCAGTTCATATCAAGGTATTACTTTATTGTTATATGTCTTCTTATTGGTTTGGGCGGCAGATACCGGTGCTTATTTTGCTGGACGCAAATTTGGTAAACATAAATTAGCTGAAACCGTTTCACCGAAAAAAACTTGGGAAGGTGTGATTGGCGGTATTATTTTAACCATAGTGGTAGCAGCAATCTTTTTAACGATTACCCCATTATATGAAGCAAGTAATTTATCTTTTGTGGAATTAGTGGCAGTATCGGTATTAACTGTTATTGTTTCTATTTTGGGAGATTTAACAGAAAGTATGTTTAAGCGCCATTGTGGTATTAAAGATAGCAGCCAGCTTATTCCAGGACATGGCGGAATTTTAGATCGGGTAGATAGTTTAACTGCGGCATTACCAGTATTTAGTGCCTTTTTCTTTATCTTAACTTAATTGGACATCAATATGTTTTCATTCTTGTGGACTGTTGCTTCTTTTATCGTTGTTATTGCCATTTTGGTATTTGTACACGAGTTAGGGCATTTTTGGGTAGCAAGAAAATGTGGCGTTGCTGTACAACGTTTTTCGATTGGGTTTGGTAAAGTATTATGGCGAAAAACCGACAAGTATGGCACCGAGTTTGTGGTATCTCTGATCCCGCTTGGTGGATATGTTCGTATGTTGGATGAACGGAATGAAGATGTCCCACCGTCTTTATTAGCAAAAGCATTCAATCGTCAACCAGTACGTTCAAGAATTATGATCTATGCTGCTGGTCCATTGGCTAACTTTTTATTTGCACTTGTTGCATTTTGGTTGGTTTATTTAATAGGAATTCCTACCTTAAAACCGATTATTGCAGATGTTCGTCAAGATTCACTCGCCGCGCAAGCCGCTATACCTAATAATTACCGCATTACCGCTATTGATAATGAGCCGATTCATAATTGGGAAGATGTAAATTTAGTTTTAGCTGCCAAAATGGGGGATGGTGAAGTTGAGATTAATTTGCAAGATGTTGATTCAGATAGAACAATTCAACGTCGTGTGAATTTAACAGATTGGAAATTTGATCCAAGTAATGAAACCGGATTTACTGCATTGGGGATAGAACCTAAACGAGCAAAAGTCGATAATGTTATTGCAAAGGTATCGGAGAACTCTCCTGCTGAAAAAAGTGGTTTGCAAATTGGTGATAAAATCATTGCAGTAAATGGTGAAAAAGTGGATTGGCAGCAATTTGTTGCACAAATTCAAAAACACCTCAACCAAACTATGCAAGTGACGATCGAACGTCATTCATCACTACAAACAATCGCATTAACCCCTCAGCTTAATGAAAAAGGAAAACCTTTTGTGGGATTAATGCCAGTGGTTCATTCACTTAATCAACAAGATATTGAAGTGCAGCGTTATGGCTTATTTTCTGCCTTATCGCACTCTTGGCAAATGGTCGGACAACTTTCATGGGCAACAATTAAAATTGTTGGAAAACTTTTTACTGGGGAAGTGAGTCTAAACAGCCTGGGTGGTCCAATTTCTATTGCGCAAGGAGCAGGGATATCATCTGAAAATGGATTGACTTACTTTTTGCGTTTTATGGCACTAATTAGTGTCAATTTAGGCATTATGAATCTATTTCCATTGCCGGTATTAGATGGCGGACAACTTGTCTTCCTTTTTATTGAAGGATTAACGAAAAAGCCTGTACCAGAAAAAATACAGAATATTGCATATCGTATTGGGGTTGCACTATTGTTATGGCTTACAGTTTTTGTGTTATTTAATGATATAATGCGTTTATAATATAGAGGCAAAATTTAGTTTTGGCTGTTATTAAAGAAACAACAGGATTGAGCAATATGAAGAAACTTTTATTAACCAGTTTATTATTTACTAGTACCGCAACTTTTGCTGCACCATTTGTCGTCAAAGACATTCGTATTGATGGTGTTTCTGAAGGCAATAAAGGCGCAATTATGGCAGCTTTGCCAATTAAAGTTGGACAAAGAGTGACCGATAAAGATATTTCTGATCTAGTACGTGCGTTGTATCTCAATGGTTCATTTACGAATGTTCAAGCTTCTCAAGAAGGTAATACCTTAGTTCTTCATATTGCGGAAAGAGCAGTAATTAACAGTCTAGAACTCTCTGGTAATGAATCAATTCCAAAAGATGCGCTACAAGACAATCTTAAAGCAAACGATATTAAAGAAGGTAGTTTGTTAAATCGTGAAAAACTTGATGCTTTTAAAACCGAATTGGAAAATTATTACCACTCTATTGGTTTCTATAATGCGAAAGTGAATTTTGATATTGACCAAGTAGCAAGTAATCAAGCTAATGTAAAACTGAATATTGTCGAAGGTGATCGTGCTTTAGTTAAAGAGATTAATTTTGAAGGTAATAAAGCCTTTGACAGTAAAACATTGTTAGAGCAAATGGAAGTTCAACCAGATGTTTCTTGGTGGAATTTATTTGCAAGTAGTAAATTGGATCAACAAAAATTCCAAAACGACTTACAAGCGATTAAAACCTTCTATCTAAATAAGGGTTATCCAAAATTTAATATCACTGATGTAAAAACCAAAGTAAGCGATGATAAAAAAGATATTGCCATTACGATTGATGTATCGGAAGGTGAACAATATACCGTCAGCGGTGTTCGTATTGTGGGGGATACTGCAGGATTAATGCCACAAATGGAACCGTTATTGAAAAAAATCTATGTAGGTGAATTATTCAATGGCGATAATGCGAAAGATGTTGAAGATGGTATTAAGAACATTCTTGGTGATAACAGCTATGCTGCACCGCAAGTGAATTTAGTGCCTGAATTTGATGAAGAAAAACATGAAGTAAATTTAACTTATGTAGTTGATGCTGGACACCGTTATTATGTACGTAACATTTTATTCCAAGGTAATGACGCCAGTGCAGATAAAACTTTACGTCAAGAAATGCGTCAACAAGAAGGAGCTTTATACTCTTTATCAGCAATTCAACAAGGTAAACTTCGTTTAGAACGTACCGGTTTCTTTGAAACTGTTGATACTACAACAGAAATGGTTAAAGGCGCTAATGACCAAATGGATGTGATTTATAAGGTAAAAGAGCGTAATACAGGTAGTATTAACTTTGGTATCGGTTATGGTACAGAAAGTGGTTTAAGTTATAACGCCAGTGTCAAACAAGATAACTTCTTAGGAACAGGTGCATCAGCAAGCTTATCAGGAACACGAAATGACTACGGTATGAGCATTGCTTTAGGTTATAACGAACCATACTTTACTAAAGATGGTGTAAGTCTTGGTGGTAATGTTTATTACGAAAAATACGATAACTCTAAGAACAACTATCAAGCGTCATATTCTAAAACCTCTTATGGGATCGATACCACACTAGGTTTCCCAGTGGATGAAAATAACTCTTACTATTTAGGTTTGGGTTATGCACACAATAAATTAAAAGATATTGAGCCTGAATATAGTCGTGCACTCTACTTAAATTCAATTGAAGCGAAAGAGTGGGAATTTTCTAACCACGACTTTGATTTTAGTTTAGGTTGGGGTTATAACAGCTTAAATCGTGGTTTCTTCCCAACCAAAGGGATTAAAGCGAATATTGGCGGACGTATTAGTATTCCTGGTTCAGACAATAAATACTATAAATTAAATGCCAACATCCTTGGTTATTATCCATTAAATCGTGCAGAAACTTGGGTGCTTTCTGGTAAAGCAAGCTTGAGTTATGCTAACGGCTTTGGTGGTAAGAAATTACCATTCTATCAATACTATACTGCTGGTGGTATTGGTTCATTACGTGGATTCTCTTATGGAGCTGTAGGGCCTAACGCATTTTATTTAAATCAAAACGTCAGATCTGCAGATGCATGTCGAGGAATTAGTGAAGTTTTTGAATGTTATGCTCCAAGTACAGATGTTATTGGTGGTAACGCAATGGCTACTACCAGTGTAGAATTAATCGTACCAACGCCATTTGTGAGTGATAAAAATCAAACAACCGTAAGAACCTCATTCTTTGTTGATGCAGCGAGTGTTTGGAATACCCATTGGGATAAATCATTCTCAACAAAATATAATTTACCTGATTATAGTGATCCAAGTCGTGTTAGAGCATCAACAGGGATTTCACTCCAATGGCAATCGCCAATTGGACCATTGGTTTTCTCTTATGCAAAACCAATCAAAAAATATGAAGGTGATGATGTAGAACAGTTCCAATTTAGCATTGGTGGAACATTCTAATAAATTTATGAGAACTTATTGCAAAATAAGTTCTCTAAAACAACCCGTTTTGAATTAAAAATATACTCTAGGAGTTTTTATGAAAAAATCTTTAAAAGTTGCAGGATTAACTTTAGCGTTAGCAAGTGGTGCATTATTCGCTTCAGCAGCAAATGCAGAAGAGAGCATTGCATTTATTAATTCAGCATATATTTTCCAAAATGCACCAGAACGCCAAGCTGCAATGAAGAAATTAGATGATGAATTCAAAGCACCAGTTGAACAACTACGTGCTAAAGAAAAAGCTATCGTAGACAAAATCCAAGCGTTACAAAAAGATGGTAAAAATTTACGTCAAGCAGATATCAAAAAACGTGAAGATGAAATCAATAAATTACGTGCAGACTACGATAAAGAAGCTGGCGAATTACAACAAAAAATCAATGCACGTCGTGCAGAAGAAGATAATAAAGTTGTAGAGTCTATCCAAAAAGTTGTTAATGATATTGCAAAAGAGAAAAAATATACTTTTGTAATTGATGCTAACGCTGTTGCTTTTGCAGTAGATGGTAAAAATATTACTAAAGACGTAATGGATAAACTTGCACCAGCAGCTAAAAAATAATAGAGGTTAGCTGAAATTATGCAACAATACCGTCTAAGTGATTTGGCGGAAAAAGTCGGCGGTACTCTTAAGGGTAACGCCGATATTTTCGTTGAAAGTATTGCTCCTTTAGAACGAGCAACATCACAACATTTAACTTTTATCTCAAATCCGAAATTTCGTCCGTTGCTTGCAGAAAGCCAAGCAGGTGCATTATTAGTTAGTGAAGCTGATATCCCTTATTGTGCTGAGAAGCAAAATATTATTGTGGTCAAAGATCCCTATGTAGCTTATGCGATTTTGGCACAATATATGGACAATACGCCAAAACCGGCAACAGATATTGCTGCGAGTGCAGTGATTTCACCAACTGCAGTATTAGGGAAAAATGTCAGTATTGATGCTAATGCGGTGATTGAAGATGGTGTCGTATTGGGTGATGATGTTTGCATTGGTGCAGGTTGTTTTATTGGCAAAAATGCGAAAATTGGCGCAAGAACAAAATTGTGGGCAAATGTTTCTGTCTATCATGCAGTAGAAATTGGTACAGATTGCTTAATTCAATCTTCAGCGGTAATTGGCAGCGATGGTTTCGGTTATGCGAATGAACGTGGAAAATGGATTAAAATTCCACAAACTGGGACAGTGATTATTGGTAATCATGTAGAAATTGGTGCTTGCACTTGTATCGATCGTGGCGCATTAGATGCAACAGTGATCGATGATAATGTGATTATTGATAATCTTTGTCAAATTGCACATAACGTACATATTGGCACAGGTACTGCCGTTGCTGGTGGTGTTATTATGGCTGGTAGTTTGCATGTTGGACGTTATTGTTTAATTGGCGGCGCAAGTGTAATTAATGGACATATGGAAATTTGCGATGGTGTAACTGTGACCGGTATGGGCATGGTGATGCGGCCAATTACTGAGCCAGGCGTTTATTCTTCAGGTATTCCATTACAACCTAATAAAGAGTGGCGTAAGACTGCGGCACTAACATTAGGCATCAATGAAATGAATAAACGACTAAAAGAATTAGAAAAACAAATGAAAAATATCAGCAAATGATAAATGATTGAGGGCAACCAAAGTGACAATTGAACGAGAACCAAGAATAGTTGATATCGATGAGATTATGCAGCTTTTGCCACACCGTTACCCATTTTTATTGGTTGATCGTGTGTTAGATTTTGAGGAAGGAAAATGGCTCAAAGCGGTAAAAAATGTCAGTGTAAATGAACCTTGTTTTACCGGACATTTCCCACAAAAACCGATTTTCCCTGGTGTATTGATTCTTGAAGCGTTAGCGCAAGCAGCTGGTGTGTTAGCATTCAAAACAACACAACTTTCACCAAATGAATTGTATTATTTCGCTGCCATTGATAATGCACGTTTTAAAAAGCCAGTATTCCCAGGTGATCAACTGGTGTTAAAGATTGAGTTTGAACGTGAAAGACGTGGTGTGATGCGTTTTAAAGGAATTGCCACCGTTGATGGCCAATTAGTTTGTGAAGCCGATTTAATGTGTGCTAGACGAGGAGTTTAAGATGATCCATCCAAGTGCTAAAATCCACCCAACATCGATTGTTGAAGATGGCGCAATTATTGGTGCCAATGTCGTCGTTGGTCCATTTTGTATTATTGAAAAAGATGTAGAAATCGGTGCTAATACAGTATTGAACTCTCATATCGTGATCAAAGGTAAAACCAAAATTGGTGAGAATAACCAGATTTACCAATTTGCTAGTATTGGTGAAGTTAACCAAGATCTAAAATATGCAGGTGAGCCAACATTAACCGTTATCGGTAATAACAATCGTATTCGTGAACACGTTACGATTCATCGTGGTACAGTTCAAGGTGGCGGCACAACTAAGGTTGGTGATAATAACCTCTTTATGATCAATGCGCATATTGCTCATGATTGCCAAATTAAAAATAACTGTATTTTAGCTAATAACGCAACGTTAGCTGGACACGTACAATTAGATGATTTTGTGATTGTTGGCGGTATGTCAGCAATTCATCAATTTGTAGTAGTTGGCGCACACGTGATGTTAGGCGGTGGTTCAATGGTGAGCCAAGATGTGCCACCATATGTAATGGCACAAGGAAATCACGCACGACCATTTGGTATTAATATCGAGGGCTTAAAACGTCGTGGTTTTGACAAACCAACATTACACGTTATTCGCAGCGTTTATAAATTAATCTATCGTAGTGATAAAACTTTAGAAGAAATTATGCCTGAAATCGAACAGATTGCAGAAACTGAATCTTCTATTAGCTTCTTTGTTGATTTCTTTAAACGTTCTACACGCGGCATTATTCGCTAATATTGATCTATCTAAACCGCACTAACTATCTCAATTTATAGATAGGGTGCGGTTTATTTATATGCTTAGGAGAAAAATATGCAACAGTCTATTTCTACGATTCCATATACGCCAACGATCGCGATTGTCGCTGGTGAAGCATCGGGCGATATTTTAGGAGCAGGATTAATTCGAGCTTTAAAAATTCGTTATCCGCAAGCAAAGTTTATTGGAATTGCAGGACCGAAGATGTTGCAAGAAGGATGCGAAACTCTGTTTGATATGGAAGAACTAAGTGTAATGGGCTTAGTTGAAGTACTCAAACATTTACCGCGCTTGTTAAAAATTCGTCAATCATTGATCGAAAATTTGCTCAATATTAAACCGGATGTATTTATTGGCATTGATGCACCTGATTTTAATATCGGTGTGGAATTAAAGCTAAAACAACAAGGCATTAAAACGATACATTATGTTAGCCCTTCTGTTTGGGCTTGGCGACAAAATCGTATTCATAAGATTGCGCAAGCGGTAAATATGATGTTGGTATTTATGCCATTTGAAAAAGCATTTTATGATCAACATAACGTACCATGTCGTTTTATTGGACATACTTTAGCAGATGCGTTACCACTAAAACCTGATCGTTTCGATGCTTGCGAGTTTTTGCAAATCGATCCTAGTCAGCGTTATTTAGCGATTCTCGTTGGCAGCCGACACAATGAAGTGGCTTTTTTAGCAGAAACTTTTATTAAAACGGCGATCTTATTACAGCAGCAATATCCTGATATTAAATTGTTGGTGCCGTTAGCAAATGCTAAACGCCGTCAGCAATTTGAACAAATTCTGCAACAAGTGGCACCAGATTTGGCGGTTACCCTAATTGATGGACACGCCAAACAGGCAATGATCGCTGCGGAAGCAACTTTATTAGCGTCTGGAACGGCAGCATTGGAAGCGATGTTATGTAAATCACCAATGGTAGTCGGTTATAAAATGAAGGCGAGTACATATTGGTTGGCAAAACGCTTAGTAAAAACGAACTATATCTCATTACCGAATATTTTAGCGAATGATCTATTGGTGCCGGAAATGATTCAGGAACAATGTGAACCTGAATTATTAGCAGCAAAATTGGCAAGATATTTCTCAACAGAAGAGCAAGATTTACGCCATACGGCACAATTAAAGCAAATGTTCACTGATTTACACCGAGCTATTCAACAAGATGCAGATAAATTGGCAGCGGAAGCAGTGGCATTAGTATTAGAAAGCGAGGCGAGAATATAAATGGAATTTGTCTATCCGTCAGCAAAATTAATTGCTGGTGTGGATGAGGTTGGACGAGGTCCACTAATTGGCGCAGTAGTCACCGCAGCAGTGATTTTAGATCCTAAACAACCGATTGTAGGATTAGCTGATTCAAAGAAGTTATCTGAAAAAAAACGTTTGCAACTTGCAGAAGAAATTAAAGCAAAGGCATTAGCTTGGAGTTTAGGCAGAGCGGAAGCGAGTGAAATCGATCAACTCAATATTTTGCAAGCGACGATGTTAGCAATGTGTCGAGCAGTACAAGGTTTAGCGATTCAACCTGATTTTGTTTTGATTGACGGCAACCGTATTCCAAAAGATTTAGGGATTAATGCACAAGCAGTAGTGAAAGGCGATAGTTTAGTCGCAGAAATTAGCGCGGCTTCTATTTTAGCAAAAGTCGCACGCGATCAAGAGATGATTGAATTGCATCAAAAATATCCAGAATATGGTTTCGATCGACATAAAGGTTACCCAACAGCCTTGCATTTAGAAAATTTAGCAAAATATGGTATTTTGCCAGAGCATCGACAAAGTTTTGCTCCGGTAAAACAATATATTAAATAAGGAAAGATTATGAAAAAGCACGCACTTGCACTGTTATTAGCACTAACCGCAACTACTGCGTTAGCGGATAATGCACAAATTATTGCAGAATTAAAAAAACTAGGCGTAAAAGAGGTAGATGTTAAACCTTCACCAATTGCAGGAGTAAAAACAGCAGTAACCGATCAAGGTATTGTTTATGTTTCTGATGATGGTAAATATGTGCTTTACGGCAATCTTTATCAGATTACAGATAAAGGGCCAGTGAATCTTTCTAGTAAATTGTTATTAGATCAGGTTAATAAATTGTCGGATCAAATGATCGTATATCCAGCGAAAAATGAGAAATATGTGGTAACCATTTTCATGGATATTACCTGTCATTATTGTCATATTCTGCACGAACAAATGAAAGATTATAACGATCTCGGTATTACCATTCGTTATCTTGCCTTTCCAAGAGGTGGTTTAGGATCACAAGCTGCACAACAAATGGAGAGTATTTGGACCTCAAAAGATCCTGCCTTTGCATTAGATGAAGCGGAAAAAGGCAATTTACCAAAAGAGTTAAAAACACCACAAACAGTCGCTAAACATTATCAATTAGGCTTGCAATATGGTGTGAATGGTACACCAAGTATTATTTTACCAAGTGGTGAATTATTAGGCGGATACATGCCACCAAAAGAATTATTGAAGATATTACAAGAGCCATAAACAATTTCGCATTATAATAGGCGATCGATATTGATTTGTAGAAGTAACAGATAAGTCAGAAGTAGTAGATGTAAGGTAGTTGTTGTGCTGAAAAGAATTGAAAGGAGAGCGTTAGCAGAAGGAGTTGCAGTTTGTGATGATCCATTATTGGATCGTATTTATCGCAGTCGTGGTATTGCAACAGTTCAACATCTTAATTATGCCCTAAAGTTTATGCTTCCCCCTTCATTGCTCAGTCATTTGGAGCGAGCTACTAAGCTATTAATCGAAGCTTATCAACAACAGAAAAACATTGTTATTGTCGGCGATTTTGATGCAGATGGCGCGACTAGTATTGCGTTAACTGTATTGGCACTGCGTCAATTGGGTTTTCAATCTGTTGATTATTTAGTGCCAGATCGTTTCGAACAAGGCTATGGACTTAGTGTATCGGTAGCGCAGCAAGCGTTGCAAAAACAAGCAGAATTGGTGATTACTGTTGATAATGGTGTTTCTTCATTAGAAGGCATTGATTATCTAAAACAGCATCAAGTACAAGTGATTGTTACCGATCACCATCTACCAGGCGAACGGCTGCCGAATGCTGATGTGATTGTTAATCCTAATTTGCGTGATTGTGGTTTTCCATCGAAATATTTAGCTGGTGTTGGTGTTGCTTTTTATTTGATGGTGGCGTTGCGTGCAGCGTTTCGCGAACATAATTTATTTGCTGATCGGGCGGAGCCAAATTTTGCGGAACTGTTAGATTTAGTGGCGTTAGGTACGGTAGCAGACGTCGTGCCATTAGATTACAACAATCGTATTTTGGTTTCACAGGGGTTGGCACGCATTCGAGCAGAACATTGTCATTGCGGTATCCGAGCCTTAATTGAAGTAGCTAATTTGGATATTACGCAATTGGTAGCGAGTAATTTAGGTTTTTCAATTGCACCACGACTCAACGCAGCAGGACGTATTGATAATATGTCGCTTGGGGTGGAATTATTATTAGCAGAAACAATGGAACAGGCGCGAGCATTAGCGCTTGAGCTCGATACCTTGAATCAGACGCGTAAAGAGATTGAAACCAGTATGAAGCAAGAAGCATTGCACTTTTTGCGTGAGTTGAAATCGACATATCAGCAAGATACTTTCGCAATTGCCTTATATCAACCTGATTGGCATCAAGGTGTATTAGGAATTTTGGCTGCCAGAATGAAGGATCAATTTCATCGGCCAACGGTTGTGTTTGCACAAGAAGAACAAGGTATTTTACGCGGTTCAGCACGTTCGATTGAAGGCTTACATATTCGAGATTTATTGGAATATATTCATAGTCAGCATCCTGAAATTATTATCAAGTTTGGCGGGCATGCAATGGCAGCGGGGCTAAGTATTAACGAAGCCTATTTTCCAAAGTTTCAGCAACTGTTTAATCAATATGCAAAAGCATGGCTGGATGAAAAAGCCTTGCAAGGGGTGATCTATACCGATGGGGAATTAAATTCACAAGAAATGAATGTGGCTACTGCAGAAAAATTACAATTTGCAGGACCTTGGGGACAACATTTTCCAGAGCCGCAATTTGATGGTGAGTTTAGAATTTTACAGCAGCGCATTGTGGGTGAAAAACATTTAAAAATGTTAGTGGAACCACTCGCTGGCGGCAATATGTTTGACGCGATTCAGTTCAATGCTGATACGCGTTTATATCCAGATTTGTCGATAAAATCAGCGCGAATGGTCTATCACCTTGCGGTGAATGAATATCGAGGCAATAGACAAGTACAATTATTAGTAAATTATATAGAAGCATTAGGATAAGCAATGAATAGCGTGATATTTGTAGTACGTGTTGTTGTATTAGCATGGTTTGGATTCTTCTTTTCCACCAGCTATGCGGAACAATTACCTATTTTTAAAGATGGTAAAGACTACTTTTCTTATAAGAAGCCGTTACAGGAAACACCATTGCCAGATAAAAAGATCAGGATTAAATTTTTCTTTGCTTATGAATGTCGTATCTGTTTGATTGCCGCAGATAA
The DNA here is from genome assembly GCF_030517105.1 of Gallibacterium salpingitidis. Taxonomy (GTDB): domain Bacteria; phylum Pseudomonadota; class Gammaproteobacteria; order Enterobacterales; family Pasteurellaceae; genus Gallibacterium; species Gallibacterium salpingitidis. The sequence continues at coordinate 1,951,491 of NZ_CP103875.1, read as the reverse complement.
TTTGAGTTTATACAAAAGAATGAATCCAAATGAAGTTGAAATTGAATGGATCCCCGCAGCGACGGAAACAGGGCATTATTCCGCTTCGGTCTATTATGCTTTAGAAAATTTAGGTCGTCCTGATTTAGCGGATTTATTTATTTTCGATACAGCAGAATTGAAATTTGATAAGAACCGTCAAGGTCGTGGTGAATTTTTGCAACAATGGTTAGAACGCAAAAAGGTTAATATTAATGCCTTTTCTGAATTATTAAATTCACCAGTCACTGAAGGAAAAGTAAAACAGGCGATTGATGAAACTAAAAAATATGGTGTGTTTACGTTGCCGTTTGTTTCCGTTGATGGACGTTATGTGTTAACGGAAAGCACCCTTTATAACGATGATTACACAATGGCAGTATTGGATTCATTAAGTGAAAAATTATCACAACAGCAACGAGGACAGAAATGAAAATCGGAATTGTCGGTGCAATGGCACAAGAGGTTGAAATCTTACAAGGATTAATGCAGAACAAACAAGTAAAGCAATTAGCGACTTGTACGATTTATGAAGGAAAAATTGGGCAGCATGATGTTGCATTGTTACAATCAGGAATTGGTAAAAGTGCGGCTGCAATGGGAACAACAGCATTGATTCTTACTTGCCAGCCTGATTGCATTATTAATACAGGTTCAGCTGGTGGTTTAAATCCACAATTAAATATTGGCGATATTATTATTTCTGATCAGGTTTGTTATCACGATGCTGATGTGACGGCATTTGGTTATGCAAAAGGACAGTTACCAGCTTGTCCGGAAAAATTTAGTGCGGATCAAAAGTTAATTGATGCTGTTACTAAAGCAGTAACAGAACAAGGGCAAAATGCGGTGATTGGCTTGGTTTGTTCTGGTGATCAATTTATTAATGGTGAAGATGCAATTGCACGTATTCGTCAAGATTTCCCAACCGTAGCAGCAGTTGAAATGGAAGCTGCGGCAATTGCTCATATTTGTTATGCTTTCAAGGTACCGTTTGTGGTTATTCGCGCGATTTCTGATGTGGCAGATAAGCAGTCGCATATGTCGTTTGATGAATTTTTACCGATAGCGGTCAAACACTCTTCAAAAATTGTTTTGGCGACCTTAGAAAAATTGGTAAATTAATAGCTTGGTGACATAAGTCACCAAGTCAGGCCGCTGACAAACCTAAATTTTGTCAAAAACTTCTATAAAATAGCTTTGGGTTCCCTCTTACTCTTGCCCGAATGCAAATAAGATTTTCAGGCAAAAAAAGCTGTCAATTTTTCGAGCTTGCGAGAAAAATCTCTTTTTTTGCCGCCCGGAAAATCTTATTGGAATGAGGATTAGCAAGAGTGTGAGGGTGTATTTCTTTTGCCTACTTTTCTTTATACAGGTAAAGAAAAGTAGGTCGCCCTTTAGGGCGAAACCTAAATTTTAGATAAGAAATAATTTAGCTAAAAGTTTTATCATTGACTTTATCAATAAACTGGCTTAGTGACATAAGTCACCAAGTGTAATTAAGGAAATACCTATGCAACTCTCGCCAACACAACAACAACGCTTACTCGATTTACTACAAACAACAGAATATAACGAACAATATCAATTACCTATCGAGATTTCTGCCCTTACCGAACCACTACAAAAAATTGCTACAGCGATCTATTTTTCTGATTTTGTTGCAGACACCTTACAAAAGTATCCAACACTATTTCAACGGTGGTTAGCGCGTACACCGCAATTTAGCGATTGTGAACACTATCAACAACGTTTGAGCGAACAGCTGGCAACCGTCACTGACGAAACGATTTTGTATCAAATCTTGCGTCAATTCCGTCATCAAGAAATGGCAACATTAAGCTTTTGCCAAAGTTTAAATTTAGCAACAGTAGAACAAATCTTTCGCCAGCTTTCCGCATTGGCAGAAGCGATCATTGTTGTCACCAAAGATTGGTTATATGAGAAGCTTTGTACAGAATTAGGCACGCCAACGAATGCCGAAGGGGAAGCACAAAAACTCATTATTTTAGGAATGGGAAAATTAGGTGGAAGAGAATTAAATTTCTCCTCTGATATTGATCTGATTTTTACCTATCCTGATCATGGTGAAACTGTTGGGGCTAGACGCAGTATTGATAATGGACAATTCTTTGTCCGTTTAGGGCAACGTTTTATTAAGGCATTAGAACAGCAAACGATAGATGGTTTTGTTTATCGTGTTGATATGCGCTTGCGCCCATTTGGCGATGCAGGAGCGTTAGCATTAAGTTTTGCTTCAATGGAAGATTATTATCAAGAGCAAGGTCGTGATTGGGAACGTTATGCGATGATCAAAGCGCGCATTATGGGCGAAGATAGTAACGATATTAATCACCGCTACCTTAATCAATTATTACGCCCTTTTGTGTATCGTCGTTATATTGATTTCAGTGCAATTCAATCATTACGTGATATGAAACAAAAGATCAGTGCTGAAGTGCGTCGTCGTGGTTTGGTCGATAATATTAAATTAGGCGCTGGTGGAATTCGTGAGATTGAGTTTATTGTGCAAGTGTTCCAATTAATTCGCGGTGGGCGTGAAAAAAGTTTACAACAGCGCGAATTATTACTGATTTTGCCAAAATTGGTTGAGTTGGATCTGTTAAAGCAACTTGAAGCGAATCATTTATCGCAAGCTTATCTCTTTTTGCGAAGAGTGGAGAATGTGTTGCAAGCGATTAACGATCAACAAACACAATTATTACCAACCAATGATCAAGATCGTCAGCGATTAGTGGAAGCTTGTCGTGCATTTACCTATTTTAATCAACAGGGACAAATCGTCGCACTGGAATACCCAATTTATAACTGGCAGAGTTTTTATCAGGTATTGACGCAACACCAACAAAATGTGCGTGAAGTGTTCCATCATCTGATTGGCAGTGAAGATGATAAAGAAGATGCCAGTGAGAGCGAATGGCAAGATTTTCTTGGTATCAGTTTTAATCAGCAAGATGTGATGACTTTATTAAACAAGTTAGCGGTTGCTGAACCGGAAAAAATTGCTGAACATTTGTGGCAATTTAAACAAGAGATTTTGCGTAAATCCTTGGGAGTACGTGGTCGAGATGTATTAGAACAATTGTTGCCAGTGTTAATTGATGAAATGTTAGCAATGGAACAAGCAGTGGTTTTAGTGCCGCGTATTTTGGAAATTATCGGACGTATTGCAACGCGGACAACCTACCTTGAATTATTGCGTGAAAATCCGAACTCACGCACTTTATTGATGAAACTTTGTAGCGCATCTCCATTTGTTGCTCGTCAAATTGCCGATTATCCATTATTGCTTGATGAATTACTCAATCCAAATACATTGTTATCACCACCGCCATTTAGTCAATATCAAGCGGAATTGGAACATTATTTGTTGCGGGTACCGCAAGAAGATGAAGAGCAGATGATTGATGTATTGCGTCAATTTAAATTAGCTACACAGTTACGAGTGGCCGCAGCGGATATTTTAGGGGCATTACCAGTGATGAAAGTGAGTGATCATCTTACTTTCTTAGCGGAAGCGATTATTGCCAGTGTAGTGAATTTAGCTTGGCGACAAGTGACACAACGTTTTGGTACACCAGATCATTTGCAAGAAGGTGAAAAACGTTTCTTGGTAGTGGGTTACGGTAAATTGGGCGGTATTGAATTAGGTTATAAATCGGATTTAGATTTAGTCTTTTTATATGATGCGCCGGCTAATGGACAAACCGTTGGCGGTAAGCGCAGTATTGATAGTGCGCAATTTTATTTGCGTTTAGCGCAAAAAATTAACAGCATTTTTAATATCAATACTAATTCAGGTATTTTATATGAAGTGGATATGCGTTTACGTCCATCAGGTAGTGCGGGATTGTTAGTTAGCTCTATAACGGCGTTCCACGATTATCAACAACACGAAGCGTGGACGTGGGAAAAACAAGCGTTAGTGCGAGCAAGACCAGTTTATGGTGAAGAGGAAATGCGCAACCGTTTTACGGAAATTCGTCGTGCAGTGTTGTCAGCGCCACAGCAACCGGAAAAATTGAAAACAGATGTGCGTGAGATGCGCGAGAAGATGTATGAACATTTATCGCATACGGCAGAAGGTTATTTTGATATTAAGAAAGATCGCGGCGGCATCACTGATATTGAATTTATTGCCCAATATTTAATGTTGGCAAATGCAGAAAAAATTCCAGAACTGACAACTTGGTCGGATAATGTGCGTATTTTTGAGGATATGGTGAAATATCAAGTGATTACAGCAGAAGTAGGTGAGCGTTTAACCGCTATTTATGTTGAGTTACGTAATCATATTCATCATTTAAATTTAGCCGGACGTGATTCGGTGGTAGAAGCGGAACCATTTGCAGCACAACGAGCCTTTATTAGTGAAATTTGGCAGCAGTTGTTCGCAGAATAATGGTTTTTGTCTATTAAGCCGATTTTATTGGTAATCTTAATAAAAGATTTTTGGGTTCCCTCTTACTCTTGCCCGAATGTAGATAAGATTTTCAGGCAAAAAAAGCTGTCAATTTTTCGAGCTTGCGAGAAAAATCTCTTTTTTTGCCGCCCGGAAAATCTTATTGGAATGAGGATTAGCAAGAGTGTGAGGGTGTATTTCTTTTGCCTACTTTTCTTTATACAGGTAAAGAAAAGTAGGTCGCCCTTTAGGGCGAAACCTAAATATCAACAATTGAATAATCAGCTATCTTCTGCATATTATGCTGCGAAAAGGCGCTTGCTGCATCAGCTAAGGTTTTACCATCTGGCAGCACTAATTGCGGAGCGATATCTAATAACGGAATTAACACAAACTCACGATTTTTCATTTCACGATGTGGCACACTTAACCGCTCGTTCTCAATGATCTCTTGGTTAAATAACAGAATATCTAAATCTAAGGTACGCTCACCCCAACGGCGCAAGCGCACTCTACCTTGTTGCTGTTCGATTGATTGTAATAAATCCAATAACGCTAATGGCGATAATGAAGTATGGAGTTGTGCCACTGCATTAACAAAGTCGGGCTGATCTTGCGGCCCTAACGGTTTACTACCATAAAATGGACTAACAGCAATCAATTCAATTTCTGACTGTTGGCGTAACGTATCTAGGGCAGTAATTAATTGTTGTAATGGCTGATTTAAATTACTGCCCAAAGCAATATAAACATTATTCATCTTTATAATGGCGAACTCTGGTTAGAACGTTTCTTTCTTTTATTATTTGGACGATAACGGCGACGCGGTTTGCGTTTTTGTGAGTTACCGTTGTCCATATGTAGTTTCTGCTGTACCTGAATTAATTGGTGGCGTTGCGAAGCATTACTTTGTTGATACTCATACCACCACGCTGCCAGCTCAATCGTTTCACCATGTTCAATTTCGGCACGCATTGCTAGAAGATCATAAGCAGCACGAAACTTTTCGTGCTCTAGCGTTAGTTGCGGACGTTTACCGGTACGTTTAGTAAAGAGTAACTGTAATGACCAAATATCACGAATTGTTGCGGTATGACGACGTAAAATCGCCACTCGCTGACAAATAGCGTGCAACAGATCATTACTCGCTAAAGAGTAGGCATCAAAATTATTCAATCCGCCCTCATTTTTCAGGATCTCAATGCGTTCACGCAACGGATACCAGAAAAATGCCGCAAATAAGAAAGCAGGATTAATTCTTAAATGATCTGCAATGCGTTCATCAGTAGAACGTAAAGCGGTAACTAACATTTTCTCTGTAAATGAATCACCTTTTTCGGTAAAAAAAGGCGTTAGTACAGGGAATAATTGTTGGAATAATTGATACTTATATAATAGATGATACGTTTTCTCACCTTGCCCTGTTTGCAATAGTTTTAGGCTTTCATCAAACAAACGTGCGGCAGGAATATTTTGTAATAATGGTGCTAATTCATAAATAGGTTGTTCACAGCGTTTATCGAGGAACATTTCTAATTTCGCCATAAAACGAATTGCACGCAGCATTCTTACTGGATCTTCTTGATAACGTTGTACCGGATCGCCGATTAACACTAAACGCCCGGCGCGTAAATCTTTAATGCCGTTAAAGAAATCATAAAGCTGATCTTTTTGTGGATTATAGTAAAACGCATTAACGGTAAAATCGCGGCGCGCAGCATCATCTTCTAAAGAGCCATATACATTATCACGCAATAACATTCCTTCGGCGCTTTGCTTAGCGAATTTGTCATTATTGACTTCATCGTGTGCCGCACGAAAGGTCGCAACTTCAATAATCTCTTTACCAAATAGAATATGAGCTAAACGGAAACGACGTCCGACCAAACGACATTGACGTTGGAAAATTTTTTGAATCTGTTCAGGTCTAGCATTAGTCGCAATATCAAAATCTTTTGGCGTTTTAGCTAATAAAATATCGCGTAAACAACCACCCACAACATAGGCTTCAAAACCATTTTTTTGCAATTTTTCAACAACTTGCAAGGCTTGGCGGCTGATAAGATGAGGATAAATACCGTAATTTGAAGCTTTTAGGATATATGAAGATTTGGCAGGTTTAGTTGTTCTGCGAGCAGATGATTTTTTCGGTGCTGGTGTAATCTTGTGACTAGCGGTGGTTATCGTTGATTCACTAGTAGGTTGAATAGTTTCCTCTTTCTGACCTTTTTTATGAAAGAGTTTCCGAATGTAATTAAAAATAGCTCACCTCGAAATATTTTTTCAGTAAAAACATAGAATTATTAAAAAATAATAACCTCTCCCTAAGTGATTAAGGAGAGGAATACGATTTAGTTAGACAACGCTTATCCTAAGAAAATAGGGCGATTAGCCGCCAATTTGTTTCTCACGAATTTCTGCTAAAGTTTTACAATCGATACAAAGATCAGCGGTTGGTCTTGCTTCTAAACGTTTGATACCAATTTCCACACCGCAAGATTCACAATAACCAAAATCTTCAGATTCGATTTTCTTAATAGTACGTTCAATTTTCTTTAACAGTTTACGTTCACGATCGCGATTACGTAATTCTAAGCTAAACTCTTCTTCTTGGGTCGCACGATCAGATGGATCTGGGAAATTTGATGCTTCATCACGCATATGCGCAACGGTACGATCGGCCTCACCAACGATTTGAGCATGCCATGCAGTTAAAATCTTTTTAAAATGAAGCAATTGAGCTTCATTCATATATTCTTCACCTTTCTTCTCTTGATAAGGCTCAACACCTGCAAGAGCTAAAATACTAAGTGATGATTTTGGCGTGTTTGCTGTCATTTTTCATCTCTCCTAGACACCAAAATTGATAATACAAGCAACTGTCGGAACTCCATTATGAACAAAGTTATATCTCAATATTAAGGAGATTTTTTGTATAAATTTCCGCCAATTTTTTTACTGCTTGATGGGGCTTCCAAAAAAGCCGCATATAAATAGCAAAAGTTACTCTTTTTAGCAAATGAAATTTGTGAGTTCGTCGATTATTTAGTCAGAAATCATTGGGTAAAAATGCTTTTTTTGTAAATTTTCGAGTGAGTTCACATTTTTATTGTCTGCTTTTTGCTCGTTTTGCGATTGCTAATTAAGGTATAGCAGAACAAATCAATCAAGATAAGTGAACTGATTTTAGAAGCTATGGAACGAAGCTGTTTGCTGTGTTTTATCACCAGCTTAATCATCTTATATCTACCGTTTTCGTGGCTGGTATCGGCTTGGTTATTGATTGCATTTTGCATACTGTTATTGAGCGGTGTAGTTGTTATTGTTTGGCGTAAGTTCCTATCTATTGGCAAAACAATGCTTGTGATAGCCCTCACTGGTTTGTGGTGTATTGCAACAACGACAACTTTGATTAAACAAAATCAGATGCTGCATACTTTGGTGGGCAGTAGTCAATCAGCCAAGATTCAAATTGAAAAAGTATTGCATCAAGGCGAATATCAAACTGCAATCGCTTTATTACAGTTTGCACCAACGCAGCCGAATTACCGCTTTTATATTACTTGGCAAGAGGACACTGCATTGCAAGCCGGGCAAGTATGGCAAGGCGAAATTACGATCAAACCAATCGCTGCCCGTTTAAATGAGGGCGGTTTTCAACGCCAAAAATGGTTATATGCCAATCGCATTGTTGGCAATGCAAATGTGAAACAAGCCAAATTGATTGCTGATAAGCCGCAATTGCGTGAGCATTTATTGCGATTTACTGAACAGAAATTACAAGGGCAATCCAGTGTTGGTTTGTTATTAGCATTAGGTTTTGGTGAAAAGGCTTATTTAAGTCATTCGTTACTACAACTTTTCCAACAAACAGGTACCGCACATTTAATTGCCATTTCTGGTTTGCATATCGGCCTAATGATGCTATTGGGATTATTGCTAGGACGAAGCCTGCAATATCTATTGCCAACGCAGTGGATTACCCCAACATTTCCTCTAATTTGTGGTGGTATATTGGCATTAAGTTATAGCTATTTGGCTGATTTTTCTGTACCGACCATACGTGCTATTACAGCGCTGGCGTTATTATTGTTATTGCGATTTTGTCGTTGTTATCTTAATTGGTGGCAGCTTTATCTCCGCACTATCACTATTTTAATTATATGTGATCCATTAATGCTGTTAAGTGATAGCTTTTGGTTATCAGCAACCGCGGTATTCAGTTTGCTGGTTTGGCATACGCTGTTGCCATTATCTGCTTGGCAATGGCGTGGTAAACCGTTATCTCAGCTTGGTAAAGGGCGTTATTACTTGCTGACACTGCTGCATTTACAAATAGGACTAACATTCCTTTTCACACCAATAGTTTTATTATTTTTTGACGGCTTTAACCTGCAAAGTTTATTGATTAATTTATGGATTGTACCGCTGTTTAGTTTTTTGCTCATTCCCGGCATTCTGTTTTCTATTTTTACCTTCGATCTGCTGCATAGTTGGCAATGGTGTGCCTATTTAGCGGAAAACAGTATTAAGTGGCTCGGTTATTTTCAAGATTCGTGGCGTGATGTTGCTATGAGAGAAGGGCAGTGGCTCACTATTCTTGGTTTACTTTTTGGTTTGCTTTGGAGTTGTTATGCACTTTATCTACAACGCCAATTACCAACCAATAACCACAACCAATTAGTAGCACAATTACAGGTGAAAAAATTGACTTTTCACGCCGATTTATTAGCGTCACCAAAGATTTTACAGCGAGCGATTATCGGTTTTGCAATTGTACTAATGTGGCAGATAGCGTTATTAAGTTATGGCTATTATCAGCAATGGCGCACGCTTTGGACGCTCGAAATGCTAGATGTAGGGCAAGGATTAGCCATTTTATTGCGACAGAATGATCAAGGCGTTTTATATGATAGTGGTGCGGCTTGGTCGGGCGGCAGTATGGCGGAATTAGAAATCTTGCCCTATTTACGGCGGCAAGGTGTGCGTTTGGAAAGTTTGATTCTTAGCCATAATGATAATGATCATAGCGGTGGTGCGGAAACCTTGCTGCGAGCCTATCCCAATGCGCAATTATTCACTTCTTCACAAGTGATGTATGCTGAAAAAGCGCCTTTAGCTTGTGTACAAGGAAAAACATGGCAGTGGCAGCGTTTACGTTTTACGGTGTTAGCACCGACGGCGATCGTCCCGATGGCGCGCAATCAGCACTCTTGTGTGCTATTAATTGAAGATGATAATTATCGGGTGTTGTTAACCGGGGATTTAGATCGCAGTAATGAATTGCGTTATTTAGCAAATTTTCCAACGGTCGATATCTTGCAAGTTGCGCATCATGGCAGTAAAAGCTCCAGCAGTGAAACCTTTCTACGCAAAGTACAAGCAAAAGTTGCCTTAATTTCATCAGGTCTGGCTAATCGCTGGCATTTCCCGCACCAAGAAGTATTACAACGCCTAGCGGCGCGACAGATGCAAATTGCCAATACCGGTTGGGACGGACAGATCATTATTCGTTTTATGCGTGATGGTACATACCAAATAGAGAAACAACGAACGGCATTAACCGTATGGTTTAACCAGTTGCAAAATGGGGGCTTGTTGGAGAAATAGCAGATTGACCTCCTCCCCTCGCTAAAGCAAGGGGATTCCTACGGTGTCTAACGACATAGCCGTTAGCTCACTTCGGTGGGTTCGTGCTGCTGACTGTTTGCACAGTTCACTTCACACGCGCTACGGACAAGTCCTGCCCTGAACACTTTTACGCTGCCAGTATCGCCTGACCGCGTTTTAATATATTGATTGCCCCAACAACATCGGCATTTTCCGTGTAACCGCAGTCCACACATTCAAACAACGCTTGTGTTTGGCGATTATCCTCTGTGGTATAGCCACACAGTGGACAACACCGACTGGTATTTTGCGGTGGAACAGCCATCAAGTACCCACCATTCCACAGCAATTTGTAATCCAACTGCCGCCGAAATTCATACCACGACTGGTCGAGAATGGAACGGTTTAATCCGGATTTCTGTTTCACGTTTTTACCGTGTTGTTCCACTGTACCTTTTGCCGACTTGCTCATATTGCTTACCTGTAAATCTTCCACATACACAATCGCGTGGTTTTGGCTGATTTGGTTGGAAATTTGATGCAGGTAATTTTTACGAATGTCGGCAATTTTGCGGTGCAACTTAGCAATCTTGGCTTTCAGTTTCTGCCAATTCCGACTGAATTTGGTTTTGTGCTTGAACTGCTTTTGCAGCTTAGCTAATTTACCTTTTAAGGTTTTAAACGCATTGATTGGCTCAAAGTATTGCCCTGTAGAAAGTGTGGCAAAACGTACCACACCCATATCAATACCGACTTCGCCACCTTTGGGTGTCGGTATTTCCTGCTCAAACTCCGTTTGAATGGACACAAACCACTTGCCGCAGCGTTGACTGACGGTGACATTCTTCAGACTGCCTGAAATGGCTCGACTGTTGCGATAACGCACCCAACCGATTTTAGGCAGCCAAATACGGCTGTTTTGCTGTTCTACCTTAAACCCTTGAGGAAATCGGAAACTGTCTTTTATGCCTTTGCGTTTAAACTTTGGAAAATCTGCACGCTTGGCAAAAAAGTTTCTAAATGCACTCTCCAAATCTTTCAGGCTTTGCTGTAATACTTGGCTGTGACAGTCTTTCAACCACAAAAATTCTTTTTTCCATTCAGGTAGCAGGTTGGCGATTTTGCTATAACTGAATTTAAACGACTTATCCGCTTCATACTGCTCGTTTTGATACGCCAAAGCCTTATTAAACACAAAACGCGAACAGCCGCAAAACTGCTTCATTTTGCGGATTTGTTCTCCATTCGGTCTGATTTCAAATTTAAAGGCTTTGCGTATCTGCATGGTGTGACGGATAATTGGATTTTTGTTGATTTTACACTTGGTCTATGAAAAAAGAAACAGGAATTAGAACTGGAAGACATGTTGTTTTTAACCTGCATGTCCATTTGGTCTTTGTTACCAAATATCGTCGCCATGTTTTCACGAAAACCATTCTAGACGACCTGCACAGTATTTTTGAAAGCGTCTGCAACGACTTTGAAGCGCAACTGGTGGAATTTGACGGCGAGCATGACCATGTACACTTATTGGTCAACTATCCGCCCAAGGTTTCCGTTTCCAAACTGGTGAACAGTTTAAAAGGCGTTTCCAGCCGTATGATTAGAAAAAAGAATTACCCAAGCATCAGAGAAAAACTGTGGGGCGATGCGCTGTGGTCTCCATCTTATTTTGCCGGAAGTTGTGGCGGTGCGCCGATTAGCATTATCCGACAATACATCGAACAACAGAAAACTCCTGATTAAAAACAACAAGAACGGCTGCTCCGTTCGCGCCTTATATCCCCGACCTGAAGGACGGGGTTTTACAGCGCATTTTGATAAAGGTAGAATAGCGCCTTAATTCCATTTTTAAAGTAAAAAATTCTTTGTATGAATGAGAAAGACTATTCCACAAAAGAAACATTTAAACGTTTATGGCCAATGATTTGGCAATATAAATTCGGTATTTTAATCGCAATTGTTGCACTAGTATTTAATGCACTTACTGAAGCAGGATTAATCTATTTATTAAAACCATTATTAGATGAAGGTTTTGGTAAGGCAGATCTCTCTTTCTTAAAATGGCTGCCACTAATTGTGATTGTGTTAATCATCTTGCGTGGTTTAACCAGTTTCGTTTCCGATTATAGTTTGTCGTGGGTGTCTGGTAATGTAGTAATGGCGATGCGCAGAATGTTATTCAAACATTTAATGTATATGCCGGTCAGTTTTTTCGATCATCAAGCAGCGGGGAAATTGCTTTCTCGTATTACTTATGATTCTGAACAAGTGGCTAATTCGTCATCAAGTGCATTAATTACTATTGTTAAAGAAACGGCAACAGTGATCTCATTATTATCATTAATGATCTATACCAGCTGGCAGTTATCGCTGGTGTTATTTATTGTTGGACCAATTATCGCCGGCTTAATTAGCGTAGTATCAAAGCATTTCCGCCGTCTAAGTAAAAATATGCAGAATTCAATGGGAGAATTGACTGCAAGCGCTGAACAGATGTTGAAAGGGCATCGCGTGGTGTTATCGTTTGGTGGACAAAAAGTAGAAGAAGAGCGCTTTGATCTAGTTAGTGATGATATGCGCCGTAAAAGTCTAAAAATGATGGCGATGAGTGCAATTTCCGACCCAATTGTGCAAATTATTGCTTCTTTTGCGTTGGCGGTCGTGTTGTATTTAGCCACCGTACCAACAATGATGGGCGGTCAGCTAACCGCTGGTGATTTTACTTTAGTATTTTCTTCAATGTTTGCGTTATTGCGCCCGCTAAAATCATTAACTAATGTGAATGCGCAATTCCAACGTGGAATGGCAGCTTGCCAGACCCTATTTGCAATTTTAGATTTAAAAACGGAAGAGGATAATGGCCGTTATGTAACAGAACAAGTGAAAGGGGAAGTGCGTTTTAATGATGTTAGTTTCTATTATGAAGGTAAAGATGAACCGGCTTTATCGCATATTACTTTCGCTATTCCTGCAGGAAAAACTGTTGCTTTAGTGGGGCGTTCAGGTTCCGGAAAATCGACAATTGCGAACTTAATTACCCGTTTTTATGATATTCAACAAGGCGAAATCTATCTAGATGACCATAATATTAAAGATTACACGCTAGCGAATTTACGCCAACATTGTGCGGTAGTTTCACAGCAAGTACATCTATTTAATGATACAGTCGCTAATAATATTGCTTATGCTGCAACTGACAAATACAGCCGCGAAGAGATTATTGCAGCAGCAAAAGCGGCTCACGCAATGGAATTTATCGAAAAGATGGAGAATGGTTTAGATACGATGATCGGCGAAAACGGCGTATCTTTATCAGGCGGCCAGCGTCAGCGTTTAGCGATTGCGCGTGCATTATTGCGTAATGCGTCAGTGTTAATTTTAGATGAAGCAACGTCGGCGTTGGATACAGAGTCAGAACGTGCAATTCAAGGTGCATTAGAAGAGTTGCAGCAACAAAAAACTTTATTAGTCATTGCACACCGTTTATCAACGATTGAACGTGCAGATGAAATTCTTGTGATTGATCAAGGGCAAATTGTAGAACGAGGCACACATCAACAGCTATTGCAATATGGACAGGTGTATGCACAGCTGCACAAGATGCAATTTGATGGCTAAACAAGAGGTAATATGAAATTTTGGTATCAACAATCGTGGTTACAGTGGTTATTATTGCCATTCGCTTGGCTTTTTCAATTGATTACCTATTTACGCAGAAAAGCGTATCAAACTGGCATTTTTGCTAGTTGGCGTGCGCCTTGCCCAGTTGTGGTGGTGGGTAATCTTTCTGTTGGCGGCAATGGTAAAACACCATTAGTAGTCTGTTTGGTTGAACAATTACAAGCACGCGGTATTAAAGTCGGCGTGATTTCGCGTGGTTATGGCGGCGAAAATACTGATTATCCGTTTTTAGTCTGCGCCACTTCCGATCCTAAAAAAACTGGCGATGAACCGGTATTAATTGCGAAACGGACAGCCGCTCCAGTGGCGATTTCACCTAATCGACAAGAGAGTATCGAATTACTCTATAAAGCCTATCATCCACAAGTGATTATTAGCGATGATGGCTTACAACACTATAAATTACAGCGTGATGTGGAATTGGTGGTTGTTGATGGTGAACGCCGTTTCGGCAACGGTTTATTATTGCCGGCAGGCCCATTGCGCGAGCGTCCGCAACAGCGTTTACCGACAGTAGATGCGGTGATTTGTAATGGCGGTATTGCACATGAAGGCGAAATTGCAATGACGTTAGCGCCTGATGTAGCGATTAATTTAGTGACTGGCGAGCAACGCCCATTAAATCAATTTTCTACCGTAAATGCTGTTGCCGGTATTGGACATCCGCCGCGTTTTTTTGCCACTTTACAACAGCAAGGTTTAACCTTACTTACACAACACGCTTTTGCAGATCATTATGCTTTCCAAGCAGATGATTTTGCCAAGATGGATAATGCAGAGATACCGCTATTAATGACCGAAAAAGATGCAGTGAAGTGTACTGAATTTGCCAAGGATAATTGGTGGTATGTTCCGGTATCAGCGCAAATAGCACCTACACAATTAGAAGCTTTAGTTGACAAGATTATGTCTAAGGTAACCCAATGAAACAACAAGTGATTTCAATGTTGGCGTGTCCGCATTGCCATCAAGCCTTAACGTTTGATGCCGCACAGCAACGCTTTATTTGTCAAAACGAACAACTAGCCTATCCTATCGTTAATGGTATTCCGGCATTACTCCCTGAAAATGCAGTATCTTTAGCGACAACACCAACTACCAATGCCGCCGCAGAATAATTAAGGAGAATAAGATGAGTTTCAGCGTCATTATTCCAGCTCGTTATGCCTCTAGCCGTTTGCCGGGTAAACCATTAGCAGATATTGCAGGTAAACCAATGATTCAACACGTTTGGGAAAAGGCAAAATTATCCGGTGCTAAACGCGTTATTGTCGCTACCGATCATCCGCAAATTGTTGAAGCGGTAAAAGCGTTTGGCGGTGAAGTTTGTTTAACGGCGGAACATCACTCTTCGGGAACAGAGCGTTTAGCGGAAGTAGTAACTCAGCTGGCATTACCGGATGATGAAGTGATAGTCAATATTCAAGGTGATGAACCTTTGATTCCGCCGGTGATTGTGGAGCAAGTAGCGAATAATTTACAAAAATATCAAGTGAATATGGCGACGTTGTCAGTGCGTATTGATGAGCCTGAAGAGTTATTTAACCCAAATGTGGTGAAAGTATTAACGGACAAAAATGGCTATGTCTTGTATTTTTCTCGTGCAGTGATTCCTTGGCATCGTGATCAATTTGCTACTGTTTATCAACAGCCACAACAAATAGCACAATATCAAATTGCAGCACAAAATTATCAGCGCCATATTGGTATTTACGCTTATAAAGCCGGATTTATCCGTCAATATGTTGCGTGGGCGCCAACAACATTGGAAAAATGTGAGTCATTAGAACAGCTGCGCGTATTGTGGAATGGTGAGCGTATCCATTGTGAAACCGCGCTTGAAGTGCCGGCTGTAGGCGTGGATACCCCAGAAGATTTAAGCAAAGTTCGTCAATTATTATCAGCAAAATAAGCAATGTTTGATGCGAAAAAGTTTTTAGCCGATGCGCCCGAACAAGCGGGCGTTTATCGTATGTATGATCGTAATGATACGGTAATTTATGTAGGTAAGGCGAAGAATCTAAAAAAACGCTTATCCAGTTATTTTCGTAAGCAAGTGAATAGCAAAAAGACAGAATCGCTTGTTGCCGCTATTGATCATATTGATACCACTATTACCCATTCTGAAACTGAAGCTTTATTGCTAGAACATAACTTTATTAAGCAATATCAGCCGCGTTATAACGTATTATTGCGTGATGATAAATCTTATCCTTATATTTTATTAACGAATGAACGCCATCCGCGAATTACCTCTTATCGAGGGGCGAAAAAAATTGCCGGTGAATATTTTGGCCCTTATCCGCACGCATCAGCGGTACGCGAAAGCCTCTCTTTAATGCAAAAACTATTTCCAATTCGCCAATGTGAAAATAGTGTTTATAACAACCGTTCCCGCCCTTGTTTGCAATATCAAATTAAACGTTGTTTAGCGCCTTGTGTGGCGGGTTATGTTACTGATGAAGAGTACCAACAACAAGTCGATCTGGCACGATTGTTTTTACAAGGCAAGGATCAGCAGGTAGTGACCTATTTGATCAACAAAATGGAACAAGCTAGCCAAGCATTAGATTTTGAAGCAGCTGCCCGTTATCGAGATCAAATTCAGGCGGTGCGTTCAGTAATGGAAAAACAATTCGTCAGTAATGATCGTTTAGATGATATTGATATTATTGCCATTGCTTATAAATCTGGATTAGCTTGTGTACAGGTATTATTTATTCGTCATGGCAAAATTTTAGGAAACCGTAGTTATTTTCCAAAGATTCCTGCCGATACCAGTTTAGCGGAAGTGATTGAAACTTTTTTAGGACAATTCTATTTACAAGCACATCAAGGGCGCAGTATTCCAGATAGTATTGTGCTGGATCATACGTTAGCAGATAAAGAGATGCTGGCGGCATTATTAAGCGAGCAGGCAGGGCGTCAAATCCAAATTCAAGATAAGGTCAAAGGCGATAAGCAGCGTTATTTACAATTAGCACGCACTAATGCCAAAGTAGCGTTAAGTACACAATTGCAGCAACAAAGCCGTATTGAAGAACGTTATCAAGCGTTGCAAACCTTGTTAAATATGGGGCCAATTCAGCGTATGGAATGTTTCGATATTAGCCATACGATGGGCGAAAATACTATTGCCTCTTGCGTTGTCTTTAATCACGAAGGGCCATTAAAAGCAGATTACCGTCGTTTCAATATTGAAGGCACCAATGGTGATGATTATGCAGCAATGGAACAAGCATTGAAAAAACGTTACGACAAAGATCTGAGTGCCGATAAGATTCCGGATATTATTTTTATTGATGGTGGTAAAGGGCAGCTTAATCGCGCGTTAGCGGTGTTTGCCCAATTAAATGTTAGCTGGGATAAACGTAAACCGTTATTGATTGGTGTTGCTAAAGGTGTTGACCGTAAAGCGGGTTTGGAAACGTTACTGATTGGTGATGCTGAACATGAAATTCATCTAGCGCCGGATAGTTTAGCGTTGCATTTAATCCAACATATTCGTGATGAATCGCATAATCACGCGATTACTGGGCATCGTAAAAAACGGCAAAAAGCTTTTATTCAAAGTGGTTTAGAAAGCATTGCTGGCGTAGGTGCAAAACGCCGACAAGCGTTATTAAAATATTTAGGTGGTTTACAAGGAGTGAAAGCGGCGACAGTGGAGGAGATTGCTTCGGTGCCGGGAATTTCGCGTACGTTAGCAGAAACCATTTTTGAAACTTTAAAACATTGATTTTCGTTATAGGCAAAGCTGACAAATATGTTTTACAATAGCTGCAACGAGTGTTAAGTGATCTGGTGATCAAAATGAAATTAAATATTCCAACCTTTTTGACTTTTTTCCGCGTAGTATTAATTCCATTCTTTATTATTCTATTTTATCTACCTTTTAGCTGGGCGCCTTTATGGACAGCGATTATCTTTACTGTCGCAGCGATTACCGACTGGTTAGATGGTTATTTAGCGAGAAGATGGAAACAAACCACCCGTTTTGGCGCTTTTCTTGATCCTGTTGCCGATAAAGTAATGGTCGCAGCAGCGTTGGTATTAGTAGTACAACATTACCACGTTTTCTGGATTACCATTCCGGCGATTGTAATGATTTCTCGTGAAATTATTATTTCAGCATTGCGTGAATGGATGGCGGAATTAGGTGACAGAAATAAAGTTGCTGTTTCTTGGTTGGGTAAAGTGAAAACGACTTCTCAAATGATTGCTTTGATCGGGTTGTTGTGGCGTTATAATCCAACGATGGAGATTATCGCGATTATTGCACTCTATATTGCTGTTATTTTGACAGTATGGTCAATGTGGCAATATCTAACTCTGGCGAAAGAGAGTTTATTAAAAGAAGATTAATCCTACCTTATTTGTCGGAGCAATCTTAGATAGCTCCAGACTGTTAACAACCCTAAATTTTGTCAAAAATTTCTATAAAATAGTTTTGGGTTCCCTCTCACTCTTGCCCGAATGCAAATAAGATTTTCAGGCAAAAAAAGCTGTTAATTTTTCGAGCTTGCGAGAAAAATCTCTTTTTTTGCCGCCCGGGAAATCTTATTGGAATGAGGATTAGCAAGAGTGCGAGGGTGTGCTTTCTTTTGCTTCGTTTTCTTTGCACAAGCAATGACAAAAAGCGTTAGCTTTTTGAACGTTGCTTGCAACGACCCGTAGGGTGAGCAAGTGAATGAAGTTCACTTGCGAATAAAATGAAGTCGCCCTTTAGGGCGAAACCTAAATTATGGATAAGAAATAATTTAGCTAAAAGTTTTATCATTGACTTTGTCAATAAACTGGATGCTATCTTGGATAGCTCCTTTTTTTACCAACAACAAAATCCTTATCACAAAATTATCTAAATCTCCCCTATCCCTGAACCTCTCCCTATAAATTTCAACAGCAGAAGCCTTCTTTAAGATTGGATAGAAAATTTTTAGAAATTGATCTATCGCAAAAGTAGATAAAACATCGCTATGGTACAAAACGGGAATATCGCAAAATTCATACAGAGTTTAGTTTGATGTAAATTTCGATATAAAAATAAACAAAATAAGCCTTAAATTCCACCGAATAAAAGATTAATTGAAAATTTAAAGAAATGAGATAAAAAGTGATACTTGCTTTAATAACTTATTATTTTATAAAGAAAAATTAATAATGATTTCGTAATGTAAATTGTAAGCGAAAGATAACTTTATTTTATCGATTTTCTTATTCTTTTTTTTAATAATCATCAGCCAATTTATCAAAAATTAGCGTATTTTTTAAAAGTTTTTTGTTTTTTGTTCGGTGCTTTGACAAGATAGAGATGACAAAATATGTCGAAAAGATAAGCAAAAAAGTTGAGTAATTATTAAGCTATGGACTGATTTTTTATAAAGACAATCTAAGGTGAGTTGGTGAAATGTTTTTATTTATCATAATGATATATATTTTTATGATTGAATAAATAGTAAAGAATGAAATCATTTTAATAGGATAATCGTTTTTTAACATATTGATACATAACCGTAACAACGAAAACGTTTGCGTTATGTATATTTGGTATATTGAGAATCTGTTTTTGTAATGGGTGTTAAGTTTATTTATTTACATAGATTTATAGAGTTGCTAGAATTAAATAGCTAATTATTGTTGGATGATTTGTTTTTAGCAGGTTTTCTTGCCTTTGAATTGACACTTCAAATTG
Organism: Gallibacterium salpingitidis; assembly: GCF_030517105.1. Taxonomy (GTDB): domain Bacteria; phylum Pseudomonadota; class Gammaproteobacteria; order Enterobacterales; family Pasteurellaceae; genus Gallibacterium; species Gallibacterium salpingitidis. The sequence continues at coordinate 1,932,064 of NZ_CP103875.1, read as the reverse complement.
ACAAAAGAAATTTTTAGATTTTACAAACACATAGACTAAGAGAGTTTACATGAACCATATATTTAGAGTAATTTTTGATAAAACCAGAGGAATTTTTGTTGCTGTATCAGAATTAACGAAAAGCCATGGTAAAGAAAAATCAGAAAAACAACAAAGTCGTGATGTAGTAACAAATATGCTTGGGGGGGGGGAATTTGATTCTTCTCTAACTTCAAAAAATCCTACCTATTTTTCATCTCAAAACAAAAAAGTTAAATTCTTTGCATTATCGCCATTGGCGGTAGTTAGTTTTATTGCAGCTGGGGTGTTGACACCGTGGACTGATGCGTGGGGGCGGATGGTTGGCCTATTACACAACGCTGGTTTAGAATCGGTGCCTCGGAAGGTGACTGGGGTCATTGTTTTGGTGAGGGTGGTGTCAATTTGGCGTTTCAGTACCAAGGCATTACTTCAAACAATGATGAGGATAAGGATAATTCCGTTTGTCAAAAAGACGATAAAGGAAATCTTTACAGAAATTTTGTCGCTATTGGTGCTGATGCAAAAGTAGGAGGAGACTATTCCATTGCTGTAGGTAGTGGAGCAAAAGCCTCAGGATCAGGTACATTAGCATTTGGTGCTGGAGCAAAAGCCTCAGGATCAGGTGCATTAGCATTTGGTTACAATACTATAGTTTCAAAGAGCAGTGTTGCTATTGCTTCTTCAATAAATGTTAGTGGTGAGAATACTGTCGCTATTGGTACCAATCTTCATGGACTTAAGCAAGATGATAAATCTGTGATAAACAATGAGATTATTAATGCTAGCTCTGTTATTATCGGTCATAATTCTGTGATAGATTCTACCAATTCAATTGTGATCGGAGCTAATTCTCGTGCTGATTTTTGGGCTGGTAGTGGTGGATCACAAACAGTTATTGGTTCGGACTCAAAAGGACGTGGAGACCAATCTGTTGTGGTGGGTAACTTTTCTGGTGCAAGTTCACAAAGTGTAGCAATCGGTTCTAATGTATATGCACAAGGAGACTCTTCTATAGCAATAGGTAATGATGACCTGATTGGCTCTAGCGACTGGAAAACATCTGCTTACCAAGATAAGTTACCAGATGAGACTATTAAGAACATCTACAAAGATCTATATGCTTCCAAAACTATGGGAACTGGAACTGCTTATTGGTTTTTCGACGGAGAGTCTGGTTTTAATGGCAAATACAATATAATAGATAAGGATGGCAAGGACTATCGTATTTTCTCTCCAACCTATGCTGCTAAGGTAGGGGCTATCGCTATCGGTTCACGCTCTGTAGCGGGTGGTGAAGTATCTACTGCGTTAGGTTCTCTCTCTTTTGCTTTGGCTGACCGTTCTACTGCAGTAGGTCTTCGTTCATTCGTGGCATCAGATGCAGTTGGTGGTACAGCGATGGGTGAACAATCATTCGTATTTGCTAAAAACTCTATTGCGATTGGTAATAAAGTAGAATCTTCTTCTGCAGGTTCTTTTGCTTATGGTTTTAATGCTAAAGCGGTAGGTGAAGGCTCTTTAGCTATGGGGCATTCTACCTTAGCAGGTGCGCAACTTAATAGCGATGTTTACACTGTGTTAAGAGATGAACTAGAAAGAAAACACCAAGCATTACAGTTGGTTAATACTGATGGTAGTATCAATCAGGTAGTTAATCAGACCTTTGATCTCTATATTTCTCATAAAGTGAAATTCTTAGATGGTTTACTAGAGGGTAAAGAGTACGTAACTTTCGGGCAAAAAGATTACGCAGAATTTAACAAAGATGGTTCGGTAACCTACCACTTAGACCAAGAACAAGCACAACAGGGTTGGGTTCCTTTAGAGGGATTTCTTAAGACTACTAATAACCAACTCTGGGAGGCAGGAAAGAATGGAGATATAGCAGTAGTCGAAAAAAAGGACGTTTCTCTTGTTGAACAAGATAAGACAAAAGAATATCTAAAAATTGGTGATACGTCAGTTTATAAAACCAAGGTGGGAACAGATACTGGTGGCGGAAATGTAGAAAACGCTCTTGCTCTTGGTCGTTATTCTTTTGCTTTAAGAAGTAATACCATCGCAATGGGTTATTTAGCGATTGCAGATGCTCAATCGGCAGTAGTGTTAGGTTCTCATGCTCATGCAACTGATAAGGCTAAAGCTTCTATAGTTTTAGGGGTAAATGCTTACGCTGATGGTGAAAATAACCTCGCACTTGGTTACTCTGCGAATTCTTTTGCCCCTAACTCAATGGCAATCGGTACGGGCGCTTATGTAAAAGGTGGTGGAAATATCAAAAATGCCACTGCATTTGGTATTGCTGCACGTGCAGAAGCAGCAGGAGCCATGGCTATTGGTAATAGTGCGAGCGTAAACTTAGAAAATTCCGTCTCACTTGGTTATCAATCTGATACTGTAGGTTATAAACCTGAAGATCTTGGTAAGCCAGGTTATGCGCCAGAGGGCACGATTGCGATTCCTACCGTACTTGGACACGGTGTGGTTTCTGTCGGTACTAAAGAAGCACCTCGTCGTGTCATCAATGTGGCATCAGGCTTATTAGATACTGATGCAGTTAACGTAGCACAATTACGCTCTTTAGATGAAAAATTCGAGCGTCAAATCGCAGAAGTTGACTCTAATGCAGGCGCGAAGTTCTTATCAGTAGAACGTGATAGTCTCACAGGTGAAGCGGGTAAACTTACTGATAAATTGGCTGGACGTAATGACTATGACCGTTATGTACGTTTAAAAACCATTCTTGTAGGTTATAACTTAGTCAAAGAATTACTCGGGGCTGAGTTTAATGAAACAGAACTTAATAAGTTCTCTGATAGTGTTACCGAACTAGGAAACAGCCGTACATATAATGATCAAACTATCGCTCAAGTAGCAACTTCGTTAGATGCTGTCTATCAAGAGATTATTACAGAGTCTGAAAAATTGAATAATAACAACACAATGACGGCACAAGAAAAAGCGCAGAAAAAAGCAGAACTTTATACTAAACTTCGCGCAAAAATTGAAGAAGCAGGTACCGCAGACTCTGGTAGAACATTCGGTGTAACTGCAGCTGAATTTGAGGCACTAAAAGCCAACACTAACTATGACAATGATGGTGCGCTTGGTGAAGACAGTATTGCTCTAGGTTGGAAAGCCACTACCGGTTCTTGGAAAATGGACGGTGCTAACGAAGTCTACGACAAAGCGGGTACCAAAGGCAAACACGCTGTCGCTATCGGCTTTGAAGCACAAGCAACGGGTGAAAATGCCATTGTGATTGGTGGTAAAGATGGTGAAAAAGAGGGTGATAATGATACTAAACGTGCACGTGCGTTAGCTAAAAACTCTATCGTATTAGGTACGGGGGCACAGTCAACTAAAGATGCTGAGAATGCTATCGTTATCGGTCAAGGCAGTAGGGTAAGCGGTGTGAACTCCATTGCTATTGGTACTGGTCACCAAGTATTAGGTAAAAACTCTGGTGCTTTTGGTGATCCTGATAACGTAAATTACGATAACTCTTATGTGATTGGTAATAACTCTCAAATTGGTAATGAAGAAACGGAAGTCGAGGAAGAAGGCTCTTTCGTTATTGGTAATAACGTTAAGGTCACTGCAGACCAAGTGTTTGTTTTAGGTAATGGCACCTCTGATAAGAAACTTACTGCGGATACGGCTCGTTCTGTGTATTTAGGTGATAACGTAGCAGCAGTTGCGGCAACAAAAGATGAAGCAGGTAATTTCACTAGCGCAACAGCAGGTACTGAAGCGTATAGCTCTTTTGTGTTTGATAAAGATGGTAAGAATGAGACTACTGACGACCAATTAACCTTTAATTTCAACAGAGACATACTTAAAAACGCCCCTGTGGGTATCGTTACTATTGGTAGCAGCACAGAACTTCGCCGTCTTCAAGGGGTAGCACCGGGTCTTATCAGCGAAACATCCACTGATGCCATCAACGGTGCACAACTTTATTCAATAATATCTGGCTTTAATCAAGATTTAACTGGTTACGTGAAGACAGATGGTACAGGCTTGCCTGAGCTAGTGAAAGTGCCAAAGTCTGCGAATCCAAGCGCACCAACAGCAGAGGAGCAAAAGGCGATTGATGAAGCCAATGCGAAAAATGCGGTATGGAACACATGGCGTACTAAACTCGGCATTGGCGATGGGGTTAATTGGTTTAATGTAAATAGTACTAAACCTACTGAAGCAGCACTTGCTAACAGTAACTACGACAAAGATCATTCAGGTGCTACTGGTACCGAGAGTATTGCTGTGGGTAATAAAGCTCAAGCCAGTACCAAAAGAGGAATCGCAATTGGTTATGAAGCTAAAGCTACAACAGCTGTCGGAGGTGATAATATAGCTATTGGTAGCTTCGCTCTATCTACAGCCAACAATGCAGTTGCTCTTGGTTGGGAAACTCAAGCAACTGCAAGTGGGGCAGTGGCCTTGGGCAGTGACGGCACTATTTCAAGCAATACTAATACTATAGCGATCGGTGTTAAAAGTACCGCCTCTGGGGTTAAATCTATCGCGATTGGTTCTAATAACAAGGCTACAGCACTACGTAGTATTGCGATTGGTGCTGATAGTAATTCCGATGTTGCTTATGCTGTGGCTATAGGTGATGGTGCTCAGGTACATGGTGTCAACACAGGTGATTATTTGATTGCAGGTGTGACAGGTACAGCAGCAGGTGCGGCTACAGATGCTAATGCGCTTACCAAAGCAAAATATGATGAACTAAATGCAGCTGTGACAGCAGCACAAGCAGAGTATGATAAAGTTAAAGATGGTACAGATGAGACTCAAAAAGAGGTTAAATTAGAAGAACTTAATGCAGCTAAAACTGCTCTTGCAAATGCTGGTACGAGCAAAACAATCGCTGCCTTCTCTATTGGTAGTGCAGGCAAAGAACGTCAACTTCAAAACGTCGCAGCTGGCGTGGTATCAGCGACTTCTACCGATGCGATTAACGGTTCACAACTTTATTACACCAATAAATATCTTATTGATTTAGCTGCTAAAGTGGGTAACGGCCCAATCAACGGTGTTGATGGTCAAGATGGTGCTGACGGTCGAGATCTCACTGACGGTAAAGGCATCCCTGGTGCTCCTGGTCGAGATGGCGTAGACGGTGCCGCTGGTCGAGACGGTATGGACGGCACCAGCTTAAATGCCAAAGTTCAAGGTCTACGTGACGGTATGGCAGGTACTGTGGTGTATACCGATAAAGACGGTAACCGTCTCTTAGTGGAAAACGGTCAATATTACCACACCAAGCTTGTGACAGACGCCAATCTTGAAAAAGCGAATGATGGCTTGTGGTATAACAAAGACTATGTTGATGCAAATGGTGAGTTCACTGAGGATTATAAGGAAGCATTAGCAGAAGCGAATGAAAAAGTTGATGGGGCTGAAAAAGAACAAGCACTTGCTGCATTAAAAGGTAAATCGCTTAAAGACCTCAACACAGCCGCAAGTAACAAACAAGATGTTGCCGCTGCTGACGTTATCCTCTCTACTGTCAATGCGGATGGTACAACGACCAGCCCAATCACGTTAGCGAATTTGGCGGATAACTTACAAATCACTGAGGAAGATATCCAAGAACAAGCGATTAAGACATATAACGCAGATAAAACTGATGAAGAGAAAGTAACCACTTATGAAGCTCTTGTAGCCAAACTAAAAGCAGCTGCTGGTAATGAGGAGTCCGCCCAAGAAGCTGCTGTTAACAATGCTTTAGCAGCAGCTAAAGCCCTTTATGCTAGCAATACAGTAGGTCAGTTCCTAAATCTTGATACTAACCTCGATCGAGCAGTAACGTTAAAAGATCTGCAAACTGTAGCATTAGCTGGCTTGACTTTTGCTGGTGATACTGGCTCAGTGCAACGTTCATTATCACAAACTCTGCGTATTATCGGTACAGCAGGAGGATACATTACAACTTCAGCAAGTGATGATGCGATCTCTATCGATCTTGTACAAAGTGTGAAAGATAAGTTAGCTAATTTAGCCGACAATGCTAACAACACATACGTAACCAAAGCAGCAGCGAATGCCGATGCGACTGTGGTGTATGTAGATAAAGACGGTAACCGTTTGACTAAGTTAGATGATGGTAAGTATTACACTGAAACCGAAAAAGCCAAAGTATCCGAAGCGAAATATCTCACAGCAACACAGGTGACTGAACTTGAAAAAGATAAGGCTTTGAAAGGTTTTGATGGTGAAGGTTGGTATAAGGTAGATGCTACTGGTAAGACATATACAAAAGTAAAACTAGAAGAAGCAAAACGTGATGCGCTTGCCTTAGTGGATGTAAATAATACAGCGACTGGTAATGAAGGCAAGGTTAAAGGACTCATTTCACTTAAAAACGTGAAAGAGAATATTGACCGTGACGCAGTGAAGACAAAACTTGCGACAGCAGCAGCTGAAAAAGATTATAAACCTGGAGATCATGGTGATACACCATGGGAGAGTTTTGCTGATAAAGAAAAATTGATTTCTACTGCCAAAAACAATCTCACTGATGATCAAGTTACTGAACAAGCGATTGATGATTTAGTCGCACAAGCTGACAACCTCAACAACGCAGTTGCGGTGAAAGACCTTCAAGTAGTGGCTAAGGCACGTGAGATCACCGATGGTCGAGTAGACAAATTGGAAGACAAGCTTGGCACAGGCCCAATCAACGGTGTTGACGGTAGCAACGGTAAAGACGGAGCTAACTATGCCGACAACAAGGGAATTCCAGGACGTGATGGTCAAGATGGTGCAGCAGGTCAAGATGGCATGAACGGCACAAGCTTGAACAATAAAGTTCAAGGCTTACGTGACGGTATTGCTGGTACCGTGGTGTACACTAAGGCGGATGGTACACGTCTCTTGGTTGAAAACGGTAAGTTCTACGATTCTAAAGATGACAAACTTAAAGGTCTTGAAAAAGTCAATAACGGCTTATGGTATGCCGAAAATCTTGTAGATAAAGAGGGTAATGTAGAAGAAGCTCACCTTGCAGAAGGTAAGACTCTTGCTGACATTTACGGTGCTGGTAATGATATCTCAGACTCTGAGGTTATCCTTTCAACCGTAGGTGCGGATGGTAAGACCACTTCACCAATCAAGTTAGCGAACTTAGCGGATAATCTTGATGTAGCATTGACCGAAAAAGATGTGGATGCTAAGGCTAAGGAAGGGTTCATAGCTGATGAGACTTACAAATCTTTTGACGAGCTTAAGACAGCGGCTGACGGTAACAATACTGATGCCCAAACGAAACTCAAAGAGCTACGTACAGCAGCATCTAACGAGCTTAAAGCAGCTAAGATTCACGCAGCGGTATCAGGTCTATTAACAAAAGATAGTGGTTTAGACCGAGGAGTGACATTAAGAGACCTCCAAACCGTAGCGATTGAGGGCTTAAGCTTTGCGGGTAATAACTACGATAGCGCTGATGCGACTACATTGGTCCGTCGTTCACTCTCACAAATCTTGAATATCAAGGGCGAGGGCGTAGATGCGAAAGCTGTTGAGAGATTCAAAAGCGCTGCGGGCAACATCAACGTGACTGCTGCTAATGATACCCTCACTATCCAATTAGCGAAGGCATTGACTGGTATTAGCTCTATCACAGGTGAGAAGACTGCTGATGATGAAGATCCAAATAACGGCAAAACATATACCCCAGCGCAAATTACCCTTACTGAGGGTTCTACAACAAAAGCTGGAGGTGAGGTAACTGGAACAACCTTACCACAAGTGAATGTCAACGGAGCTAAGGTCACTGGTGTAGCTGATGGTGATGTATCAGAGACATCGACTGATGCGATTACAGGTAAACAACTTCATGCCCTTAAAGATGCTTTAGGCATGAATGGTGCTGACGGTGCTAGCGGTGCCGATGGTCGCCCAGGTCCAGCAGGTAGAGATGGTTTAGATGGTAAATCTATCCTTGATAAGGTAGAGGGCTTACGTGATGGTATCGCTGGTACAGTGGTATATACCACTCAAGACGGTGAACGCCTCGTTCGTGCAGGTGACGGTAAGCTTTACACCCAAGATGCGATGAAAAATCTTGCTGATGCTAAGGTGAAATACTTAAGTGAGGCAGATATCAAAGCACTTAAGGCACAAGCAGAGAAAGATGGTAAAACATTGACAGGTCTTGATGGCGGTAAGGGTTGGTATACCGTACCTACAGATGGTTCTGGCACTTATGCCGCAGTCGCTGACCTCGCCGCTAAAGGAGCAACAGAAGTTGCAGACAAAGACGCTATCCTTTCTACCGTCAATGCGGATGGTACGACTACCAAACCTATCACCTTGGCTAACTTGATGGATAATTTGGTATTACCAACCACTGGTATTGCGACAGGAACTGATTCTGATAAGACTAACAAAGCAGCAGATGAAGCAGCCGCTAAGGACTTATTTGCTAAAGCAGAGAATGTTTCAGGTAATGTAAACGAGGCATGGGGTAACCTAAATGCCACTCAACAAGCACAATACCTACACCAAGCCAAAGCAGCAGGTTTAACTGCTGAAAAAGCACAACCATTGGTAGCTAGCTTGCTAGGTCAAAGCACTAACCTAGACCGTGCGGTGACTTTAAGCGATTTACGCACAGTGGCGATGGCAGGTCTCAACTTTGCAGGTGATGACTATGATGGAACTGATTCAACTAAATTAGTTCGTCGTTCACTCTCACAAACCCTCAATATTAAGGGTACAGATGGTTATGTGACCACCGCAGCCAAAGCTTCTGGCGGTGACAATGTTCTTGACATTATCCAAATCGACTTAGCGGAAAGCATTAAGAACAAACTTGATAACCTTTCTGGTGATGCAAGTAACACGTATGTGAATAAGCTAGAAGCCCCTGTGGTTTACATTGATGACCAAGGTAAACGCATGGACAACTTGAAGAAACTTGCCGATGGTAAGTTCTACAGCGCAGAAGATGCGGCGACTATTGCTAGTGATAAAGCAGTGTACTTGACTCAAGAGGATATTACTCGTCTTAAAAATGGTGGTGCTAAGGGTCTTGATACTGCTGTTCCTGGTTGGTTCACAGCAGAAGGCGAAGGTGCTGAAGCTGTCTACAATGTTTATAGTGACAATGCGGTGAATGGCGGTAAGTCTCCTGCAGCCGTTGCTCTTGTCGATGCGCAAGGTGACGTTAGCAACCTCATTTCACTCAAAAACGTGAAAGAAAATATCACGGATGACGCACTTAAAGCGACATTAGTGAGTGATGCTAAAGTCATTGAGAAAGCGAAGGCAGCTTATATCGCTGAAGATGTTGCTAACCATACAGAGGAAAGCTGGACAGAATTTGGAGCAGCTGGTCAGAAATCTTATATTGATGCAGCTGCCGCAACTGCTTTAGGTGCTTTATCACCAGATGATAAAGTAGAGTTAGCAATTGATACACTAGTTGCCCAACGAGACAACCTTAACAACGCAGTTGCGGTGAAAGATCTTCAAGTTATAGCTATTGCTCGCGAATTAACAGAAGGGCGTGTAGATAAGCTCGCTGACAAGCTTGGCACAGGCCCAATCAACGGTGTTGACGGTGCGACTGGTAAAGACGGTCAATCTATCGCTGGTCCACGCGGAGCACAAGGTGAACCAGGTGCTCAAGGTATCCCAGGTAAAAACGGTGATAATGGTAACCCTGGTGTTAACGGACTTCCTGGCCCAGCAGGTCGTGACGGTCAAAACGGTACTACCTTTGCCAATAAGATCCAATCGTTACGTGATGGTATCGCAGGTACTGTTGTTTATACCGATACAGAGGGTAACCGCCTATTAGCAGAAAACGGTGAATACTACAAAGTGGATCTTGTTAAGGGTAAAGTCAAAGCCAACGATGGTTTATGGTATGACAAAGAGTACGTCAACCTTGATGGTTCCTTGACAGATGCTGCCGTGAAGGACAATGTGAAAGGTCAATCACTTCGTGATATTGCGGGTGGTGATGACTACAAAAACAGCACTAACTACGTTGCGGCAAAAGACGTTATCCTATCAGCGGTGAATGCGAATGGTGAAACCACTGCTCCAACTACTTTAGCGAACTTAGCACGTAATCTTGCTGATGTGTCAGTACAAGCAGCAAGTGAAGCGGAAGCAGACGCCAAAGCGAAAGCTGACTATGCGAAGAAGGAAAACATCACGGATGATTTAGAGAATCAATGGACTAACTATAAGCAGAACTCAGCAGAAGATGCTACTAAGCTTATTGCCAAAGCGAAAGAGGAATTGACAGCAACTAAGACATTAGCTGTTGACAACGTGGCTAAAGCTCGCACATCTGTCGCTGGTACTAATAAAGACGGTCTTGGCGGTTTATACGCTAAGACAGGAGCAGCGTTAGGTAATGCGGCAACCTTAGGTGATTTACAAACCTTAGGATTGGCAGGGTTAACTTTCACAGGTGATAAAGGCGAAGTAAACCGTGCGCTTGGAACTGCTCTAGGCATTAACGGTACACAAGGTTACGTAGTGACTAATGCGGCTGATGGTAAAGTGACTATCGATTTAGCTCAAAGCATTAAGAACAAACTTGATAATCTTTCTGGTGATGCAAGTAACACCTATGTGAATAAGTTAGAATCCCCTGTGGTTTACCTTGATGACCAAGGTAATCGCATGGACAACTTGAAGAAACTTGCCGATGGTAAGTTCTACAGTGCGACAGATGCGGAGACTATCACTAATGCTAAAGCAGTGTACTTGACTCAAGCGGATATTGATCGTCTTAAAGGTGAGGGCGCTAGCGGTCTTGAAACTGCTGTTCCTGGTTGGTACACAGTAAAAGGCGAAGGTGCTGAAGCTGCCTACAATGCCTATAGTGACAATGCGTTGAATGGCGGTAAGTCTCCTGCAGCCGTTGCGCTTGTCGATGCGCAAGGTGACGTTAGCAAGCTCATTTCACTCAAAAACGTGAAAGAGAACTTGAATGTAGCAACACCAGCTGAGTACACCAATGAAAGTGAAGAAGTGGTTGCCGCAGCGAAAGCCGCTTATGTGAAGGATAATCCAAAAGCTGAAAATGCTGCTCAGGATTGGGACAAAGACACTGTAGACCAAAACGTGAAAGAGGCTTACTTAACCGTTGCAGCGAACAAGCTTAACCAAGCCGCTAAGGATAAAGCGATTGAAGATGCTATTGATAGCTTAGTAGGTCAAAAAGATAATCTTAGCAACGCAGTTGCGGTGAAAGACCTTCAAGTTATAGCTATTGCTCGTGAGTTAACTGAAAGTCGAGTAGCTGACCTTGCTATGAAAGTTGGTGATGGTCCAGTTAACGGTGTGGATGGTGCGACTGGTCAAGATGGTAAATCTATCGCTGGTCCAGCTGGTCAACCAGGACAACCAGGTGCTCAAGGTATCCCAGGTAAGAACGGTGCGGATGGTAACCCAGGTGCCAACGGACTTCCTGGACCTGCAGGTCGTGACGGTCAAAACGGCTTAAGTACCGCACTTAAGGTTCAAGCTTTACGTGATGGTGTAGCGGGTACTGTTGTTTATACTGATAAAGATGGTAACCGTCTATTAGTAGAAAACGGGGTATTCTACAAGGATAGTGTTCCTGGTAACGATTATGCACGTGCTAGTGATGGCTTGTGGTATGAAAAGGGTCAATTTAACCCTGATGGTACACTGAAACCTGATGCTAAAAATGGTAAAACATTGGCACAACTTGCTATTGAAATAAAAGCATCTCCTGTTGATGCTAGCGAAGTGATTCTTTCAGCGGTGAATGCGGATGGTCAAACAACCAAACCAGTCACCTTAGCGAATTTGGCGGATAATCTTGATGTAGCATTGACTGAAAAAGATGTGGATGCTAAGGCTAAGGAAGGGTTCAAAGCTGATGAGACTTACAAATCTTTTGACGAGCTTAAGACAGCGGCTGACGGTGGTAATGATGCTGCCAGAGCTCAACTTACTGCTTTACGTGATAAGGTATCTAAGGAACTTAAAGCCGCTAAAATTCATGCAGCAGTGGATGGTCTATTAACAAAAGAGAGTGGTTTAGACCGAGGAGTGACATTAAGAGACCTCCAAACTGTAGCGATTGAGGGTTTAAGCTTTGCGGGTAACGATGACTCTATCATTCGTCGTCCATTAAGCTCTATCTTGAATATCAAGGGTAGTAATACTGTTTATAGAACGGAAGATGGTACTGGTGAAAATGAAAAAGCGAATGCTGGCCAATACTCACCAGATAACTTGATTACCCATAAAGATGGTGATGATACTTTACGCATTGAAATGAAGAAAACTCCAACTTTTGAAGGGGTGAAACTTAACAATGGTGAAGATGGAGCTACAACAACGACTATCACTACTACGAAAGATGGCGATGTTGTCTTCGGTAAAGATGGTAAAGACGGTGATGCTGGTGTTGTTATCTCTGGTATCAAAGATGGTGACTCAGACGATTCTGCTGTAACTAAGGGTGCTTTAGATGCCCTTAAGGCAGAGTTAGGTCTTAACGGTAAAGACGGTGTTAATGGTCACGACGGTAAAGACGGCGTGGACAACGGCTCTATCATCGATAAAGTGGATGCACTTCGCGATGGTACTGCGGGTACTGTAGTCTACACCGATGATAACAATAACCGTATCATCAAGGTTGATGGTAAGTCATATAAACTTGACGATATCAAAGCCTTAGAAGATAAAGGTCTACGTTATCTAGCGGCAGGTGAAGCTGGTGAGGGTAAACCTGCTGGTTGGTATACTAAGGATACAGATGACAAATATACTGTCCCAGTGACAGCTGATGCTGATGCTGCTGATGATAGTCAAGCTAAAGCACTTGCTGGCTTGAAAGAGACAGCACCAACTAAACTTTCAGTGGTAGGTACTGATGGCAGCACTAATAAGCCAACTAAGTTGGGTAATATTGCTGATGCCGTAGCTGACAACGATGCTGTTAATAAGGGTCAAATGGACAGGGCTATCAAAGAGGTCAGTGATGCGACAGGCGATATTAAGACAGAGCTTGATAAAGGTATAGGTATCGCGACTGAAACACGTAAAGATGGTGAAGCCTCGACCAGTAAAGAGACGATGAAACTGGGCGACACTGTGAAAGTGAAAGCTGGCGCGAATACACAAATCTCTGCTGTCGAAACCAAAACAGAGAAATCTGGTGAAACAACCTTTAGCTACACCATCAGCGTTAACGGTATGCCTATGACATATGTGAATAAGGATGGTAAACCATTAGCTAAAGTTGGTGATTCGTTTGTTTTAGTTAAGGAAGATGGTTCACTTGATTTAGAAACAAAGGATGCTGAACAACTTAAACCTAAAGGCGTAAAACTTGTCGCATATGATGCTAAGGGTAACGAAGTAGGTGATGCACAAACTTTAGGCAATGTTGCCAATGGTACAATTGCTAAGGAAAGCAAAGAAGCAGTCAATGGCGGTCAAATTGCAGATCTCTTAGGTATTAAGAGCATCGATAAAGATGGCAAAGTGACTGGTAAAGACGGTAAAGATGGTATCGGCGGTACTGGTAAGAATACTGTTGGTGAAGCTATCCAAGAAGTAGCGAAGAAAGCAAATGTCGAAGTAGCTAATGACGATGGTAATATCAAAGTGACAAAAGACACCAGCAATAGTGATAAGACTATCTATAAAGTGAATTTAGCAGATAATCTTAAATTCAAACAAATCACTATTGGCGGTAATGTCACTATGAATACCAGCACAGATAGCGATGGTACTAATGTGTTAAATGTTGGTACAGCAGACAAACCAACTCGTATTCGTGGTGTAGCGGAAGGTGTTAATGACACTGATGCAGTGAATGTTCGTCAACTGAAACGTATGGCTGCTAATACTACACAAGAGATCAACAAAGTTAACAAACGAGTTGATAACTTAACTAAGGAATCTCGTGGCGGTATTGCTGGTGCAATGGCAACTGCAGGTTTAGTACAAACTTCACAACCAGGTCGTGCAACAGTATCTGTTGGTGCGGCAACCTTCAAGGGTGAAAACGCAGTGGCGATTGGTGTATCTAAGTTGTCAGATAATGGTAAACTCGGTATCCGTTTATCAGGTATGTCAACCAGCAGCGGTGATACAGGAGGTACTGTCAGCGTAGGTTACTCTTGGTAATTTAAAGGAGATAAACTTAATTAAATAGCGTCCAATTGGGCGCTATTTTTTTGTACTTAAATCTCCCCTCTTTATTTCATTAAAGAGGGGAACGGTTTATCACCTAAATTTAGAGCAGTTATCGACTAAAATAATAAACAAAGCTAAAATAACGCAGCAAATTAGCGTGCTAAAAATTTAGTTTTCACTCGATTAGCTCACTTTTCACTACTATAAAAATTATCATAAGGTTTTGTTATGTCATTTTCTTCTGTTGTTACCCCTAATTTAAATGAGGCGCGGCATATTGTGGCGATTGGTGGCGGGCATGGACTTGGTCGGGTAATGTCTGCATTGAGCTTTATGCGTTCTCGTTTAACCGGGATTGTTACTACAACGGACAATGGTGGTTCAACAGGAAGAATTCGCAGTCAATTTGGCGGTATTGCGTGGGGTGATTTGCGGAATTGTTTAAACCAAATTATTACCACACCAACAACAGCCTCTGAACTTTTTGAGTATCGTTTTGATGGTGAGGGTGAGTTAGCTGGGCATAATTTAGGTAATTTAATGTTAAAAGCATTAGAAAATATCAAAGTACGTCCGTTAGATGCAGTGAATTTAATTCGTGAGTTATTACACGTTGAGCCGTTTATTATTCCAATGTCGGAAAAGCCCGCTCATCTTGCAGCACAGCTCAATAGCGGCGAAATGATTATCGGTGAAGTGAGTATCGATAATTTAGCAGATATTCCACAGCAGCTAAGTTTAGAACCTGCGGTGGCGGCAACACCAGAAGCAGTAACAGCAATTAATCGTGCTGATATTATTTTGTTTGGCCCGGGTAGTTTTTTAACCAGCATTATGCCGCCGTTATTACTGAGTGAAGTGAGAGCAGCATTGGCACAAAGCAGTGCGATTAAAATTTTTATTGATAATTTAGGGGTAGAACATAGCCCGTCAGCGCAATTGAATTTAGAGAATCGAGTAGAATGGGTGAATAATTATATTGGTAAGCCGATAATTGATGGTGTGATTACCGATGTAAACACAGTATTATCAACGGATTTTAAGCAACAATATTGTGTATTAGAACGCAGATTAAATGCTGATGATGTTAGTTATCGACATGATCGTGCTTTATTAAGCCACGCATTGGAAGATGTTATTGATGAGGTGAAAATTAGGCAAAAGCGTTTTGCCTAATTTCTTGTTTGTTAGAGTTTTTTGATATTGACTTTTGCTTTGCTGCGGACGACAAAGTGATAGAGCAGTAAGCCAATCAAAGCAATTAAGGTATTAATCCAGTACATAATATTAAAGTTAAAGGCGCTAACGAGCATACTGAGCAGTACTGATCCTAATCCCACACCGAGATCGAGAAATAAAAAGTAAGTGGCAGTAGCCGCGCCAGCCCGTTCACTTGGTATAACTTGTACACTGGAAGTTTGAAACGCAGGAGCAATTGCGCCATAGCCAAGCCCTAAAATAGGTGCAGCAATAAAAATACCAACAGCAGATTCCGCCATACTGAGTAATGCCATAGCGAGAATAAAGATAATATAGCCGGGGTAGATAAGATAAGAGGCGCCATAATAATCGTAAATACGGCCGATAAATGGACGAGTTATCACAATAGTAACGGCAAAAATCACAAAGAAATAACTAGCAAGGGTACCGATACCCATTGTTGTCATCATAATTGGTACGAAGACCAAAATACCTGAATAGGTAAAACTCATAAACAATCCCATTAAGGCCCAAGGAAAAGCACGACTTTCGATAAAACGTGCGAGATTCCAGGCTTTATTTCCTCGAGGTTTGGCGATAGCTAGAGTATCTGGTAAAGGCTTGCGATTAGCAGCATAAAAGCCGATTAAACCGATCATAGCGCAAGCAATAAAGAGCGCTTGATCGCCAAGCGTATCTAAGATCAGTAAGCCGAAAAATGGCCCGATTACCATTGCGATATTGACGAACATTGCAAAATAGCCAATGCCTTCACCTTTTCGCGTATTGGGTAGTACCAAAACCGCCACAGTCGCTACAACGGTGGTACCGATAGCAAATAACATTCCTTGGAAAAAACGATAAATAAAAAGAAACTCAACAGAGGGAGAAAAGTTAAATGCTGCGGTGATCAGAAAAAATAACCCAGTGGAAAAGAGCAGCATCTTCTTTTTGTTTAGGCTGTCAATCAGTTCTCCGGCAAAAGGACGGCAGAGAATACAACCAATTTGGAAGCAAGTCATTGCCATACCGGCATCAAACGCGCTACCACCGTAAGAGAGGGTAATTACAATCGGTAGAGCGGATACCATAATATATTGCACGATATAAAATACGCTGCTACTGATTCCGTAGCCAGTAAATTCAGCAGTCCATAATGGTTCTTTAGTTGTGTTTTTCATTTTATTTTTCCAGTCGTATATTGTGGTGACTTTTGTTGTCAAAATGCTCGAAATGATATGTTGTCGTGCGAGAAACTCTCTTTAAATTGAAGAGTGTACTGCTATGCGGTATCTGTTTGTTATTTATATAACATCAATAAAGTAGGTTTATCAGTAGTTTGTAATATGCGGTCGTGATAACCGCATATTTTTTAAATACTTTCGCCAATATGAATATGATACCCCAAATCAATGATACTGCTTTGCTGCGGAATACCATTAATCCGATTTAGTAATTCTTCTGCGGCACGTTGCCCAATCGCTAAACGCGGCGTAATCACGCTGGCTAATTGAGGTTTCATCGCTTGCCCTACATCGTGACCATGGAAACCAGCAATACCAATCTGTTCCGGTACGCTGATCCCTAAACGCTGACACTCAAATAATGCACCAACTGCTAAGTCATCATTGGTACACATAATGCCATCCATTTGTGGGTGTTTTGCCATTGCTTGATGAAGCAGTTCTGCGCCTAGCGAGAAGGAAGATGGCAATTCAGTGATCATACTATGCGGCGTTAACCCATGTTTTTGCATTGCTAATTCGTAGCCTTGCATTTTTAATTGTGTACGTTTATCCATTCGCGCAGTGAAATAAATGATATTTTTATGTCCGCGCTGAATCATTGTTTCGACCATTGCTTGTGAGGCAACGGTGTTATCAAAGCCTATAACTTGTTGAATACCCAATTGATTACTATCCATAATCTCAATCACCGGAATATTCGCCATTTCTATCATTTTTAATGTGCGTTCGGAATGTTGATTTTCTGACAAAATCAGGCCATCAACATTATAAGAAAGAAGCGATTCAACCCGTTTTTCCTCTTTCTCCAGACTATAACCATAGTGAGCTAACATTGTTTGATAGCCGGCTTCGTCAGTAATTTTTTCAATGCCTTTAATGACATCAGCGAACACTTGGTTGGTTAAAGAAGGAACTAAAACACCAATCGCGCGACTTTTCGCATTCGATAGCATACTTGGCGCTCGATTAGGAATATAACCAAACTCTTCGATAGCTTTAGCAATTTTTTCTCGTGTATCAGGCGCTACTGAATCAGGATTACGCAAATAACGGCTGATAGTCATTTTGGTTAAACCGAGATGATCGGCGATATTTTGTAGGGTTGGGCGTTTGTGCGGTACACTCATGATAACAACAACAAAAGATAAAAAAACTCCCGCTATTTTAGGCTAAATGGCGGGAGTAGGAAATCAGAATTTAGCGTGTACTGGTACTTGTTGTAGTACGGTTAGCACGTTTACGTTCAACTTCGGTTAAGAATTTCTTACGAATTCGAATTGATGCCGGAGTTACCTCAACTAATTCGTCATCGTCAATAAATTCTAACGCTTGTTCTAAGCTGAAACGAACAGGTGGAACTAAGACAACTGCTTCATCTTTACCTGCAGCACGCATATTCGTTAATTTCTTACCTTGTAAGCAGTTTACGGTTAAATCGTTAGAACGGCTATGAATACCGATAACTTGCCCTTCGTAAACTTCTGCACCATGTTCGATCATCAACTTACCACGATCTTGTAAACCAAATAGCGCATAAGCTAAGGCTTTACCAGTGGCATTAGAGATCAAGACTCCGTTTTGACGTTGTCCGATTTCACCCGGTCTAACATCGTCATAATGGCTGAAACTTGAGTAAAGTAAGCCAGTACCAGAAGTCATTGTCATAAACTCATTACGGAAGCCGATTAGACCTCGACTTGGGATAATGTATTCTAAACGTGTGCGTCCTTTACCATCCGGCACCATATCACGCACTTCACCTTTACGAATACCAAGCGCTTCCATTACAGCACCTTGATGCTGTTCTTCGATATCAATAGTCACTTGCTCAAAAGGTTCTTGTTTACGACCATCAATTTGGCGGAAGATTACTTTTGGTCGAGAAACCGCAAGTTCATAGCCTTCACGACGCATATTTTCAATTAATACTGAAAGGTGTAATTCACCACGTCCAGAAACGCGGAATGCATCAGGATCTTCGGTTTCTTCAACACGCAAAGCAACGTTATGGACTAATTCTTTGTTTAAACGTTCAAGAATTTGACGAGATGTCACATATTTACCTTCACGACCACAGAATGGTGAAGTATTGACACAGAAGAACATTGTTACCGTTGGTTCATCAACAGTTAGTGCAGGTAAGGCTTCAACATTATTTACATCACAGATAGTGTCGGAAATATTTAGCTCGCCTAAACCAGTTAAAGCGATAATATCGCCAGCGTTGGCAATATCTTCTTCATAACGTTGTAAACCAAGATGTCCTAATACTTGTCCGACACGTGCGTTACGGGTTTTTCCTTCGCTATCAATAATGACGACAGCTTGGTTTGGTTTCACTGAACCACGTTTGATGCGTCCAATACCGATTACGCCAACATAACTATTATAGTCTAGTTGTGAAATTTGCATTTGGAATGGCTTGTCTAATTCGACTTTTGGTGGCTCAACATATTTTACGATTGCTTCAAATAATGGCGTCATATCGGCTGCGAGTTCGTCGTGTTCTAAACCAGCAACACCATTTAATGCCGAAGCATAAATAATAGGGAAATCTAATTGTTCATCTGTTGCACCTAAATTAACAAACAGATCGAACACTTGATCAACTACCCAATCTGGACGTGCGCCCGGACGGTCAACTTTATTAATTACCACAATCGGTTTTAAACCATGCGCAAAGGCTTTTTGCGTTACAAAGCGAGTTTGTGGCATTGGGCCATCAAAAGCATCCACTAATAAGAGAACGCTATCAACCATTGATAATACACGTTCTACTTCACCACCGAAGTCGGCGTGTCCCGGAGTATCTACAATATTAATACGATAACCGTTCCAGTTAATGGCGGTATTTTTAGCGAGGATTGTGATACCACGCTCTTTTTCTAATGCATTAGAATCCATTACACGTTCATCGCTATCGCCAGAACGAGAGGTTTCTAATGTACCTGATTGTTGTAAAAGTTTATCAACGAGAGTGGTTTTACCGTGGTCAACGTGCGCAATGATGGCAATGTTGCGCAACTTACTAATATCTAAATCGTTTTTCATCTGAAAATTATCTTCGTTTATTCGGGTTGTAGTATTTTGAAAAAGTTTGGCTTTCGCTATACTGAACACTGCTTGTTGCCTTGTAGAAAGCCCAACGTTTACAGCATAACGGGTGAAAAGGTGGCAAATTATACAGCGTTTTATTACAGACGGCTATTAAATAATGAGAGTGTAGCTTTTTTGTTTTTAGATATTTTTTTGAAAAAAACTAAAAAATCTATTTTATTTTTAATAAAAATAGGATATTGTTTATCTGAATTCAAAAAAACAACATTATCTTTATAAATTAACTACTCCAAAATTAAGAGGATTGATTATGGCAAACACACAAGCAATTGATAAAGTTTTCCAACTTATCGAAGAACATGGTATCCGTTTTGTTGACCTTCGTTTTACTGATATTAGAGGGAAAGAACAACACGTTTCTGTACCAGTGAGTGCAGTAGATGAAGACTTCTTTGAAGATGGTAAAATGTTTGATGGTTCTTCTATCGCTGGTTGGAAAACCATTAACAAATCTGACATGGTTTTAATGCCTATTCCTGAAAGTGCATTAGTCGATCCATTCTTTAGCGTACCGACTTTATCTATTCGTTGTAATGTTTTTGAACCAACTACAATGCAAGGTTATGATCGTGACCCACGTTCAATCGCAATTCGTGCAGAAGAATACTTAAAAGCATCAGGTATTGCAGATAGCGTATTAGTTGGACCAGAACCAGAATTTTTCATCTTTGATGATGTACGTTTCAAAACTGGTATGTCAGGTTCTTTCTATCAAGTTGATGATATTGAAGCAAGCTGGAATACAGATAAAGAATATGAAGGCGGTAACAAAGGACACCGTCCAGCAACTAAAGGTGGTTACTTCCCAGTTCCTCCGGTCGATTCATCACAAGATTTACGTTCTGAAATGTGTTTAGTGATGGAAGATATGGGACTTGTGATTGAAGCGCATCACCACGAAGTTGCGACCGCAGGTCAAAACGAAATCGCTTGCCGTTTCAATACTTTGACATTAAAAGCAGATGAAACTCAAATTTATAAATATGTAGTTCACAATGTTGCATTTGAACATGGTAAAACTGCTTGCTTTATGCCAAAACCAATCTTCGGTGATAATGGTTCAGGTATGCACTGCCACATCTCTTTAGGTAAAGATGGCGTGAACCTATTCTCTGGTGATAAATATGCTGGATTATCAGAATTATCACTTTACTTCATTGGTGGGGTGATTAAACACGCTAAAGCATTGAATGCATTTACTAACCCAACTACAAACTCTTATAAACGTTTAGTACCAGGATATGAAGCGCCAGTGTTATTGGCTTACTCAGCAAGTAACCGTTCTGCATCAATTCGTATCCCAACTGTATCTAGCCCGAAAGCACGTCGTATTGAAGTGCGTTTCCCAGATCCAGGTGCGAACCCATACTTAGCGTTCTCTGCACTTCTTATGGCTGGTGTAGATGGTATTATCAATAAGATTCACCCAGGTGATGCAATGGATAAAAACCTCTATGACTTACCGCCAGAAGAATTAAAAGAAATTCCAACTGTAGCGGGTTCATTAGATGAAGCGTTAGCTGCATTAGCTGCTGATCACGAATTCTTAACTCGTGGCGGTGTATTCAGCACAGATTTCATCGAAGCGTATATCGAATTGAAGAATAAAGAGGTTGATAAAGTACGTTTATTACCACACCCAGCAGAGTTTGAATTATATTACTCACTCTAATTGGTTGAAGTATTACTAACTATAAAACCCTGAAAGTTTCTACTTTCAGGGTTTATTTTTTACAGTGGATTAAGAGTGTAATGCGCGTCACAATTCTTCTAATAGATAGAGGGAAATAGGCGTAGAAACTTGATAACGTTACTATTTTGTATTAAAAATAAGATTGCCATTGATAATAGATAAGGAGCCAACCATGAGACTTTATACCTATGAACATTGTCCCTATTGTGTGCGAGCAAGAATGATATTTGGGCTAAAAAATATTCCGGTTGATGTGATTGTATTAGCTAATCATCATGATGAAACACCAATGAAATTGGTGGGTAAAAAAGTCGTACCAATTCTTGCTGACAGTGATGGTATGGTGATGCCTGAAAGTTTGGACATTGTGCGTTATGTGGATAAAAAATATGGTGAACCTTGTTTAAAAGAGTTGGTTCGTGATGAGGTTAGTCAATGGATTCAAAATGTAAGCAGTTATCATAACCACCTGGTGTTACCTCGTTTTGTACAAATCGGCTTGAAAGAATTTGCAATGCCAGAATCGGTGGAATATTTCACGATGAAGAAAAGTAAAATTATTGGTAGCTTTGCTGCTAATCTTGCACAAACTCCAGAATATTTAGCGAGAATTAATCAAGATCTATTAGCGTTAAATGATTTGATTGTTAGTCCAAAAGCAAGTTCTGGAGAATTAGCGATTGAAGATATTGTATTGTTCCCAATTTTGCGCAATTTAACTATCGTTAAAGGCATAGAGTTTCCAAATAAAGTGGCGGCTTATATTCAGAAAATGTCATTAATGAGCGGTGTTGAACTTTATACTGATCGGGCGGTGTAAAAATTCCGCGAAAAGTTATTGCATTTTGCTACGCAATCCAGTAGTTTAGATAGCGGTTTTACATTAAGGATACAATAAATGAATTTAACTCGAATTGCTCATCATCACCATCATCAACCTGATTAATCTTTCAGGCGATGGTGCATTGGAAGATTAAGCGATCTTCCGAGCATTCGTAAGAATCACAATCCTCTCGGAAGATAATTTCGAGAGGATTTTTTTATTATTTAGGATAGGAAAAAATTATGAGCATTACACAACTTTCTCGCAAAAATATTCAAGCATTAGTGCCGTATCAATCAGCACGCCGTTTAGGTGGTAAAGGTGATGTTTGGTTGAATGCTAATGAATATCCAATTTCTCCTGATTTCTCATTAACTTGTCAAAATTTTAATCGTTACCCAGAGGCGCAACCACAAGCAGTTATTCAAGGTTATGCGAATTATGCAGGAGTATCTGCAGAAAATGTTATCGTTAGTCGTGGCGGAGATGAAAGTATTGAATTAATTATTCGTGCTTTTTGTGAACCAAACCAAGACGCAATTTTATATTGCCCGCCAACCTATGGTATGTATTCTGTCAGTGCAGAAACTTGTGGTATTGCTTGTAAAAAAGTTCCTCTTACTGCGGATTTCCAATTAAATTTGGGTGAAATTGAGCGCCAATTAGCTAATGTGAAGGTGGTGTTTGTTTGTAGCCCAAATAATCCAACAGGTAATTTAGTTAAGCGTGAAGATCTGATTGCTTTGTTAGAAATGACACGAAATCGTGCGATTGTCGTGGTTGATGAAGCTTATATTGAATTTTGCCCAACAGCGAGTTTAGTAAAAGAATTAATTAATTATCCACATTTAGCGATTATTCGTACTTTATCAAAAGCATTTGCTTTAGCTGGATTACGTTGCGGTTTTACGTTAGCTAATCCAGAGTTAATTGGCATTTTACAAAAAGTGATCGCACCTTATCCATTACCTACTCCAATTGCTGATATTGCAGCACAAGCTTTATCAGCTCAAGGATTAGCAATGATGCAGCAACGAGTAAAAACTGTCATTGCAAATCGTGATTGGTTAGTGGAAGAATTAAATAAATGTGCCATTATTGAAAAAGTCTATCCAAGCGAGGCTAATTATCTTTTATTTAAAGCGAAAAATGGCCAACAACTATTCCAATATTTATGGGATAACGGCATTATTCTACGTAATCAAGGTAGCCAATTAATGCTGGAAAATTGTATTCGTATTACTGTTGGTACAGAAGAAGAAAACCAGAAGGTTTTAACGGCGATAATTAACTTTAAATAAAGAAATTTAGTATGGTTTTAGACTTTTTCACCTTAGCAAACTTTCGGCAACATCACCCTGCATGGAAATTATTATGTTCTACTAATGCACCTTTGATTATTAGTTTTTTAAACAAGGCTTTTATTGAAACGAATCAACGAATTATTGATGAAGCTAATTTGAGTGAAATGTTGGAAGATTTTTTATATCTATTGCGTGAGGAAGTGAGTGATAAAGCGTTTCCAAAATCAGCAAGAGAATATTTAAATGATTGGGCGGATCCTGAGAATGCTTGGTTGCGTAAATTTTATAAGGTAGGTACGGATGAGGCACAATTTGACTTGACGCCTGCGACAGAAAAGGCGATAAGTTGGTTAAGCCAGCTTACGCAGCGCCAGTTTATTGGTACGGAATCTCGCTTATTAACGCTATTTCATTTATTAAAAGAAATTAAACAAGGAAGTGAAATAGATCCGGATAAACGAATTGCTGAATTGGAGTGTCAAAAGGCAGCAATTGAGAATGAAATTCTTAAAATTAAAGCAGGTGAGCTTAGCTTATTGAGTGATACCGCAGTCAAAGAGCGCTATTTGCAGTTTAAGCAAGGGGCAAAAGAGTTGCTATCAGACTTTCGTGAAGTAGAGCATAATTTTCGTCAATTAGATCGTAAGGTGCGTAAACAGATTAGTTTATGGGATGGTACGAAAGGTGCACTTCTTGCTGAAATTATGGGAGAACGTGATGCGATTAGCGATTCAGATCAAGGAAAAAGTTTTCGTGCTTTTTGGGAGTTTTTGCTGTCTCAGCAGCGCCAGCAAGAGTTTACAGAGTTATTAGAATATATTCAGAACTTACCAATGATTCACCAACTTGGCGAAGAGAATATGGCGTCACACCGAATTCATTATGATTGGTTAGAAGCTGGGGAACATACACAACGCACAGTAGCCCAATTATCGCAGCATTTAAGACGTTTTTTAGACGATAAGGCATGGCTTGAAAATCGCCGTATTATGGAAGTTTTCCGTGATATTGAAAATAAAGTGTTTCAATTGAGTGATGAGCAAAAGCAATGTGCAGGAATGGACATTGCGGATACTCGTGTCAAGATTGATTTACCAATGGAACGTCCGCTTTATATGCCTTCAGTAAAAGTAAATCTAGCCAATGTATTATTGGAAATGGGGGATAATGAAATAGACACGGAAAGTTTATTTAATCAAGTCGTGATTGATAAAAGCAGATTAATTAATCAAATTAGACAGGTATTACAACAAACAACGCAAATTTCTTTGCAAAAGGTTATCCAAGTATATCCACTTAAACAAGGCTTAGCTGAATTGGTGACTTACTTACAATTTGATCACGAAAATTATTTTCGTATGGTAATTGATGAAGGTGAACAAGAACAAATAGTATGGCAAGTAGATGATATAGAAAGAAAAGTTACTCTACCTAAGATTATATTTACCAAGTAGTATGTTATGGAAAGGATATGACGCAATGCAATTAGAAGAAAATTCAGAACTTACATTAGTCGTTACCTCTTTATTTAAAGGGGTAATTTATCGAGAAAACAATGAGAAATTGTGGAGTGATTTGCTTGCATTACATAATACTGTCAAAGATTATATTTCAGTCCTGAATTTAACGTTGTATCTAGATGAAGCTGAAGGATATGCTTTTTTGCAGAGTAAATCTGACGAGGGCGAAAAGAGTTATCCTAAACTTATTGCACGTCGAGCCTTAACCTTTGAAGTGAGTTTATTGTTGGTGTTATTACGTAAAAGTTTAGTGGAATTTGACGCCAATAATAATGATGTGCGTTTTGTGTTAAGTCGTACACAACTGATTGATTTAATGAAGCATTATTTAGGTGAATCAAGTAATCAAGCTAAATTAGAAGATAAAATCGAAAGCTATATTAATAAAGTAGTAGAACTTGGTTTTTTACAAAAATTAAAAGCGAATGATAATGAACAGAACTTTGAAGTAAAGCGTATTTTGAAAGCCTTTATTGATGTTGAATGGTTACAGCAGTTTAATCAGTGGCTAAATACTTGTTTAGATAAAAAAGGAAGCAGTGATGAATAACCAAGCAGGACTAGAATTAGAATTTTTAGATGATAATCAGTTAGCTGGTTTTCGTTTAATGCGACTTGAAATTTTCAATTGGGGAACATTTCACCAAAAGATTTGGACCTTAGAGTTAAATGGAAAAAATGGTTTATTAACAGGTGATATAGGTTCGGGAAAATCGACAGTTGTTGATGCGATTACAACATTATTGGTGCCAGCTCATCGTATTGCTTATAACAAAGCTGCCGGTGCAGAAAATAAAGAACGCCATTTGCGCTCGTATGTATTAGGTTATTATAAATCTGAAAGAGATAGTGAAACTGGCATTATAAAGCCAACAGCTTTGCGAGATGAGCGTCATTATTCAGTGATTCTTGGTATTTTTTATAATGAAGGTTATGACCAATATATTTCACTTGCTCAAGTATTTTGGCTTAAAGAACAAAAAACACAGCCAGACCGTTTTTATATTGGTGCTGAAAAAATGCTTTCTATTGCAGAACATTTTATTGATTTTGGTACAGAGATCTCAAATCTGCGTAAAAGGTTTAGACAGGCTAATATTGATACTTTTGATAGTTTCTCATCTTATTCTGCGTGGTTTCGACGCCGTTTTGGCATTCAAAATGAACAAGCACTTGAACTTTTTCATCAAACAGTATCCATGAAGTCTGTTGGTAATTTAACAGATTTTGTACGCAGCCATATGTTGGAAGCATTTGAAGAAACGAAACAACGAATTGCAAATTTATTGAGTCATTTTGATGATCTTGATCGAGCATATCAAGCCGTATTGAAAGCAGAAGAGCAGGTGGCGATGTTGACGCCAATTGTGAATCACTGTTTAGAATATCAATCAATAGAGCAAGAAATAGAATCTCTATATCATTATCTTGAGAATTTATCTCCTTATTTTTCAACCTTTAAATTGGCATTATTGAAGCAAGCATTGCAAAGCGTTATGCAAGAGTGGCAGTTAGTGCAAGAAAAAATTGCCCAAATTCAAACGAAACAGGAACAACAGCAGCAACAACTTCAACAAATTAAATGGGATATTCAACAAAACGGCGGCAATCGCTTAGCTGAGATAGAGCGTCAAATTAAAGAACAAGAGAAATTAAAAACTGAATGTCATCAAAAAGCGGTTCGTTATGAGCAATATATTACGGCATTGAATGAAACCGTTGTGACAAATAGTGCAGATTTTATTGCACAGAAAGCAAGATTGCTGATAAAGAAAGAAGAATTACAGCAACAAGATATTGATAACTTGAATGCTGAAGTTGAATCCCTAGCAGACATTCGTCAAACCACGACTGAATTAGCAAACATTAAGCAGGAAATTTATAGCCTTAAACAACGGGAAAGTAACATTAGTCACCAACAAATTGAAATTAGACGCACTTTATGTAAAGCACTAAATCTACCTGAGGCAGATTTACCGTTTATTGGGGAGTTGCTACAACTAAAAGAAACAGAGAAGGACTGGGAAGGTGCAGCAGAACGGTTATTGCATAATTTTGCATTATCCTTGATTGTACCTGAGAAGTATTATGTACAAGTTGGTCAATGGGTTAATCAACAACATTTAAAAGGTCGACTTGTTTATTATTTGGTAAAGCAAAATCAAGTGATGCGTAATAACGAAATCCAGCCAAGCTCATTGTTACATAAATTAATGATCAAGCCGCAAACACCTTATTTTCAATGGTTAGAAAATGAATTGTATAAACGTTTTGATTATGTGGCTTGTGATTCTATGGTGCAGTTTCAGCGTGAGGAACGTGCGATCAGCTTGCGAGGACAAATAAAGGATAAGTCTGGGCGACATGAAAAAGATGATCGCTATGCACTGGAAGATCGTAGCCGTTATATTTTAGGTTGGTCTAATAAAGATAAAATAACCGCACTCAACCTTCATGCACAACAACTAGAACGACAATTAAATGCTCTTAAAGCAACAGCGGATAAATGTAAGTCAGCACGCAGTAAATTGCGTGAACAACTTGAGTTATTTGTACGTTTGGAGGTATTTTCATCATTCGCTGAAATTGACTTCGCAACTGTTGTGAAAGATATTGAAAAACTAACTATAGAATATCAACAACTATCTGAAGCCTCAGATCAGTTAATGAAATTAGGGCGACAACAAAAGCATTTAGAAGAGGAAATTAAGCAAACAAAAACTGACGAACAGCAACTCTTACAGCAATATGGTCGTCTAGATGAAAGGCATCAAGAGTTGCGAAAACAATTAGAGATGGTAGAACTATTTGTGGAAGAACAACCTTTCAATAGTGCATATCAATCTTATTTCTCTCAAACTTTAGATGAAATCTTAGCTAAGCGAAGTTTGACTCTGGAAAACTGTGATACGACAGAAACGAAGATGAGAAATTTATTAAATAGACAGATCGAACAACATCACCAAATGTTAAGTAAAAAGAATAGCGAGATTACTAAAGAAATGACACTGTTTAATAATAAATACCCATTGGAAACAAACGAATTTGATGCCAATGTGGCTTCTTATCTTGAGTATAAAGCATTTCTAGACCGTTTGAATGCAGATGAATTACCAAAATTCGTCACTCAATTTAAACTATTGTTAAATGAAAATACGATTAACGAGATTGCAAATTTAAATGCTCAACTTAATCGAGAACGAGATCTAATTAAGCAAAGAATTGCGATTATTAATCGTTCATTAGAAAGTATTGACTATAATCAAGGACGTTATATTTCACTTGGACTGGAAACAAACCCAGATTTAGAAATTCGTCAATTCCAGCAAGATTTACGTGCCTGTACAGAGGGTGCGGTAACAGGTTCAGATGATAATCAATATTCAGAACAAAAATTCTTACAAGTGAAAGAAATTGTTGATCGTTTACGTGGACGAGAAAATTTTACCGAGTTAGATAAACGTTGGACAGCAAAAGTGACAGATGTTAGAAATTGGTTTTTATTCTCTGCTACGGAACGTTGGCGTACGGATAATGCAGAATATGAACATTATTCTGATTCTGGCGGTAAGTCTGGTGGGCAAAAAGAGAAGTTGGCATATACCATTTTAGCAGCAAGTTTGGCTTATCAATTTGGTTTAGAGTTTAACGTAACACGATCTCGTTCTTTCCGTTTTGTGATGATAGATGAAGCCTTTGGTCGTGGTTCAGATGAGTCAGCAAATTATGGCTTACGTTTATTTAAACAGCTCAACCTGCAATTATTAATTGTGACACCACTACAAAAAATACATATTATTGAACCTTTTGTATCTAGTGTAAGTTTTGTACAGAATGTTGGTGGGGCAAATTCTAAAATATTAAATCTCACGATTGAAGAGCATTTAGTGCAAAAAGCCAAACAAGTTAATTTATGATGTGGACAACGGCAAAAGAAATAAAACAGCAATTAGAAAATTTATGGAATAAAGGGTTTTTTTTGCGTTCTTTAGTCAATCAGCAGCCTATTTTTCCATTAAAGTTAAAATTAATAAAACCCTCTTCCGATGATATTACTCGTCAATTTTATGCGGTGAGAAAATGGGTATTAGCTTTGCATGAATTGGATTATATTTCTATTGACTGGAAAGTCATTAATCATCGAGTCCAAGGTGAACAACGTGTACCAGATGCTATTTATGTAAGAGAAATTGAGCAAGTATTAATACTTTTACATAAGCATAAGGATTATCAAAAATTTAAAAGCGTTGTTGAACTAACTAAAACAATGGAACCTGTATTATTGGAGTGGCTAGAGAAACAACCATTAAAAGCACTAGAGTTGGCAGAACAATGGCAAGATTTATTAAAAGTAATTGCGTGGAAGAAAGCTAATCTAAATAAAAAAATCTATTTGCGACAAATAGATATTCCTAAAATCCATAGCAAATTTATTGAAAAACATCGTGCAATATTAGCTGAATTATTTGATCGAGTATTACCCATCTCAGCAATTAATAACGAGGTAAGTGGCATTTCTCAATTTGCATTACGTTATGGTTTTTTAGATAAACCAAAGATGATTAGATTTCGTAATTTAGATACAGCAAAACCTGTTTTTCCTAACATCGCATTGAGTGATGTTACACTAGATAGTGAAAGTTTTGCCAATCTTAATCCAGAAATAAGCAAAGTGATTATTGTAGAAAATGAAATTAATTTTCTTACTTTGCCGATATTAAAAAATTGTTGGGCAATTTTTGGTGCCGGTTATGGCTGGCAATCTTTATCGAAAGCAAAATGGTTGAATAATTGCGATATTTATTATTGGGGCGATATTGATACACACGGTTTAGCAATTTTGCATCAACTTCGTTGTTATTTTCCACAAGTTCAGTCTATTTTTATGGATAAAACTACTTTACTGACTCATAATGACTCTTGGAGTAAAGAAGATAAGCCTTTTATAGGGCAGTTGGATAGGCTAACACCACAAGAACAAGAATTATATATTGCTTTGCAGCAGAATGAATTTGGTGACAAGATTCGATTAGAACAAGAATTTATTCCCTTTTCATTTGTTGAACGGACGCTGAAATCTCTCGTATCTATTGTTTAAATTACCTATTTCTACAATATCAAAAATAAGGAAAAGTTATGACACAACAATCTATTCTTTTTATCGATCGTGATGGCACGTTAATTGATGAACCAAAAACAGATTTTCAAATTGATAGCTTAAAAAAATTAAAATTAGAACCGAATGTTATTCCTGCTTTATTAAAGCTACAACAAGCAGGTTATCGCCTAGTGATGGTGAGCAATCAAGACGGTTTAGGAACAGAATCTTTTCCACAAGAAGATTTTGAGAAACCGCATAATGCAATGATGCAAATCTTTAATTCACAAGGAATCACCTTTGATGATGTATTAATTTGTCCACATAAACCAGAGGATAATTGTGAATGTCGTAAACCAAAATTAGGTTTATTGAAGAAATACATTAAAAAGAAATTGTTTAATAAAAAACAAAGTTATGTGATTGGTGATCGACCAACGGATTTACAGCTCGCAGAAAATTTAGGTATTACTGGTTTGCAATATCATCCTGAAAATTTAGGCTGGGATTTAATTGTTGAAAAAATTCTAGCGGCAAAAACAGCACCAGAAGGACACACACCGCGCCATGCAGCAGTTACTCGTAAAACGAAAGAAACCGATATTAAAGTGGAAGTTTGGTTAGATGAACAAGGTATTAATCAAATTAATACAGGCGTAGGATTCTTTGATCATATGCTTGATCAAATTGCTACACATGGCGGTTTCCGTATGAATGTTACAGTAAAAGGTGATTTACATATTGATGATCATCATACCGTTGAAGATACTGCATTGGCGTTAGGCGAAGCATTGAAGCAAGCTTTAGGAAATAAGCGTGGTATTGCGCGTTTTGGTTTTGTGTTGCCAATGGATGAATGTAAAGCGGAATGTGCATTAGATCTTTCAGGTCGTCCATATTTGAAATTTAAAGCGAAATTTGGGCGTGATAAGGTTGGTGATTTTAGTACAGAAATGGTTGAACATTTCTTTATGTCATTAAGTTACGCGTTAGCCTGTACTTTACATATCAGTGTAAAAGGTAATAACACACATCACCAAGTAGAAGCGATGTTCAAATGTTTTGGTAGAACATTGCGTCAAGCAATTCGTATTGAAGGTAATGAGTTACCAAGTAGTAAGGGTGTGTTGTAATAAAATGGAGTGCGTTTGATAACTCATACTATTTTATATAAAGAAACTGCACCTATTGGTGAATTAAACACAAAATAAACAGAATTGATTGAGCAATTAAGAACCCATCGTAAGTCTATGCAGTAATAGGAAAGATTTGTGAGTGAGAGTGCTTAGGGGAGAATATGTTATCAAGAGAAATGGTTCTAGGCTTATTGCAAACACTGCAACAAAATGGCAATGAACATCAACAAATTGAAGCAAAAAAGGCACAATATATTGGTGATTCTATTATGCAAACGGTGTGTGCTTTTGCCAATCAACCTGTGGGAGAGAAAAGTTATTTGCTTTTAGGTATCTCTGAACCTGATGAACAGCACAACAACTATTGGATATCAGGTGTAGATGCTCTGGATGAGTTGCTCAATAATTTGCATAATAATTGCCGTACTCAATTTAATTATCCTGTACCTATTGATGTTGGTTTCGCTCAAGTGAACGGGAAATCCATAGTTGCAGTTGAAATCATTGGGCTTGATGTGCATTCTAAACCCTGTGGGTTTGTGGGAAAAAGTAAAAAAAATTTTACCAAAACAGGCGTTTGGTTACGTGGTATCAATGGAGATTATGAAGCCAATCAACGAGATTTAGAACCTTTTATTATGGCGAAAATGGGTAGTTCTTTTGAACAACATATTTTGTCTGATAGTACAATGGACGATATTGACCCAAATATGATTGAGTTATACCGTAAATTGCGCGCAAAAATCAGACCTAATGCACCAGAACTCACTTATAGCGATTTAGATTTACTTAAAGCTTTTAATCTTGTTAAAAAATCATCAACAGAATATCAACCAAACATAGCTGGATTATTGCTCTTTGGCTCTCAAGCTGCATTACGTCGTTTATTACCTATGGCTCGTGTGGATTATATTCGTCATAAAGGGAAACAATGGGTAGAGGCTGGTGAAGAACAACGTTTTGCATATACACAAGATTTTCGAGAATCGTTAATTTCAATGGTTCATCGTCTTGAAGCGACTATTTTAGATGATTTGCCACATCATTTTAATTTAGAAGAGGGGCAAATCCAGCGTAATGATGTGCCATTATTGCCAGCAAAGGTTATTCGTGAAGCGGTTGTTAATTTATTAATGCATCGCGATTATTCTGTCAATCAACCCTCACAAATTAACCGTTTTAGTAATCGGATTGAAATGCAAAATGCAGGCTATTCTTTAAAACCCCTTGAGGAGATGGGAAGTACAAGCTCAATAACTCGAAACCCACTAATTGCTGCTGTGTTATATGATCTACAATATGCAGAAACAAAAGGCAGTGGTGTAACTATAATGAGAAATGAATTAAAGTCTGTGGGATTAACCTTACCATTGTTTAAAAGTAATCAAGATTCGAATCAATTTAAAGCCACGTTTTTGCTACATCAGTTAATTAATGAAGAGCAGATTCAATGGTTAAAAAGCATTACCAAAAAATCATTGAATGATCATGAAGCAAATGCATTACTTATTGCGAAAGAAATGGGCTATGTTGATAATGCGACATTAAGAGAAATTACGGGATTAGATACTTTATCCGCAAGTAAGTTACTACAAAAATTGTGCAAGTATAATCTGCTGATTATGCAAGGAAAAGGACGAGATACGTCTTATCTTTTAGCTAACTTATATAATGGTCAGTTACAATATGATGGCGCAGTAAGATACGATAGCAAACCTGCACAGTTCGATAGCAAACCTGCACAGTTCGATAGCAAACCTGCACAGTTCGATGGCAAACCTGCACAGTTCGATGGCAAACCTGCACAGTTCGATGGCAAACCTGCACAGTTCGATGGCAAACCTGCACAGTTCGATGGCAAACTTATACAGTTAGATACTAAAAAGTCAAATGCTGAGCATATTAAAGAAGTTATTTTAGAAATTTGCTTAGAACAATATTATTCATCTAGTGAAATAAGTGATTCTATTCGACGTAATAAAAATTGGTTGAGAACCTATTTGCGAACAATGTTAGAACAGGGATTGCTTAACACACGCTATGATTCTCCTAATCATCCAAAACAAGCTTATAAAACAAGTCCTATAGGTATTGAATGGTTGGAGCAAAAAGGGAAGAAAAAATGAGCCGAATCTAGGTATAGTAAACTTTAAAAAATAGGTGAAGTTTAAGTAAGGGAAGGGAAATTTCTTCCATATCATGAAATGAATACTCTGAATACAAGCGATTTATTTTATACAATTGATTATTTTTAACTTAAAAGGACTAAAATGCAAAACATCATCATCATCGACACAGGCTGTGCCAATCTTTCATCGGTAAAATTTGCCATTGATCGATTGGGTTATAACGCAGAAATCAGCCGAGATTTAAATAAAATTCAACAGGCGGATAAATTACTTTTGCCCGGAGTGGGGACGGCAAATGCCGCTATGCATAATTTACAGCAACGTGAATTAATCGCCACTATTCGTTCATTAACACAACCTGTTTTAGGCATCTGTTTAGGTATGCAGTTAATGACTGAATATTCGACAGAAGGTAACGTGGAAACCTTGAAACTGATGAGTGGACGTACTGAATTATTGCCTGATACAGGTTTACCTTTGCCGCATATGGGTTGGAATCAAGTGCAATTTTCTACAAATGAGGCATTGTTTGCAGATATTCCTGTCGGTAGTTATTTCTATTTTGTGCATAGTTTTGCCGTATTACCAAATGAAAATACGATTGCAACTTGTGAGTATGGGGTGCCATTTTCTGCTGCATTACATAAAGATAATTTTTATGGCGTACAGTTCCATCCAGAGCGTTCTGGTAAAGTCGGAGCACAGTTATTACGTAATTTTATCGAAAAAATATAAGAGAAAAATCAACAGGATCAAACATGACAAAATCAATTATTATTCCTGCCTTAGATTTAATTAATGGTCAGGTGGTGCGTTTACATCAAGGCGATTATGCTAAGCAGACGACTTATAGCGATAATCCAATTGAACAATTTGCCGAGTATGTGCAGCAAGGCGCAGAACAATTACATTTAGTCGATTTAACTGGGGCAAAAGATCCAAAAGCACGTCAAACTACGCTAATTGGAAAAATTATTGCGGCTACGAATTGTCCGGTACAAGTTGGTGGCGGTATCCGTACTGAACAAGATGTGGCAGATTTATTAGCAGTGGGCGCTAATCGAGTGGTGGTAGGTTCAACGGCGATTAAGCAACCGGAAATGGTGAAAGGTTGGATGCAAAAATATGGCGCTGAAAAATTTGTCTTAGCCTTAGATATTAATATTGTTGCAGGTAAAAAGTTGATTGCAATTCATGGCTGGCAAGAAACCAGTGAACTCACTTTAGAACAAGCGATTGAAGATTTCGCTCAAGTTGGCTTGCAACACGTTCTTTGTACTGATATTTCCAAAGATGGTACGTTAAGCGGTTCAAATGTTGCTCTTTATCAAGAAATTTGTGCGAAATATCCACGAATCCAATTCCAATCTTCGGGCGGTATTGGTTCATTAGCAGATATTGCAGCGTTAAAAGGAGCTGGCGTGGCTGGAGTGATTGTTGGTCGAGCTTTATTAGAAGGTAAATTTACGGTAGCGGAGGCAATTGAATGTTGGCAAAACGGATAATTCCTTGTTTGGACGTGCGTGATGGGCAAGTAGTAAAAGGTGTGCAGTTCCGCAATCACGAAATTATTGGCGATATTGTGCCATTGGCGAAACGTTATGCTGAAGAGGGCGCCGATGAATTAGTGTTTTATGATATTACCGCTTCATCTGATGGTCGCACAGTGGATAAAAGCTGGGTGGAACGTGTTGCACAAGTCATTGATATTCCTTTTTGTGTCGCTGGTGGGATTAAAACTATTGCAGATGCGGAACAAATTTTTGCTTTTGGTGCTGATAAAATTTCGATTAATTCACCAGCATTAGCCAATCCTGATTTGATTAACCAATTGGCAGATCGTTTTGGTGTGCAGGCGATTGTGGTTGGAATTGATAGTTGGTTTGAGCAAGAAACGGGTAAATATTGGGTTAATCAATACACAGGTGATGAAAAGCGTACACGTCAAACCAATTGGCAAACTATTGATTGGGTGCAAGAAGTACAAAAACGTGGCGCAGGTGAAATCGTGCTTAATATGATGAACCAAGACGGCGTACGTAATGGTTATGATTTAGTGCAACTCAAAAAAGTGCGTAAAGTGTGCCAAGTTCCTTTAATTGCTTCTGGTGGTGCTGGAGAGATGGTGCATTTCAGAGATGCTTTTGTGGAAGCTAATGTAGATGGTGCCTTAGCGGCGAGTGTCTTCCATAAACAAATTATTAATATTGGCGAATTAAAACAGTATTTAATTAACGAATATATTGCAATTAGAAGTTAGGTAAAAACAATGTCAGATAAACAACTTATAGAACAAATTAATTGGCAAAAAGTAGATGGATTATTGCCAGTAATTGTACAAAATGCCGATACTTGCGAAGTATTAATGTTAGGCTATATGAATCAAGAAGCGCTAGCAAAAACGTTAGCAGAGAAAAAAGTAACTTTCTTTTCTCGTACTAAACAACGTTTATGGACTAAAGGAGAAACTTCAGGGCATTTTTTAAATGTGGTGGATTATACGTTAGATTGTGATCGTGATACCTTATTAATTTTGGTGAATCCAATTGGAGCGACTTGTCACGAGGGAACAGATAGCTGTTTCTCACCAATTTCAGAAAACCCTAATTGGATTTTCTTTAGTAAGTTAGAAAAATTATTGAATGCACGTAAAGATGCCGATCCAAGTAGCTCTTATACGGCTTCACTCTATGCTAGAGGTACAAAACGTATTGCACAGAAAGTGGGTGAAGAGGGTGTAGAAACTGCTTTGGCAGCGACAGTACGTGATCGTGAAGAAACGATCTGTGAGGCGGCAGACTTGGCGTACCACTTAACCGTTTTATTACAAGATGCAAATTTAACTTGGGCAGATGTAATTAATAAATTAAAAGAACGTCATAAATAAAATCTAGTTCATAAAAAATGGCTTAATTTTCAGAGAGCAAAGTTAAGCCATTTTTGTTAGTAGCATCAATTACGCATTTTTCAAATAATCTAAGACGACTTGGTTATGTTCTCCAGTTTTGAATTTATCAAAGACTTTTTCAATAATGCCTTGTTCATTGATTAAGAAACTGATGCGATGAATACCGTCAAAAGTTCTACCCATAAATTTCTTTTCACCCCAAACGCCAAAAGCTTCTGCCACTTGATGATCAGGATCAGATAACAAAGTAAAATTTAACTCTTTCTTCTGCTCAAATTGTGCCAGTTTAGTTGGCTGATCAGGACTGATACCCAATACTTTGACATTTAATGCTTGCCATTCCGCTTGAGTATCACGAATACCACAGGCTTGTGTAGTACAACCGGGAGTAAGGGCTTTTGGATAGAAATAAACGAGTACTTTTTGTCCTTGAAAATCTTGTAATGATACTGGTTGAGAATGTTGATCAAGTAATGTAAAAATTGGTGCTTTTTCACCAGCAGTTAATGTTTTCATCTTTTCTCCTTTTCGACGAAATAACTTTTCTACAGAATTATAGCGAAAAATAAAAAAATTGCTTGCAATGTAAGGTAATTTTGGCAAGCTAGAAAGCATCGTTTTATTCAGACTGTATCAGCATTTTTGCAAAGTACAACAACAAAAAATCTCAGGAGTAATTATGTCATCACAACCTTTATTTTCAGGCAGTATCGTTGCCTTAGTCACCCCAATGGATAGCGCAGGCGAAGTCAATTACGGACAATTAAAAAAATTAGTAAATTACCATATTGAAGCAGGCACAAGTGCGATTGTTTCGGTGGGTACTAGCGGTGAAGCAGCAACATTAAGCATTGAAGAAAATATCAAAACTATTCTTAAAACAGTTGAATTTGCCGATGGACGTATTCCAGTTATTGCAGGCGCAGGCGCCAATGCGACCAGCGAAGCAGTCACAATGACGAAATTATTAAATGGCAGCGGTATCGCAGGTTGTTTAACCGTTGTGCCTTACTACAATAAACCAACTCAACAAGGAATGTATCTACATTTCAAAACCATTGCTGAATGCACTGATTTACCACAAATTTTATATAACGTACCAAGCCGTACTGGCAGCGATTTATTACCGGAAACTGTGGGGCGTTTAGCAGAAATTCCAAATATTGTTGGGATTAAAGAAGCAACTGGCGATGTTAGTCGTGTACAAAAAATTAAAAAATTAGCGGGTGAAGATTTTATTGTATTAAGTGGCGATGATGCGACTTTCTTAGATTCTATGAAAGCAGGTGGGGAAGGGGTTATCTCGGTAACCAATAACGTGGCTGCTGCTGATATGGCGAAAGTTTGTGCTTTAGCACTAGCAGGTAAATTCGACGAAGCTGAAGAAATTAACCAACGTTTAA
The DNA here is from genome assembly GCF_030517105.1 of Gallibacterium salpingitidis. Lineage (GTDB taxonomy): Bacteria > Pseudomonadota > Gammaproteobacteria > Enterobacterales > Pasteurellaceae > Gallibacterium > Gallibacterium salpingitidis. Next base: position 1,894,308 of record NZ_CP103875.1, on the reverse strand, counting down.
TGGCGTTACACCACGATCTCTTTGTTGAATCTAACCCAATTCCAGTGAAATGGGCTTGCTATAAATTAGGTTTAATTGATGAACCAACATTGCGTTTGCCGTTGACTACTTTGAGTGAAGAAGCACAACCAAAAGTTATTAAAGCACTGCAAATTGCAGGATTATTATAAAGAATAGGAAAACAGGCATTTTGCCTGTTTTTTGTTTTAAAGGAGTCTTATGAGTTATCAAGTTATTGCATTTGATTTAGATGGCACATTATTAAATAGCGAAGGAAAAATCTTACCGAGTAGCATTGCAGCAATTCAACAAGCAAGAGCGCAAGGTAAAAAAGTGGTTTTAGTAACAGGCAGACATCACACTGCGGTAAAACCCTATTATTATGAGTTAGGATTAGATACACCAGTAGTTTGCTGTAATGGCACTTATCTGTATCAAATGGAAACGGATAATGTGTTAGCCGCAAATCCGTTAACAGCAGAAAAAGCGAAAAAGATTCTTGATCTAGCTTATCAATATGGTTCACACGTTTTATTGTATTCACGTGATGCAATGAATTTTCAAACTTTTAATCCACATATGGAAAAGTTCAAAGCGTGGGCAGATGGCTGCGAACTTGCAGTACGACCAAATGTACGACAAGTACCAGACTTATACCATTTCATTACCAGTGGTGACATTATTTGGAAATGTGTGATTAGTGCACCGAGTCGTGAAGTGATGTTGCAAGTGGTGGATAATTTACCTAGTGATCAGTTTAGTTGTGAGTGGTCGTGGATTGATCGGGTAGATATTGCAAATATTGGTAACACTAAAGGTGGGCGCTTGTTAGAGCTACTAGCGTTATGGGGTGTTGATCCTAAAGATGTTATCGCTTTTGGTGATAATCATAACGATACCAGTATGCTAACGGCTGTTGGTCTTGGTGTAGCAATGGGAAATGCTGAAGAAGAAGTTAAACAGCAAGCGAAGCTCGTTACTAAAAGTAATGACGATAATGGTATTGCGGAAGTATTAATACAATATCTTGATTAATATTTTTAGTGGAATGAATATGAAAGTCATTGGATTATTAGGTGGAATGAGCTGGGAAAGCACCGTTTCTTATTACCAAATTATCAATCAGCAAATTAAACAACGTCTTGGTGGATTACATTCTGCAAAGATAGTCCTTTATAGTGTTGATTTTGCAGAAATTGAGAGATGTCAGGTTAGTGGTGATTGGGATAAAAGTGCAGAGATATTAGCCAATGCTGCGCAAAAATTGGCGCTAGCTGGTGCAGATTTTATATTAATTTGTACCAATACTATGCATAAAGTTGCGCCTCAAATTGCAACACAAATAAATATTCCGATTATTCATATTGCAGATGCAACGATTGAACAATTACAAAAACATCATATTAATAAAGTGGCTTTGTTGGGCACAAAATATACGATGATTGAAGATTTTTATAAACAAAGAATTATAGATCAAGGTATTGACGTATTAATTCCTAAGCAAAGTGATATTGAAGAGATTAATCGTATTATTTTTACTGAACTTTGTCTTGGTAAAGTAGAAGTATCATCTCGTCAAACATTTCAGCGTATTATTAATGAAGGGGCTGAAGTAGATTAGCACTTATGCTAAGCTACAAAAATGAAGATAACCAATTGTAAACTAAAGAAATCTATACAAAGAAAACTGCTTGAATTTTTTGTATTAGAAGTAACAGCACGATCAGCAGCAGATTTGCTTGGCATTCAAGCCAATACTGCCATCTTGTTTTATCGAAAAATTCGTCTCGTTATCAGCCATCATTTAGCACTACAAGCACATGAACTTTTCGATGGCGAAGTAGAGTTAGATGAAAGCTATTTTGGTGGTGTGCGAAAAGGGAAAAGAGGTCGGGGTGCAGCTGGTAAAATGGTGGTGTTTGGCATGCTTAAACGCCATGGAAAAGTTTACACAGTAACTGTACAAAACACTAAGACTGATACCTTACTTACTGTTATTAAAAAGAAAATACAACCAGATAGCATTGTTTATACAGATTGTTATCATAGCTATGATGTGCTAGATGTTAGTGAGTTTACGCATTATAGAATTAACCACAGTACTCATTTTGCTGAGCGGCGAAATCACATTAATGGGATAGAGAATTTTTGGAATCAAGCAAAGCGTGTGCTAAGAAAGTATAATGGAATTGATCGAAAATCTTTCCCTCTTTTTTTGAAAGAATGTGAGTTTCGTTTCAATTATGGGACACCATCTCAACAGCTCAAAATCCTGCGGAAATGGTGTCAGATTTAACGCTAATCTACTTCAGCCCCTTAATGAATTACAACAACAAGGTGCGGAAGGTGTTATTTTAGGTTGTACTGAGCTTGGTTTATTAATCAAAGAACAAGATATTGAGTTGCCAATTTTTGATACCACCATTATTCACGCGCAAAGTGCAGTAGAATTAGCACTGCAATAGTGTTCTAGTTACCAGTATATTTTGTTATCCGTCCTTTACGGGCAAAGCCAAATAAGGTGAAATGGTGTTGTTCCGCCATTTCTACCGCAAGTGCAGTTGGCGCAGAAATCGCTACTAACATCTCGATCCCACAAGCTAGACATTTTTGTACCATTTCATAACTTGCCCGACTACTAACAAACACAAAACCTTGAGGGCGTTGATGTGTGGCATACCAACCTAATAATTTATCCAATGCAACGTGACGTCCCACATCTTCACGCAAAGCAAGTAACTCACCTTGCGGAGTAAAGAACGCTGCTGCGTGCGTCGCTCCAGTTTCTTTCGCGAGTAATTGATGTTGTTCTAATTGTGCTAAGCAGTTGTCAATTAATGATGGATCTAAGGTAAAAGTGCTTTCTGTTTTTGCATATTGACGCTGCACTTGTTGTAGTTGTTCAACACCGCAAATCCCGCAACCAGTACGCCCAACTAGATTACGGCGATGTTCTTTAAGTGCGACAAATTGGCGTGTTGATAACTCGATTTGCACTTCAATACCGTTACAAGTTTCTTCGATATCAATGCCATAAATTTGTTTTGGATCGTTGATAATGCCTTCTGTTAATGAAAAACCGATAGCAAACTCTTCTAAGTCTTGCGGTGTACACATCATTACACTATGGGAAATGCCGTTATAGACAAGAGCAACAGGCATTTCTATGGCAAGACTGTCTAATTTTTCCTCTCCAATTGGATTAAATGAAAAATAATTGTTATTTTTTTGATATAAAACACATTTCTTTTTTATGAGTTGCATCAAATTTTCCTCAAAATACCTATAATAAGTAGGTGTTTCTTTCGGTTGACAGGCATATGCTTGCAACAGTAGTCCACAAGGGGTCATTGATTATATTACAAAGAAAGAGTAATCTACACCTCGAAAATGTAAGGATTACATTTTGATCACAAAATAAAATAGATTTATTAACTTCTACTCACTACTATCCAACAAGGAGTATCTATGCAGGTCACAAGAAGAAAATTCTTTAAGATCTGTGCAGGTGGAATGGCAGGGACTTCTGCTGCCATGCTCGGATTTGCGCCAGAAGTGGCGTTAGCAGCTCCTCGCGAGTATAAATTACTCCATACGACTGAAACGAGAAATACCTGTACTTACTGTGCTGTTGGCTGTGGAATGTTGCTATATTCCATCGGCGATAAGGCCAAAAATGCTAAAGGAAAACTATTCCATATCGAAGGCGATCCAGATCATCCAGTAAGCCGTGGTGCGCTTTGCCCTAAAGGGGCTGGTGCGTTGGATTATGTAAACAGTCCAAATCGTTTGCAATATCCTGAATATCGTGCGCCAGGTTCAAAAGAATGGAAACGTATTTCTTGGCATGATGCGATTACCCGTATTGCACGTTTAATGAAAGATGACCGCGATGCTAACTTTATTGAAGCTAACGCAGAAGGAACACCAGTAAACCGTTGGCTAACAACAGGAATGCTCGCCGCATCAGCAGCAAGTAACGAAACTGGGATCTTGACCCAAAAATGGGTAAGAATGCTCGGTATCCTTTCTGTTGACAACCAAGCGAGTATCTGACACGGACCAACGGTAGCAAGTCTTGCTCCATCATTTGGTCGCGGTGCGATGACCAATCACTGGGTTGATATTAAGAATTCCGATCTCGTTATCGTTATGGGCGGTAATGCCGCAGAGGCTCACCCTGTCGGTTTCCGTTGGGCGATTGAAGCGAAAAAAAATAATGGTGCGAAAATTATGGTGGTGGATCCACGTTTCCATCGTACCGCAGCTGTTGCTGATATTTATATGCCGCTTCGTTCAGGTACAGATATTGCCTTCCTTTCAGGGGTGATTAATTACCTATTAACTAACGATAAGATCCAACATGAATATGTAAAATATTACACAAATGCGACTTTCTTAGTAAATGAAGGCTTCAATTTTGAAGATGGATTATTTACTGGTTACGATCCTGAAAAACGCCAATATGATAAAGCGACTTGGTCTTATCAATTGGACGAAGAGGGTTTTGCAAAACGTGATATGACAATGCAAGATCCACGTTGTGTAATTAATCTCTTGAAAAAACACGTTTCACGCTATACACCAGAAATGGTTGAACGTATTTGTGGAACTAAACAAAAAGATTTCAAAATTTTCTGTGAAGAAATTGCGAAAACAGCTGATCCAGCTAAAGCAGCAACCTTCTTGTATGCACTAGGTTGGACACAACATAGTGTCGGTTCGCAAAATATTCGTACCATGGCAATGATCCAATTATTACTTGGTAATATTGGGGTTGCGGGTGGTGGTGTTAACGCATTACGCGGACACTCAAACGTACAAGGTATCACAGACTTAGGTTTATTCCCGCATATGCTACCGGGATATATGGGATTACCAACCGATAAAGATGTTTCGTTAGAAGCGTATCTCAATCGTATTACACCGAAACCAACACAAAAAGGTCAGGTGAACTATTGGGGCAATACACCGAAATTCTTTATCAGTATGTTGAAAACTTTCTTCGGTGCTAACGCGACTGCTGAAAATCAATTCGGCTATCACTATTTACCGAAGATGGATCAAAAATATGATCACTTCCGCTTCATCGATATGATGTATGCAGGAAAAGTAAATGGTTATCTCTGCCAAGGATTTAACCCAATTGCTTCTTATCCAGATAAGAACAAGGTACTTACTGCATTAAGTAAGTTGAAATTCCTTGTAGTAATGGATCCATTAGCGACAGATACCTCTAATTTCTGGCAAAACTATGGTGAATACAACGATGTGAAAACTGAAGATATTCAAACTGAAGTTTTCCGTTTACCAACCACCTGTTTCGCGGAAGAAGATGGTTCTATTGCTAACTCTGGCCGTTGGTTGCAATGGCACTGGAAAGGTGCAGATGCTCCGGCAGAAGCGAAACCAGATATCGCAATTCTTTCTGAAATTCGTGAAGCTTTAATTGAGCTTTATGAAAAAGAAGGCGGTCGTGGTGTTGAACAACTTAATGCAATGAGTTGGAATTATCTCAACCCAAGCGAACCAACAGCAGAAGAATTAGCGAAAGAAAATAACGGTTATGCGTTGGAAGATCTTAAAGATCCTAATGGTGTAGTGCTTGTGAAGAAAGGCGAGCTATTACCAAGTTTTGCTTTCTTACGTGATGATGGTACTACTTCATCTGGTAACTGGATCTATACCGGCCAATGGACTGAAAAAGGTAATATGATGGCTCGCCGCGATAGCTCAGATCCATCAGGATTAGGTAATACCTTAAATTGGGCGTATGCATGGCCATTAAACCGCCGTATTATCTACAACCGCGCATCAGCAGATTTACAAGGTAAACCTTGGAATGCGAAACGTCAGTTGGTGAAATGGAATGGTAAAAACTGGAACTATGTGGATGTGGCTGACTTTAGTACAGCGCCTCCAGGCAGTGACGTAACACCATTTATTATGCAACCTGAAGGGGTTTCTCGATTGTTTGCAATTGATAAGATGGCTGAAGGTCCGTTCCCAGAACATTATGAACCACTTGAAACACCAATTGGTACTAACCCATTACATCCGAATGTGATTTCTAACCCAGTGGCACGTATCTTGCCATCAGATAAAGAATCGTTTGGATCTAATGATAAATTCCCATATGTGGGAACCACCTATCGTTTAACAGAGCATTTCCACTTCTGGACTAAACATTCACTATTAAATGTGATTGCACAACCAGAACAATTTGTGGAACTTAGCGAACAACTTGCTGCTGAAAAAGGTATCAAGCATGGCGATAAGGTGAAAGTAAGTTCAATTCGTGGTTATGTGAAAGCGGTTGCCGTAGTAACGAAACGGATTCGTCCATTAGAAGTGGATGGTAAAGTTGTTCATACCATTGGTATTCCGATTCACTGGGGCTTTGCTGGCGTAGGTAAGAAAGGCTTCTTTGCCAATAACTTAACGCCTCGTGTTGGTGATGCAAATACACAAACACCTGAATTCAAAGCATTCCTTGTGAATATTGAAAAAGTTGCGGAGGCGTAAATGGCAGTTCAAACTCAAGATATTATCAGAGCCTCAGCAACATCGGGGCTTACACCACCGCCACAAGTGCGTGATCACAAAGTTGAAGTGGCAAAACTGATTGATGTAACTACCTGTATTGGTTGTAAAGCCTGTCAAGTAGCTTGTTCTGAATGGAATGATTTACGTGCAGAGCCAGGTAATTGCGTCGGTGTTTATGACAACCCGGTTGATCTTGAACCGAAAGCATGGACAGTGATGAAATTCAACGAAGTTGAAGAGAATGATCGTCTTGAATGGTTAATCCGTAAAGATGGTTGTATGCACTGTTCTGATCCAGGTTGTTTGAAGGCTTGCCCTTCTCCAGGTGCGATTATTCAATATGCTAATGGGATTGTGGATTACCAATCTGATAAGTGTATTGGTTGTGGTTACTGTATTGCAGGTTGTCCGTTTAACGTACCGCGTATTAATCCTGAAGATAATCGTGCTTATAAATGTACCTTATGTTCAGATCGTGTCAATGTAGGACAAGAACCAGCTTGTGCGAAAACTTGCCCAACTGGTGCGATTCATTTCGGCAGTAAAGAAGAGATGTTACATTATGCAGAAAAACGTGTGGCAGATCTTAAGAGCCGCGGTTATGAAAATGCCGGTATTTACGATCCGCAAGGGGTTGGTGGTACTCACGTGATGTATGTTTTACATCATGCTGATCGTCCAGAATTGTATTCAGGGTTACCGAAAGATCCTCATATCAGTGAAGTTGTTTCACTCTGGAAAGGTGTGCTTAAACCACTTGCTGGTGTAGCAATGGGCGCATTAGCAGTAGGTGCGGCAGCGCACTATATTGCAATGGGACCAAACACTGAAGATCTTGAGGAAGAAGAAGTGATTAATCCACATGATCATGATGCGAAAGGAGGAAAATAATATGGTTGATTTAAACAAAAAAGTGTTGCGCCATAGCGTAAAAGAACGTTTAAGTCACTGGCTTGTTGTTTTCTGCTTTTTCACAACAGGTTTATCTGGACTTTCTTTCTTTTTCCAAGATTTTGCGTGGATTGCTGAGATTCTTGGTACACCGCAATTAGCACGTGTTGTACACCCGTTCACTGGTTTAATTATGATTGCCGCGTTTATGGTGTTATTTAAAACCTATTGGCGCGATAACTTAATTGAGAAGGGGGACTGGCGTTGGTTGTTAAACGTGGTAGAAGTGTTGAAAGGTAATGAGCATCATGTTGCTGATGTAGGTCACTACAATATGGGACAAAAATTATTGTTCTGGACATTGATTGGTGCTTTATTACTTCTTCTAGGCACAGGTATTATTATGTGGCGCCCATATTTTGCACCATCATTCCCAATTCCTGTTATCCGTATTGCGATCTTATTGCATGCTTGTAGTGCTATTGCATTAATTCTTGGCATTATGGTGCATATTTATATGGCAATTTGGGTGAAAGGCTCAATTACTGGAATGTTAGGTGGTAAAGTAACAGCGCGTTGGGCGAAGAAACACCATCCACGTTGGTATCGTGAAGAAATCGAACCGATTTTAAAACGAGAAGAACAACAAGGAAAATAATTAGATGAGTATTCGTATCTTACCAGAGAGCGAAATTCAACAAGCAGCGGAGGGGCTAACTAGCCCCCCGTTACTTTTCGCGAATCCAAAAAATTTATATCAGCGTCGAGCAAAAAGATTACGTCAATTGGCTGAAAATAGTCCGTTCAAAGATTATCTTGAGTTCACTGCAAAAGTGGTCGATGTACAATTACGCTTATTGCAAGAACAACCAATTGAAAAAGATCCTCGTTTAGACAAGGATGTATTAACTGAGGAAGTGTTAGCGGCGCAGCCATTACATTATCAACATTGGCAGCGTTCTCCGATTTGGCAAACTTTACTTACCAATTTATTGGAAGAGTGTAAAAGTTTTGCTGATGGTATGATTGCTGACACTATTGATACTTTAGAAAAAACATCGACACAAGAACGAGAAGATCTGGCAGATCGTTTATTAAATAATGAATTTGAGGCAGTACCAAGTGATCAAGCGCTATTTATTTGGGCAGCGTTAAATCTTTATTGGATACAATTAGTACAGCAAATTCCGCATCATGCAAATGCTGAATTAGGTGAGCATCGTCATTTCTGTCCTGTTTGTGGTTCTGCACCAATTACCAGTGTCGTCCATTTTGGCAGTACACAAGGTTTACGCTATGTTCATTGCGCATTATGTGAGAGTGAATGGAATATTGTACGCAGTAAATGTACTAATTGCGAAGAAACCGCACATATTGATTATTGGTCGCTAGATAGTGAACATGCACCAGTGAAAGCTGAAAGCTGTGACGATTGTAATAGTTATTTAAAAGTACTGTATCAAGAAAAAGATCCTGATGTTGAACCAGCAGCAGATGATTTAGCAACGTTGTTGTTGGATCATGAAATGGAAGAGAAGGGCTTTTCGCGGAGTGGGATAAATCCTTTGTTATTTCCGGTAGGTTAGTGTAAGGCTTGGTATCCCAAGCCTTTTTTGTTAAAGATATTTACGTAATTTCGCCGCAACATAACTACAACTTGCGATAATTTTTAACTGTTTCTGCTCAGTGAATTGCAATAAAGCTTTTAACAATTTATCGCCAATACCTTGGTTACGTAGGCTAGGATCAACAAAAGTATGATTCGCATCAATTGTTTGCGGATTGATATATTCATAAGTTAGTTCGGCTAACCGTTTATCCTGATCTTTAATGAAAAAAGTACCGATTTGACCGTTATCGCTATGTTGAATAGTTAATTCGTTCATTGTAATTTCTCCATAAACTCATCAATTTCCGTACTGAAAGGACTCTCTTCAGTCGGAATTTTCTTTTCCTCCGCTGCCCATTCACCAAGATCAATCAATTGGCAACGTTTACTACAAAATGGACGGTAAGGGCTTTCCTCTGACCAAATGACGTTTTTCTTACAAATTGGACAAGGTACAGAAACGATATCATCATCTGTATGCGACATAATATTTCCTTATTGCTGACTTAGCTGTAAATAGTGTTGATGTAGTGCAGTTACTTGTTGCTTTAACTGCATTTTATTTTCCATAAATGGTAGCTCATTGCTAATAATATCATCGGCTTTAGCAAGACGCTGTTGGCGAGAAACCTGTGCCTGCATAATGTTTTTAATTAGCTCAATTGAGTTATGATCTCGTTGGCTGGCTCGTTGCAGTTGTGTTTCTTCACTAACATCAATAACAAGAATGCGATTGCAATAAGTTTCCAAATGATTTTCAAATAATAAAGGTACTACCCATAATACATAAGGAGCATCAATTTTATGCAATTGCTGCAACATTTCTTCACGAATTGCAGGATGTAACAATTCATTGAGCCAAGTTTTTTCCTGCGGTTGTTGAAACACTTTTTCCCGTAAGGCGGCACGATCTAATTCACCTGTTGGCAATAAAATCTCTGCCCCAAAATGTTGCACAATTTTTGCCAATAAAGGCGAACCTTTTTCCACTACTTGCCGAGCGACAATATCGGCATCCACAATTGGCACACCCAATTCGGCAAACAGATTAGCAATGGTACTCTTACCGCAGCCAATGCCACCGGTTAATCCCACGATATAAGACATAATGTTGATTTAAAAATTAGAGGATATTGGATAAATAATAAATATAACGGTTGCCTATTATACAAAAGATCAAAAATAAGGAATATAGTTCAATAGTTATGGAAATGTTAAATTTTGTTTGAGGTTTTGTTTTTTTGACTCAATAAATAAAATATGGATATTTAATAAAGTAAAGAAATAAGTTCTTTATATAATAAATTATTGACTTCACTAATTAAATAATTTTTAATTGAAATACCTCTTATCTTTCAAATACTTTCTTTTTTGAGGGGGGGGGGGGGGGGAATTATTAAGATTACAAGGGGATTTTATGCAACAGCGATCGTTATTATTGTCAGTTTTAGGTTCTTTAATCTTAACAGCTTGCGGCGGCGGCGGTGGTGGCGGTGGTACCTCCGAGAATACAAATAAACAAATTACTCCAGTAAAAACCAATCAAACGATTACACAACCATCAATTAATTCAGTACCTGAAGAATTAAGAGAAGCAGTGAAAAAAAGCCAAAACTCAACCAGTATTAGGAGTATTTACTGAAGGTACTTATTATGTTGCCTTAAATAATCAGTTAATTAAAGACGGTATATATGATATGTCGAAGTTACCAGAAGGATTGAGCCAGGCTGCATATGAAGTAGTGGTCCAAGAAAATAAGGACTCTCAACCACTAAAAGTTAACGGTACAATGTTTATTTATAATCAGCCATTCTCCTTTGTACAAACAGCACTTGTACCAAAAGAATTAAAATTAGATGAAAAAGAATTTCTAAATAAAACATCGCATCTTTGGGGCTATCCTACTACAAAAGCATATTTAGATTCAGTTGCTGCCACAGCACCGACCTCTTTCTCATATAAGGGAGAGGCTTTTGATAGTAATGAAGTAGGAAAACTAGAATATCAAGTAGTATTTGTGACACCAACTGAGATTAGTGGATCAGGAAAGATTACTGGTTTGACTAGATCTGGTGATATTACTTTGAAGTCAGCTAATATAGAAGAGAGAAAATTTAATGGTGGTGATGTACAGTGGGGTTTTGTTGGAGACGCATCATCAGTTAAATCAGGAGATGGAAGATATCGAGCGGCATTATTTGGACCGAAAGCAGAAGAAGTTGCTGGCTTTGCAAGATTTGAACAGATTGAAAGTCCATATGATGTTGGTTTCGGAGGAAAACGAGCTGAAACGCCGAAAACTGATAAATAATGATGTTATTAATTTGTATTAAATAATTAACAGCTATCTAGATAGAAATCATAATATTTGGATAGCTTTTTTATGGCTTATAACAATGAAAAAAACATATTCGCATCTCATTTTGCAGATTAATTTATTGATTACTTTGATATTTAGTTCAACAGTATTATGGGCAAAAATGAAATAATACAGGTACATGATTTCAATGCTGATGAGACAAGATTACTTAATTCAGCAGTGATAAATCCATCAATTAATCCCATTAGTAATATAGTTCAGCAACCAGCAGTACCAAAAAAACACATCATATCTCTTACCGAATTGAGACAAAATCCGCAGTTATTTAGTCTTCTGTTAAATCAAGCAATTCGAGATAGACAATGGTCTTTAGTTAAAAAGTTAGTACCTATTTATGCACTCTTACCGCAACACGATCCATATTTAGTTTTATATGCGCAAGCAGCAGTTTATTGGAATGAAGGTAACTATACGCAAGCATTGAATGCTCTTGAACAATTATTAACAGCAAAACCAAATTTAGATTATGTACGTTTAGATTTTGTAAGAGTATTGATAGAAGATAAACAGTTTGGTGAGGCACAGCAGCAGCTGCAATATCTGATAACTAATGGTAATGCAATAACAAAACCAATTGCACAAGCTGCCGTTAAGCAAGTCGATCAATTATTAGATGTACAGTGGGATTTATCGGCTTATTACACACGTAATGACAATATTAATCAGGCCTCTTCGATACCTGTAATTTATTTATGGGGTGTACCGTTTTATAAAGATGCAGATTCAATGCCGAAAAGTGGGCAAGGTATTACTTATAATTTAAATATGACTAAGTTGCTGCCATTAATAGGACATCATTATCTTAATGCAGACTTAAGTTATAACGGTACTGAATATTGGGATGCAAGAGAGTATAGCGAAAATACTTTGCGTGTTAGTCCGGGTTATTTATATCAACGACATCAACAGAGTTTTCGATTAGCTCCAACCTATGAATATAACTGGTTAGGCGGATCTCGCTATGGATACAATATGGGTTTTGAAATGGTATTCACGCACAATTTGAATGAACAACACGTTTTAATCCCTTATTTTTCTTATATGTATAAGCACTATTATGCTGATAATTTAAATGCTTATGAAGGACGTCGTTATGTTGGTGGACTAACATGGGGTTATCAGGTACTGCCGAATTGGCGAGTTTCAATTGGTGCAGATTATCAATATGATGACTTAAAAGGTGCTGCTGAATCTTCGCATACAACAGCAGGAAGAGTAGGCACTTATTTTCGGTGGCGGAATGGTTTAAACACTCAATTATCTGTGCGGATTGCTAAGCGTCAATTTATGCAAGAACACTTTTTGTTTAATCAAGTGCGCAAGGATTGGGATTATTTAAGTAGTGTTTCATTATGGCATGAAAAGTTAAGTTATAAAGGATTTGTACCAAAACTTGTTTATTATTACCGTAAGGTGGATAGCAATATACCAGCGTTGTACAGTTGGAATTCCAAAGGAGTAAGATTAGAAATTAGTAAATCTTTCTAACGTTGTTATTTACATACTGTGTTGTTGAAAATAAAAACATAGTATTGCACTGATAATTAAATAAGGTGCAAAAGCGATTTGCTTACTTTTACTGATAAAAGTGTAGAGTAAAGCGAGCATACAAGAACACAGCAAATAATAAGCTAAAAAATCTGGCGCTATCAGTAAGGATAGTGCCGAAAACAGTAAAGTGTCGCCTAAGCCAAAGCTGTCCTTACCTAAAATAAAATAGCAGAGAAAATAACATAAAGTGCTGCCAAGAAAGGCGATAGTGAAGCTAAGAATGGCTTGCTCAATAGGTAATGTACTCACTTGTAGCATCGAAAATAGTAGCGCCAGTAATATCAGCGTATAGCAATGAATCACAGAAATTAATTGATAGCGGTAATCAATATAGACGACCAGATAACTAAAACCAAACAAAAAATAGTATAAAAAACTGTGCCACCATAATGTGGGGATTAGGTAACAACAACCACTTAATCCTACGTACCAGAGAAGATGAAAATAACGATCTTGTCTAAAAAAGCAGGGTACAGACGAGAAACTATGATGGTTTTGCAGCCAAGTCGGTAAGTAATAAAGGTAGGTAATAAAAATGACACTCAGCAGTGATAGCCCGACTAGGATCATAAAATCACATTCCCCAAATTAAAGATCGGTAGATACATACCCATAATAATGATGCCGATAATGCTGCCAATAATGAGCATCAATAAAGGTTCAAGCAGTTTGGCAGCCAATTCAATTTGCGCTGAAAGCTGCTGTTGGTTGTGTTCAGTAAGGTGGCATAAGATATGCGTTAGTTTTCCACTTTGTTCGCCAATAATAATCATCTGCCGAGTCTGTTGTGAGATAAAGCGATAACTTAATCCGTTTGAAAAAGGTAAACCTTGCTGTAATGCTTGCAAGCATTGTCGTGCCTCTTTTGCCAATAATGAATGATTATAGCTAGCAGCAAAGTTTGTTGATTGAGGAAAGAAGCTATTCAGACTTTGCTGTAAGGTAATGCCCGCTTGCAACATTGTGGATAAGATGGAGAAAAATTGGATTGATTGGATTGTCAGAAAAATCTTGTTAATACTTGGTATGAGGCACAATACTCTTAATAACGTATTTTTCACTATGGCTAAACGAAGATAACACTGATACATCCCAAAACAGAGCAGTGGCATGACAATACAGAGATATATCAAATAATGCTGTAAAAATTGTGAAATCGTTAGTAGAAATTGCGTGAGCCAAGGTAATGACTGTTGTTGTTGGCTATAAAGATCGGCAAAAGTTGGTACGATAAATAGCAGCAAAAAGATCGTTAATAGTAATGAAATAGACAGCATCATCACTGGATAAAAGATGATTTTCTTAATCTGTTGTTGTAAGGCTGCTTGCCGTTTTTTACTTTCTGCTAATTGTTGAATAACGGCACTAAGTTGCCCACTACGTTCGCCACTATAGAGTAATTGCCATTCATAATTAGATAAAAATTGTTGCTCGGTTTGTAATGCAGTGGAGAGCGGTAAGCCAATATTTAATTGATGCAGACAATGTGTGAGTAATTGATACAGTTTTTCGTTGTGGCAATGTGCTTGCAACATCTGTAATGCTTGTTTTAAGGGAATTTCAGCTTTTAATAGCAACGAAAATTGTAAGAAAAATTCTGCCTGTTGAACTAAAGTAATGCGTGGCAATAATTGCCAATTTCTGGAAAGAGAAAGAACATTAATACCTTGCTGATAGAGGCGTTGTCTAGCTTGTTGAGCATTATCAGCAATAATATTTCCAGTGACTCGATTTTGAAAACGATCTTTGCCTCGCCAACGATATTTAGCCATCTTGCAGTTCCTCTTTACCTAATACTCGCTCTAATTCTGCTATTGTCGTGATCTGTTGTTGGAGTTTTGTTTGTGCGGCAGCAAAGAGTGTTGGGTAATCAGTAGTAAATTGCTGTTGTTGGTAATGTAATAATTGAAAAATCCCTGTGCGTCCTTGGTAGCCATCAATACAAGCACAATCTGATGATGGAGTAAGACATCGCTGACAACGTTTGCGGACTAAGCGTTGTGCAATCACTAATAGTAAGCTGTTTTCCAATTCATGTTGTGAGATACCTAATTGTTGTAAACGAGAAATTGCACCTAATGCAGTGTTGGTATGGAGTGTGGATAAAACAAGGTGCCCTGTTTGCGCTGCACGTAAAGCAATTTCAGCCGTTTCCTGATCACGAATTTCGCCAACCATAATGATGTCAGGATCTTGGCGTAAGAAACTACGCAATAAAGTAGCGAAGTTTAGCCCAATGGTGTGATTAACTTGCGTTTGAATAATGCCATCAAGTTGTAATTCAATGGGATCTTCAGCAGTAACAATATGCCGACTCTCTTGATTTAAGTGATGTAAGCCACTGTACAAGGTTAAACTTTTGCCGCTACCAGTTGGACCTGTGACCAAAATGAGTCCTTGTGGTTGTGCTAAAGCGTGATTGAATTGTGCTGCTTGCTGTGCTGTCATTCCTAATTCAGTAAAGTCGGTGAATACAGGCGTATTGTGTTGCAAACGTAATACAATTTTTTCACCATATTGGGTTGGTAAAGATGATAGGCGAATATCTAATGTTTCACCAAAAGTGGTTTGATAACGGAAGCGACCATCTTGTGGCAAGCGTAATTCATTAATATCTAAACGAGCTAATAATTTCAAACGAGCATTCAATCGTTGTCCAATTTGCGGCATTAAGGTTTCTTGCTTTTGTAATACACCATCAATACGAAAGCGAATTTGAAAACTCTTATGTAAAGGCTCTAAATGAATATCTGATGCTTTGGATTGCAACCCTTGTTCTAATAATTGATTAAAAAGCTGAATTAACGGTTCGTTAGGATCTGCCGCAGTAATCTCTTCTGTTGGTTGTTCAGTGGGCGTGGAATAATGTTGAAAAGTGGCTTCGTGTAGATGAGAAAGATCAGTTACTTCTCGCATACTTTGTAATAACTGTTTTAACGCATATTGACCAATAATGACAGGTTCAACAGGTTTACCATTTAAAAAGGCAAAGGCTTCGCAAGCGGCTAAATTATCTAATGATTCTACGGCTAGCCATAATTGTTGCTCATCTTCTAACAAAGGAACAGCTAAATAGCGTAATAGTAATTCATATTGTGCCTGATTCTTTTCCCATTGCTGTTCTGAAATAGTAAAAGTGTGTTGCTGATCGATAGTAGTCACTTGATAGGTCATTATTGCGTTCCTGTCGTTGGTTGGCAAAAGCCAGCTGGAAAAATACCATTATCGCCAGAGCATTGAATCAGCCAATCGATCAGCTCACCTTGTTTGCTTTCACTTGGCGTCATCTTGTAAGAAATATCTTTTAATACTCCCTTTCCTGAAACTGTAATAACTCCTGCGGTAATGGAAATATCATTGAGATATTTAAATTTAGTCAGATCACTAGGTTTATTTTGAATCCCATGCTGCCCGGCAGAACATTGATTTTTATTGGTTGCGTTATATAAGCACAGTTCAACTTCTGCTTTATAAGGGGCAGCTGCTTGAATTAATTCAGAAACCGCAGCTTTTTGTGTATAACCTTGATAAGACGGGATCGCAATGGTTGCCAACACCGCCACGATCGCAATGACGATCATCAATTCAATTAAGGTAAAACCAGCATAAAAAGCATGTATTCTCGACGATGATTTATTGCTCATAAAAAAGCCCTCTATCAAAACAGATAGGCAAAAAATGACAAAAACTCACCTAATTAACGAGAGAGTTGTTAAACTATTGGAATTGAGATCGCAGAAAGAGAATTTTATGTATCAAATTATTGATGGTGTTTTACAAAATGTGGTGCAAATTTCGTCACCTCATTTCGATCAACGTCCAGATCCGACCGATATTTCATTACTAGTTGTTCATTACATTAGTCTGCCGCCAGAGCAGTTTGCCGGTAACTATATTGATGATTTTTTTCAAGGAAAATTAGATCCAACGATTCATCCTTATTTTGCTGAGATTTATCAACAACGAGTATCAGCGCACTGTCTGATTCGGCGCAATGGTGAAGTGAAACAATATGTCAATTTTATGCAACGAGCTTGGCATGCAGGGCTTTCACAATTTCAAGGTAGAGAGAAATGCAACGATTTTGCGATTGGTATTGAGTTAGAAGGCAGCAATCAGCAGCACTTTACCGAACAACAATATCAAGCGTTGGCGGAATTAACTGTTGCGATAATGAAAAACTATCCATTAATTACCTTAGATCGTATTGTTGGGCATTGCGATATCTCACCAGGACGCAAGATCGACCCGGGGCAGTATTTCGATTGGCACTATTATCGAGAGAAAATAAAAGCATTAGGGTAAACAAGGATTTACCCTATTTAAGTGATTAAAGCGAAAAAGAGAGAGGACTATACTAATATCAATGTGATGAAAGGAGGTTGGAATATGGAAAATCCATTTGTTGCACATTGGTCATCAAAGGGAAACACGCTTTGTTTAGGACATTGGGATATTACTTATCAAGGTAAAGCAATTAATTTACCTGAAGAGCGTCGTGAACATGATATGGGAACACGCGGTATTTATAATTTTATCGATCCGGAAGATGAATTATATCTGGAAGGTTTAGATGAAAATGATTGGATTTTGGAAAATATCGGCTGGCTGACTGATGTTTTTATTGCAGCAGATATTCCATTAGAAGAGGAATATTTTCGTTTGTTTTATCAAGCTGTTAATAAAGACGATTGGCGTTGCGGTAGTTGCGGCGGCTGTATGTAAAATGTATTTTTGAGAACGAATAACCTAACGAAAAAGGTTTTCGATTATTGGGTGTTCTTGTTTATAATTACCTCTATTTTGGTAATTTATCTTTTCAAGTTATGTTTTTTAATCTCAAAGCGAAACTACATCAGTTACATCACTATCTGAAACATAAAGGACATCAAACTTCTCGCCTTTCTCGTAAAAGTATCGAATTTATTTGTTTACTATGTGGTGCTTTATTAGTTGCTCTAGTTTCATGGGGCTTCGCCACATTAGTAGAATTAGGTTTAGAAATAAATATCTTTTTAGTCAATTTAAATCCTTGGGTAGCTTGGGTTTTGTTACCTTTTGGTATGGCCATTCTAGCTTGGTTTACTCAGCGTTTTACGCCATATGTGGCGGGAAGCGGTATTCCACAAGTCATCGCTTCTATTGCATTACCTCATGGTAAACCAAAAGAAACCCTTGTTCATTTAGCACAAACCATTTGGAAGATTCCGCTTACTTTTTTAGCAATGTGTTGTGGTGCGTCAGTAGGGCGTGAAGGGCCATCGGTACAAGTTGGTGCAGCGGTAATGCTCTCCTGGGGAAAATTTTGTCGTGAATATAATTTAGCGTTTAAGGGACTAAGTTATAACGAATTAATTGCAACGGGGGGCAGCAGGCGGTTTAGCGGCAGCATTTAATGCACCATTGGCTGGTGTGATTTTTGCGATTGAGGAAATCGGACGAGGAACTCCGTTACGCTGGGAGCGTCGTGTTTTATTAGGTGTATTAGCAGCAGGATTTATGCTGGTACTTATTCAAGGTAATAATCCTTATTTTCCGCGTTATAGTGGTGCCGATAGTGTAGAAAATGTGGTGTTATGGCTGATAATTTGCGCGGTAGTTTGTGGTTTTTTTGGTGGTTTATTTGCACGTTTATTAGCTAAAGGTTTGGCTTCTTATTTACCTACTTTTATGCGTGGATTTGTGCGTCGTCATCCGATTATCGTTGCTTTTATTTTAGGTATTTTATTAGCTGGCTTAGGTACTTTTAGCGGACACCAAACTTATGGCACTGGTTATGCAGTAGTGACCCAAGCATTAAATGATCAAGCTTTAGATACTTCATTGGGGATCAGTAAGTTGTTGGCAACGGTCTTTACTTACTGGACTGGTATAGCTGGCGGTATTTTTACTCCAGCATTAACGACAGGTGCAGCGATTGGCAGCAATATTTGGCAACTCACTGGAGGTATCGTTGATCAGCGTTTTCTTGTGTTATTATCTATGGCGGCATTTTTAGCGGGAGCAACACAATCGCCAGTAACATCGAGCGTAGTCGTAATGGAAATGACAGGAAGTCAGCCTGAATTAGTTTGGTTGCTGGCAACTAGCATTATGGCATCAATTATTTCTCGTCAAATTTGTCCAAAACCATTTTATCATTTTGCGGCGGGACGTTTCCGTCAACGAATTCAAGAACAAATTAATCAAGAACAACAAAAACTTCATGACAATAAATAAACAATTTTATCGAGGGCGTTTTGCGGTTGCACCAATGCTAGATTGGACAACCCGCCATTGCCGTTTTTTTCATCGCCAATTTAGCCGACATACACTGCTTTATACTGAAATGGTGACAGCACCGGCGATTATTTATGCCAAGTATGATCATTTAATCTTTCATCCGGAGGAATTACCGGTTGCCTTACAATTAGGCGGTAGCGATCCACAACAGTTGGCACATTGCGCAAAATTAGCGGAACAACGTGGTTATAGTGAAATTAATCTGAATGTGGGTTGCCCGTCGGATCGTGTACAAAATGGAATGTTTGGTGCTTGCTTAATGGCTAAAGCGGATTTAGTGGCAGAATGTGTGGCGGCAATGCAAGAGGTCGTCAGTATTCCAGTTACTGTGAAAACGCGTATTGGTATTGATGATTTAGACAGTTATGAATTTTTATGTGATTTTGTAACAAAAGTGGCGGCAACAGGCTGCCAGGATTTAATTGTACACGCACGAAAAGCGTGGCTATCGGGATTAAGTCCAAAAGAAAATCGCGAAATTCCGCCGCTGGATTATCCGCGTGTTTATCAATTAAAACGTGATTTTCCACAGTTAAAGATTAGCATTAATGGCGGTATTAAGACGATTGAAGAAATTAAGCAGCATTTACAGTTTGTTGATGGCGTGATGGTAGGACGTGAGGCTTACCAAAATCCAGCATTATTAGGATTCATTGATCAAGCTTTATTTGATCCGAATGCACCTATTATTAGTCCAGTTGAAGCAGTGGAAAAAATGTTCCCTTATGTGGAACAAGAATTGCAACAAGGAACACCATTAGGGCAAATTACCCGCCATATGTTAGGCGCATTTCAAAATATCAAAGGTGCTAGACAATGGCGCAGACATTTAAGTGAAAATGCCCATAAAGCGGGTGCTGGGATTGAGGTGCTACAACAAGCGTTGGAGTTTGTTAGAGGGTAATATTAGTTATTTATTTTATAATAAACTGATTTGAATTTATTTTAATATCAATTGGTTATGTGGTTTTATTGTATAATAAAAATGAAAGATAACTATATCTAATTGACACTTAGTAAACGAAAGGAGATTCAAAATGATCACAGAGGAAGAAAAAGAACAGCGACGTGAGGCAGTGCAGTTTGCTATTGATAATAATCGTTTGGAAGGCTTAGATATGAATAATGAAATGTTAAGCTATTTCCAAAAATGGATTAATGATGAAATTACTCTAAATGAGCTGAAGACTAAAGCCTATGAAATATAATATTTCTCAGACTGCTGACAAACCTAAATTTTGTCAAAAACTTCTATAAAATAGCCTTGGGTTCCCTCTTACTCTTGCCCGAATGCAAATAAGATTTTCAGGCAAAAAAAGCTGTCAATTTTTCGAGCTGGCGAGAAAAATCTCTTTTTTTGCCGCCCGGAAAATCTTATTGGAATGAGGATTAGCAAGAGTGCGAGGGTGTGCTTTCTTTTGCTTCGTTTTCTTTGCACAAGCAAAGAAAATGAAGTCGCCCTTTAGGGCGAAACCTAAATTTTAGATAAGAAATAATTTAGCTCAAAGTTTTATAATTGACTTTGTCAATAAACTAGCCATTAATGGACTGTTTTATGGATATTTCAGCTATTGTTATGTAATCACTAAAAAAGATCACTTTTTATCAAAGATAAACACTGTTTCCAGTGGAAAATGGAGTAGAATACAGAAGTTTTATCTATCTAAATTCAGACTATAAGCAAAGAAGGAGAAAATTATGGCAACTCGCCGCGAATTAGCGAATGCAATCCGTTTTTTAAGTATGGATGCGGTGCAAAAAGCAAAATCAGGGCATCCAGGTGCGCCAATGGGAATGGCAGATATTGCAG
Source organism: Gallibacterium salpingitidis (assembly GCF_030517105.1). GTDB lineage: Bacteria > Pseudomonadota > Gammaproteobacteria > Enterobacterales > Pasteurellaceae > Gallibacterium > Gallibacterium salpingitidis. The sequence goes on along the minus strand of NZ_CP103875.1, from coordinate 1,873,238 downwards.
AAGTATTATGGCGTGATTTCTTATCCCATAATCCAGGGAATCCAAAATGGGTAAACCGCGACCGTTTTGTGTTATCAAATGGTCATGGTTCAATGTTGATTTATAGCCTATTGCATTTAACTGGTTACGATTTATCAATTGAAGATTTAAAACAATTCCGTCAATTACATTCAAAAACTCCAGGTCACCCAGAATATGGTTATGCACCGGGCGTAGAAACTACCACAGGTCCATTAGGCCAAGGTATTACCAATGCGGTAGGGATGGCGATTGCCGAAAAAACCTTAGCCGGCCAATTTAACCGTCCAGGTCATGACATTATTGACCACCATACTTATGTCTTTTTAGGTGATGGTTGTTTAATGGAAGGGGTATCACACGAAGCGTGTTCATTAGCGGGGACATTAGGCTTAGGTAAATTAATTGCGTTCTATGATGACAACAATATTTCGATTGATGGTCATGTAGATGGTTGGTTTACCGATGATACACAAAAACGTTTTGAAGCGTATGGTTGGCATGTTGTGCCAGCGGTAGATGGCCACAATGCGGCAGAGATTGCAGCAGCGATTGAAGCGGCGCAAGCAGAAACCAGTAAACCAAGTTTAATTATCTGTAAAACCATTATTGGATATGGTTCACCAAATAAATCCAACTCTCACGATTGCCATGGCGCACCATTAGGTGAAGAAGAAATTGCGGCGACTCGTCAAAATTTAGGTTGGGCATATGCGCCATTTGAAATTCCAGCAGAGATTTATGCGGAATGGGATGCAAAACAACAAGGAGCAGCGAAAGAAGCAGAATGGAATAAACGTTTTGCGGCTTATCAAGCGGCTTACCCAGAATTAGCGGCAGAATTAAGCCGTCGTTTAGCGGGGGAATTACCGGCGAACTGGGCAGCGGAATCTCAAGCCTTTATTGAAAAATTACAAGCAAATCCGGCGAATATTGCGAGCCGTAAAGCATCACAAAATGCGATTGAAGCTTATGCGCATTTATTGCCAGAATTTTTAGGTGGTTCTGCGGACTTAGCGGGGTCTAACTTAACCTTATGGTCAGGTTCAAAACCATTACGTGCGAATGTGGTAGATGGTAACTACATCAACTACGGAGTTCGTGAATTTGGTATGTCAGCGATTATGAACGGTATTGCTTTACATGGTGGTTTTATTCCTTATGGTGCAACCTTCCTAATGTTTATGGAGTATGCGCATAATGCGGTTCGCATGTCTGCCTTAATGAAACAACGAGTGCTTTATGTTTATACCCACGATTCCATTGGTTTAGGGGAAGATGGTCCGACACACCAACCAGTAGAACAAACTGCGGCATTACGCTTAATTCCAAATCTTGAAACCTGGCGACCATGTGATCAAGTTGAATCTGCGATTGCATGGCAGGCAGCGGTAGAGCGTAAGGAAGGACCAAGTGCGTTAATCTTCACTCGTCAAAACTTAACACAAATGGCAAGAACAGCGGAACAATTAGTGAATGTCAGACGTGGTGCTTATATCTTAAAAGATTGTGAAGGGACACCAGAGTTGATTTTCATTGCGACAGGTTCGGAAGTGGAATTGGCAGTGAAAGCGGCAGAGCAATTAACTGCTGAAGGACATAAAGTTCGCGTGGTATCTATGCCAAGCACTAATGTCTTTGACAAACAAGACGAAGCTTACAAAGAAAGCGTATTACCAAGCAGCGTGACAAAACGTGTTGCTGTGGAAGCTGGAATTAGCGACTTCTGGTACAAATATGTTGGTTTAGCTGGACGTGTTGTGGGTATGAACCGTTTTGGTGAATCTGCACCGGCGGGAGAACTCTTTAAACTCTTTGGCTTTACTGTAGAGAACGTTGTAGCGAAAGCAAAAGAAATTTTATAGTTTTTTTCTAGAGTATAATTAATTTAAAACCCTTCTTATCTTTATGATTAAGAAGGGTTTTTTATTATTTTTTAACAAGAAATTTATTTTAGAATAATATTTATTAACAAAAATAATCTACCTAGTAAACAATATTTGTGATAGTATGTATAAAAATGTAAGCTATTTGATGTTTTATTATATTCTTATCTTGATGATATTTTTATTCATTTAATAGTTTATCTTTACTTAATAATACGTAGGTTAATATAGTCGTTCTGAGATCTTGACCTAGTTGTTTCCCTAAAACTCAATTTATGAGGAAAATTAAACGATGACAGTACAAGCGATGAATACAGATATTGCTCAAGTAAAAAAGATACATAGGATGCAGAGAAAAACGTTAAAAGAAAGGGTAGAAATGGTGCAAAAAAGTGATCTTGTCGCTGAAATCCAACGTCACCATCTCCGGAATAGAGTAAAAGAGTTATCTAAAGTGATGAAATAGCTCACTCTGTAAAAGAAGAAATAAAAAAAGTCCGATCAAAATGTTTTGATCGGACTTTTTTGTCATTTAGCAGCTAACTCAATTAATTTTAATGTTAGCTTACAAGATTTAACGAACGATGGAATTGGCAAAAATTCAAATTTTGAATGGAAATTGTGTGCGCCAGTAAAATAGTTCGGGGTAGTAATACCATTTACTGATAACGCAGCACCATCAGTACCGCCACGCATTGGGATAACTTTAGGCGTTACATTAATTTGTTCCATTGCATTAAATAGCAGATCAATCGAACGACAATCTTCGGTTAATGTATTCGCGATATTGCCATAGGTATCTGAAATTTCACAGGTTAATTTCGCTGTTGGATAACGTTGTTGAATTTCATTAACCGCTTTTTCAATAAATACCTTTCTAGCTTCAAAAGAGGCTTTATCAAAATCACGAATCGACATTCCTAATATCGCTTGGCTTTGATTAGCTTCAAAACTGTTAAACCACCAATAACCTTCTTTCTGTTCTGTACATTCTGGAGTTTGGTTGCGGTCAAATAAGGCGATCAAATCTTGTGCCACTAGAATTGGATTAACCAATACGCCTTTTGCCGACATTGGATGAGCGCTAACGCCATGAATAGTGATAGTTGCTGCCGCGGCATTAAAGTTTTCATAGACAACTTCGCCAAGCTCACAACAATCAATAGTATAAGCGAAATCAGGTTTAAACTTGTGCAAATCAAGAAGTTTTGCACCACGCAAACCAATTTCCTCGTCTGGTACAAAGGCGATATAAATATCGCCTGTTGGCAGATTATGCTGTTTGATGATAGCGAGTGCAGTCATAATATTTGCTATTGCCGCTTTATTATCTGCACCTAAAACACTAGTACCATCGCTGAAAATAATTTCCTGATTAAGATAAGGTAAAATTTCAGGGTGTTCAGCAACTTTTAACCAGATATTTTTTTCTTGATTAAGCAGTAAATCATTACCGGTAAATGTTTTAATTTGTGGTGAAATAATCGGAGATAATGCAACATCTACAGTATCCATATGGGCACAAAAACCAATCGGCGTAGCATTTGGTACGCTCCCTTTTAGGACAGCAGTAACATTAGCATATTGATCAATATTTACCTGCTCTAAACCAAGTTCGGTTAATTCATCAGCCAACAGTTTTGCCATTTTCCATTGACCATCGCTACTAGGTACCGTAGTAATAGCCGCATTACTTTGGCTGCTGATTGCTAAATAACGAAAAAAACGTTCAATTAATTGTTGTTGCATGATCTTATCCTTATGCTTTTGGATACACATATCCGCTATCGAAACCTAATGGAATACCTAGCCACCAGAATACATATAACACAATAGTTAAAACAATAAATAAACCGATTGTGTATGGAATCATCATTGAACACAATGTTCCCACGCCAGTGCTTTTACAATAACGTTGGCAATAAGAAATCAGTAGCGGATAGAATGCAAACATTGGAGTAGAAACATTCATCACCGAGTCACTAATTCTAAAAGCTGCTTGTGTTAATTCTGGAGAAATATTTACTGACATCAACATAGGCACCAAAATTGGTGAAAGAATCGCCCATTTTGAAGTAGCAGAAGTAATGATGATATTAAGTAATAGCGTTAAAACTAATACACCGAAAATGGTAATACCAGCAGGCATTTGTAATGCTTTTAGAAATTCAGCGCCGGATAAAGCAATTAATGTACCAATACCTGAACGGTTGAAGGAATATAAGAATTGTGCACAGAAGAAAGAGAACACAATAAATGCGACTAACGTATAAGTGATTCTTTCCATTGATTTGGTCACAGTGTGTGCATCTTTAAAGGTACCGGCGATGATGCCATGCACTAACGAAGGAATAGCAAAAAAGAGCAATAACAACGGCACAATCATTTGCATAATCGGAGCTTTAGGGCTGGTTAAAGAACCATCTGGACCACGTAATAATGAGTTGTCAGGATAAGCTAACAAAAATAAACCAACAGCCATTAATAACAATACTAATGAAGCCCAACGGAATGCTTTAAGATCACGAGCAGACGGCTGACTTATTGTAGTATCTTTAGTATCGAGATCTTTATCGATTGGCATAGTACGCTTTAAATGTGGATCAATAATTTTATCGGTAATATACCAACAGGTTGCAATAACAAAGAAAGTGCTGCCAAAACTGACGAAATAGTTACAAAGCACATTCACGTCATAGCTTGGATCTAAAATACGGGCGGCACTTTGCGTAAAACTTTGCATTATTGGATCAATAATTGAGGGGGTAAAACTCGCAGAAAAACCACCCGCTAAACCAGCGAAAGAAGCTGCAATCCCTGCAAGAGGATGTTTACCGACAGAATAGAAAATTAATGCAGCAACAGGCATTAAAATCACATAAGCATAATCAGAAGCAACGTGAGCAAGAACAGAAATTGTCACAACAGCAGGCGTTACAATACTTTTTGGAATAATGGCTAATGCACGACTTAAACCAACATTAATAAAACCACTAGCTTCTGCAATCCCAATCCCTAATGTTGCGACAATCGTAATTCCCAATGGAGGGAAATTAACGAAATTTTTAGTGAGTGAACTCATAAAGGTCATGATTTCACCAGATTGGAACAGATTTATAATTTTGATAGGTTCTTTATTTACTGGATGAATGTAATCAAAAGTAAAGTAAGACAACCCCCAAGAAAGTAACCAGCAAATGATTAAAGCGTAAATAAACAGCATAGTAATATCAGGTAACTTATTCCCAATATACTCAATTTTTTGTAACCAATTGCGTGTTGGTGGAGTGTTTACACTATTCATAATAGCCCTCTCTGTGTGTTATTGTGTTGATCTTCTGTTACAAAAGTTAAACGATTATATGCAAAAGATTAATAAATAAACAATAAATGAGAGGCACTTCCTTGAAGATTATTATAGAAAGGAGAGGTCTATCACAAAAAATAAGGAGAGCTCAACGCTCTCCTCAAATTTACAATATTGATAAGTTTATATTTACTCAACTGTTACCGCTTTCGCTAGGTTTCTTGGTTGGTCAACATCGGTACCCTTAATAATTGCCACATAATAAGAAAGCAATTGCATTGGTACGGTATAGAAAATTGGCGCAACCAACTCATTAACTTTCGGCATTGTAATAATCTTCATATTATCGCTATCTTGGAAGCCAGCTTCTGCATCAGCGAACACATATAATTGACCACCGCGCGCGCGCACTTCTTCAATATTCGATTTTACCTTTTCCAATAATTCATTATTTGGCGCAACAACGATAACAGGCATATCAGCATCAATCAAAGCTAATGGACCATGCTTTAACTCACCAGCAGCATAAGCTTCTGCGTGAATATAAGAAATTTCTTTCAATTTCAATGCCGCTTCCATAGCGATTGGATAAAACTCCCCGCGACCTAAGAACAACGCATTATGTTTTTCCGCAAAGTCTTCAGCTAATTTCTCAATTTGTTTATCAAAGACTAACGCTTTTTCAATATCAGTTGGAATACTGTTCAATGCTTGCACGATTTCACGCTCTTTTTCAGCAGAAATGCTGCCGTTTAACTTACCGATTGCTACAACTAACATCAACATTGATACTAATTGTGTGGTAAATGCTTTAGTAGAAGCAACGCCGATTTCTACGCCTGCGCGTGTCATAAAGGCTAAATCAGATTCACGCACTAAAGAAGAACCAGCCACATTACAAATCGTCATCGCTGCCATATAGCCTTTTTCTTTCGCTAAACGCAGTGCCGCTAACGTATCTGCGGTTTCGCCTGATTGTGAAAGCGTAAGTAATAAGCTATTTGGACGAGTAACAAATTTACGATAGCGGAATTCAGAAGCAATTTCGACATCACAGCTGACGCCGGCTAGCGCCTCAAACCAATAACGCGCCACCATACCTGAATTATAAGAAGTACCACAAGCAACAATTTGCACGTGTTGTACATTTTCTAAAATGCTTTTTGCTTTGCTGCCAATACTTTCAACAATAACGCTATCGTGGGCGATACGACCTTCTAAAGTGTTAATAATCGCAGTAGGTTGCTCAAAAATTTCTTTTTGCATAAAGTGACGGAAATGCCCTTTATCTGCGGCATCTTGTTCTAAATTTGATTCCGCAATCGTGCGTTCAACACGTTCGCCTAAACGGTTATAAATCGTTACTTCACGACGAGTAATTTCCGCAACATCGCCCTCTTCTAAGAAGCTAAAACGGCGAGTAACATTTAATAAAGCCAACTGGTCAGAAGCTAAAAAGTTTTCGCCAACACCATAACCAATGACTAATGGGCTACCAGAACGAGCAGCAATTAAATGTTCTGGTTGTAAACGGTGCATTACCACCATACCGTAAGCGCCAGTTAATTGTTTTACCGCTTGTTGTACGGCTTGCAATAAATTTTGGCAAGATTGCAATTCCCAATGTACTAAATGTGCAATGACTTCAGTATCAGTTTGTGACGCAAATTGATAGCCGCGTTGTTGCAACTCAGCTTTTAATTCTTGATAGTTTTCGATAATGCCATTGTGTACTACCGCAATATCGCCAGACATATGCGGGTGTGCATTGGCTTCTGATGGTTCACCATGAGTTGCCCAACGAGTATGCGCAATTCCAGTACCACCGATTAAAGGTTGTTGTTCTACCGCTTCGTCTAACGCTTTCACCTTACCGACGCGGCGTACACGTTGTAAATGGTGTTGGCTATCAACAACTGCCACACCAGCAGAGTCATAACCACGATACTCTAAACGATGTAAACCTTGAATTAAGATTTCCGCGACATCACGTTGTGCGACTGCACCAACAATTCCACACATAATTTTTTCCTTATTTATAGATCGAGAAATAATTTATTTTGCAGAAGCGATTAACACTTCCACACCGAGATTTTCAATTTGTTGTTTCACTTGAGGATCAATACGATCATCAGTAATTAAGAAATGAATTTGTTGCCAAGTTAGTTCTAAATTTGGCATTTTGCGACCGATTTTCTGTGATTCCACCATGACAATCACTTCACGAGAAACCTCCGCCATCACGCGACTAAGCCCAACTAATTCGTTGAAAGTTGTTGTACCGCGTTGTAAATCAATACCATCGGCGCCAATAAACAACTGATCAAAGTCATAAGAACGTAAAACTTGTTCGGCGACTTTGCCTTGAAATGAGTCGGAAGAAGCGTCCCAAGTACCGCCAGTCATTAATAATGTTGGTTCGTTTTCTAGCTGGCGTAATTCAGCAGCAACATTTAACGAATTTGTCATTACCACTAAGCCTTGTTTTTTATTGAGCTGGCTGATTAGTGCTGAAGTGGTGCTGCCAGTATCAATAATAATACGATTATGATCACGAATTTGTGCCGCCGCTAATTTGGCAATGGCAACTTTTTGTGGTGATAAAGCTTCGTTTTCTTCCTCAGCTAATACTTCAGCAGGCATCAAAATAGCGCCGCCATAACGGCGGAGTAATAATCCATTTTGTTCTAATGCGGAGAGATCTTTACGAATCGTAACTTCTGAAGTTTCAAATTGATTGACTAACTGTTCTACGGTAACTTCGCCTTGTTCCTCTAGGCATTTTAGAATGGCATGACGGCGTTGTTTGGTATTTCTTTTACTCATTATCTTTCGTTTTTATCCATTTAAATTTCGGAGCGAAATATAGCAAATTTAGAAAAGAATAACAAATTTTATTTATCAGGATTTACATATTGTGGTGGCTTTATTACCTCAGTGATAGTAGCCATGTTCTTTACTGATATAAATCTTCTTCATGATTAAAGAGAAAATTGTTAAAAATTGATCTAGCGCAAAAATAAGTGAAATAGATTGATAAGATAAGATTAGAATTTCTCAAAATTCATTCTGGATTTGCCGTTGTGTAAATTTTGTTTTAAAAATAAACAATTGAAGTCTTAGTTTTAAACAGATAAATCATTGCTAGCAAAGTTCAAACACTAAGAATTAATACGAGAGGAATGTTTGTAACTAATTATTTTATAAGGAAAAATATATAATAACTTCGTGAATTTAATTGTAAACAAAAGATAACTTTATTTTATCGCTTTGCTTATTCTTTTTTTTAATAATAACGAACGAAATTATCAAAAATTAAAGTATTTTTTAAAAATTTTTTTGCTTTGGTTAGATGGTTATCACCGAAGAAATACGACAAATGATATGGAAAAGATAAGCAAAAATCCGCGCAATTATTAAACTGTCTGCTGATTTTATCTAGGGTTAACTTAAAAGAAGTTGAAAAAAATAATGATTTTTATCATATAGATAGCTATTTATTTGATTAAATAAATAGTAAAGTATGAAACCATTTTAATTGGATAACCATTTTTTAACATATTGATACATAACGGTAACAATAAAAACGTTTGCGTTATGTATATTTAGTATATTAAAAATCTGTTTTTGTAATAGGTGTTTAGTTTATTTATTTACATAGATTTATAGAATTGCTAAAATCACGAGGCTAATTATTGTTGGATGATTTGTTTTTTAGCAGGTTTCCTTGCCTTTGAATTGACACTTCAAATTGCCAAAAGAAAATTTTTTTTAGATTTTACAAATACATAGACTAAGAGAGTTTACATGAACCATATATTTAGAGTAATTTTTGATAAAACCAGAGGCGTTTTTGTTGCGGTATCAGAATTAACAAAAAGTCATGGTAAAGTGAAATCAGAGAAACAACAAAATGTTGATTTAACAAGTGGTATCCTAGGGGGGGGGGGGGGGAAATTTTAGTTCTTCTTTAACTCCACAAAATCCTACCTATTTTTCCTCTCAAAATAAAAAAGTTAAATTCTTTGCGTTATCGCCATTAGCGGTAGTCAGCTTTATTGCAGCTGGGATTTTAATGCCTTGGACAGATGTGTGGGCGTGGAATGATGTTGGTCTTGAGAAAGGAGGTACATACAACATCAGTGGAGCCGACCAACGGGGTTGTACAGGAAAGAACACCGTAAATTTAACAATTAATGAAAGCGGTGACGGCGATGACATGAAGTGTATAAGTGCAGAAGGTTCTGTTGCCATTGGTGCTGACGTTACCTCCGCCAAGCTCGCCACAGTAGTAGGTTCTTGGGCGAGTGCTTCTGCCGAAGGGGCTGTTGCTATTGGTAATGGGGCTAACGCAAGCTCATCTAATTCTGTTGTTATCGGTCGTAATGCTTGGACTGATAAAAATGCAATACAAGCAGTGGTAATTGGTCAAGGAGCGAGTGCCGTAGGGAACGGAGGTCGTACTGACGAAGAAAACGCCATGATTGCTATTGGTAAAGGAGCCAGAGCACGAGGAAACCAAGCCACCGTTGTAGGTAGTACAGCCGCTGCTCGTCGTCAAGCGACTGCTATTGGTAATGACGTATTTGCTCAAGGCAGTAGCTCAATCGCTATCGGTAACGATGATATTGTAAATGCCAATTATCAGGACAAATTACCTGTAGAAACCATTCGCAGGATTTTCTCTGGTTTGTGGACCGCTGAAGGCGCAGGCGATATGAATGCTGCCTTGATTTCATATGGCAATCAAAAAGACAGTGAAAGCTTCTACTACAAATATATCGAATCAGAAAATAAAGATACGAATGGTAGTTGGTTAGGCACCACCACCGATAAACGCAATTTCTCTCCCACCTATGCTGCAGGCTTGGGTTCTATTGCAATTGGTTCTCGTACCGTAGCTGGTGGTGAATTATCAACCTCTGTGGGTTCTCTCTCTTTCGCTTTAGCAGACCGTTCTACCGCCGTGGGTCTTCGTGCTTTCGTTGCTGGTCCGGGGACGATTAATCAACAAAAATTTGATGGTGCCGTTGGTGCCACCGCGATTGGTGAAAACTCTCGTGTATTTGCGGCCAACTCAGTAGCGATTGGTAATAACGCCGAAGCTTCACATACAGGTGCTTACGCCTATGGTTATAATGCTAAGGCAGTTGGTGCAGGTTCTATTGCTCTTGGCTATAGTACAGTAGCTGGTGCTAGAATTAATGCTGATCAATATGATAAATTAAAAACTTTGACAAGCTATTTGCATGGTCTAACCATCATTGATGAAAATGGTAAGGTAGTCAATAGTAATGTTAATACATTCAATATTGGTATTAATGCCCTAATTAATGGTGGCCAGATCAATGGACAAGACGTAACAGGAGTACAGGCTGGCTTTACAGATAATGCGCTTTTTGAACAAAAAGGTACCGACGGACTAAAACCTCAAGAACAACGTGCCAATGAATATCTTGAGGTAAATGGTAAGAAAATTTATAACCTCCAACTTGGTGATGGGGATGGTATTGAACCAAACGGCAAAAACGACTACTCAGCCAACAACGGTATTGCCATTGGTCGTTATGCTTTCGCGCTTCGTCAAAATAGTATCACCATGGGTTATGGTACTATCTCTGATGCGCAGTCTGGTATCGCTATCGGTTCTTACGCTCATGTCGCTGCAGGCTCTACTAACTCAGTTGCTCTCGGTGTCAATGCCTATGTTACTGCGTCTAATGCACTTGCCTTGGGCTATTCTTCAAAAGCATTGGGAGGCAATTCATCAGCAATTGGTGTAGGTTCCAATGCAACAGCTCAAAACGCTATTGCTTTTGGTCTAGCGGCGCAAGCGACTAGCGCAGGTAGTATGGCATTTGGTAACCTAGCTCGTGCTACTCTTGAAAACTCTATGGCATTGGGATACCAATCAAGAACTGACTACACCACCACTGATGCGAGCAACAAGCCTACTGGTACTGCATGGGATGCGTTAAGTTACGAAGAGCGTAATAAATACCTAAGCGACTTTAACAAATATGCCTGGATGCCTGATGGTAAAGACTCTATTTACTATATTTCTAACCAAAAAGCGGGTATTATTTCCGTAGGTCAAAAACTTAGCGAGCGTCGTATTACCAACTTAGCTCCGGGTGCATTAGGTTCTGATGCGGTTAATGTGGATCAGTTAAGATCTGTCTATTATCAATTACAATCAGATTTAAGTAAATCCAATAGGCAAAATACATTGCATTACCTCTCTGTGAGTGACAAGGGGCAAAACACCACTCTTGAAAACAGTATGAATCTTGTTGAGAATTATCAAGATTATGTCACTAAAAAAGCGATGTACTTGTCTTATGTAGCACGTAAAAAGCTCAATAATGAGAACTTCTCTCAATCTGCCATGGACGAAATGAAGGCAGATATTCTGAAAATGGAGGCAGACAACTCTACATTTAAAGACACTGCTACAGCGTTAAAGAACTTTGATTTAGATGGTAATAGCTTCAGCGCGAGCGACTCTATCTCTACCGTATTAAACAATTTAAATAATGCTCAAGATAGTGATTTTGGTAAAACACCTCCTGGAACGGCTGATATTGAAGCAGAAAGAAATGCCTCTAACTACGACAATAACAAAGCAATTGCCGCAGACAGTATTGCTATCGGTTATCGTGCTAGTACAGGAGAGACAGCAACTGGTGGTATTACTATCGGTACTAGAGCAACCGTCTCTGGTGTAGGAGGTGTGGCGCTTGGTCAGAACGCTAGTGTTACTGGCAACAAATCAATTGCTGTTGGTTTTTCATCTAGTGCGACAGGCACTGATGCTATTGCTGTCGGTGATACTGCACAAGCGACAGGAGATAACAATGCTTTAGCTATCGGTAAGGGAGCATTAGCTTCTGGTACTTGGCACTCTGTCGCCATCGGTCAAAGCACTAAAGCATCTGCTGATAACGCTTTAGCACTTGGTTCAAATAGCTTTGCTGGTGCTTCTAAAGCTATCGCTATTGGTGCCGACAATAATAAAAACGGCGATACAGAGTACACTGTAGGTGAACAATCTATCGCTATTGGTAACGGCAATAGAGTTTCAGGTGCACAATCTATTGCTATCGGTACAGGTCACAACGTTAGTGGTGCTAATTCTGGGGCATTTGGTGATCCTAATACTGTTTCTGGGACTGGTTCTTATGCCTTTGGTAATAACAATACGGTCACAGCTGACTATACCTTTGTTCTAGGTAATAACGTTACTGCTGCTCAAGCAAGATCGGTTTACCTTGGCGGTGGTGTTGATTTTATTAGTGATACGACTAAATCTAAAGGTTTAGCAACTTATACTGCTACTGATGAGATTAATGGTGCTACTTTTAGTAATTTCGCGGGAGCAACTCCTGTAGGTATTGTAACTATTGGTAAAGATTCAGAATCTCGTCGTCTTCAAGGTGTTGCACCGGGGTTATTATCTGCAAACTCAACTGACGCTATCAACGGCTCACAACTTTATTCTGTTTTAAATCAAGGTCTCTCACTTAAAGGTAACTTTAACTCAGCAGGAGCAATGACGACCTATCAATCCATGGGGATGAAGTTTGATCTTGTTTCTGGTACTGATGCGAAATGGACAGGCGATAGTGTGCGCTACCTAGGCAATAACCTCGCTACTTATATCGATGGTGGTAATAAGAGAGTATTGTTTGGTATGCGCAAAGACCCTACTTTTGAGTCGATGATTTTGCGTAATCCAGAGGATACAACTAATGCCAATGGTATTAAATTTGCCGCTACAGCAAATACAGTTACGTTAAAACAAGTACTTTCTACAGGTGCAGATGTTGCCTCTGGCACTACTAACACTGTTAAACTCACTAACTTAACCAATGCAACAATCAGTGGTACAAGCTCTGATGCAGTGACTGGCGCGCAATTAAATGCTATTAAAAATATTATTGGTGGTAATGACTACACCATCACCAACGGTATTGTGGCAGCGCCAGCTGTATCAAACGGAGCAGGCGGCGTAGCAAATACCGGTAAAACCACTATTGATGCGGCAATTAAAGCCTCTCAAGAGAAAGTTATTGCGAAAACCAGCCAAAATGAGCTAGTGACAGTAACAGTTGCTAATGAAAAAACTGCTGATGGGGCTAACCAATACGAAGTCGGTCTTAATGTAACAAATCTTGCTAAGGAATTAGCGAAACCTGAGAATGGTGGATTTGCTAAGACAGATTTAAGCAATATCACTACAGATGGTAAAAAAGCGGTAAGTGGTTTAGTATCCGCTACCGCAAAAGATGGTTATACCTCGGTTGACAAAACAGATAATGCTGATGGTACACGAGCCTTTACTATTGGAACTAATGTTGCTACCACCATTACCAATGAAGCTGCAGCAACTACAGGAGGCAATGCGAATAAAGTTGCTTCTGCCCAAGCGGTATATAGTGCGGTTTCTGGGGCAAAAGCGGATATCAATTTAACAACCGATGATACCAATATCTTTAGCTTAACTGGTGATAAAACCGCAGGTTTAGGTAGTGATACCTTTACTCTAGCGTTTAGCAAAGCGAAGTTATTAGAAGTGTTAAAAGGCAACGGTGCTTTAGACGATACTTTTGTGAAAGTGGATGGCTCGAACTTGCCTGATATCACTAAAGAGGCAGATGCTACTAAAGTTGCTACATGGCGTACTAAACTGGGTATCGGTGATGGTGTCAATTGGTTTAATGTGAATCCTCAAGATAGCGCTAAAGCCCTTAACTACGATAAGAGTACAAGTGGTGCCAAAGGTACCAATGCGATTGCGATTGGTTACAACGTCTCTGCTCCGGGTAATGAGATGATTGCTATCGGCTCAAATATTACCGCAAAAATAGACGAAACAGATCCTCTTCAAGGACAAACTATTATCGCTATTGGTCGTCAAGCAGGTTCAGGACGTACGGCTGGAGAGCATCCTACCATTGGAGGTGGCTCTGTATTGCTTGGTGCCAATACTTACTCGGATGGGGTTGGCGGTGTTGCCATCGGTACCTCAGCAGGAGCTGCACAACAGTTTGGCACTGCCGTTGGTTCAAGAGCTGAGGCTAAGGGAATCAATGCTACTGCTGTTGGTGCGAATGCCAAAGCTGAGGAAAGACAATCTCTTGCTCTCGGTTCAGGCTCAAAAGTGGAAACTGGCAGTCTAGCTGGTAGCATCGCCCTAGGTGCGACTTCAGTAGTAAGTGGTGCGGCGGTTAACGGCACTTCTGTATCTGATTACTTAATCGCAGGCGCTAAAGATAAGGATGGTAATGACATTACTACGGTAGCAGGTCAAGATGCTTCTAATGCTATTCTTGCAATAGGTTCTGGTAAAGATGGAGCTACTGGTTCAATTAAATACCGTCAAATCCAAAATGTAGCACCGGGTCTTGTTTCTAAGGATTCTACCGATGCGATTAACGGTTCTCAACTCTATTACACCAATAAAACTGTCACTACCCTTGCTGAGAAAATCGGTAACGGTTCAATTAATGGTGTTGATGGGGCGCGTGGTGAAAATGGCGCTCCAGGTACCTCAGTCGCAGGTCAACCTGGCGTACCGGGTAATGCTGGTAAAGACGGTCTTAACGGTGAAAGCCTAGCTAACAAAGTCCAAGGACTTCGTGATGGTATGGCAGGTACAGTAGTTTATACCGATGCTGAAACAGGTGAACGTGTTCTAGTCGAAAATGGCAAGTATTATTCAGCAGCTGCCGCAGGCGCACTCGTTAAAGCCAATAATGGTCTATGGTATGAAAAAGATCGTGTCAATGATGATGGTACACTTAAAGATCCAAACGATAATACTGGAAAAACCTTGGCTGAAAGAGTGACTGCTGGTAATGGCAAAGAGTACACCGATCTATCGAAGATTATGCTTTCAGCAGTTAATACAGCCGGCGATACGAAGAATGATACAACGCCAATTACCTTATCGCATATTGCGAGCGCTTTAGGTATTGATCCTACTTCCTATAAGGATAGTGCATTAACGGCTGATACAGCTGCGAAAGATAAAACAAAAGTCTTTGAACTTATTGGTCAAACTGCTCAAGGTACTAATTCTGCTACAGGTCTTTACGCTCTTAGCGGATCTGCGCTTAATAAAGCCGTAACATTAGCGGATTTACAAGCGATTGGTTTAACTGGTTTGGTATTTGGTGCGGATAATTCAATTACTACTCCTACTCTAGCAAAACGTGTGGCATTAGGCGGAACCTTTAATATTTTAGGTGATGGCACTGGTACATCTGGCGCAAACCAATATATTGATACCACAGTTAGTGCTGATGGCGTTAGAATCACGCTTAATCAAAACGCTATTGATAAGCTAAATGCGGTACCTACTAGCGACAATATGGATAAAAAAGCGAATACAAACGCTAACAATATCGGAGAGTTTAAGGAAAACTGGAGCAAAGCACTTCAAGGCATCACTTATACCGGTGATAACGACTCAGCAACAGCTGAGAAGAAACTTGGCTCTAGTGTATCTATTACTGGTGGCAAAAATGCACCAGCGGCAGATCAAGCAAGCAGCGGTAATATCGTAGTGACTGCTTCTGATGCAGCAACAGCTAGCAACGCAGAAGTGTTGATTCAATTAGCAAGCAACTTAACTGGTATTAGTTCTGTAGCTGGTGGTTCAGACGCGACTAAAGACGCTAAATTAACTTTTGTCAAAGAAAAAGATGCAGATGATAAAGCTACTACTTACGACGACACTAAACCGGTGATCTTAGCAAATGATGCGATTTTAACTGGTCTTGCTGACGGTAAGGTTGAGACAGGTTCTAAAGACGCAGTTACTGGTGGTCAGCTTGCTGATGCATTAGCTGGAAAAGCCGATACTGCAACTTCCGGTATTAAATTTATGGGCGATACTGGATCCACAGAATCTGATGTTAAGTTAAATAAAACCTTGAATGTTAATGGCACTAAGGACTTTGTGACAACTAAGACAGCAGAAGCCGGTACTGATGGTAACGGTAGCTTGGTGATTGATTTAGCACAAGGTGTTAAAGATAAGTTAGCGAAGATTGATAGCTCTAAGGACTATGTAGATACGACACGTAGTATTCAGCTTACCGCTGATTCTGGTTCAACTACAGCACAAACCTTAGCAAACAATGTTAGCTTTAAGGTAGCTGGTGCAGAAGGTATTGAAACATCAGGAGATCGCAGCACTATTACTGTGAAAATTGCTAATGGTGGTGTAACCGAAGCTAAACTTGCAAAAGATGCGGTTACTAAGGATAAGATTAAAGATGGTGCAGTAGATAATGCGAAGTTAGCTGCTGATGCGGTAACGACGGATAAGATTAAGAATAAAACTATTCTTGAAGAGGACTTAAATGATCTTCTTACGAATAAGATTAATCAAGGTGCCGCATTTGATTCTGCGAAGATTAAATTAACTGGAGATAATAGCAGTACATCAGGAGATATTCTGCTTAAGAATAATCCAAGTTTAGCCTTTACAGGCAGCAGTGATATTGAAACCAAGGCATCAGCTACTGGGGTATCATTTACTTTAAATAAAGAAACGACAGTAACTAATGCAGCTCCAACTAAAGATTTAGTGGTAACGTCTGGTGCTGTATATAATGCTATTAAGACAGCTAAACCAACAGTAGCTGCATCTGATGCAACGCATGGCAGTATGACTGATAACCTAATTACAGTAGTAGGTTCTAAGTCAGACGATATTAGTGGTAACTCTTTCTATGTTGGTTTATCTAAAGCAGCGCTTGTTAATGCGTTGAAAGATGATTTTGCTGGATAACAGCTTTAAAGTAGTTGATGATGGCTACACCATGAAACTACGAACTAAATCATTAACATTAGATGGAAGTAGTTCTGATAATCCTTATGTTGCTGTTACATCAAAAAATGATGGATTAACTTATTATATACTTAAAGATCAGTATGATAGCTATCAAGGAGGAGTTAACAACGCTATAACAAATGTTTATAAACTTAATCAAGAAGGTAAACTTGTTTCAGCTGATGCTACTCCTAGTATGAACAATTACACCGTACAGCAAGAAAAAGATGTATCTAATCCAACGGTTAAAGATATTACTGATGGTATTAAATTTACCGGTGATGGCTATATCGATATTGTCTATGATGGAACATATACTGATGCTGAAAAAACAGGTGGTAAAACAGTTCCTGTCTTGAAATTTACTGCTGGACAAGCGGTAAAAGAGGCGTTAGCCGAAATGCAAAATCATGGCTTTAGTGCAGCCACAATTAAGTATAAAGTCAATGCTGGTGATACTTCTTCTGTCACTTTAGGACAAGGATTTGATTTCCGTGGAGAAGGTGTATCAGGTTCTCCAGATAATAAGAATATCGTGATTTCTAAGTCTGCATCTGCTGATGATGGTGTAGTTAACTTCACTCTTAGCAAAGATCTTAAAGCGATTGATTCTATTGGTAGCGGCGATAGTAAAGGCGCAATAGGGGAAGCTCGTCTAACCTTTAATTCTGCTACACAAAGTGGAGAACAAACTACACCAGCTAATATCACTGCTAATAATGTGAAACTCACTGGTTTAGCGGATGGTAAGATCGAAAAAGGTTCTAAAGATGCGATCACTGGTGGTCAGTTAGCGGATAAATTGGGTATCAACAGCAGTGAACATGGCACAATTAATGACCGTATTTCTCAACTTGAAAAAGGCCTTAAAGGTACTGTTGTGTACACTGATGCTGCTGGCAATCGTGTTGTGAAAACAGATGACGGTAAGTACTATCACTATAGTGATGTAAAAGACTCATATTATTACAACGGTAAATGGTATAGCTCGGCTAATTGGAATAGTGCAGAGGATAAACCAACAAATGAAAGTGAGTCTAAGAGTGTAAACGCTCTCGCTGATGCTGATGCGAATAAAGTTATCTTATCTTTAGTGGATAATGATGATGATACCAATACCACAACACCTATTACGTTAGGTAACTTGGCAAGTGCGTTAGGTATTAATCCTCTAGGCGCTACTGCTGATACTGCCAAGGGTGAGAAAGTTGCACTGGATAAGAAAGCGCTTGATAAAGACAAAGCACAAAGTGTTATTGGTAACAGTGATGCAACATCAGATACTGAAAAAGGTATTTATGCTCTCAAAGGTATAGATCTTACTCGTGCAGCGACTGTTGGTGATTTACAAGCTCTCGCTTTTGCAGGTCTTGATATTTTAGGTAACCAAGATGATGATGTTCTTAAAGCTAACCGTATCCGCAAAACTTTAGGCTCTGTGCTTAATATTGAAGGTAAAGATGGTGCTAAGTATATCAAGTCAAGTGGTAATGACGACACTAGTAAGCTTTATAGTGCAGATAACCTTATCACCCATAATGATGAAGGTACATTGCGCATCGAAATGTTAAAAGCACCAACCTTTGAAGCATTAAATCTTCAAGGTTCTGCGACGGACGCACCGAAAGTTACCCTAACCCCAGGTGGTACTGCAGCTACGCCTACGATGACATTGAGTGCTCCTAAACCAGATACTGCTTCGAATGAAACCGTTCCGGTTCAACTCAAAGGCATTGCAGCAGGTGCTGATGACAATGATGCAGTGAATATGAGCCAGTTAAACGCAATTAAAACCGCACTTAATGGTAAAGACGGAACTCCGGGTACTACAGGCACTGAAGGTCCTGCAGGTCAAGATGGTACTAACGGTCAAAGCATTGGCAATAAAGTGCAAGCATTACGTGATGGTCTTGCTGGTACTGTAGTTTACACTGCGAAAGATGGTAAGCGTCTGGTAGTTTCTGATGATGGACAATACTTCTATCGCGATACCATTACTACTGGCTATAAGAAAGCTAATAATGGTAAGTGGTATTCAGCAGTGAATGTTGACAATGATGGTAATCTAAAACCGAATGTTACAGAAGACGGTTTAGATTTAGCAGGACTTAATACTAAATATCAACGAGATCATGAAGGGGCAGGTAGTCAGGTTGTAAATTCTGATGATGTGATTCTTTCTACTGTTAATACTGATGGTACAACAACAAAACCAATCACATTGGCTAACTTAGCTGGTGCGTTGGGTGTTGATTTAACAGCGGATACTACAAGCACTCTTGAACCACAACCACTAAAACGTACAGCAACACCAACAAGTGCTGATGCGCAAGCGATTGTGAAGAATTTACTCGAAGGTAAAGCAGGTAAAGGAACTAAACCAGCACAGGGTGACGATACTAGACCTGATTTGGATATGAGCCGTGTTGCCACTGCTGCTGACTTACAAGTTTTAGCGCAAGCAGGCCTTGTCTTCCAAGGCAATGATGCAACTAAGGTAAATCGTGCATTGTCACAAAAATTATCGATTGCTGGTTATACAGATGATGCAACTAAATTTACTGCATTAGATAATGACAAAGCGGCTGCTAACAATATCTTTATTGAAGGTACACAAGATACTGATAAGGGTACAGGTTCACTTACTGTGAAATTGGCGAAAGATTTAGTAAGTATTGGTTCTATTGGTAGCGGTGCGACTAAAGGTGCGGATAAAGAAGCGCGTATTACCTTTACCGCGGGTGCTGCTGCTGATAAAGATGGCACTACTGTTAACGAAATGCAACCAACTATCAGTATGAACAATGCGCGTGTAACCGGCGTAACCGCTGGTGTTAACGGTACTGATGCGCTTAATGTTAGCCAATTAACCAATCTATTAGGTACAGGTTATAGCACTGATAAAGATGGCAAGATTACCACTCCGGCGGTAGTAAATGATTCTGGTAATGGTAATAAAGGTGGTATTGGCGGCACTGGTGCGAAAACTATTGAAGAAGCAATTAGTGCATTACGTACCACAACCCAAACAGGTATCAGCGGTAAGTTAAACTTCAAAGCGGAAAGTTTCTCTGGTAACGATACTAATTCTGTAACCATTGCGAAAGCGCTTACTGAAACATTAGAAATTACTTCTAATGATGAAACAGCTAAAACAAAAGCTGATGATACTGGTGTGGAATACAAAGGTGCAAATATCAATGTATCTAACCAAGGTGGAAAACTTAATATTGCCTTGAAGCAAGTTAAGAATAAAGCAGCGATTGATACTGGTGATACAGGCTTAGTGACTGGTGATGTACTTAAAGACTATATTGGCGAAGTTGCAACCTTTAACTATAAAGTCAACAACGACGCTACCGCTAAAACAACCACTCATAAACAAGGCTTTACCTTTAAGTCAGGTAATACAAACTTGACGGTTACTGGCGGTGATAATGATGGCGTGATCACCTACACCTTAGCAGATCAGCTCACTGGTATTACTTCAATTGAAGGTAAAGCTGGAGCTGGTGAAAAAGCTGCGAAGATTACCTTTAATGCAGGTAAAGCAACTGATAGTGCTGATACCAAAGATATTGATGAAAGACAACCGACTATCAGTATGGGCAGCGCTCGTGTTACTGATGTACTTGCCGGAGTAAATGGTACTGATGCAGTTAATAAAGCTCAATTAGATGCGATTGCGAAACAAATCATTGGTACACCGCTTAATGGTAAGGATGGTAAAGACGGCATTAACGGTATCGATGGTTACGGCGTTGATGGTAATGATGGTTATGACGGTACTAATGGTGTATCGGGAGCGCAAGGTCAAGCAGGAGCACCGGGTGCTCAAGGTCAACCGGGTAGAGATGGTGTTAATGGCCTTGATGGTTCTGCAAGTAACGACGGTACCAACGGCACAACTATTATCAATAAGGTACAAGCCTTACGTGATGGTGCCGCAGGTACTGTGGTTTATACCGATCTTCAAGGTAATCGTGTATTAGTAGAAAACGGCAAGTTCTATTCTTTAGCGACTGCTGGCAATAAAGTAAAAGCGGCTGATGGTTTATGGTACGACACAAATGATGTAGATGCGAATGGTGTTCCATTACAAGATAAAACAGGTAAAACGCTTGCACAACTTGTCGCAGATAAGAATGGTAAAGAACTTGCAGATAATGAAATTATGTTATCTACAGTAAATCCTGATGGCTCAACTAAAGCACCGGCAACATTGGCAAATATCGCCAGTGCGTTGGGTATTGATGCGAGTAAGTATGCAAGTACAGCCCTTACCGCAGATACAGTAGCTAAAGATAGTAAGAAGATCTCTGAACTTATCGGTACTACCGATGGAACTGCTTCAGGACTTTACGCTCTTAAAGGCGCAGCACTTGATAAAGCGGTTACTCTTGCTGATCTACAAGCGTTAGGCGTAACTGGTTTAGTATTTGCAGATAACACAGGTACAACACTTCGTCGTGCTTTAGGTACTACCCTTAATATTGTGGGCAAGGTTGATGCTACTAGCGGTGCTGCTGTTGATGTATCTGAGAAAGCAGATGACTATAGTGGTGATAACTTAGCTACCGTAGTCAATGCAGATAACAAACAACTCCGTATTCAAATGTTGAAGACACCAGGCTTTGACGGCATCGTAATTAACGGTAAGGATGGCGCTAAAGGTCAAGACGGCAAAGACGGAACTCGTGACCAAGACGCTTATATCGGTGTCAATGATAAAGGCGAAGTTGTCGTTATCAACGGTACAGATGGCAAAGATGGTAAAGACGGTTTAGACGGTGCTAACGGTTCTAAAGTTATTACTGAAAAAGACCTCAATGGTGATAATACTAGTGATGCAACTATTAAACTTGCGTATGCGACCGATGGTACGGGTTATACAGTTGACGAAGATGGTAAACAAACTACTAAACAGGCTGGAACAGTCAAACTTGGTGAAGGCTTACACTTTAATAATGGTACTAATATCACCGCACAAATTGATAAAGACGGTATTGTGAAATACAACTTAAATGACGTATTAAACAACATCAAGTCTATCGGTGGTGGTACGGCGTCTAACCCAGCTGATCCTAAGGAAGCACGCATTACCTTTACAAATGGTGTTACTGATGATGTTACGACGACACCGTATGATGAAAGAAAACCATCTATCAGTATGAACGGCGCTCGTATTACTGATGTTGCTGACGGTGTTAATGGCAAAGATGCGGTCAATAAAGGCCAATTAGATGCGATTGCGAAACAAATCATTGGTACACCGCTTAAAGGTGCTGATGGTAAAGATGGTATCAACGGCGTTGATGGTTATGGTTATAACGGTACTAATGGTGTGCCGGGAGCACAAGGCATTCCTGGTGTACCTGGTCAAGATGGTCTTGTTGGCCCTGCTGGTAAAGATGGCACCAACGGTACAACCATTATCAACAAAGTTCAGGCTTTACGTGATGGCGCTGCAGGTACTGTGGTATATACCGATAAGGCAGGTAATCGTGTCTTAGTGGAAAACGGTAAATATTACTCTGCTGATACTGTGACTGGTTACCAAAAAGCGGACAATGGTTTATGGTATAGCACAGAAAATATGAAAGATGGCAAACCTCTACCAGGTGCTGAAGGTCTTACTCTAGCTGATTTGGCTAAGAAGAAAGATGCTAGCTTTGATCCTGCAGGTGAAGAAGGTAATGTCGCTAAGTCTGATGTAATGCTTTCTGCGGTGAACCCTGATGGTTCAACTACAGCAACAACTACTTTGGCAAATATTGCGAGTGCTTTAGGTATTGATTCGATTAAATCTGGCACTAACGATCCGTTAATGCTTGGTGGTAATGCTATTACAGATGAAGCTGCTAAAAAATTAATGAATGGTTATACAGATGATAGTAAGGTAAATCACGATGGTCTATTAAACCTTAAAGGTGCTGCTTTAAATAAAGCAACAACCTTAGCTGACCTTCAAGCGGTGGCACAAGCTGGTCTTGATTTCTTAGGTAATCAAGCTGAAGCAGACGGTCTTATCCATCGTCCATTAGGTTCATTGTTGAAGATCCAAGGTAATAGCTCTGTTACATGGGCTACATCAAATGCAGCTAATTACTCTGCCGATAACCTTATTACCCACAAAGACGGTAAAGACGGTGATGTTCTTCGTATTGAAATGAAGAAAACTCCTGGCTTTGACGGTATTGTGTTAAACGGTAAAAATGGTCAAACAGGTAAAGATGGCTACATCGGTGTGGATGGTAGTGGTAATGTTGTAGTTATCAACGGTACTAATGGTAAAGATGGCACTACACCAACTCCTACTGGCGACAATAAAGTCGTGACTAAAGGCGATTTAACTGGTGATAGTGCAACAGTGAAACTTGCCTATAAAGCGAATGGTGCAGGATATACCTATACTGATGATAAGGAGCAGTCTCAAACTGTAAGCAAACCAGAAGTATCATTGGATACAGGTCTTGATTTCCAAAATGGTGACAACACCACTGCAACTGTCGATAAAGATGGTAAAGTGACTATTAGTGTGAATAAAGATCTTACTGATATGAACTCTGCAACCTTTACTAAGAAAGAAGGTACGACACCTGAAGATACTAAGACTTCAACTACGAAGATCGATGGCGATGGTATTACTATCACAGCAACTGGTAAGAATAAAGTTAGCCTTACTAAAGATGGTTTAGATAATGGTGGTAATACAATTAAGAATGTGGCTGGCCCAGAGAATGATACCGATGCAGCCAACAAGAAATATGTTGATGACTCAGTTAATACCGTTAAAGGTGATGTAACTAACGTTAAGAATGATGTGAATAATATTGCTGGTCAGTTAGGTAACTTACCATTAGCTTATATCAAAACAGTGAAAGAAGATGGTAAGGATGTAGTTAAACGTCTTGTTGCTGCTGAAGATGGTAATTTGTATTTTGCTGATTCGAAAGGTAAAGCAGATAAAGATAAGGGAGTACAAACTCCAGATGGTATTATGCTAGTTCAACCTGATCAAAAACAAGGTATGGGTGATGCACAAACTTTAGGCAATGTGGCCGATGGTAAGATTGCTGAGAACAGCAAAGAAGCTGTCAATGGTGGTCAGTTGCATAGTCTAGTTGGTAAAGGCGCTGTTAAAGATGGTAAAGTTACCGATATCGGTGGTACTGGTAAGGATAATATCCACGAAGCTGTAGAAGTGGTCAATAACAAGGCTGATAATGCGGTGAAGACCGCGGATGAGGCTAAGACAGCTGCTCAAGCTGCAAGAACTAAAGTCAAAGGCGGCAAGAACATCGTTGTTGATGAACCGACTAAGGATAGTGATGGTGCAACAGTTTACACTGTGAATATGGCGGACAATGTTGAATTTAAACAAGTTACTATTGGCGGCAATGTAACTATTAATTCAACAGTAGATCAAAACCAAGATGGTTCGACTACTAACGTGTTAAATGTTGGCACAGAGAAAAATCCAACACGTGTTCGTGGTGTAGCTGATGGTGTTAATGACACTGATGCGGTGAATATGCGTCAAATCAGAGCATTCGCTACAGATACGAATAAAGCCATCAATAATGTTAATAAACGTATTGATAGCTTAACTAAGGAATCACGTGGCGGTATTGCTGGCGCAATGGCAACTGCTAACTTGCAGCAAACTACACAAGCTGGACGCACAACAGTGTCTGTAGGTACAGCAACCTTCAAAGGAGAAAGTGCCGTAGCCTTTGGTATTTCTAAACTTTCTGATAACGGTAAGATTGGTGTCCGTTTATCAGGTATGACCACTAGCAGCGGTGATACAGGAGGTGCTGTCAGCGTAGGCTACACTTGGTAATTTCTGATTAGGAGACAAATGTAAATTGAATAGCACCCAGCTGGGTGCTATTTTTTTGTACTTAAATCTCCCCTAACCCTGAACTGCACCCCTAAAGTTGGACAGTTGATTGATGAGTTAATGGGAACGGTTTATTACCTGAATTGAGGTTGGTACTTTGTGGTGATGTTGTTCACTATTCAAATTGAGATTGGTACTTTGTGGTGATGTTGTTCATTATTCAAATTGAGATTAGTACCTTGTGATAACTTTTATCGCCAAAATGCCCTAAATTCTGCACTTTAATGACAGAAAACCCTCTTCAAGATTGAAGAGGGTTTGGGAGATTTGAAAAGCCATATTTTTCAAAAAGTTATCCAAATGCACTTTTGAAAAATAAAAAATAGCAGACTACATATTGCTAACAATATCATCAGCAAATTCACTGGTAGAACGTAAAGTTGCTCCTTCCATCATATCTGCGAAATCTGCGGTAACAGTCTTATTAGCGATAGTTTGTGAAACTGCTTTTACCACTAAATCAGCTGCTTCAAACCAACCTAAATGACGCAACATCATCTCACCGCTAAGAATTAATGAACCTGGATTACCAATATTTTTACCAGCAATTTTTGGTGCAGTGCCATGAGTGGCTTCAAAAATCGCAGCATCAAGACCGATATTTGCCCCTGGAGAAATACCAATACCGCCAACTTGTGCAGCAAGTGCGTCCGAAATATAATCGCCGTTTAGGTTTAATGTCGCAATAACATCGTAATCGGTTGGGTGGAGTAGGATTTCTTGCAAGAACGCATCGGCAATACAGTCTTTAATAATAATCTTTTTACCGGTTTTTGGATTGGTAAGTTGCATCCAAGGACCTTGTTCAATTAGAGTAGCACCAAATTCTTCGGCAACTTGATAACCCCACTCTTTAAAGGCGCCTTCGGTAAATTTCATAATATTACCTTTATGCACTAAGGTTAAAGAATCACGATCATTATCAATCACATATTGTAACGCGGCGCGCACTAAACGTTGTGTACCTTGTTTTGATACCGGTTTTACGCCAATACCACAATCTTCTGTAAAGCGGATTTTCTTCACGCCCATTTCGGTTTGTAAAAAGTGGATCATTTTTTGCGCTTCTGCTGATCCAGCGACCCATTCAATACCAGCATAAATATCTTCCGAATTTTCGCGGAAAATAACCATATTAATTAATTCTGGGTGTTTGACTGGGCTCGGTGTGCCTTCATAGTAACGAATTGGACGTAAGCAGTTATAAAGATCTAAACCTTGACGCATTGCCACATTTAATGAGCGAATGCCACCGCCGACAGGTGTCATTAATGGCCCTTTAATTGCAACGTGATATTGACGGATTGCATCAATAGTTTCATCTGGTAACCAAGTATTTTCTCCATAGATTTGATTTGCCTTGCCACCCGCGTAAATTTCCATCCAATGGATTTTACGTTTTCCTGCATAGGCTTTTGCCACAGCGGCATCAATCACTGTTTGCATTGCAGGAGTGACATCAACCCCGATACCATCGCCTTCGATAAATGGAATAATTGGCTGATCTGGTACGATCAATTGTCCATTTTCAGTAAGTTGGATTGGCTGACCTTGGGTTGGCTTTTTAATCTGAGTTTGCATGAGTTGTCCTTTTCAACTAGAAAATAAGAAAATAAAAGAAAAATGATGAATTATTGAGCGCTGATTTTTTTAGAAAATTTGCTTGTAATAAAGCAAGTGATAATCAGCAATCAAAGTGGTTTTAGTATAAAATAAATGCCGAAACAGAACAGGTACTTACGTCACACTTTTAACATTGTTTTAATAATTAAATGCGAAATTTTAACCGAACTGGGCGCAAGCCGATAAAACGAAATTTATCACCGAAACCGCAGCCAACATTAGCAGAAACCAAAATTGTGCTATTTAATAAACCTTATGATGTGTTAAGCCAATTTA
Source organism: Gallibacterium salpingitidis (assembly GCF_030517105.1). Taxonomy (GTDB): domain Bacteria; phylum Pseudomonadota; class Gammaproteobacteria; order Enterobacterales; family Pasteurellaceae; genus Gallibacterium; species Gallibacterium salpingitidis. The sequence goes on along the minus strand of NZ_CP103875.1, from coordinate 1,846,377 downwards.
GTGATGAGGCTGGACGGCAAACCTTAAAAGATTTTATTGCTATTGCAGATGTGTATCCTTGTGGTCGTTTAGATCGAGATAGTGAAGGGTTGTTGTTATTGACCAATCATGGTGAAATTCAACATCGTTTGACCACGCCGAAATTTAAGTTGGCAAAAACATATTGGGTACAGGTTGAAGGGATTCCCACTGAACAGGATTTAGATCGTTTGCGTAACGGGGTGATGCTTAATGATGGTAAAACGTTACCTGCACAGGTAAAAATGATTGCGGAACCGTCGCAGTTATGGGCACGTCAACCACCAATTCGTGAGCGTAAAACGATTCCGACCAGTTGGTTAGAAATCAGTATTCACGAAGGGCGTAATCGACAAGTACGCCGTATGACTGCACATATTGGTTTTCCAACGTTGCGTTTGGTGCGTGTTGCGGTGGCTGGCTTTGAGCTTTTTGCTTTTCCTGCATTGACATTGGGTAACAGTTATCAGTTAAATGAACAAGAAAAACAGCAGTTATTACAGCGTCTGAAATTAAATTTAAAGGAGTAATAATGTTAAATCCACGAATTACGATGGCTTGTGTAGTGCATTGCCAAGATAAATTTTTATTTGTTGAAGAATTTGAATACGGCAAGATGACCTTAAATCAACCCGCAGGACATTTGGAAGAGAATGAAACCTTGTTAGAGGGAGCAAAACGGGAATTATTCGAGGAAACGGGCATTGAGGCGGATATGCAAGCGCTGTTAGGCGTATATCAATGGCATGCACCGCGCTCTGGTAAGGATTATTTCCGTTTTGTGTTTATTGTGGAGTTAGATGAGTGTGTTGAACCACATCCACATGATAGTGATATTAGTGGCGCATTGTGGCTAACTGTTGATGAGTTTCAACACTATATTGCCCAAGAGGGAAATGCTGCGCGTAACCCATTGGTCTGGCAGACAGTACAAGATTATTTGGCTGGAAAACGTTATCCATTAGCGGTTTTGCAAAGTTTTAATTTTCAGTAAATGAGTTATGAATTAGCTAAAAGGATCTCTGTTACAAATCCTATCTTTTAAATTTCTCATACCTTCTTCAATGTTGAGGAAGGTATGGGAGATGCACTATTTATTTTATGCGTGATGTTGTTGTAATTCTTGTTTAGCCTGTTGATAAATAAGCCAGGAAGCCTTGATGGCAAGATAAGACATAAAAAAGGCAACAATTAAATCTGGTATGTTACTTTGTGTATAGAATACAACAATCGCAGCGAGGATAACCGCTAAATTACCAATGGCGTCATTACGAGAACAGAGCCAAACGCTACGCATATTGCTATCTCCTTCTCTAAATGTGTATAGAAGTAGTGCGACAAGTATATTGGCAAAAAAAGCACATAAACCAATTACACCCATTTCATGATAATTCGGTATTTCGCCGTACCATAATTGATATAGCGTGGTGAGTAAGATCCAAATGCCAAAAATCCCCATCGAATATGCCTTAAGTAGTGAGGCTTTAGCTCGTAAACTCAGTGTTTTGCCTAAAACAAATAGACTGATAAGGTAATTAGCACTGTCACCAAAAAAATCTAAGCTATCGGATAGTAATGAAACTGAACCTGCTTTAATACCACCAATAATTTCGATTAGAAACATAATGGCGTTGATGGAAAATGCCCACCAAAGTATTTTGCGATATTTGTTTGATTGTGCAGTTATTTGACAGCAATGATCATGTTCACAAGACATAATTAAAACCCTTTACTTGAATAAAAACAGGTCTAGACTATAAAGGGTGTAGTGGCTACGGAGTCAAGCAGATTATGGAATTTTTCACCATTAAAAAACTCAGTGAGTTAAGTGGTATTCATCTTGAAACCATTCGTTTTTATGAGAAATCTCAAGTGATTTTACCTGCGCAACGGGCGAGTAATGGTTATCGTCAATTTACCACTAAACATTTGCAGCAGCTGAAATTTATTAAAACTTGTCGTTCATTAGGTTTTGATTTAGCGGAAATTAAGACGTTATTAGCATTACAGGATCAACCTAATACTGATTGTTATGATGCCAATCTGATGGTGGAGCAACATTTACAGCAAGTTGATGAAAAAATTCGAGAATTACAGCAAATTCGTACGCTGTTAGCGGATATGGCGCAATGTGATCAACATAATGTTGAACAATGTTTAGTGATAAAAACATTAAAAAATGAAGGATCTAATAACTATTGACATCCTCCCCGCCCTAAAGGACGGGGATTCCTACTAGTGCCAATTGCAAGCAATGGGCTACTCTCGGTGGGTTCTTGTTGCTGACTTCTAATGAAGTTCACTTCACAAGCTCTACGGACATGTCCTGCCCTGACATTTTATTACGCGTGGACGATAGCTCGCCCACGCCCCAATACATTTAACGCTCCAACCACATCGGCATTTTCTGTATAGCCACATTCTACACACTCAAAATTAGCCTGTGTTTGGCGATTTTCTTTTGCTATATGACCACAACAAGGGCAAGTTCGGCTGGTATTTTGCGGTGGCACTGCCACTAAAAATCCACCTTGCCATTCCGTTTTGTAGTCCAACTGACGGCGAAACTCAAACCAAGATTGATCTAATATCGCTTGGTTCAACCCTGATTTTGCAGCAACATTTTTGCCTGGTGCTTCCGCTGTACCTTTGGCTGATTTTGACATATTTGACACCTGCAAATCTTCAATATAGATCATGGCGTGGTTTTTGCTGATTTTGCTTGAAGTCTGATGCAAGAAGTCTTTGCGACAATTGGCAATTTTATGGTGCAGTTTGGCGATTTTCGCCTTTAATTTCTGCCAGTTTTGACTAAATTTAACCTTATTTTTGAGTTGGCGTTGGAGTTTTGCCAATTTGCCTTTGTAGGTTTTAAAGGCGTTTAATGGCTCAAAAAATTCACCGTTTGAAAGCGTGGCAAAACGTGAAACGCCCATATCAATACCGATTTCACCGCCTTTATGTGTCGGGATTTCGTACTCAAATTCAGTTTGAATACTGACAAAATAGTGACCGCACTTTTGGCTGACGGTAACATTTTTGATTTCACCAACGATATCTCGGCTGTTGCGATAGCGAACCCAGCCAATCTTTGGCAGATACAAGCGGTTATTTTGTTGCTCTAATTTGCAACCTTGCGGAAATCGAAAACTCTCTTTTAAACCTTTTTTCTTAAACTTGGGGAAGTCTGCTCGCTGTTGAAAGAAATTTTTAAACGCACTTTCTAGGTCTTTTAAAGACTGTTGAAGCACTTGAGAATGGCATTCTTTTAGCCAAACTAATTCTTTTTTCCATTGTGGAAGCAAGTTGGCGATTTTGGTGTAACTGAACTTAAAGCTGTTATCTTGCTCGTATTGTTCATTTTGCCAAGCCAACGCCCGATTGAACACAAAACGAGAGCAACCACTGAACTGTTTAATTCTGCGGATTTGGCTACCATTTGGCATTATCTCGAACTTAAAGGCTTTGCGTAGTTGCATTGACAAGGTTTAGAATGTAAGTTTTCAACATTTTACACTTGGTCTATGCAAAAAGAAACAGAAATTAGACATGGTAGGCATTGCGTTTTTAATATGCATGTTCACTTAGTCTTTGTAACGAAATATCGCCGTGATGTTTTTACGAAAGCCATTTTAGACGAACTCAAATTGATTTTTGAAAGCGTCTGCAATGATTTTAAAGCAAAATTAGTTGAATTTGACGGTGAAGACGATCATGTTCATTTACTTGTGGAATATCCGCCGAAAGTGGCTGTATCTACACTTGTAAACAGTTTAAAAGGTGTATCAAGCCGAATGATTAGGAAGAAAAACTACCCGAACATCCGCAAAAAACTTTGGGGCAATCAGCTTTGGTCTCCGTCTTATTTTGCGGGGAGTTGCGGTGGTGCACCGATTTCCATTATTCGCCAATACATTGAGCAACAACAAACACCTGATTAGTTAGGTTGGTGTAATAGACAAAATTGTTGCTGAACTATCAAAAACTATGCCAAGTGGACAAAATTGTGGCTAATATTTATTTTCTTTAAATGTTAGCCACTCTTTTTATTTAAAAAATCTTGTATAAACAATATCTTACGCTTTTTCGTTAATCCATTATGATTATTTAATTTTCTCTTAAGTTCGCTAAATAATCCTTCTAAACGATTTGTCGTCTTTTCTATATTTAATTCAGGATATTTCTCATAGGTAAAAATAAAATCCATATAACGCTTTAAACTGGCATAAGCACCTCTTACATTACGATGTTTATAAGGAAAATAACCTTTTTCATTGGCTTTATCATTCCTCTCTTTTAAAAACGTTTGATGTTTTATAAACCAATAATGTAATCGTCGATAAAATTCATTTTTTGAGCTTTGCGTGAGTGTTTTTATAATGAGTTTTAATTCTTTACCTGCTTGAGATTGATGCTTTTTCCTTAATTTTCTCATCACAATAGCTATCATATGAAATTGACACATCTGTATTGGGGTATTAAATAAATCCTTCATCAATCCCCTTTTACCATCGCAGGTAATTGATTGAATAATATAATCTTTTTCTCTTAATCTATTCAGTGCCAGCTGGTAATAAATCACTTTTTCGGTTCGAACAAAATAATGGGAAACCACATTAGTTGAATTCGAATCAATTAACACTAATACGCCAAAATAACGACCGAAAAAAGTCGTATCCATAATAATGTTCAGGTATCGATTTAAAGGCGGTTTTAAAGAAGTTTTAGGCGCTTTATCAATATATCTTTGAATAGTTCTCACTGAACAATGATATTTAACGGCAAGTTGTTGATAGGTTTGTTTTCCAGATGTGTAATCTGACCAAATTTTATTTGGGACTAATTTAGTTTTGAAGGTAAATGTCTTATGGCACTGAGGACAAAAATATCGCTGAATATTATTTGATGTACCATGTTTCTTTATTTTTGTACTTTGGCAAAATGGGCAGTTTTTTGTTCATATTTCAAAAAGAGGACTTAAAGCCTTGTACTATAAGGCTTTAAGCCTGCTTTTAGCAACAATTTTGTCTATTACACCGTTAGGTTTGAAACGGCTTACGCCGTTTGTGCCTTATATCTCCGCCCTGAAGGACGGAGTTTTACGGCACGAATCTGATAAAAACACCTGCCGAAGACGACAGGTGTTTATTTTTACACACAGGAGAAAAGAGAATTAGATTTCAATATCTGCAAAAAGCGGAGTACTGAGGTAACGTTCAGCTGCTGACGGTAAAATTGCAACTATAAGTTTATCTTTGAATTCTGGTAATTTAGCTAAACGATCCGCTGCTGCAACAGCCGCACCAGAAGAGATACCTACTAATAAACCTTCTTTTTCTAGTAATTTACGAGCTGTTTTGATTGCTGTTTCACTATCGACTTTTTCTACACGATCAACGAGTGATAAATCGAGATTTTTTGGAATAAAGCCAGCACCGATACCTTGGATTTTGTGTGGACCTGGTTTTAATTCTTCACCAGCAAGATATTGGGTAATAATTGGTGATTCTTCTGGTTCAACCGCAACAGAAATAATATTTTTCTTTTGATCTAATTTAATGTATTGCGAAATACCGGTAATAGTACCGCCTGTACCGACACCAGCAACTAATACATCAATTTTACCTTCACTGTCATTCCAAATTTCTGGACCAGTAGTTTGACGGTGAATTGCTGGGTTAGCTGGGTTTTCAAATTGTTTTAACATTACATAACGATTTGGATCAGAGTTAAGAATCTCTTCTGCTTTAGCAATAGCACCCTTCATTCCTTTTGCACCTTCGGTAAGGATTAAATTTACCCCAAGGCTTTTGAGTAATTTTTTACGTTCATTACTCATTGTTTCAGGCATAGTAATAGTAATTTTGTAACCTCTTGCTGCAGCAACGTAAGCTAAAGCAATCCCGGTATTACCGCTGGTAGCATCAATGATTTCTTTATCTTTAGTAAGAATGCCATCTTTTTCTGCTTGCCAAACCATATTCGCACCAATACGGCATTTCACACTGAAACTTGGGTTTCTACCTTCTACTTTTACGACTAAATTACCGTTTTGTCCGAAATGTTGTAAGCGTACAAGTGGAGTATGTCCAATACTTAATGAGTTATCTGCATAAATAGTCATAATTTCTCCTAATGATTTGTTCATTAATTAATATGGGAATTAGCTTACTCTTAAGCAGAAAAGATGAACAATGCTTATTCGCTATATTTTATAACTTAATGGAATTTAGCTTATGCAAAATCAGGATATCAGGCATAAAAAACACGCCAACAGAAGTAATTGGTGTTGGCGTGTGAGTGAAATTGGCTGAAATTACAAAATTTGTCGTTGTAATTGTCCAATAATTTGTGGATTTTCTAAGGTAGAAATATCTTGTGAAATCACTTCATTTTTCGCAATAGAACGTAATAAACGACGCATAATTTTACCGGAACGTGTTTTTGGTAAGTTTTCGGCAAAACGAATATCTTCAGGACGCGCAATTTTACCAATTTCTTGCGATACCCATTGTTTGAGTTCTTCTGCGACTTGTTTCGCTTCATCATCATCAGGAATAGAGCGATTTAATACCACAAAGGCAACAATGGCTTCTCCCTTGATTTCATCAGGTTTACCAACCACCGCAGCTTCAGCCACTTTTTCATTTGCCACTAATGCGGATTCAATTTCCATAGTACCTAGGCGGTGTCCAGAAACGTTGAGTACGTCATCAGTACGTCCTAAGATCCAGAAATAACCATCTTCATCACGATGGGCTGAGTCGCCGGCAACATAATATTTACCACCTAATTCTTCAGGGAAATAGGTTTTCTTATAACGTTTGTCATCATTCCAGATAGTCCGCAGCATTGATGGGAATGGGCGTTTAATCACTAAAATACCACCGCTGCAATCAGTAATTTTTTGCCCGGTTTCATCAACAACATCTGCCATAATTCCCGGTTGCGGTAAGGTACAAGAACCCGGTTTTAATGCGGTAATGCCCGGTAGAGGAGATAACATAATCGAACCGGTTTCAGTTTGCCACCAAGTATCGACAATCGGGCAGCGTCCTTGACCGATCACATCATAGAGCCACATCCATGCAGCTGGGTTGATTGGTTCACCAACGCTACCTAATAAACGTAAAGAGGAGAGATCATATTTGCGTGGAATATGATCGCCAAAACGTGTTAAAGAGCGGACAAGAGTTGGTGAAGTATAGAACACATTGACTTTATGACGTTGGATAATCCGCCAGATACGTCCCGCATCAGGGTAGCTTGGCACGCCTTCGTAAATAACTTGAGTGGCGCCATTGGCTAATGGACCGTAGCAGACATAAGAGTGACCGGTGATCCAACCAACGTCAGCACTACACCAATAGACATCTTCTGGTTTATTGTCAAAGATATTGCGGAAAGTATTGATCGCACCTAATAAATAACCAGCGGTACTATGTACGATGCCTTTTGGTTTACCTGTTGAACCAGAAGTATAAAGAATAAAGAGTGGATCTTCTGCATCCATCCATTCTGGTTCACAGAAAGCAGGTTGATTTTTGGAGAGTTCGTGCCACCAGAGATCGCGTCCGTCTTTCCAAGGGGTATCAATATTTAAACGATAATAAACAATCACTTTTTCAATTGATTCGCAGCCCATTTCTAAAGCGCTATCAACCGTTTCTTTTAAAGGAATAATTTTTCCACCGCGTAAACCACCATTAGCGGTAATTACTATTTTTGCTTCAGCATCTTCAATACGGTCACGTAGCGCGCTGGCAGAGAAACCACCAAACACTACTGAGTGGATTGCACCAATACGGGCACAAGCTTGCATTGCGATAACAGCTTCGACAATCATTGGCATATAAATCACGACTCGATCGCCTTTTTTGATACCTTGTTCACGTAATGCATTAGCGAAGCGACAGACGCGATTATGTAATTGTTTATAAGTAAAGGTATTTACTTGACCGAAATCGGATTCAAAAATTAATGCGACTTTATCCCCTTTATCGGGTAAATGACGATCAAGACAGTTGTAGGAAGCATTGAGTTTACCGTCAATAAACCATTTATAAAAAGGGGCATTGCTGCCGTCAAAGATGGTCATAAATGGTTTTTTCCAACTGATGAGATCTCTGGCTAAGTCAGCCCAATAATGTAAATAATCTTGATCAGCAAAGTTCCAAAGTTGTTGATATTGTTCGTTATTACCGATATTGGCTTGTTGGCGGAATTCATCGCTTGGTGGGAAAATACGGTTTTCTTTTAAGATTGAATCTAATTGCTGCATAGGCATGATCTCCTTAGTGAGTATAAGCAAGCGATGCACTGCTCAACGAATCGCTAAAGTATTAACAACTTACAGAAAAGTTAAATAAGAAGCAATTTGTTGTTAATAAAATGTTGTAACACAGATCACAAAATGAATATTTTTTTATGAAAAAATAATTGATGTGATAAAAACGAAGAAAAAAGAGGAAAAACCACCTAGACCGCTGACAAACCTAAATTTTAGATAAGAAATAATTTAGCTCAAAATTTTATAATTGACTTTGTCAATAAACTGAGTAGGTAAACCTACCCTTTGTAAGTTAAACAAAAAGTAGGTTTAGAATAGGTGTTTATTGATGAGTATTACGATAATGATCAACCCAAATCGCAGTAGCACCACAGACAGCGACCGGCATTACAATAAAATTCAATAACGGAATAAAGGTACAACTCGCTACTAAGCTGCCAAAGGTAAGATTTAAAATTTTACGTTGTGCCAGTTGTTGTTTCATTACCGGAAAGCTGATTTTGTGGTTATCGAATGGATAGTCACAATACTGAATGGCAAGCAGCCACGCTGTAAATAGGAAAAAAATGACCGGAATTAATGTTTGTCCTATGAGCGGCACAAAGCCAAGTAAAAACAAGATGACGATACGTGGCAAGCTATACCAGAGTTTTTGCCATTCACGTTTAAACATTCGAGGCAAATCTTTGATAAAGTCGAGAATACCGTCGTCGTTAGAGGGTTTTCCTGTTAATAATAATTCTACTTTTTCCGCCAGTAAGCCATTAAATGGGGCGGCAATAAAACCTGCCAGTGTGGTAAAAATAAAGTAATAGACTAACAGGATCATAATGACCGCAAGCGTAGTCACAATATAGTTTAGCCAGCTTAACCAATCTGGCATAAAAGATAACATCCAGTTAGTAAGATCACCGATTTGTTGCATTAAGAGCCAAAAGACAAAACTTAATAACACGATATTTAAGATAATTGGCATCACGACAAAACGTTTTAAGCCTTTTTTAGTGATCAAATGCCAACCGAGAATAAAATAATCCCAGCCTTGTTTAATCTCAGTGTAATTCACTGTTTTCTCCTTTTAGGTTGATGATAAATATTGATGTAATTCAGGCAAAATATGTCTGGCATCAGCAATACCTAAATCATACATTGCTTGAATTTTTGTTAGATCCTTTTCAATACGTTTAATTGGTAATGTTTGTGACGGACGAATGACAAAAATCTCTTGCCGTTTATCCGCGGCAATTACTTGTTCCACCTTTTGATTATAATCGAGATAGCGTTGACTTAATTTTTCGACCAATTTCGGATATTGATGATAAAAAGCTTTGAACAAACAAGGGTGAACTTTTTTCTTACGATACTCTAAAGGTCGCGTTAAGATAACAATAATTTTGTCATAGCCTAATTGTTGGCATTTCGCGAGCGGAATGCTGTCAGCAATGCCGCCATCAAGATAGCGTTTGCCATTGATTTCCACAATGCGTGATACAAATGGCATTGCTGAGGTGGCACGCAATACTTCCATTTCTTTAAATGGCTGTTTTAATTTAATATATTCTGCTTCACCAGTATCGACATTGGTTAAAGTTGCATAAAAATCAATACCGGAATTGATAAAAGTCTGCTCATCAAAAGGATCGATATTGATTGGCAGATCGTAAAAGGCAAACTCTTTATTTACGATGTTGCCGGTGGTGAATAGGCTATGTAAGCTGATATAGCGTTTATCATTGAGATATTTGAGGTTATAACGTAAAACACGTCCTGGTTGATTTGAAGGGTAATTGACGCCGAATAATACACCAGCAGAAACCCCGACAATTCCATCAACTTTGATTTTTTCTTCAAGAAATACGTCTAATACACCGGCGGTGTATAAGCCACGCATTGCACCACCTTCTAAAACTAGTCCAACTTTCATTTATTTTCTCGCTAACATAAATCCGAAAAGATCTTATCTGTAACTTTGCTGAATGTCTATGCAGCTTTTTCAGAAACAATCCAGAAAAATATGGTAAGCTATGAGCCGTTTACGCTAAAATATTCAACATTATAGCTATAAAAAAATGGGTGAATGACAATGGATTTACAACAAATACTAATTCTGCTTGGCGTGCTTGCCTTAGGTATCTTAATTGGTCATGGCGTTTGGTCAAGTCGTCGGGAAAAAGCACAATTTGAGAAATCAGCACAGCAATTTGAGCGCCAACAAGTCCGTTCTCCTCATACACATCATTTTCAACAATCAGAGCAACCATATCCTCCACAAGCGCATCAAGGGATGTCGCAACAAACATCAGAGTATCCACCGCAAGCGCCACAATCTCAGCATCATTATGCGCCACAATCGCAATATGGTTATTCTCAGGCACAAGCGGAAGTGAGTCGAGAAGTTCCTCATTCAGTAGAACCAGAAATGCCATATCAAACGCATTTACCTTTAGAAGATGAAGTTTCATCACAAGCTCAAGTAGAAAGACGAGTAGAAAATATTAAAATTACGTTGCCTAATGCGACAGCACATTCGGCAAATGTGACTTCAGCGAATACTCGTCAGGTTGAATCCGTTGTAAGCTATGAAAAAGCACCAACTATGACCGAACAACCGCGTTATGCTGCGAGTTCAGCGGTAGAAATGCGTGCACAAGTACAAACAACACAAGCAGAAGTAGCTCCACAACATGAACCAGAAGCTTCAGCAGTAAAAGTAGAAACTAAGGTTCAAACAGTGGAAGAAAAAACTGCGGTAGTTGAAGAATCACCAGCTGCTACAACGAAGAAACCTGAATTTATTATGTTATATGTGGTAGCGCCAGAAAATCGTCAATTCTATGGCACACATATTAATGAAGTGTTGGAAGATCTTGGTTTTATTTTTGGTGAGTACAATATTTATCACCGCCACTTAGACGTTAATATGGTAAAAAGCCCAGTTATTTTTAGCGTAGCAAATATGGTGCAACCAGGGACTTTTGATCCAAATAATTTTGATAATTTTGCAACTATTGGTTTAACGTTATTTATGCGTTTACCGTCACCAGGCAATGATATTGTTAATTTCAGAATGTTATGTTGCGCAGCAGAAACACTAGCAGAAAAATTGAATGGCTTTATTTTAAATGATAAGCGTGAAATTTTTACTGATGAGCATCGTAGTGAATATTTACAATTATTGCGTTCATAATTAGATTTACTAGAAACAAAAATAGCACCGCGAGGTGCTATTTTCTTATGAAGAAAAAGTATTAAACAGATTCTAAATCGCCACAGAAACGATATCCTTCGCCATGGATAGTCGCAATAATTTCTGGGGTATCTGGATGATCTTCAAAATGTTTACGAATACGACGAATAGTAACATCAACAGTACGATCATTTGGTTTAAGATCACGACCAGTCATTTTCTTTAAAAGATCGTCACGAGTTTGAATTTTCCCTGGGTTTTCACAGAAATGTAACATAGCGCGGAATTCACTACGTGGTAATTTTTGTGCTACACCTTCAGGATTAATTAACGTACGGCTGTTGATATCTAATGTCCAACCATTGAATTGATATTTTTCGATATGTTTATGGTTGTTGGCATTTTTATCCATCATAGTACGTTGTAAAAGATTACGAGTACGAATGGTTAATTCGCGTGGGTTGAATGGTTTAGTAATATAATCATCAGCACCAATTTCCAAACCAAGAATACGATCAACTTCGTTATCACGTCCAGTGAGGAACATTAATGCGATATTATTTTGCTCGCGTAATTCACGAGCTAATAAAAGTCCATTTTTACCCGGAAGATTAATATCCATAATAACCAAATTGATTTTTTGAGCAGCGAGTTGTTGATTCATTTGAGCGCCATCAACTGCTTCAAATACACGATAACCTTCTGCTTCAAAAATATCTTTAAGCGTATTACGCGTAACTGCTTCGTCTTCGACAATCAGAATTTTAGGCGTCATTGCACTTATCCTTATACAAATAATTTAACAAAACTTTTATAAATCCACGAAAAAAACTGCCGGATATTTTAACGAGCAGAGAAGATAAGAACAACCACAAATGTTAAATTTGTTACATTATTGGGAAATTTTATGATCTAAGTCAGAAGTTACTCAAGTAATTAATTTTTGGCGTTTTATTTGCTTAAAACGCCAAAATAAGTAGGAGATGAAGTGAGGATTAATGTTCTCTGGTTTTGAAGAAGACAACGTCAGGATAACGTTCTTGCGTTAGATTCAAATTAACCATTGTTGGCGCGATATAAGTAAGATTATCGCCACCATCCAAAGCAAGATATTGTTCATTTTTGCGTTTAAATTCTTCAAATTTTTTCGCATCGCTACATTCTACCCAACGAGCAGTTGCTACATTGACAGTTTCGTAAATTGCTTCCACGTTATATTCCGTTTTTAGGCGCGAAACTACAACATCGAATTGGAGAATACCTACCGCACCAACAATTAAATCGTTATTAATTAAAGGACGGAAAACTTGTACTGCACCTTCTTCGGAAAGCTGCACTAATCCTTTCAATAATTGTTTTTGTTTGAGTGGATCTTTTAAGCGAATACGACGGAATAACTCTGGTGCGAAATTCGGAATACCTGTAAATTTCAACTCTTCTCCTTGGGTAAAGGTATCGCCGATCTGGATAGTACCATGGTTATGCAAACCGATAATATCTCCAGCAAAACTCTCTTCAACTTGACTACGGTCGCCAGCCATAAAGGTGAGTGCATCTGAAATCACGACATCTTTACCGATACGAATATGGCGAAGTTTCATTCCTTTTTCATATTTACCGGAAACGATGCGCAAAAAGGCAACGCGGTCGCGGTGTTTTGGATCCATATTGGCTTGGATTTTAAAGACGAAACCAGAAAAGTTTTCTTCAGTTGCGGCTACTGGGCGGATATCTGTTTGACGTGGTTGTGGTGCAGGCGCCCATTCAGTTAAACCGTCTAACATATGATCAACACCAAAGTTACCTAATGCGGTACCAAAAAAGACAGGTGTTAATTCCCCTTTCAGGAAGGCATCAAGCTCAAATTCATTACTTGCACCTTGAATTAACTCTAATTCATCACGTAATTGTTGCGCTAAATCATCGCCAACAGTATTATCAAGTTCTGGATTATTTAAACCTTTGATCGTGCGTACTTCTTGGATAGTGTGCCCTTGTCCTGTTTGATATAAATAGGTGATATCTTGATAAAGGTGATAAACCCCTTTGAATAATTTCCCACAACCAATCGGCCAAGTAATTGGCGCGCAATGGATTTTTAATACATTTTCCACTTCGTCCAATAATTCCATTGGATCACGAATATCGCGGTCGAGTTTATTCATAAAGGTTAAGATTGGTGTATCTCTTAAACGGGTAACTTCCATTAATTTAATGGTACGTTCCTCAACCCCTTTTGCTGCATCAATCACCATTAAGCAGCTATCAACTGCAGTTAAGGTACGATAGGTATCTTCTGAGAAGTCTTCGTGTCCGGGAGTATCTAATAAATTAACTAAGCAATCGTTATAAGGGAATTGCATCACAGAAGTGGTAATAGAAATTCCACGTTGCTTTTCCATTTCCATCCAGTCAGATTTTGCGTGTTGATTAGAACCACGACCTTTAACAGTTCCAGCAGTTTTGATCGCTTGTCCATATAATAAAACTTTTTCGGTAATTGTTGTTTTACCAGCATCAGGGTGAGAGATAATCGCAAAAGTTCTGCGTTTATTTACTTCATCAAGAAAAGTTTGAGTTGTCATAAAAATTAAGCAAATTCAAAAAATAGTATTGAGTTATAAATAACATTTCCCTCCATAAAGGGAGGGAAATGTAGGATAGGATTTAATGTGAAATTTATTTCACAGTGACTTTAGCAAATTTACGTTTACCAACTTGATATACGGCTGTAGAAGCGGCAACAACAAGTTTAGCGTCATCTAATTTTTCACCATCAATTTTAACGCCACCTTGTTTAATCATACGTAATGCTTCTGATGTTGAAGCAACTAAATTTGCTTCTTTTAATAAGTTAGCAATTGGTAATTCGCCTTCAAAAGTGAACTCTGGCATTTCATCAGGCATTGCCCCTTTTTGGAAACGCTCAATAAAGGTCTGTTCTGCGGCATCAGCAGCTGCTTGATCGTGGAAACGTTCAATTAATTCTTTTGCCAATAAAATTTTCACATCACGCGGATTGCGACCGTCAGCAACTTGCTGTTTTAAGTTGGCAATATCTTCTAATGAACGGAATGAAAGGAGGTCGTACCAACGCCACATTAGGTCGTCAGAAATCGACATCACTTTGCCAAACATTTCATCAGGTAATTCGGAAATACCGATGTAGTTACCTAATGATTTTGACATTTTTTTCTCGCCATCAAGACCTTCTAATAGCGGTAATGTCATTGCAACTTGTGGTTTTAAGCCTCGTGCTTTTTGTAATTCACGACCCACTAAAAGGTTGAATTTTTGGTCAGTACCACCTAATTCAACATCTGCTTCTAATGCAACTGAATCATAACCTTGTAATAATGGATAAATAAATTCGTGAATAGCAATAGATTGATGATTAGCAAAACGTTTTTTGAAATCATCACGTTCTAACATACGAGCGACAGTATATTGAGAAGCTAAACGGATCATCCCTTCAGTGCCAAGCTCACCTAACCATGAAGAATTAAACACAACGTGGGTTTTCTCAGGATCTAAGATTTTATAAATTTGTTGTTTATAGGTTTCTGCATTGCGCAAGACATCTTCACGAGTTAATGGTGGGCGAGTGCTATTTTTACCAGATGGATCACCAACCATACCAGTGAAATCACCAATTAAAAAGTAAACTTCATGACCAAGTTGTTGGAATTGACGTAATTTGTTTAAAACAACAGTGTGACCAAGGTGAATATCTGGCGCAGTCGGGTCAGCACCAAGTTTAATTTTTAAAGGACGATTTTCTTTAAGTTTTTCAATAAGATCTTCTTCAGATAGAACTTCATCAACACCTCGCTTGAGCTCAGCGAGTACTTTATTTATATCATTCATAATTAGTTCCTACATTAATCAAAGACAAAACCCCTTTCATTATAAGGATTATTCGTTAAATGGAAAGCAAGCAGCAGCGATTTACTGAATTTTATGCCTTGAATTTACAATCTAAGTGCAACAAATAAAAAAAGTGTTCATAAGGAAATCCGCTATAATTTATTTTTCGAAAAAATTAAGGACAAAAACTTATGAACACTTATCGCCATCTTACAATAGATGAGCGTGAAAAGATAATGATTTTTCACGCATTGGGACACACGATTAGCGCTATTGCCGTTACACTCAAACGACATAAATCCACGATTTCAAGAGAGTTAAAACGTTGCTCAAGGTGCTGCTATACTGCCCAGTGGGCTCAACAACGTTATCAGCAGAAACGAGCGAAGTGTAAGCCGAATAAGAAGCTAAAAAACGCCGCCCTCTTTGAGTTGGTAAAGCAGAAGTTCATTGTGGATAACTGGTCGCCCGAGCAGATTTCACAACGGTTAAAGCACGAGAACAGCCCATATCAAATTAGTTTTACGACAATCTATCGGGCGATAAATGACTGCCTGTTTGATAACGCGCGTAAAACCGCGAAACGCTATCTGCGTCATAAAGGCAAGCGGCGTCATCGTGCGAATAGTGTAGAAAAACGAGGCAAAATTATTATTAGCCACGAGTTAAACCAACGCCCACAGGAAGCCAATGAACGAAGTCGCTTGGGGGATTGGGAAGCGGATACGGTATCAGGGCAGTTTGGCAAAGCCTGCTTGCTGACGTTGAATGATAGACGCAGTCGCTTTCTAATTGCGACGAAGTTATCTTCAAAAAAAGCGGAAGACGTGGTTAAGGCGATGGAAACAGTATTGAGAAATCAACCCCTCAAGAGCATTACGCCCGATAGAGGAAAAGAATTTGCCAAACATCAGCAGGTGACATCAGCGCTTGAAGTTGAATTTTATTTTCCTCCGCCACATCAGCCTTGGCAGCGGGGAACAAATGAAAACGCTAATGGGTTATTGCGACAGTATTTTCCGAAAGGCATGGATATAACGCCCGTTTCAGAAGTGAAGATACAGGCGGCGGTCGATAAACTTAATTACCGACCACGCAAATGTTTAAATTGGAAGACACCTTATGAGGTCTATTTTGATAAAGTGTTGCACTTGGTTTGACAATTCAAGGCAAAAAAAAGCCTCTTTTGTGGGGAAGAGGCCAAAGTGTTGGAGTGATTATCAAAAATGTTATGGAAAGTATTATAAATGATAATGATTCTTGAAATCAATAAGAAAATTTTTAATTTTTCAGACCGCTGACAAACCCACCTTTCCAAAATCATTTGATAAAAGTGGGTTTGTTTTTTTTTACTTTGTCGCTTTTCTCTTGCTTTTCCTTTCAGATAACGGTGCAAGCGGTTATTTTCTCTGATTGTTTTACCCATACCTCAAACAAGCAAAATTGGCGCCATAAATAAGACAAAAAAGCCCATACTACCAGGGCAATTTTCTTGATATTTTGTGCCATTGCCGCAAGGAAGCATTGCATTTGCACGTTGGATAATCCTCTATAACGAGCATAGCGATGTCCGTGATGTTGTTTTGCCTCCGCAAAGCTGCGCTCTACGGTTTCAGCTCGGCGTTGGTAAAGTTTTCTGCCCTGCATCGATACTCTCACTGCATTGGCGTTATCCACAGCATCTTGGTAGATATGCCTGGTGATGAGGCGTTCGGCTTTTTGGTTTTGGGTACACTGTGAACGTAGTGGGCAAGTTTGGCAGTAGGTCGGGTTGGATTTGTAAGGGTGATAACCTTCTCGGGTGGTGGTGCTGTAAATAAGTGATTGCCCTGCGGGACAAGTGTAGCTGTCTTTGACTTCGACGGCTTTCTCACTCGCCTTTAACGGCTTTTTTCCTTTTGCTTCCCTCTCTTTTGCCACATCTTCGTTGAGCATAGCGATATATTGGCTCACTCGAACTGCTCGCTTTTCATTATGCTTTTTGTTTTTATTGGCACTGGCTTTCAAGTGGGTGCTGTCGGTAAACAGATATTTACCTCCCACCAAGCCTTTTTCTATCGTTTGCCAAACGATGTGGGTAAAAATACGCTCAAACACCGCCGTACCATTAAAACGGCGAAGACGGTTTTGGCTTAAGGTACTGGCATCTATCACTTTTTCCGTGAGGCTCATCCCCAAAAACCAACGGTAAGCTACGTTGACTTCAATCTTTTTTACCAACTGGCGTTCGCTTTTAATGCCAAAAAGATAGCCGAGTAACATTATCTTGAACAAACGAACTGGGTCAACTGCGGGGCGACCGTTGTCATGGCAATAGAGATGCACCACTTCATCACGAATGAATTCAAAATCGATGGCTTTAGCGACTTTACGGACAAGGTGGTCTTTCGGTACGAGTTGTTCGAGACTTATCATCTCGATTTCATATTGGAGAGAGAGGGAGTATTTTTGAGCATAGGCATTTCCTTTTTTCGATGTGCCTATTAGATCAAACCTCTAGAGGTATGTCTAGAGGTTTGCCAGGAGTCTGAGAAATTTTTAATTTTTTTCATTAAAAATCGACTTTCATGCCGAGTGTCACTGAACGACCAGGCAGTGGCGCAAGGTATTTAATCGGTGAATTATATGGTCGCGCATCTTGATTGAGTAAGTTTCGCCCATCTAAATACACCTCTAAGTTTTGCTTGCCAAGCGCATGGCTGTAGCTTAATAACGCATCAACTAGCGTATAAGCTGGCATTTCCGGCTCTTGTGAATTAATAAAATAATTGCCGCGATTTTTTTGCTTAAAGTAATAGGTGGCAGAGCTGCCAAATTTCCAATTGCCTTTTGCCCATTCTAAGCCAACCCCGATCCGATCGGTTGGCAACCCTGGCAAATAGTTGCCGGCATAACGAGAACGTTGCGTGTCTTTGTTGGTTGGTTTATTGATCACATGATCGCCGAATAAACGCACATTCCATTGATTATTGAAACGATCATACCAATTGTAAGCCGTTTCTAACTCAATGCCGTGCACAAGGTTATCATCTTGCCGCCAATAGCGAATTGGAATGCTGAAATTATAATCGCTGCCTTCACCTGAGCTGGAAAGGCTGAGATAGGTGTAGTCTTTAAATTTCATTTGATACCATGAAGCTGAGAGCGAAAAGCCTTGATTTTCATAGTTCAAACCGAACTCAAGGTGCGTTGATACTTCTTTATTTAAATTAGAATCGCCTAATTCCACCGCCCAAATCGCAAAATGCGTGTTGGAGGCATACAGCTCATTTGCCTCTGGCGCACGTTCAGTGCGTGTGTAGTTGGCAATCAACATAAAATTATCGGTTAGCTGCCAAGTAGCGCCAAGAAAACCATTTTTCAGCGCAAAATGGCGTGATTTGCCATAACCTTCTGCGCGATAGCGGCGAGATGGCGTGTAATTATTGAGATCAGCCTCATATTTCACATGCTCAAGGCGTCCGCCTGCTTCTAAAATAACGGGGCTTAAATCCAATCTTTCGATTAAAAACAGCGCATATTGATTGGAATTAACATGCGGCATATAGCGATCGGCACCGGATCCGGTAATTTTTTGATGCTTATATTCTGCGCCTAAACTGCCGTTGAGTTTCCAGAATTCATGTTCTGTGGTTAAACGCACATTTTGCGATTGATTTTTTAACTGGCTCGATAACACATCACCGATAAATTCACCATTGTGCGTATTAGCGGTGGACGCTTGCAATAGCGCTTTTGAAAGCCATTTTTTCTGCGTGTAGATCCCTGTATCAAGGGTAAATTTATTTTCATTTACGTTAATATTGATCGGGTTAAACGCATTGTTCACGCCTGTTTTGGTGCTTAACGATGCAAAACCTGGCACGCCATAATCGGTATTAAAATGCTTAAAGCCTAACCCCATATAGCCGTTATCAAAGAAATAGCTGGCGCCAACTGCCACCTGCTGCCGTTTCAAATGGCTATTCGGAATGCGCCCTTTTTGATTCGGCGTGCGATCTTCAATTGGCTGCGGCGTGCTAATGTAATACGAGCTGCCGGCAACATAGGCTGGATTTGCAGGGTTTTTGCTGCCAAGCGCATAATTGTATTCACGGTTGGTATAAGGCACATCTTCACTATCGCTTGGATCATAGCTGGCGTTGATATAGCGGAAATAGGCAGGATTTTCGACTTGTTTCATGGAGGCACGCACTTGGCATAAATTCGCTAAGGTGGAGTCAACGCCCGCATATTTGCCGGTGGTATAAATCATATTCGGATCGGTGCAGCCTTTAAATTTCGCATTGCCAGGGATGCGGTAATACGGAATATAGTAATTTGACGCATCAAGATGCCAAGCAAATTTTTTGCCTTTGCCGCCGTCTAGGCTAATAAATTGATTATTGCCGCTGTTATAACCCGTTTTAATTTCAGCGCTGCCTTTTAGCGCAGAATCAACCGGTTCTCGTGGAATGCGCCCATCATAAATATTGACCGAGCCGCCCACCGCGCGTCCGCCATATAAAATGGATGCGCCCGCTTTTTTGACTTCAATTGAACGAATTAAATTCGGCTGAATCGGTAACGGCAAATTCGGACTAATGCCCGATAAATCGGAAAGCGCTAAGTTGTTGCTTAACACCTGTACCCTTGAGCCTTGCAAACTGCGGATCACCGGCGTGCCGGTATTAGGCCCAAAATTGCTGCTTTGAATACCTGCAATTTTATCAATAGTACCGCCGAGCGTGTTCGCTTGCCATTGTTTTAATTTAAAGCCGTCTAACGTTTTGTTCATGCTGGTGCTGAGCAAAGCGCTTTCGTTTTGCATATTGCCAATCACCGAAATTTCATCTAATTCCATGCTGTCTGCATCGCTGGCAACGCTAAGATTAGTAAAGAGTAAGCTGAGTAAGAAAATAGACTTTTTCTTAATGCTTAAATGGGTGGAGTGCA
Organism: Gallibacterium salpingitidis; assembly: GCF_030517105.1. GTDB lineage: Bacteria > Pseudomonadota > Gammaproteobacteria > Enterobacterales > Pasteurellaceae > Gallibacterium > Gallibacterium salpingitidis. Next base: position 1,826,080 of record NZ_CP103875.1, on the reverse strand, counting down.
TCATCTGAATTACCTCTAATTAGCCCTTGGTAAAAAAAGATTTTGAAGTTAACGAAAATAGATTCTTTTGTAAATAATAATTCTTGTTTTCATTATAAAAGTTATTTGTGACAGTTGTGAATTTTTTACATGAAGATGTTAAGAAAGATGATTATTTATAGCTGTAAGCTATCTTTATCATAAGTATAAATTCGCGATTTCACGCGAAAAATTTCTTTTTTTTATACAATTTAATGATACAGTTAGAGCACTTGATTTCCTGCATAAAAATGCAGATGTAAGATTTTATTTTTGGGTAAGGTGGCTATGTTCTATAAGCATGTTACCTTGTGTTTAATTGCGAGCTGATTTTAAGGAATAGATTATGCTAATTGGTGTACCTAAAGAACTGCTCGATAAGGAATGTCGTGTGGCGGCAACGCCAAAAACCGTGCAACAAATTAAAAAACTCGGTTTTGATGTGATTATTGAGCAAAATGCTGGTTTTAGAGCAAGTTTTGAAGATCATGCTTTTGTAGAAGCAGGAGCAAAGATTGGGCAAACAGATGATGTATGGCAAGCAGATGTCATCTTGAAAGTAAATCCGCCTACAGATGAAGAAATTGCTAAGATTAAAGAGGGAGCTACGCTAATTAGCTTTCTTTGGCCTGCACAACGCCCTGATTTAATGCAAAAACTTTCTGCTAAGAAAATTAATGTATTGGCGATGGATGCAGTGCCACGTATTTCTCGTGCTCAATCATTAGATGCGTTAAGCTCGATGGCAAATATCGCTGGTTATCGTGCTGTAGTAGAAGCTGCTCATGAATTTGGTAGCTTTTTTACTGGGCAAATTACAGCAGCAGGTAAAGTACCACCAGCAAAAGTATTAGTAATTGGTGCTGGGGTAGCTGGATTAGCAGCAATTGGGGCAGCAAATAGTCTTGGAGCAATTGTACGTGCTTTTGACTCTCGTCCAGAAGTAAAAGAACAAGTGGAAAGTATGGGTGCTTCATTCCTTGAAATTAATTATCAGGAAGAAGGTGGTAGCGGTGATGGTTATGCGAAAGTCATGTCTGAAGAGTTTAACCGTCGTGCATTAGCTCTCTATGCAGAACAAGCAAAAGAAGTCGATATCATTATTACAACCGCATTGATTCCAGGTAAACCTGCGCCACGCTTAATTACTAAAGAAATGGTTGCAACAATGAAACCGGGTAGCGTGATTGTTGATCTTGCTGCGGCAACAGGTGGTAACTGTGAACTTTCTAAAGCAGATGAAGTGGTTATCACTGAAAATCAAGTGAAGATCATTGGCTATACTGATTTACCGAGCCGTTTACCAACACAATCATCACAACTTTATGGTACTAACTTAGTGAATTTACTCAAATTATTGTGTAAAGAGAAAGATGGTACTATCAATATTGATTTTGAAGATGTTGTGCAACGTGGTGTTACTGTTATTCGTGATGGCGAAATTACTTGGCCAGCACCACCAATTAAAGTTTCTGTACAGCCACAAAAACCAAAAGCAGCGAAACAAGAAGAACCAGCAGAAGAGAAGAAGGCAAATCCTACACGTAAGATCGGTTTAATTGCGACAGCAATTGTGTTGTATATGTGTATTGCTTCTGTAGCGCCAGCAGCGTTCCTATCACACTTTACCGTTTTCGTACTCTCTTGTGTGGTTGGGTATTATGTAGTTTGGAATGTAAGTCATGCGTTACATACACCGTTGATGGCAGTAACTAATGCAATTTCCGGTATTATTATTGTTGGAGCATTGTTACAAATTGGACATGGACATTTTCTTGTGAGTGTCTTGGCATTCATCGCTATTTTAGTCGCAAGCATCAATATTTTTGGTGGGTTTAAAGTAACTCAACGTATGTTGGCGATGTTTAGAAAAGGTTAAGGAGTATAGATCATGTCTGAAAGTTTTGTACATGCCGCCTATATTATTGCTGCGGTATTATTCATCATGAGTTTAGCGGGATTATCTAAACACGAAACCGCCAAAGCAGGTTGTTGGTATGGGATAGTTGGTATGGGGATTGCACTCTTTACTACGGTTTTTGGTCCGCATACCTATGGTCAAGTTTGGATCATCATCGCAATGATTGTTGGGGCAATTTTAGGTATCCGTAAAGCGTTAAAAGTTGAAATGACTGAAATGCCAGAATTAGTGGCATTATTGCATAGCTTTGTAGGGTTAGCAGCGGTATTAGTTGGTTTTAATAGTTATCTTTCACATCAAGTAACCGATCCAACTTTAGTCAATATTCATAATATTGAAGTCTTCTTAGGCGTATTTATCGGTGCCGTAACCTTCACAGGTTCAATTGTGGCATTTGGTAAATTGCGAGGCATTTTTAATTCTAAAGCATTGATGTTACCGCATCGCCATAAATTGAATTTATTAGCATTAGTCGTTTCATTCTTATTAATGTTAGTGTTCTTAAATTCACCCTCATTATTCCCACTAGTATTAATGACCATTATTGCATTAGTGTTTGGTTGGCATCTTGTTGCTTCAATCGGTGGAGCAGATATGCCAGTAGTAGTGTCAATGTTGAACTCTTATTCTGGTTGGGCAGCAGCGGCAGCGGGCTTTATGTTAAGCAATGACTTGTTGATTGTAACTGGTGCATTGGTTGGTTCTTCAGGGGCAATCTTGTCTTATATTATGTGTCGTGCGATGAACCGTTCATTTATTAGTGTAATTGCTGGCGGTTTCGGTAATGATGTTGTTGCTTCAAGTGATGCTGAACAGGGAGAACATCGTGAGATCAAAGCAGAAGAAGTGGCTGAAATGTTGAAGAATGCAAGTTCTGTCATCATTACTCCAGGATATGGTATGGCAGTGGCTCAAGCGCAATATCCAGTGGCTGAAATTACGCAAAAATTGCGTGAAAAAGGGGTAAATGTACGTTTTGGTATTCACCCAGTTGCTGGTCGTTTACCGGGACATATGAACGTATTATTGGCTGAAGCGAAAGTGCCTTATGACATCGTATTAGAAATGGATGAAATCAATGATGATTTCGCTGATACCGATGTAGTATTGGTCATTGGTGCAAATGATACAGTAAACCCAGCAGCACAAGATGATCCAAACAGCCCAATTGCGGGTATGCCAGTGTTAGAAGTTTGGAAGGCGCAAAATGTTATAGTGTTCAAACGTTCAATGAATACTGGTTATGCTGGAGTACAGAATCCATTGTTCTTTAAAGAAAATACCCAAATGTTATTTGGTGACGCAAAAGAGAGCGTGGACAATATCTTAAAAGCATTAAACTAAGTTAGATTAAGGGCTGCTGATGCAGCCCTTAGTTATCAGTATATGGTTTAATCTCAGCGAGAATTTAGCTTTCTGACTTTTTCTTGCTAATAAAATGTGATACAACTATGGTCCTTTTTGAGTGTTTAATTTAGGGAAGACAATGTCAAACTTACAACAAATTATTGAAGAAGCGTTTGAAAGACGCGCAGAAATTACCCCAACTACAGTTGATGCGGCAACAAAGGCTGCTGTTGAACAAGTTATTTTGGATTTAGACAGTGGTAAACGCCGTGTTGCAGAAAAAGTTAATGGTGAATGGGTTGTTAACCAGTGGCTGAAAAAAGCAGTATTACTCTCTTTCCGTATTAATGACAATCAGGTAATGGAAAGTTGTGAAACTAAATATTATGACAAAGTGCCAATGAAATTTGCGGATTACGACGAAGCACGCTTTAAACAAGAGGGTTTTCGTGTTGTTCCTCCGGCAGCCGTTCGTCAAGGTGCATTTATTGCTAAGAATACAGTGTTGATGCCATCTTATGTCAATATCGGTGCTTACGTAGATGAAGGTACTATGGTGGATACTTGGGCAACTGTTGGCTCTTGTGCACAAATTGGTAAAAATGTGCATTTGTCTGGTGGAGTAGGAATTGGTGGTGTTTTAGAACCATTACAAGCCAATCCAACCATTATTGAAGATAATTGTTTTATTGGCGCACGTTCAGAAATTGTTGAAGGTGTGATTGTTGAAGAAGGATCAGTGATCTCAATGGGCGTGTTTATCGGTCAAAGTACAAAAATTTATGATCGTGAAACAGGAGAAATTCATTATGGTCGTGTACCTGCTGGTTCAGTCGTTGTTTCTGGCAGCTTACCAAGTAAAGATGGTACTCATAGCCTTTATTGTGCAGTGATCGTGAAAAAAGTTGATGCTAAGACACGCGGAAAAGTGGGTATCAATGAATTATTAAGAACAATTGATGAATAATATTATTTGATTGTTTGGTATTCAGCCTATTTTTATCTGAAAAATAGGCTGTTTTTTTAGATCGTACAAAATCGTGTATGATAAATAGGGTATTTAAGTTTTAAAAAGGAGATTTCATAATGAAAAAGACACTATTAGCAACTTTAGTTTTAACTACATCTTTAGCATTAACAGGTTGTTTTGATAAAGAAACTGTTACTAATGCAGCAACAGAAACTAAGGCTGCAGCAGCTGAAGTAAAAGATGCAGCAGCAGAAAAAGTTGATGCAGCGAAAGAAGCTACTGCAGAGAAAGTTGATGCAGCGAAAGAAGCTACTGCAGAGAAAGTTGATGCAGCGAAAGAAGCTACTGCAGAGAAAGTAGATCAAGCAAAAGAAGCGGCAGCAGAAAAAGTTGATGCTGCAAAAGAAGCTGTTGCAGAGAAAGTAGATCAAGCAAAAGAAGCAGTAGCTGAAGCGAAAGATGCGGCAGCAGAAAAAGTTGATGCTGCAAAAGAAGCTGTTGCAGAGAAAGTAGATCAAGCGAAAGAAGCAGTAGCTGAAGCGAAAGATGCAGCAGCAGAAAAAGTTGATGCAGCAAAAGAAGCTACTGCAGAGAAAGTAGATCAAGCAAAAGAAGCCGCGACTGAAGCGAAAGATGCAGCAGCAAGCAAAGTAGAAGAAGCATCAAAAGCAGTTGCTGATAAAGCTGAAGAATTAAAAAGCGAAACTAAATAATTAACAGCTTATTAATTATTTAATCAAGATTATTACTGATTAGATTCTTTTTTATCTTGAGAAACCTCATGTTATTGGCATGAGGTTTTCTTTTTCTCAAAAAAACATATTTCTCTATTTATTTGAGAATTATTCTCATCTAAATAAACGCGCATTTATTGATAGATATGTAAGAAAAAGAGATAAAAATAAGATAGAGATTAATAAAATTATAAAAATAGTAAAATCCATCAAAAAGGCTTTGACTAATATTTGCCTTTTTTGGTATGTTCAAATCCTTCTAATAAATAATAAAACAATAAACACAACATTTAAGGAATCTATTATGCTTTATAACAAAGATGAGGTTCGGGAGAACTGTGGTTTTGGCTTAATAGCACATCTTGATGGTGAGCAGAGTCATAAAGTTGTGCGTACAGCTATTTTGGGATTATCAAGAATGCAACATCGTGGAGCGGTATTGTCAGATGGTAAAACAGGTGATGGCTGTGGTTTGCATTTACAAATGCCAAAACGTTTTTTCCATTTTATTGCCGAAGAACAAGGTTTTAAATTAAACAAAAATTTTGGTGTGGGGCAAATTTTCTTTCCAACAGATCCAGCATTAATTGAACAATATAGTGCCATCATTAAAGAAGAATTAACTAAAGAAACATTGACCATTACAGCATGGCGTGATGTTGAGATTAATCCATCTGTTTTAGGATCAATTGCAGCTGCAAGTTTACCAGCAATTAAACAAGTTTTTGTTAATGTGCCTGCTGGATGGGGTATCAAGGATATGGAACGTCGTCTATTTATGGCGCGTCGTCGTATCGAAAATCGTATTGATCACCCAGATTTCTATATTTGTAGTTTTTCTAGCCAAATTATTATTTATAAAGGCTTATGTATTCCTAAAGATTTACCTAAATTCTATTTAGATTTAGCAGATTTGCGGATGGAAAGTGGTATTTGTTTATTCCACCAACGTTTCTCAACTAATACGTTACCAAAATGGAAATTAGCGCAACCATTCCGCTATTTAGCACATAATGGAGAAATTAATACCATTTCAGGTAACAGAGCATGGGCAAGAGCGCGTGCTTATAAATATCACACCCCATTAATTCCTGATTTACAAACTATTGCGCCTTTTGTGAATGAAACAGGTTCTGACTCTAGTTCTTTGGATAATATGCTGGAATTATTTGTTAATGGTGGTATGGATTTATTCCGAGCAATGCGTTTACTTATTCCACCTGCATGGCAGCATAATCCTGATATGGATGATGATTTACGTGCATTCTATGACTTTAACTCAATGCACATGGAACCTTGGGACGGTCCGGCTGGTATCGTATTGAGTGATGGTCGTCATGTAGCTTGTAACCTTGACCGTAATGGGCTTCGTCCAGCACGTTATGTAATTACGCAAGATAAATTAATTACTATTGCCAGTGAAGTGGGTATCTGGGACTATGCTCCTGATGAAGTGATTGAAAAAGGACGTATCGGACCTGGTGAGTTATTAGTAATTGATACTGAGCATGGTAAATTAATTCATTCACAAGAAATTGATAAAGAGCTCAAAGAGCGTCACCCATATCGTGAATGGTTAAATCGCAATGTGCATCGTTTAGTACCATTTGAGAATGTACCAGATGATCAAGTGGGAGAGGCGGAGTTTGATGCACAAGAATTATTAACCTATCAAAAACAATTCGCTTACGACAAAGAAGAGTTGGAAAGTATCTTACGAGTATTAGGGGAAAATGGACAGGAAGCTGTTGGCTCAATGGGAGATGATACACCTTTTGCGGTGTTATCAACTCGTCCACGTGTGATTTATGACTATTTCCGCCAATATTTTGCGCAAGTTACTAACCCGCCAATTGACCCATTACGTGAAGCACATGTAATGAGTTTAAATACTAGTATTGGTCAGGAAATGAGTGTCTTCTTTGAAACAGAAGGGATGTCACACCGCGTTAATTTTAAATCGCCGGTATTGCTGTACTCTGATATGCAGCAATTATTAAACTTGCCACAAGAATACTATAAACATGAAATTCTTGATGCGACTTATGATCCGCAACAAATGACGTTGAAAGAAGCGATTGCTGATATTGCAAAACAAGCGGAACAAGCGGCACGTAATGGCGCGGTATTAGTGGTTTTATCTGACCGTCAAATTTCACCACAACGTATTCCAATTCCAGCAGCATTATCTGTTGGCGCAGTACAGCAACGTTTGGTAGAGAAAAATTTACGTTGTGACTCGAATATTATTGTTGAAACAGGTTCGGCTCGTAACCCACACCATTTTGCGGTACTACTTGGTTTAGGGGCAACGGCGGTTTATCCATATCTTGCTTATGAAAGCTTAAGTGAAATGGTGGCAAGTGGTGCAATTCAAAAACCATTACGTACGGTATTACTGAATTTCCGCAAAGGTATTGATAAAGGGTTATACAAAATTATCTCAAAAATGGGAATTTCAACCATTTCATCTTATCGTTGTGCGCATTTGTTTGAGGCGGTTGGTTTTAATCAAGAAATTGTGGAACTCTGCTTTAAACGTATTACTTGCCGTATTGAAGGTGCATCATTTGCTGATTTGGATCAGGACATGCAGCAATTACAACGTCAAGCATGGCGTGCAAGTCAGGCATTACCGACAGGCGGTTTCCTCAAATATAAACCGGATGGTGAGTACCATGCTTATAATCCAGACGTGGTGAATTATTTACAACAAGCGGTAAATAGTGGCGATTATCAGATTTATCAAAAATATGCAGATACAGTCAATAATCGTCCGATTGCGACAATTCGCGATATGTTGAAATTGAATTTAGATCAGCAGAAAGCAATTTCAATTGAAAAAGTAGAACCAGCAGAAAATCTGTATAAACGTTTTGATACTGCTGCAATGAGTATTGGTGCGTTAAGTCCAGAAGCTCACGAAGCCTTAGCAACTGCAATGAACCGTTTAGGTGGCTACTCTAACTCTGGTGAAGGTGGAGAAGATCCTCGTCGTTACGGTACAGAAAAAGTATCACGCATTAAACAAGTTGCTTCAGGACGTTTTGGAGTAACACCTGCTTATTTGATGAGTGCAGACGTAATTCAAATCAAAGTGGCGCAAGGAGCGAAACCGGGTGAAGGTGGTCAATTACCGGGTGATAAAGTAACGCCATATATTGCGCAACTTCGTTATGCGGTTCCAGGTTCAACCTTAATTTCACCACCACCGCATCACGATATTTACTCTATTGAGGATTTAGCACAATTAATTTTCGATCTTAAACAGATCAACCCACGTGCTTTAATCTCAGTGAAATTAGTGTCTTTACCAGGTGTTGGCACGATTGCGACAGGTGTAGCGAAAGCATACGCTGATTTAATCACCATTGCTGGTTATGATGGGGGTACAGGAGCAAGTCCGCTCTCTAGCGTGAAATATGCAGGTTCTCCTTGGGAATTAGGTTTAGCCGAAGCACAACAAGCATTGGTTGAAAATAACCTTCGTCATAAAGTTCGTTTACAAGTCGATGGTGGGTTAAAAACTGGCTTAGATGTTATCAAGGCGGCGATTTTAGGGGCTGAGAGTTTTGGTTTTGGTACAGGACCAATGGTGGCTTTAGGTTGTCGTTATTTAAGAATTTGTCATTTAAATAACTGTGCAACTGGTATTGCAACACAAGATGAAAAACTCAGAAATGAGCACTATCACGGCTTACCAGAAAAAGCGATGAATTATTTTAAATTTATTGCACAAGATGTTCGTGAATGGTTGGCAAAATTAGGTGTAGAGAAATTAACTGATCTGATTGGTAGAACCGATTTATTAAGTGTCATTGAAGGACAAACGGCAAAACAACGTGGTTTAGATCTGACAAAATTATTATATGCACCGAAAGTGCCAGCTGGCAGTGCAAGATATTGTACGCAAAGCAATCCACCAATGGATAAAGGTTTATTGAATAAGGCGATATTACAAGAAGTGGGTGATGCGTTTGATTATAACGATGAACAACACTTAGATTTAACCTTTGATGTCAATAATACTGATCGTTCTGTTGGGGCAACCTTGTCAGGTATGATTGCGAATAAATATGGCAATAATGGTCATGCTCGTAAGAAAGTGGATATCCGCTTGAACGGTACAGTTGGACAAAGTTTTGGAGTTTGGTTAGCTGGTGGCGTGAATTTATATCTCACTGGTGATGCGAATGACTACGTTGGTAAAGGTATGGCTGGCGGTAAGATCGTTATTCGTCCGCACACTGGGGTAAGTTTCCAACCAGAATATTCTACAATTGCGGGCAATACCTGTTTATATGGTGCAACTGGCGGTAGTTTATTTGCTTCTGGTCGTGTTGGTGAACGTTTTGCGGTACGTAACTCTGGCGCAACTGCGGTAGTAGAAGGTATCGGTGATAATGGTTGTGAATATATGACCGGCGGTGTAGTTTGTGTTTTAGGTAAAACCGGGATCAATTTTGGTGCAGGGATGACTGGCGGTTTCGCTTATGTTCTTGATACAGATGGTAAATTCCGTACAAGAATCAATCCAGAATTAGTGGAAGGATTAGCGATAACTGATTTACCAACTCACCAAGAGCATTTACGTGGTTTGTTGATGCGTCATTATGATGAAACGCACAGTCCTTTAGCAGAACGTATTTTGAATAATTGGGCTGATTATGCCGATAAATTCGTATTGGTGAAACCAAAAGCGAATGATCTGAATGCGTTATTAGGACATCAACGCCGTACAGTAAATGAACTCGGTGTGGTAACACAATAATTTTCCATCGCCTTAGTTTTTAATAATTAAGGCGATCATTAGAATGAATTAAAGGAAAAGAAAATGAGCCAGCAAGGAAATATTTATCAATTTATTGATTTGCCAAGAATTGATCCACAGAAAAAATCATTAGAACAACGTAAAACACAATTTATTGAAATTTATCAGATTTTTGATGAAAAACAGGCTAAGGCACAGGCAGATCGCTGCCTCGCTTGCGGTAACCCATATTGTCAGCACCGTTGTCCTTTACATAACAATATTCCGGATTGGTTAAAACTCACCTATGAAGGACGTATTATTGAAGCGGCAGAGCTAGCGCATGAAACCAATACACTGCCTGAAGTATGTGGTCGAGTTTGTCCACAAGATCGTCTATGTGAAGGATCTTGTACTCTAAATGCAGAATTTGGTGCGGTAACTATTGGTAATATCGAAAAATATATTACCGAAACTGCATTTGCGATGGGGTGGCGACCAAAAGTAAAAGATATTCCACATTCAGGTAAAAGTGTGGCTGTCATTGGTGCTGGACCGGCAGGCTTAGGTTGTGCAGAGCAACTGATTCGCAATGGCGTGTCTGTAACTGTTTACGAACGTCAAGCAGAAATTGGTGGTTTGCTTACTTATGGTATTCCAGCATTTAAATTAGAAAAAGATGTGATGAAACGCCGTCGTGAAATCTTTACTGAAATGGGCATAGAATTCAAACTTGGTGTCACTATTGGTGAAGATGTACAGTTAGCTGATTTGGTTAAACAGTATGATGCAGTATTCCTTGGTGTAGGTACTTATCAAGGTATGAAAGCAGATATTCCAAATGAGGATGCTGAAGGTGTTTATTCTGCATTACCATTCTTAATTGCCAATACACAACAGTTATTAGGGCAAAATCCAGATAACTATGTGTCAGTAGCAGGCAAACGAGTTGTCGTATTAGGCGGTGGTGATACAGCAATGGACTGTGTCCGTACTTCTGTTCGTCAGCAAGCTGCTGAGGTAACTTGTGTTTATCGTCGTGATCAGGCGAATATGCCGGGTAGCCGTAAAGAGTTCGTGAATGCGAAAGAAGAAGGCGTGCAGTTCCAATTTAATGCACAACCAGTAGCGATTGAAGCCGAACCTGTTGCTGTACACACAGAAAATGGTCGTGTAACAGGTATTGAAGTGGTTGAAACTAAGATGGGTGAACCTGATCAAAATGGTCGTCGTCGTGCTGAAATTGTCGCTGGTAGTGAACGCATCATTCCTTGTGATGCAGTGATTGTTGCGTTTGGTTTTGCTCCACATCATATGCCGTTCTTAGAACAAGTTGGCGTGACAACTGACTCACGTGGACGCATTGAAGTGAAAGGCGAGTTTAAACAACAAACCGCTAATCCAAAAGTTTTTGCTGGTGGTGATGTAACTCGTGGTTCTGATTTAGTGGTAACTGCGATTGCGGAAGGACGTGATGCGGCTAAAGGCATTATGGATTATTTAAATATTTAATGACATAAGAAATCATTTATTTGTAGAGAGTTGGTATATAGTGTTGATTACCAACTCTTTTTTATTTTAAGGATTATAGATTAGTTGATGAAACATTTCGCTTATCAGCTGAATAAGTCATTATCGCAGCCACTTTATTTACAACTATATCAACAAATTAAACAAGCTATTCATCAAGGAATATTGCAACAAGGTGAGGCGTTACCTGCTAAGCGGCGTTTAGCTGATTATTTGGCAATTAGCCAAAATACAGTTGAAAACAGTTATGCACAGTTATTGGCGGAAGGCTATATTGAATCAAAACCGCGAATAGGATATTTCGTATCAACAGAGTTATTGCCGACGATGATGCCATTAGTGACATCAGTTAGTGAAATTTCGCAAACAATACCAGAACAGAAATGGCAATATGATTTTAATCCTAATGTCATTGATGAGCAGCATTTCCCCTTTGAATTGTGGAAAAAATTACAAAAACAATTTTTAAATCGTCAACATGCAAACTTGTTGGCATTAGGAGATAAACAAGGAGAATATGAATTACGCCGACAAATTGCGGATTATTTATATTCTGCTCGTGGTGTGAAATGTCGTCCGGAGCAGGTAGTAATTAATGCTGGGGTAGAATTGTGTTTATTACAACTTATGTTGTTATGGCAGCACCGTTATCCAGCTCAACAAGCGCATTATGCAATGGAAGAGTTTGGTTATCCAGTAGTAGAAAAACTTTGGCAAAGTTATGCTGGACAAGTGCTTAAATTACCGATAGACAATCAAACTCATAAAGTGGACTTATCCATTTTATCGCAGCATCATATTGATTTGCTTTATATTACCCCATCACATCAATATCCTTTTGGCAGTGTGCTGACGATCGGTGAACGCCAACAATTATTGGCGTGGGCAAATGCCAAAGAACAGCATTATTTGATCGAAGATGATTATGACAGTGAGTTCCGCTATCAAGGTAAACCAATTCCTGCATTAAAGAGTTTAGATCAACATAATAAAGTGGTTTATTTAGGCTCTTTTTCTAAATTGATTATGCCATCAGTACGTATCTCTTATATGGTTTTACCAGAACCTTTATTGGCGATATACCAACAGAAAATTAATTTTTTTAATTCTTCAGTTTCGCGATTAGATCAGCAAGTTGTGGCATTGTTTATGCAAAGTGGCGCATTTGAAAAGCATATTAATCGGATGCGTAAATATTATCGGCGAAAAATGGAACTATTGTGCCAACAGTTAAAATTATATTCTCCTTCTATTCGATTTTGGGGTGAAAGCTCAGGATTTTATCTTTTAATTGAGGTTGTGGATACGCCATATACATTGCAGCAGTTGTTAGCATTTGCGGAACAACAGGCGATCAAAGTTTATCCAATTGAATTGCAACAACGTAAGTTATTTGTATTAGGTTTTGGCAATTTAAGTGAGCAAGCTTTATTAACAGGCGTTAAGCTGTTATTAGAGAGTTGGCAAATAAAAAAGCCTACTCGGTGAGATGAGTAGGCTTTGCACGTTAAGGAGAATATTAACGAATAAAGAGATAGAAATTATTGTTGCCACGAATAATGTTTAGTGCAACGGCAGATGGTTTGCTATCTAGGATTTTACGTAATTCACCAAGATTATTGATTTTATGACGATTGATACCAACGATAACATCGCCTTTCTTCAATCCAAGTTGTTCTGCTTTTGAGTTTTGTTTTACTTCAGAAATAACGACACCTTTAAGATCTTTTTCATTGTAGTTTTTCAGATCTGCGCCATCTAAGCCAGGAATTACGCTATTGCCACTTGCCGCAGTTTCATTATCTGCTTGTAGTTTCACTTTGACGGTGTTTGATTTGCCATCACGTAAGTAGGTAATTTCCATTTCTTTACCAGCGCCAGTAGTAGCGATTTTGGCACGTAGTTCAGAGAAGCTATTGATAGTTTGTCCATTGAGGGCAGTAATGATATCTCCAGCTTTTAAGCCAGCTTTAGCGGCAGCAGAATCTGGTAAAACTTCGCTAACAAAAGCACCTTTTTGCGCTTTTACATCAAAGGCTTTAGCGAGATCAGCATTTAGTTCACCACCTTTAATACCTAATACGCCACGTTTTACCTGACCGAATTCAACAATTTGTTGCGCTAAGCTATTTGCCATATTACTTGGAATTGCAAAGGCGATCCCAACATTACCACCGCTTGGGGCAATAATCGCAGTATTGATCCCGACGAGTTCACCTTTTAAGTTTAATAAAGGGCCTCCAGAGTTGCCTCTGTTTACAGCAGCATCAGTTTGAATATAGTTTTGGTAACTATTGGTGTCATCATCTGCAGAACGACCTAATGCAGAAATAATTCCTGATGTAACAGTTTGTCCTAGACCAAATGGATTACCGACAGCGAGAACAAAATCACCAACTTTAACTTTATCAGAGTCAGCCATTTTGATTTGAGTTAAATCTTTAGCATTCTCTAATTTGAGCAATGCAACATCAGACATAGAATCATTGCCTAAGAGTTTTGCTTTATATTCTCTACCATCATTTAAGGTAACAGTGATTTTATCAGCACCATCAACAACATGGTTATTAGTTAAGACGTAACCTTTGTTTGCATTGATAATCACCCCAGATCCTAAACCTTTAAATTGACGAGGTGAGCGTCCACCAAATTGATCTCCAAAGAAAAATTGGAATTCTGGTGGTAAATCAGCAAATGGATTATTTCCTGCAGAGTTATCATTTTCAGTAGTACCTTCTACGGAAATGGTGACAACAGCTGGTAATACTTGTTCGATAACAGGTGCTAAACTTGGTGTTGAGGTAGTTGTATTTTCTAAAAGTGGTACTGGGATATTGGCTTGGCTAGGCATTGAAGCACAAAGAACACTTAATCCCAAAGCGATACTAGTTAATACAAAATTTTTCTTTTTCATATAAATAAACATCCCTAAATTAATCAAAGTAATTTCTTACGAAATAATTTTCGCGACGGCTAAGACAACAAAATAGACAGGAATGTTCCCAGATAATGAGATATTTAGCGAAAAAATGTACAAATTAACCCTTTTTGGGCAGAACGGCATAATATTAAATTATGCCGTTAAAGAGATTAAATAGCTAAAGATTGAAATGCAAGATCGGCGGCTTTTAAGGTGTTTTGGATATCTTCATCGCTATGTGCAAGCGACATAAAACCTGCTTCAAAAGCAGATGGTGCAAGATAAACACCATGAGATAACATTTGATGGAAGAATGTTTTAAAACGATCAATGTTACAGCTCATTACATCAGCGTAACTTTCCACTTTTGCTTTATCAGTGAAGAAGATACCAAACATACCTCCTACATAATTAACTACAAATGGAATTTGATGTTTTTGTGCTAATGCAGTTAATCCCTCAGCTAATGTTTTAGTTTTTTCTGCCAATAACGCTTCATTGCCAGGTTTAGAAAGTTCGGTTAAACAAGCAATACCTGCTGCCATCGCAATTGGATTACCGGATAAAGTACCAGCTTGATAAACTGGGCCAGTTGGTGCGATATATTGCATAATTTCTTTTTTACCGCCAAAAGCACCTACTGGCATACCACCGCCAATAATTTTTCCTAAACAAGTAAGATCAGGCGTTACACCATAATAGGATTGTGCGCCAGCAAGAGCAACGCGGAAACCCGTCATTACTTCATCAATGATCAACAAAGCATGGTATTGATCACAAAGTTGGCGTAAACCTTGTAGAAAACCTGGTTTTGGTGGAACACAGTTCATATTACCAGCAACAGGTTCAACAATAATACAGGCGATTTCGTCAGGATAACGTTTAAAAGTGTCTTCTACGGATTGCAAGTCATTATAAGTGCAGGTTAATGTATGTTTAGCAAAATCAGCAGGAACACCTGGTGAACTTGGTTGCCCCAATGTTAAAGCACCAGATCCGGCTTTTACGAGTAATGAATCTGCATGCCCATGATAACAACCTTCGAATTTGATAATTTTATCGCGTTTAGTATAGCCACGAGCAAGACGGATAGCTGACATAGTTGCTTCAGTACCAGAGTTCACCATACGAACCATTTCAATAGAAGGAACTAATTTGCAGACTAATTCGGCTAATTTAATTTCTAATTCTGTTGGTGCACCAAAACTTAATCCGTTTTTAGCTGTGTCAATTACTGCCTGTAAAATTGTTGGATGGTTATGTCCTAATACCATTGGTCCCCAAGAACCTACATAATCAATATATTGTTTACCCTCTTCATCAAATAAATAAGCACCTTGAGCTCGATGAATAAAAACAGGAGTACTACCAACTCCATTGAAAGCTCTTACTGGAGAATTTACTCCACCGGGAATGACTTTTTGTGCTTGTGCAAAAAGGTTTTTAGATGATGTCATAATGTATTTTCTCTTGCTTGTTAAAAGTGTTCAGTATTGTACTTGAAATCAATAGATAATGAAAAAAACAAATGTATTAGATGGCACTTTATGCTATTCTCTGCAACCATTCCAGCCCAATATATCAATGTCACAACGCGTATTTTAAGGGGTGTTTTAAATATGTGGTTGAGTTTTTTATTAACGTTTTTAAGCTCATTTCTTGCACTAATTCTTATGCGTCCAATTGCTGTAAAAATTGGATTAGTTGATAAACCAAATTATCGTAAACGCCATCAAGGTTTAATTCCATTAATTGGCGGAATAGCGTTATTTATTAGTAATGCTTGTTACTATTTCTTGGAATGGAATGATATGAGGCTGCCATACCTCTATCTAACTTGCGTGACAATCTTATTAATTATTGGAGTGCTGGATGACAGATTTGATTTGAGTCCATTCCTGCGGGCGATTGTACAAGCAGCACTTGCTTTATCAATGATCTATATTGGTGATCTTTCATTAAATAATTTAGGTGAAATTATTGGACCTTTCCAAGTCACATTAGGTACGGCAGGAATTGTGATTACGGTGTTTGCTACCATAGCTATTGTTAATGCTTTTAATATGATTGATGGTATTGACGGCTTATTGGGCGGGTTATCTAGTGTCTCTTTTGCGGCAATTGGTATCCTATTAATGCTTGATGGACAAGTAGATTTAGGGGCGTGGTGTTTTGCATTAATTCTTTGCTTGATCCCTTATATTTTGTTTAACCTTTCTATTTTCGGCGTCAAAAATAAAGTATTTATGGGGGATTCAGGAAGTACCTTAATTGGATTCACAATGATTTGGATCTTATTATTGAGTACGCAAGGACATGGACACCCGATCAAACCTATCACAGCACTATGGCTAATTGCGATTCCACTTATTGATATGATTTGTGTCGTGATCCGCCGTTTGAAAAAGAAAAAGAGCCCATTCCGTCCAGACCGTTTGCATGTTCATCACTTAATGGTGAGAGCAGGATTAACTTCAAGACAAGCTTTTTTAGTTATTACCCTGATGGCGGCTATTTGTGCTGGCTTTGGTATTTTAGGTGAAATTTATTATGTCAATGAATGGTTAATGTTCTTTGGCTTCATCTTATTAATCTTTTTATATGGTTATTCGATTACCAGAGCATGGCGTGTTACTCGTTTTATTCGTCGTATTCAACGTCGATTGCGTAAAGCGAAAGGTTCAATGGCGAAATAAACGAAAATGTTTTTGTTAATTTAATGATGAGATACAAAGCGACTGCTCGATTTTGCACATTAAATAACAGAAAAATGACTAAAAAATGGCGAGAAAGGGCAAATTATCGCCAAACAAAAAAAATATGAAAAAAAAACTAGACAGCTAAAATGAAAGTCATTAATATACGCCCCGCAACGACGCGATGAGCGCTCGTAGCTCAGTTGGATAGAGCGTTGGCCTCCGGAGCCAAAGGTCTCAGGTTCGAATCCTGTCGGGCGCGCCAGCTCGGTGTGATTTGATAGCTAACGCGATGTCAACAAAATTTCAATGGTGGCTATAGCTCAGTTGGTAGAGCCCCGGATTGTGATTCCGGTTGTCGTGAGTTCGAGTCTCATTAGCCACCCCATTATTCTATCGGCGAGTAGCGCAGTTTGGTAGCGCAACTGGTTTGGGACCAGTGGGTCGTAGGTTCAAATCCTATCTCGCCGACCATTTTTTTGTTCTTTAACATTTTATCAGACAATCTGTGTGGGCATTCGTAGATGATGTTTTTACTTTAAGTAAAAGAATTAAAAAAAATTATCTTGAATGCTGAATTTGAAGATTCATATGATTTGAATAACGAAGTCAGTTTTTTTGAGAGCGAAGATTAAATTGAAGAGTTTGATCATGGCTCAGATTGAACGCTGGCGGCAGGCTTAACACATGCAAGTCGGACGGTAACAGAGGAAAGCTTGCTTTCTTGCTGACGAGTGGCGGACGGGTGAGTAAGGCTTGGGAATTTGGCTTATGGAGGGGGATAACTACGGGAAACTGTAGCTAACACCGCGTAATATCGAGAGATTAAAGTAGAGGGACCGAAAGGCCTTTAGCCATAAGATGAGCCCAAGTGAGATTAGGTAGTTGGTGAGGTAAGGGCTCACCAAGCCGACGATCTCTAGCTGGTCTGAGAGGATGGCCAGCCACACTGGGACTGAGACACGGCCCAGACTCCTACGGGAGGCAGCAGTGGGGAATATTGCGCAATGGAGGGAACTCTGACGCAGCCATGCCGCGTGAATGAAGAAGGCCTTCGGGTTGTAAAGTTCTTTCGGTGGTGAGGAAGGTGCATGCTTAAATAGGGCATGTAATTGACGTTAGCCACAGAAGAAGCACCGGCTAACTCCGTGCCAGCAGCCGCGGTAATACGGAGGGTGCGAGCGTTAATCGGAATAACTGGGCGTAAAGGGCACGCAGGTGGTGACTTAAGTGAGGTGTGAAAGCCCTGGGCTTAACCTGGGAATTGCATTTCATACTGGGTCGCTAGAGTACTTTAGGGAGGGGTAGAATTCCATGTGTAGCGGTGAAATGCGTAGAGATGTGGAGGAATACCGAAGGCGAAGGCAGCCCCTTGGGAAGATACTGACGCTCATGTGCGAAAGCGTGGGGAGCAAACAGGATTAGATACCCTGGTAGTCCACGCTGTAAACGCTGTCGATTTGGGGATTGGTTTTAGAGATTGGTCCTCGAAGCTAACGTGATAAATCGACCGCCTGGGGAGTACGGCCGCAAGGTTAAAACTCAAATGAATTGACGGGGGCCCGCACAAGCGGTGGAGCATGTGGTTTAATTCGATGCAACGCGAAGAACCTTACCTACTCTTGACATCCATAGAAGGACTCAGAGATGAGTTTGTGCCTTCGGGAGCTATGAGACAGGTGCTGCATGGCTGTCGTCAGCTCGTGTTGTGAAATGTTGGGTTAAGTCCCGCAACGAGCGCAACCCTTATCCTTTGTTGCCAGCGGTTGAAGCCGGGGACTCAAAGGAGACTGCCAGTGACAAGCTGGAGGAAGGTGGGGATGACGTCAAGTCATCATGGCCCTTACGAGTAGGGCTACACACGTGCTACAATGGTGCATACAGAGGGAGGCGAAGTGGCGACATGGAGCGAAACTCAGAAAGTGCATCGTAGTCCGGATTGGAGTCTGCAACTCGACTCCATGAAGTCGGAATCGCTAGTAATCGCGAATCAGAATGTCGCGGTGAATACGTTCCCGGGCCTTGTACACACCGCCCGTCACACCATGGGAGTGGGTTGTACCAGAAGTAGATAGCTTAACCTTTAGGAGGGCGTTTACCACGGTATGATTCATGACTGGGGTGAAGTCGTAACAAGGTAACCGTAGGGGAACCTGCGGTTGGATCACCTCCTTACTAGATTAAAGTGAAGATGTTACTATGAAATGTTCACACAGATTGTTTGATAGAAGCGAGGGTATCGTTAATTGGTAGAAGTCCCCTTCGTCTAGAGGCCTAGGACATCGCCCTTTCACGGCGGTAACAGGGGTTCGAATCCCCTAGGGGACGCCAATTAACGATATCTTTATGATAAATGCTCTTTAAAAACGAAGACACAAGCTGAAAACTGAGAACTCAAAAGCGAGCGACTGAAGGGAGAGAATCCTTGAGGTTGTATAGTTAAGTAAGTAAGCGTACACGGTGGATGCCTAGGCAATCAGAGGCGAAGAAGGACGTGCTAATCTGCGAAAAGCGTGGAGGAGTTGATAAGAAGCGTTAACTCCACGATATCCGAATGGGGAAACCCGGTAGATGAAGAATCTATCATCACTGTCTGAATCTATAGGATAGTGAAGCGAACCAGGAGAACTGAAACATCTCAGTACCCTGAGGAAAAGAAATCAACCGAGATTCTGCGAGTAGCGGCGAGCGAAAGTGGAGTAGCCGTTAGAGATAGTAAAGGATTTAGGAGAATGAGTTGGGAAGCTCAATCGAAGAGGGTGACAATCCCGTATCTGAAGAATCCTTTATGGTACTAAGCTAACAAGAAGTAGGGCGAGACACGAGGAATCTTGTCTGAAGAAGGGGGGACCATCCTCCAAGGCTAAATACTCCTGATTGACCGATAGTGAACCAGTACCGTGAGGGAAAGGCGAAAAGAACCCCGGGAGGGAGTGAAAGAGAACCTGAAACCGTGTACGTACAAGCAGTGGGAGCATAGGAGACTATGTGACTGCGTACCTTTTGTATAATGGGTCAGCGAGTTATATTTTGTAGCGAGGTTAACCGGATAGGGGAGCCGAAGGGAAACCGAGTCTTAACTGGGCGTAAGTTGCAAGGTATAGACCCGAAACCCGGTGATCTAGCCATGGTCAGGTTGAAGGTTGGGTAACACTAACTGGAGGACCGAACCGACTACTGTTGAAAAAGTAGCGGATGAATTGTGGCTGGGGGTGAAAGGCCAATCAAACCGGGAGATAGCTGGTTCTCCCCGAAATCTATTTAGGTAGAGCCTTATATGAATACCTTTGGGGGTAGAGCACTGTTTCGGCTAGGGGTCCATCCCGGATTACCAACCCGATGCAAACTGCGAATACCAAAGAGTAATATATAGGAGACACACGGCGGGTGCTAACGTTCGTCGTGGAGAGGGAAACAACCCAGACCGCCAGCTAAGGTCCCAAAGTCTATATTAAGTGGGAAACGAGGTGGAAAGGCATAGACAGCTAGGATGTTGGCTTAGAAGCAGCCATCATTTAAAGAAAGCGTAATAGCTCACTAGTCGAGTCGGTCTGCGCGGAAGATGTAACGGGGCTAAAATATAGCACCGAAGCTGCGGCATCAGGCGTATCACTAATACGCCTTACGATTAACAACTTGCGAAAGTATAGAGCAAGTTGGTCAAGCGCCCAACACGTTGAGTGGAGGGTGTGAGATTGAAGGAATATTAGTGATACGCCTGTTGGGTAGGGGAGCGTTGTGTAAGCCGAAGAAGGTGACTTGAGAGGGTTGCTGGAGGTATCACAAGTGCGAATGCTGACATAAGTAACGATAAAGCGGGTGAAAGGCCCGCTCGCCGGAAGACCAAGGTTTCCTGTCCAACGTTAATCGGGGCAGGGTGAGTCGGCCCCTAAGGCGAGGCTGAAGAGCGTAGTCGATGGGAAATGGGTTAATATTCCCATACTTGTTAGATAAGCGATGTAGGGACGGAGAAGGCTAGGCAAGCAGACGGACGGAAGGGTCTGTTCAAGCGTGTAGGTAGATGGTGTAGGCAAATCCGCACCATTAATGCTGAGGCGTGATGAGGAGTAACTACGGTTGCGAAGTTGTTGATGCCAAGCTTCCAGGAAAAGCTGCTAAGCACATTATCTAATAAACCGTACTGAAAACCGACACAGGTGGTCAGGTAGAGAATACTAAGGCGCTTGAGAGAACTCGGGTGAAGGAACTAGGCAAAATAGCACCGTAACTTCGGGAGAAGGTGCGCTGGCGTAGTGTGAAGTCTGAACAGATGGAGCATGAACCAGTCGAAGAGACCTGCTGGCTGCAACTGTTTAATAAAAACACAGCACTCTGCAAACACGCAAGTGGACGTATAGGGTGTGACGCCTGCCCGGTGCTGGAAGGTTAATTGATGGTGTTATTGAAAGAGAAGCACTTGATCGAAGCCCCAGTAAACGGCGGCCGTAACTATAACGGTCCTAAGGTAGCGAAATTCCTTGTCGGGTAAGTTCCGACCTGCACGAATGGCGTAATGATGGCCAGGCTGTCTCCACCCGAGACTCAGTGAAATTGAAATCGCCGTGAAGATGCGGTGTACCCGCGGCTAGACGGAAAGACCCCGTGAACCTTTACTATAGCTTGACACTGAACCTTGAATTTTAATGTGTAGGATAGGTGGGAGACTGAGAGATACTGACGCCAGTTGGTAAGGAGTCGATGTTGAAATACCACCCTTTAACGTTTGATGTTCTAACGAGGTACCTGTAACGGGTATTCGGACAGTGTCTGGTGGGTAGTTTGACTGGGGCGGTCTCCTCCCAAAGAGTAACGGAGGAGTACGAAGGTTTGCTAATCACGGTCGGACATCGTGAGGTTAGTACAATGGTAGAAGCAAGCTTGACTGCGAGACGGACAAGTCGAGCAGGTACGAAAGTAGGTCATAGTGATCCGGTGGTTCTGAATGGAAGGGCCATCGCTCAACGGATAAAAGGTACTCCGGGGATAACAGGCTGATACCGCCCAAGAGTTCATATCGACGGCGGTGTTTGGCACCTCGATGTCGGCTCATCACATCCTGGGGCTGAAGTAGGTCCCAAGGGTATGGCTGTTCGCCATTTAAAGTGGTACGCGAGCTGGGTTTAGAACGTCGTGAGACAGTTCGGTCCCTATCTGCCGTGGGCGAAGGAGAATTGAGGGGGGCTGCTCCTAGTACGAGAGGACCGGAGTGGACGCACCGCTGGTGTTCCAGTTGTTTCGCCAGAAGCAATGCTGGGTAGCTAAGTGCGGGAGAGATAAGTGCTGAAAGCATCTAAGCACGAAACTTGCCCCGAGATGAGTTGTCCCAATCGAGAGATTGTAAGGGTTGTTGAAGACGACGACGTAGATAGGTGGGGTGTGTAAGTGATGTGAGTCATTGAGCTAACCCATACTAATTGCCCGAGAGGCTTAACTATACAACGCTGAAGGGTTTTTACCCGAAGAGAGCAGGTAAGAAAAGCGAAGAAGCGAAAGAGAGAAAGCAGTGAGAGGAAAAGAAAACTCACTGATGAGTTGACAGCTTGTGAACGTTTTTTAGAGAAGAAGATAAAGCAGAAAGCGAGAAGCTAGAAGCAGAAAGTAAAAAGAATTAATCCTGGCGGCGAGAATGCGATAGTCCCACCTGAATCCATGCCGAACTCAGAAGTGAAATGTCGTAATGCCGATGGTAGTGTGGGGATTCCCCATGTGAGAGTAGGTCACTGCCAGGTTAAAGAAAAAGCGAGAAGGACGCTAGTTGAGGAGTCAGCTAGCGTTTTTTTTATTGTTTTTTTTATTTTGTGATTTTGGGTTTCTGTTTTCTGTTTTTTATTTTTCTACTTTTTGTTTTTTGATTTTTTAGGGATGGCTGGCTTTTGCTTAGGCTATCCTAATCACCAATCACCTCATCTTCTCCGTATCTATTAAGTTGATAAGTTTGTTTTGATATTCAACATGCATTTATTATCTAATTTTCCTATTAACGCTAATGTCAGTTTTTTGTCTGATAACTGTCATGGTTAAACCTTTTATAAAGTGAGAATATCCATAGTGCGTTAAATTTAATTTTATGTTGTTCGCTTATTTTTAACGTTTTATTTATGATGTGATATGAACTTTATTAATAAGAGGTTTCTATGTATGAATTCTGTCAAAATTTGGCGAGAAAAAAATGGCTGGACCCAAGAAACATTAGCAGAACTAGCAGGATTATCTACACGTACAATTCATCGAGTGGAAAGAGGGGATCGTGTTGGTTTGGAAACTTGGGCAGCTTTAGCAGCTGTATTTCAGGTAAGTATTGCAACTCTACAACAGCCACCGATTGAAAATGAGGTACGCTCTATGATTACACCTGAAATAAAAATAGCACTAAAGAAAGTACGTCAGATAAGAGACTTTTATATCCAATTGAGTATCTATTTTGTCATAAATCTTTTGTTATTTCTGATTAATTTAATAATGACGCCAGATTATTGGTGGGTAATTTGGGTAGTTATTGGATGGGGAATAGGTATATTGATCAAAGCTTTTCGCATATGGGTAATTCCTATTTGGTTGGATGATGAATGGGAGAGGAAAAAAGTTGAACAACAGTTAAATAAAAGGTTATAAAAATGGCGTTAATAATGATGATCGCTTCGGCGATCATCTAATTTTCTACAAGAAGGCGAATCCATTAGATAACTGATGATTAGCTAAAAAATTACTTGTCAAATGTAAAATAAACGGTATTATAGCCGTCTAGAAGTAAAAACATCTATCTAATAACCTCTCTTTAATGTTTTCTACTTAATTTTATTGAAATAAATCGAAATTAGCACTTAGAGATTTTAATAAGGAATTTTCATGTCAAAATATTTATTTACTTCTGAATCAGTATCTGAAGGGCATCCAGATAAGATTGCTGATCAGATTTCAGATGCAGTATTAGATGCGATTTTAGAGCAAGATCCAAAAGCTCGCGTAGCTTGTGAAACTTATGTCAAAACTGGTATGGCATTAATCGGTGGTGAAATTACTACTTCAGCATGGGTTGATATTGAACATTTAGCACGTCAAGTTATTTGTGATATTGGTTATACTTCATCAGAAATGGGATTTGATGGGCATTCTTGTGCTGTATTGAACGGTATAGGTAAACAATCTTCTGATATTAACCAAGGGGTTGATAGACAAAATCCATTGGATCAAGGTGCGGGTGACCAAGGAATTATGTTTGGTTATGCGACAAATGAAACAGAAGTGTTGATGCCTGCTCCTATTACTTATGCTCATCGCTTAATGGAAAAACAAGCTGAAGTTCGTCGTAGTGGAGTCTTACCTTGGTTACGACCAGATGCTAAAAGCCAAATTACATTTGTTTATGAAGATGGCAAGATTCAAGGTATTGATACAGTAGTGCTTTCAAGCCAGCATGCTGATAGTATAAGCGAAAAAGAGCTACGTGAAGGTATTATGGAAGAAATTATTAAGCCAGTATTACCTGAACAATGGTTATCTGCAAATACTAAATATTTTATCAATCCAACAGGGCGTTTTGTCATTGGTGGTCCGATGGGCGATTGTGGTTTGACAGGTCGTAAAATCATTGTTGATACTTATGGTGGTGCTGCTCGTCATGGCGGTGGTGCTTTCTCTGGTAAGGATCCTTCTAAAGTGGATCGTTCTGCTGCCTATGCTGCTCGTTATGTAGCTAAAAATATTGTTGCTGCAGGATTAGCAGATCGTTGTGAGATTCAATTATCTTATGCTATTGGGGTTGCAGAGCCAACTTCAATTATGATTGAAACTTTTGGTACAGGTAAAGTGGCTAATGAAGTATTAGTTAACGCAGTACGTGAACATTTTGATTTACGTCCATATGGTTTGATCAAAATGTTAGATTTAATTCAACCAATTTATCGTCAAACTGCTGCTTATGGCCATTTTGGTCGTGAACAATTCCCATGGGAACGTACAGACAAAGCAGAATTGCTACGTAGCTATTTGAAGTAAAGAATTTATTTTTAGTGTATTAAAAAAGCAGATCGAAGATTGATCTGCTTTTTTTGATGGATATTTTTATTTTTTCGGTAATGTAATTACCGGCTCATCACTTGGGCGATAAAGAACTAAGATATGTCCAATACGTTGTACTGCACAAGCGCCGGTTTCACGTACGATGGCCGCAGTAACTAATTCTTTATCTTCACGATCAACACCAGAAATTTTTACTTTAATTAATTCATGGTGATTTAAGGCATTATCAATTTCAGCAATAACGCCTTCAGTTAAACCATTTCCACCCAATAAAACAACAGGATTTAAATGGTGTGCGAGACCTTTTAAGTACTGTTTTTGCTTAGTTGAAAGAGTTAATGACATAGGAATCCTTTAATCATAATTTTGAAACCCAGTATTTTAAACATTTATGCAGAAAATAGGAAGAAAATCATATTAATTCACTGGATTGACATCTTATTTAGCTAGAATACGCTAGAATTGTATTTCCTATTGCTGTATTCGTTGAATTTACATCACTTTACCTTGAAATTTAGGTAACAATCATCATATAGTATCGGTATTTTTGATATCAAAGTAATAAGTTTTAATTTTAAGTTGTTATGGGTAAGAAAAAACGTTCTGCTAGCTCTACTCGTTGGCTCAACGAACATTTCAAAGATAAATTTGTTCAACAAGCTCACAAACAAAAATTGCGCTCCAGAGCCTATTTTAAATTAGATGAAATTCAAAAAACGGATAAATTATTTAAGCCAAATATGACTGTGGTTGATCTTGGTGCAGCTCCAGGTGGTTGGTCACAATATGTGGTAACTCAAATTGGCAACAAAGGTAGAGTAATCGCTTGTGATATTTTAGATATGGATCCGATTGTTGGTGTTGATTTTTTGCAAGGTGATTTCCGCGAGGAAAATGTGCTGAAAGCACTTCTTGATAAAATTGGCGACAACAAAGTTGACGTGGTGATGTCAGATATGGCACCGAACTTTAGTGGTATGCCTTCAGTTGATATTCCGCGGGCAATGTATCTTGTCGAATTAGCTTTAGATATGTGTAAGCAGGTTCTTGCTACGCAGGGGAGTTTTGTGGTTAAAGTGTTTCAAGGAGAGGGATTTGATGAATATCTACGAGAAATTCGCTCATTATTTAAAAATGTAAAAGTACGCAAGCCAGAGGCTTCTCGGGATCGTTCTCGTGAAGTTTATATTGTCGCAACTGGCTATAAACTTTAACCATATCAAATAGTTTTTTAATCAGACAAATAAAGACGGGGATTTACCTTGAAAAATAATAATATGCTTAAAAATATCATGCTTTGGAGTGTTGTAGCCGTTGTGCTAATGACTGTGTTCCAAGGCTTTTCTAGTAGTTCTCGAGATGCTACGGATTACTCCACATTTATTACCGATATTGGTAATAATCAAATATCTGAAACCGTATTTGACGGTAATGAGATTGCAGTAACCAAGAAAAATGGCGATAAATATCAAACAGTTATGCCATTATATGATGATAAAGTATTAGATGATCTCTTGAAAAAAGATGTTAAGGTTTCAGGTACACCACCAGAAAAACGTGGTTTATTTGCACAAATCTTAATTTCTTGGTTCCCAATGTTATTGCTAGTTGGTGTATGGATTTTCTTTATGCGCCAAATGCAAGGTGGTGGCGGTGGTGCGCTAAAATTTGGTAAAAGCCGCGCTAGAATGATGACGCAGGAACAAATTAAGACAACTTTTGCTGATGTTGCTGGTTGTGATGAAGCGAAAGAAGAGGTTGGTGAAATTGTCGATTTCTTACGTGACCCGGGTAAATTCCAAAAATTGGGTGGAAAAATTCCGAAAGGTATTTTAATGGTAGGTCCTCCAGGAACAGGTAAAACATTATTAGCAAAAGCAATTGCGGGTGAGGCGAAAGTACCATTTTTTACTATTTCCGGTTCAGATTTCGTAGAAATGTTTGTTGGGGTTGGTGCTTCACGTGTGCGTGATATGTTTGAACAAGCGAAGAAAGCAGCGCCGTGTCTAATTTTTATTGATGAAATTGATGCTGTCGGTCGTCAACGTGGTGCAGGTTTAGGCGGCGGTCATGATGAACGTGAGCAAACCTTGAACCAGATGTTGGTTGAAATGGATGGCTTTGAAGGTAATGAAGGTGTTATTGTTATTGCGGCAACTAACCGTCCAGATGTACTCGATCCAGCATTAACTCGTCCAGGACGTTTTGACCGCCAAGTTGTGGTTGGCTTACCTGATGTACGTGGTCGTGAGCAAATTTTGAAGGTGCATATGCGTAAAATTCCTATGGGAAGCGATGTTGATCCAATGACGATTGCTCGTGGTACCCCAGGTTATTCTGGAGCTGATTTAGCTAATTTAGTTAATGAAGCAGCGCTTTTTGCAGCACGTACGAATAAGCGTTTAGTCACTATGCTTGAGTTTGAAAAGGCTAAAGATAAGATCAATATGGGACCAGAACGCCGTACTATGATGATGACGGATAAGCAAAAAGAATCAACTGCTTATCATGAAGCTGGTCACGCTATTGTAGGTTATTTGGTGCCTGAACATGATCCAGTGCATAAAGTAACTATTATTCCGCGTGGACGCGCATTAGGGGTAACTTTCTTCTTACCTGAAGGCGATCAAATTAGTATTAGCCAAAAACAATTAGAAAGTAAGTTGTCTACCTTATATGCGGGACGCATCGCCGAAGAATTAATTTATGGTGATGAAAATGTATCAACTGGTGCATCAAACGATATTCAAGTTGCTACTAATATTGCGCGTAAAATGGTAACTGAATGGGGTTTCTCAACTAAATTAGGACCAATTTTATATGCAGAAAATGAAGGTGAAGTTTTCTTAGGTCGTTCAATGGCAAAAGCAAAACATATGTCTGATGAAACAGCTCATACGATTGATGAAGAAGTGCGTGATATTGTGTCGCGTAACTATCAACGTGCAAGACAGCTGTTAATTGACAATATGGATATTTTACATGCAATGAAAGATGCATTAGTAAAATATGAAACTATTGATGAGCCACAAATTAAACAATTAATGGAGCGTCAAGAAGTGACACCTCCAACAGGGTGGGTAGAAAAAACTAAACCAGCAGAGAAAACAGAACCAGCTGCTGAAAAAACAGAGAAAAAAGAAAATGAGGTGAAAGAAACCTCAGAAAATAAAGATGATTCTTCAGAAGAAGTTTAATGATATGGGGAATGGGGTCGTAAGACCCCATTTTTGTTGCTTGCTGTTTCTAGTTAAATCAAATCTCAATAAATTCATTCCGACTTAATTTATATTAAGTAATTCCTTTCTATCATTCATACAGCCACATTAGCTGAAACTAAATAATATTCTCGACTATTTATGTTTTCCGGTTAATATAGAAGTGATTTTATCTATCTGAAAAAATTAAAGTTATGATGGTTATTAATGAATAATTTTGAGTTTTATTGATTGGTTTGAAAAGGAGAGAAGACAATGTCATTGCTTAGCAAAACTTTTGGTGGTTTAAATAAAGCCTATTATTTTAGGCATCTATTTTTCGGTTTAATTATTTATATTATTTTTGAAGTAACAATGTATCACGCTAGTGTTGGTGTTATTGATAGTAGATTTATTGGTGTGACATTAGTCTTAACACTGTTTTTACTGTTATACCCATATTCGAGATTTGTTTATGAATCCATTATTGATTACATAATGGGAGATAATGTCTTTTATGTGAATGCAATTTTATTGCTGTTTGTTAAAATAATGATGATGCTATTCTGTTTTGCGTTTAGTTGGGCGATTGCGCCAATTGGTTTAATTTTTCTTTATTTTTATCATACAAAACAAGAAAAATTAGCTAATTCTAATAATATTGATGAGTAAGAAAAAATAGGGGTAGATAAATTTACCCCTTTATTTTTGATTAGCTAAGAAAAAATGATCATTTCTTAGCTACTTTTAAAGCAGAGAAACTTTGTGATACAGGCATAATTTCAATAGAATTAATATTAACATGTGCTGGTTGTTGATAAATCCATAAAATAGTATTGGCTATATCCTCTGGTTGAATATATTCAACACCTTCATAAACTTGTGCAGCACGTTCATCATCACCTTTAAAACGGACATTTGAAAATTCAGTTCCACCACATAATCCAGGTTCAACATTAGAAACTCGAATTGCAGTACCAGAAAGATCAGCACGTAAGTTTAAACTAAATTGTTTTACAAATGCTTTGGTTGCACCATACACATTGCCACCAGGATAAGGATAGGTACCTGCGATAGAACCTAAATTAATGATAGTCCCTTGATTGCGTTCCACCATTTGCGGTAATACTTGGCGAGTTAAATAAATTAGTCCAAGCACATTAGTGTCAACCATTGTTTTCCAATCAGCAAAGTTGGTTTTATAAGCTGGTTCTAAGCCTAGTGCTAAACCGGCGTTGTTGACTAATAAATCGATTGATTTCCACTCTGCTGGCAAAGACGAGAGTCCTGCATCAATCGATTGAGGATCAGAAACATCCATGACTAGAGGATAGAATTTGTCACCAAATTCTTTTTGTAACTGTTGTAGTTTATCTAAGCGGCGAGCAGCACCGATAACTTTGTAACCAGCATTAATGAATGCGCGACATGTAGCTGCACCAAAACCAGCTGAAGCGCCAGTAATTAAAATGCTCATAGCTTTCCTCCTTTTGAGATCAATTAAGTTGATTTAGGTAATTACTTCCAAGTAATTGCATTTGCCTTAAAATCCAATTTTGTCTGGATTGTACATAAGCTGATGGACGGTTTACTCGGTATAGAATCGGATTTGGCAATACGGCGGCCAGTAACGCAGCTTGATAACGAGTGAGTTTAGCAGCGCTTTTTTTGAAATAATATTGGCTAGCGGCTTCTACACCGAAAATACCAGGTCCAAATTCAGCAATATTTAAATAGACCTCAAGAATACGCCGTTTTGACCAAAAAAGCTCTAAACTTAAAGTAATAGGTACTTCTAATCCTTTTCTAATCCAGCTTCGTCCTGACCATAAAAATAGGTTTTTAGCTGTTTGTTGTGAAATAGTAGAAGCTCCTCTTGTACGTTTAGATGATTGATTATGTTTGAATGCTTTTTCTATAGCATCAATATCAAAGCCCCAATGATCAGGAAATCGTTGATCTTCGGCAGCAAGTACTGCTAATTGCATAGCAGGTGAAATTTGATCCATACTTACCCATTTATGTTGGGTATGGTAATTAGTGTTGAAAATATTAGTGACGGTTTTTTGCAACATATAAGTAGAATAAGGAATTGGCAAAAAACGCAATAGTATGACACAACAAAAAAAGCCAGCGATTAGCATAACTAACAGCTTAGCTAAACGAAGACGGCAGCGTTGTGAAAAAAGTTTATTAATTTTCAACATTCAATTGTGTTTTTACCCATTGCAAAAAATCGGGATCAATACTTTTAATTAAATTAGAACCACGAGTAATCGTTGCGACACTGGTATTGAGATTTTGCTGAATTTCTCGCTGAGATAATTTCTTATCCAATAATTGTTTAACAATTTGCAAACGCAAACCCAATGAATCACGTTCATCAGGGGTAAGTAGCATCATTAATATGTCTTGTTCTTTTCCTGCTGCAAACCCTTGTCTTAAAAAATTCAAGACTTGTTGCCACTGTTCTAAATCTCGACTGATGTACATAGCTTGCTCCTTTCATTTACTATTAAACTAGTATAATCGATCAGTTTCTGATTTGCTGAATTTTTTTGCAGCTTGTTTTTGTAATACTTGGTAATAATAGTCGTAACTGATGACATTTTGCACATAATTACGTGTTTCATAGAAAGGAATAGAAGCTATAAATTCTGCCATTGATAACTTACCATTATTATCAGCTAGCCATTGATCAACTTTATTGGCACCAGCATTATAGGCTGCCGCAATCAATAATCGATTATCACCATATTTTTCAGCAAGTTGCTGTAAATGTGTCGTGCCTAATAAGATATTGGTTAATGGATCGGTTAATTTATTCGCTTGCTGTGGAGCATATTGTGCTTGTATTGCCGTAGCTTGTGCGGTACTTGGTAATAATTGCATTAATCCAATTGCATTAGCAGCGGAGCGTACATTAGGGCGCCATGCACTCTCTTGACGTGCAATCGCCATGGCAAATGATGATGAAATGGTTTTATTAGCAACGTTAATAGTAAACCAATCCTGATAGGCAAATGGTAAACGTAAACGAATATATGCCCAAGCTTTTGCTTTAATCGTGGCAGCAACAGCTAAATCATACCATTGCTGTTGTAGTGCATATTCACTGAGCAGTAGTGCTTGTTGGTCAGAAACGTTGTTAAGTAAATAAGACCATTCTGTATAAGCATCATCGATATAGCGAAAGTTTCGCAATTCTGTAATGCGAGCTAGAGTTTTGGTAATTTCAGTATCTTGCCATAACTGATCAAATGAAATTGGTTGTGTAAGATCTGACATTGGTGGTTGATAATTAATGCCTAAGGTTTCAGCAGCCAATAAAGCGTAAAATCCTCGTTGTTGACTTAATTGCGTTAAGATAGTTTGTGCTTGTTTTTTATTACCTTGTTTTTGCGCTTGCCAAGCCTGCCAATAACGCCACTCATCTTTGCTAGCCGTAGCAGATGACAGCAAATTTAACCATTCAGAAAATGGTTGTTGCTGGCGAATGGCGACACGCAAGCGGCGTTCTAATAATGAATCATCTTTTAAAATACGTAATTGTTGATCACGCCAATCCAACCATTGTGGCTGGGTATTGTCGAAAAAGCGTTGTAGGATAGCTTTCTTTAGTATATTGAGTTCATCATCTGAGAATTGCCATTTTTGCTGCCAATTGGTGAGTTGCTGTTGTAATTGGTTAAAATCTAATGATTGTTCGCCAATTGTGCGGAAATAGCGTGGTAAATTAGCGAGTAAGATCTGCTTATTCTGTGCTGTTACCGTCCAATTCTCACTAATTTTTACGATATTTTGTGGTTGTGCCAACAAATTAATCCAATCTTGTAAACGTTGTTTTGCCGCTTCATCTTTAGTTAAATCACGTAAATAATTCAGCAAGCTACGATTTTTAGTAGTGATTGCTAAATCTGCCCGTTGTTGGATGAGTGTTTCATTCAGTTTTCCTGCCTGTTGCCAAGCATCAAAAAGCGGAATGCACTGCTTTGGTAAATTATCTCCTGAAAGCCATAATTTTTCGGTTTCTTGCCAAAGTTTATTTAATTCTTCAGTATTATTGATGGTGGTTTGTTTAGCAATTAGTTGAATACATTGTTGGGCGGTATTTTGTGCTGGAATTTGAGTTGTTGCCGTAGTGACTAATTGCCAATCCTGCTGTTGCAAGGCTTTTTGATAGAACTGATCAATAAGAGCATTATTTAAAGGAAAATTGGGATTAGCAGCTAAAAATTGTTGTAGTTGTGCCAAAGAAACTAAAGATTGTCTAACTAAAGTACGATACCACGCATAAGGATAGAGCGGATAATCTTGTAGTTTTGGTAATAATTGCGTAGCGAATGCAACACTGCTATCACTTACATTACCACTTAAAAATTGCATAAACTCTTGATATTGTTGACGTTGTAGAGTGAGTTTATCTGGTTGTGTGGTAGGTGTATCGGTTGTTGTTGATACTTTGTTTTCCGCTGCGTAAGATACGCTACCAACAACCAAGCTTAAGATTAAGACTGATTTTTGCCAAGCGTGCATAATGTTCTCCCTTTAATACTGCTTTTTTATACAGTCTAACACGCTTGATTGTTGGTGAAAAATAACGGTTTTATTTTTTAGGCAATTTTCTTCGCTAGCATAGTAACGAATTTCATTTTAATTCGATTGCCATTGGCGTCAGTTTTATGTAATTCGCCCATCTCTTCTTGATATTTAATTAATTCCCAACCTTGATAATAGTTGCGTAATTCATCTTCTTTAAAAGTAAATGAGAACGGCATTGGACAAGGTACATCAGCCGTATTCATTGCGGCAACAATAAGATTATAACCACCAATATTAGTGTGTTGCTGCATATTGGCAATAATGTTTGGTACAGCTTGGGCATTCAAGAACATAAACACTACTGTTGAAACAATAAAATCATAATTTTCTTGGATATTAGCTGAATTAATATCATAGAGAGCTGTTTTTACGGATAATTGTTCTTTTTCTGCCATTTCATTAAGAAATTGGATACTGGTTGGATTATGATCCCAAGAAGTGACATCATAACCTAACATACTAAGGTATAAGCTATTACGACCTTGTCCACAACCTAAATCTAACACTTTGCAAGGCGTTAAGATTTCACTTGCAGCTTTTACTTCAGAATGGGTTGCGGTGAGATTATATTTTTTACTGAAATAGTCAGAGCGACGGCAGAGGAAAGATAATTGACATTCTAAGTCATCTGAAGCCGATTCAACACGATGCCATGCTTGTGGTTCGACTAAAGGAATATCACTTTCAGGTGTAAAAAGATGTTCTGAAAGTACTTCTCCTTCTTCATTGAGTTGATAGAATTTTAATTTTCCTTTTAATACACGAAGTTGTCCCCAAGTACCAACTTTAGTGTTATGTTTTTCTTGGAACATTGCTGGTAAAGTTTTGTTATTCCAAACAGGCATGGTTTTATAAGCGATCAATGTTTCTTGCATAATTTTTTCCCCTAAATGACTTTAAGATACTTATTATATATAGATTTAAAATTGATATCTGTAACTCCTTTTTATTAAATTTACGCAAACGTTTGCTTATCGCGATAGACAAGTCTATAATCCTCAACCATTTTTTAATGCAACTCACTCTTTTGGGGAATTTATGAATAACAAACTGCTTTTTAGCGTTGAAGACAAACCACCTTTGGGCTTAGGTTTATTATTAGCAGCACAACATTTGTTGGCGGCACTTGGCGGTATCATCGCAGTGCCATTAGTAATCGGTAATGTATTACATTTACCAACGGAAGATACGATTGTATTAGTTAATGCAGCCTTGTTGATTTCAGGTGTGGTGACTATGATTCAGTGTATTGGTGTTGGACCAATCGGTATTCGTTTGCCAAGTGTGATGGGAACGAGTTTTACCTTTGTGGCAGCTGCATTAGCAATCGGTTTTAGTCAAGATGGTGTTGCGGGTATTCTGGGTGCCTCTTTAGTGGGTTCATTAGTGATGATTATTGGTAGTTTCTTTATGCCATCAATTCGTAAACTTTTCCCACCAGTAGTCACTGGAACAGTAGTAACGATGATTGGTTTAAGTTTAATTCCTGTAGCAGTGGATTGGTTCGCTGGTGGACAACGAGGAGAACCTCAATATGCAACACCTGAAAATTTAACGATGGCATTATTTGTATTAGCGTTAGTGGTTATTTTAGTGCAATGGGGAAAAGGGATCTTTTCAGCTGCAGCGATCGTAATTGGGATGTTGGTTGGTTATTGTGCTGCATTAGCATTAGGTTGGGTGAGTTTTGAAGGGGTGAAACAAGCGCAAGTTTTTGCCTTACCACAACCATTACATTTTGGTTTGGCTTTCCCTATTTCAGGAATCATTGGAATGAGTATTGCTTATTTAGTGACCATTGTTGAATCAAGTGGTAATTTCTTAGCGTTAGGAAATGCGACAAAAACTGAAATTACTGGCGATCATTTACGTCGTGGTGTGTTATGTGATGGCGTAGGTTCAGCATTAGCAGCGATTATGTCAACTACACCATTCTCGTCTTTCTCACAAAATATTGGAGTGATTTCATTAACAGGCGTCGCTAGTCGCTATGTTGTGGCAATGACAGGTGGATTATTGGTACTTGCCGGACTATTTCCTGTTTTTGGTGCGTTGATTGTGTCTATTCCATTACCAGTATTGGGTGGCGCAGGTTTAATGATGTTTGCCATGATTATTGCTGCTGGTATCCAAATGTTAGATAAAGTAGAACGTACTAAACGTAATGGCTTAATTATTGCTATTTCAATTGGTTGCGGTTTAGCAGTCACTACACGCCCTGAAATTCTCGATAAATTGCCAAGTTTCTTTAAAGAAATTTTTGGTTCTGGTATTACGGTTGGATCATTGTTAGCACTGATTTTAAATTTAGTATTGCCGCAAGAAGAAAAAGAAGAAGAATAAAAAACTTTATTAATTATAGATTTAAAAAGTAGCCCTTAGTGGCTACTTTTTTTATGGATAATAAATAATGGAAATTTTTTATAAAAAGTAGTAGTTTTAATTGTTGTTTTGTGTTTAATTATTGGTGAATAAATTGTGACATAAATATTGAGAGAGGTGGCTTTATGAGAAGCTTGAAGGAGTGGTTTTTCAATCAGCCGGATAAACCGGTTGTGATGAGTAAACCGGAAATAGATAGAACTTATCGTAAATTTCGTATTGAGATAGTGACAGCTGTATTTCTTTCTTATGCAGTGTTCTATTTGACGCGTAAAAATTTTTCTGCTGCAGCACCAATGATGTTAGAGCAAACATCTTTAACAGCAGAGCATTTTGCGGTGATGTCATCTATTTTCTATATATTGTATGGTTCAATGAAATTTGTTGGCGGAATGGTAGTGGATAAAATCAATCCACGTGCTATGACAGGCCCTGCACTGATTGGAGTTGGGATCGTTAATATTTTATTTGGCTTTTCAGATAGTATTACCGCTTTTTACATTTTGTATGCTTTAAATGCAATTCTACAGGGTACAAGTTTCCCACCAATGGCAAAAATAATGGCTTCTTGGTTCTCGAAAAATGAACGGGGACGTTGGTGGGCTATTGTTGAAGCTGCACATAATATTGGTGGTAGCCTTGCTCCGTTATTAACGAGTTTTGCAATTGCTTGGAGCGGCAGTTGGAAAATGGGCTTTTATGTGCCGGGAGCTATTTCATTGGTCATGGGGATCTTAGCGTTAATTATGATTAAAGATCGTCCGGGATCAGAAGGTTTGCCGTCAGTTGGTGAATGGCGTAATGACCCAACGGAATTAGCTCAAGTAAAAGCAAGCCCATCAAATTTAGGATTTTGGGAGATTTTCTTCAAATATATCCTTAAAAATCCGCTAGTGTGGGTGATTATTGTTGGGGATCTTTGTGTTTATATTGCACGTACCATTCTAAATGACTGGCCGCAAATTTATTATGTACAAGCGCATGGTTGGGATTTAGTAAAAGCAAACTCTATTATTACGTGGTTTGAAGCTGGTGGTTTAGCTGGTGGGTTGATTGCAGGTTACCTTTCAGACTTTTTATTTAGAAGTAATCGCTGGATGACAGGCTTAATGTTTGCTTTAATGCTCTGTGTTTCTATTGTATTGGTACCAGTCGTGCAAGACAGTTCGTATATTTTAACTGCTTGTTTATTTACGATTATGGGCTTTGCGCTTTATGGACCACATATGTTATTTGCCGTAGGTTGTTTAGATGTAACGCATAAAGATGCAGCTGGTTCTATTACTGGTTTCCGCGGTCTATTTAGTTATGTTGGGGCAGCATTAGCTGGAGTACCGGTCGTAATGATTAAGAATGTATGGCAATGGGATGGTGTGTATATGTATGCATTGATTTCGATCTTAATTACTACACTTTCTTTAGCGATCTTAGCTAAATTCCATAGGTTATAATCATACATAAATTGTTTATAAAAAATGGCATAAATTATTGAATTTATGCCATTTTCACTTTGGTTAAAACTAATTAATGTTTAAACATTCCGCCCATACCACCAAGGCCACCCATTAAGCCTTTCATACCACGCATCATTTTCGCCATACCACCTTTGCGCATTTTTTTCATCATACGTTGCATGTCTTCGAATTGTTTCAACATACGATTAAGATCTTGTACTTGTGTACCAGAGCCAGCAGCAATACGGCGTTTACGA
This sequence comes from Gallibacterium salpingitidis, assembly GCF_030517105.1. GTDB lineage: Bacteria > Pseudomonadota > Gammaproteobacteria > Enterobacterales > Pasteurellaceae > Gallibacterium > Gallibacterium salpingitidis. The sequence continues at coordinate 1,789,283 of NZ_CP103875.1, read as the reverse complement.
GAACCTTTGATAATGGCTGGGTTTTGGCGTTCTTTGAAAGTCATTGAATTGATCATTGCTTCCATACGGTTAAACATTTTGTCATCTACTTGATTTTTTACATGGTCAGGTAAATTTTGCATACCAGGTAGTTTGTCTAACATTGACATCATACCGCCCATTTTTTTCATCTCGAGTAATTGTTCACGAAAATCTTCAAGGGTAAAGTCATCGCCTTTTTTGAATTTTTTCGCCATGCGTTCAGCTTTTTCTTGATCGACATTACGTTGTAAATCTTCGATCAATGAAAGAACGTCACCCATACCGAGAATACGAGAGGCAATACGATCTGGATAGAAAGGTTCTAGTGCATCAGTTTTTTCACCCATACCAAGGAACTTAATCGGTTTGCCAGTGATTTGGCGAATCGATAATGCGGCACCGCCACGTGCATCACCATCAACTTTAGTTAAGATCACCCCGGTTAATGGCAATGCTTCGTTAAATGCTTTTGCAGTATTGGCAGCATCTTGCCCTGTCATTGCATCAACGGTAAATAAGGTTTCAATAGGATTTAATGCTTGATGGATTTGTTTAATTTCTTCCATCATCTCTTCATCAACGTGTAGACGACCTGCAGTATCCACGATTAAAACATCAAAAAACTTCAGTTTAGCTTCGGCGAGAGCAGCCTTCACGATTTCAACTGGTTTTTGTGAAACATCTGATGGAAAGAAAGTCGCATTTACAGTTTGTGCGAGAGTTTCTAATTGTTTAATCGCAGCTGGGCGATAGACGTCAGCAGAAACCACCATAACTTTTTTCTTATGACGTTGTTGTAAAAATTTAGCTAATTTTCCAACGCTGGTGGTTTTACCAGCACCTTGTAAACCTGCCATCAAAATAACTGCTGGAGGTTGTGTTGCAAGGTTTAAACTCTCATTGGCATCACCCATAGCTTTTTCTAATTCAGCTTGGACGATTTTGATAAATTCTTGTCCCGGTGTAAGGCTTTTGTTGACTTCAACACCTAAAGCACGTTCTTTAACTTGATTAATAAATTCGCGAACAACAGGCAAAGCAACGTCAGCTTCTAATAAAGCCATACGCACTTCACGTAAGGTATCTTTAATATTATCTTCAGTTAAACGCCCTTTTCCGCTGATATTACGTAAAGTGCGTGAAAGGCGATCGGATAAATTTTCAAACATAGGGAATTCCTGATTTTGTATGATTCGTTATAGTGTGGCAATTGTCAGCATTGCACTATAAAAAGATGAACAAAAAACAGTGGGCATTATACCGAAAATTTGTTTGTTTTCATCATTACAACATAATCCTATGGAAAATTTAGGTAAAAACTGCTAACTTTTTATGGCTTATAGTTTTTTAAGAGAGCAAGAATTATGTTGTGGATTGGCGTGTTGACGATTGTAGCGTATTTAAGCAGTATTTTATTAATTACCCCAGTGTTAATGAAAGTACAGCAAGGCGAAACAACAACGATTACGCAGTCAAGTAAAAAATGGATCTTCCATAGTGCAATTTTAGCAATTGTGTTGCATGTCATTGGTTTAGTGAATAATTTCTTCGTTGCTGGCGGACAAAATTTTACGCTGTTCAATGTATCTTCTTTGGTTTCTATTTTAGTAAGTATTTTTGTCACTTTTTCGATTTTACGTACAAATACACTTTGGTTTTTGTTGCCTATTGTATATTGCTTTGCCACGATTAATGTTGTTGGTACAACCTTTTTCCCCGGCAGTTTTATTAAGCATTTAACAGAAAATATTGGATTGTTATTCCATATTATGTTGGCATTGTTTGGTTATGCTGTTTTCTTTATTTGTACACTATATGCGTTTCAGTTAGGCTGGTTAGATCGTAATTTAAAACAGAAAAAAATGACATTTTCACCAATGATTCCGCCATTAATGAAAGTAGAAAAACAGTTATTTCAATTACTTATATTAGGAGAATCGCTGTTAAGCATTACCTTGATTAGTGGCAGCATTTATTTACCAAACTTTTTTTCAGCGGAGCAGATTCAAAAAGCAATTTTTTCATTTATTGCTTGGTTAGTATTTGCCATTTTATTATTTGGTCATTACAAACTGCATTGGCGTGGAAAAAGAGTGATAATTTATACAATTTCAGGTATGATTTTGCTCACTGTTGCCTACTTCGGTAGTCGATTAGTGATTGCCTAGTTGGTAGGTGATACGATAATAAAATGGAGCGTTATCGTATCGAATGATTAATTTTATATAGGATTTTATTTTGGACAGTATCCCCATAAGTACGCTTTTTATTCTTTTAATTTTGTTACTTATTCTTTCTGCATATTTCTCAAGTTCTGAAACTGGCTTGCTTTCTCTCAACCGTTATCGTGTAAGGTATTTGGCTGAAAAAGGGCATACTGGTGCACAAAAAGCTGAAAAATTATTGAAAAAAACTGATATTCTGCTCAGCTTTATTCTCATTTTTAATAACTTAGTAAATATTATGGCATCAGCAATTGCGACTATGATCGGATTGCGTTTAGGCGGGGATGCTGGTGTGGCGATTGCAACTGGGGTACTAACTTTTGTGATGTTAGTATTTTCAGAAATTTTCCCGAAAACAGCAGCGGCAGTTTATCCTGAAAAAGTAAGTTTTTTTAGCAGCCACATTCTGACGATTCTAATTAAAATTTTTATTCCGTTAGTTTATTTCGTTAACTTTTTTACTAATGGTTTAATGCGATTAATTGGTTTAAAACACGATATTAAATCGCATTCTATTAGTGCAGAAGAACTGCGTACGATAGTTAATGAATCAGGTAAATTTATCCCACGTGCTCACCAACAGATGTTGCTGTCTATCTTAGATATGGAAAAAGTCACTGTTGAAGATATTATGGTGCCGCGTAATGAAATTGGTGGTATTGATATTGAAGATGACTGGAAATCCATTATGCGTCAGTTAAATCATGCTGCGCATAGCCGAGTTGTCTTATATAAAGAGAATATGGATGAAAATGCGTTAGGAATTTTACGAGTACGTGAAGCCTATCGTTTGATGTTAAATACCAATGAATTTACTAAAGAAACGTTAATGCGTGCCGCTGATGAGATTTATTTTATTCCGGAAGGGACAACACTAAACGCACAATTGCTCAATTTCCGTAATAACAAAGAGCGTATTGGTTTGGTGGTTGATGAATATGGCGATATTAAAGGGTTAGTAACGTTAGAAGATATCTTAGAAGAGATTGTAGGTGAGTTTACAACGTCTAATATTCCGTCCATTGAAGATGAAGTACAACAACAGTCTGATGGTACTGTGATTATTGATGGTTCAGCAAATATTCGCGATCTGAATAAAATGTTTAATTGGCATTTAGATACTGATGAAGCGAGAACGTTTAATGGCTTTATTCTTGAACATTTGGAAGATATTCCACAAGAAGGAACGGAATGGAAGATCGGTAATCTGAAAATTAAGATCTTAGAAGTTAGCGATAATATGATTAAACAAGCGAAAGTGAAAAGATTAAATTAATGTTGATGTAGTCAGTATTCACAAGCTGAAAAAAGAGTAGGAAAAGAAATTTTTCTACTCTTTTTGTTTGGGGCTGAAGTAGATTAGCACTTATGCTAAGCTACAAAAATGAAGATAACCAATTGTAAACTAAAGAAATCTATACAAAGAAAACTGCTTGAATTTTTTGTATTAGAAGTAACAGCACGATCAGCAGCAGATTTGCTTGGCATTCAAGCCAATACTGCCATCTTGTTTTATCGAAAAATTCGTCTCGTTATCAGCCATCATTTAGCACTACAAGCACATGAACTTTTCGATGGCGAAGTAGAGTTAGATGAAAGCTATTTTGGTGGTGTGCGAAAAGGGAAAAGAGGTCGGGGTGCAGCTGGTAAAATGGTGGTGTTTGGCATGCTTAAACGCCATGGAAAAGTTTACACAGTAACTGTACAAAACACTAAGACTGATACCTTACTTACTGTTATTAAAAAGAAAATACAACCAGATAGCATTGTTTATACAGATTGTTATCATAGCTATGATGTGCTAGATGTTAGTGAGTTTACGCATTATAGAATTAACCACAGTACTCATTTTGCTGAGCGGCGAAATCACATTAATGGGATAGAGAATTTTTGGAATCAAGCAAAGCGTGTGCTAAGAAAGTATAATGGAATTGATCGAAAATCTTTCCCTCTTTTTTTGAAAGAATGTGAGTTTCGTTTCAATTATGGGACACCATCTCAACAGCTCAAAATCCTGCGGAAATGGTGTCAGATTTAACGCTAATCTACTTCAGCCCCTTTTGTTTTTATTAAATCATCTAACCGTTCTGGTGTAATTTGGTTTGTTAGCAGCTTATAAGCTCCAATAGACTTGTTTGTTATAGGCATTTAATAGTAACTTTTGTATAAGAAAAATCTATCTAAATCGTATTAGCAAAAAAATGATGGTTTAAGTTTATTAATTTTATTTAATAAATAAATTTTATTTTGAAGCATTTTTTGTAAAAAATTTGTGATAGAATGACTCTCGTTGGATAAATAAGTGTACGATAGTTACTAAATTAGAAAACTATTCATCTAATGATCAGTTTTATATCCAATACTTTATTTATAAGCTGCATAATAGGAACTGTGCAGTTGGCTATTGTCTTGATAACCATTGTATTAAGTATTAGATACCAACTGATTAAAGTATTATCGTTTCATTATCTTCCAATAATTGTTAATGGAATCATCGCAGTTTTTATTGCGATCCTAATCCTTTCTAAAATTTACTCTACTCTCGCGTTGCCCTTTATGACCACGAGATGTGTTCTGCTTGGAGCAAACTATGAACATAAATTTCTATGTAACCTGTATTGCTGATACAGTGAAAGCCAATGTTGCAAAACAGAGCGTATTACTACTCGAACAGTTAGGTTGTTCAATTACTTTTCTTGAAAAACAAGGATGTTGCGCTCAACCAGCGTTAAATGGTGGATATGTCAAAGAGGCAATCCCTAGTATTAAGAACTTAATTGAAACTTTTGAAGTAAATGATTATCCGATCGTTGCACCAGCAGGTTCTTGTGTTTATGCGATCAAAAACTATCCACAATATTTTGCACCCGATTCTGAATGGTATCGACGCGCACAAAGTATTAGTGAACGCTTTCATGATCTTACTGATTTTATCGTCAATGAATTGCATGTAGAAAATGTCGGTGCACGCCTTGAAGGCAAAGCCGTTTACCATCCTTCTTGTAGCTTGTTCCGTAAGTTAGGCATTAAAGAAGAACCGTTAAAATTATTACACAATGTAGAAGGTTTAGAGTTATTACCGATTCATAACCAAGAAACCTGTTGTGGGTTTGGTGGTACTTTTTCTGTCAAAATGGCGGAGATCTCAGGGGAAATGGTGAAAGAAAAAAGTCAGCATATTATGGAAGTGGAACCTGATTATTTAATCGGTGCGGATGTAAGTTGTTTGATCAATATTGGCGGACGCTTGCATCGCGAAGGGCATCGCAATATTAAGGTTATGCACATTGCTGAAGTGTTGATGAGTCGTTAAAAGGAGAAAATGATGGGAATTAGTACCAGTAATCAAGCCTTCAAGCCACGAATTAACCAAGAAATTGATAATGAAATTATGCGTAAAGCAGTGGTGATGGCTCAAGAACGTATCGGCGCAAACCGTCAAAAAATGGTGGAAGAATTAGGTCACTGGGATGATTGGCGACATTTGGCAAAAGAGATTCGTAACCATGTGATTGAAAATTTGGATGCTTATTTATACCAACTATCAGAAAAAGTTGTCGAAAATGGTGGGCATGTTTATTTCGCTCAGACTGCTGAAGAAGCTTCAAATTATATCTTGCAAGTAGCTAAAGAGAAAAAAGCAAAACGAGTAGTAAAATCTAAATCAATGGTAACCGAAGAAATTGGCGTTAATCATGTTTTAGAAGCTGAAGGAATTAAAGTTTTTGAAACTGATCTTGCGGAATATATTTTACAAGTTGCAGAAGATAAGCCATCTCATATTGTTGTACCTGCGATACACAAAGATCGTGAACAAGTTCGCAAAGTGTTTCATGAGAAATTAGGTTATCAGGGGTCTGCCACACCGGAAGAGATGACACTATTTGTTCGAAATCACATTCGTAATGAATTTTTAAATGCGGATATTGGTATTAGCGGTTGTAATTTTGCTGTTCCGGAAACAGGAAGTGTTTGTTTAGTGACTAATGAAGGAAACCTACGTTTAGCTACTACTTGCCCAAAAACACATATCGCTGTGATGGGAATGGAGCGTATTGCGCCAACTTTTAAAGAAGTTGATGTGCTTATTACTTTATTGGCACGTAGTGCAGTGGGATTGCGCTTAACATCTTATAACACCTGGTTGACAGGCCCACGTTTGGCTGGGGAAGTTGATGGTCCGGAAGATTTTCATTTGGTGATTGTCGATAATGGTCGTTCTAAAGCACTTGCTTCAGAATTCCAAGATGTTTTGCGTTGTATTCGTTGTGGTGCATGTATGAACACTTGTCCTGCTTATCGTCAAATCGGTGGTCATGGCTACGGTTCGATTTATCCAGGTCCAATAGGATCAGTATTATCGCCAATTCTTGGCGGTTATGAACAATTTAAAGATCTTCCTTATGCTTGTTCACTTTGTACCGCTTGTAATTCTGTTTGCCCTGTGGAAATTCCGCTAGCTCAATTATTATTAAAACATCGTCGTAATATTGTAGAACTTGGTTTGACTAATAAACTTGAACGAATGACCATTAAAGGTTTCTCTTTTGTTAACAGCCACCCAAACTTTTGGAAAGTGGGTATGGTAATGGGAGCAAAAATGGCGAATATCTTTATCAAAAATGGTAAAGCACCAATACAAATTGGTGCAATTGGGGAATGGACTAAGGCTAGAGATTTACCGCAAGCTGATGGTGAAAGTTTCCGTACTTGGTTTAAAAATCGTTAAACAAAGGAGAGAGCGATGTTAGATCAACAAAATAGACAAAAATTTTTAGCGCATTTAGCGAAGCAGTTTGGTCGCGATCGAGTACGAACTGAGGTTGTTGGTAGCTATCCTAAAGTAAATCAATATCCAGAAACTCGCTTAACAGAGTTAGATATAAATCAACGTTGTGAACAATTTATAGATACTTCGATCAATGTAGCTGGTGTAGATTGTCAATTAACCAGTATTAAGCAACTTAAAGAGAGCTTTTTAAAATTATGCGAAAAATACGCCGAGGGGCAGAATAACATCATTTTTACCGACGACGTTCGCTTGCATCAATATGGGTTAATAGAAGCGGCTACATCGCAATATACAACTTATACTTGGTCACCAGAAAAAGGCGATGAAAGTAGAAATTTCGCTGCTACAGCACGAATTGGAGTGGCTTTTGCAGAGTATGGCTTAACTGAATCGGGTGGTGTGGTACTTTATTCTAGTGCTCAAAATGGCAGATCAGTAAGTTTATTACCAGAGGTATCTATTATTGTTTTGGAGAAAAGCAATATTTTGCCTCGTGTAGCTCAACTAGCGGAAATTTTACATATCAAAGCTCAACATGGTGAACGTATGCCATCATGTATTAATATTATATCAGGACCAAGTTCTACAGCAGATATTGAGTTAGTCAAAGTTGTTGGTGTTCATGGGCCAATAAAGCAAGTCTATTTAGTGATTGATGATGTTGAGTAAAAAATTATTAGATTACTCGTGAAAGTTTTTTAATTTTTTTATTCATTATCAAATGATTTGCTTAATTAATGATTGGAAAGATTGCGTTTGGTGTGACGCAATCTTTTCTATTTTTACTGCAGTAATTGTTGCACAACCTCGACAACGCCTTCAGTGGCTTTTTTAGCAACAACATTAACTTGTCGTTGTATAAAGCCAGTGTTTGGATTTGGATCAATCAGATAAATTTTGGCATTTGGTTTAGCTTCGTGTACTAAGCCATTCGCTGGATAAACTTGTAATGAAGTACCAATAACTAAAACCACATCTGCAATCGACACTAAATCAATAGCAGTTTCTAACATCGGCACATTTTCACCAAAAAAGACAATATGCGGACGCATTGGGTGTCCATTAGGATCGCGGTCGGTGATAAGTTGATCTTGATGGCAAGGAACAATGTAATCGGGATCGAAACTGCTGCGTGCTTTATTGAGTTCACCATGTAAATGTAAAACGTAACTACTACCAGCGCGCTCATGTAGATCATCCACATTTTGTGTAATGATTTTTACCGTAAATTTCTGTTCTAATTCAACTAATGCTAAATGGGCAGCATTCGGTTTTGCCTCGGCAGCATTACGTCGACGCATATTGTAAAAATCTAAGACTTTTTGTGGATTACGACGTAAAGCTTCTGGAGTACATACTTCTTCAATTTTATGACCAGCCCATAAACCATCTTCGGCACGAAAGGTTGGCAAACCACTTTCCGCACTAATGCCAGCACCAGTCAGTACAACACAAATAGGTTTCATCATTTTGCCTCTATTGTTCTAAGATAAATTTTTCAATCACTTCTGCTACACCGGAATTGAGGTTATCGGCAGTAATGTAATTTGCGATAACTTTCACTTCATCAGTGGCATTACCCATTGCTACCCCTAATCCGGCATATTCAATCATATGCAAATCATTACCAGCATCACCGATACAGATAACTTCGTCTGCATTGATATTCAGATGTTGTGCTAATTTTTCGATGCCACTGCCTTTATTTGCTTCAGGAGGTAAAAATTCAAGGAAAAATGGTGTGCTACGTACAACGGTATATTGTTTTGCAATGTGTTCAGGTAATTGAGCTAATGCTTGATCAAGTTTTTCTGGTTGATCCACCCACATTGTTTTAATAACGGGTTCATCATCCGCTAAGATTGAAAAATCAATAATATTAAGGGTGATACGGTTAATATCAGCATCGTGTTGGCTATAAGAGTTTTGGTGTGGTGCGATTAAACCACGTGATTCAGAAAAAGCATGGCTAAATACACCAAATTTTTCTGCATATGCGACCAAGGTTTTACAATCTTTTCCAGTCATTTCTTGACGAGTGATAATTTTACCATCACTGCGTTGTACTAATGCACCATTAAAACAAAGTACATAATCATCATCACCAAGTAGATCAAGTTGTTGTAAGTAAGGTTGCAAGCCTTCTAATGGTCGTCCAGAGGCAAGCACAATTTTTACACCGGCTTGCTTTGCGGCATGAATGGCTTGTTGATTTCGTTCACTGATCGTTTTTTGTTTATCTAATAAAGTGCCATCCATATCAGTAGCAAGTAATTTATATTTCAACATATTTTTTCCTTATGACTCATTTATTTTAATCTTTGAATTTTATTTATTCTGGAATGCCTTTGGCATAAAATCAACACGCTTTTTTATAATAACTCTTGGAGGAGTAAATAATGCGATTTTCGTTAAAACCTGTATGTGTGGCTTTGTTTGGTGGTGCATTAGTAAGTGTAACCATTAATGCAGCAGAATTAAATTTACGCGTGATCGAAACTACGGATTTACACGCAAATATGATGGATTATGACTATTATAAAGATGCACCTTCTAGTGCGCTTGGCTTAGTGCGTGCAGCTGATTTAGTGATGAAAGCACGTGAGCAGGCGAAAAACAGTGTATTAGTTGATAATGGCGATTTAATCCAAGGTAGTCCAATGGGGGATTATGCCGCAGCAAAAGGATTAAAAAAAGGTGAAGTTCATCCAGTAATGAAAGCGATGAATTTATTGAAATATGATGTAGGTAATATTGGTAACCATGAATTTAATTATGGTTTAGATTTCCTCAAAAAAGCATTGGCTGGCGCTAAATATCCTTATGTTAATGCCAATGTTTTTGATGCGAAAACAGGTAAACCTTATTTTAAACAATACCTGATCAAAGATTATCAATTCACTGATAATGAAGGTAAAAAGCAACAAGTTAAAATCGGTTATATCGGTTTTGTGCCACCACAAATTATGACGTGGGATAAGAAAAATTTAGAAGGTAAAGTTATTACGAAAGATATTACTGAAACAGCAAAAGCGTTAGTGCCAGAAATGAAAGCGAAAGGTGCTGATATTATTATTGCGGTTGCTCATTCAGGTGTATCTAGTGAGCCTTATGAAGCATTAGCAGAAAATTCTGTCTATTATCTTTCACAAGTTAAAGGCATTGATGCAATCGCATTTGGTCATGCTCATGCCGTTTTCCCAAGTAAAGATTTTGCCAATATCCCAGGAGCAGATGTTGTGACTGGAACATTGAATGGTATTCCAGCAGTTATGCCAGGACGTTGGGGCAGCCATATTGGGGTGATTGATTTAGTGTTAAATAACAATAGTGGTAAATGGTTAGTGCAACAAGCAAAAGCAGAAGCACGCCCAATTTATGATGCGAAAAATAAAAAAGCATTGGCTGACGAATATAAACCAATGGTTAAAGTATTAGCCGATGATCATAAGCATACACGTGATTATGTAAATCAACCGATTGGTAAAGCTGATGGTAAGATGTATAGCTATTTGGCTTTAGTACAAGATGATCCTACTATCCAAATTGTTAACCAAGCACAACAAGATTATGTACAACGTTTTGTACAAGGTGATCCTGAGTTAGCAAAATTACCAGTGTTATCAGCGGCTGCGCCATTTAAAGTTGGTGGACGTAAGGATGATCCAACCAACTATACTGAAGTGGAAGCGGGAAAATTAAGCTTCCGTAATGCGGCAGATTTGTATCTATATCCAAATACATTGGTGGCATTGAAAATCAATGGCGAACAGGTAAGAGAGTGGTTGGAATGTTCAGCAGGACAATTTAATCAAATTGATCCAGCAAAAGCAGAAAAACAAGCATTGTTAAATTGGGATGGATTCCGTACCTACAATTTTGATGTTATTGATGGTGTTAAATATCAAATTGATGTAACTCAACCGGCTCGTTATGATGGTGATTGCAAATTAATTAATAAAGATGCACACCGTATTGTAGGTTTAACCTTTAATGGCAAACCGATTGATCCGCAACAAAAATTCTTGATCGCAACTAATAACTATCGAGCTTTTGGTAATAAATTCCCTGGTACAGATGGTAGCCAAATTGCCTTTGTTTCACCAGATGAAAATCGTACTATCTTAGCGGATTACATTCGTCGTATTAGTAAAGAGAAAGGCGAAGTCAAATCTCATGCGGACAATAATTGGCGCTTGAAAGCGATTCCTGATAATAAAGCAGAAATTGTTTTTGAAACTTCACCATCTGAAAAAGCAGCGAAATTTATTCAAGAAAACGCGCAATATCCGATGAAAAATGTAGGGCAAGATGAAAGAGGTTTTGCACTATATAGTATTGATTTGAAATAAAATCTAGGATGTTAATAGATGAAATCGGCATAAATAAGTTATGCCGATTTTTTTACTTTTTATTTCCTTTTCTTACCACCCTGACGAGCTTTAAAGCGCGGATTTTCTTTATTGATGATATAAACCACACCATGGCGGCGGACAACTTTACAGCCTGAATGACGAGTTTTGGCACTTTTTAATGATGATAAGACTTGCATAAATTGCTCCTATTTACTTTTTAAACCGAATGATGCAAAGCGATTGCTGAATTCACTTACACGACCTTCAGATACAATGCGACGAGATTGACCAGTGTAGAAAGGGTGTGATGCGGAAGAGGTGTCACACATAAATACTGGGTATTCTTTGCCATCAGTCCATTTCATTGTGGTGGTCGTTGTTGCACAAGAGCGGATTAAAAATCCTGTTTTGGCATTGGAATCATAGAATAATACAGTGCGGTAATTTTCTGGATGGATACCTTTTTTCATAGCTTGTCCTCTGTTTACGAAAAGAACGAAGACTATATATTAAATGATAATAATTATCAATTAAAAATTTATGTATAAAAAAAGGAAACGATAAATTTAACGTTTCCTTTTTAAGAATTTCATAAATTAAATCAATTGATTACTTATCTTTTTCTGCACAATTTTTAATATCAGAACATTTACCATAAAGATAAAGACTGTGGCTAGCAAGTTTAATACCATGTTGTGCACTAATTTCTTTTTGGCGTTTTTCGATCACATCATCATTAAATTCAAAAACTTTACCGCAATCCATACAGATAATGTGATCGTGATGTTCTTGTGGAGCAAGTTCAAAAATAGATTTGTTTCCTTCAAAATTATGACGGGTCAAAATATCAGCTTCATGGAATTGATTCAGCACACGATACACCGTAGCAAGACCAATTTCTTCGCCTTCTTCAAGTAACCATTTATAAACATCTTCTGCGGAAAAATGTTGCACTGAGGTACGTTGCATTAATGAAAGAATTTTTAAGCGAGGCTCAGTAATTTTTAAGCCAACTTTTTTTAATAGTTTTACATTTTCATCGATAATGTTCGTCATACTAACCTCTAATTAAATCAACAATCATATGGATGTATGTTAATCCAATGAATCATAAATGGATAACTGAAATTTTCTATTAAGGAGATAGAAATAATCCATATTCAAAGTATGGATTATTTCGTTTTTAAATGCAAATGATAATTAAAAGGAAGGTTATGCAAGTTGGTCTAAACACATTTCGCTGTAAATTTGTTTACACCATTTCTCTACACGTTCGTTAGTTAATTCAGGTTGACGATCTTCATCAATGCATAAACCAACAAAAGTATGATCATCAATTACTGCTTTTGATGCTTCAAAATGGTAACCTTCAGTTGGCCAGTAACCAACGATTGTCGCTCCATGTGGTTCAATAATATCGCGTACAGTTCCCATTGCATCACAGAAATAATCTGCATAATCTTCTTGGTCACCACAACCAAAGATCGCAACTAATTTATTGGTAAAATCAATTTCCTCTAATGTTGGGAAGAAATCGTCCCAATCGCATTGTGCTTCGCCATAGTACCAAGTTGGAATACCGATCATTAAGAAATCATAGGCTTCGATATCTTCTTTTGTACTTTTTGCAATATCGTGAATATCGACTAATTCACTGCCTAATTGCTTTTGGATCATTTTGGCAATGTTTTCTGTATTGCCAGTGTCGCTACCATAAAATAAGCCAATAAGTGCCATATTAATTCCTATTTTTCTCTAAATATGTTTGTAGGATTTGTTCTATGAGTTGCTGCCGACTTAGATTCGCTTCTTCTGCCAACTCTTCTAGCTGTTCTACCATACTGCTATGCAGTTTTAACTCAACCCGACGAAGCCCTACCGCTTTATCGCGACGTAATTGATTGCGTTTATTGATGCGGATTTGTTGTTCTCTGCTTAACGGATTGGTTCGAGGTCTTCCGACTCTAGCAACGTGAGCAAATAAGTCGAGCGTTATACAATCTGCTTCTTGTTTTGCCATTACTATACTCACTGAAAGTCATCTTTCAGACTACTTGAGATTGATAAGCCGTTTTTGTGGCGTGCAATATATCACAGTTTCAAACAAACTGAAAATATCACAACTTAGCTATTTTGTTGTAAATGACGCTGTATTGCTCGAATCACATAATGCGGTTTATCTGCATGAACCCAATGGGCAGCACCATTAATCGTAAAGGCATTTGCTTTTGGAAAGAGTTGCAAAATTTTGTCGCTATATTCGGGCAATACGTAATGAGAATTACCGCCGCGAATAAATAAAGTTGGCAGTGTGCAAACACCAGTACCAGTCCAATCCATTAATTGCTGATAATGTTGATACAATGCTTGGGTATTAAAACGGAATCGTTGTGGTTGTTTAGCATCAAATGATTTTAATACAAATTGCAAAATAGCTTCATTATTGACAAATTGTTCCATCACTATTTTGGCTTGCTGGCGTGTAGCAGATTGTGCCTCAGCAACAGCAAATAATGCCTGAAACACTGGACCATGTTCGTTATGTGTGTAGGTAACAGGAGCAATATCAAGCACGACTAAACTTTTGACATAATCAGGATAATTCAAAGCAAATTGCATCGCTGTTTTTCCGCCCATTGAGTGGCCGATTAAAATCACCTTATTTAGTTGCAAATGTTGTAGTAAACGTAACAGATCTTCTGCCATTAACGGGTAATTCATTTCATTTGTATGAAAACTATGGCCATGATTACGTAAATCGACACGTAATAGCGCGTAATCTTGTTGAAAGGCTTTGGCGATAATACCGAGATTATTCATATCACCAAATAGACCATGGATAAAAACGAGGGTTTGGGCAGCAGGATTTTCGTGAGGTAAATACTCGAAGTTAAGTAAAGGTTGAGTCATGATCAATATACTTGCTTGAAAAAAGAAAGGGATAAAAAAGATAAAATATTTCTAAGCAGGGATCAAGTTTTAAGCAATTGAAAAAAATTGGCATAGAAAATACACAGAGTATTGATTTTGTTTTCGGCTTTGCCGAGATCTATCGTATAATGGAGCGACATTAGCAGAACTTGGAGGGAATTTATGAAAACTATTAATATTGATGACGAGCTTTACCAATATATTGCCAGCAATACGCAAGCAATTGGTGAAGATGCTTCAACAATTTTGCGGAGATTATTAAATTTACCCCAAGTAAGAGTGGTCAATGAAACTAATCCAGTTACCTCAACAGCAAAAGTAGATGGTGAAACACAACCATCAAGTGAAGCACAAAAAGAGTTCAAATTAACAACCGATGCTGCAACAGTAACACAACCGAAAAAACCGAGTGATGACACGATCGCTCATATTAGTCGTCAATTGCAAAAACTAATTAGTTCTGCTGAATTCTTGCAAGAAGATAAACAAGTAAACCGTTTTTTACTGATTTTGAGTGTGTTATATCGCGCAAATCCGGAAGGTTTTTCGAGTGCAACTGAAGTGAGTCAAGGTCGTTCAAGAGTTTATTTCTCTTTAGAAGTGGCGGAAATTGAAGCATCAGGAAGCAGCGTTAATCCGAAACAAATTCCTAAATCACCATTTTGGGTGGCGACGAATAACAACACCGGACGTAAGTTGAATATGTTGGAATCAGTGATGCGTGCTATGTATATTCCTGAACATTTAATTGAATTAGTCAAACTTCAATTTACTTCATCACATAATGAGGAAAATCATTAATGTTATGGCAGCAGTATGCAAAAACTAAGCCAGATGAGATAGCGTTAAAGCTCGAAATAAAGCAACAAAATGAAAGCGGGGATGAAACCCGCTTTTCTATTGTGGAAAAAAGTTGGTCTTGGCAAGGTTTAAATCAGTTGATACAGCAACAAGCGTCCTATTGGCAGCAACAAGGTGTAAGCTATGGTGATGGTATTGCTTTGCTTGGGCGTTATCAGCAAGCCTTAGTTATTGCCTATTTATCTGCATTACAACTTGGTTGTCGTGTATTGGTGATCAATCCAACGTTTCCACAAAGTAAGATCGCAGAAATTTGCACACAAAATGAAATTAATTTTGTTGTAGATTGTCAAAACACGCTGATTGATGGCGATAAATTGCTGCCAATAGAGTTAGTAACTCCGATTAGTACTGTCGATCAGCAAGCAGCTTGGTTTGCACTTTGTCCTTTAACATTAACGCTGACATCAGGTTCGACAGGCTTACCAAAAGCAGTGGTGCATACGATGACGCAACATTTAGTGAGCGCGCGTGGAATTTCTCCTTTATTGGAGATTACATCACAAAGCGAATGGTTGTTGTCATTACCATTGTTCCATGTATCTGGACAGGGCATTATTTGGCGCTGGTTGTTTAATAGTGCGGTATTACGCTGTGTTGGCGAGTCAATTTATCAAGATTTGCCCAAAGTCACGCATACTTCATTAGTGCCAACGCAATTACAACAGTGGTTATCCTTATTAGAAGAACAGCATATTGCTGACTCTCGGTTAAAACATATTTTGTTAGGCGGTGCTCATATTCCTACGGAATTAACCTTACGTGCACAACGCTATGGTATTAACTGTTATGCAGGGTACGGTATGACAGAAATGGCTTCGACCGTATTTGCAAAAATAAGTGATACGAGTGATGGTGTTGGGTATCTATTACCGGAACGAGAATATCGTTTGGAAAATGATGAAGTCTGGGTGAAAGGTGCAACTTTAGCGTTAGGCTATTGGCAAAAAGGGCAACAAATCAGACCGTTGTTAAATTCGCAAGGCTGGTTTGCGACACGAGATAAAGCAAGACAAGATAGCGTAACGGGAGAATTGTTTATTTTAGGTCGGTTCGATAATATGTTTATTTCAGGTGGAGAAAACATTCAACCGGAAGAAATTGAAGCGATTATCTTAAAAGATCCAACTGTACGCCAAGCCTTTGTTTTACCAATTGAAGATCAAAAGTTTGGGCAACGTCCTGTTGCTTTGCTTGACTTTGTGGAGGGTTTTTCACCTCAAAAAGTAGAGCAACTTAGAAATGTTTTACAACAAAGAATAGAAAAATTTAAATGGCCAATTGCTTATTATCCGTTGCAACAGATTATGCCGACACAATCGGGCATTAAGCTTTCTCGCCATCTCTTAACACAACAATTAGCGAAATTTTTACAGAGTGAGGAATAAGATGAGCAAACGATTTATTATTGTGATGACGTTTTGGTTAACGCTATTTGCTGCAACTTTTGCTAATGCTCAAATTCCAACTGCGACAGATATTCAAGCTCAGATAGCAGCGTTGAAAGCCAATCCGAATGCAAATGATGCGGCTGATAAAAAAGAACTGACTGCACTCGAAGAGAGTTTAGATTTATTAGAACAACTGGATGATCAAAAGAAACAGAATACAGATTTAAATAATCGAATTAAAACCGCGACAGTTGCTATTCCTAAGTTACAGGCAGAATTAACTCGTTTAAAAAATAATAACACGCAAAGTGATAATAGCGATGAATTGGCAAAATTGTCAGAAGATACTTTGCAAAAACGTTTAGAAGCCTCTTTCCAAGAAACAGAAAAAATTCAATCGGTATTGAATGATGTTGCTTCACAGATCGTCAATCAGCAAACTTTACCAGATCGAATTCAGTCGATTTTAAGTACTAATTTATCTAGAACACAGACAATTAATCGTACGTTATCAGATAGTCAATTAGATCCAATTTTAGCGAATAGATATCAAATTGAATTAGCCTTAATTGACGCACAAAATAATTATAATCAAACGTTGTTAAAGGAGAGTGCAACGTTAAATTCTTGGTATGAATTACAACGTGATCAACAAAATTTCTATTTACAACAAGAAAAAATAGAACAACAAAATCTGCAAGCGGCGTTAAATGCAAAACGTTTAGCCGCATCGAAAAAACAGCTAGCACAATTAGAAAAATCACAAGAAAACAGTAGTGATAATGGCAATCCAATTATCCAAAATGAACTTAATCAAAATACACAATTAAGTCAGCAATTGCTTAATGAAACTCAAGCATCGAACCAACTTTCACAAGAAAGTTTACGGATCAAAAATGTATTGGATAATTTAACGCAAACCCAACGTAGTATTGATGAACAGATCAGTGCACTGCAAGGCACGTTAGTATTGTCGCGTATTATTAATCAACAAAAACAAAATTTACCGACCGATCAAACGATTGATGGGTTAGGGAAACGTATTACTGATTTACGAGTACAGATTTTTGATTTAACCCAATCAAGAGATGCGATCTACACGCCGGACAATTACATCTCACATATACCACACGCAGAAGAATTAACAGAAGCGGAACGTAATACCTTAATTGATATTTTGAATGAAAGAAAAAATATCTATTCTAATATTCTTAAATCTTTGAATGCACAGTTAAATTTGGCGATTACTATTGAGTTAAATCAACAACAAGTACGCTTAATTAGTGACGATTTACAACAAAAATTACAACAACAAAGTTTCTGGGTCAAAAGTAATAATCCAATTGATTGGGATTGGCTAGCTGAATTTCCAAAATTGGCATTAAATCAAGTGAAAAATATCAGTAACAATATTGATATGACGCATTTGAGTCGTAACCTATTACCAATGTTGGCGTTTGTGAGTTTTCTCTCATTAATTGCTGGCTTGATTTATTCCCAAAAACGTAAATTACAGGCGTGGTTGGCAAAAATTAACTCTCAAGTCGGTACATTAAATGCAGATAGTCAATGGCATACGCCATTAGCGATTTTCTTAACGGCATTATTGGTTATTCCATACCCATTACTCTTCTTAATCTTTTTTGTTCTGGTTGGGCATTTCACCATTGCTGATCCTATTCTCGCTTGGCCATGGACATTAAAAATGGCTGGTTATTGGTGGTTATTTGCTTTTCTGATTGAGTTATTGAAACCAAATGGTTTGGTATATCGTCATTTTGGCTTAGCAAAAGAGAGTGGTGACCTCTTTCTTGCGGTATTAAAACGTTCTATTTGGGCAATTATTTTCCTCATCAATACGACATTGTTCAGTGATATGAGTAATACACCGTTGAACAATGATGTAATTGGAGAAGTGTGTACCATTTCAGCCTTAATTTTCTGTGTTTTAATTATTGCACCGCGTTTTGGCTATGCGGTTAAAAAATATCAGGATACTCAACAGGAAGAGGTCAATAATCATCAACATATTGGGCCGTTGCTCTTAAGAATTATTAGAGTGTTGTTGTTGCTGATTCCAGTCGCACTAATTATTTTAATTGTTTTGGGTTACTACTATACAGCGCTCAATCTTATTTCTCACTTTGTTGCGAGTTACTTAGTAACAGTATTGTGGGTATTAATTAAACAAGTTAGTGATCGTACGTTGGTGGTATCGGCACGTCGTTTAGCTTATAAACGTTTGAAAGAACAACGTGAAAAGAACCAAAGCAAAACTGAAAGTAGTGGTCATGCTGAAGATATTGTCATTGATACGAAAGATTCTGAATTGGCGCTTAGTCAAGTTAAACAACAAGTTTCACGTATTGCGGAATGGCTATTGTGGGCAGTATTGCTTAGTTTCTATTATGCGGTGTGGTCAGATTTGCTAACCGTAGCCTATCATTTAAAAAGTATTACGTTATGGCAGCAAACCATTACTACTGAAACAGGCACAGTTGTTGAATCGATTACATTGTTAAATATGTTACTGGCGATTTTTATCTTAATCGTCACTTATGTATTAATTCGCAACCTCGCTGGGGTATTGGAAGTATTGATTTTCTCCAGAATGAAATTATCGCAAGGTGCGCCTTATACTATTACCACTTTATTAACCTATTTTATTGTTGCAATTGGTGCTGCTTGGGCCTTTTCTATATTGGGAATGTCGTGGTCGAAGTTGCAATGGTTATTCGCTGCATTATCCGTTGGGTTAGGTTTTGGTTTACAAGAAATCTTTGCGAATTTTGTTTCCGGTATCATTATTTTGTTTGAACGTCCAGTACGTATTGGCGATACCATCACCATTGGCGAATATTCAGGAACAGTTTCTAAGATCCGTATTCGTGCAACGACATTGGTGGATTATGATGGTAAAGAGGTCATTGTGCCAAATAAAGCCTTTGTGACAGAGCGTTTGACAAACTGGGCATTATCTAACACTATTACTCGCTTGGTGATCAAAGTTGGCGTGGCTTACGGCAGTGATCTTGAATTAACCAAGAAATTGTTACTACAAGCAGCGGCAGAATGCCCTGCGGTATTAAAAGAGCCGGAACCACGAGCCTATTTCTTAGTGTTTGGTGCAAGTACACTGGATCATGAATTGCGTGTGTATGTTGGCGATTTAGCAGATCGCTTACCAACAACAGATTACTTAAATCGCAAAATTAATCAGTTATTTGCAGAACACGATATTGAAATCGCATTTAATCAGTTGGATGTCTTTATCAAGAATCAAGATACTGGCGAAGAGATGAAAGTAGCTTCATCAACTGAAGATAGTATTAAACTTAATCAATAAAAATAATAGTTAGGAAGGATTTAAATATGGCAGGCAATAGTATTGGACAGCTTTTCAAAGTGACGACATTTGGTGAGTCGCATGGTATCGCATTAGGTGGCGTAGTAGATGGTGTGCCACCAGGACTAGAATTAAGCGAAGCTGATTTACAGCCTGATCTCGATCGTCGTAAACCGGGAACTTCTCGTTATACTACGCCGCGTCGTGAAGATGATGCAGTGCAAATTTTGTCTGGCGTGTTTGAAGGAAAAACCACTGGAACCAGCATTGGTTTAATCATCAAAAATAGCGATCAGCGGTCGCAAGATTACAGTGAAATTAAAGATCGTTTTCGTCCCGGTCATGCCGATTATACTTATCAACAAAAATATGGTTTACGTGACTATCGTGGTGGTGGTCGTTCTTCAGCCAGAGAAACCGCTATTCGTGTTGCCGCTGGCGCCATCGCAAAAAAATATTTAGCGACTCGTTTTGGTATTAAAATTCATGGCTTTTTATCGCAAATCGGTGATATTGCGATTCCAGCACAAGATTTAACACAAATTGATTGGGATTTTGTTAATAGCAATCCATTTTTCTGCCCAGACGCGGCGACCATTGATAAATTTGATGAATTGATTCGTGAATTAAAAAAAGCAGGGGATTCTATTGGTGCGAAATTAACCGTAGTTGCGGAAAATGTACCAGTAGGATTGGGCGAACCAGTTTTTGATCGCTTAGATGCTGATTTAGCTCACGCATTAATGGGAATTAACGCAGTAAAAGGTGTAGAGATTGGTGATGGTTTTGCGGTAGTAAATCAACGTGGTAGCCAACATCGTGATGAAATGACACCGGACGGTTTCTGTTCTAATCACGCGGGTGGCATTTTAGGCGGAATTAGTTCTGGGCAACCGATTATTGCCACTATTGCGTTAAAACCAACTTCAAGTATTACGATTCCAGGACGTAGTGTGAATTTAGATAACCAACCTGTCGAAGTGGTAACGAAAGGTCGCCATGATCCTTGTGTTGGAATTCGCGCGGTACCAATCGCGGAAGCGATGGTAGCGATTGTGTTAATGGATCACTTATTACGTTATCAAGGGCAATGTGGACATAAATAAATGATGAAACTTAAATGGAAAGGCATTGTTGCTGCATTGCTAATGTTTTTTGGGATAACCCAAGCTTTTGCAGAAACAGAATGGCAGCGGATTAAGCGCCCAGTACCGGGAGAACCATTGCCGATTGGTAGTTACAGTAATGGTTGTATTATTGGTGCTAGAGCGTTGCCATTACAAGGCGAAGGCTACCAGGTGATTCGTTCGCAAAAATTACGCTATTTCGGTCATCCAGATATGTTGAACTATTTAGCTCGTTTAGGAAAAAAAGTAAAAGTGGCTGGATTACCGACAATGTTGGTTGGTGATATTGCTATGCCTGCTGGTGGGCGTTTTGCAACCGGGCACGCAAGCCATCAAATGGGATTAGATGCTGATATTTGGTTAAAAATGGGTGCGATGAGTGCGAAGCAGGCGCTTAATCCAACCGCGATTTTAATGGTAAATCGTAAATTACAGCGTGTTGATGATCGAGTATGGACTAATAATCAAACTAAATTAATCCAGTTAGCGGCGAATGATCCACAAGTTGCTCGTATCTTTGTGAATCCAGCGATTAAACTGAAATTATGTCAAACCGTTACTGGCGATCGTAGTTGGTTGCGCAAAATCCGTCCTTGGTTTGGTCATGATGCACATTTCCATGTGCGATTACATTGCCCACAAGGTGCACAATATTGTGAGGAACAAGCTGCTATTCCGGCAGGCGATGGTTGTGGTGCTGAATTGATGTCTTGGTTTGAACCAAAACAATCAACAACACCTGCGCCGGAAAAACAACCGCCAGTGATGCCGATTTTATGTCAGCAATTATTAGATTCCCCAGATAAACAGCAATGGTTTGCTGGATAAAAAGATCAAGGAGAGAGTATGCTTGAACTTGGATTAGATGTTTATGCCATTCTTTTTTTATTGGCGGCCTTAGCTGGTTTTATTGATGCAATTGCCGGTGGTGGCGGTTTAATCACCATTCCAGCATTATTGGCGGTAGGTTTACCGCCAGCAGCGGCGCTAGCAACCAATAAATTACAAGCAAGTGGCGGTTCTTTTTCCGCAAGTTTGTATTTTGTCCGTAAAAAAGCGGTGGATTTACGCCAAATTTGGAAAATGATTGTTGGCACCTTTACTGGAGCAATGATTGGTACTATTGCGGTGCAGTCGATAGATGCTTCTATTGTAAAATCATTGTTGCCGATTTTGGTGTTAGCAGTAGGTTTATACTTTTTGTTTTCGCCAAAAATTGGTGAACAAGATCGTCATCAACGTTTAAGTTTCTTAGCATTTGCGTTTGCTGCTGCATTTCCGATCGGTTTTTATGATGGCTTTTTTGGACCTGGCACAGGTTCTTTCTTGTGTATGGCGTTTGTTACTTTATTAGGATTTAATTTAGCAAAAGCGACGGCACACGCCAAAATTTTGAATTTCACTTCCAATTTTACCTCATTAGTTTTCTTTATTTTGGGTGGGGAAGTGTATTGGACTCTCGGCTTTATTATGATGCTTGGCGGTTTTATTGGGGCGAGATTAGGCGCAAAAATGGTATTAACAAAAGGGCAAAAATTGATTCGCCCAATGGTGGTAATGATGGCATTTATTATGACCGCTAAAATGATGTATGACTATGGTTGGTTTAATTAATCGATCACAAAATAAAGAGTAAGCATGTCTGATAATAAAAGAAGAATTACTGCAAGAGTAGGTTATCAACCTCAATTTCGTTGGCAATATTTATTACCGAAATATTGGGGTGTTTGGCTAGGTGTACTTTTGCTAGCCCTATTAGGTTTTTTGCCGTTTCGTTGTCGTGATTATTTGGCGGCAAAAATTGGTCTGTTGGTGGGAAAAGTAGCGAAAAAACAACGTCATCGTGCCGAAGTTAATTTACGCTATTGTTTTCCGCATTGGCGTGATGAACAACGACAACAAGTGATTGATCAGATGTTTGTTACGGTTGCACAAACAATGCTTGGCATTGGGGAAATCGCGTTACGTTCAGCAAAGCATTTACAGAAGCGCAGCACTTTTACAGGTATAGAGCATTTACAACAAGCGAAAGCCGCAGGAAAAAATATCATTTTATTGGTGCCGCACACTTGGGCAATTGATGCGTCAGGGATAATTTTGCATACCTATGGTATGCCAATGACAGCAATGTACAATCCACATCGTAATCCATTGGTCGATTGGTTATGGAATAGTGTACGTGAACGTTTTGGCGGCAAAATGCACGCACGCCAAAATGGTATTAAACCTTTCTTAAATGCGGTGCGTAAAGGTGAAATGGGCTATTACTTGCCAGATGAAGATTATGGCGAAGAATTAAGTGTTTATGCTGATTTTTTTGCTACTTATAAAGCGACTTTACCCGGCTTAAATAAAATGTGTAAAGTGGCAAAAGCCGTAGTCATTCCAATGTTTGCACGTTATAACGCACAATCTGGCCGCTATGAAATAGAAATTACAGCGCCATTAGATTTAGATGATGATGAGCAACGTAGTGCACGTTTAATGAATGAAGTGATTGAAAACTTTGTCACACCAACGCCGGAACAATATGTGTGGATTTTACGGTTGCTAAAAACCCGCAAAGATGGTGCCGATATTTATTGCTAGAAATTTCGCTTTTTTTGATATTAAAGAGTATTTTTTCGCAATTTGCGCTGTTAGAATAGCAAGCTTTGAGAGTAGCATTCGCTATAAATAATTTGTGTTAGGCAAATAATTATGAACCAACAACAAAAAGAGTTAATTAAATCATCTATTAAATCAATTCCAAACTACCCTGCAGAAGGAATTATCTTTCGTGATATTACTAGCTTAGTTGAAGTACCAGCAGCATTTAAAACAACTATCGAGTTGATTGCAGAACACTTCAAAGATAAAAAAATTACCAAAGTTGCGGGAACTGAATCACGTGGTTTTATTTTTGGCGCACCAGTCGCGTTAGCGTTGAATGTACCTTTTATCTTAGTGAGAAAACCGGGCAAGTTACCGCGTGAAGTGATTTCACAATCTTATGAATTAGAATATGGTCAAGATACATTAGAAATGCACGTTGATTCGGTTACTGCGGAAGATAATGTCTTGATTATTGATGATCTGTTAGCAACAGGCGGTACAGTTGAAGCAACGATCAAATTAATTCATCGTTTAGGCGGTAAAGTCGAACACGCTGCGTTTGTGATTAGCTTGCCTGAATTAGGCGGTGAAGATCGTTTACGTAAACTTGGTGTTGAACCATTCACTTTAGTGGATTTTGCTGGCCACTAATCAATTCAAAATAAGGATAGGCATGAGTTATCAGGTATTAGCACGTAAATGGCGACCAAATCAATTTTCTGAAGTGGTTGGACAAGACCATGTGATAACTGCCTTAAGTAATGGCTTAACCAATCAACGATTACATCATGCTTATCTCTTTTCCGGTACGCGCGGCGTCGGTAAAACCTCGATTGCTCGTTTATTTGCAAAAGGTTTAAATTGCGAAAAAGGCATTACTGCACAGCCTTGTGGCGAATGTGAAAATTGCCGTGCTATCAAAGAAGGCAATTTTATTGATCTAATCGAAATTGATGCAGCTTCGCGGACGAAAGTCGAAGATACACGAGAGTTGCTGGATAATGTGCAATATAAACCGGTGCGTGGGCGCTTTAAGATCTATTTGATCGATGAAGTGCATATGTTGTCACGTCATAGTTTTAATGCACTATTAAAAACGCTAGAAGAGCCGCCGGAATATGTGAAGTTCTTATTAGCTACCACCGATCCGCAAAAATTACCTATTACGGTGTTATCGCGTTGTATCCAATTTCATTTAAAAGCTTTAGATACGGATGTTATCGCGGATCATCTTGGTAAATTACTGGCGCAAGAAAAGATCAGTTATCAAATTCCCGCATTAAATAAATTAGCACAAGCAGCGCAAGGGAGCGTGCGTGATGCGCTGAGTTTAACAGATCAGGCGATTGCCTTAAGTAATGGCAATATTACCACCGCTGCGGTAAATGCAATGTTGGGGCTGCTGGATAGTGATAAGTCGATCTCATTACTAACTGCAATTGCGCAGGCTGATGGCGAAGCAGCAATGCAAGTGTTAAATGATATTGCGCAACAAGGTGTTGATTGGGAACGTGTGTTGCAAGATATGGCGGAAACCTTACACCAAATTGCGATGCTACAATTATTGCCACCGAAAAATCAGCAATCAGATTCATCATTAGCATTATTAGCAAAAACAATTTCTGCTGAGGATGTGCAATTTTACTATCAATTAATGATCAATGGTCGTAAGGAGTTAGAGTTCTCACCAGAAGCTAAAACTGGGGTTGAGATGACGGTCTTACGCGCGTTGGCATTTCACCCAAAACGCTTTTCTTTGTCTGCAATAGCAAATACGGCAACAATCGCAACGGATACAACAATACAAGCGCCTCAAGCATCACAACAAGCAGTAACCGCTCCAACGCCAGTTAGCCATACTGCACCAGCGGAGAAAACGGTAACGACGGCAACTCCGGCAGCTGTTGCAACCACTCGTACCGTAGTAACTAATACAGAAGTAACCAATGCCGAAGTAACAAATCAATCAGAAAATAGTGGCACGAGATCGTCTGCTTTATTATCCAGCGACATTTTGCAGCAAGTCGCTAATTTAGAGCAGGGACAAGCGCAACATTTAGTGGTTACTGATCATAGTTCAGAGCAAAGCAGAGAAAAAAAAAAGGATTTAAGTAAAATAGTTGAAGCTGTGACTACATCTCCAGCAGCAGCGATCAATACAACCACTAATCCTGTGAACAAAACAATAACTGCGCCTGCTGAACCCGTTATAACGCCTACATCAGAAACGCAAACAATACCAAGTACGACAACAGCAAATATTACCCCTGAATTTGTGGAGGATACTGAGCAGTCAGAACCGGATAATGCATTACAAGATGTCACAATTGACAACGTTGAAGCTCCGTCCGCAGCAAATCTTGAAGAGAGTGAGGACGGGGAGTTTTTGGACGAGAATTATCACTGGTCGTGGAGTGACCCTTCGTTAGAATCGCAAAATCAGGTAATGCGCCCATCTGATATCAAAAAAGCACTATTAGAAAAATATACGCCGGAGGTGGTGGATAAAGTGGTGCAATTAGCGGCGGAAAGAAGCCAATGGAGTGCCGATATTGAGCGATTAACCTTAGCTGGCGGTAGTAAACGTATCTTATTGAATTCAGTGATTTTAGAACAAAATGAACACTATATGCGTTTAGGTGTACGTCCAGAATCCTTTTTATTAGCGAAATATTTAGATTTAACCTTTATCAATCAAGCATTTCACGATTTTTATGGTAGAAAAATTAAGATTGAATTGGAAGAATATACCGGGCCAGAAATCACCCCATATGAGATTCGTGGCGAAATTTATCAACAATTAGTAGAACAAGCGCAACAAAACTTACAACAAGACGAAAAGTTAAATGCGTTTATCCAGCAATTTTCAGCAAAAATTGATTTAGATTCGGTGCGACCGACTGGAGAAGCGTAGTTTTGCGCGTTGCAGAATAACAGTTTTCAGTTAAAATACAGCTTTTGTTTTTTCAATTAAAGAGAGAATGACAATTATGTTTGGAAAAGGTGGATTAGGCGGCTTGATGAAACAAGCCCAACAAATGCAAGAACGTATGCAAAAAATGCAAGAAGAGATTGCACAATTAGAAGTAATTGGTGAATCAGGTGCTGGATTAGTAAAAGTCACTATCAATGGTGCACATAGCTGCCGCCGCGTTGAGATTGATCCCTCTTTAGTCGAAGATGATAAAGAGATGTTAGAAGATTTAATTGCAGCAGCATTTAATGATGCAGTACGCCGCGCTGAAGAGATGCAAAAAGAGAAAATGGCTTCTGTTACTGCGGGTATGCAATTACCGCCAGGATTTAAAATGCCATTCTAAATATTGGGGTTAGGGAGTATAAATTACTCCCTAATTTATCAAGTTAGTTCTTATTTATCTTTCAACAAAACCTTTCTGTATATGCAAATTAGTCCTTTATTAGACGAATTAATGAATGCGTTACGCTGCCTACCCGGTGTAGGGCCAAAGTCGGCACAACGTATGGCTTATTATTTATTACAACGTGATCGCAGTGGTGCGATGAATTTGGCGAGAACTTTGACCGATGCAATGGCGCATATCGGACATTGCAGCCAATGTCGTACTTTCACAGAAGAAGAGGTTTGTAATATTTGTAATAATGTTCGCCGTCAAGAAAGTGGACAACTTTGTGTAGTGGAAATGCCGTCAGATATTCAAGCGATTGAGCAAACTGGACAATTCTCCGGTCGTTATTTTGTTTTAATGGGGCATCTTTCGCCATTAGATGGTATTGGCCCAAAAGAAATTGGTTTGGATTTACTGCATAAGCGTTTGCAAACAGAGTCTTTTAGCGAAGTGATCTTAGCGACTAATCCAACGATTGAAGGTGATGCGACCGCTAACTATATCGCCGAAATGTGTCAGCAATTTGGGGTAAAAGTAAGCCGTATTGCGCATGGTATTCCAGTTGGTGGTGAATTAGAGATGGTTGATGGCACAACGCTCTCGCACTCATTTATCGGCAGACGTGAATTAAAATAGACCATAGTTAGTTTAAATATTTCTATCATTTTGTTTTTACGCTAGAATAACCGACTTGTGTAAACGAGTAGGACAGTTATGGCGAAACAAGCTCTTTTTTATATTCTGGCAGAACAGCCAACCTCAGCGCATTTATTAGAAAATAAAGTGTGTGATTTAGCTGCTGATGCTTGGCGTTTAGGCAAAAAAGTATTAATTGCTTGTCAGAATGAGCAACAAGCCTTATTGATTGACGAAATGCTTTGGCAGCGTGATCCGGATCAGTTTGTCCCGCATAATTTATCTGGTGAAGCTGGAGCTTATATGACGCCGGTAGAAATTTGTTGGCCGGAAAAGCGCAATTCACAGCGGCGAGATGTATTGATCTCATTATTAGATCAAGTGCCGGATTTTGCTTTACTTTTTCCACAGGTAATTGAATTTGTTCCTGCCGATGAACAATTAAAAATCTTAGCGCGAGAACGTTATAAATATTATCGCCAATTAGGTTGGCAATTGAGTACGGAAAAAATTAACTAACGTTTTTAGAGCAACAATGCCAATTATCTATTATTGTTTAAGTAATAAAGGACTCTGAATGAATTTAGCGCAACAACTCAATAGAATTGACAGTTTGAAAAAACAAATAGCAGAGTTGCGCCCTTTGTCTATAAGTGAAGTACAACGCTTGCGTGAAGAGTTTATTATTGAAAGTAGCTATAATTCCAATGCGATTGAAGGAAACACGATCACTCTGCGTGAAACAGTACTTATTTTAAAAGAAGGAATAACAATTGCCGAAAAACCGATTCGCGAACATTTGGATATTATCGGTTTTAAAGATGCGTTTAATTATATTTATGGACTTGTTGCTAACAATGAACCGTTAAGCGAGCGAGTGATTAAAGATATTCATTCATTAGTTTTAATGAGCAATGCAGAAAATCGAGGCGTATATCGTAAAATTCCTGTACGGATTTTAGGAGCAGAAAACGAACCTACTGCACCTTATTTAATCGCAGAAGAAATGGCGCGGTTACTCGTAAACTATCAAGAAAAATTAACCACTCATCATCCATTAATGGCGATTGCGTGGTTACATTTAGCTTTTGAAAGTATCCACCCTTTTATTGATGGTAATGGGCGTACTGGTCGGTTATTGCTAAATTTTGAATTGCTAAAACAAGGCTATTTACCAGTGGATATAAAATTTACTGATCGTGCCAAGTATTATCAATGTTTTGATGAATATCATCGCAATCAACAGAGTGAAAATGCGTTATTAACGCTGATTACTGGATATGAAATTAAAGAGATGGAACGGTATTTAGCTATTTTAGGAAAGTAATGTATGAAAGATGCTTTTACATTTTTAATAATAGGAGTTTTATTAACTGTTATATTTTCTCTTGTTATTAAGAACTATATATTTAAACTTAGTAATGTTTCATTTAAAGATAGGTTTTGGTTATCTCTATTATTTATTTTTATTACGATAAATTTTTATTTATTAGCTGATAATCTATCCAATAATAAATTGGATATTAAAGCGTTAATATTTTTATTTGTGGCATTGTTTACTTCACTGCTGGCAATATATTTATTTCATAAAAAAGTGAATAATGATGACTTCACTATTCTGGTGGGTATATGCATATTTATGCAATCAGCTATTTCAATGTCTATTTCTAATAATTATAGCGAAAATTTTTTAGTTCATTTTGTACACTCACTGATGTATATAGGTCTCCCAGCATTTTTATTTTATGAAATAAATAATAAAAAAAAGGATAAAACATCAGAATTAGAGCATTTTAATTTTACAAAAAAAGATGGCGATGACGCTGTCAGATTTATTTTCAAATTAGTTGATACATTTAAAGATAGAGAAACACAATGACAAAACCATTCGAAATGGCAGCTCGCTTTGATGCGTCTGCAGTAGAACAAACCCTGTATAAACATTGGGAAGAACAAGGTTATTTCAAACCGTCAGAAAACGAAAATGCGCCAAGCTATTCAATCGCCATTCCACCGCCGAATGTGACCGGTAGTTTGCATATGGGGCACGCGTTCCAACAAACTTTAATGGATACCTTAATTCGTTATCACCGTATGCAAGGAGATAACACCCTTTGGCAAGCGGGAACTGACCATGCGGGTATCGCTACCCAAATGGTAGTGGAACGCAAAATTGCTGCTGAAGAGAATAAAACACGTCACGACTACGGACGCGAAGCCTTTATTGAAAAAATTTGGCAATGGAAAGCAGAATCTGGCGGTACCATCAGCCAACAAATGCGCCGTTTAGGGAATTCTGTCGATTGGGATCGTGAACGTTTCACAATGGACGAAGGTTTATCGGAAGCGGTAAAAGAGGTGTTTGTTCGTCTTCACGAAGAAGGCTTAATTTATCGTGGCAAACGCTTAGTAAACTGGGATCCGAAATTACACACTGCGATTTCCGATCTTGAAGTAGAAAATAAAGAATCAAAAGGCAGTTTATGGCATTTCCGCTATCCATTAGCGAACGGCGAAAAAACAGCTGATGGTTTAGATTATTTAGTGGTGGCAACTACTCGTCCGGAAACAATGCTTGGTGATACTGCAGTAGCAGTACACCCTGAAGATGAGCGTTACCAAAACCTAATTGGTAAGACAGTAGTATTACCGCTCGTAAATCGTGAAATTCCAATTATTGCTGATGAATATGTTGATCGAGAATTTGGTACTGGTGTAGTGAAAATTACCCCAGCCCACGATTTTAACGACTATGAAGTGGGTAAACGTCATCAATTACCGATGGTGAATGTATTAACACTAAATGCCGATATTCGTGAGCAAGCGGAAGTATTCACCTTTGAAGGCAAACCAAATCCAGATTATGCCGCAGAAATTCCAGCCAATTATCGCGGTTTAGAACGTTTCGCTGCGCGTAAACAAATCGTTGCTGAATTTGAAGCGCTTGGTTTATTAGAAGAAATTAAACCACACGATCTGAAAGTGCCTTATGGTGATCGTGGTGGTGTGCCAATCGAACCAATGCTAACCGATCAATGGTATGTAAGCGTGAAACCGTTAGCAGAAGTAGCGATTAAAGCGGTAGAAGATGGCGAAATTCAATTTGTGCCGAAACAGTATGAAAATCTCTATTTCTCATGGATGCGTGATATTCAAGATTGGTGTATCTCTCGTCAGCTTTGGTGGGGACACCGTATCCCAGCTTGGTATGATGAAGCTGGTAATGTTTATGTCGCACGCAATGAAGCGGAAGTCCGCGAGAAATATCAATTAGCGGCTGATGTAGTGTTACGTCAAGATGAAGATGTATTAGATACCTGGTTCTCATCAGGTTTATGGACTTTCTCAACATTGGGCTGGCCAAATCAAACCAAAGATCTGCAAATGTTCCACCCAACCAGCGTGTTGATTACGGGCTTTGACATTATTTTCTTCTGGGTAGCCAGAATGATTATGTTTACGATGCACTTTATCAAAGATAAAGACGGTAAACCGCAAGTACCATTTAAAACCGTTTATGTAACTGGCTTAGTGCGTGATGAAAATGGTGCGAAAATGTCAAAATCTAAAGGTAATGTGCTTGACCCGCTCGATATGATCGATGGTATTGATCTGGAAAGTTTAGTGGCGAAACGTACTGGTAATATGATGCAGCCACAATTAGCAGCGAAAATTGAAAAAGCGACTCGTAAAGAGTTTGCCGACGGTATTGCGGCGCATGGTACTGACGCATTGCGTTTCACTTTAGCAGCATTAGCGAGCAATGGACGTGATATTAACTGGGATATGAAACGCCTTGAAGGTTATCGTAATTTCTGTAACAAGTTATGGAATGCGAGCCGTTTTGCCTTAATGAATATTGATGGCAAAGATTGCGGTTATAGCGGTAATCAAGAGATGGAACTTTCATTAGCGGATCGCTGGATTTTGGCGGAATTTAATCTAACCGTAAAAGCGTTCCGTCAAGCGTTGGATCAATATCGCTTTGATATGGCGGCAACCACTCTATATGAATTTATTTGGAACCAATTCTGTGACTGGTATTTGGAATTAACTAAAACAGTATTAAGTCAAGGTAATGAAGTGCAACAACGTGGTACACGTCATACTTTAATTACTGTATTAGAACAAGTATTACGTTTAGCACATCCAATTATTCCGTTTATTACTGAAGAAATCTGGCAAAAAGTGAAACCTTTAATGAATATTAAAGGGGAAACCATTATGTTGCAGGCGTTCCCAGAATTTAATCCAGCGGCGGTAGATCAACAAGCCTTAAACGAAATTAACTGGATTAAAGAATTTATTGTGAATGTGCGTAATATTCGTGCCGAAATGAATATTGCACCAAGTAAGCCGTTAGAAGTGTTATTACGCAATTTAAGCGATGCTGAACAACAATGTTTAGCGAATAATCAGGCGTTAATACAAACAATGGCGAAACTTAGCAGTATCAATTTATTAGGTAAAGATGACACTGCGCCATTAGCGGTAACTAAGTTATTAGGTAATGCCGAGTTGTTAATTCCAATGGCTGGCTTTATTGACAAAGCGGCGGAGCTCGCACGCTTA
Organism: Gallibacterium salpingitidis; assembly: GCF_030517105.1. GTDB lineage: Bacteria > Pseudomonadota > Gammaproteobacteria > Enterobacterales > Pasteurellaceae > Gallibacterium > Gallibacterium salpingitidis. The sequence goes on along the minus strand of NZ_CP103875.1, from coordinate 1,757,063 downwards.
AGTAAAGAAATCGAGAAATTGATTGACGAAGTAAAACGTATTGAAGGCAAACTTAGCAATGAAAACTTTGTTGCCAAAGCGCCAGAAGCGGTTATCGCCAAAGAGCGTGAAAAGATGCAAGATTACCAACAAGGTTTAGAAAAATTACGTCAGCAATATGCAAGTATTGAAGCGCTTTAATAGTGATTAAAGTCCTAAAAATTAGGAGTAACAATTTCGGTTGTTACTCCTTTTTTATCTATAATTTATTCAGCCAGCACTAATTCAATATCCATATTATTGATTGCCTTTTGAATATTATCAGGCAATTTGTTGTCCGTAATTAAACTATCAAAAGCATTGAGTTCACAAATCCAGAAAGTGGCGAGCTTACCGTATTTTGAGGAATCACTAACTAAAGTCTTATGACGGCTAGAATCTAAAATGGCTCGTTTGACAGCTAATTTACTTTCATCTGGTGTGGTTAAGCCTTTTAAACTCCATGAGGAAGTTGATACAAAAGCAACATCGATGGAAATATTACGCAAAAATTGAGCGGCTAGTTCGCCAACTGCGGAACGATTAAGTTTATTAATTTTACCGCCAGTGTGAATTAATTCACTTTGTCCATGATTAATCAAAAAATCGGCAACAGCAAAATCGTTAGTAATAATTAATAAATCATCACGTTCAGCAATATGTCGAGCAATTTCTAGCGTTGTCGTACCTGCATCTAAATAAACTGTTGAATTTTCAGGGATACGAGTTGCTGCACAGCGACCAATTTTTTCTTTTTCACTTTGTGAGAGTAGCGATTTTGCGGTATGAGTTGGTTCAATGGTTAATTTTTGTTGTAACTGTACCCCGCCAGATACAGAAATCACAATTCCTTTTTTCTCCAAGGCTTGAATATCACGCCGTATCGTCATATGCGATACATCTAACATTTCCATTAATGAATTGATACTGACAATATTCTGTTGAGCAAGAATTGTTAAGATATGTTTTTGTCGTTCTGCAGGAATCATACAATGTTTATCCATAGTCTATTTTTAGTGATTATATCTTTGATATTCCTAGTAATTCAATAGATTAACCAAGGAATAGAGCTTAAATATTTATCAGTCATTACACAGTTTAATATCATTTCTTCACAAATAAAATTTTATTTGATGTTAATTTTTGTTAAAAAGTGTGATCTGGATCGAGTTATTATTTTTCCGAATCGCGTAGTATAAATGCCATCAAAAAATGAACAACTAAAGGAGAATTAAAAATGACATATTCAGTGGCAGTCGTAGGTTTAGGTGCAATGGGAATGGGAGCGGCTCAATCTTGTGTTAAAGCAGGATTGGATACTTATGGTATTGATTTAGATGATAAATTACTTGATAAGTTAAAAGCTGTAGGTGCAAAAGGAGTAGCAAAAAATGCTAATGATTTTGCAGATAAACTTGATGCTGTCGTGTTATTGGTAGTGAATGCTAAACAAGTAAACCAAGTTTTATTTGTAGATAATGGTTTGGCAGCAAAACTTAAACCAGGTACAGCAGTAATGGTTTCTTCTACAATCTCTGCACAAGATGCGAAAGAGATTTCACAAAAATTAACAAATCTTGGTTTGATTATGTTAGATGCACCAGTTTCAGGTGGTGCTGCAAAAGCGGCAGTAGGTGAAATGACTGTGATGGCAGCCGGTTCCGATGAGGCTTTTGCTAAACTCAAACCGGTATTAGATGCAGTAGCAAGTAAAGTTTATAACATTGGCACAGAAATTGGCTTAGGTGCGACTGTTAAGATTATTCACCAATTATTAGCTGGAGTACATATCGCTGCTGGTGCAGAAGCAATGGCATTAGCGGCTAAAGCAGGTATTCCACTAGATTTAATGTATGACGTAGTTACTCATGCAGCAGGTAACTCTTGGATGTTTGAAAATCGTATGAAACATGTTGTAGATGGTGATTACACTCCATTATCAATGGTGGATATTTTCGTAAAAGATCTAGGTTTAGTTAATGACACCGCAAAATCATTGAAATTCCCACTTCATTTAGCAAGTACCGCGTACAGTATGTTCACAGAAGCAAGTAATGCAGGTTATGGCAAACAAGATGATAGTGCAGTAATTAAAATTTTTAGCGGTATTGAGTTACCACAAAAACAGGAGAAATAAGATGTTAGGTGTTATCGCAGATGATTTTACTGGGGCAAGTGATATTGCCAGTTTTCTAGTAGAAAACGGCTTGCGAACAGTACAAATGAATGGTGTACCGAATGGGGTATTAGGGGAAGAAGTAGATGCGATTGTTATCAGTTTGAAATCACGCTCTAATCCAGTGAAAGAAGCCATTCAACAATCTTTAGCAGCATTGCATTGGTTGCAGAAAAATGGTGCGACACAGTTTTATTTCAAATACTGCTCAACTTTTGACAGTACAGCGGAAGGGAATATTGGTCCAGTAACAGATGCCCTATTAGATGAATTAAAAGAAAAATTCACCATTATTACACCTGCATTACCAGTGAATGGACGTACCATTTTTAATGGCTATTTATTTGTGGGACAAGTTTTGTTGAATGAATCAGGTATGCAAAACCATCCAATTACACCAATGATAGATGCCAATTTATTACGTTTAATGGATCGTCAGGCGAAAGGGAAAACAGGATTAGTGCCATATGCAGAGGTCATTAAAGGCGCTGAAAATGTAAAACATTGTTTTGCACAATTAAAACAACAAGGATATCGCTATGCCGTAGTGGATGCAGTAGATAATTCACAACTCGATGTGTTAGCACAAGCCGTAGATGATATGAAATTAGTTACTGGTGGTTCTGGGTTAGCAGCTTATATGGCGCAACATCAGGCACAAGGAAAACAACATCAGGCTTTTGTGCCAGCAAAAGGTAAAATTGTCATCTTGTCTGGCTCTTGTTCTGTAATGACGAATAAACAAGTAGCTGATTATCAGCAAAAAGCAGCGACTAAATGGTTAGATGTTAGTCAATGTTTAAGTCGAGATAATTATGTTGAAGAATTATTTTCTTGGGTAGTTGCACATTTAAATGATCAATATGCTCCACTTGTTTATGCCACTGTACCGCCTGAACAGTTAAAACAAATTCAACAGCAATTTGGTGCTGATACAGCAAGTAAAGCAATTGAGGAAACTTTTGCACGATTGGCTGCAAGATTACGTGATTATGGTGTAACCAACTTTATTACTGCTGGTGGTGAAACCTCAAGTATTGTCGTGCAACAACTCGGTTTTAAAGGCTTCCGTATTGGTAAACAAATTGCACCGGGCGTACCTTGGTTGGCAGCGTTAGATGCACCAATTTATCTTGCATTGAAGTCAGGTAATTTTGGAAAAGAGGGCTTCTTTAGCCAAGCACAGGAGATGATGCAATGAACGAACAAGCTGTTAAACAACAATTAGTCCAACTTTCTCGTTCATTATTTGAACGTAGTTTTAGCGTTGGCGGTGCGGGTAATATCTCAGTTCGACTCGATGAGAATCGTTTTCTGGTGACACCAACCGGTTCTTCTCTTGGACGTTTAAAAGAAGAAGATCTCTCAGTAATTGATGCAGATGGCAATCTATTAAGTGGTAAGAAACCATCAAAAGAGTATTTTTTTCATTTGGCACTTTATGAAAAGAAACCTGAATGTAATGCAATTGTGCATTTGCATTCTACTTATTTAACGGCGTTGTCCTGTAAAGCTGATCTTGATTATGACAATGCGATCAAGGCGTTTACACCTTATTACGTGATGCGCGTTGGTCGTTTGCCTGTGATTCCATATTATCGCCCAGGTGCTGCGGAAATTGGTCGTGATTTAGCGGCAAAAGCACACGAAGGGAAGGCATTTTTATTAGCAAATCATGGCGTTGTCGTTTGTGGCAGTGATTTACAGGATGCTGTTGATAATAGTGAAGAGTTAGAAGAAACCGCAAAATTAATGTTTATTTTACAAGCACAAAACATTCGCTATCTCACTGATGCAGAAGTGAATGATTTGAAAATAGGGGGAAATAGAGATGCCTAAATTTGCTGCTAATTTATCAATGATGTTTACCGAAGTTCCTTTTTTAGATCGTTTTGAAGCTGCGGCGAAAGCCGGATTTAAATATGTGGAATATCTTTTCCCATATGAATATCCAGCGGCAGAGTTAAAAGCAAAATTGGATCAATATGGTTTGAAACAAGTGTTATTCAATACAGCGCCAGGTAATGTTGCTGCAGGTGAATGGGGGGGTTCTGCAATTCCAGGTCGTGAATCAGAAAGTCATCGTGACATTGATCGTGCATTGGAATATGCGATTGCATTAGAGTGTCCAAGTGTACTAGTAATGGCTGGTGTAGTACCAGATCCAAAAGAGTATGCGAAGTATAAACAAACTTTTATTGATAATGTTCGCTATGCTGCAGACAAATTTAAACCACATGGTATTAATGTCATGTTAGAAGCATTAAGTGCTGCAGTAAAACCAAATTATCTTTATGCCAGCCAATATCAGACATTAGAGCTAATTGATTTGATTGACCGCGATAATGTTTTTGTTCAATTAGATTATTTCCACGCTCAAATTGTAGAAGGAAATTTAACTCGTATTACAGATGATGTAAAAGCTAAATTAGGTCATATCCAAATCGCTTCTGTCCCAGATCGCCATGAGCCTGACGAAGGTGAAATTAACTATACTCATATTTTTAATAAACTTGATGAAATCGGTTATGACGGCTGGGTTGGTTGTGAGTACAACCCACGAGGTAAAACAGAAGATGGGTTAGTGTGGTTTGAAAAATATCTTCGTTAAATGCAAAAGAGCAGTCAGATAAAACAAGGAATATAGTTATGTTTATGTATTTATCACACCCATTAGATCCAAAAGATGTAGTATGGCCAGGTGAACCTGCTGTTAAAGTAACAAGATGTACTGATGTAACTGATGATTGTCCATTTAGCAGTTTTATCAGTGAAGTACCGAATCATTGTGGTACTCATATGGATGCTCCACGTCATTTTGTTAAAGATGGTCTAAGTATTAATGAGTTACCAATAGATTACTTTTGTCATAAAAATGTGGCTTTGCTAGAAATTCCAAAGGAACAAGCAGAAGGTATCACTAAAGAAGATTTAGAACCCTATGCTGAAATTCTAGCAAAAGTATCATTTGCTTTTTTACGCACTGGGTTTGAAAAATATAGAACAGCTGATCCTACTATTTATCAAAATGAAGGTCCGTATATTGCTACTAGTGCAGGTAAATATTTATCAGATAATTTTCCTAATTTGAAAGGTGTTGGAATTGATTTTTTGGCACTAGGTTCGCCATCTTCTCGTGTCCCTGATGAGGAAAATCCGAAAAATTGCCATAGAGCTATTTTAGGGTATTACACTGGGCGTTTTACTACTGTAATTGAGGATATGCGCTTATCAGAGCTACCTAAAGATGCAAAAATTCTACAATTTTTTAATGCTCCTTGGAGAATTGTAGGATTGGACTCAAGTCAAGTAACTTGCATTGTGGAAATTGAATAGTTTTTATTAAAACGTCATACCTAAATCTGATGATTAAGGGGTAATGAGACTTTTAACTACTAGAGAAAGGAAAATCAATATGAAGATTATTATTACAGGTGGACAAGGCTTTTTAGGACAACGTCTTGCTAGAGCATTATTGGAGCACCCATCTTTAAATTTAAAAGAATTATTGCTTTTGGATATTAATACACCAATAGTGAACTTGATTTTCAGCAAGCAGGTGACATGGCATTGTGAGTAACAATGCTCATAACAGTTGGGATATGGTATTTAACAGCCCAGTAATTCACTATTGGTTATTAGCACAACGACTTAGAAAGGGGGAGTCATTATGCAATATCAAAAATTTTATGATGATTTAATTATGAATCATCAATACATTTTAGGAGTGAAAAATGTTGAGAACTAGAAACTCGTATCGTTATGCAGTGTTATTTGTTATTTTTACTTTCATTGCAAGTTATTTTTCTGCACAAATTGAATGTGATTTTGGACGTATTGATGTTACAACTGTTAGTTTTATGACAGAAGAAATGAAGCCAATGCAGGCTAAAATTTATCGTCCAATTGAAGCAACAAAAGAAAACCCATTACCTGGTTTACTTGCTTTGCATGGTTATCAAAGTGATAAAGAAGCGACAGCTACTTTTGGTGCGTTAGAACTGGCTAAAAAAGGTTTTGTTGTTTTAGCTATCGATCACTTTGGACATGGCTACTCTACTCAGCTTCCAGCCAGCAATAAAAATATGAGTGGAGCAAATAATGGCTATCAATATTTAAAGTCGTTACCTTTTGTTGATCCAAATAGATTAGGTATTTTTGGTCATTCTACTGGTGCATTAAATGCAATTCGAGTAGCTAAACTTAATCCAGATCATAAAGCTGTCAATGGGTTAAGCGCAAATGGAGCAGATTTATCTGTACATAACTATTTATTAACACAAGGTTTATATGAAGAAATTGGAGGCTATCGTGAAAAAAGTTTTCCTGTTAAAAATTTAGTTAATAATCCTAATCGCCTAAAAGCTTTTGGTCTTAGTGAAAATGACACATTGGAATGGGGTAAACAGTATGGAAATATTGAAAATGGTAGTGCGAGACAGGCTGATTTAGTGGCTGGTACACATCTTGGTGTAATGATTTCTGAGGCAAGTAATGCAAAAGCAATTAACTGGTTTAATAAGACTTTAAAAAATAATTCAGACAATATATCGCAGGATCTTACGAATCAGACTTATTGGTATAAAGAGTTAACTGGATTATTATCATTAATCTTCTCATTAGTATCAACTCTCTTTCTTGCTAACGGTTTACTTCAACAACACTATTTTAGAGAAGCGATAAAAACAGTTAGTAATGAAACTGCTCTTTCTTCATCTAAATGGTGGGGAGTTGCGATTATCAATATTATTTTTACTGTTGTACTTTATCCTTTATTCACGCAGTGGGGTGGAGCAAATGAACCTATTGCTGCAGTGTTACCATTTATGCCATTAGAAATGGGGAATGGGATTATCACTTGGTTAATGGTAAGTGTAGTATTAAATTTACTATTCTTCTTACTTTGGAAAGCTAAAAAAACAACACTTTCCCTTGCCGAATTTGGCGTATTTAGTCAACAGACTGAACTCAAAACAACACAAGTAATCAGTAGATTTGCTCAATTAGCATTTATTTTATTTGCTTGGATTTACTTTATTGCAGGTTTTGTTCATTGGTATTGGGGGGTAGAAATCCGTTTCTTATGGCCATTTTTTAAACCATTGACTCCAGAACGTTTTAATCTGTTTATTGTATATTGGATCCCTATTTTATTATTCTTCTATGTTTATAATGGATTAATCCTTAGTGTACAAATGAAGCAAAAACTTAGTTACACTTTTACGGCAACTTTATGTATTTGGACAGTAAAATTTGTGTTGGTAGCCGTTAGTGGTTTGATCTTACTTTGGTTATTCCATTTTGTTCCAGACTTTATGCAGATTGGTCCTGGTTTTGATGTGATTGGTTTGCCACAATTTGGTGGGCGTTGGATGATGATGTTAGCAGTAATCATCCCTCAATTTATTGTCTTTATCTTTTTATATAACTGGTGTTATCTAAAAACAGGTTATATTCATCTCAGTGCTTTCTTCTGTTCATTATTAATGACATGGATAATGGTTGGCGGACAAGTTATTGGACGTTTTTTGGCGTAATAAAAAATATCCACCCCTGTTTGGGGTGGAATAATTAGTTTATTTTTTCAAACACCCACTAAAATCATCAGCGATTCGTTGCAAGAACGCGCTATAAGAGCCTTTACCTAAAGCTACTTTTTCACCCATAGGGTCGAGTTGTCCAACATTAACTTTGGTACTTTTTTGTAAACTTTCTATCACTTTTGGTGTGAATTGAGGTTCAGCAAATAAGCATTGCACTTTATGTTCATTGATCTCTTCTTTAATTTCCGCTAATTTTTTGGCGCCAGGGGCAATTAATGGATTAATGGTAAAATAACCAGTTTGTTTTAAGCCATAAGCATTTTCAAAATAACGATAGGCATCGTGGAAGACATAGAAGCCTTTATCTTTGAAATGACTTAATTGTTGACTAATTTGGCTATTTTTTTCTGTTAATTGTTGTTTGAATTCGTTTAGGTTAGCGGTGATTTTATCCTTTTGTTGAGGGTAGTGTTGAATAAGTTGTTCTGCTAATTGTTCTGCGACAAGCTGACTAATTTTTGGAGAGAACCAAACGTGCCAATCTTGTTCTAATTCACCATGACCATGTTCGTGGTCGTGATCTGCATGATTATGATCTGCATGGTCATGGTCGTGATCAGCGTGGTCGTGGTCAGCATGCTCGTGCTCGTGCTCGTGCTCGTGATCATGGTCATGGTCATGATCGTGGTGGTGAGCAGAAGTTTCACCAAGTAACGCATCAAGACCTTTAATATCACTAATAGTTAGTACAGTTTTTGCATCACGTTTTTCAATCGATTTTGCTAAAAAGGCATCAATATCTTCACCAACCCAAAGTACAAATTCAGCATCACGTACACGTTTAACATCAGATGGTTTCAAACTGTAATCGTGAGGAGATGCGCCAGCTGGCACCAATACTTGGGTTTGGGTTACTCCATCAGCAATGGAAGAAGCAATAAAACCTAATGGGCGAACAGAGGTAAGTATATCTGCATTTGCTAAGGTAGCAATTGCATAAGTAGATAAGGCTAAAGTAATTTTATTGATATTTTTCAATGATTTAGACATAAGATTTCCTCACATATAGTAATTAAGGGCAAATAAACTATGCCTATTTGCATAAAAATGCAAGACTTATTCTGTAAAAGAAAGTAAAACTAACTGAGAGGAATTCTCATTTAATAAACTACTCCCTTAGTTGGTGTAAGAGAGTAGTTATATTTTATATATGGAAATGACGTAACCTATTGGCATTAATTACAACGGTTACAGAACTACAAGCCATTGCTAATGCTGCCCACATTGGATTGAGTAAACCCAATGCAGCAATAGGAATTAAAATAATATTATAGAAAAACGCAAAAAATAGACTTAGCTTAATATTACTGAAAATAGCATTTGCAATATTAATTGCATTCACTAAGGTTTGCAGATGTGTATTAAGCAAGGTTAAATCAGCAGTTTCCATTGAAACTTTAGCACCGCTGCCCATTGCAACAGAAACATTTGCCATTACAAAGGCTTGTGCATCATTTACACCATCACCCACCATTGCAGTAATAGTATTTTCACTGCTTTGTTGGATATGGTCAGCTTTTTCTTGCGGTGTTGCTTGGGCAATAACTTGAGTAATACCTAAACGTTGTGCAAAGGCATTTGCTGTTTGTTGGTTATCACCAGTCAGCATTACCGTTTCAATTCCCATTGTGGTTAACTGTTTTAAAGATTGAATTGCATCATCTTTGATTTGATCACTAACAGCAAAAATATTTACTAGTTGTTTATCTTTAGCTAGGAAAACCAGGCTTGCCGCATTTGCTAATTGCTGTTGAATAAAGGCTTGACTAGCCGCAATATCAACTTCTAATTCTTGCATAAAACGCAAACTACCTAATGACCATTGTTGCTGATTAACTATTGCCTGCAAACCTTTACCAGCAATAATGTTAGCCGTATCAACTTGGTATAATTCAAGTTGTTGTTTAGCAAATTGAATAATCGCATCAGCTAGTGGATGTACCATTTGTTGCTCAATGCTGGCGGCAATCGCAATACTTTGTGGATCTTGTTGCCAAAGTGCAGTAACGGTTGTTTTACCAGTGGTTAATGTGCCTGTTTTATCAAAGAAGATCCGTTTTACTTTGCTTAATTGCTGTAAACCGTCAGCTTCTTTTACCAGAATACCGAATTTAGCGGCTTGTCCAGTGCCAACAATGATCGACATTGGAATTGCTAAACCTAAAGCACAAGGGCAAGAGATAACCAATACTGAAATTGCAGCAACAGTGGCATCACTCAAGGTCGCGCCTGCAATTAACCAACCTATAAGCGTAAATAGTGCAATTAAGATAACGACAGGAACAAAGATAGACGCTACTTTATCCACTAAAGTTGCTAACTGTGGTTTAGAGGTTTGCGCTTGATCGATCGTATGGATCATTTGAGCTAATGTGGTGCTGCGTCCCGTTTGCGTTGCTACGATTTGCCCACCGCCATTATTCACTAGCGTACCAGCGGTAACTACATCACCAATGATTTTTTTGATTGGTTGTGATTCGCCGGTTAGCATTGTTTCATTTACCCATAACTCACCAACTTTGAGTTGACCATCGACAGGAATTTTATCGCCAGTTTGCAATTGAATCAGCATACCCGCTTGAACCTGCTTGGTTGGAATAACTTTGCTTTCTCCTAGCTCAATAATTGTGGTTTGATTAGGGAGTAAATCCATTAATGCAGAAAGCGCTTTACAGGCGGACTTTTTACCACGACTTTCTAAAATTTTACCGATATTCACAAAACCGATCACCATTAAACCTGAATCCAAGTAAAGGTGGTGTTGAGTAAAATATTGTGGAAAAACAATAATCAGTAATGAAAGTAAAAAGCTAGTTAATGCCCCTAAAGCTACTAAAGTATCCATTGAAGTCGTTTTATGCCGCAGGTTGATCCAAGCTCGTACAAAAAAGTGTTTGCCTGAATAATAGATTGACAGTACCACGAACAAACTAATCACAAGATAGATTGCTTGATAGTGGATTGGATTGCTCGCTGCGAAATCTTCATAGTGAGGCAGCCAGTCAAACCACATTGCCAACATTAAACCAAAACCAACCACAAGTGCGACAATAGTCTGTTTTATTTTATGTTGGATCTCTTGTTGAAATTGTTGTTCGATACGTTCAGCACGAGTAATTTCATCTTCTAATAAATCTGCTTGATAGCCAGCTTGCTCAACGGCGAGACTGATTTGCTGTGGATCACCGCCAACTACGGTCGCAGTATTATCAGCCAGATTAACGCGCACTTCATTGACCTGCGCTACTTGTTTAATCGCTTTTTCTACTTTGCTCACACAAGCAGCACAAGACATTCCATTGATTAGGAATATCTGTTCAATAGCCTGTTCTTGAGCTTTAGCAGTAGCCTCGTGACCAGCAGTTGTTTGTTCTCTATTTGATTCAACGTGTTGTGTTGCTGTAGTTAATGCTTCAACACGTTGAGTAGTTACTTTGCTGAGAAACCAGCTTGTTCGACAGCCTGAACTAAAGCTTCTGTGCTTGCATCACCATAAACTTTTGCCACTGTTTTTTCGACATTAGCATAGACAACATCAGTTAAATTTTCTAACGCATTACGCACGCTATTAATGCAATGTTGGCAGTTTAATCCTGAAAGAGAGAGCGCTTGACTTGGTTCAGTAGCAATTTCAGCTTGATAACCAGCTTGTTGTACAGCTTGGATTAATTGTTCTGCGCTAGCTTCTCCTTCAACTTTTGCGTAATGAAGCGATACTTTAACTTGTTGTACACCAGCAACTGAATTGAGAGCGTTAGTGACACTTTTTACACAATGTTGGCAAGATAAATCTGCAAGTTTAAGTAAAATCATTGTTCTTTCTCCTTGTTTATTACTAAATATTCTTTGTTTGAAAAACGGTGTTACAATAAACCTTCCTGTAAGGTTAGAGTCAAGGAAAATAGATGTATATTAATGAAGTTGCTAAATTAACTAATTTGACGGCGAAAGCGATTCGCTTTTATGAAGATAAAGGCTTAATTAGTGCACCGAGTCGTAGTGCGAATGGCTATCGACAATATGGTATGCAGCATATTGAAGCATTAAATTTAATTCGGGAAGCACGAGAAATTGGTTTTTCATTACCAGAATGTGAACAGTTATTGTTTTTATATCGTAATCCTCACCGACGCAGTGCCGATGTTAAAGCGCAGACATTAGCAAAAATCAGTGAAATTGATCAGCAGATTCTACGTTTGCAACAAATGCGGGAAAAGCTAGCGGCATTAGCAGCACAATGTCCTGGCGATGATAGTGAAGATTGTCCGATTATTAATTCTTTAAGCGGACAAAGCTGCTGTCATCATAAAACATCATTGCACGACTAATAATCCCATACAGCCTTTATCGGCAAGTAGTAGGTTGGAAGCACCAAAGATAAATGGATAAGAGTTGGACGATTGATTATCGAATTTGACTAAAATTCTGGTTTCACCTTCAACCCAAACGGTATCAGTCCAGCTTAATTGTTCTTTTGTTGCACGTTTGTCATTTTGTTGCTCAATAAGAAATTTTGCGCCTTGAATTTGAAAGCCAGTGGCTTGATCAGCGCTCAATACCCATCGTTCAACAGTGCCTAATTTCGCCATAATATCAATACGGCGCGGATCAAAACGGCGTCGATTAATCATTGCATCTTGGGTACTTAAGGTAATGTTTCTCTCTTTAACAGGCGTAAGCGGTAATCCTAGATTAGCATCTGGTAATGTTGGTTTTTGTTGTGAAAATGCTGAGGCTAATCCTTGAGGGCGTAATTCCACTACCAAATTATTCTCCAAATCATCAGACATTCCCAAAATGCCACGAATTTTATCCATTAAAGTACGATCTTTGCCTGCTAACAATTGAACTGTTTGACCTTGTGTTAAATTGACTAACACTTCAACTCGTTCACCGGGCGCAAGTAATAGCGCATCTATTTCCTGTGGTTTAGTGAGAAAACCTAAACCCGAAGCAATTTTGAAGAAAGGTTGTTGATTACTTAATGTAAGGTGATAAGGACGGGAAACTGAAGCATTAAGTAAACGTAAACGGATAAAACCTCTCGGCACATTGACGAAACAATTGCGTTGACCATTAACGAATAATTGTTTTCCTAAGAATTGATTACCATCGAGATTAAAGAGTTGCTGTCCTTCATAATTAAGGGAAATATCTTGTAAGATTAGCGGGATATCATTTTCCCCATATTTGTTGGGGACTAAACTTTTTTTACCTTCTTCATCATCAATAATCCACATTCCCACTAAACCGCGATAACTCTGATAAGCAGAACGTCCAATCGTATCGCTGTGATACCAGCAGGTAGAAGCATTCTGTTTGATTGGAATAATGGGAGACCAAGATGTTTGCGGAGCAATATTGCGATTAATACTGCCAGAAATTTCGCCATTTGCTTGTAAACCTTGAATATTAATGGCAATAACTTCGCTAAGGTCATTACGATAAGTTAGACGCAAAAAATCATTTTGTTTCATTTTAATTGTCGGTCCAAGATAGAAATCATTGAAACCCCAAGCATCGACTTTTTGTTTGCCATCAAAGGCTTTTTTCACATTATGCGCATCTAAAACAATCGGTGAACCGCGTCCAACTGAAGTGAGCGGAGGAATCCAGAGAGGCACTTTATCTTCGGCAATAGCATAAGGCGGTAAGCTACTGCAAGCTGCAATAGCGACAGAACCTTGTATAAATTGGCGACGAGAATAGTTACCCATTTTTCTCCTCCTTAACATTTAAGATTGATGTTGAGTTGCTACGATTTCAGCATCCAGTTTTGCAATATGTTGTTCCATCAAATCGTGACAATATTTAGCGAAATCACGAACTGTTTCACGACTATATTGGCTACTATCAATTGGTGGCAGCATTTCACAAATCACTTTGCCATTATGCCAACGATTGAGGTTTACTTGTTTGTGCGTAGAAGAACAAACAACGGGCACTACGGGAACGCCAGCTTCGATAGCAGCATAAAAAGCGCCTGTTTTAAATGGTAATAAACCTCTGCCACGACTACGCGTTCCTTCTGGGAACATCCAGATAGAAAGATTATCTTTATGGATCCGTTTTGCTAAAGTAGTCATTGTATTATGCGCTTTACTACGATTTTCACGATCGATAAAAATATTTCCCGTTGCCCAATAGAGTACACCAAAGAAAGGAATCCAGATTAGGCTTTTTTTGCCTACACTAACGGTGCGTGGCATCACCATCCGAGAAATTGTCACCATATCATAGTTATTTTGGTGGTTGCCAATATAGATACAGCGTTCAAATTTATCTGCGCCATCGGGATAACGATATTCCACTTTTAGACCAAAAAGCGGATGTAAACGAGCAAACCAATGTGCAAAAAGAGCAACATTATTAGGATTTTTAAAACGAATCAGTGAATAAATAGAGCCTATTACACAAATCAAAATACAACAAATAACGACAATAATAATACGAAGAATTTTAAGCATGACTTATCCCTCAAATAAATTGCAGCAAGTATAGCGAATTTGCTGTAATAAGTACAAAAGAACAAAGCGTTAGAGCAGAAAATGCTTTATAGTATGCCTTTCTTGATTAATGATTGATTTAACAATGAGTAAACCTACCTATTTTATTGCTGATTTACATCTGAGTGAGCAATCGCCACATTTGCTCGCTTTATTTCGTTATTTTATGACTGACATTGCACCACAAGCGCAAGCGTTATATATCTTAGGGGATTTATTTGATTTTTGGGTTGGTGATGATGAAGATTCTGAAGCGATCAGAGAGATTAAACAATTATTAACTCAATTAACAACACAGGGCATTGCTTGCTATTTTTGTCATGGTAATCGTGATTTTTTATTGGGGAAAAAATTTGCTGAACAAACAGGAGTTCAGTTATTACCTGAATATCACAAAATGGAGCTATATGGCAAAGCGACATTGGTATGTCATGGTGATACTTTATGTACTGATGATCTTGCTTATCAAAAATTTCGCCAACGAGTTCATCAACCTTGGCTGCAAAAATTGTTCTTTTGTTTACCATTGAAATATCGCATTAAACTCGCACAACGTATTCGTCAGCAAAGCCAAGCTGATAAAAAAGAGAAAAATGCACAAATTATGGATGTTAATGCTGATACGGTAAGGCAAACTTTTGCTCATTTTAATGTAGAGCAAATCATTCATGGGCATACACATCGGCAAGCTATTCACTTTTTAGAAGATAAAAAGCGTATTGTGTTAGGGGATTGGCGAGAAGAGCTTTCGGTATTTGTAGTAGAAGAACAATATCAAGGCTATTTTGTGAATTTAGCCTTACCGCAGTAGTGATTCGATAGAAAAAAGAAAGCCCATAGTAAAAACACTATGGGCGAAATTCTTTTGGTATAAAAACTAAATTTCATAAAAGGAGACAAATAAAACATAGTACCAAAAGAAAAAATTTGGCTCCTCCTGCTGGACTTGAACCAGCGACATATGGATTAACAGTCCACCGTTCTACCGACTGAACTAAGGAGGAATAGCCCCATTGGGCAATGCGGGCTGCATTTTATTGATTTTGTTTTGCTTTGTCAACAGATAGCCATTGTTTATCTGTGATAAAAACTGCTATTTATGTTCGGTTGCGATTGGCAATAGAGTAAAAATTTGATGATTTAGCAGAATATCTTGCAAGGTATATTGTGCTAATGCTTGATAAAAGGCGTCGAAAGCTTTCAGTAAAATTGGCGGTAAACGGCAACTTTGATTAATGCAGCATTGGTTTTTATTGCCGAAACATTCAACAATGACACTTTTCTCTTCGGCAAGACGAATGATTTCCCCTAAATTTAATTCGGCTGGTTTACGGTGAAGTCGAATACCGCCACCTTTGCCGCGAACTGATTGAATAAGATTATTTTTTGATAAGTGGTGGATAACCTTCATTAGATGATTTTCAGAAATGTTATAGACTTTTGCAATTTCTTGAATTGTTGATAATTTTTCTTGATGAGCGGCTAGATAGAGCAGAACACGTAAATTGTAATCGGTGAAAGTACTTAGTTTCATAATAATTACTTAATAACGAATCAAGATATTGGTATGGTACGCTTTATTCGTTATTGAAACAATGTTCTGCTCCTGCGATTAGCTAGGGAATTATCCTAGATCAAAATGCGGATAGGAATTTTAATAAACCAAAAAGTAATGCTTCTTTTGGTACTTTTTGTTGATTGAGGTAGAACTCTCCATCTTTTTGCTCAAAATATAATAGATAAGATTTATCGGTTTCGACTAACACACCTTGCTTAACTTGAGATTGTAATTCTCGTTCAATCATTTGTTGAATTTCATATGAATTGATTCTTTGTTGTGGGTTAGTTGACTCATTGAGTTGTTTGATCAAGGTTTCAGTGAATGTTCTTTGGAAAGCTTTATCAAAAGTTAATTTAATCGTGAGTTGTGAAAAGAAGTTATCTGCATCGCCTTTGTTTAAATTTGTGACCGCATTCTTTTCAGGTGTAATAATGGTCACTAAATCCACTCTACCGTCACTATTAGCTAAATGTAATGGATTAAGCACAAATTGTGGCTGATTATCAAATAATGTAGTGGCTGCTTGAGAAGCTGCTGCTTTATCATCATTTAACAACGCATCAATCCATTGGATTATCGCCTCTCCTTGTAAATGATTGAATTCAATCTTGGAATCTTGTTGGGATAACAGAGATTGTCCATTTAAACTAAAATCACCGACTTTGTTAGTGGATTGGATGGAATAAAAATCATCTTGTTTGATAAGGTTGGTTTCGCCAACTTGATCTTTGTAAGCAATAATTAAACCTTTGTCGCCATTAGCTTCTGTAGTTTGTAGTAACTTCAAACTACTGGTAATTTTCCCTGTTGGCAGATATTTCCAATCTGTAGATTGTAGGTCAGCATTAAGATCAAATTGTTCAATTAATAATTTAACTGGCAGATTGTGTTTAGTGACGACATTGAGATCAATATGTGGAATGTTGAAAGTCGCTTTAATAGCTTTTTTTCCATCCATATCTAATGTATAGCGGCTTTCTTGCCAATTTGCAGTTGTTTCTTCATTTTGCACTTTACCTGAGTTAATCAATAAATCTGCTTGTATCTGTTGTTGATAACCGAGATTAAGATCCAATAAGAAAGGTGTTTTTTCAGCAAATGCAGCGAAAAGCGGTTCTGTTTCTGCTGTTTTTTGCAGTGTAGTTTGGCTAGAAGATGCTTGTGGTACAAAGTTAAAATGGCTGACGAGATTAAGAGGAAATGGACCATGATAGATAACAGTATGCATAGGGAAAGAGGCTTTACCTACCGTTAATTGATACTGCATATCAGTAGAAAAAATATGTCGATCTAATTGTACATTTTCGATTTTTGCAATTGAATTTTGGTTAATTTTCTCAATAGTTGAGGCATAATTTTTTTCGATTTCTGTACCAGTGTACCAAGCTGAACCTGCCCAAATACCGCCAAGAACAATAATTAAAGCGGGAAGAATAAACCGTTTTTTCTGCATAATGTGATCCTCTTAGTCTAAAAATAAATTTCTCTTGGTTAGTATAACTTATTTACATTGGTTTTGTGGTTTATTTGCCATAATTTCAATAATTTGAAAATCAGTGTGCTGCATACTTTTACAAGCGATAGCACATAAATTATCAATACTGCGATCGATAGTATGTTCAACAATACCTTCATCACCTGTAACGCAAGTTTGATTCATTGCCATTAATACTGATTTGTAGGCAGAAGTAACGCTAGTAGAAACCTTCATTGCACAGCTATTGGCCGCACCATCACATAACATTCCACTAATGTCACCAATCATACTGCTAATCGCCATTGCAGCAGTTTCAAAGTTATTGTTAATTAAATAGGAAATACCGGCACAACTTCCCATTGCTGCGGTAGTCACTGCGCAAAGTGCGGAAAGTTTTGGCAATTTGCTATGAATAAAAATTGCCATTAAATGAGAAAGAAATAATGCACGAGTACGTTGTTCAGCGGAAACATTAAGGTGATTCGCTACCACGACTACCGGCATAGTTGCTGTAATACCTTGATTGCCAGAGCCTGAATTACTCATTGCTGGTAAAGTTGCACCACCCATTCTGGCATCAGAAGCAGCGGTTGTATTGATCATAATTCTGGAAAGTAAGTCATCGGATAATAAACCGTCACCAATATGTTTTTGCAAGGTACGAGCAATATGCAATCCATAATCTTTGCGTAATCCTTCTTGAGAAAGCGCAGCATTTAAGGTTTCCGCTTGATTGATAAAGTCAATTTTATCGAGAGCAACTTGCATCGAAAAATCAAAAATATCTTTCGCTTTTAATTGGTTAAATACTGCATAGCTTTCATCATTATTAGCTGTTTCGGGCGGTGCTTGATACAGTATTGCGCCATTTTGTTCGATTAACACGATATGAGTATGTTGATCTTGAATAACAACACGCACCCAATTATCACCAGCATATAAGGTCGATTCAGCATACAAAATATGATCGGTTTGTTTGATAGAAACACTGACGAGTTGTTGTTGCAACATTGTTTTTGCTGCCGTGATTTGATCGGCAGTGATGGATTTTAATACTTCTAAACCCGCATCTGCGTTACCGCCAATTGCACCGATGGCAGCAGCAATTGGTAACCCGACCATACCAGTACCAGGTACGGCAACACCTAAGCCATTCTTCATTAAATTAGGTGATACTTTGCCGATAATTTTTTCAGGTATTTGTTTTAAATATTTTGCTGCGGTCGCAGAAGCTAAAGCTAAAGAAATTGGTTCAGTACAGCCTAGTGCAGGAACAACATCTTGTTTAACAATATTAATTAAGGTTTGCTCAAAAGGTTGTAAATGTGAATTCATAAAGCCTCATCAGGTTAGCAACAAGCATTAATGAAATAGGATAAAAATATACTTGCTAAATATACACAGTAAAAAAATATGCGCTAGTAAAAAGATGAATATTCAATGATTTTTGGCTAAATAGAAAAAAATGAAAAATTTTTATAGATGCCCCCTTGAAAATCCAATTTTAACTTCAATTTAGTGTGGCACGAACGATGAGGCGTTCAGAAAAACAATTGAGCAAAAATTTAAAATTGCCCTTGTATTTCTCAAAACGATCCTTATTTAGTCGAATGTCAAAAATGAATTCAAAATCAGGAGAATAACTATTATGGGAAAAATTATTGGTATTGACTTAGGTACAACAAACTCTTGTGTGGCTGTGATGGATGGTGATAAACCACGTGTAATTGAAAATGCAGAAGGCGATCGTACAACCCCTTCAATTATTGCTTATACACAAGATGGTGAAACTTTAGTAGGTCAACCTGCAAAACGTCAAGCAGTAACAAATCCAAAAAATACATTATTTGCAATCAAACGTTTAATTGGTCGTCGTTTTACTGATGATGAAGTACAACGCGATGTAAGCATTATGCCATTTGATATTGTGAAAGCAGACAATGGTGATGCTTGGGTAGAAGTGAAAGGCGAAAAAATGGCTCCACCACAAATCTCTGCTGAAGTGTTGAAAAAAATGAAGAAAACTGCAGAAGATTTCTTAGGTGAAACTGTTACTGAAGCAGTAATTACTGTACCTGCATACTTTAACGATGCGCAACGTCAAGCAACAAAAGATGCTGGTCGTATTGCTGGTTTAGAAGTAAAACGTATCATTAACGAACCGACAGCTGCAGCGTTAGCTTATGGTTTAGATAAATCAAAAGGTAATCACACTATCGCAGTATATGACTTAGGTGGTGGTACATTTGACCTTTCAATTATCGAAATTGATGAAGTAGATGGCGAAAAAACTTTCGAAGTACTAGCGACTAACGGTGATACCCACTTAGGTGGTGAAGACTTCGATAATCGTGTTATCAACTACTTAGTGGATGAGTTCAAGAAAGAACAAGGTATTGATTTACGTAATGATCCATTAGCAATGCAACGTTTGAAAGAAGCTGGTGAAAAGGCGAAAATTGAACTTTCTTCAGCGCAACAAACTGATGTGAACTTACCATACATCACTGCAGATGCAACTGGACCAAAACACTTAAATATCAAATTAACTCGTGCAAAATTAGAGTCTTTAGTTGAAGATCTTGTGGCTAAATCAATGGAACCAATTCGTGTTGCATTGAAAGATGCTGATTTGAGTGTGTCTGAAATCAATGATGTTATCTTGGTTGGTGGTCAAACTCGTATGCCATTAGTACAACAAAAAGTGGCAGAATTCTTCGGTAAAGAACCACGTAAAGATGTTAACCCAGATGAAGCTGTGGCAATCGGTGCGGCAGTACAAGGCGGTGTATTAGCAGGTGATGTAAAAGACGTATTATTACTTGATGTTACTCCATTATCACTTGGTATCGAAACTATGGGTGGTGTAATGACTACCTTAATTGAAAAGAATACAACGATTCCTACTAAGAAATCACAAGTATTCTCAACAGCGGAAGATAACCAAAGTGCGGTAACTATCCACGTATTACAAGGTGAACGTAAACGTGCAGCAGATAATAAATCTTTAGGTCAATTTAACTTAGAAGGCATTAATCCAGCACCACGTGGTATGCCACAAATTGAAGTAACTTTCGATATCGATGCGGATGGTATTATCCATGTATCTGCGAAAGATAAAGGTACAGGTAAAGAGCAACAAATCACTATTAAAGCTTCTTCAGGTTTAAGTGATGAAGAAATTCAACAAATGGTACGTGATGCAGAAGCAAATGCAGAAGCTGACCGTAAATTTGAAGAATTAGTTCAAGCTCGTAACCAAGCAGATCATTTAGTTCACTCAACTCGTAAACAATTAGGTGAAGTAGGTGATGCGCTTTCAGCAGATGATAAAGCAGCTATCGAAAAAGCAGCTAGCGAACTAGAAACTGCAGCGAAAGGCGAAGATAAAGCTGCGATTGAAGCGAAAACTCAAGTATTAATTCAAGCCGCTGAAAAATTAATGCAAGCTGCTCAACAACAAGCTCAAGCTGGTCAAGCACAGCAACAACAAGCACAAGGTAGTGCAAAGAACAACGGAGATGATGTTGTTGATGCTGAGTTTGAAGAGGTAAAAGATAAATAATTTATCCTCCTGATGCAGCAGTTTATTCAATAGGTTGCTGCAATTAACTAATGGGCGACGGTTCAACACCTCGCCCTTTTAGTGTATTCAGAAGAACTACATCCGCTATTAATCAATTGAGTAATAGGTAAACGAATGGCAAAACGTGATTATTATGAAGTGCTAGGCGTATCGAGAACAGATGATGAAAAAGCTATTAAAAAGGCTTATAAACGCTTAGCGATGAAATTGCATCCTGACCGTAATCAAGGTGATAAAGATGCAGCAGAGAAATTTAAAGAAGTTCAAGAAGCCTATGATGTTTTAGGTGATAAAGAGAAACGTGCTGCTTACGATCAATATGGTCACGCTGCTTTTGAACAAGGTGGTGGCGCTGGCGGTGGTTTCGGTGGGGCTGATTTTGGTGATATTTTTGGTGATATCTTTAGCGATATGTTTGGTGGCGGACGTGGTCGTCAACGTGTCGTACGAGGTGAAGATCTTCGCTATGATCTAGAAATTACTTTAGAGGAAGCGGTAAAAGGTGTCAGCAAAGATATTCGTATTGCAACCTTAGCAACTTGTGACACTTGTCATGGTTCAGGTGCAAAAGCAGGATCAAAAGTAGAAACTTGTAGCTATTGTCATGGTTCTGGTCGTATCCGCCGTCAAAGTGGTTTCTTTGTACAAGAACAAACTTGTCCACATTGTCATGGTACAGGAAAAATTATTGAACAACCTTGTGACACTTGTCATGGCGATGGACGTGTTCACAAACAAAAAAATCTTTCGGTAAAAGTACCGGCTGGCGTAGATACAGGTAACCAACTTCGCTTAAATGGTGAAGGCGCAGCAGGTGAAAATGGCGCACCTCCGGGAGATTTATATGTCGTGATCCACGTTAAAGAGCACGATATTTTCCAACGTGATGGCAATAACCTTTATTGCGAAGTACCAATTAGTTTCACTTTAGCCGCATTAGGCGGGGAAATTGAAGTTCCAACCCTAGATGGTAAAGTGAAATTGAAGATCCCAGAAGAAACACAAACAGGTAAATTATTCCGTTTACGTGGTAAAGGAGTAACTTCTACTCGTTCACATTATCAAGGCGATTTAATTTGTCGCGTGATTGTGGAAACACCAGTGAAATTGAATAAAGAGCAGAAAGAGTTATTACAAAAATTTGAACAAAGCTTAGAAGGGCGTAATCAACATCGTCCCAAGGAAAGTGGCTTTTTAGATGGTGTTAAACGTTTCTTTGATAATTTATCAAAATAACATTCAATAAAATAAGTATAAAAATAGCGGCCGAGATTGCCGCTATTTTCATCTATAAAGATTTTCGGATTAACTTCCTTTTTTACGGCGTTTTAAGGTATCAATTAATACTGCCACAACAATAATTAAACCTTTCACAATCTGTTGCCAATATGGATCAACGCCCAACATATTTAATCCTTTATTTGTAGTACCAATAATTAATGCGCCAATTACACACATTGGAATTGTACCAATACCGCCACTAAGTGAAACGCCGCCGATAACCGCTGCAGCAATGGCATCTAACTCCCACGCTAAACCATAAGACGGATTTCCTGCATAAGTACGTGCAGCTAACATTGCACCCGCTAAACCAGATAATGCTCCAGCCAAAACATATACCCAAATCAGTGTTTTGGTAGTATTAATACCACAAATTTTTGCAGCGTTAAGGTTGCCGCCTACGGCATAAACGTGGCGTCCAAAAGTAGAGCGGCTAAGTAAAATATGAGCACCGATCACCACAAGAATATATAAGATCACTAAGCCGGGTAAGCCAAAGAAACTGACATCTGAGATCCAAGTAAAGGCTTCAGAAGAAGCATCAATCGGACGACCGTCAGAATAAAGTTGCGCTGCGCCACGAGCAATAATCATCATTCCTAGTGTCGCAATAAACGGAGGAATAGAACCGATTGCAGTTAAGCCGCCATTAATTGCACCGAGTAATGCACCTAATGCGATAGAAAGAGCAAAAGCAAGGAAGGCAGCGCTCACACTATCACCGCCGGTTACGATAGAAGCGGCAACAACAGAAGTAAGAGCAACCATTGAGCCGGATGATAAGTCAATTCCTGTGGTGACAATGGCAAAAGTTACCCCGATTGCAATAATCCCAAACATTGAAACTTGTTCGATGATACTCCAGACAGTTCTTGCGGAGAAAAAGCCATCAATAGAGGCAGATAAAACTAAAAATAACGCAATTAAAATAAACACCATACCATAGGCATTTAGCATCTTTTTTATTGTATCGTTAGACATAATAGATTCCTCATACGTAGATAAATTTTTTAGTTATGTGTTAAACCAGAAGCCAATTCGAGCACACGTTCTTGCGTTAATTCTTGATGCGGGATAATGCCGACTTGATGGCCTTCGTGCATAACCATCACGCGATCACTCATAGAGAGTAATTCCAACATATCGGAAGTAATCATAATGATAGTTTTTCCTTGTTTTGCGAGTTCTACCATCAATTTATAGAGTTCGGCTTTCGCACCAACATCAATCCCTTTGGTAGGTTCATCGAGAATTAAAATATCTGGTTCAAGGAGTAACCATCGTGCTAACAATACTTTTTGTTGATTACCGCCAGAAAGATTATTCGTAATCACCTCGACATTAGGTGCTTTAATTTTGAGTTTATCTTTTTGTTCTAATGCAGTTCTTTGTGCTTTAGTTACTGAAATTAGGAAATTTTCTAAGTAAGGCGACATTTTTGGCATAATCATATTGTCGGTAATACTAAGATTTAGGAATAATCCGGTTAATTTGCGATCTTCAGTAACAAAACCGATTTTGTATTTCATTGCATCGAGTGGCGTTTTGATATTTGCTTTTTGACCATGAATATAAATTTCACCACTATCCGCTGGTTTATAACCAAACAGTCCTTCCACAATTTCGGAACGACCAGCACCGACTAAGCCGGCGATACCAAAAATTTCACCTTTGCGAACCTGAAAACTGACATCTTCATATTTTCCAGCGCGGGTTAAATTTTTAACTTCCAAAATGATTTCATCAGAAATCTCAATACGCTCACGTTGGAACATTTCCGACATATCACGTCCAACCATCATCGAAATCAATTCTTCTTTTGTTACTTCACTGGCAGGTTTAGTACCAATATATTGACCATCACGAATAACGGTGATTTCATCGGAAACTTTAAAGACTTCATCTAATTTATGTGAAATAAAGATGATGGCGATACCATGATTCTTAACGGTTTCAATAATTTTATAGAGCTGTTCAACTTCAGTTTCAGTCAATGCAGTAGTTGGCTCGTCCATAATTATCACTTTGGCATTGTTAGAAACTGCGGTAGCAATCGCAACAAGTTGTGCTTTGGCAACAGAAACCTCAGACATTTTGACGGTCACATCCATTGGAATACCGAGTCCTTCTAAAATTTTTGCTGCTTTCTCGTCCATCTCTTTTTGATTTAAGAAAAATTTCCCTTTAGTGAGTTCACGCCCAAGATAAAAGTTATCTGCAATGGTGAGATTAGCGGCAGGTGAAATCTCTTGCGGCACCATCGTTAAACCTTTACGGATAGCATCAATCGGACGAGAAGGATTAAATGGTTTGCCATTAAAAATAATTTCACCGCCATCGTCAGGGGTATAAATGCCGTAGAGAATTTTCATTAAAGTAGATTTACCAGCACCATTTTCGCCCATTAATGCGTGAACACTTCCTCGTTTAACTTTTAGATTGATGCCGTCTAATGCTTTGACCCCAGGAAAGGTTTTTGAAACGTTATTCATTTCTAAAATATAGGGGTTATGAGTTAATGAATTCATTTAGAACTCCTTAATAAATTAGAAGTTTATTGTTAAGGTAACTCGAGTAATGAGAACTGCAGGAAATATTGATTTGGTTACCTTATAAGCTATGTTCAAAGTTATCTTTATTATTAAAATTGACGACCAAATAAAAATTAAGGAAAGAGATAATGGAATCTCTTTCCCTAACAACATTATTTATATTTTGCTTGATATTCTTCTTTCTTATCTGGAGTAACGAGTTCAAATGGAACCCATTTGATTTTTTCTACTTTTTCACCTTTAGCTGCACGATATGCCATTTCTGCACCAGCAGAACCTTGACCTTGTGCTGATTGGAATACAGTTGCATCTAAGCCTTTACCTAAATACTCTAATGCGTCTGGCGTAGCATCTAAGCCGACAATCAAAATATCTTCATCTTTGATGCCTAATTTACGTGAAGCAAGTACCGCACCAATAGCCATTTCATCGTTGTTACTTACGACGACATTGATTGATTTTTGTCCTGATAAAACATTTTCAGCAATTGCCAGCCCTCTATCACGTTCCCATTTACCTTCTTGCTCAGCAACAATGGTAATGTTTTTATGATCTTTGAAAACGTCTTTATTGCCTTCGGTGCGTTTAGTTACCGCATCTTGTCCTAATGGCCCTAATAAAATTAATGCTTCGCCTTTTTTATCGCCTAAAGCATTAACAATGAAGTTACCTTGGATACGTCCACCTTCGATTTCATCTGAACCAACAAAGCTGGTGACATATTTATTCATATCATCTTCATTTGGACGACGGTTCACGATAATTAATGGAATACCGGCATTTTTCGCTTTACGTCCAATCGCTTTGACGATGTTAGGATCGTTTGGTACCACTAATAGCGCATCAACTTTTTGATCGATAAAGGTTTCAACATCACTTAATTGTTTTGCAGAGTCTGCGTTAGCATCAGCTAGTTTGAATACAACATCATCGTGTTGTTTATCAAATTCGCGAATTGCGTCTTGTAGGTAAGTTTGCCATTTATCAGCAAATGAATTCATTGGCGCCCCGATAACATAAGTTTTGGCTGTTACCGCTTGTGAGGTTAATAACAGACCGCTACATAGGACAGTGAGTAATGTTTTTTTCATCATAAGATTAGCCTTTTAAGTTGAGTTAATCACGACGGAAATACAACTATATTCTACAAAGACGTCAATTAAAGAATATAAATTCCAAATAATGATAATTTGAAATAAATTATCTAGCGCTATGTATAACATTAAGATATTTTTCTGACAATCACGAAGTTAATGAATTGTGAAATATCTCTCATTTTTTGTGCAAAAATCTTTTAGTTAAGTGATTTTTATCAGTTATAGAATTTTCTTGGTTTTTATAAAAACAATTGTTTTTCAAATAATTATATTAATGTGGGATTTTGTTAAGTTTGGTGGAAGTAGAGAGGATCAGATAAAAAGGGACAATCATAAATTGTTTCAAGCGGTATCTTGGGAACAGATAAGGAACAACTTCGATAATCTCTTATTTTAGAAATAACGTTTTATTTTTTAAGGGTTTTTAGAAAATTTAGTCATCGTTGTGTTGCACATTGTTTCATCACTTGTCGCAATGTAACCGGCTGATGAGGAAAAATTTCCGCAATTAAAGCTAAGAAGAGTTCTCCAGTAGCAATAGCATCTGCGATAGCATTATGCGCCAAATAGGCAGGCAAGCCTTTATGCTGCCTGATTTCTGCTAGACGTAGATCCGGATTACTTTTTCCCCAATATTCAGAAAGTGAACGCGCTAAACAAAGGGTATCAAGAAAAATTAATGGCAAGGGTAGTGAAGAGGATAAAGTTAGCGCTTTTCTGAGAAAGTTTTGCTCGATAGTTGCACAATGGGCAATCACAATTTTACCTGCCAAATAGGGAATCAATTGTTGTAAACAACTTTGCTCACTCATTCCAAGCGTTAAAACTTCAGGGCGAATATGATTGATAATTGCCGTTTCCGGCTTGATTGCTTCACCAGTAGAAAGATAGTAATGCTGTGCAGTAGCAAGCGAGAGCACTTGCTGATTAATTTCAACAGTACCAACCGATAAAATGCGATCTTGAGTAATATCTAACCCTGAAGTTTCAAAATCTAATGCGACTAGCGGCAATTGAGATAACGGCGTATCTCCATTAGGAATAGCTTGTGCAAATAGCGGTAAAGCTATTGCAGGAATATCCGCTGAATCCAGTGCTTTTTGCCGCTGTTTCTCTAATTTTTTTAAGGGATCGTGCCAAAATTGCCAAATCATCGTAACAATCCTTTGCTATTAAAACGTATCTGTGCCGCTTCTTGATAGCGCGCAATAATACGGAAAGCATCTTTCAGATGATTTCTTTCAAACGGCGTTAATGAAGTAGGAGCAATTTCATTACTCAATGGCAAATGTTGCAGCAACGCCTGTTGTTGATGCGATAATCGTACTTGACTGATAAAAGATAACGTTTCATAAAGTTCCTGCTGACTATCTTCACTAATAATCTCTTTCTGGCTGGCAATTTTTAATCGTTCTGCGGTATTAGTCGCTAAGCTATTCGCCGCTAAAGCATAAACTCTGGCTAATTCAATAATTAAATTGATGGCTTGTTTTTTCAGATTGAGAACCTTTTGATTAGCACCATTTTTTGCCAAGACAAATTGGCGGAATAGACCTAATGGCGGATTAACCCGTAATGAGTTAGCAATCAATAATGATAAGAAACGTTGATTGCCTTTGATATGCATTAAAATGGTTTCTTGCAAACGTTCTACCAATGACTCATCACCAAACAGGAAGCGAATATCTAAATAGACGCTGACATCTAATAGCGCTTGTGGATCGGGGTTGTAAATCCATTGTCGGTAATACTCTTTCCATTTCGCCAATTCCACTGACCATTTGGCTTGATTTGCCATCATTTCACCATCGCATAATGGATAACCACAATGCTGTAAGCCATTACAAACGAAATCAGTTAAGCGTTGGAAATAAGCTCGTTCTTCGTCAGTAGGCGAACGTTCTAAAATTAAGCCGCTATCTTGATCGGAGTTGAGGTGCATTTCTTGTCGAGCTTGCGAACCAATAACAAACCACGCATAACGCATTGGCGGTTTTCCCAATTCTCGTTCAGCAAGTTGTAATAAACGTTTAGTAAAGGCATCAGCGATTAACGTCAGCATTTGCTGAATAATTAAAGCGTGTGTGCCAGCTTCCTGCAAAGTAAGAAAAACCGCTTGTTTTTGTGGCACTAAAGAGAGTAATTCTTCTAACGACTCTTGCCGATAAATACGGCTAATTAAGAATACCGCTTGTACTTTACTTCGTTCAACCAGACTAGTTGCGGTCAGCACTCCAATAACGTTGTCGCCATTGGTATCAACCACAGGTAAACTGCGGACATTGTGCAGCATCATCATTTCAATCGCTTCAATCAGTAACGCATTTTTCTCAATCACTTTTGGCTGCTGTGTCATTACGGTATGAATCGGTTGCTGAATCGAGATACCTTCGGCGACAACACGTTTAGTAATATCTCGGTCAGTAATGATACCGAGCAAGCGTTGATCTTGCATAATTAAGGCACTGGAACGGTGCATTTTTACCATAATTTGCGCCGTTGCCTGAATGGAAAGATCGGGCGAAACAATTGCCATCTGTTTATTCATCATTGTTTCAACAGTTTTTAAATAAAGGGCTTCTTCGGCGAATGGTTTACTGGTGGAATGTGCAATCCGAACGCCCTCTTGAGCGGCGAAATGATTACGAACAGTTGGATTATGCTCAATTAATTGATACAGCTTTGTTTTAGGAATGCGATAGAGCAGTGTATTTTCGATGGCAGTTACATAATAGTCACCTATTCCTTCTTGATCGAGCTGACTAAAACCAAATAGATCTTCATCGGTTAATCTTGCTCTTAGCTCGCCTGATGGCAACCGTTGTTCTATGGCGCCTGAACGAATAATAAATAGCCCTTTACCCACTAATTGCTGTTGCTCTAATGTTTGATCTTTAATCAAATATAAAATATCTACTGCACCGGCTAATGCTTTTTGATCTTCAAGATTAAGCTGCGCAAAAGGGTGAATATTAGATAAGAAATTAACAATATTGGGTAAAAGTGATGTTTCTGTCATAGCTACTACTCATACTGGATAAAATAAACCGCTAATGGTTAGCGGTTTATTTGTTCGATCAAGTAATTAGGCAGTTTCAGTTATTCTAGCGTAACGTAAAGCCTGCATAATTGACCATAATACATAACTGATTGATGCTGCGGCGAGCACATAATAACTAGGCATTACCCAATCAGCAACGTTTTGTGCTAAGAAGGTGTACATTGATACTGATGCTAAGGTAATTAAAACCGCAACAGGTTTAGTCAATGACCAAGGTTTAATATCAACTTGTTCGGTATAGACTTCTTGGTATTCGGTTTGACGAGGATAGAAGTAGCCGATAGTTAGCATAAAGATAATGTTAGCAACGAATAATAAGCCAATAAGGTGGAAGAAATGGATATCCACTTTAATAATAAAGTTGAACACAATATAAGCACTCATTCCGAATAATAGCCCTAGTTTCGCTGCAATAGCCGGCACACGTTTGGTGAGTAAACCAACGAGAACAACACTAAGAATTGGCGCGTTGAACATACCTTGTAATTGTTGGATTAAATAGAATAAACCATCGCTACTGTTGGCTACTAATGGTGCCGCGACCATTGCGATTACCGCTAAACTTAAGCCAAGAATTTTACCAACGGTCACTACTTGTGTTTCAGAAGCTTTTGGATTTAAAGATTTCTTATAGATATTGACGGTAAATAAAGTCACCGATGAGTTTAACGCGCCACTAAAGGTTGAGAATACGGCGCCTACCACTACGGCGGCAAAGAAACCAACTAATAGATCCGGTAAAACAAGTTGCACCAAACGAGGATAGGCATTATCTGGGTTATCCATTTGTCCGTTAAAAATATGATAGGCAATGATACCCGGCAGAATAATAATGCTAGGAATTAACAGTTTAAAGAAAGCGCAAAGGAAAACGCCTTTTTGTCCTTCGGCAAGATTTTTGGCGCCCAAGGCTTTTTGCACAATTGATTGGTTGGTACACCAGAAGAACATATTAGAAACGATTAAACCAGTAAATAAGGTTGAGAATGGCACTAATGAATCTTCGGCACCGATAGAATTAAATTTTTCTGGATGGGATTCAAAGACTTCTACTAAGCCAGACCAAACGTTACCGTCGCCAACATAACCGAGCGCAAATAAGGTAACGGTTAAACCACCAACAATTAAGCCAACGCCATTTAAGGTATCAGCAATCGCAATCGCTTTAATACCGCCAAAGACAGCATAAATAGCACCAATAGCGCCAACACCCCAAACCATAATCAATAGTGCAGTGGAGCGATCTAAATGAAACACGTTTGATACTTGGAAGAGATTTTCTAAGGCAATTGCGCCTGTATATAACACAATTGGTAACAACGAAATCACATATAAACCAAGAAATAAAATAGAGGTAATGGTTAACGTTTGTTTATCAAAACGATTTTCCAAATATTCCGGAATACTAGAAATACCGAGTTTTAGATAACGTGGTAAGAAAAATACCGCAAAGAGAACGATTGTCATCGCTGCCATAACTTCCCACGCCATTACAATAAAACCAGTACGGAAGGATAAACCATTTAAACCAACAAGATGTTCGGTTGATAGGTTCATTAATAACATTGATGAACCGATATAAATACCGGTTAATGAACGTCCGCCAAGAAAATAGCCTTCTGCGGATTCAGTGAGATGAGCATTACGCGTTTTATAGTAGGCGTAACCAGCAACAAATGCGGTAAAGGCAATAAATGAAATAAAAGCAAACATTATTTTCTCCTACATCATCTTAATCATTAGCGATGATTAAGCTACAAAAGCATCAAATAGTTAAATTGCAAATAATTAAATTTCAGTAACGGAAACCCAAGATCTGGTTTGTGCAGATTGGGCAATCGCTTCTAATACTTGAGAAACGTGATAACCAACATAGAAATCAGGCATAATCGGTTTGTCATATAGCAATCCTTCAACTAAATCACGCACTTCCACTGCCTTTTGATCGTTGAAACCAATCCCATGTCCGGCACTAATACAGAATGGGCGATAGTCAGGGTGTTCAGGGCCGGTCAAAATAGTTTTAAAACCTTGGCGATTAGAAGCATCTGCGTGAATGTAGAGTTGCAATTCAGCCATTCTTTCTTGGGTAAAACTTAAGGTGCCTTTTGTACCAGTGACCACATACGTTAAGCCCATTTTTCTACCACAAGCGATACGAGAGGATTCAATCGTACCCATTGCACCATTGGCAAAACGCACTAACGCACTGGCTTGGTCTTCATTTTCAACAGTGCAGAGTTTGCTTGGGTCTTTTGCATCTGGACGTTGTTTAATTACAGTTTGCATATCACCGCAGACCTCTTTAATTTCTGCACCAAGCAGATATTCCGCCATATGAACGATATGAGCTGCAAGATCGCCGATAGTCCCTAAACCGGCTAAATGACGGTAGCAATGCCAATCAATTGGTGTATTCGGATTGGCGAGATAATCTTCATTATGGGTGCCATAAAAATGGATAACTTCACCAATTTCGCCGCTAGCAATAATTTCTCTCGCTAATTGGCTGGTCGGGTTTTTGG
This sequence comes from Gallibacterium salpingitidis, assembly GCF_030517105.1. Taxonomy (GTDB): domain Bacteria; phylum Pseudomonadota; class Gammaproteobacteria; order Enterobacterales; family Pasteurellaceae; genus Gallibacterium; species Gallibacterium salpingitidis. Next base: position 1,725,620 of record NZ_CP103875.1, on the reverse strand, counting down.
CATAATTAAAGCCGACTAAAGTTTTAACGCCAGCTTGTTTTGCCGCTAAATACATCTCTTTTGCTTCAGCTGCGGTAAGCGCTAATGGTTTTTCTGAATAAACGGTTTTACCATTTTGAATTGCGGCAAGGGCAATTTCTTTATGCAAAAAGTTTGGGGTACAAATATCAACAACATCAACATTAGGATCGGCGACTAACTCTTGCCAATGAGCAGTAGAACGGTGGAAACCAAACTCTTTGGCTCGTTGTGCAGCAAGTTCAGGGGTAACTTCGGCAAGATATTCAAGCTCTACTTTGCCTTGTAAGTTAAAGACAGTGGGTAGTTGGGCATAAGCGATGGCGTGACAACGACCGATATAACCAGTCCCCACTAAACCAATTCTTACCTTGTCCATATTTGACTCCTTTGTGAAAAATAGATTGAGAAAGTTGCCCATATCGGAATTAACGCAGGTTGTTGTTAATAAGGATAGAGCAGTAATTTAATCTGATTAGCAGGTAACATACTATTGCGAAATGGAAATTTCAATTCATCTATTTATTTAAATAAAAAATTTATTTCATTTTGTGATCTAAGTAGAAATATTGAAAAGAGCAAGAATAAAAGGCTTGCAATATGGTAAGAAAAAGTATCTCTCTGCCATTTAGAGAAAATAATAGAAGAATATTTTTTCTATTTAGGTGGTAAAAGATATCACTACAAAGTACAGCTCTTCATTGAGGGACAAAAGATATCACCACAAGCACAAATCTCAATTGAAGTGCTAAAAGATATTGCCACACAGCACAATCCTTAATCCAAATGATGATAGGGGCCCCTCTTTAATGTAATAAAGAGGGGTTGGGGAGATTTAAACCCAATAAAAGCAAACAAGTATAATTTATTTAACACACTCACATTTTCACAGATATTCCAGCACTTTTTTTTGCTAACCCTTTGAAAAGTCTAGTTTTTCAAATCTCCCATACCCTCTTCAATCTTGAAGAGGGTTCTGCCAGTGAAACGCATAACCCTGCACATTTTGATAACAACAAAAGTATTTGCTACAAATATTCACTTCAATTCAGTAGTAACAACACTCCTAGCAAATACCAACTTTAATAGACATCAGACAAGATAGCTTACGCGAAATAAGCCAATCGCACCAACTAACGCAAACGATAAAATAAATTTCGTTACGAAATCTAAATTTATTTTTTAGTGCAAAAAATAGACTAAACTTTCACTCCAAATAAAATTTATCTTGAACCAAATTAGTAACAAGAAATAAATTCTTTTTGGGGCTGAAGTAGATTAGCACTTATGCTAAGCTACAAAAATGAAGATAACCAATTGTAAACTAAAGAAATCTATACAAAGAAAACTGCTTGAATTTTTTGTATTAGAAGTAACAGCACGATCAGCAGCAGATTTGCTTGGCATTCAAGCCAATACTGCCATCTTGTTTTATCGAAAAATTCGTCTCGTTATCAGCCATCATTTAGCACTACAAGCACATGAACTTTTCGATGGCGAAGTAGAGTTAGATGAAAGCTATTTTGGTGGTGTGCGAAAAGGGAAAAGAGGTCGGGGTGCAGCTGGTAAAATGGTGGTGTTTGGCATGCTTAAACGCCATGGAAAAGTTTACACAGTAACTGTACAAAACACTAAGACTGATACCTTACTTACTGTTATTAAAAAGAAAATACAACCAGATAGCATTGTTTATACAGATTGTTATCATAGCTATGATGTGCTAGATGTTAGTGAGTTTACGCATTATAGAATTAACCACAGTACTCATTTTGCTGAGCGGCGAAATCACATTAATGGGATAGAGAATTTTTGGAATCAAGCAAAGCGTGTGCTAAGAAAGTATAATGGAATTGATCGAAAATCTTTCCCTCTTTTTTTGAAAGAATGTGAGTTTCGTTTCAATTATGGGACACCATCTCAACAGCTCAAAATCCTGCGGAAATGGTGTCAGATTTAACGCTAATCTACTTCAGCCCCTTCTTTTAAACTATGGCATATCAATGCTACATCTCTGTTGGCAGAAAAATCATTGTAAAAACAAGCGCAAAGCAAAGGTTAATAGTCATCTAGGTGATTAATAAAAAAGAATTGTACCTCTTAGGTGTTACATTTAAGTGTTATTTTAAAATAAAATTAAACACCATTTAACCAAATTGACATTTTTAAATTAATCATTTCGCTAAAATATTTAAAATTGTGATTGGTGATAAAATATCCATCCGCTCATTCGGTTTATGATAACGATAAATTAAAAATATAGTAACAATTAAAACAAATTACCCCCCCCAGGCGATTTTGTTAAAACCAGTAATACCAACGTGTTAAGCGATTTCTCATTTGTAAAAAATAACAAAAAACTTGTACTTTTTCTTGTTAAAAATGATGGCTTTATAAAAAATAAACAGATAGATAAAAATAAAGGAAATGGCTTTTTTTGCAAAAAATTTGAAGAATATCACTAAATTTAAAATTTAATATTTACATAAATTTATCGCAGTGTTACATTCTACCCGATTTTATTGGAGCGACTCTGATTGACGAAATTTCCTCAAGCCGATTGACGTAATTCCTTCAAGCCAAAGTCATATCTTTAACTCGTATAGTATCTATATGCTATACATAACCAAAAAAAGGAACGTTTTATGAACCATATCTTCCGCGTAATTTTCGATCATTCAAAAGGAATTTGGATTGCGGTATCAGAACTTACTAAGGCTCATGGTAAGACCAAATCTGAAAAAAATGCTAACCCTGTAGATAAAATATCAATGGGGGGGGGGGGAATTCTCTAACTAAAGCAGCAGCTACTGTCGGTACAATATTGCTTGTTGGATTGGGTGCTTCAAATGTTGTGATGGCTGGTGGTGGACAGCCAGAAACTGGTGAAAATAAGGAGACATTTACTGAAGTTGTAACTACATTTGTGGCTAATCAGAGTACAGCAACTCCAAAAAAAAGAACATAGTACCTATACACTTGGGATTCTTGGGGATAATTCTACCGTAGAAACAAAAGGACAAGATAATAATATTATAATTTCTGTAAAAGAGAATGGGATAGGTACTACTCAATTAGCTGATAATTCAGTAAGCAAAAATAAGATTCAGAATGATGCTGTTGACAGCTCAAAAATTATAGATGGCTCTATTCAAACAAACGATCTTCATGATGGAATAATTACTCAAAATAAATGGGGCTGAAGTAGATTAGCGTTAAATCTGACACCATTTCCGCAGGATTTTGAGCTGTTGAGATGGTGTCCCATAATTGAAACGAAACTCACATTCTTTCAAAAAAAGAGGGAAAGATTTTCGATCAATTCCATTATACTTTCTTAGCACACGCTTTGCTTGATTCCAAAAATTCTCTATCCCATTAATGTGATTTCGCCGCTCAGCAAAATGAGTACTGTGGTTAATTCTATAATGCGTAAACTCACTAACATCTAGCACATCATAGCTATGATAACAATCTGTATAAACAATGCTATCTGGTTGTATTTTCTTTTTAATAACAGTAAGTAAGGTATCAGTCTTAGTGTTTTGTACAGTTACTGTGTAAACTTTTCCATGGCGTTTAAGCATGCCAAACACCACCATTTTACCAGCTGCACCCCGACCTCTTTTCCCTTTTCGCACACCACCAAAATAGCTTTCATCTAACTCTACTTCGCCATCGAAAAGTTCATGTGCTTGTAGTGCTAAATGATGGCTGATAACGAGACGAATTTTTCGATAAAACAAGATGGCAGTATTGGCTTGAATGCCAAGCAAATCTGCTGCTGATCGTGCTGTTACTTCTAATACAAAAAATTCAAGCAGTTTTCTTTGTATAGATTTCTTTAGTTTACAATTGGTTATCTTCATTTTTGTAGCTTAGCATAAGTGCTAATCTACTTCAGCCCCAAATAAATTAGAAAGTAGCTTCAACAAGCAAATTACTGAAGCTATAGATAATAGAATTACAAAGATTAGGGGTAATTCTGGAGGAGAACAAGCGATATCAGGGGCGACAACTTTAGCGATCAATGGGGATGGTAAGGATATCACCACAACAGCAACATCAGGAACTATTACTATTTCATTAAACAAAGCCACCGCTGTTGCTGATAATGATACAAAAGTTGTTACCTCAGATGTTGTATATGATGCAATTGCAGGCGCGAAGACAAAAGTAACTGCTGGTGAGGGCGATAGTTATATTACTGTTACATCAACAGAACCTGAAGGTTTAACAGGTAATAGCTACAAAGTAGCAGTTAATTTTTCTGGGTTAAAAGACAAACTCGATGAGACTTTCTTAAAAGCTGCTGATTTAGTTGCAGGAAGTAATATTCAGATTACTGATTCTACAATTAGCTTAAATCCTGTACTTACCAATTTAACTTCTGCTCAGTTCGTTGGAGATACTGAAGGTCAACATACTACCATTAATAAAGATAGTGTAAATATTGCTACTGGTTCAACAGCAGGTTCTCCAGCAGCAACTCTTACTGCTTCGCAACTTACATTTGCCGGAAGCGGTCAATCAGTTATTTTAAGTAATACTGGATTAGACAACGGTAACAATAAGATTATTAACGTGGCAAAAGGTACTGCTGATACTGATGCGGTTAATGTTGAACAATATAAAGCATTAGTCACAAAACTTGGTGGTGCAATGAGTAGCGATAATAATGGAACATTAGATGAATCTAAGTTTACTTTTGCAACAGCAGTGAAAGGTTCTACTTCAGCTGATGCTCCATTAAATGCACTAACGGCAATTAATCGATTGATTGAAGCAGCAAATAATCGTGCTGAAACAGCTGCTGCAATTGGTTCAGCTACAAATACTGATGGCCAGTTAGCTACTGCATACGCAGTTCAACAATATGTTACCACTGGTGCGAAGTTGAAATATAAAGCAGGTATGGAAACTGCTAAAGAAACAACTTTAGATACTGGTTTAACCTTTAATGGTGACGATAATCTTAAAGTTTCAACTGGAGCAAATGGTGTAGTTAATTATGCTTTAAATAATAAGTTGACAGGTATTACTTCTATTAGCAGAGGAGATGATTCTATTACGCTTACACTTTATGATGATTCATTGAAATTAAATGATAAGAAAATTCGTGGTGTAGCAGATGGTGATATTAAAAATGGTTCAAAACAAGTAGTTAATGGTGGTCAACTCTATACTGTGTTAAGCAACCTGAAGACTAATATTTTAGGTAGTGATTTTAACATTGCAAATGATGGTACACTTTCTGTAAATGGCACTATTGCAGGTATTACAGGGGCAACAACTATCAGCGATGCATTTGCAACATTGAAAGGCAATATTGGTGAGCTTCAAAATGGTGTTGCAGGTCCAGTTAGATATACCAGGTTAAGTGCATCAAATGTTCCAGATGCTAATTCAGAACTTGCATTAGTAGGGGCTGGTAATAGTACAAGTACACCAATTAAATTAAAGAACTTGAAATCTGGTCTGTCTAATTTAATTGATTCAACAGCACAAGGAACAGCAATTACTAAAGAGAATGCTGATACAGCAGTTGGTAGTTTATTAACTCTAAATGGAGCAAACCTTGGTTATGCAGCTACTTTAGGCGACTTACAAGCCGTTGCTCAAGCAGGGTTGAACTTTACTGGAAATACAGCAAATGTTTCAATTCATAGAGCATTAAGTCAATCATTAGGTATTGTTGGTGCTGGTACAATAACTGACACTAACTTTGCTGGAGTGGCTAATGCAGCAGGTAATATCCGCGTTACTGCAGATGCTGATAATAACAAACTTATTATTGAGTTAGCGAAGAAACTACAAGCTTTAGAAGAAGCGACATTTACTAAAACTGATGCAGCGAGTTCAACTAAAGTGGATAGCAGTGGTGTAACTATTACTCCAACAAGTGGAGATGCTATTAGCTTGACTAATAATGGTTTGAACAACGGCGGTAAAGAAATCACCAATGTTGCTACTCCAACAGAAGATTCTAGTGCAGCAAATAAAGGTTATGTTGATAAGGCTGTTTCTGATGCTTCTAAGACTTTAGTTGATACAGGTATCAAAGTTCAAACTAGTGGCAATATTGACCAAGACAAAACAGCTCAAACTGTCAAACTTGGTGAAACTGTACAAATTAATAATGGTGCAAATACTCAAGTTTCTGCTGTGACTTCAAAAGATGGAGTGCATTCACTTAACATTAATGTAACTGGCTTGCCAACAGCTTATACAGACGATGCTGGCAATAAACTTGTTAAAGTCGGCGATAGTTACTATAAGGCTAGTGAGGTTGTTCAAACTGATGGAACAATTAATACCACTGGTAAGACAGCTGTAACTCCAACTAAAGTTACTTTAGTACCACAAGGCGATAATGTTACTGCAATGCAACTTGATGGTGTGAAGAGTGCAGTTAATTTAGGCTCTAATACATCTCCAAATCATAAACAATTTAAAGAGGCTTTGGATAGTGCAGCGGACAGTGATTTAACTAAAAACTCAGCAGTTAATATCACTGATTTGAAACACGTAAATGATGCTGCAATGGCAGGTATCAATATTAAGACTTCTGCAAATGGTGGTGTAGTTGACAATGAAGGTATTGCTGCTACAGGAGATAACATTAATCCAGACAAAAATACTCTAGAATTTGTTGCAGGTGCGAATGTTACCTTAAAACAAGAAGCAGGTAAGATTACCATCTCTACTAACAATAGTGACATCGTCAATAATGTTATTGAAAATAGCGGTATTCCAGTAAGTTATGGTTATTATGATGAAGCTACAAGTTCTTATAAGAAAGCTTATAAGATTGGTGAGGACTTCTATAAAGATCCAGCTGGCGGAGATGCTAATAAACTTTCTGCTACTGAAAAAGGTAAATTAGTTGCTCGCTTAGATTACAACGATCCAATGACCTTAACCAATGTGAAGAGTGCGTTAGGATTAACTGGTAACTATGATAATTCAGAAACACCAACAAATGGCGGTACAGCTGCAAATCCACAAAAGATTACTCCAGAAGCAGCGAAAGCAGCAATTGAAGCGCTCCTTGATAAAGCTGGTGTGGATCTAAACCAAGCAGTTAACCTCGGCGATTTACAAGCTGTTGCACAAGCTGGTTTAGACTTTACAGCGAATAACCAAAAAGATGGTCAAGATGTTGTTATCCATCGTCCAGCTGGTACGAAGATCGCAATTAAAGGTGAAGGTACTGTAGCGCAAAATGCTGATAAGTCTTATAAGACAGCAACTAACAATATCGTAGTTGAAGCTGATGCAGAAAAATCAGAGCTTACTGTTAAACTTGCAGAAGACCTCAGAAACTTGAAGAGCGCAATCTTTGAAACAGCTGAAGGTACTGATAGTTTACAAGTTGATGGTAACGGTGTTCGTTTCTTAAAAGAAGATGGTACTGTAGATTCAAATGCACCATCAATTGCTAAGACCGGTATTGATGCAGGTAACCAAAAAGTCACTAACGTGAAAGATGGTGACATCAAGAACGATAGTGAAGATGCGGTTAACGGCGGACAAATCGCGAAAATCTTAGGTATGCCAACTGATGAAAATGGTAAAGTCAAAGGTATCGGCGGTACAACAAAAGATACTATTGACGGTGCGTTGAAAGAAGTTCGCTCTGAAGTCAATAATAACGGTAAAGATGGTAAAGAGGATACCAATATCGGTATCTCTAAAGAAACAGGTAAAAATGGTCAAGACGTTTATAGCGTTAATATGAGCAAGAACCTTGTTCTCGAAACTGTAACCTTAACTAACGGTACTGATAACGCGAAACTTTCTGTTGTTCGTCAAGATCAATATAAAGGCAGCGAAACTGCGTTGAACGTTAACGGTATTCGTGTAACCGGTGTTGCTGATGCGAAAGACCCAACTGACGCTGTTAACTTGAAACAAATGCAAGAGTTAGGTTATCAAGTAAATACTCGTGTATCTAACTTAGAAAGCAAAGTTAACAAGATGGATAAACGCTTACGTGCTGGTATCGCTGGAGCAATTGCTACAGCTAACTTACCGCAAGCCGGTGTAGCGGGTTATAACTCTATCGCAGTTGCTGGCGGTTCTTACGGCGGTGAAAACTCTGTTGCGTTAGGTTACTCAAGACTTTCTGATAACGGTAAAGTTATCTTCAAAGTTAGCGGTTCATCAGACAGCAGCGGTAGATTTGGTGTTGGTGCTGGCGTTGGTTTCCAATGGAAATAACAGCTAAGTAACAACAACGTTAAATAGACGATATAAATAGAAAACCGAGTGGATAACCACTCGGTTTTTTTATGGGCTTAATGTACAAAAAATCCCACACTTTTGTCCATTAAGCTTAAAATCAATCCCCTTGTAATTGCATAAAACGTTCCCGTAGAGCGTGCAATTGATCGCGTGTTTGTGCCGCTTTTTCAAATTCCAGATCTTGGGCGAACTTATACATTTGTTGTTCAAGGCGTTTGATCTCTTTTTGCAGATCTTTAGCATTATCCAACGGTGCATAACTTGCTTGCGGTTCAGCCGCTTTACTAACCCGTTGTTTTTTACCTTTTTGATTAGGGCTTTGTCCAATATCCAAAATTTCGCCGATTTTCTTATTTAAGGCTTTTGGCACAATACCATGTTCTTCATTGTAAGCCTGTTGTTTTTGACGGCGGCGTTCGGTTTCTTCAATTGCTCGCTGCATTGAAGGGGTAATATGATCGGCATATAAAATTGCTTTACCGGCTAAATTACGTGCCGCACGACCAATCGTTTGAATTAAAGAACGTTCGGAACGTAAGAACCCCTCTTTATCAGCATCTAAAATCGCGACTAAGGAAACTTCTGGCATATCCAATCCTTCACGCAACAAGTTGATACCGACTAACACATCAAATTCCCCAGCACGTAAATCACGAATAATTTCGACTCGTTCAACAGTATCAATATCGGAGTGAAGATAACGTACCAATACGCCATGTTCTGCTAGGTAATCGGTAAGATCTTCTGCCATTTTTTTCGTTAAAGTGGTAACGAGAACCCGCTCATTTTTTTCCACTCGTAAACGGATTTCAGAGAGTAAATCATCGACTTGTGTCGCGACAGGACGCACTTCAATTTCAGGATCTAACAAGCCGGTAGGGCGTACCACTTGATCAATAATTTCATCACCCGATTTTTCTAACTCGTAAGGCCCCGGAGTCGCAGAAACATAAATGGTTTGTGGCGCTAAGCGCTCAAATTCTTCAAAGCGTAATGGGCGGTTATCTAATGCAGATGGCAAACGAAATCCGTATTCTACGAGAGTTTCTTTACGAGAGCGGTCGCCACGATACATACCGCCGATTTGCGGTACGGTAACGTGAGATTCATCAATAATCAGTAAGCCATCGCTTGGAATATAATCGAACAGGGTTGGTGGCGGTTCACCCTCTTTACGACCAGAAAGATAGCGGGAGTAATTTTCGATACCTGAACAATAGCCTAACTCATTCATCATCTCGATATCAAATTGAGTTCGTTGCGTAATACGTTGTTCTTCGAGTAATTTGTGTTCTTTAATAAAGTATTCGCGGCGTTCTGCTAATTCTACTTTGATTTGCTCAATCGCTTCTAAAATTCTCTCGCGCGGAGTAACGTAGTGGGTTTTCGGATAAACCGTATAACGAGGAACCGCCCCTAACGAATGATTGGTTAATGGATCAAACAGACTTAAACGTTCGATTTCTTCATCAAATAATTCAACTCTTAAGGCAACATCGTCAGATTCAGCAGGGAAAATATCAATGACATCGCCATGTACACGAAAAGTACCGCGTTGGAAAGCTTGATCATTGCGTGTGTATTGTAGTGCTGCCAAATGAGAGAGAATTTGTCGCTGATCGATTAAATCACCGGTTTGTAAGTGCAGCATCATTTTTAGGTAAGAGTCTGGATCGCCTAAGCCATAAATAGCCGAAACAGAGGTGACTACAATCGTATCACGTCGTTCCAAAAAGGATTTTGTCGCCGATAAACGCATTTGTTCAATTTGATCATTAATGGAAGCATCTTTTTCGATAAAGGTATCGCTCGCAGGAACATAGGCTTCTGGCTGGTAATAATCATAATAAGAAACAAAGTATTCCACTGCATTTTCGGGGAAAAAGGCTTTCATTTCAGCATAAAGCTGTGCTGCTAAGGTTTTATTTGGGGCAAAAATCATTGCTGGACGATTTAATTGTGCAATGACGTTAGCAATGGTAAAGGTTTTCCCTGAACCGGTTACGCCGAGCAACGTTTGATGCGCTAAACCATCATTTAAATTTTCTACCAGTTTTGCGATTACTGCAGGCTGATCACCGGAAGGTTTAAAATCGGAATGTAAAATAAAGGGTTTACTGTTTTTTTTCATAACAAGATTGGCTGAGAAAATCTGACACGCGATTTTAGCATATTTTAGTGCTGACCGATATTGGCGTATTACTCTACATTATTGCGGTTAACCACAATGGAATTCCGCTATATAATGATTTATAATTTCTTATAACATTAATTTATTAGATAAATCAAAAATGAATATTAAAGCTTTATTTCCGGGACTACTATTGTCTGGTGTGGTGACTGCTGTTGCCTTCACATTAACTTATTTTGGAGTTGGGCAATCTTTAGGCATTAGTGCTTTAACCTTTGCCATTCTTATTGGAATGTTGGTTGGTAATTCTATTTACCCGAAAATTGCAGATGTTTCTCACGAAGGTGTTAATTTCTCGAAAGGCATTTTATTGCGTGCAGGGATTATTCTGTATGGTTTTCGTATTACTTTTCAGCAAATTGATTCCGTTGGTTTTAATGCCATTGCGACTGATGCCGTAATGTTGCTTTCTACCTTTTTTATTACCTGTTGGTTAGGTATAAAATGGTTGAAGATTGATCGTGAAACGACTTTATTATGTGCAACCGGCGCGAGTATTTGTGGTGCAGCTGCAGTAATGGCGGCAGAACCAGTGGTAAAAGCGCAATCGCATAAGATGTCTGTTGCTATCGCGACTGTGGTTATTTTTGGCACCATTGCAATGTTTGTTTATCCTATTTTATACACCTGGCTAAATGCGTATTTGAGCGAACATCAATTTGGTATCTATATTGGCTCGACCGTACACGAAGTGGCTCAAGTCTATGCAGCGGGGCAAAATATTAATAATCAGATTGCAGATAGTGCGGTAATCACTAAGATGATTCGGGTGATGATGTTGGCGCCATTCTTATTAGGGCTTTCTTATTTCTTAAGTCGTGAACAATCTACTTCACAAGCAAGAAAAATTAATATTCCTTGGTTTGCCGTTTGGTTTATTGTGGTGGCGATTGTTAATTCTTTCCCAATTATTCCCGCTGTCATTACACATTGGTTGGTTGAACTAGATACCATTTTATTAATGATGGCAATGTCGGCATTAGGTTTAACCACTCATATTGATGCGATTAAAAAGGCGGGCGCGAAACCTTTAGTGCTAGGATTAATTGTTTTCTTCTGGTTGTCGATTGGGGGGTTCCTGATTAATTTAGTCAGCCAAGCATTATTTGTATAGCAGAAAAGTAGAGTAATTATTGCTCCACTGTTCTCCATCTCAAAAGTAAATTAACATCAGAAAAAACTTGAAAAATAGTAAGTTTTGCACAGACTTATTTTTGTCAAGTTTTTTTTTATTTATTTTTTTACTGAAAAATATAATCTTTGCTGGATTTTATTTAACTTATTGATTTATAAAGAAATGTTATTTTACAGACAATTTCAGTGGTGATGAATAAAATCCCTTATATAGCAAGGATTAACGAATTTTTATTTAAAGTATTCCACAAAGTTATCCACAGGTTGTGTGGATAGAAAAAAACTCCAAAATTGATCAATAAATCATTAAAATGGGTATCAGTAATGATTCTAACTGGGTTGATTGATGAAAAAATAATAAATTTTGCGGTAGCAATACAAAATCACTGTTTTGTATTGCCGAAAGTTTTTTAGCTTGAATTGTCAAACCAAGTGCAACACTTTATCAAAATAGACTTCATAAGGTGTTTTCCAATTTAAACATTTGCGTGGTCGGTGATTAAGTTTATCGACCGCTGCCTGTATCTTCACTTCTGAAACGGGCGTTATATCCATGCCTTTCGGGAAATACTGTCGCAATAACCCATTAGAGTTTTCATTCGTTCCCCGCTGCCAAGGCTGATGTGGCGGAGGAAAATAAAATTCAACATCAAGCGCTGATGTCACCTGCTGATGTTTGGCAAATTCCTTTCCTCTATCAGGCGTAATGCTCTTGAGTGGTTGATTTCTCAATGCTGTTTTCAGCGCCTTAACCACGTCTTCCGCTTTTTTTGAAGATAACTTCGTCGCAATCAGAAAGCGACTGCGTCTATCATTCAACGTCAGCAAACAGGCTTTGCCAAACTGCCCTGATACCGTATCCGCTTCCCAATCGCCCAAGCGGCTTCGCTCATTGGCTTCCTGTGGGCGTTGGTTTAACTCGTGGCTAATGATAATTTTGCCTCGTTTTTCTACACTGTTTGCACGATGACGCCGATTACCTTTATGGCGCAGATAGCGTTTCGCTGTTCTACGAGCGTTATCAAACAGACCGTCATTTATCGCCCGATAAATCGTGGTAAAACTAATTTGATATGGGCTGTTTTCTTGCTTCAATTGTTGCGAAATCTGCTCGGGCGACCAGTTATCCACGATGAACTTCTGCTTTACCAACTCAAACAGTGCAGTATTTTTTAGCTTCTTGTTCGGCTTACACTTAGCGCGTTTCTGCTGATAACGTTGTTGAGCCAACTGGGGCTGTATAGCCGCACTTTGAACAGCGTTTTAACTCTCTTGAAATCGTGGATTTATGCCGTTTAAGTGCAACGGCAATGCTGCTAATCGTGTGTCCCAATGCGTGAAAAATCATTATCTTTTCACGCTCATCTATTGTAAGATGGCGATAAGTGTTCATAAGTTTTCGTCCTTAATTTTTTCGAAAAATAAATTATAGCGGATTTCCTTATGAACACTTTTTTTATTTGTTGCACTTAGATTGTAAATTCAAGAGATTAATTTAAATTTCTAAAAGTGAGCAGCCAATAACCTAAAACGGCAATCGTAATACATAAAATCATCGTGGCTAACATTGGAATAGCACTGGTTACTGGCACTAACGCAAGTAAAGAGCCAACAACGGCACCGCCACCAAAACGGAGTGTACCTAATACAGAGTTTGCAGTTCCGGCAGTACGCGGAAATTTCTCTAAAATAAGTGCGGAAGCATTAGCGCCAATAGTGGAATTCATACCGATAAACCAAGAGATGCCGAGTGCCATTGGCCAGAAACCAAGATCAAAAATGGCAACAATTAACAGCCATAAACCAGCAGCAGCTTGCATACCGAGTCCAAATTGCAACATTCTTTCTGCACCTACTTTTCCCACAATTTTGCCATTAACAACGGTGAATAGTGCCATAACAGCAATGTTCATCATAAAGAAGTAACCAAAGTTTTGTACTTTAACACCGTAAATATCGATATAAACTAAAGAGCCTGAGGTGAGAAAAGCGAATAATCCAGCAAATGAGAAAGTGGATACAATCAAATAACCAACGACTTCTTTTAGCCTTAATACGCTCCAAAATTGGCGCAAAATATTTCTTAAAGAGAAGGTTTGACGATTTTCTTTTTGTAATGTTTCAGGAATTCGCCAAGCGAAAAGTAAACCGCTGAGGATCCCCACAAAGACAAGTAGATAGAAAATAGTATGCCAATGAAAATATTGGATAATATAACCGCCAAGAATAGGTGCTAATAAAGGCGCAATCATAATCACTAAGGTGACTAAAGACATCATCTTAGAGAAGTCATTTTTACTAAAAAGATCACGTAATAATGCACCGAGGACAACCACAGGCGCAGCACCGAAAAAGCCTTGTAATAAGCGTAAACCAATAAAATGGTGAATATTATTAATTTGGGTTAACCCAAAGGCAGCGATAGTACTGATTAATAAACCAAATAGGATAATTGGTTTTCTACCTATGCTATCTGCAATTGGCCCCCATACTAACTGACCAACGCCCATACCGAACGTGAACATAGTAAGGGTATATTGCACTTGACTAGATGGAACATTTAAATCTTTTGATATATTAAGAAAAGCGGGTAGGTACATATCAATGCCTAAAGGCGGCATCATAGATAATAATCCTAAGATTAAAACAAAGATAAAATTTATTCTTACTTTCTTATTTCCCATTTAAACCTCTTATTATTGTTATTCTAAAAATGATTGAACTTCCTCTTCTGTTAATGAACGATATTCACCTTCAGCGAGGTGTTCATCTAAAATAATCTGCCCAATGCGCCAACGATGTAACGCAATCACTTTATTACCAAGGGCAGCAAACATTCGTTTTACTTGGTGGTATTTACCTTCAATTAAGGTCAAATTCAAATTGTAATCGTCGATTATTTCAATTTGTGCCGGCTTAGTAGGCTGTTTTTCTCCTTTTAAAAGAATACCTTGCTGACATTTTTCAACATAGAAATCTTCAATCGGATCAGCCAATGTCACCAAATAAGTTTTTTCACAATGATGTTTTGGCGAAGTGATACGGTGCGACCATTGTCCATCATCAGTGAGTAAAACTAAACCAGTAGTATCTACATCTAAACGCCCAGCCGTATGTAAACGTGTAGAGAGCGGATAATCAAAAAATTGATAAACTGTCGGGTATTCGCCATCATCATTAGAACAGATGTAACCTTCTGGTTTGTATAACAGGAAATATTGATTGCCTGTTACCCAAGTTAACGTTTCTCCATCAAAAGAGATCCGATCTTCAGTAGATACTTTCATTGCACCATCTTTGACAATTTGCTCATTGACCATCACTAAGTTTTGGCGTAATGCTTTGGCTGCTTGTGAACGAGATAAGCCGGTATATTCGGATAAAAATTTATCTAAGCGCTGTTTCATAGTTCTATTATTGGTAATGGAGATTGAAATATTTAGAAAAAATTGGAGCAAATATTCTAACATTGTTTGCAAAAATGTGGCATAGCTCACAGCTTTCCTCGAAAAGGAAACTATAATAAAAAGCGGATTTTTAATGAAGGAGTCTTATTTTAGGGTATTGTTATTCACTCCAACAATATAACAAAAAATCCATTTTCTGGCTCAATATGAGTGGATGTCAGCTAGTAGATTAATGGAATATCAATAGACTTTGATGATGTTTATTAGAGCCTGTTACGAACACAGCGGTGGATTACCCCTCGACTTTCATCTTGCCCTTCGCAGTAAGTAAAGCGGTGAACCTCTTGCAGATAATCATTTTTCATATGATACATAAGGATAGATTATGGACGAAAAATTACGCCAAGCAGCATTGGATTTCCATCAATTTCCAATTCCGGGAAAAATTGAAGTTACCCCAACCAAATCGCTTGCAACTCAACAAGATTTAGCTTTAGCTTACTCGCCGGGTGTTGCAGAACCTTGTTTAGAAATCGAAAAAGATCCAGCCAATGCTTATAAATATACCTCTCGGGGTAATTTGGTGGCAGTAATTTCCAATGGTACTGCAGTATTAGGTTTAGGAAATATCGGGGCACTCGCTGGTAAACCGGTAATGGAAGGGAAAGGGGTATTGTTCAAAAAATTCGCTGGTATTGATGTATTCGATATTGAAATTAATGAAACCGATCCTGACAAATTAATCGATATTATTGCGTCATTAGAACCAACTTTTGGCGGGATTAACCTAGAAGATATTAAAGCACCAGAATGTTTCTATATTGAGAAAAAATTACGCGAACGTATGAAAATTCCTGTCTTCCATGATGACCAACATGGAACAGCAATTATTTGTGCGGCAGCAGTGTTAAACGGTTTACGCGTCGTTAATAAAGATATTAAAAAAGTGAAAGTGGTTGCCTCTGGCGCGGGAGCATCTGCAATTGCTTGTTTGAACCTAATGGTAGCGTTAGGAATTGAACGTAAAAATATTACGATTTGTGACTCTAAAGGTGTGGTATATAAAGGTCGCGGCGATCATATTGATGAAACCAAACAAGTGTATGCAATTGAAGATAATGGCGCACGTACTCTAGCAGACGCATTACCGGGAGCAGATATTTTCTTAGGCTGTTCAAAAGCGGGTGTGTTAACACCTGAAATGGTAAAAACAATGGCGGATACACCATTAATTTTGGCGTTAGCTAACCCAGTACCGGAAATTTTACCGCCAGTAGCGAAAGCAGCTCGTCCAGATGCCATTATTTGTACTGGTCGTTCAGACTTCCCAAATCAAGTTAATAATGTGCTTTGTTTCCCATTTATTTTCCGCGGTGCATTAGATGTTCATGCAACAACCATTAATGAAGAGATGAAGTTAGCGGCAGTAAGAGCGATCGCTGATTTGGCATTAGCTGAACAAAGTGATGTAGTTTCTTCTGCTTATGGTGAGAATGAAGTTTCTTTTGGTGCAGAATATATTATTCCAAAACCGTTTGACCCACGTTTAATTGTGAAAATTGCACCGGCAGTGGCGAAAGCGGCGATGGATACCGGAGTTGCACAAAAACCAATTACCGATTTTAACGCTTATATCGATCAACTTACTCAGTTTGTGTATAAAACTAATTTGTTTATGAAACCAGTGTTTGCACAAGCGAAATTAGATAAGAAACGTGTGATTTTAACAGATGGTGAAGAACCTCGTGTATTACACGCAGTACAAGAAATCAGTAGTTCAGGTATTGCTTATCCGATTTTGATTGGTCGTCCAAGCGTGATTGAACAACGTATCAAAAATCTAGGACTTAAAATTGAAGCCGGAAAAGATTTTGATATTGTTAATAATGAACAAGATAGCCGTTATGCTGAATGTTGGCAGGCTTATTATGAAATAATGAAACGCAAAGGCGTGACTCCATCATTAGCGAAACATCGTTTAATTACTGATAAAACTGCGATTGCATCGATTTTAGTACAACGTGGTGAAGCGGATGCCATTATTTGTGGTTTAGTCGGTTCTTATCGCGAACATCTCCAAACATTACGTGATGTAATTGGAGTGGCAGATGGAGTGCATACTTTAGCGACAGTAAATAGCCTTGTTTTACCAACAGGTAACGTCTTTATTTCTGATACCTTTGTGAATGAAAATCCAACTGCAGAAGAGTTAGCGGAAATTACCTTGATGGCAGCAGAAGAAGTGCAATCATTTGGTATTGAACCGCAAGTGGCATTGCTTTCTAACTCAAATTATGGTTCGTCTAATAGCGATAATGCAGTGAAAATGCGTAAAGTGCTTGAGTTGGTGAAAGAACGCCGCCCAGATTTAATTATTGATGGTGAAATGCATGGTGATATTGCACTTTCTGCTAACTTGCGTAAAAACATTATGCCAGACAGCCCAATTAAAGGCGCAGCAAACTTATTAATTATGCCAAGTATGGAATCAGCACGTATTAGTTATAATTTATTACGTGCGACCACCACTGCGATTACAGTTGGGCCAATGTTAATGGGCTTGAAGAAATCAGCACATATCTTAACACCGGTTTCTTCAGTACGCCGTATTATTAATATGGTGGCAGTAGCAGCGGTACAAGCACAAAAGAAATAAATGACTCCCCATAGAGGGCTTTTAAACTTTTCCCCATAGAGGGGTTCCCCAAAGAGGGCTTTAGAAAGGGTATCAGTAATGGTACCCTTTTTTGTTGATGATATTTAATTTTAGGAATCACGTTATGCCAAATTGGTGTAAAAATACATTAGAAATTACAACAAATACACTAGCAGAATTTCGGCAAGTTTTTGAGAAAGTAATGAAGTTTGCTACGGAGAAACAACAGTTCTGTCTTGATTTTAATTTATTACTGCCGATGCCAGAAGCGCTGATGTTAGAGGATAATACCAGTGGTGAAAATGGGTTTAAATTATTAAGTGTAGAACAAGAGTTATTAGTAACCGATACTTTGTGGGAAGAATTGAGGATATTTGCTAATGAGGATACAAAAACTCACCTTTTGGATATGGCAAGTAAATATCAATGGCGCGTAACTGACTTAATACATTATTTGGATCAATATCCGGAAGAACAGCAGCATTGTCATATTGATCTTGGATTGGCAAGAAAATATATGGCTAATGTTGCAAAGTATGGTGCTAAAACTTGGTATGATTGGCGATATCAGCATTGGGGCGTGAAGTGGAATGCAGAGCAGTTTTATCTCAGTGATATTGATGAAACTACCAAAAGTTTTACAGTAAGCTTTGAGACGGCGTGGAATCCGCCAACAAACTGGTTTTATACCCTAATAGATACTTTTCCTAATATTTATTGCAAACTTACTTATAGTGAATATGAGATTGGATTCACTGGTGTGATGAGCTCTAAACCAGAAGAAGAGGAGTATTATGAGTTTGATCCTTGGGGAGAGGAGTTAATTGCGGAAGATACGGTGCATTGAAAAAATAAGAGAGAGCAAGGTAAAGTGGTATGGAACAATATAGGGAAACGTGTACTGATCTGCACCTAAGAAGTTGGATCAATTATCCATCAGACAGAGGTGCAGGTTTTTTATGACTAAATATAGCAAAAACCAAAGGACTTCCTACGATGAAAAAAACACGTTATGCCAAAATGCCACCACCGAAAACAGAAAAAGGTTTACGTTTAAGAATCATTACATTGGAAACGGAGAATGCTTACCTAAAAAAGTGTGTAACTTTTCGGAGGCAGATCAAACTATCTTTACCTTTCTTGTTTAAACGAGTTCATTATCTTGAAGTTAAAACTCTTCCACAAAAACTAAGCTTGCGATCACATTTGATGGTGATGTCAATATTTAGCAATTGTTTGATTAGTTATCCTCTTGTTTTAATTGCATCTTTATCTTCTCTAAAGGAAGAAATAGTTTATTTTCAGCATTAGTAAAAGGAATAAAACCAAATTTGCGATAAAATGCTCTAGCATCTTTATCTTTCGCATCAACAATCAGTGCATAAGCTGCAATTTCAGAGCGAACAATTCGCTTTAACGCATTACCTAATAAGGCTTTCCCTAACCCTTGTCCTTTTACTTGCTTATCAATGGCTAAACGTCCAAGCAAAACTGCTGGTACACTTGGATAACGAGGTAATTTTTTCTTTAAATTATCGGGTAAATCAATTAGAGGTATACTTGTAGACGCTAATGTGTAATACCCTAAAATAGTCTTGTTTTCATCAATAATAGTGAAACAAGATGCAATATTCCTTTTTATATCTTGGGAAACTTGTTGTCGCAGATAATCATTTAATGGAACGGAACCACAATCAAAAGCACTACGTAAAAATGATTTATTAAATGTAACAACTTTTATCTTACGAGAAAGCATTACTCCTCCAATAGCTCCGAACTTAAGCGTAATGCCTCTTTCATTTTTTGATTTAACTCTGGTGGTGCAATTAATGCCTCTGCAAAATTTTGTTGATCGATAATAGAAAGATGAATTAATTCATTTTTCTCGACTGTTTCTTTTGCTGCTAATAGTGCCGCATTAATGACAAAATCACTTAAACTACGTCCCTCAAGAGTTGCTGCTCGCTTTAATAAACGCTGTACATCTTCACTAATTCTTGCCTCAAATCTTGCTGTTGCTACCATAATATGTTTCCTCTTATTTTTATGAATTGTACGGCGTTTGTACGGTTTTTTCAAGGTGATTTGTATAGTATTTTCTGGTAATTCTGTGATTCTAGTGAAGCTTATTTTTGCGAATAATAGTCTATATTATGTATCCACTTAAAATGGGAAAGGTAGTTAATATTAAATTTCCTATTTTTATATCATATATCTGTTATGTTACTTCTTAATTTTTGCTTCATTACGATAATTAATTAACGTATAAAACTGAAAATCATTGCTTAATTTCTCTGATGAGTTTTTCATTTCAGTAATGTATCGTTCAACAAATTTTTTGAAGTTACGGATAATTTTTTTTACATTGCCTTGGATATTAAGAAATGCTTACTTACCTCTGAGTTGAATATTGATATTCATAATATCATTATGTGAATCGACAAAAACCGCTTGAGTAAAGTCGATTCATTTATAACTTTCCTTATCCTTGTGAATGGTTTTAAAGCTTGAATTTACAATCTAAGTGCAACAAATAAAAAAAGTGTTCATAAGGAAATCCGCTATAATTTATTTTTCGAAAAAAGTAAGGACGAAAACTTATTTTTTGAAAAAATTAAGGACAGAAACTTATGAACACTTATTGCCATCTTACAATAGATGAGCGTGAAAAGATAATGATTTTTCACGCATTGGGACACACGATTAGCGCTATTGCCGTTGCACTTAAACGGCATAAATCCACGATTTCAAGAGAGTTAAAACGCTGTTCAAGGTGCTGCTATACTGCCCAGTTGGCTCAACAACGTTATCAGCAGAAACGCGCTAAGTGTAAGCCGAACAAGAAGCTAAAAAATACTGCACTGTTTGAGTTGGTAAGGCAGAAGTTCATCGTGGATAACTGGTCGCCTGAGCAGATTTCGCAACGGTTGAAGCAAGAGAACAGCCCATATCAAATTAGTTTTACCACGATTTATCGGGCGATAAATGACTGTCTGTTTGATAACGCTCGTAGAACAGCGAAACGGTATCTGCGCCATAAAGGCAAGCGGCGCCATCGTGCGAACAGTGTAGAAAAACGAGGTAAAATTATTATTAGCCACGAGTTAAACCAACGCCCACAGGAAGCCAATGAGCGAAGCCGTTTTGGCGATTGGGAAGCAGATACGGTATCAGGGCAGTTTGGCAAAGCCTGTTTGCTAACGTTGAATGATAGACGCAGTCGCTTTCTGATTGCGACGAAGTTAGCTTCAAAAAAAGCGGAAGACGTGGTTAATGCGCTGAAAACAGCATTGAAAAATCAACCACTCAAGAGCATTACGCCTGATAGAGGAAAAGAATTTGCCAAACATCAGCAGGTGACATCAGCGCTTGATGTTGAATTTTATTTTCCTCCGCCACATCAGCCTTGGCAGCGGGGAACGAATGAAAACTCTAATGGGTTGTTGCGACAGTATTTCCCGAAAGGCATGGATATGACGCTCGTTTCAGAGGTGAAGATACAGGCAGCGGTCGATAAACTTAATCACCGACCACGCAAATGTTTAAATTGGAAGACACCTTATGAGGTCTATTTTGATAAAGTGTTGCACTTGGTTTGACAATTCAAGAGCAAATTTTGTTGTTCTCTTTTTGTGATAGCTTACCACCTATTGAGGCCTGCGGAATTAGTCTACCACTATACTCTTTAAGGTTTTTAATTAGCGAGCAATGCAGTTTGGTCTATTATACTTAAAAGAAGTGTTACTATAAATGGAGGCGTGTACCGCCTCCTATATCGTGTTCATTTGAGTTTAAACTAGTTTAATTTTATCTTGAAATTATTTTAAAATACAATAACTTATACTTATTTCTTGTTTAAAATAATCCAAAATTATACAATGCTATCCAATCATTTTGGTATGTGATTTGGTAGGTGATTTTTGTGGCAAAAGTAATTAAACCGTTAACAGCAACAGCTGTAAAGGCAGCTACTCCTGAAAATAGTCCATTAAGAGATGGTGGAGGCTTGTATCTTGAAATAAGCTCGGCGTCTAAACGTTGGCGTTTTAATTATTATAAGCCTTATACAAAACGACGTACCGATATATCTCTTGGTATTTGGCCAGCAATGTCATTACAAGATGCTAGGTTATTACGAGATAAGTATAGAGCGTTATTAGATCAGAATATTGACCCACAAGATTATCTAAAAAATTTAGAGCAGGAACAAATAAGTGCTCATTTAAATACTTTTGAAAAAATCGCAGAAACATGGAATGTAAACTTTAAAGCTAAAAAAGTCATGTCAAAGACGATGTTTGATGATTGGCGACGTTTGCAAAAATATATTTTACCTAAAATAGGTAATGTACCGATTAGTAATGTTAATGCCAAATTACTTGTGGATGTATTGCAACCAGTAGCAAAAGCTGGATTAACATCAGTCATTGAAAAAGTATTGCGAACTGTAGTTAGTATTATGGATTTTGCAGAAAATATGGGAATTATTGAGATGCATAATTGCCATAAAGCTAAAAAATCATTTCATATCAAAACAGCAAAGAATAATCCAACAATTGAACCGCATGAATTGCAATCATTTATTACTGATATTAAAAACTCTCCAATTCAAGCGAGAACTTTGTATTTGATATATTGGCAGTTATTAACCGCTGTTAGACCAGCGGAGGCGGTATCAGTTGAATGGACTGAGATTGATTTTGATAATAAAGTCTGGCATATACCCGCAGAAAAAATGAAGGGAAGATTAGGATATAAAAGACCTCATAGTGTGCCATTATCCCGTCAAGCTTTATCAGTGCTTGAACAGATGTTATCTTTTAAGAATAGCTCAAAGTATGTATTTTATAGCAGAAGCGATGGTAATAAACCGATGAATAGTGAAACGGTTAATGTTGCTTTAAAGCGAAATGGCTATAAAGATAAATTAACCGCTCACGGGATGAGGGCATTAGTACGTACATATCTTGCTCAACAAGGTGTTGATACTAATGTAGCTGAAACCGTTCTTGCTCACGATATAAGAAATAAACTTGAAAAAGTTTATAATCGGCATGATTATTTGGAAGAACGTGTTGCTGTAATGCAAATGTGGGGTGATTATGTGGAAATGTGTGGGTTTGAAATTTAACGTTTTGCCGCTAATGTCTGCATAAATGATTCAATTTCCTCTTCTATATAAAGTTTTGAACCATTAATCGTGATTGGCTTTGGAAAACGCGGTATATATCTTGGTGATTTTGGATTAGTCCAATCAAAAAGAGTTGTTCGTCCAATGCCTAGTTTTGTATAAACATCCTTCGTTCTTATGTATTTCATACTTAATCCTCCTAGCCATCATGCCATTCTAAAATCCGCATCGTATCTCCACGTTCACGCATCGTATTATCAAAAGTGAAGCCGTGTTTTAAAGAGTAGTAATTCTCGAATGTGTGTAATTTCCCGTTTTGAAGCATAATTCTTACTTTATATAGTCCACTTAGCTTTGGATAATCCTGTTTTGCAGTACTGTGCCATTTTAATTCTTTAGCGTGTCGCGTCATTTATCTAATTTTCCTTTCCTATGATAAAAAAAGCCTAGTAAATACATACTAGGCTTAGGTGTAAGTATTAATGTTAAATCTCAATCTGCCCGATATTTACAAGAATATCTGTGTCTGAAAGAGCTTCTTTTACCTTGTCGGAAAATTCTTGTGCAATAGCTTCTTGTATCTGTTCTCCCTTAATTAAGCGAGCCACCAAAACAGGATAATCTCCACCAGTTAGTATTGATAATCGTAGCGTAAATGCTTGGCAACTTAATCCTTTGTATGTTTCAGTATTAAAGACAAAGTATTTAGGCATCTGCAATTTGCTTTTAGCTTCTACGCTTTCCATTGCTGATTTTTTCGCAGCAAAATCTCCGACCTCATGCTCTTCATTACGAGCATAATCAAGAGTAATTTTACGTATTGCTTGTACTGCATTTGTTAGAGACATTTTCTCCTCATCATCAGTATATGGCGTAATAAAATCACCCCAATCTTCTAACCATTCGGAGAATGCACGTTGGTCGTGTCGTCTGCCTTGAAAATCTAATAATGCACTATAAGCAGCTGTTTTCTGCATATTGAGTAATGCACGGTGTGTTGCATGAAGAGGTTGTTCTAAAGTGCCAACATCAAAAATAATCTCTGCACTAAGATTTTGTTCATCAATAAAGCATTTAGCATTATCTTGATTATGCAGTTTTGCATATGCAACTAAGCTATCAAAGTTAAATGTGCTAAATTTTGCACGAAACTGGTTACGGAATTGATTATGTTTTTCAAGTGATACGATATTGACATCTTTAGGTAAAATAGCAATTGGGTAATCACTGTTACCGATATGCACACTTGATAACACCAAATCTTTAATTTGTTCTAAGTTTGTTTGTTCCATAGTTACTCCTTGATTACATTACTTTTAACTTTTTATCAAATGCTGGGTCGTCACTTTCTTTGAACATTGGCATTTGTTCTTTGTCTGGCGTTGCACAAATTGCACCGCCTTTGTGGACATACATTGGTGTTGCGGTGGTGTCTTCTTCTGATGATTTACCTCGTTTTGTTGGTTTTGTGTAACTTAATTTATGTTGAATTTGTACTGCAGGTTGATCGCTATCCATTTTTTTGATGGCGAATTCAACAACGACTTTTCCTGCCTTGTCATGTGTAATTGCACCCATTGCAACTTCTGAAAGAGCAGTTGCTAACTTGTTTTCAAAAATGCCCGCATCAAGTTCTGAAATGAACTCGTGAATATCAGTTTTTGCCATAGTGTTTTCTCCTATTTTTGATAATAAAAAAAAGCCACTATCACTAGTGGCTTTGGTTGGTAAATTTTTTTAATCTCCGATCTAAAAGTACTAGATATCTCTTCATTAAAACTAATTGCTCATTTAGATCAAACCATTCAGCACCATCAATAAACTCAGGTTTATCTTTTGCCAAGAATTCTGTTAATTTATCAACACGCTCTTTTAACTCATCACTTTCTCTCTCTAAACGGTATTTATAATCACCACCTATTTTGCGTTTTAGCTCAAATCCAAATAATACCCATAATTTATCAAAAGCATTCTCATAAGCATAAGATTCGCCTATACTTTGGTTAAACTGTGCTTCATCAGCACAGGCACTTTCACCTAACACAACAAATCCTGATTTAACTGTAATATAGCAATGTGTAATCGTGCCAATGCCTCTTTTAAATTCAACGTTACTGATTTGTGATTCAATATATTCTTTAGTGATTTTTTTCATATTTAATCCTTATTTTATGCAATAAAAAAGCCACCTATGCGGTGGCGGTTTGTCTAAAGTTGTCTAAATTTCGAAGTTAGATGAGTTAAAAAGGCATATCATCGTCAAAATCAGCAGGAGGTTGTCCAGAAGATTGATTTTGAGCCGGTATTGATTGTGGTTGCTGTTTTGTTCGTTCATCTCGATCTTTGGTATGAGCAACAAGCCAATCAATACGTTCAGCAGGTTTATTCTCAATATGTTCAGATAGGGTTTTGCGTGTTTTAATGATAAACGGGCAGAGAATTTGGAAATTGTAAGTGTCCGAACCATCTTGTTTTAAGCGAAGCACTTTTTGTAGCATTAATCCTATATATTTATTTGTTAATTCAGGTGCAATATATTTACCCGCAATTAACTGTTTGGATAAGGCTTGAACCCCTGTACACCCCATAATTGCTTGTATCATATTATGTCCGCCTTGTAAGGGCTGCCCATCTTTACCTTGATAGTAAATAGAAAGATAGTTGCCTTTTAATCCTTCTTGGGTTTCTACACTTAATTCTAGTGATAATGCACCGCTTTGTGCTTGGGTATATTCAGCACTGATAATCTTACAGAGATAAGCACCTGTTTCACTGATAAATTGTGAATTGCCTGCTTTAAGTGCTTGTTCTTGGTTATAGGTAAAAATAGGTTGGGTCATTGATGATTCTCCTGTTTAGTGGTGTCTTCTGTGGTTTGAGGTTCAGGGATAATTCCCCAATAATCACAAATTTGGCTATCAACGTAGGCGAGATCGTTATCAATCTGTTGTTCCTCAAATAAGCCGATCGGGCTTTTTGTTGTATCGCTGCCGTTGTTTTGCGTTAGAAATGTGTATTTACTATCTGATACATTCGTTCGTAAGCAGACAGTAACAATCCCCTCTAAAGTGATTTTTTCGTCAAGCATTTTGCCAATCGTTTTAATTTTTGTACGACCTAAGTCGTCATTTTGTGTATGAGAGAGAATATAAACTCGTTTGTTATGTTCTAGCTTTCCAGCTAAATCAAAAATCTGCCAAGCGTGTAATCCAATTTCAGTGAATTTATCGTAGCCTTTGTCTTTGGCACGACGCATAAATTCATTGGCCATTAAATATTGGAAATCGTCAATGACAATAATGTTTCGTTTTGTTTGCTTTAGTAGTTGGCAGATTTTATCTGCATTGTCACAAACAAAAACATTGCCTGTTGGGCAGTTCTCTTTATCAAAATATTTCCAATCTTTCGTTCTGAAAGGGAGTGGCTTTGAGATAACTTGAATAAGCAACGTTTCATTCGGATTTAAATTGCGTAAGCTAGTGCTTTTTCCTGTACCACTTTCTCCTAAAATAAGCGTAGCAATACTCATCACAACCCCCTTAACTGTCTTGAACCTGTTAATACTACACCTTGAATTTCAGCCCCATTCTTTAAGGCGTTTAGCAGTGCAACACGATCGAGTTTTGGATCTTGGGGAATATAAAACTCATCAGGAATAACGGCATTTTCTGCAATATCTACCTTATTCATAATTGGATCGGTCATCTTTAATTTGAATAATGGGTTTTTAATTTCATTAGTACCTGAATTAAGCATTGATGCATAGATAAGGTTGCGCAAGCGTTGCTGTTTACGTTCATACATTTTCTGAATTTTCTCTAACCGCTGTTTTTCTGCTTTTGCGGTTTCGGCTAAGATTTCTGTTTCTTTATGTAATTTCCATACTTCAGCTACTTTATCTTCAAATTCCATTTCCAAGCAGTTAAAGGCATCAATAACGGCTTGTTCGTTAGTAAATTCTTCATCATCAAGTAATTCATTGATATTTTTTAGTCGTTCAGAGAGTTGATATAAGCTCATAGCGTTACCTCAAATTGATTTAATGTTCTGTGGTCTGCATTTTCTGCTGTTTGAATGTGGTAAAATTGAGATACATTTAAGATATGCTGCAATTTGTCTTTATACACTTGGCTAACTTTAAGCAACTGTATTGCATTAGTAATGTCGTGATAGCTTTCACAAGTAAGCAGTTCATTAAAAAAGACTGTCCATTCGCTGTCAGTTTTATATTGCTGACAAGCTAAAAAGAGTCGGTTTTGTAGTGCTTTAAACGCTTGCTTTTTTATTAAAACGGCTTGTTGATTTAATTTCTCGAAAATATCCATCATCTCACTCCTTTCGCTAACCGCTCCCTAATTTCTGCTTCGTGGGCAGAGGTGAGTGGCGTCTGAAATTCGCCGTGTTCTGATTTCCATTCCTGATTGGCTTGTTCTTCCCAATCTAATTGTTCCTCACTTAATTCAGTTTCAATGTTGAGTGTGTGGTCGTAATAGTCGGCATCTTTATCGTATTGTGCTGTGTAAGCTGGTTGGCAACTTACTCCTAAGATAAATGCAATGATGACTGCAAAAACAAGGTAGAGTGGTTCGTGTGTGAATTTCATTTTTTGCTCCTTATTTGAACAATTTACTGAATTTAGGGTGCAAGAAACCGCCTCACTAAAAAGTAAGGTAAGGCGGTTTATTTGGATTAAGTTAGAAGTTAGCTAATCGTTTTGGTTGTGGCTGTTCATCAAGTAGGCTTAACATACCTTTAATGAACATAATGCGTTCGCTTTTCGCTTGGACGTATCTTCTTGCTTTCTCTAAGGCGTTTTCGGTTGGCATATTGAGGTTATAGAGATAATGCCCACCGATGAATTTATCTATATCTCTGCCAAGATGTGGATATTCTTTGCGGATTTTTACGCCCATTTCATACGCGCCGTTAAGGGAATGATAGAGATTAGCAATTATGCGGATTGCTTCTTCGTCCGCTTCGGCTTCGAGTAACGGTAGATTTTGTTGCTTAACGCTGTATTGCCCAGTTTTTCTAATCTGTGGTAATACTTCTTCAAATACCCACGCTTCAAAAGGTTCTGCTTCTGGTTTGCGTGATTTGATGATTAAGCGGTATAAATTAGGTTCGTTGATATAAACCATTTCTTGATTACCGCCTTTAGTAGGGGAGTAGCGTTTCGCTACCCCCTTTTCTTTGCAATGTTTTTTCAACGCATCTGTATCATTGACATAGCCTAGAATAGTGCAAATATCTTTAGCACAAAACCAAAATTCATTTGTGCTATCAATGATGATGCGAACTGGGAGATTTTTAAAATCGAAAGATTTGAATTGAATTTGATTTGACATATTGTAATCCTTGAGTATTTGTTTATTAAAACAAGCCATTTTCGACAATGGCGTCGGGAGGTTCGAAAACCCACTCAAGGTAGGGCTGGACGTATTTCGCAAAGCGTGTTGTATTAGTCGCCCTCCCGACATAGTCAGGATTACGGATATAAAAAAATCGCCTTGTGGCGATTAGTGAACTATCCGCCTTGAGTATTAGGTTTCGACACCTTGTGGAGGATAGTAGTATAAAAGTTTAGGGTTGTCAAATTAGAATTTAAAGTCAATACCAGCTTGTTTGAAAATTTTATTAGCCAAAATACGAGAATTGATGGTGTAAGCGACAGGGAAATAACTGTTATTTAGCGGACTAAACCAAATTTCATGACTACCTTTACCTTGTCTATAAAAATAACAACCTTTTAGATGAATAATGCGATGGAAGAAAGCACTAAAAGCATAATGAGCGTTAATGCATATTTGTCTTGTATGGCTTTTGTGATAAGTTGTTTTAATAAACCTTTCATTGGAGTTTCCTATGTGTAAAAAATATTTGAGCGTTTTATCTCATTTATTTAATTGGTTACTTTCTATCGTAATAATCACGATCCAATTTTTATTAGCTTCTAACGAAGAAACATTTACTTTTAGCAATATCACGTTGACAGCGGAGCAATTAGCATTTATTGCTAAGATGTGCTTTTCAATACTGGTTGCCAGAATGATTTTTTATTTCTTACCACAAATAAAACAATGGCTAGGGAAATAGAATTACTAAATTCAGGTTGCAAGAAACCGCTACACGGTTCACGGGAAGTGCGGTCGGTTTTGGTTAGTGTTATCTGTCGCAAAACTTGAGAAACTCAACCATTTAAAATGAGAAGTTTTAAATTAGATATCTTTCCCATTTTAAGCGGTTTTGTTGTGCTTTCCTCTCGTGATGGCTTTCGCTTTTATTTGTGCAACTAAATCAATATAACCTTTTAATTCATCAGGTGTTTTTCGGTGCTTTAGTCTATTTAAAAGCAATACTTCCAGCCTTGTTTTTATTGCGAGATTTTCGATTCTGTCATCTGTGGGATCACCGTTTTTATGCCAAACCACACAACCTTTTGGTATGTTGCTATTATGTTGTTTACACCAAACATATTCTGCACGGCTTACCCATCTATCAGGTTCACTAACTTTAATGAGATAAATATTATCTTTAGAACAATATCTAATTGATCCGGCAGGCAATGTAGTGGCGGGTTTATTGCCTTTTTTAAAAGAGGTTTTATTAGGCTTAGAAACCCCTTTTGTACCTTTATTAAAGGGGATATTTCCTTTCTTGAAACGCCATGTTTCTTTAGGTCTTAGCCATTTTTCACGCTTACACTTTCCAGCAATATTTCCTACAGTCAAACTGCGGTTAAATTTTTCGTTAAATTTCGCAGTAAGTTCTTTTCTTGGTAAATGGCAATAGAGCCTCAAAAATGAGGCTTCTTCTTCATTATAAGTAATCGATTTCCCTTTCATTACCAATCTATCGCCCTTTCTAATGCTTGACGCTGTTCTTTAGCTGACACTCTCGCGTATAATGCTGTCATATCTACACTTGAGTGACCTAGTAAATCAGATAACAACGTAACATCTTTCGTTTTTTTCAAAAATTGTATGGCAAAGAAATGGCGGAAATTATGAGGATGAATCAGCTCCTCTGGCACGCCACTTTTCTTCGCATAATATTTTAAGCCAGCAGTAACCGCTCTGCTTGTGATACGTTCACCCATTCGATTTTTAAATAAAAAATCTTTTTCGTGTTTAAAAAAGGTTTTAGACTCTTCAATAATGGCACTAGGAATGTGAATTCGTCTAATTTTTCCTTTTGTATATAATTCAATATATCCTTGTTCTAAATGCTCTTTTTGAACTGAAGTAGCTCACTTATCCTTGCCCCAGTATAAGCAAGGAATTTAGTGATGAAGTAATACCGCTGGCTATGCTGTTTTACACAGTGCAAAAACTTAGTGTAATCATCATAAGATAACATCTTATCGTCAAACGAACGTCTTGGGAGTTTGACGTTTTTTAGTTTTAAGTCAGCTTTCCCTTTGAAAGCTAAATAGTGATTTATCCCTGAAATTCGGACATTAACAGTTTCAGGTTTAAAGTTCTCCATCAGGTATTTTTTAAAATTCAGCAAATCATATTTATCAATCTTTTTAAATAGTGAGAAATAGATAGCAAGGGCATAGGTATATATTTTAATAGTATTTTCAGATGACTCATTTTTATAGAGGTAGTCTGAAAATAGCTCAATCTCTTTTTGATGTTGTGGTGTTAATTTTTCATGATAGGATTTCATTTTAATGCCCCATATCTGTATATTTAAACGCTTTCACATCATTGCAAATATTATCGCAAAATTGATTAAATTCACTCTTAGAATTCATACTGAATGGAATATTGCTTGCTATAGATAAATCAACAAACATCTTACTTAACGTCAATTCACTTTTTATCCTTTCTCTAAAGGCATTTTTAGAAAGTGCTTCCATATCAGAAAATTCAATTTCTTCAACTTCCTCTTTGGGAGGAGAAACAGTTTCCCATTTTTCGGGATTAATAAGCCATTCATCGCTGGCAATCAGCGGCGTATCCTGCTTGAAATCAATAAGTTCACGAATGACATTTTGTGATGTTTTTTGCTTATCAATCACTAAAAACAATACGCTAATTGAAGTGTCTTCAAAGGCGTTTTGAATTAAATTGAGTTCTACTAATTGACAGCCTAATTTTTCTCTAAAAAGAGCTTCGGTGCTACGATATGCCATACCACTGGATAAAATAAAAAATCCCCAACGCTTAGATTGATTTAGCCCTTTTATAACAAAAATATCATCAACATTGCCTTTATTCTTCCAAGGAAACTCTTCTTGAATTGCTTTTTTCTCATTTTCAGTTAACCCTTTAAAGGTTAAAGAAAACGGTGGGTTCATCACCACACAATCACAAAGTGATTCTTGTGCTGTGGGATAATTAAAAAAGCTCATATTATGTATTTGAGCTTTTGGATAGTTTGTTTTTAATGCCTCACAAGATTCAGACTGTATTTCTACGGCAACAAATCGAGAGGGATTAATAAATTGCTCTAATTGACCGCTACCAGCCGCACCATCAAACACAGAGGGAGAGCAACCCACATACTTTTTTATTTTATCCGCAAGATATTGACGTAGTGGCTTTCCTGTAATAAATTCAGCTAACTTTTTGGCTTTAGCTCGATTATTATGTTCGACAAACGCCATTTGGCACACCTCCTTTTTTAGGTTCTTGGTCAAGTTCTCTTTTGTTTTCTAGCATCGAAGGTAATGGTTCAGTTACACCATAGTCCACTTTAAATTTTTGGGCGTCTAAAGCAAGCTTTGCATTGTTTACAATATTGTTAGCAATACTACTGATGGCTTTAGAACGCTCAATTTCTTCTTTTAAGGCATCTCCCGTTAAACCTTCATCATTTAAGCGTTCTAATTGCAGAAACAAATGCGTGTTTAAATCAATACATTTTGCTTTCATTCTAATACCTGCTATCTTGTCTAAAATAAGTCAGCTCATAATCAAGAGCGGCTTTATCACATTCACGAGGATCGAAGTTATCATCTTCGTAATACTCTTGATCTTGTTTGTTGATTGCTAGAGATTCGTAGTAATCTACGTCACTATCGTATTTCCAAGCGTTCATGATTAAATCTCCAGTCTTGATCTAGCTACCTCAATAAGTAACTGATACTCTCTTTTGGTTTTTTCGTCGTGAACTTCAGTAGATTTTTTCAAGAAATCCTCGACAGAGCCGCTAAAACAACCTCTTGTTGCAAGTAATGAACCATCTTTGGCTTTGTAAACTGTGAGCGTTCCATTTTCTGTACCGACGTTTGAAAACCAAACAAGATCAGATTTCTTTCTCACCAAAGCATTACCGCTCACCATAGCGTCACCGTACACCCAAGCGTCACCGCTCACCCTAGCATTACCGTACACCAAAGCATTACCGCTCACACTAGCATTACCGCTCACCCTAGCGTCACCGTACACCCTAGCATTACCGCTCACACTAGCGTCACCGCTCACCCTAGCGTCACCGCTCACCATAGCGTCACCGTACACCCAAGCATTACCGCTATGAGATAAGTTAGATTCTTTTTCTATATATCCACCTAAATCTCCAACTTTTACGTCTCCTGCGGGAATATCTACAAGAGCTTTAATTTTGTATAACTTTACTCTTTTATCGTTTACTTCAACCTCGATGAAATCATCGGTTAATTCATATTTCATTTTTTCATTTCTCCTCTTCTTTTCTTTTTAAAACAGACCTTAATCTGCTTTAAAAAAAAGCCCTCAATAAAGAGGGCGAAACCAAACGGAGTTTATATGTAAGTGCCTTTCTTTATACTTGTAAGGCTCAAGTCCCTTATTGTCTCTCACAACGCTAAGGAATATAATCAAAACTCTCTCACAACAAATAAGGATTAAATTATGAAAAAATCTACTGCTGATTTCTTGGCATACGAGATGGCTAGAGGAAGATTTAGCCAATCCAATTACAGTCTGAATGAAATGACTGCAAAAGAACTAGCTGATTTTATTCAAACACTATCATCAGAATTTCAGAAAAACCTTGATGACCTTGAGCCTGATGTATTAGAGCGGTTTAAGCATTTATCAAAATAAAGGCTTCTTTAAGTTCTTTAGCAAACTCAATGATGTTTTTTCTATCACAGTGTGCGTGATGTAGAACAGCTTCCCAGATTCGTTTTTTAACCTCTTCAGGGAGGGCTTTATTCTCAATAACTAACTTCAACTTTTTAGGATTTCCTAACTGTTCGTTTAAGATGATTTGTTTAATCATTTTGTAGTTTTCATTTTGATAGGTCATAATATTTTCCTTTTAATTTGATATAGAAACGCACTAAATTAAGTTCTGGCTTAGCTATCCTTAAATTGGTAATTGTACGATTACCCAGACCTTTAGCGGATCCCTTAATCAATGCGTTTCCTAATGCCTACTCAATGCGTTGTAGTGCAAACAAAATGAGGAAATTTGCATCAAGCAGGCATTAGATTTGGTAGTAGGTGAGGGAATCGAACCCACATCAGCCGATTATCTGTCGTTACGAGGTATAAGCTCGCTGCTTTACCGTTAAGCTAACCTACTAATAATGAAACGGTTCGCGGGCTTGTTCGCCTAGTTTCCCCAACCGTTGTAGCAATCTTTCGACTGCGCATTTCGCGCTCAAGCAAGTAAGCACCTACCCTTAATTTCCCCTTCCACCTCTCTTAGGTCAAGGAACACAGTATCTGCTCGGAGTCACTAACCTTAAATCAGGTTATAACTTACCGCCATTGCCACACCAATCTGTTAAAGAGCTTGAGATATTGTGTATCTCGTTTCGATGGGTTTAGTTTATTAAAAAATAAACTTTAGATCAATATGTTTATTTATTTTTTAATAAACATTTTTGTAATTTGTTTATTAAAATATTAATAAATAAAGAAAAAATTTTTTAGGTAGGATGTTTGATTGGTTGATTTTTGCTCAAATTGATATTGTTGAGAGGTAGAAATGGACAAATGAACTTGTTCAATGAACAAATGAACAGTTGATTTTTGTAGAAAATAAGAAGGATAAAGGTAAAGAAAAACCGCCAAAAAGGCGGTTTAGATTAATTCCATGCATATCTCACTTTTAAATAATTTAAAGTACTATAAGGAATTTTTTTATGATGTTGTAATTGTCCTACAATAATACCTTCAGCTATTCCAAGCTCTTTTGCTATCTCTTTAATATATGCTTCAGAATATATTCTTCTTTCCATAATTTGACGCCATACAGGGCTAGGAATTAATTGCTTTTGGGCAAAGTCATTAGCTTCAATCTCCTCTTCTTCAATTAACGAAGAAGATTTATTATATTCTAAATGCAGTGATTTCTTTCCATGCAAGAGAATATGCCCTGCTTCGTGGAAAAAAGTAAACCATAAATGATCATTTGTTTTATAACGTAAACTTAATTGGATAATGGCTTTATCTGGTGATAACCAACGAGTAGCACCACTGATCCCAGTGTTTGGGAAACAAGGAACAAAAACTACAGCAACCCCAACTGCAGAACAAATCTCTACTAACTTCGGTATAAAAATTTTTGGATCAGACTCCGTGGTTAACTTTTTAATGTTTATTAGAGCTTGTTTGAAATCATCTTCTGAATATGGTGAGCAAACCATATTATGAGCCTGAATTTCTCCTGCTCGTAACCATGCGGCACTACTATATGGACACATCTTTGATCGATTATCTTGTCGATACTGAACACCGATCTTCCCCCAAACATTTTCATATTCATCAGGAGAACCTATCCCAAAGAATCGGAGTAAGCTATCAACATTATCAGAAATATCTGTGTATTTTTGAGTAAAACCTAGTTTTCTTAATGTAGTATTAGGGAACAACTTAAACCATTCTTTATAAGATTCAAGTTTCTCTTTATCTGCAATACGGGTTAATGCTTCTTGATATAATGTTTCCAAGTTTAGCCAATATCTAGCAGGCATACCTAACACTCGTTCAAATTTTAATGCTGTTTCGGGTGTAACTGGAGCTTTAGCATTGATAATCTGACTAATGTGTTTAGTTGAAAGTCCCGTTTTCTCAGATAGCTCACGTTGTGACATTTTGCGAATATCAAGTTCTTCTTCCAAAATCTCACCAGGAGAGATTGCGTAGTCAGGTATAAATTGATTGTTCATAGATAATATCTCTTAATGTGTATCAGTAATGGATAATACCTTGATACAAGTTACTTTGGACCAGTCTAAACCACCATCCTCTTTTGTAGGAATAGGATCGTGATAAGGTTCAAATAATAAACGGTAAGGATGATCTAGATCTAGACTCAATTCACCCTTTCTATCGCCAGTTAACTCATGACAGCGATGAGGTGGACTATATGGCATTCCTAATTCTGCCAATGTAGTTACGGCATTCAAGGTATAAAGTACACGTTGTAGTTTTCTTGCACGATGTACACCATATTCTTTTTGCATAGCCTGTTTATTATTCATTATTTTTTGCATTTTCTTTGTTGCAAAAATAATTTCCATTTTTTGTTTACCTATTAGGTTATCATTTTTTTTAAAAAAGTATAGTATTTTTACAAACTAATCAAATAGTTTTTATTTACACCATCAGACTATACTCCAGTTTCTGCTTTATCACAGTAACACTGAATACCAGAACACCTTACCTAAAACAGTAATATCTTCTAAGTTTGCGACCTCATCTGGATGTTCTTCCGAGTTGTAGCTTCTTATTTTCACCTGATTATTTGGCATATTGTAGAGGATTTTTATTCTTAATAATCCTCCGTGGTTTATTGCATATATCTTCCCATCTCTGATAGTTTTATTGCCGAGATCGATCCCCACTGTTGTTCCATCTGGAATAACTGGCTCCATAGAGTTACCATCAGCGGTCACACAAACAGCATTGTCATACGATACGCCTTGTCTTCTTAAAGTGGCTTTTGAAAATCTAAGTTTAAAATTGTTATAGTCCATTATGTCATCAGCAAATCCATTCCCAGCAGAGAGTCTAATTTCTTTGAAAAAAGGAACTTCTATCTCATCATTTGAGAGAGGAGTATGTCTATCCCATAATTCAAATGCCCCAATTTCTTTAATATTGGAAACGATATTATTGTTACTATCTACGCTAACGGGAGTATCTAAGTAAAACTCACCCATGCCATAATCTTTTTCTAATCTTCTAGCCAATCTCTCCCCAAAAGATTTAGCTGAACCATTTATTTGTTGAGATATTAGACTTTTATCTTTATCAGGGTACTTCTTATCTGAGAAGAATCTTTTCAAATTTTCCCTACGAATACTAGTTAGATCTATTTTTTTCATAGATTCCTCCTTAGTTAATTTTTCACCATTTTATTTAGTATTTAGTAAATAAGCAAAAAATTAATGATTGACTTATTGTTTATCTATAAATAAACTTAATTTTATTTTTAACTAAACAAAAGTTTATGAAGCTGACAGAATATTTATCAAATAGACAACGTGGTTTTAAAGCAAATTTTGCAAAACAGGTAGGAGTATCTATGTGTTTTTTAAGAAACTGCGAGATGGGGAGAACAAAGATACCACCGTATTTAGCAAAAAAAATCGAGGTAGCTACAAATGGGGAAGTATCTAAATCTGAAATGCGCCCAGATTTATGGGATTAGTGTTTTGTATGTAATAAAAAACCACCGCGGCAACGGTGGCTAGTTATATAAAAGGAACTGTATATGAATAAATTATTACCAATA
This sequence comes from Gallibacterium salpingitidis, assembly GCF_030517105.1. Lineage (GTDB taxonomy): Bacteria > Pseudomonadota > Gammaproteobacteria > Enterobacterales > Pasteurellaceae > Gallibacterium > Gallibacterium salpingitidis. The sequence goes on along the minus strand of NZ_CP103875.1, from coordinate 1,689,153 downwards.
AATACAGAAAAAGCAAGTATTACGATGAGTAGTCGTGAGATTGCGGAGTTGTGTGAAAAACAACACGCTCACGTTCTGCGTGATATTCGTAATATGCTTGATGAACTCTATCCAAATATGGATAGTATTGATTTTAAAGGAATTTTTATTATTAAAAATCCTGTAACAGGTTTAACAAGTGAAATCCTTTTACCTAAACGAGAAACAATGATTTTGGTTTCTGGCTATCGGATTGATTTAAGAGCCAAGATTATTGATCGTTTAGATGAATTAGAAAACCAGCAAAAAACAACCGCTCTTTTACCACAAAACTACCTACAAGCCTTAGAGGCATTGGTGGAGAAAGAGAAACAAAACCAAGCCTTAGCTTTAGAAAATAAAGAACTAAAACCAAAAGCTGCCTTTGTCGATCATTATGTAGATGTAGGTACAAGTAAATCACTGCGAGAAGTAGCAAAGATTTTGAAAATGCCTGAAAAAGCGATGATCGATCGTCTTATTAGTGATCGTTTGCTCTATCGCCAATCAGGAAAGTTATTGCCTTTTGCTACCGAGAAAGCCAAGCCACTTTTTACCGTGAAAACAGGCATAGCGGAACACGGACACAATTATACGCAAACTCGTGTGACAGCTGAGGGAATGCGTTTTATTGCTGAGCAATATGCAACGGAGTTAATGCTATGAGTATGTTATTAATGGTTAAAGCAATGCAATGTAAAGTCGGTAATCCAACTCGAAAGCTAGTATTGCTTAAATTAGCGGATAATGCCAATGATAACGGTGTTTGTTTTCCATCTTATCAACATATTGCAGATCAGTGCGAGATTACTCGCCGCAGTGCTATTTCACATATTGATGCTTTAGTAGAAGCTGGATTTGTTGAGAAAAAAGAACGTACAACAAAAGATGGAAATACATCAAATTTATATATTCTACATTTAGATCAAGGTAGTGAAAATTCTTCACCAGAGGGGGTGAAAAATTTACACCACCCTAGTGAAAATATTTCACCACCCCCTAGTGAAAATATTTCACCCAGAACCAGTCACTCTATTAACCAGTCAGTTAACCATAAAAAAACTACGCAAAAAAAATCGCCGACACTCGAATTGTTAGCAGAATTTGGGATTACTGGACAACTAGCCGAAGATTTTATTACTCACCGCAAAGCAAAAACGGCACCGATTACCAGGACGGCACTAGAACGCCTACAAAAACAAGCTGACTTGGCTGGCTTACCGCTTGTGGAGGTGGCGGAAGTTATGATTGAGCGAGGCTGGCGAGGGTTTAAAGCTGATTGGGATTGGAATGGAACACAAGTAAATAAATCTAATAAACCAAAATTTGATGACAACGATGACAGTTGGTGGCGTGGCAAAACGATTGAAGTTAGGGGGTATTGATGCGTAATTTTGCAAATACACAACTTACAGAGTTGGTCGGAAACGAACCATCTTATCAAGCACCAATCGGTGAACAAGTTATTCCGCCACAAGTAGCGAAATTTGTTGATCGGTTATTTATTCGCTTAAAAGCATTATTTCCAAGGTGGCAGTTGGCTTTTGATGGTGAAGAAAGTTATCAAGAAGCGAAACGTTTTTGGCTAGAAGCGCTTGTGAATAACGGTGTTACGACAGCAACACAATTTAAGCGAGGTATTGCACAGGCTGAACGTGAGGATAGTGGATATTTACCTAGTGTTGGTCAGTTTATTAAGTGGTGCAATGCTGAAAATAATGCCGATTTAGGATTACCAACAATCGATGAGTTGAAATACCGCCTAAATAAATTTCGTGGCAATGGTGGATTTTATGAGATAGATAGATTTGAGTTTATGTCAGATGCGGAATATTGGTTGATTACTGATATTGCAAACAAATCAATCCAAAACGGCTATAGCGAAGCCCAGGAAATTAAGGCGATTGAAGATGCTTTAGACAAAATGGCAAAACGGTTGATCAACGGAGAAATATTGCCAAAGCCGTCTAGATCGTTACCTGAGAAAGTCGAATATCTGGATCCTGAAAAAGTTAAACAAGGTTGGGCCAATTTGAAAGCGTTAGTGGCGAGAGGTTAGTAATGAGTTTTGATAAAGACACATACCCAACACCATTATCTGTATTTAACCCAACGCACGAAGAATTTAACTTTACGATTGATGGAGCAGCATTGCCACACAACGCAAAGTTAGATCGTTATATTACGCCAGAGATGGATTTTATGACATATCCATTAATAAACGAACGCATTTGGATCAACCCTCCATTCAGTGAGCCACTTAGTTTTGTAAAACGTGCGGTTGAGTTATACGAAAATCACGATTGCTTAGTAGTGATGTTTTTGCCTGTAGATGTTAGTACTAAATGGTTTTCACTGGTTGCAGAAAAAGCAACGGAAATACGCTTTATTGTTGGTGGGCGAATTAAGTTTTTAAATCCAGAAACAGATAAATGGACTGATGTTTGTCGAGGGAATCATTTAGCTATATTCGATCCTAGACACAAGGCAATGGGGCAAGTTATTCGCCATATCCATATTGATAATTTTGCAAATCTGGAGTGGCGATAACCAATGATTATTGAAATGGTTAAAGGTACTGGCGGAACATTTGTTGCAGCAGATGACATATATCTTCCAGCACTGCAAAAATTTAAAAATGGTGAGATATACGAAGTTGAGGTAAAGCGAACTCGCAACCCTCAATTTCACCGTAAAGTCTTTTCCTTTTTTAAATTTTGTTTTGAACATTGGTCAGCGGATAAAACAGATTGGAAGTATTTTGATGAAAGAAAGCAATTTGACACATTCCGCAAGCATTTAACTGTGTTAGCAGGCTTTAAGGATGTGAGTTATACGATAGATGGACGGGTTCGAGTTGAAGCGAAATCGCTCAGTTACGGCAATATGGAGCAAGATGAATTTGAGCAATGTTACAACGCTTTAATTAATGCTGCTTTAAAGCATATTTTCAACAATACAACCGATCAAAACATCATTAACCAGCTATATGCGTTTTTTTAGGTGGGAAGGGGAAATGAACTGGGGATTTATCTTATCAATGCTGGGTTGCTTAATATTTTGGGTGTGTGTTGGTGTTGTTTTTATGTTGTAAGAGGGATCGATGGTTAAAAGTAAACAGTACAAATGCAAGGTTTGCGGTAGCTACTACACAAAAACTATTAGCAGTTTGCAAAAAGTATGTAGTGTTGAATGCGCGATAAAACTTAGCAAAGAACAATCACGCAAAAGGCGAGAGAAGCTAGATAAGCAAGCAAGGTTAGAAAGTAAAAAGCGATTATCTGCATTAAAAGAGAAAAATAAGACTAAATGGGATTTAATCAAAGAAGCTCAAGCAGCTGTTAATCATTACATTAGAGTTCGTGATGAAAATAAAGAATGTATTTCGTGCGGAACGCCATTAATCAGTGAAAAGCTTGGTGGTGGCTTTGATGCTGGACATTATCGCAGTCGTGGGGCTGCTCCGCATTTACGCTTTTATACATTAAATATTCACGGGCAATGCAAACGTTGTAATCGTTATTTAGGCGGCAACTATCATGAATATAGGGTTGGACTGATTGAACGATTGGGTATTAAGAAAGTAGAGGAGATAGAAGCAGACAATCGAGAAAGAAAATATACCGAAGATGATTTAAGGCGAATTAAGCAGATTTTTAATAAGAAGATTAAGTTAATACAAAAGAGACGAGGTGGTTAATGGAGTATGTTTTTAATGATATTAAAAAAATTTGTACCCAATGGGGATATTGGGCAACACCTCGTCTAGGAACGGAATATCCGAGTATCTCTATTAGCATTCCTATTCCGATTGATGAGAGTAAGCGGAGAATTTGTCAAATCAGTGATGATTTAGCATTACAAATTGAACAATGCTTATTAGTAATGAGCAAAGTAACACCAGATTTGTATGACTTATTCATGGCAACTTATGCTTATCGCTTACCGCTTCATACTGAGTTCGATCGTGATTACATCCCTGTTAAGATTGGTTTATTAGAGAGATTTGGAATTAGTAAAGCACAATATTTTATTCAAATTAGAATTGCTGAAACATCACTAAAATTAATGTTAAGCCAAAATAAGTGTATTTTTCTTGCGTAGTAGATTATTTTGTGATATATTTATATCACATTAAAAGAGGGTGAAATATGATTAAGAGCTTTAAACATAAAGGATTGGAACAATTCTTCAAAAAAGGAATTACAAAAGGATTGAGACAAGACCACGTGCGAAAGATTAATGGTATTTTATCTCTTGTTGATCGTGCTAATACGGTCGAAGAATTTATTCAATTTTACCAATGCCACGAATTAAAAGGTGACAGAAAAGGAATATATTCAATGACTGTTAGTGGAAATTACCGCATTACATTCGAATTTATTAATGGTGATGCGTATATTTTAAATTACGAAGATTATCATTAAAGGAGGTATTTATGCGTAAACCAGCACATCCAGGCGAAGTATTATTAGATGGTTTTATCGAACCAAACAATATAAAAGTGTCTGAATTAGCAGCTCATCTTGGTTTTTCTCGCGAAACTTTATCAAGAGTATTGCATGGTAAAACTGCAATGACAGCGAATTTAGCTATTGCACTTGAGGAAGCGGGAATTAGTACAGCAAGATTATGGCTGTCTTTACAGACAGATTATGATTTGTGGGAATTAAAACAGAAGAGAGAACATCATATAAAACCATTTAATTTTGCTGTTGCGTAAAAATAAGAAACATTGTTGATTTGTCTAGACTAAAAGTATATATTATTAGCTATAGTGCGGTTTTGCACGCTTGAAACGCACAAATGTTTTTTTCTAACCCTGATCGGAAACGGTCAGGGTTTTTTATTACCTCTGAAATGGAGGTGGAGAAATGAAAATGCCTGAAAAAGATCCGAATGTATGGCTCATTGTTTGGGCATACATTCAGCAAAACTACAATGCCATTGCGGGTTTCGTAATGGCTTTTTTTATGTCTATTTTACGTGCTTTGTTTTTGCAACAAAAAAGCTCTTATCGTCGGCGGGTATTAGATGGAGCGATATGTGGTGCATTAACGCTATCGTGTATGTCGTTACTAAATTTTTTAGGGATGCCAGAGAACTTAGCGGTATTTGCGGGTGGGATGCTAGGGTTTATCGGGGCGGAAAAAATACGTGAGTTTTTGTTTAGATTTATCAGTACAAAAGTAGGGAAAGATGAGTAAGTTTAAATTTTCGACAACGAGTGAAATGCGACTTGTCGGCGTACATCCTGACTTAGTAAAAGTTGTGCGTACTGCAATCGCCGAATCAGATTTCGATTTTATGGTTGTTGAAGGGAAACGCAGTAAAGCAAGACAGGCAGAACTTGTTAAAAGTGGTGCAAGTAAGACAATGAACAGTCGCCATTTAACTGGCCATGCAGTTGATTTAGCTCCAATCACAGTTGAAAACGGAAAAACGGTTATTGACTGGAATAATAAAGCGAAATTTAAAGCATTGGCGGAGCTCATCAAATCAGTTGGTAAGCGCTTAGGTGTTGATGTTGAATGGGGCGGAGACTGGCGTACATTTTATGACGGCCCACATTTCCAACTCAGTCGTAAATCCTATCCTGACAGGTGAGATATGCTAGCAACGAACAAATGGCTATATGTGATAGCTATCATTGCATTGTTACTTATCAGTGTAGTGTATCAATACAATCTTATTAAAGATTTAAAAGTTGAGATGGCTAAGCAGTCGGACACGATAGCGATACAAAGTGCAACGATTATCCAGCTACACGCAGATATGGCGAACAATCAAAAACTGACACTTGAGTTAAGCAAACAAGAATCAGATACAAGGAGCAAATCAGATGATGTTATCAAAAATATATCCGCAGATGACAAAGCAAGTGATGCGTATAACAGTGTTGCTCCTCGTAATATTATTGAGTTCTTGCGCAAGTAAGCCGGTAACGACTGTTCAACCTCAAATCCCTGCGGTATTAATTAGCTATCTAGATAAGACAAACTTTAATGGTCGTACTTATGGAGATGTAGCACAGTACGCAGTAATACTCAAACGTGAGCGCGATATTTGTTTGAATCGGATTGATCGCATCAGAGAGTGGCAGGTGCAACACGCTCAACATTAAAAGGTACTCCTGAGGGGATAGCCATTCCACGGGGTTACGGACTCGCGGTTTTTGGCAGTTTTTTGACTTTGTAGGCGTCATCATCTTGTTGTTTTTGCTTTAGTTTGAATTAGTTTTTATAAGGGGATTGAGATACGAGCCATGGAAAACTTACACGATCTGAAATTAAATATTAATCAGATTGCTGAATTAGTCGGAATGCACCGCCAGACGGTATCTCAACGTGTGGCAGGATTGACACCAAGTGTAGGGAGTAATAGCAAATTAAAGCTCTATCTCCTTGCGGATTTAATCCGTTTAGGACTGCAGGAAAAGAGGACAGCAGATGTTGATTCAATGTCGCCTAATGATCGACGATCTTTTTGGCAAGCTGAAAATGAACGCTTAAAGTATGAGAGGGAGACTGGGGAGCTTATCCCTGCTTATGAGGTCGCCCAAGAAATGAGTATTTTAGCGAAAGCGGTAATACAACAACTTGAAACTTTACCTGATATTTTAGAAAGAGATGCGGGTTTATCTCCTAGTGCCTTGATAAGAGTGCAACAAATTATTGATGATATTCGAGATCAAATGGCATTGCATATTCAAGAGACTGAACATAAGGAAGAGTAATGTTTGCATCAGCAAAAGATATTCGCCGAGATATTGCTAACGCAATAAAAGCACCAAGACGAATGAATGTTTCTGAGGCGGTAGCGGAATATATGAGAGTACCGATTGGTGGTGGTAATTCGGTTAAGTGGGATAAACATACAGCAGCTTATATTCTTGAACCAATGGATTGCCTAAGCTCTCGTGAATATGATGCAGTAATTTTTGTTGGTCCTGCCCGAACGGGAAAAACCATTGGTTTGATCGATGGCTGGATTAGTTATTCAATTATTTGTGATCCGTCGGATTTTTTATTGGTACAACTTACACAAGAAAAAGCCAGTGAGCATAGCCGAAAACGATTAGATCGTACATTCCGCTGTTCTCCTGAAATTGCTAAACGACTTAGCCCACGAAAAAATGACAATAATGTTCATGACAAATATTTTCGAGCAGGTAATTTACTGAAAATTGGTTGGCCATCAATCAATGTTTTGTCTTCATCGGATTACAAATATGTAGCTTTAACGGATTATGATCGTTGGCCAGAAGATATTGACGGGGAGGGGGATGGTTTTTCTCTTGCATCAAAACGTACTACAACTTTTATGTCAGCAGGAATGACACTTGTTGAGAGTTCCCCAGGTAAAGATATTGTTGATATTAAACATCAACCAAAATCTAATCACGAAGCGCCACCAACAACAGGTATATTGAGTTTATATAACCGAGGTGATCGTCGCCGCTTTTATTGGCAATGCCCTTATTGTTCAGAATATTTTCAGCCAAGTATGGTAAATATGGTTGGCTTTCGTGATGAGATGGATTTTGTCAAAGCCAGTGAAAATGCCAGATTACAATGTCCACACTGTCAACAGCTTATTAGCCCAGAAATGAAGCGTGAGTTAAATATCAATGGGGTGTGGTTAAAAGAAGGGCAGTACATTGATAAGCAAGGTAATATTCATGGGATAGGGCGTAAGTCTCGCATTGCTTCTTTTTGGTTAGAAGGTCCTGCTGCTGCATATCAAACGTGGGCGCAACTAACCTATAAGCTCCTCAATGCCGAACAGGAATATGAATTAACAGGCAGTGAAGAAACGCTCAAAGCAGTTATCAACACTGACTGGGGATTACCTTATCTACCACGTTCAGCGTTAGAACAACGCCGAACAGATGAATTAATGGAACGCAGAGAACAGTGTGATGAGAAAAGTGTTCCAGATCAATGTCGTTTCTTGATTGCTGCAGTAGATGTACAAGGTGGACGGAATCGTCGATTTGTGGTGCAAATTGTCGGTTATGGTGAAAATGGCGAACGTTGGTTAATCGATCGCTACAATATTTCTCATACATTACCAGATAGCGATGGTGTAATTGAAAAAATCGATCCTCGCAATCCTGATGATTGGGCAATTTTAATTACAGATGTCTTATCTAAACACTACCCACTTGCGAGTAACCCACAATACCAAATGCCAATTTTAGCAATGGCAGTAGATAGCGGGGGTGAAGAAGGTGTAACAGATAATGCCTATAAATTTTGGCGAAAATGTCGCAGAGAAGGACTTGCCAAGAAAGTCTATTTGGTGAAAGGAGATAGCACTAAGCGACAAAAATTGATTACGAAAACTTATCCCGATAATACTAGTCGTTCAGATCGACACGCTTCGGCACGAGGTGATGTGCCATTGTATTTATTACAAACAGATTATCTTAAAGATCGTATTAATAATGCTTTAGCACGTCAAACAGAAGGGGCAAATTATATACATTTCCCAAGTTGGATAGGCGAATGGTTTTTTGATGAATTGGTTTATGAGGAGCGCGGTCCTGATGGCAAATGGCGTAAGCCAGGTAAAGGCAATAACGAAGCCTTTGACTTATTTTGTTATGCTCATGCTATCGCCATTTTACGGGGGTATGAACGGATCAAATGGGGTGATGAAAAGCAAGTACCTGATTGGGCGAAATTACCCGAAATTAACCCGAATATTATTCGAGATACACCAATTATTATAAAAGAAAGTTCACAAAGTGTGATTGAAAATGACAAGGTTCGAAGGCAATCACAATCTAAAACTAAAACACAATGGCTAACAGGAAAAAACTATCGCAAAGGAGGATGGTTATGAGTCTTTATACCATTGAAGAACTTAAACAAAAAATTCGCTTGCTTGATGAAAAAATAGAAACCGCACAAAGCCAAGTGAGCTTCAATGGTCGCTCAGTTTCTTGGCAAATCAGCGAATTGACCAAACAACGTGATCGGTATCAAGTAATGTTAGATGAAATGTTAGCAACAAGTGGGCAGAAAGTGAAAAAGCATAGATTTAAGTATGCGAGGTTTATTTAATGAACTTTTTAGAAAAAACGATTGCAACACTGTCACCACAATGGGCGGCAAAACGGTCTAAAAGCCGTTATGTACTCAACACTTATGAAGCAGCAATACCTAGTAGAACACATAAAGCTAACCGAGACGGACAAGGAGCGAATACTAATGTACGACAAAGTGCGGTGAGTTTGCGTGAACAGGCAAGAGCGTTAGATCAAAATCATGATATTGTAATTGGGATTTTGGATAAACTCGAAGAACGGGTAATTGGCTCAAAAGGCATTCATATTGAACCACAACCCTTAATGAAAAATGGTGATGTTCACGAAGCACTTGCGGAAAAAATCCGTAAATTGTGGGCGGAATGGTCGATCAAACCTGAAGTAACAGGATTATATACCCGTCCTGCTCTTGAACGAATGCTATTACGCACTTGGTTGCGTGATGGCGAAGTGTTCGTGCAGTTGGTGAAAGGAAAAGTACCCGGTTTAACTCATGCTTCAAGCATTCCTTTTTCATTGGAAGCCTTAGAGCCAGATTTCGTGCCGATGAATACTGATGTGGCAAAAGAAAATTTACTACAAGGTGTTTATTTGAATGCGTGGCGTAAGCCAACAGGTTATCAAGTTTATTTAGATAATCCGCAAGAGTCGGGTAAATTTTACGACAAAGTCAAAACTGTTTCGGCAGAAAATATGTTGCACTTGGCTTTTCGTAAGCGATTACATCAAATTCGTGGCGTGAGTATGCTGCATGGTGTCATTATTCGTTTAGCCGATCTGAAAGACTATGAAGAAAGTGAGCGCGTCGCTGCACGCATTGCAGCAGCAATGACAATGTATATTAAAAAAGGTGATGCTCAACTTTATGATGTAGATGACATAAATGAAAAAGATGAGCGGGTATTTGATATTGCACCTGGTGCGGTGATTGATGATTTAAAACCAGGAGAAGATATTGGTTTAATTAATTCTAACCGCCCTAACACCAATTTAGAGAGTTTCCGCAATGGACAATTACGTGCTACTGCGGCTGGTACACGTTCAAGCTATTCCAGTATAGCCCGTGACTACAACGGCACTTATTCTGCTCAACGACAAGAGTTGGTCGAAAGTTTTGAGGGTTATGCGGTATTACAAGATACCTTTGTGGCGGCAATCTCTCGTCCAATTTATCGGGAATGGCTAAAAATGGCAATTGCTGCACAAGCCATTAATGTTCCCTCTGATGTTGACCCAGAATCATTGTTTAATGCAGTTTATTCTGGTCCAGTAATGCCGTGGATTGATCCAATCAAAGAGGCGAATGCATGGAAAGAACGGATCAAAGGAGGATTAGCAACAGAGGGACAAGCAATCCGAGCAAGTGGCAATAATCCGGCAGAAGTGAAACGCCAGCGTATTGTAGAAGTACGAGAGAATAAACAAGCAGGTCTTAAATTTGATACGGATTTGACCAATACACAAGGAATAATCAATGAAACGAAAACAAATGATACTCGCACCCGTAGCGATGATAAACAAGATGAATAATCAGTCTTGGTTTTCCATTAAAGCCTCCGCCAATCAAAGTGCGGAGGTTTTTATTTATGATGAAATTGGAATGTGGGGCGTTTCAGCACAGCAATTTGCCAATGAACTAAAAGAGATTGGCAACGTGCGGCAAATCAATCTTCATATTCATTCGCCCGGTGGCGATGTGTTTGATGGCATAGCCATTTATAACTTACTGAAAAATCACCCAGCGAATAAGACCGTCTATATAGACGGTCTTGCTGCGTCTATGGCTTCCGTTATCGCAATGGCGGGCGATGAAGTCATTATGCCTGAAAACGCAATGCTAATGATCCATAAGCCATGGGGCATTCAAGGTGGTGATGCAGAAGAACTGCGTAAATATGCGGACTTATTGGATAAAGTGGAAAGTACGTTATTGATGGCGTACACCGCGAAAACAGGCAAGTCCGAAGATGAATTAGCGGCAATGCTCGCTGTGGAAACTTGGCTTACAGGCAAAGAATGCGTTGAGCTTGGTTTCGCTGACAAACTAGCCGATCCCCTTGTGGCGATGGCTTCCATTCAATCTAAAAAAATAGAGGATTTTACTAATATGCCTAATGAACTCAAAAATATGTTGTTGAAGCCACAAGGCAACGCAAAAAATCAGAATGTGGCACCAGAACAAAATGCAGATCAACCACAAGCACACGAAAAGCCAGTGGTTAAAATGGTAGATAATACTGCACAAGTGCAAGCACAAATGGCACAACGAAATACGGCAATCAAGGCGGTATTTGCTCCATTTAACGGTCAATTTAATGATTTGTTAGTGGAATGCTTAGGTGATGTTACGATAACCGCAGAGCAAGCTAAAGATAAATTGTTGGCGAAACTCGGTGAAAACACCACGCCAAGTGTGTCACAAAACCATATTCACGTTGACAACGGTAATATTGTCGGTGATAGCGTGAAAGCCGCTTTGCTTACACGTGCAGGTTTTGAAAAAGCAGAAAAAGATAACGCCTACAATTCAATGACCTTGCGTGAATTGGCGCGTGCATCGTTGGTGGATCGTGGCGTGGGTATTGCTGGAATGAATGCAATGCAAATGGTAGGCATGGCATTTACCCACTCTACTTCTGACTTTGGGCAAATCTTAATTGATGTGGCACATAAATCTGTGTTGAAAGGTTGGGCGGAAAGTACCGAAAACTTTGAGCAATGGACGCATAAAGGCACACTTACTGATTTTCGTCCAGCTTATCGTGTTGGCTTAGGTGGTTTTGATAGTTTGCCACAAGTACGTGAAGGGGCTGAATATACTTACGTAACACTTGGTGATACTGGAATGCAAGTATCTCTCGCTACTTACGGTGCATTATTCAGTCTTACACGCCAACTTATTATCAATGATGATATGCATATGCTGACCCAAGTGCCTTATAAACTTGGTCAAGCTGCACGAGCGACTATCGCAGATTTAGTGTTTGCTCAGCTCTTTGGTGATCCTGTGATGAGTTACGACGGTAAAAAACTTTATGATGCTGCTCATAAAAATACGTTAACAGGTGCTGCAATGGATTTAAGTAATATTGATAAAGCTATCCAGCTAATGAATGCACAAAAATCTTTTGATGGTAAGCAGCTTGCGATTGAGCCAGATGTCTTACTTGCACCAACCTCACTTTATACTCGAGCAAAACAGATTCTTGGTTCAAGTTCAGTGGAAGGAGCGGATATTAATTCTGGCATTATTAACCCATTAAAAGATGTGGTGCCGGTGACAAAATCACAACGATTACAGGCAGAGAATGCTAAAATTTGGTACTTACTCAATAAAGATGCCATTGAAGTATCTTACCTCAATGGTGTTGAACAACCATTTATCGACCAACAAACAGGTTTTACTGTCGATGGTGTAACTACTAAGGTACGAATTGACGCAGGGGTAAATGTGTTAGATCACCGTGGTATTGTACGTGTAACTAATGCATAAAAATAAGGAAAACTGACCGCTCTTTTGGGCGGTTTTTTTCATTTAGTGATAAGGAAAAATATTATGGCGAAAAACTTTATTCAAAATGGCGATACTATTGATTTTGTCGCAACAAGAAATGTGAAAAGTGGTGATGTAGTGGTATTGCAAGATCTAATTGCCATTGCCGTTACAGATGTTGCTAACAAGGCTATTGGCACAGGGATTGTTGGTGGTGTATGGCGAGTTAAAGCAAAACAAGCCGATGACATTAAACAAGGTGATGTGTTGTATTGGTCTGATACAGAAGGGGCTACTAAAACAGCTACAAGTAATAAACGTCTAGGTATTGCTTGGACAGATTCAGGTACATCATCTGAACAGGTTGATGTAAAAATCAATGTCTAATCTATTTGAAGAGGCGCTTGAACAAGCAGACAAGGCGATTGAACGTATAATGATGTCGCCTTGGCTGATTGAAGATGTACCTTATTTAGCAGCATACGATGAAGAACCACAGCGTTTTGATGGAATGTTGCAGCTTAATGAAGAGTATCGTGTAAACGGGACAAAGCGAACACTCACTATATTCAAAAATAGTGGATATCGTCCTCATGTTGGTGATCGAGTCGAACAAGGTGATAAACAGTTTGTAATTAAAGCTTTTGATTTCGTAGATCAACTCATAATTTTGCAATTGGAGTAACTATGACATTAGAACAAGATTTTGCATTAATTAAGCGTAATGCGAATAAAGTAGTAAATCAAATTAATCGTCAAGCTGCAAAAGTGATAAATCACCTTGCTGTTCAAGCACGAAATCAAGCAACCAAAACGGTAGCCAAAGATATTGGTGTACCAACTAAAACTTTAAGGGGAAGAACTCGGCAGAGTAAAAATCAGCGAGCAACAACCACGAAGCTTAAAGCTCAACTTCGAGTAAATATTTCACCTTTACCACTTATTCGGGTTTTAGAGGGAAAAAATAATCGTATTTGGGTAGGAAAAGGTGGAATTCTGGTGGGTAAATATGCAGTACAGAGAGGGTTTGTTCAGAGGTTAGCAAATGGTCGTACTCATGTAATGCAACGTGCTGGACAAGCTCGATATTCTATTGATGTAGTGAAAGTTCCGTTACGGCAACCGTTAACATTAGCTTATCAAAATGTATTAAAAAATTATCCAGCAGAGTTACAAAAAGAACTAAAAAACCGCTTAAGTGCGGTTTTTTCTTAAGGAGAGAAAATGCGGATTCATAAAGTAATTAGAGAGCAAATTGCAAGTATTTTGCAAACTTTAGATCCTGACATCAAGGTTTGGGCTGGGCGACCAACCTTTATTGACTTAGACAATGAACCAACCACACTGGCGGTTTTTATTGACGATGCGCAAAGCGAGCCAACAGGATTATGTGGTGGTGAGTGGGAGGCAATCTTAAATATTGCCATTTATCAACGATCAACCCAAGGTGAAGCTCCGCTCGACGAGCTGGCTGAGCAAATCGTTCAACATCTGGCGGAAGCCTTTGAAGATGACGAATTGGATACATTACAGCAATGTTATTTAACTGGGTATCACTATGAACAAGATGCGCAGAAACGGACTTGGTACATTGCGAACTTACAATATCAAATTACTTATGGGCAGGAGGAATAATGGCCACACAAACTACGCCTTTCCAAGGCACAAAATTCTATATAGGCACGGGCTTAGAAACCAAAAAAGCAATTACAGCGTGTACGGTTTCACCATCAGCAACACTAACGGTAGCAAGTAGTGGTGTAAAAGCAGGTGATTGTATCAAAGTATCGGGATTGGGTGCATTAGATGGCTACTATCCAGTTAAATCAGTCCAAACCGACAGTATTACATTAGCAGATGAAGTAGATTGGTCAGCACAGGATAGACCAACAGATTTCGCAAAAGCTCAGATTGAAAAAGTGCAGTGGTCATCTAACTTTTGTGCGATTAAAAACATCGAAAAAGATGGAGATACGCTTACTGAAGAAGATATTACGACAATGTGTAGTGAGGGAACAGAAACCGAACCCGGGGATATCGAGTTTGGTAGTGTAAAACTGACTTTCTTCTGGGCGCCAGCCACAGCAATGCAAGCAGATTTACGCAAGAAGTTCTACGGCAAAGAAACTTTCCCGTATTTGATTGTTTTCAAGAACAAGCAAGGATCGTTATATGGCACAGGTTTTATTCAAACCAGCACCAATATCAGTGGTGAAGTGAAAGGCAATTTTGAATCGGGTGTAACGATTAAGCCGTCTAAACGCGATTACATATTACCGGTTACAGCATAATTAATAGCCCGCTATATAGCGGGTTTTTTATTGATTGAAGATTGAGGAATTAATTAATGGCACAAGGTACACGTGAAACATTATTAGCGATTAAACCGACTGTAAAACCGTTTGATCTGAATGGTAACACTTACTATATCCGCTCTTTTACAGTTGGAGATGTTAATCGTGAAATTTTTGAATATCAAAACTGGCTGAAAGCTCAAGCTATTGAGCAAGGTCTTGATCTCAATTTTGATGATGAAGAGCAATTAACTAAACAGTTAGAACCGATTGCGGACAAATATCGTCTAGCTCGTAATTTAGCGATTAAATTATGTGACGAAAATGGTAATAATTTATTTGATCCTGATAGTAGGGAAGATTTAGAGTCCATTTTAAAGTTAGATGACAGTGTTTTATCCGCATTTAATCAAGCAGAAAATGAAGATAGCCCAAAACACTCAGCGAGCGAAGAAAGTTCCAGTTAACTTTATCGCTTGCATTGGGAAAAACTTTAACTGAAATTGAAGCAATGCCCGAAAGGCATTTGCAAGAATATGAAAAATATTATCAAGAACAACCTTTCGGGTTATGGCGTGAAGATTATCGTACTGCACAAATTGCGTACTTGTTAGCGGCTATTAATAGCGACCCTAAAAAAGAATCACCAAAATTCACTGATTTTATGTCGTTTTTCGACAACCGAAATACGGTGAAAAATAACCAAGATTTTGATGATGGTAGTGAAGCATTTTTAGCTAATCGATAGAAATATGATGTTATACCCTCACTATTTTTTAACTCTCTTTAAAAATATGTGATTTAGTTCACTTTAAACTTTTGTTACTTATTATTATAATCAAATCAAATTGTTATGTTGAAAATTGAGGAGCGTTAAATGAAATTATTTAAATTAAGTGTTTTAGCATTTAGTGTGGGGCTATTAGCAGCTTGTAGTTCTGGTGGCGGCGGCGGTGATAATGGGGCAGCGGCACAAAATAATGGAAAAGGCGCTTTAACGGATACATCGGTTAAACCGGCTACTAAATCTATTGATTTAGTGGATGAACAATATAAAGAACAAGTAAGAGAAGCTAAAGAACTTAAATTACTTGATGGAACAGTAATAGAAATCGTTGATTATCCTGTTGGTATTGTTCAAGAAAAAGTGAATGATGGAATAGTTAAAGGAATTAATTTGCCTTATTCGGTTGTTGGAGGCTGGTTACCAAATGATGTAAAAGTTGATGAAAATGGTTTAGTTATTGATCCTCGAGTAACGGAAGATGACTTTGATATATTTGGGGTGGCAACTACAAAAGGTCAAATGCCTGTCAAGGGAGTGGCTCAATATAACGGTTATTCATTAGGTGCAGTAACATCTGGGAAATTGCAATTAAATGTTGATTTTGGAAATGAAACAGTTGAAGGTAAGTTATATGATCGTAAATTTGATAATGGTCAGCAATTACCTGACATTACTTTGAATAAAGGAACGATAACTGAGGGAGATCCGAACATTGGGAAAAAAGATGTTATGGCATTTAGTGGGATGGCGACCTATAAAGGTGTAGAAGGTGTGTATATAGGTTCGTTTATGGGACCAAATGCCGAAGAAGTTGCAGGAGCTGTTGGTTCAGAAGAACATGGAATTTATGAAGCTTTTGGTGGACAAAGAGGCGAGATTAAAAAATAATTCAGCATCTTATATAGATTGAGAGAAAGCCTGTTTTTAGCAGGCTTTTTTATTACCAAAAAATAAAGCCCGATTGTTCGCAGCAGTCGGGCTTTTTATTTGAAATCTGATATGTAAACATTAAATGGAGAACCATTAATGCAAGTAGATTTTAACTTAATAGAGGGGATTTGTAAAATGCTAGAAATGATTGACAAATCGGACAAAGCGAGAAAATTTGCTTACGTGGTATTGATTTTATTTTTTATATTTTCAATGGCATGGATTAGCCCTAACTTATTAAAAGCAATTTCAGAATTATTATTGACGCTAAAAACAATCTAAAATCATTTACAACAAAATCAATTAGTATTAATATTTAAATCAAGGTGTCGAAACCTTAGCAGCGGTAATCCGCAACCGAAATCCTATGCGGTTTTTTTATGTCTGAAATTTGTGTTTCTCCTTTTCTTTTCTACGCAATTTTTGGAATAAAAACGGTAATTACAATCTATGATCGAGTGGGCGAGGAATACAATACCCGAAAGGGGAATAACTCCAGCTTACTGCTAAGCTTTCGAACCACTCGATCGCCAACAGCCTTTATGATAAAGGTGGTTGGTTTGAATGTTATTCGAAAAATTAGCAGAGGCATTTATGTCAAATCAAACTCAACTTCAAATAATCCATTTCCATAACCAATCTTTAGTGACTTTTGAACAGAACGGCATACACTACACTGCGATGAAACCGATTTGTGAAAATATTGGCTTAGATTGGGAAGCTCAAAGACAGAGAATTAAACGTGATGATGTGTTAAGTTCAACTATGGTTATCATAACTATAGTTGCTGAAGATGGTAAAAATCGAGAAATGATCTGCCTCCCAATCCAATATCTCAACGGCTGGTTATTCGGTATTGATACAAACAGAGTAAAGCCAGAAATCAGAGGAACTTTGATCAAATACAAAAAAGAATGTTATCAAGTGTTGTTTGATTATTGGAATAAACCAAAACAACAGACTTTACCACTCGCAGAAGCGGAAGCAGACGAAGAAGCAATCCGCATTATTGCTAACCTATATCACTCGCTTAATGGCGCGTATGAAATGGGTGTAAAAATCCGCAAAGAATATCCACATCTTGGCAGAGATATAGATAAATTCATCGGTGGGCATTATCTCTATAACCTCAATATGCCAACTGAAAATGCCTTAGAGAAAGCAAGAAGATACGTCCAAGCGAAAAGTGAACGCATTATGTTCATTAAAGGAATGTTAAGCCTACTTGAACAACAGCCACAACCAAAACGATTAGCTAACTTTTAAAAACTCAAGCGAAACCAACCGTACTTTATTTCAGTACGGTTGCAGGAGAATAAAGAATGAAAAGAGATTGGGAGCTTATCCGTAAAATTTTGTTAAAGCTTGAACAAAAGGTTGATAATACACCATTAGATAGTGAAAGTATTAAAGGCTTTTCAGTTGATGTGGTGGAGTATCATTACCAATTGTTGGAACAAGCGAAATTAATTGAGATTAAGCATAATCTAACATGGCAAGGACACGAATTTCTTGACAAAATCCGTAGCGACACAGCGTGGAATAAAATTAAACAAATCATTAAAACCAAAGGGATTGATTTATCGTTTGATGCGATCAAGTTAGCGGGGAAAAGTTTATTGATTTCTTTGCTGAAATAGCTTGACTGCCCGTAGGGATTTGGTAGATTTGAGGTAAATATAGGGAGAAAGCAAATGAAAAAATATAGCAAACAAGTGGATTATCTTTTTACTGAGATTATCGGCTTTTGGCTTTATATTATTGCTTGGTTAATGGTTCCTGTGTTTATCATTTTCGCGATAGGATGGTTAGATTGGTTTTTTTTACCAGAAAACGGATCAGCTAGAATGATAGTGATCAAGTCATTACTTATAGGATTGGTCGTTGGTGGTGGAGGAACTGCTTTATTATATTGGTATCTGAAACCTAAAAATAAAAAATAAGTTTATGTTAGAGAAAACCTCGCTTTTGCGAGGTTTTTTTATGGGAGAAATTAATATGGCAGGTTCGCTAGGTCAGTTGAATATCTTACTGGGCTTAAATAGTGTGCAATTCAGTAAAGGTCTTGAGCAATCGATAGTTAAAGCCCGTAATTTCGCTACGGAAACGAATAAATCCTTTAAATCTATTGAAAATAGTCTATCTATCTTAGAAAGATCGGCAAAATGGACTAATACATGGTTGAGTGCACAACAATTAACTTCTGGGATTAGACAATTAGCACAATATGCAGATTCATATACTGAAATTCATAATAGAATGAAATTAGTTAGCGAAGACTCTGCTAAAAGTGTGCGAGCAATGCAATCAGTTTTTGATATATCAATAAAAACTAGGCAGAGTGTGAATGCGACAGCTCAAGTGTATCAACGTTTTGCTCAAAATGCACAACAGCTAGGAATTAGTCAATCACAAGTAATAAGTTTAACAGAGACGGTATCCAAAGCTGTTGCACTTTCTGGAACAGGCGCCGCCTCCGCAGAAGCAGCACTTACTCAGTTTGGGCAATCGTTAGCAAGTGGTGTATTTAGAGGGGATGAATTTAATTCTGTTATGGAGCAAACCCCAGGTTTAGCACTTGCGATTGCGAATGGCTTAGGTGTAACTATTTCACAATTACGGGAGTTAGCATCAAAAGGAAAATTAACTACAGATGTATTAATTCCAGCATTAGAGAAAGTTAAAAATCAGGTAGATAATGATTTTAATAGTATGTCTGTAACAACAGGTCAAGCATTAACTAATTTAAGTACAGCAGCAACTAAATGGATTGGTGAGTTAAATACAAGCGTAGAAGGTACGGATAAGTTGGCTCACGTCATTCTGTATTTAGCAGATAATTTTGATACTTTAGCTAAGTCGTTATTGGCAGTTGGGGCAGGAATTATTGCATTAAAAAGTTTACCAAATATACAAAATAGAATTAAAACAGAAGCGGATAAGTATCAGCAAATTCAGCAGGAAAAGCAATTAATACAAGCTACTCGTGAACGAGCATTAGCAATGAGAGATCAAACAACAGAAGCATTAAGACAAGCAACTGTTGAGTTTCAAGCAATGAAACTAAGGGTAGATAACATACGTATTGCACAACAGCAAACTGTTGCAGAAAGGGAGTTATTGGCTACACGTTTACAAGGAATGTCTGGAAGTGCGCGAATAGCAGGGATGGCACAATATGAAGCATTATTGCAGCAAGAGAATATTTTAACAAAACAACTTAGCGTAGCAGAAAAAGAATTAGCATCAGCTAAATTGACACTAAGAAATGCATATGTAGAAAATACGACCGTACAATCCGCAGCTAATGTAGGCTTAGTAAAATCTAATGTATTGATGGCTACGTATCGAAACCTTGTTAGGTCCGCGACAGCAGAGTTGCAAATGATGCGTGCAGCTTTTTTAGCAAATCCGCTAATGGTCGGTATAACAGCTATTACAGTTTTAGCATCGTTTGCTGGTTATTGGTTTACAACTGCGGATGCGACAGAAGAAGCGACTCAAAAAGCGAGGGATTACATTCAATCGATTGATGCAAGTAAAGAAGCATTAGAGCGAATGTCAGCAGCGGCTTTAGCTAAACAATTAAAAGACTTAGAAGAAAGTAAAACGGCTTTTAATAAGAAAATTGAAGAGCAAAAACGTAAAGTTGCTGAGCTTAATTCTCAATTAGAAAATTTGAAAAATAATGATAGCTTTAGTTATGGTTCAGATTCTTTTTATTCATTTAATAGCAACGCTGAAAAAACAAAGAAAATTCAAAATGAACTTATCGATATTAATGCAGATTTAGATCGGTCAATGCAGGATTTAGAAGCAACTAATGAGCGATATAATAATACCCGTGATTATTATAATCAGTTGCTTGGAATTGGTGTTGATAAAACACCAGATGTGACAGATAAAACTTTATTATTCAGTAAGTCATTAAATGAATTAGGTATGACAGCTGAAGATACAAAGAGTAAGCTACAATCATTATTTTCTATGTTTGCTGGACAAGGTATTTTAGCATTTCAACAGGGAGATAAGATTGTAGGTTATGCTAATGATAAGTTACAACAAGATCTAAATAAACTTGCTGCTGATAAAACTCGAGCAGGATTAAAAGGTAAAGCATTATATGCTCATGATGCAGAACAAGAAGCCTTACGAAAAGGATATCAAGGAGAGGCAAAGAGTAAATTTATTGAGGCTTATGTTGGTGCTAAATTAGCTACTGAAAGTGCTAATAAATCAGGTCGAAGTAAAACAGACTACGTTAAACAATACACCGACCAGTTAACGGATATGCAAAACCGCATTGCACAGCTAAAAGCCGATACTGATGATATTAAGCTGGTCGGTGAACCTAGCCAATATCAAGAGTTTAAAAAACTACAACAAGACATCACCGCCAATGCAGAAAAATATGCAGCCTACGGTGTTGAGGGTGTAGCGAAACTGAAAGAAATGGCGCGTCAAATTGATAGTGAAACGCAGAAAAAAGCGATTGCACAGTTCGGTATCAATAATAATCAACAGCTTAATGCAATGGAATTTGAATTGAGGTTGTTGGGTAAAACTCGTAAAGAGCAAGATTTAATCCAATACAACCATCAATTAGATCTTGAAGCTGATCGTCTTAAAATCGGTATGTCAAAAGAGAATGCTGCACAATTAGATGCGGAAATTATCAAGCTAAAAGAGCGTAGAGCTGAAATTGAAAGACAAAAAGAGTTAGCACAGTCTAATCCATTACTAGGTTTGCAAGAGGGTTTAAATCAATTTGGTGATGCAGCTAACAATGTTATGGGAAATGTATCTCAAATTACACAAAATGCACTTGGGGGTATGTCTGATGCGCTAACAAATTTTGTGTTGACGGGAAAAGCTAATTTTAGAGATTTGGCTCAATCCATTATCAAAGATATTGCGCAAATGACAATGCGGATGTTGGTTTTTAAAGCAGTATCTTCAGCGTTTGGTTTATTTTCGGGTGGTGGTGGTAAAGTTGGTGCGGCTGGCGGATATGACGCGTTTGGTCAGCTATTGTATAAAGGCGGTTTGGCTGGTTTTGATGTAGGAGGTTTTACTGGTTTAGGGGGCAAATATACCCCAGCAGGTATTGTACACAAAGGCGAATATGTTATTACTAAAGAAGCTACATCAAGACTCGGTGTAGATTATCTTGATTTCTTAAACTATGGTACTCGACGAGGATTTGCCAGCGGTGGCGGTGTTGCGGTGCCGAAAGTGCCTACATTTACACCGAAACAACAGAATGCCAATATTGATATTAAAGTAATTAATAATGGTGAGCCAATGGATGCGAAAGTCACTCAGAAGCAACAAGGAGATCAACTACAAGTAACCGTTGAATTGATCCGCAAGATTGCAAAAGAAGAAGTCCGCACAGGGATTACGAATAACTTACGGCCAGGAGGAGTATTTGCATAATGGAAACGTTTAAATGGTGTGTACGTGTCGGTATGCAGATAGATAATCAACCGACGGTAAATGTGGTGAAGTTTGGTGATGGTTATGAGCAACGTCAAGCGACAGGTATCAATAGCTTGCTACGAAGTTATCCAGTCGTGATAAGAGCAAAAAGAGGTGAAGAGCATCGAGAAATCGATGCTTTTTTTATGCGTCATAATGCAGTTACGCCATTTTTATTTAATGACCCGTACACAGGACAACAGAAGAAGGTCGTATGTGAAAACTGGAAAGCTACAATGAATGTCAGCACAGTAGAGTTTAGTTGTACGTTTAGAGAGGTAGTTTAATGCCACAAATTATCAGTGCAGACTTTAAGCTTGAATTAAGCAAAATTGAACAAAATGCTTTGATTGAGCTGTACGAAGTGGATATGCGCAGTTTGCAGAACAGACAAGGTGAACAAGGCGAAATTTATCGCTTTTATGCCGGCACAAATGAATTACATCAAGATATTGTCTGGCAAGGGAATGTCTATAAAGCTTATCCAATTCAAGCGACAGGGTTTGAGTTAACAGGGAATGGCCCGAGTAACCGTCCAACATTAACCGTATCTAATTTGCTGGGTTTAGTGACGGGATTAGCAGTTGATTTTAATGAATTAATCGGGGCAGTAGTAAAACGACATCAAGTCTATATGCAATATCTTGATGCTGTAAATTTTAGCCATGGCAATCCACACGCCGATCCGACACAAGAACTGGTCAGCCTGTATATCATTGAGCAATTAGCTAGCTTAAAACATGATATTGCCACGTTTACGTTAGCACTACCCACTGAAACTGATAATGCTTTTTTGCCCGCAAGAATGGTGATGGCAGATACGTGTGCTTGGATTTATCGATCTGCGGAGTGTGGTTACACGGGTGGGGCGATTGCAGACGAACAAGATCAACCAACCGGCGAAATGTCAAAAGACAAGTGTAGTCGATGTTTAACTGGGTGTAAGTTACGTAATAATACCATCAATTTTGGTGGTTTCCCGTCAGTGAATAAAATAGGGTAAGTACATGACGTTAGAACAAGATATTCTTAAGCACGCAAAGCAGCAAGAACCGCACGAAATGTGCGGTTTTGTTGTTTTTGAGGGACGTAAAAAAGTTTTTTTGCCGAGTGTGAATATCGCGGATGACCCCGAAAATTATTTTGAGATTTCGTCTGATGACTATCTAGAAGCTAATCAATATGACGGCATTGTTGCAATTGTTCACTCTCACCCGAATGGCGGGCCGATTTTATCAACCGCGGATAGACAAATGCAGGTTCAATCTGGGTTGGATTGGTGGTTGGTTTGTAACGATCAGATAGTGAAATTTCGCTATATACCACCCTTGCTTGGGCGCGAGTTCGATCATGGTAAAAACGACTGCTATAGCTTATTTCGTGATGCCTATATGTTGTCTGGCGTGGATTTTCCCGATTTCGAGCGAGCAGACGACTGGTGGCAAGAGGGAGGCAATCTTTATCTTGATAATATGGCCACACACGGCTTTGAGCAGGTGGACGAGCCGCAACTTGGTGATGTGATTTTAATGCAAGTAGGAGCCGATGTACCTAACCATGCTGCAATCTATTTGGGGGATAACTGGGTATTACATCACTCTCCTAAGCGACTATCAAAACGAGATTTATACGATGGTTATTGGCTTAAACATACACACAGTATTTGGAGATATAAGGAATGGCAACAATTAGACTTTACGGGCATCTTAAACGATTTGGCACTGCCTTCGATTTAGCGGTGGAAGACACCGCAGAAGCAATCCGCGCCTTGTGCTGCCAAGTGGCGGGTTTCCGGCAAGCCTTACAGCAAGGGTATTACAAAGTGCGGATTGGCAAACATCAGGTTACCACCGCATCACTGGAAAAAGATATGCTCTACAAATTAAACGACAACGCCGTGGTGCATCTCACGCCGGTGATTAAAGGGGCGAAAAACGGTGGAATTTTTAATATCGTGGTAGGGGCGGTATTGATTGCTGCAAGTTGGTATGCTGGAGGCGCAGCGGGCTGGGCGTATTTGGGAGCGACAGGATATACAGGGGCGACAATGGCCTTTATGGCTGGAACATCAATGATTTTAGGCGGTGTTTCGCAACTTTTATCGCCACAACCTAAAATAGGTATAGTAGGAACAGAGCAGGATAAAAAGCAATCTACATCATTTAGTAACTTAAGCAATTTAATTGCACAAGGTCGTCCTGTACCTCTCGCTTACGGTGAGATCATGGTTGGGTCACTCATCATTTCGCAGGGTGTTGAAACTTACAACGTTGACGAAGAGATGAAGAAGAAAACTGAACCGAAAAAAGGCTTGTTTAGAAAAGGATAAATAATATGGGTAAAGGTGGTGGTGGCGGACATACGCCGTATGAGGCGCCAGAAAGCGGTCGCTCAAAACAACGGATTAAAATTGTTGAGATTATCTCTGAGGGTGAAATCCAGGGATTAAAAGAGGGAGTGAAATCTGTTTATCTAGATAAAACCCCGGTGCAAAATGCTGATGGTAGCTATAACTTCCGCAATATGGAGCTGCAAGGGACAATCGGTTCGCAAGAACAAGATATTATGCGTGGCTTTAATACCTCTGAACGTGAAGTCCCGGTGGGCGTTGAGGTGAAAAAGAATGCACCGATTGTCAGAACGATTAATGACAGTAAAGTGAATCGTTTACGTATTACGGTAGGGGTGAGATCGTTATTTGATCAAAAAGAAAACGGCGACACGGTTGGCACAACGGTTAATTTGCTTATTCGGGTGGGGGAAAGCGAGCGCCAAGTAACAATAAGCGGTAAGTATAGCGCACAGTATTTACGTCAAATTGTTATTGATAACTTACCCGCTACACCATTTAATGTGACGGTATTACGTGTAGAAGCAGATAGCACGAAGCAACGCTTACAAAATGCGACAATTTGGTCAAGCTATACTGAAATCATTGATACCGAGTTTGCTTATCCTAATACTGCATTAGCGGGATTAATGTTTGATTCGGAATATTTCAGTAATTTACCGCAGCGCAATTACTTAGTACGTGGTATTAAAGTGAAAGTACCAAGCAATTACGACCCTATTTCACGTAGTTACAATGGCTTATGGGATGGACGTTTTAAAATTGCGTGGACGAATAATCCAGCCTGGATTTTTTACGATTTAATGACAAATAAACGCTACGGAATGGGGCAACGGCTAGGTGATTTTGGTGTAGATAAGTGGGCATTGTACGCGATTGCGCAATATTGTGATGTCAGTGTTCCGGATGGTTTTGGCGGTACTGAACCGCGTATGACATGTAATTGCTGGTTAACTGAGCAACGACAAGCCTATGACTTAATTAACGACTTAGCTTCCATCTTTCGGGCAATGCCAGTCTGGAATGGGCAACAATTAACTGCGATACAAGATAGGCCAAGCGACCCAGTGTGGACTTATACAAACGCAAATGTGGTTAATGGTGAATTTGAGCGCGGTTATTCGGCATTGAAAGCGCGTCATAATATTATTCACGTTGAATATCTCGATAAAAACGATTTTTTTGAAAAAAAAATTGAGTATGTATCAGACGATGAATCAGTAAAGCGTTACGGGGCTAACGTAAAAAAAGTGACAGCCTTTGGTTGTACTAGTCGTGGGCAAGCCTACCGCTTAGGGCGTTGGATTTTAGAAACGGAAAAATTAGAGAAAGAAACTATCACTTTCGCAGTGGGGCGTGAAGGCTTAATGCACTTGCCTGGTGACATTATCCAAATTGCTGACAATCATTATGCTGGCACGAATATTGGCGGACGTGTGCTTGCGATTAACGGACGCAACATTACGTTAGATAGAGAGATTACACTCTCTAGCGAGATGTATTTAAGCTATATCAACGCTGAAGCTAGACAGCAAACGATTAAAATTAGTAGCGTGAACCGTAATATCGTAACGTTAGATAATAACCCAGCCGGTTTAAAAGAATTTGGGGTATGGGCATTAACTACCTCGGCAGTAAGGGGTGGCTTATATCGTGCAGTATCTATTAGTGAAGATGAGAACGGTATTTACACGATTGTCGCGCTACAACACGAACCACAAAAAGAAGCGATTGTGGATAATGGCGCCCATTTTGAAGAAGTTTCTAAAACACTTTACACCGCACCTCGATTGTCCGATATAGCGATTGATACTAGTAGCGGCACGGGAGCTTACGTTAGCGCAGAAGTGCTAACTGGTAACGCCATTGTGACACGTTATGATATTTTGATTTATCAGGGCGAAAAACTCTACCAAAGCTATATCGGGCAGAAAACGGCAGAAGTGAAATTAGATAATCTGCCAAATGGTGATTATAGTGTTGTCATTATTGCTAAAGATGATAAAGGTCGAGTATTAAGTGAAAAAGCAAGCACTTTCACTATCGATCGACCACCGGCGCCAACGGGTGTTGCTGTAAATGGTGGCCTTGAGAATATCTTAATTGAATGGGACTATGTAGATGAATTTACTCAGACTGAAATCTTTTTCGCTGTTGATGATAATTTGCTAGAAGCGAAACGATTAATTAAAGTGAGCAATGCTTTCATGTATGCGCATAAAGTTCAGCCAAATAGTGTTTTTTATTACTGGCTGAGACATACTCGAGGTCAAAATATAGGACCATTTTATCAGGTTAGTGGGTTGCGTGGTGAAACAAGTGTTGATATTCAAAAGGCGTTAGCGGAGCTACAAAAAGAATTAAGTGAAAATATCGTCGATGAAGTCATTGATACAGGCTTGGCTGCTCGAGGGCTTGAAGCTGTAAAAATCGTTGAAACTATTGGTGATTTAGCAGAATTTAAAGACGCGAATCTCATATATAACTTATCAGATCGCCGTTTTTATATGTGGAAGGGGGATAGGTATGAAAGTTTCACATTAGATAGTGTTCCTGTGAGCGCAATTCAAGGGCAAATCGTTACGCAACAATTAGCGGCTAATGCGGTTACTGCGGATAAACTTGCTGCAAATAGTGTTACAGCGGGGAGTGTGCAAGCAGGAGCAATTCGTGGAACGCATATTGCTGCGGGTGAGTTAACAGCGGATAAATTAGCGATCGGTCTTGGTGGTAATTTATTGTATAACCCGATCTTTGCGAATAACGCAGATGGCTGGACTTTATATCAAGACACTAGCGTTGTACAGGCTAACGTCGGTATTGCGATTAATAACAATACTGAAGGTAAATGGCAAGGTAAAGAATATCTACCTACTGAGAATCAATACCGATGGCAACCGAATATGGTAAACCCTATCTCTCCTGCGGGGCGATTCGGTGGTGTTTATCAAGATATCAAAGTGATTGCAGGTAGGTGGTATATTTTATCTGGTTATGTGGCTGCGCATCGCGGGTTTATGCGTGTTGATGTTGTACTACGTGATGGTCTTGAAATATCAAATGTGACTTATAGTTATCCATCTGATGAAACTGGAGATACAAACGCAGTAAGCTATACGAATGGGTTGGTTGATACAACGAGGATCTGGATAAAGTTCAAAGTTACTACAACGGGCACTGCGCGATGTATCTTCAATCAATATAAAATCGAAAATGTGTATAATACGTTTACAGTCTTGCGTCGACCAATGCTTGAAGAATGTACTGCGTATACAAGAGAGCCTTCTCCATGGCAAAACGCAGGCGTTACCGCAATTCATGGTGGATCACTTAGAACCGGAACAGTCGTTGCTGATAAATTAGCGGCTAATTCAGTGACTACTGAAAAGCTAGTTGCTGGTGCAGTTGATGCTAGTAAGATTGCGGCAAAGGCAATCACATCAAACCACATTGCTACAAAAACCATATCTGCTGATAAATTGAATGTAACAAATTTATCATCAATTAGCGCGAACTTAGGAGATATTAAAGGGGGGAGTTTAAATATAAATAATAGATTTAAAGTGAGTGGCAGTGGGGATGTAGAGATACGTGGGGCATCTGGTAATGTTGGTATGGTTATTCGTAATGAGCGAATAGATGTATATGATGAGAAAGGTGTATTAAAAGTGAGGTTGGGGAGATTGTAATGTATTATTTGAAAAAAGATGTTAGCTTTACTCAAGGAGTTACAACAAAGCGGTTGCAATATCATGCAATTAGTCAAATTAGAGTAGATTATATTAACAATGAACTTGAGGTTCAAATAGCAAGTAGTGTTACGGAAGATGATATAGCCCATTATAGAGCAGAGCATATATCGGCCTTGTTATTGAATAATGTTTTTTTATCAGATGTTGACAACTTAATAGTGTGGGCGTTGCATTATCTTGTTACTTATGAGGATGGATTGCTTCATAACGCAGAGATTATAACAGCATAATCATCTAAAGAGGTGAATACTATGGCTAATTACGGATTACAAATTGGAACAACTCAATTTGTTGGGTTTACGCATGCAAAGCGTAATATGTATGGGCTTAGTAATGGAACTAATGAAATTGATATTGCTAAATTAGGTGTTGTGTTGAAAGAGGAAACATGGGGGAATAAGCGTTTTTACGAAGATAATTTTGAGTTAGGTAAAGTAAAAGGAGTAGCTGAGAATTTATGGTGGAGACCATCAAATGGTGCATATATCACATACCAGTCTTATTTTTCGGGAACTACAGGAGCATTTCATGTATCAGGTAAAATTTTAACGATAGGGGCACAATTTAACAAAATAGATAATTATGGTATTTGCGTTAATGGTGCTTATTTCTCATCAGCTGATATATTGATTAAACAGACTACAAATTTAAATTTAAAGACAGAGTATGGAAAAGGTTCAGTTTTAGGGACAGTTCGAATTATAGATCAATGTTTTCATTTGCGATCTTTGATTGAGAAATTATGGGATGTAGTAAATGCAGAAACCTTACATGAAGATTCTGATTATAGATTGGAATGTAAGGATGGCGCATTACGATTTTGGGCACTTGCATACGAATATAATCAAGGATTTAATGTAAATTTAGACTGTTATATATAACCAATCGACTAATCAGATTGTAGTGTAAAAGAGGGCTAATAGCCCTCTTTTTTGTTGAGGTGTAAGGAGGAAACGTGGAAACAAAAGACTTAACTATCTATCGAGGTGATGACACTGTCTTCACAGTGCTTATTGATGCGTTGCCTGATTTTAGCTTGCGTGATGCAGAGCTAAAAATGACGCTAAAAAGCAAGCTCAATATTGAGCAAATCACGTTATCAACAACAGATAATAGCATTAATGTGTTGAGCGATAACGTATTGCAGTTAATTTTTAGCCATCAATTGACTAAAAATGTCAAATCAACAACATGGCACTATGACTTACAAATGACGAAAAATGATATCGTGCGAACATTGGTGCGAGGGAAAGTCATCATAGAGCCAGATGTAACGGAGTAGTGAGAATGGATTTAGTGACACAAAAAGAGATTAAAGTGACTATTTTGCCCGGTGAGGTTTTTAAAGGCGAGAAAGGCGATACCGGTGAGAAGGGTGAGAAAGGCGATACCGGTGAGAAGGGTGATACAGGCGAAATACCGGTAGAGACGCTAAACGAAATTAACAAACGTATCACAGCGCTTGAGCAAGAAGTGAACGGTGCAAGCGCGATAGCTGAAGGAATTTTGAATGAGTCTTAAACAAAATCTTGAAAGAATTAAGTTAACAAAAGATGAGTTACGTCAAGCATTAATATCAAAAAATATTGATATGACCGGCGTCACTTTTGAGCAGTACCCATCCAAGATACACGCGCTCAACACAAGCAATATCACTAACGTCATCATAGACCCGGATTCCGATATCCCAATCAACGAACAAATGTTAGCGCTGAATGCGGAGTATGAAAAACTACCTGTTAACACCAAAACGTTCGTAGTGCGACTCGTGCCAACAAAACCTGAAACTGTATCGTCAGTTTTTGATGTTGTTTTACCACAATCTAAAAAGAAAGTAGTGATTAACTTTGTTGCAGATAGTGATGAGGTTAGTTTTCAATCTAATTCATTAGATGTAACTTTTGATGCTCAGCGTCCATTGCGACCGTCGAATGTGATTTTTACATCAACGGTTAACGGTGGAATAAAAGGTCTTTTAAATGGCTGTGTTTGCGATAAGTTAACCATTTCACTATCTGGTTACGATACAAACTGCGATGCAATATTAAAAAATACTAGCATTAAGACATTTGAAGGGTGGGGCTGCTATATTGACGTACTTTTGGCATTCACGTCTTCAGCTGTATCCGCATTTGAAAATACTAACGCAAGAGCAATCAAAAATGTCTACTTCGAATTCACGCAAGATTTCGATGCAACAAAAATGTTCTTTAATTGCAAAGCATTAGACTATTTTTCTAACTGTAGAATTAGTGATGTAAATAACGCAAGTTATATGTTTGCGGGATGTACATCACTAAAAGATATAAGTCTTGATAGTAATATAAATTTTGGGTCTCAGTGTAAGAACTTTTCGCATACGTTTGATTGTTGTACATCTCTCATAAGAGTCAGGGTTGATGCATCATCTGCAACTAGCTTTGACAATATGTTTAATGGATGCAGCAAACTTGAAGTAGTTGAACTTAAAGGTGCAAGGGTATCGTTTAGCGTAGCTAACACAAGCATGAGTAGTGACGATTTAAACAAGATGTTTGGCACATTAGCCACCGTTACAGATTATCCGACCATCACGATTACAAACACACCCGGTGCCGAAGCGTGCGATAAATCAATCGCAATTAACAAAGGCTGGCGTATTATTAATTAAATGGAGAGTACAATGTATATTTACGCATTAAAACAATCAATTGCTCAATCTACACCGCTCGTCTATCTAGCTGAGCGTCCCTCTGATATGACAGATTACATCACATTCGCTATTAACGATATTGCCGAGCTTGATGGTAAAACGTTGGTTGAGTTAAAAGATGGTGAATTTAAATTGGTGAATCGTCCGAAAGAGGGCTTTATTTTTGATAAGAATAAAGGCTGGGTGATGAGCGAAGAAGCAAAAGAGTTGACACTTGCAGCGTGTCGAGCAAAAGCAGTATCGCTTATCAATGATGAGGCAGCAAAAGTCTATCAATCAAAAGATAGATTTGCGCAAGAGTATTTGTTACGAGAAGCGGAGGCTATCGCATACAAAGAAGCTGGTTACACGGGCGACGTCCCTCGTCAAGTTGCTGCATTTGCTACACCGGCAGGCATTGACGCAAAAACAGCAACAGATTTGATTATTAAACAAGCTAGTGCAATGCGAGAAGCGGTCAACAGAATTGGTGAATTGAGAATGCGCGCATACGAACTACAGTCGCTTACAACAGAATTTGATGTTAATGAGCGTGCAGCGCAAATCGTGCTTGAGATTAGAAAAGTTGGTGAGGTGCTGTAATGTCGGAAGTGTATTTAGCATTTTACAAAGGGCGGAAATCAATTAACCGCCCTTTTGATTTGTTAGCTAAATTTAGTGATTGGCTAACACGTAAAGTAACAAAAGGGGATTACTCACATTGTGAGATTGCAATCAAATTAGATAATGGTCTTTACCGTTGTTATTCTTCTAGTGTACGTGATGGTGGCGTACGCGTTAAAGAAATGGAATTACCGTCAGATAAGTGGGATTTAGTTGAGTTAGATATCAGTAAAGAGTTAGTTATGAAGTATTACTTAACAACCGCTGGTAAACGTTATGACTGGTTTGGAGCGATAGGTGTTGTGCTTAAATTTAGACAAGCTAGAAATAAATATTTCTGCTCAGAATGGTGTGCTGAATGCTTAGGGTATCGAGAAGCATGGCGATTTAGTCCAAATGACTTAATTGCGATCTTGAAAAGAGGGTAGTTAACCCTCTTTTTTAACCCTGTCACATTATTAAATTTGCTATTTTGTATTTTAAAAACCGTTCCGAAATTCTTTTTTATCTTGTTGTTTTACAAGTTAAAATAATTTTAAGTTTAGTTAGAGTTTCGGAACGTAAAATAGTAATAAAATAATTGGTAGGTGATTTAGTAGGTAATTTAAGAATAAATTATTATATTTTTATTAAAATCAATGGTTTATTATTAGATAATGGAGGCGTGTACCGGAGTCGAACCGATCTACATGGATTTGCAATCCAGTGCATAACCGCTTTGCTAACACGCCATATAAGGCATTAAGTGGATTTTAATAACGAAGAACTAATTTGAGGAAGTTACTATCGAAAAAGCCACTGAATATATTGTGAATGGTGCCCGAAGCCAGACTTGAACTGGCACGCCTCGAAAGGCGAGGGATTTTAAATCCCTTGTGTCTACCGATTCCACCACCCGGGCAGTTTGGAGCGGGAAACGAGGCTCGAACTCGCGACCCCGACCTTGGCAAGGTCGTGCTCTACCAACTGAGCTATTCCCGCAAAATATTTTCTAAGTTTTAAATGGTGCCCGAAGCCAGACTTGAACTGGCACGCCTCGAAAGGCGAGGGATTTTAAATCCCTTGTGTCTACCGATTCCACCACCCGGGCAGTTTGGAGCGGGAAACGAGGCTCGAACTCGCGACCCCGACCTTGGCAAGGTCGTGCTCTACCAACTGAGCTATTCCCGCTAAGATTAATGTTGCTATCAGCATCGTTAATCAACGAGGCGCATTTTACGGAATTGATTTTTTTTGTCAAACGATAATTCTCACTTTTTTGCTTGATTGATGAAAAAAAGAGCTTGTTGCTTATTAATTCAAATGCTTTGCTGTTTTTTTATGCTTAAAGTGCTGAAATTTTGTGAACTGGAGTGAATTGCTTTTCTGTTAGTGAAGTTTGTGCCAGAATGATTACCTTTGTTGTATAAGTTAAGGATAGGAAATTTTATGGCACAACAATCAATAGAAACACTCTTAGTACAATTGGGAAATCGTACAGATCCGCTTACCGGTTCAGTAGCTACTCCAATTCATCTTTCTACTGCATTTGGTCATACGGATATTAAAGGTATTGCGACAGATAGTTTTGATTATATTCGTACCAAAAATCCAACAAGAACAGTATTAGAAAACGGTATTGCACAATTAGAAAAAGGAGATCGTGGTTTTGCTTGTTCTTCGGGTATGGCAGCGATTCAATTAATAATGAGTTTGTTTACTAGCCCAGATGAATGGATTATTTCGAGTGATGTGTATGGTGGTACATATCGTCTATTAGACTTTTGTTATAAAAATAATCATGGTGTTAAACCTGTTTATGTAAATACCGCTTCTTTAGAGGCAATTGAGCAAGCGATTACACCAAATACCAAAGCGATTTTCATTGAAACACCGTCTAATCCATTAATGGAAGAGTGTGATGTGGATGCAATTGCAAAAATTGCGAAGGCACATAATTTGTTATTAATTGTTGATAATACTTTCTTAACGCCAGTGTTATTCCGCCCGATTGAACATGGTGCTGATATTGTGATTCATAGCGGTACAAAATATATCGCAGGGCATAATGATGTATTAGCTGGTTTAATTGTGGCAAAAGGGCAAGAACTTTGTGATCGCATTTATTATATTCAAAATGGCGCCGGTCCAGTATTAGCGCCATTTGATTGTTATTTAACGATTCGTGGTTTGAAAACTTTATCATTGCGTATGAAACGTCATCAACAAAATGCCCAACAAATTGCTAAGTTTTTGGAGGAACAAGACGAAATTGCAGATGTTTTATATCCAAATAAAGGCGGTATGCTTTCTTTCCGTTTACAAAAAGAAGAGTGGGTGGTGCCATTCTTAAAAGCATTAAAATTAATTACCTTTGCGGAAAGCCTAGGCGGTACGGAAAGTTTTATCACTTATCCAGCGACGCAAACACATATGGATATTCCGGAAGCAGAACGTATAGCACGTGGCGTTTGTAATCGTCTATTACGTTTTTCAGTAGGTTTGGAAAATGTAGAAGATATTAAAGCTGACATTTTGCAAGCAATTCAAACGGCAAAGCAATAACTTTGCGCTAACGCAGTGGCAGCGTGTAGTATTTTAGGTATTACACGCTGTTATCGTATTAATGACAATGTTTCTCGAAAAGGCATAGTTTATGTTAAACTTAGCCACTTTTTGAAAAAGTAGTTTGATATTGATGAAAAAATTTCTCACCTTACTGATAATCTTATTAATTGCTTTAGGCGGTAGCGGCGCCTATGTTTATCATCATCTTACCCAATTATTAACATTACCGATAACTCATACTCCAGATCAATTGCTTACCATTGAAAAGGGAACGAGCAGCAAAAATTTTGCAGAAAAATTGGTGCAACAAGGCTTGGTAAAAGAGAGTGTTTGGGGCTTACCTTATTTATTTAAATTGTATCCTGAATATACCCTGAAAGCAGGTACCTTTTCGTTGGATAAAATTGAGAACTTGAAACAGTTGTTAATCCTTATTCATAGTGGTAAAGAGGCACAATTTTCATTGACATTACCAGAAGGAAGCACCTTTACTCAATGGCGTAAAGCATTAGCGGAAGCGCCGCATCTGCAACATACTTTAACTGATAAAAGTGAAGCGGAAATTTATCAATTGTTGAAATTACCAACGGAGAATGGGCAAAAAGATAAAATGGAAGGGTGGTTATATCCTGATACCTATTATTATACGGTGAACTCAACAGATTTGGCGTTATTGCAACGTGCAGCAGATAAAATGCAAAAGACCTTACAACAAGCGTGGCAGCAACGTGATGAAACATTACCACTGAAATCCGTTTATGAATTATTAGTATTGGCGTCAATTATTGAAAAAGAGAGTGCGGTGGCGAGTGAACGTCCAGAAATTGCTTCAGTATTTGTTAATCGTTTGAAAAAAGGTATGAAATTGCAAACGGATCCAACGGTGATTTATGGAATGGGTGAAAAATATCAAGGCAATATTACTAAGAAAGATCTCAATACCGAAACACCATACAATACTTATGTAATTGACGGTTTGCCACCAACACCAATCGCAATGCCGTCCAAAAGTTCATTGGCTGCAGCGGCGAATCCAGCAAAAACAGATTATTTGTATTTTGTTGCAGATGGCAGTGGTGGACATAAATTTAGTCGTACTTTGAATGAACATAATCGTGCGGTGCAAGAGTATTTGCGTTGGTATCGAAATTGGAAAAATCAACAAGGAAACAAATAATGAAAGGCAAATTTATTGTACTTGAAGGGCTTGAGGGCGCTGGTAAGACAACGGCAAGAAATGTTGTGATTGAAACATTACAGCAATTAGGCATTAAAGAATTTGTCTTTACTCGTGAACCGGGCGGTACGCCATTAGCAGAAAAGTTACGTCAATTGATTAAGCAAGGTGAGGGAGATGAAGTCATTACCGATAAAGCAGAATTATTGATGTTATATGCAGCACGAGTGCAATTAGTCGAAAATGTGATTAAACCGGCGTTGGCACAAGGTAAATGGGTAATTGGTGATCGTCACGATCTTTCCTCTCAAGCCTATCAAGGCGGCGGCAGACAAATTGATGCGCAATTATTAGCTACCTTAAAGCAAACGGTATTAGGTGATTTTTGTCCAGATTTAACACTCTATTTAGATATCGATCCTGAAATTGGTTTATCTCGAGCTAGAACACGAGGCGAGTTGGATCGTATTGAACAACAACAATTAGATTTCTTTATTCGTACTCGTCAGCGTTATTTACAACTGGTTGCGGTAGATCCGAATAGTATTACCATTAATGCAAATCTTGCAATGCAAGAGGTGGCGCAACAAATTGAACAGGCAATCACAAAATGGTTCCAACAACACAACTAGCCGAGTTATTTTGGTTATTGCCTACTTATCAGCGTATTACTCAGGCTTTTTTGGCTGGGTATGGTCATCACGCCTTATTGATTCGTAGTGCGAATGATAATGGTGCAGAACCATTTTGTTTTGCCTTAGCACAATGGCTGTTTTGTGAACATAAACAAGAAGGACAAGCCTGTGGTCATTGTCGGAAATGCCAACTATTTCAACATCAATCTCACCCTGATTTTTATCTGATTACGGCTGAAAAAGGGAAAAAGATTGGCATTGAAGCGATTCGTGAAGTGACGGATAAATTATCTCGACATAGTCAGCAACAAGCTGCCAAAGTGGTATATATTCAAGGCGTGGAGTTGCTGACGGAAGCAGCTGCCAATGCGTTATTAAAGACGTTAGAAGAGCCAACGGATAATTGCTATTTCTTATTACAAACCAATGTTGAACAACAAATTCTTGCCACCATTTATAGTCGCTGTCAGTTGTGGGCATTGCCATTACCAAATCAAGAACAGGGAATGCAATGGTTAAGTGAGCAAGGTTTTCAACAACGAGATGAAATGCAAGTAGCATTGGCAATGAATTATGGGCGTCCTTTTGCTGCTAAAATTAGTTTGCAGCAAGGGAAAATTGCCCAACGTTTAGCATTTTTACGCCAATTTTGGAAATTTTATCGCAGTAGAAATATGCTCTTGTTGATGCCTTATTTTCAGCAGGAAAACCCTATTCCACAATTGAATTGGTTAGAAGCTTTGTTGATGGACGCATTAAAAGCATCCTTAAGCATTCATTCTGGTTGGCAATGTGAAGATTTACGTCAAGGGGTAACAGCATTAGCACAAGAATTACCCGCATTAAAAATTTATCAAGGGTTAAGTATTGTGCGGCGAATGCGTACCGATTTATTGTCGATTAATGGCGTAAATCAAGAATTAATTATTGCCGATGGCTTAATAGAAATGATTGAACAAGTATTTGAAGGTTAAAAGATGTTTATTGTAGATTCGCATTGCCATTTAGATGCGTTAGATTATGAAAAATTACATAAAGATGTAGATGATGTATTAGCGAAAGCTCAGCAACGAGATGTAAAACATTGTTTGGCAATTGGCGTAGGTATTGCACGTTTTCAACAGTTACACCAAATGTTAGCGCATCGTCGCGATATTTCATTCTCTTGTGGCTTACACCCATTGGATATTGGCGATGAAGTGTTTGATGCGGAAAAATTAAAACAGATTATTGCCTTGCCAGAAGTGGTGGCAGTGGGAGAAATCGGCTTGGATTATTATTACAGTGCCGAAAATAAACAAGAACAACAAGAGTGTTTTGCACAACAAATTGATATTGCTAACCAATTTAATAAGCCAGTCATTATTCATACTCGTTCAGCAGGAGAAGATACAATTCGTATCTTAAAAGAGCAGCAAGCGGATCGTTGCGGTGGTGTTATTCACTGTTTCACAGAAAATCAATGGTTTGCTGATCAAGCATTGGATCTTGGTTTTTATATTTCCGTATCTGGCATTATTACCTTTAAGAATGCAGAAGATATTCGAGCAGTCATTCGCAATGTACCTTTAGATCGGTTATTAATTGAAACCGATTCACCTTATTTAGCGCCTGTGCCTTATCGCGGCAAACAAAATCAACCAGCGTATGTGCGAGAAGTGTGTGAGTATGTGGCGACTTTAAAAGGAATATCGGCAGAAACTTTAGCAGAGATCACAACAGCGAATTTTAGTCAGCTATTTGGCGTCAATTTGTCACAATAATATGCTAGCATAGGCAAGTTTTTTAAATAAAAGGAGAAATAGCTATGGCGCAACAATCAAAAATACGCCGCTTTTTTATGTGGTTTTTTATTACGGTTGCTTTGGTAGTACATCTGATTTTAGCGGCTGGTGTCAATTACGTCTTTCCAAGTTATGCTATTCAACAAATTACGGGAGTGGAAGTAAAACGTGTTGATAAAGATGGCCCAATTACTAAATCTAATCCCGCAGATGGTCCAACAAGAGATGTTTATTACATTTATGCACAAGAACCTAAAACAGAAAAAGTAATGGTGTATCGTAATGAAGATACTCGTTGGGGTTTCCCATTCTATTTCAAATTTGATTCAGCTAATTTACAGGCACAAGCACAATCATTAGCCAATGAAAAAGCCTTAGTTGAAGTGAAATATTATGGTTGGCGCATTACGATGTTTGATGAGTTTAGTAATGTGGTTTCATTAAAAGAGGTGTCTGTTGATGCAACGTCATCTCACCCAATTGTAAGCTATATTCTCTATGTGGCATTACTATTAACGTTATTCTTATCAATTCAATTTATTCGTGGTTGGTTTGATAGTGAATAATGTTGATGTTAGAGGAACGATGATGAAAAATTTAGTTTCAGGGAAATTTATTATTTTGTGGTCTTGTATTGCTATGCTAATCAGCTGGCAAGCAAGAGCGGGTGCTGTAACTGAACAGCAAGATACAACGCCAAAAATCGCTTTTCAAGCGACAACAGAGTCTGTAGTGCAAGAAGATAAAGTTCAAGTTGTGCTGAATTCACAATTGCAAACAAGCAAATTATCCAAGAAACAATCGCAATTGTTAGAACAGCGTGTGGAAACGCTAATCCAGCAATTAGGACAATATAAAGCGATTAAAGTGGTTGAGAATTATCGTAATAGTTTTGCTAACTATAATAATCAAGGCAAAGTAACTGGTTGGACATTACAAGCAACCATTACCTTAGAAAGTGGTGATTTTACGCAGATCGCTGAATTTATTTCTGATTTACCTGATAATTTTAATCTTTCTACCACCAATTTTTTTGTGTCACCAGAAAAGCGTAAACAGCAAGAATCTGAAATGTTGACGACCTTGTTAGCGGAAATACAGCAAAAAGCGGAAGTGATTAGAAAGGAATTGCATCGTGAGCAATATCGTATTATTAGTATTAATATTGCACGTGATAGAGCAGGATATATGTTAGCAAGAGAAGCACCAATGAGTTTAGCAAAGGCGAGTGTGCAACAAGAAGCTGATAATAGCGGTTTAAGTTTTATCCCTGGAGAAACTCGCTTAATGATGAGTGCTGATGTCGTAATTTCGCTATCAGAAAAATAGAAATTCCGTTACAATTTATCCCTATTTTGCGCAAATTATTGGAGAAATGAATGAAAATTGTAAAAAATCATGTAGTAGGCATTGCTTATCAAGTTCGTACTGAAGATGGTGTTTTAGTAGATGAAGCGCCAGCTAATCAACCATTAGAATATTTACAAGGGCATCATAATTTAGTGATTGGCTTAGAAAATGCATTAGAAGGCAAAGAAGTTGGCGAAAAATTTGATGTCAAAGTAGCACCAGAAGAAGGTTATGGTGTATATAACGATAATTTAGTGCAACGTGTACCAAAAGATGTTTTTGTTGGTATTGATGAATTAAAAGAAGGTATGCGCTTTATTGCTGATACAGATGTTGGTCCATTGCCTGTTGTAATTACTGAAGTTACTGATGAAGATGTGGTAGTTGATGGTAACCATATGTTGGCAGGACAAACCTTATTATTCACTATTGAAGTGGTTTCTGTGCGTGAAGCAACTGCAGAAGAAATTGCTCATGGTCATTTACATCAACATGGTGAAGGCTGCTGTGGTGGTCATGATCACCATCATCATGATGACGATGAAGAAGGTGGCTGCTGTGGCGGTGGTCATGGTGGTTGTGGCTGTGGCGGACATCACCATCAATCATTAATAAAAAATTTAGATT
The DNA here is from genome assembly GCF_030517105.1 of Gallibacterium salpingitidis. GTDB lineage: Bacteria > Pseudomonadota > Gammaproteobacteria > Enterobacterales > Pasteurellaceae > Gallibacterium > Gallibacterium salpingitidis. Next base: position 1,649,578 of record NZ_CP103875.1, on the reverse strand, counting down.
AAATAAGGGAGCAGTTGCTCCCTTCAGACCGCTGACAAACCCACCTTTCCAAAGTTATGTAGTGGTAGACTAATTCCGCAGTCCTCAATAGGTGGTAAACTACCAAAAAAAGAGGACAATTTAATGAGAAGAACATTTAGCCCAGAATATAAAGCTGCGGCAGTAAAATTGGTGACCGAACAAGGTTATTCCATCCCACAAGCGTGCTTAGAATTAGGGATAGGCGAAACGGCATTACGTCGTTGGGTAAAACAAGTACAAGCAGAACAACAAGGTGAGGTTGGGTATGGCGCAATGAATTAGGCTGGAATATCGCTAATAAAGGACACGAACTTTATCTTGCATTAGATGGTGGTCATGTCAGTGGTAACTATACTAAAGAACTGCTTGGTCAAAATATGCTAGGCGGTGCGGTGGGATTACGCGGTTATTTATGGGGGCTGACTTATGACTATTTTGTAGGGATACCACTACACAAACCTGAGGGTTTTAAAACATCGCACGTCACCACAGGTTTTAATGTAAGTTATCCATTCTAAGCGAAGCGTTGGGGAGTCAATGATGAATAAACATCTTTATCGCATTATCTTTAGTAAAACATTACAACGTTTAGTGGTGGTTTCTGAAATTGCAACGCGTGAAGGAAAAGCCAAACATGAAAGTCAACATTGCCATGCTGCTTCGCTTAGTCAACGCCCTCATTGGCGATTAAAAGCCTTAACCGTCGGGTTATATAGTCTTTTAGGCTTTTTCTATTTAGCGTCCGCTCAAGCAGATGAATTACAAATTCGAGCAGATAGTAGTGCGCCTAAAAACCAACAACCGATCGTTTTGCAAACAGCAAATGGTTTACCGCAAGTTAATATTCAAACCCCAAATGATAAAGGCTTATCACATAATAAATATCAACAGTTTGATGTCGCCGAAAAAGGGGCAATTCTCAACAATAGCCGTAAGAATGTGCAGACCGAGCAAGGTGGCTGGGTACAAGCCAATCCGTATTTGGTCGGTGGCGAAGCCAAAGTGATTTTAAACGAAGTCAATGCAACTAAGCCAAGCCAACTAAAAGGCTATATTGAAGTAGCGGGCGGTAAAGCCGATGTGATTATTGCCAATCCAAGTGGGATTCATTGCGAAGGCTGCGGGGTGATTAATGCAGGACGCAGTACCTTTACCACAGGTGAAGTACAAATTGAAAATGGACAAGTCACCGGGTATCGCGTAGAAAAAGGCGCTGTCACTGTTTCTGGCCGAGGAATGGATACCAGCCGTCAGGATTATACCGACATCATCGCTAAAGAAGTGAAAGTCAATGCCGGGATTTGGGCAAAAGAATTAAAAGTCACGACTGGAAAAAATCAGGTTTCAGCTAAAAATGACAGTATCCAAGTGATACAGGCTGGTGACGCGACCGAGCCTGTTGGCTATGCGGTTGATGTGGCTGAATTAGGTGGTATGTATGCCAATAAAATTCACCTTATTGGAACAGAAAATGGCTTAGGCGTACGTAACGCGGGCCATATTGGTGCTGCTGTAGGTGAAGTAAAAGTCACAACGGAAGGGCAACTAGTGAATACCGGTTATATTGGTGCCCAACAAGATATTACTCTGCAAAGTCAACATCAGATGGAAAATCAGGCGTCTGGCGTGATGTATAGCCAACAAGGAAATCTGCAAGCTACCAGTAAACAGCAAGGGATTCAACAACAAGGCAGTTTAATTGCCAAAGGCAAAGCCCAAAGTAAAGGCAATATCACCCTAAAATCCAAGGAAACGATTAGTCAATCTGGTGAAAGTTTGGCCGAGGGGAATATTACTTATCAAGCGAAGCATATTGAAACTTCAACTGACGCGGTTCTCGCTGCGGGTGTACAGTTTACACCAACGGCAACAACAGAAGAAAAAACAATTAATCCACATAGCGAACAAGGACAAACACTTCATCTTCTTGCTGACCAACATACGATTGCACACGGACAAAATCTTGCCTCTGATCATATCCATATTGAAGCGGCAGAAATAGATTTATCTCAAAGTCAAACCAGTGCCAATCGCCTTACTTTACTCGCTAGACAGGGAGATATTTACCTAGCTAATAGTGAAATTTTAATTGATAAAACGGCTACCTTACATACTCCGACTACCCTTGCCACACCAAATGCTCAATTACAAGCCCAGCATTTTATCGTTCAAGCAAATGCACTTAACAATCAATATGGCTATTGGCAACAAACTAGCAACAATCTCCTTGATTTACAACTTGCACAAGGTCTCAATAATCAACAGGGTGTATTACGTACCTTAGGTGATTTTCGCTATCAAGGTGGTGACTTTGATAATCAACAAGGCGTAGTAACCACACCACATTCCTTGTTTATTAATACACAGCAACAGACCTTTAATAATCAATCAGGGTTAGTCTCTGCACAACAAGATATTCAACTCATCACAGCTACCTTAAATAACCAACAAGGTGTAATACAAAGCCAACATAATTTCAATCTCACTGCATCCACGTTAAATAATCAACAGCAAGGTAAACTATTAGCGGTTGAACAGTTCGAGATTACTGCACAACAACTTGATAATCAAACTGGACTTATCCAGTCTAATCAAGCAAATATTACAACCCAACAACTTGACAATCGTGCTGGAACTATCAAAGCAAACCAGGCTGACATCGCCGCCCAACAACAGTTAGATAACCAAGCACTAAGTCAAACAGGATCGTTAATCCAAGCAGCTACTTTACGCATTACTACCCCATTACTATTGAACCAACAAACTAAAGCGCAAAACGAAACGCCAACACAAGGGTTAATTGCAGATACTTTGGAGATGAAAACCGATCAATGGTTTAACCAATCTGGTGGTGCTTATGTGAGTCAGGCACTCAATGCCACAGTGGCTAAGTTACTCAATAACCAACAAGGTGAGTTGTTGTCATTAAATAGGCTAAAAGTAAAAGGTAATCAGCTACAACTCGATAATCAGCAAGGTGTAATAGAAAGTCATGGCAATTTAACCTTAGACTTAAAACAGTGGGAAAACATCGGGCAGGTAAAAAGTGCGGCTAATGCAAAACTCTCAATTCATAATGACTTCCGCTTAGATACGCCAATTACTGTCGATGGCAAACTGACTTTAAAAGTCGATAACCATTTTGCCAATCAAACACAACTCGTTACTGGAAAAGGGTTAACGATTGAAGCCAAATCCATTGAAAATCCAGTGCAAAGTGAATTAAGTTCCCCAAAAACGCTGTTAAAAACCGAGTATTTACTTAACCGAGGATTAATTGATGGTGTCAAAAATATTATTTTTGCTAATCAATTAGATAATCTAGGCAGTGGTAGAATTTATGGTGATCAATTAGCGATTCAATCACATACACTCAATAATCTCCCAGAGGCCGAACAATCCGCGACGATTGCCGCACGCGAACGGCTAGATCTCGGTGTAGGTACCCTAACTAATTACGATCATGCTCTAATTTTAAGTCAAGGCAATCTCTATATCGGTGGTGCATTGGATGATCGTTATCATGCCACTGGACAAGCGACTTTTGTGGATAATGGTAGTGCAACAATTGAAGCATTAGGAAATGGTAATATCAATACGCAACGCTTATGGAACCATGATTATACACTTACGTCTTGGTATTCACACAGATAAAGAAAAATTCGAAGAATATGCGCAAAATAATAATAGTCGACGTTATCGTCAAGGCGTTGAGGGCGAATTGGATTGGACAAGAAAAAGCAGAAAAGCGTGGTTTGCCTTTTATGATGGCAGCCGTAGTCCCTCCCAAAATGATTGGTTTGGCTGGGAATATACCAGAACAACGGATACCACTACCATTGAACATCGCGACCCCGCTAAAATTCTGATTGCAGGCAATCTTTCACTTAATGGCAATCAACTTCACAACCAATATAGCCAAATTTTAGTGGGGAAAGCATTAACCTTAGGCGAACAACGATTTAGGAAAAATACTAAAAATGAAACCTTAACAGCCAATAATGTTCAATTAATCAATGAAGATTTAATTGGTGAGATTCATCGCCGAGATGATGGTCAGAGTTTTATGAAGGTTGCTTATAAAGACAAGAATCCTATCAGACCTCGTTATGGACATCGTTCAGAGAATTATCAGGATTATCATCATATTCATCCGATTGAATATTTTAACTTTAAGATTGTAGATAACACTATCGGACAGGCTATTCAACCAACGGGAACAGCGATTCGTCAGCAAACTATTGCTCAACAAGCCGCATTAAATCATTTACAGGTGGATTTCACCCAAAGTACACCATTGAGTGCAGTACCTCACGTACGTGCAGTATTACCGAATCAATTATTGCCTCAAGCAAGTTTATATCGTTTAAATCTTGCCACTAACAGCCATGTATTAGTTGAAACTGATCCTCGCTTTACTAATCAACGACAATGGTTAAGCTCAGATTATATGTTTGATGCACTACGTGCAGATCCACAAACCATGCTCAAACGATTAGGGGATGGTTATTACGAGCAACGTTTAGTGAATGAACAGATTAATCAATTAACGGGACAACGTTTCTTAGGTAATTACACCTCTGATTATGAGCAATACAAGGCATTAATGGATGCCGGTATTCGTTATGCACAACGTTATCAACTTATTCCTGGTGTTGCGCTTAGTGCTGCACAAATGCAGGAATTAACCGAAGATATGGTATGGCTTGCGCCTCAAACCGTCACCTTAAAGGACGGTACTCAAGTTCAAGTGCTTGTCCCTCAAGTTTATCTCGTCAAACGTGATGTCGATATTCAGCCAACAGGTGCTATTATCTCTGCAAGAGAGATTGATATGGCTATGGATGGGATAGTGAAAAATAGCGGGTTGATTGCAGGACGCCATTTGACACAAATTTCTGCACAAAACTTGGAGAATTATGGCACTATCACCGCCGATCAACTAAATTTCAACATCACCAATCGTCTCTACCAACAAGGTGGAACTTTAACTGCCAATAACCTCAATTTAGCGGCTAATACTATTCTGATTGAAAGTCGTTTTAGTGAGAATCAAGATAATGGCACCTTTTATCGTCGCCAACTTGATCAACAAGCACAACTGAATGTCAAAAATGATTTAACTCTTACCACACAAGGTGATGCGCAATTAAATGCAGTCAAGATAAACACTGACAATGCAACACTTTATATCGGCGGTAACTTGACATTAGGTACTCAAGCAGAAATCAATAAAGAACATTATGTTATGGATGCCGACAATTATTGGAAACTCGATCAACATAATGATATTGCGACCACATTGACAGCAAAAGGCAACACTACCTTACTCGCCCAAAAGGATATTAATTTACGCGGTACCCAGATTGACACGAAAAAGGATCTTATTCTGGCTAGTCAACAAGGTGATATCCATGTCGATGCAGCACGAAAACAAGAGCAACTCTCTTCAGGCATCAAACATACGGATAAAGGTCTGCTAAGTCGTACCACTATCATGACTAAACATGATCACCAATATGATGTAGCGGAAGGTTCTCAATTAGCAGGCAATAATGTTCACCTGCTGGCAAATCAAGGCAAAGTTGCTGTTGAAGGCAGTACAATTGTTGCAGACAAAAATGTGACATTACAAGCTCAAGAACTTGATATTTCAGCGGCTAAAAATACCAGAAAAGAAGATGATTTTTATGCAAAGAAAAAATCCGGTTTAATGAGTAGCGGCGGATTAGGTTTTACTATTGGTAGTCGTTCAGAAAAACATGATTACACTGATCATGAAACAACCCAATCCGATGCGCGCGCGACTATTGGTAGCTTAGGCGGTGATGTGACTTTAGTTGCTGGTCAACAGGCGACTATTTTAGGCACTGACTTAATTGCTCAACCTGACAAGACAATTGATATCACCGCAAAATCGCTTAAAGTGGAAGCGGGTAAAGATATTATCGAAAGTACAGAGCAGCACGAATTTAAGCAATCTGGCTTAACGGTATCTTTATCAACGCCAACAACTGACATGGCAATGAAAGCGCGAGAAAGTCTGGCACGTAGTCAACAAGTGAAAGACAGTCGCTTAAAAGCTTTATATGAAATCAAAGCCGCACAAGAAGGCGCCATTGCCGCTCAAGAAGCAAAGAAAACTGTTGATGCAGTACAATCTGGACAAAAAGCGGACTTTAAAGTTTCCGTCAGTATTGGTTCAAGCAAATCTTCATCTAGCAGTACAACCACACAAGTGGTACATCAAGGCAGTACTCTCAATGCCGGAAATATCAATCTCACCACGACGGCAGGTGATATTGACGTAGTGGGTTCAACCATTCAAGCGGCAAACAGTGCATCGCTAACGTCGGCAAAAGATATCCATCTCTCCTCTGCTCAAGATAGCACAAGCCAACGTAGTGATAATAAAAATAGCGGTTGGAGTGCAGGTGTTTTTGTCGGTTCAAGCGGCGGTAGTTATGGCTTTGGCATAGAAGGTTCTGCTCAGATAGGTAAAGGCTATGAAAACAGCGATACGATAACACAACGTAATACGACAGTGACTGGTCAAACGGTGAACTTACGCAGTGGTGAAGATACCACTTTACAAGGTGCGGTTGTGACGGGTGATAAGGTCAATATTGAGGTTGGCAAAAATTTAGTGATAGAAAGCCGTCAAGATAGCAACCACTATAACAGCCAACAAGTTCAAGCGGGCGTATCTGCATCAGTGGCGATTTATGGTAGTGGTTCCAATGCCAGTGCGAATATGAGCCTGAACAAAGCGAAGCTCAATTATGCTCAAGTTGAAACGCAAAGCGGTATTCAAGCAGGTGCAACAGGCTTAAATGTTAATGTGGCAGGCAATACCCACTTAAAAGGAGCGATAGTAGAAAGCCAAGCGAAGGCAGAAAACAACCAATTTACAACGGGAAGTTTAAGTGCAGAGTCGATAGCAAATCAGAGCGAAGTGAAGGTGCAAAGCGTCAGTGCGGGTATCTCCACCAATATGAATCAAAATATTGCCAATGGCTTTGCAGCGGGATTAAGTGCATTAGGGAATATTCATAAACAAGACAGTAGCACCACACACAGTGCCATCGGTAGCAATATCCAGCTTACTACCCAACAAGGTGAGATACCGACTACCCTATCCCGCGATACCGCAACAGCGAATGAACGCGTACAGAAAGCGGATATGGAGGAAATGAAAGCTCGTCAAGAGATGGCACAAGTGATAGGCGATATTGCCAATAATGGCATTACCTTAGTCTTAAAACCAAAATTAGACGAAGCAGAGCGCCAAAAAGCTGAAGCGGAAGCCATTCTTAAAGAAGATAAAACCAATGCAGCCGCATTGGAACAAAAAAGACTCGCCAATGACGTCATAAAAGAGTATGGACAAGGTGGAAAAATTCAACTTGCAGTACGCGCGGTCACAGGTGTCTTACAAGGGATAGCGACAGGTGATGCAAGTCAAGCGGCGGTAGGTGGTTTATCACCGTATATCAATCATCAAATCAAAGAAGCGACCACGGATAAAGATGGCAATGTCAATCTTGAAGCGAACCTAATGGCACACGCTTTATTGGGCGCCATTGAAGCCTATGCCACAGGCAACAATGCGGCAGCAGGAGCAGCAGGTGCGGTCAGTGGTGAGTTAGCAGCAAAACTAATCACCGAGCAACTCTATCAAAAATCACCAGAACAACTTACTGAAGCGCAAAAACAAACGGTATCGACATTAAGCCAATTAGCGAGTGGCTTAGCGGGCGGCTTGATTAGTGATAGTACCGCAGGAGCGATTAACTCGGCTGAAATTGGTAAACGAGCGGTGGAGAATAATTTCAACCTTAATTATACCAATGAAGAGCTAGAAGGAATGGCGATAAATGCAAAAGCTTCCAGATTAAATAAAGAGATTGATCAACAGGTTATTGATAAGTTTGAAAGAGAACATCCTGAGCTTATAGAAAACCTAAAAACAACAGGGGATATAGCTTCTTTCTTAGCTGATTTAACACCTGTAATTGGCGACGCTAAATCGTTTGCTGAAGCTGAAGATGGAGTTGACTATTTATTAGCTGCTGTTGGAATTATTCCTGGTTCTGATGTTGCAACAAAGCCTCTTAAAGCGGCTAAACAAGCTTTTCAAAAGGCAAAAGAAGCTGAAAAATTAGGTAATATTTCTGAAGCTACTAATTATCTTAATAAAGCATCAGAAGAATTAGAGAAAGTTAAAGCTTTAGATGTTGGTAGTTATAAAGATTTAAAAAGAAGATCTGTTGTTGGAGATAATTTAGATTTAGATCATATTCCTTCTTTTGCAGCATTAAAAAAAGCAAAAGAAAATGAGTTGGGAAGAAAGTTATCACCAAAAGAAGAAAAGATTTTAAGAGATGAAGCCACTACAGTAGCTGTTCCTAAAGACATTCATCTTAATAGTAGAACTTTTGGAGGGAACAATACTAGAAAACAAATAATTGATGATGCAAATAATTTATGTCTAGCTCAACAATGTGATTTAAATAAAATGAGAAATTCATTAATTGAAAAGGGGTATAAAACAAAGGATATTGATAATGTAATTAATGAAATAATCAAAAATAATCATGAAAGGGGAATAAAGTAAAATGTTTGATGGTGATATTACTTGTTTTTTAGATGCACTCGGTGAGCATCAAGGATCTAAAAAAATTTTAGACGCTATAGCAATAATAGGAACTGATTTTGAAATAAATAGTTTGGAATATGAATCAACTTATAATGTGTATTTTCAATTTTTTAAAGGTGGGGTAGATTTTGTTTTTGAAGTAAAAAGTAATCAAGAAATTCTTGAATCAATATTCTTTTTCATAGATGGTGATGATGAGCATATTCCGTATAGATTTAAGAATAGTCTTATAGTGAATTTACCAATATCTTTAAGAAAAGATGATATTGTTGATAAGTTTGGATTACCAGAGAAAAATGGAAAAAATTGGATTAGATATATTCAGAATAATAAATATATACATTTTGAATTTGATGAAAATAATAAGATAAGATTAATTACATTATTTATTTAGAAAGAAATAGTAATGTCATGAATAGAAGCCTATGCCACAGGGAACAACGCTGCCGCAGGAGCAGCTGGGGCGGTTGGCGGTGAATTGGCAGCAAAAATTATCACAGAACAGCTTTACCAAAAATCACCAGACCAACTCACCGAAGCTCAAAAACAAACGGTATCCACCTTAAGCCAACTTGCCAGTGGTTTAGCCGGCGGCTTGATTAGCGACAATACCGCAGGGGCGATTAGTTCAGCAGAAATTGGTAAACGGGCGGTTGAGAATAATGGATTACTTAGTGGACAAGTTTCTGATTTATTTAGAGAGCTGGAAGCAGCGGAGAAAGATAAGCAGCCTATAGAAGAAATTTTTATAAAAGCTAAAGCGCTAAGTGATAAGCAATATAAAGAATTAACAGAAAACTGTACTGATTCTGCAATCTGCCGTTACGGCACAGAAAAAGCATTAGAAGAAGCAAATCAAAAAGCCTTTGAATTGGTAGGGTATTTTAATTCCAAACTAAGCAATTTATCTTATGAAGCTCAAAATAAATTTCTTGAGTTTATTATTGATGAGAACAGTAAAGAATTTAATTTTATTGAAGAAAACAGAACGATTACTGAAAAAGCGATAGTTGGTTTGGTAGAGAGTTTTATTGCTTCTCAACAAGCTCAAGGAATAAAAATATCTCCTAAGATTGCTAGTTTTGCTAAAAAAACGAAACCTACAAATATAATCAGAGCTAATAAACCTGTTTTTGAAAGAGATAGTGATGCAGCAAAAGTTGCTAAAGAATTGGGATATATAAAAACAAATTATAGAACAAAATCAGGTGCAGCTGTATTTAAAAAAGGTAATAGCTATATAACACGAGATGTTGACGGACATAATGGAGGGGCTTGGAAAGAAGCATCAAGCCCTGAGAAATTAAATTCAAAAGAAACTAGAAATGGTACATTTGATATCAATTTAAACAAAATAGGTGATTAAAATGGATAAATTATATGATTTTTATAGAAATATAACTTATTTTGAACAATATGATGAAAACTCATTTATTGGCAGATGGCTAGATTATTCAGAATGGAATGACGTTGAATATTGGAAATTAGAAAAATCTTTATTAGAAATTTCTAATATGTATAGAATAGAAAAAAATGTGTCTACGGATATATTAATGGGAATAATGAGAATAATTCAATTACTTATTGTTCCTAATTGGAATGATTTTAAACCATCTAATATTAAAAATGGCAGTATATATGATAGATATGAAAGATTTAAATACATTATTTCAATGTTATTTAGTGAAAGTAATATTGAAACTAGAGGGTTCTTTTATGATCCCCCCGATTGTGTTATCTGAGAAGTAAAAGCCTATGCCACAGGGAACAATGCCGCAGCAGGCGCTGCGGGTGCGGTCAGTGGTGAGTTAGCAGCAAAACTAATCACAGAACAGCTTTACCAAAAAACACCAGACCAACTCACCGAAGCTCAAAAACAAACCGTCTCTACCTTAAGCCAACTTGCCAGTGGTTTAGCCGGTGGCTTGATTAGCGACAATACCGCAGGAGCGATTAGTTCAGCAGAAATTGGTAAACGGGCGGTTGAGAATAACTATCTATTTAGGCACGAAGCCGAACGACTACAAGAAATTAACAAACAATTAGTTAATATTTGTGCAACAGATGACATTAGCTGTGCAGCTTTACGAAAAGAAAGGGCTGATTTGATACAGATTAGCTTAGAACGAGAGCAAAAAGCAGCACACGCCTGTCAATCAGGTAATCAAGCGATGTGTGTCGATGCAAAAGAAGATGTAGCTAAGGCAGTTCAAAGTTATCCTGATGGAGGGGCTATTCCGTCATTATCAGGGGTAGTTGTTAGTGAAAGTATGAATGTAAAAGGCTTTAGAGATACATTGGATTGTATTGCAGGAAAAGGATGTGTTGAGATTCCAATGCTAGTATTGGGCGGAGCTGTTGGAGCAGGGCTAAGCACAACTAGTACGGGAGCTGCTGCTTTATCTATGGGGAAAGATATTGGCTTGTTAGTTGGGAAAAAAGCAGTTAAGTATCCGTTGCTTACAGAAATGACAGCTACAGCCATAGCTAATACAGGTTATCAGCTCACACAAGACCAAGCTTACGATCCATATAGTTTATTACAAGCAGAACTTTCTACAGTTTTAACACGAGGTAGAACATTAGGACAGCAAATTAGTATTAATATTGGAATTAGTTCAATGGCAACACAAAATTCAGAAGATTATGGTTGGAATGCTTTTGGTGCGGTTGCTGGTACATTAGGGACTTCAACAATAAATAAAGTTAATTTAAAAAATCCATTTTTAAATTCCATTTCATCTGGATTTGCTAGTGAAATATTAGGTGATTCAGAACTATTAAAAAAACAATTTAATAATACTAATAAGGCAAATAATGACAGCAAATAATTTTTATACTTCTTGTTTTAAATATTTTATCTGTATATATTTTCTTTTTTTATTGAAATATATTCTTTTTACAATAAGAATATATGTGGAAGAAGGTATTATTTTTTGGGAATGGTATTTTCTATATGATAATTTAAAGACTACTTTAGTAATATATATACCATATTTTTTTATTAGTTTTTGTAGGTATAAATATCATTTAAAAAAGAAGTACACTAGGAATTTCCATAAGTAAAATCAAATAGCGAATGGATTAGCCGGCGGGTTAATTAGCGACAGTACCGCAGGGGCGATTAGTTCAGCAGAAATTGGTAAACGGGCGGTTGAGAATAACTCCCTTTCTGAAAAAGAGATTGCTATTCTAGAAAAACTTGCTCAGAAAAAAGTACTAACACCAGAGGATGTTGAACGTATTACGAGCATCAAAATGAAAGATAAAGTCTCTGATGCCTTGCTGACTAAATATCAGAAAGACCCAACATCATTAACCCCACAAGAATATCAACAACTCATGTATTGGGTGAATGAAGCGGCAGCTTGGCAACCTGAAACCGCCAAGAATATTTTAAAAATGGATGTGACAGGACCTGCAATAGAATATTCAAACCCTGAATTAGATAAGAAATACCAAGCTGCACATAGGATTTACAGTTCATTAGATTATCAATTTGGTAAATCCACTTTAGAGGGATTGGCGGTGCTTGGGAATAGTGGTAACGCAATAATTAAAGGGGTTACTACTGTTGAAACGCTTGCTAGAGGGATCAGTGATAGAGCCTTTATCACTGCTCTGCAAGCTGAAAAAGCGGTGAATAAATTATCACCTCTTATAAGTGAGGGTATCTATTATTCTTATAATCCTTATTCTACTGCAATGACCAAATCTATCGGTGAAGGGATTGAAAGTATTTCTAAAATCACGCCAAAACAATATTTCAATGGAGTGTTAATTGGTTCAGGAACGAATATAGGTGCTCAATATCTTGTTAATGGAAAAATAGATTATAGTGAGGCTCTAAAAGCAGGTTTTTCTGCACCTTATTTAATTTATACACCAACAGGAACCTCATTAATTTTAGGAAATGCTTTAACAGCAATAGATACTAAATTAAGTAATAATGGCAATACTTATTTAGAAGATCAAAATAATTATTTAAAAAATACGATTGGAGGAAGTTTTATTCAAAATATATTACCTAATAGCATTAGGAATGAACCTTTAGGTATAAGTATAGGCAATTTTTCTGGTGAGTTAATAGATAAATTAACTGATAAAAAGGAAAATAAGCAATGAATATATTAACAAGATTAAGAAAAACTTTTGGTTATGCATTAGGATGTATTCTCCCATTACAAGGTATGATTTGGTTTAGAAATTATATGGAAAAAAATATTATTGATCAGACAGATCTTTTTTTTAGTAAAGAATATCTATATATTAATCTTAAATTCCTTTTATGGATGTGGTTAATACTTTTTGTATGGTCATTTACTGATGATTTTTGGAAGTTAATAAAAAAACAATAATTTTATAGGTAGAATATATGAGAAAATTAGAACTTATAAAAGCTAGTTTTTATAGAACTATATTTGTATGGATTTTATCCCCTTTTGTAATATGGATAATGTTATATATAAGAACAGGTATAGTAGATCATATAAAGTTTTTTATTAACTATGAATATCTGTTCATTATGATAAAGTATTTCTTTATCCTTTATTTCTTTATTTTTATGTTTTCTTATAGTGAAGATTATAATAGAAAAATTTATAAACTAATGTTAATAATAATGTTGGCTTTTTCTTACTGGATTGTTAAATATAAAATTAATTAAGTAAATCAAAGATATTTAGAATTATTCTTACCGTACACTAATGAAATAGATATAGATTAGAATAAACATCTACCTAGAGAGATTCTGATTGCAGGAACAGTTTCAACGGGGTTTGATGTTTATAATGATAAATTTACGCCTGAAGGGGCTATGATGAATTATGTTTTAAGTGGGATCACGGCAGGAAAAAGTCTATCAAAACAATTATCTATTAATACAATTTATCAAGGTATTGTATCTGCAAATGATAATACCTTGAATTGTCAAACTAAGTGCAACACTTTATCAAAATAGACCTCATAAGGTGTTTTCCAATTTAAACATTTGCGTGGTAGGTGATTAAGTTTATCGACCACCACCTGTATCTGCCCCTCTGAAACGAGCGTCATATCCATACCTTTCGGGAAATACTGTCGCAACACCCCATTAGCGTTTTCATTCGTTCCCCGCTGCCAAGGCTGATGTGGAGGTGGAAAATAAAATTCAACATCAAGCGCTGATGTCACCTGCTGATGTTTGGCAAATTCTTTTCCTCTATCGGGCGTAATGCTCTTGAGCGATTGATTTCTCAATGCTGTTTCCATCGCCTTAAGCGATCACCTAGGTACAATACCAACTTCAGTCCATCTGATTATTGTCCAACTTTTCGAAGCAAGATCAACCTGATCGCTTTTTTATTATTCGCTGCCATTTAACCGTTCAACTTCAATATCTACAGTAAGATTCTCCAATGAAGGTAACATCTTCGTATTTTTTACTGATAATGATTGAAATCTCTCTACCTTACCAAATAATCCTCGTTGCCCAGAAAACGAAGTAACTGTATCGTTATATTGTTTCATTACATTAGATAAATTATTACCTAATTTTTGCAATCGCTCTGCCACAATACAAACTTGGTTATAAATATCACCTGCTTTATCACTAATTTCACGCGCTTCTTTATTCCCTTTTTCAATTCGCCACAAGTTTGCTATTGTACGTAAAATTGGCATTAATGTAGTATAAGAAACTAATACAATATTTTTCTCATAAGCACTATTAAATAAATTTTGTTCTTGTTTCAACGCTTCAATGTATGCGGGCTCAATCGGAATAAACATCAATACAAAATCAGGGCTTTGAATTCCTTCTAAATGGCTATAATCTTTCTCTGATAATGATTTAATATGTTGTTTAATCGCTCGAATATGTTCTTGTAGATGCAAATCAACTTGCTGTTCATCCATCGCAGCAACCGCTTGTTCATAAGCTACTAAAGATACCTTACAATCGATCACAATATGTTTATTATCTGGCAATTTAATCAAAAAATCGGGATAACGGCGATTTCCTTCTTTATCTTTAAAATGAGCTTGTACCAAATAGTGTTCATTTGCAATTAATCCTGCCGACTGTAACGCATTCTCTAATTGCATTTCTCCCCAATTCCCTAAAACTTTTTTCTGTCCTTTGAGTGCATTAGTTAAATTATTAGCCTCTTTAGACATATTTAAACCAATATCTAAAACCTTCTTTAATTCCGCCTCTAATGATGCATTACCACGCAACGTTTCAGAGTGGACCTCATTAACACGTTTTTGAAAACTCTCAATTTGCTCTTTAAAAGGCTTTAGCAATGTATCTAGTGCCGTTTGATTTGAGTTAGAGAAACTACGGCTTTTTTCTTCTAATATCTGATTAGCCAATTGTTGAAATTCCAGTGTTAATTGTTTTTTATTATTCTCTAATAATTGTTGTTGCTCACTAAAATGCTTCTCTTTTTCGCTTAAACTAGTTTCTAATATTGCCTGTTGTTGTGAAAGTTGAGTTACTTGCTGTTGATACTCAGTAATTACTATTTCTCTTTTAGTAATCTGTTGTTGCATATATTGTAAATCCTGTGCCAATTTCTCCGCACGAGCAGAAACTTGCCCAAAGCTTTCTCGCAATCTTGTCATTTCACTTATAAGCTGTTGCTGTTTCTCCTGTAAGACAAGAAGTTCATTATCAACTACTTGCTTTTGTATGCTTTTATCTTGCAATAAACTTTCTATACCTTGTTTTTCTGCTTGTAATCGTACTTTTTCTTGTACAGTCATTTGGTATTGTTCGTTTAACAATTCTGTTTTTTTTAATAAATTATTATATTCTCCGGTAGTTTGTACATATTGCAACTGAAAGAACGCTACATTTTTCTTGTATTGCACATTCATAATTGATAGCCCAATACAAATTAGCCCTAATACTACTATTGCAAGGTAAAATCCAATTTCCATTATTGCTCCTTATCTATAACTTTTTTACCAATATTTTACCCTTGAATTTACAATCTAAGTGCAACAAATAAAAAAAGTGTTCATAAGGAAATCCGCTATAATTTATTTTTCGAAAAAATTAAGGACGAAAACTTATGAACACTTATCGCCATCTTACAATAGATGAGCGTGAAAAGATAATGATTTTTCACGCATTGGGACACACGATTAGCAGCATTGCCGTTGCACTTAAACGGCATAAATCCACGATTTCAAGAGAGTTAAAACGCTGTTCAAAGTGCGGCTATACAGCCCCAGTTGGCTCAACAACGTTATCAGCAGAAACGCGCTAAGTGTAAGCCGAACAAGAAGCTAAAAAATACTGCACTGTTTGAGTTGGTAAAGCAGAAGTTCATCGTGGATAACTGGTCGCCCGAGCAGATTTCGCAACAATTGAAGCAAGAAAACAGCCCATATCAAATTAGTTTTACCACGATTTATCGGGCGATAAATGACGGTCTGTTTGATAACGCTCGTAGAACAGCGAAACGCTATCTGCGCCATAAAGGTAATCGGCGTCATCGTGCAAACAGTGTAGAAAAACGAGGCAAAATTATCATTAGCCACGAGTTAAACCAACGCCCACAGGAAGCCAATGAGCGAAGCCGCTTGGGCGATTGGGAAGCGGATACGGTATCAGGGCAGTTTGGCAAAGCCTGTTTGCTGACGTTGAATGATAGACGCAGTCGCTTTCTGATTGCGACGAAGTTATCTTCAAAAAAAGCGGAAGACGTGGTTAAGGCGCTGAAAACAGCATTGAGAAATCAACCACTCAAGAGCATTACGCCTGATAGAGGAAAGGAATTTGCCAAACATCAGCAGGTGACATCAGCGCTTGATGTTGAATTTTATTTTCCTCCGCCACATCAGCCTTGGCAGCGGGGAACGAATGAAAACTCTAATGGGTTATTGCGACAGTATTTCCCGAAAGGCATGGATATAACGCCCGTTTCAGAAGTGAAGATACAGGCAGCGGTCGATAAACTTAATCACCGACCACGCAAATGTTTAAATTGGAAAACACCTTATGAGGTCTATTTTGATAAAGTGTTGCACTTGGTTTGACAATTCAAGCCCATAATCCTACTCCACATTCTATAGTAAAAACCATTAAAAATCACTACAAAGCCACATAAAATAAAAGAACAGACGATCGATACAATTTAACCGCCATTCATTGCGTTTTTGCTTTATCCAAGCCCAAGTATGTTCAATCGGATTAAGGTCAAGACTATAAGGTGGGAACCAGAGAATCGTATGCCCCGTTGCTTCTATCAGCGCTTTTGTATTTGAACCTTTATGAAAAGTTGCATTATCCATGACGATGACACTGTTATCGGGCAGTTGAGGCAGCAATATCTGTTTAACCCAACCATGAAAAACATCACTATTGATACTGCAATCATAAAGCTCCACGGCAAAAAGCTGTTGATTGAGCAATGCACCAATGGCATTACTCTGCTTTTTAAGCTGCCCGTTATATTGACTAAGACAAGGCTTTCTCCTTTGAGCATACCCATGTGGTCTATTATTATGACTTCTGAAACCGCTTTCATCTAAATAAATGATTTTTCTGTCCTCTTTTTCAAACGATTTCAGCTTATTGAGAAATGATGCCCGTTTCTCACTATCTGCTTGAGAAGGCGTTAGCCTCTTTTTTTATGGGTTATCCCTAACCTTTTTAATGCAGTACAAATCGCGTTTTGACTGCAGCCTAAACGCTGTGCCCGCTGCCATTGATAATCGTCTGGATAAGCTTCAACATCGGCTTTGAGAAGCTCGTTATCAAGCTTATACGGTTTAACTATACGTTTCTTGCGCTCAGGATTTTTCTTCCAGCGTTGGATGGTATTAGTACTGAGCTGAAACTCTTCTGCCAACTCTCGAAAGCTTGCACCGCCTTCGAGCTTGGCTAATATCATTTGTCGATAATCTTGTGGTATGCCATGTGCTCATTGTAGCTTATTTAATTGGGTTTTACTATATTTCAGCAATGCAGCTACGCATTCAGGAATCTGATTAGGTGCTGTAATCAAAATTTGTTTATGGCGGTTTAACTCACCTTTGCGTAGTGAAATTTGGCTTTTAGCCACTTTAAATTGCTTACTTAAAAATTTAAGAAGGTGGGCATTTGCTTGCCCATCAATAGGTGGTGCGGTGATGGTTATTTTTAACTCTTCACCATGTAAACCGATAATTTGATCTTTACTGGCTTTGGGCTGCAAATAAATATTTAATAGCAGCCCTTCTGGTGTTTGTTGTACAGCCATTAAGCGATTAGCCAAAGTTGTCCAAAAATATCGAGTAAGACGTTATTTAATAAGATCAAAATAATGCCAAGTACCATTACCGAGAAATCTAACATACCTGTACTTGGTAAGATGCGACGAATCGGCGCTAACAATGGCTCACTGATTTGATAAAGCACATAATCTAATGGATTATTGCCACGACTGAACCAACTCATAATCGCACGTAAGAAAATCGCCCAGAAGATGATTTCGCCCCACGCTTTCGCTACTGAAAGAATACCGAGCAATAATAAATAAGGTAATTCTAATGATAAAGTGCCAGACATTAGCCAATAGAGTAATGGCAATTTCACAGCGCCTAAAATAAAAGCCACCAATAATGCTGCGAAATCAATATTGTATTTCATTGGGATAATTTTACGCAGTGGCGCTAATACTGGCTGAGTTAGTTTTACTAAGGTTTGTGAGAGAGGATTATAAAAATCGACTCGACAATATTGTAACCAAGTCTTAGCAACCAGAATAAAGATATAAACTCCAATAATGGTTTGAATAAGAAATTGCAATGTATTCATTAAATCTCCTATATTTAGATAATTCGTGAAAATTGCTGACGTTTTGCTTGTTGGCGCGAATAAGTATCAAAGCATAAACAGATATTACGAATTAATAAGCGTCCTTTCGATGATACAGTAATCTCGTCATCATCAATTTGTAATAAACCATCTTTAACTAATGGGGCGAGTAATGCCAAGTCTTCCGCAAAATGTTGTTTAAAATTAATTTGATACTGTTGTTCAATGGTAGCAAATTTCAATTTAAAGTTACAAATCAAGGCTTTAATCACGTCACGACGTAGGCAATCTTCCTGCGTAAGGACTAAACCTTTATGTAAAGCGATACCACGCGTTTCAACGTCAGCATAGTAACTTTTTAGCTCTTTTTGATTTTGCGCATAAGTATCACCAAGTAGGCTGATTGCAGAAACGCCTAAACCAAGTAAATCACACTCTTCTTGGGTGGTATAGCCTTGGAAATTACGATGTAAAACACCATTCGCTTGTGCGAGAGATAATTCATCATCTGGTTTAGCAAAATGATCCATACCGATAAATTTATAACCAGATTTCTGCAAAAATTCGATGGTATTTTGCAAGATAGCAAGTTTGCTTTCCGGTGATGGCAGCATCTCGTCTTTAATCTTTCTTTGCCCAGCAAAACGAGTTGGTAAATGAGCATAATTAAACACGCTTAAACGATCTGGATTCAACTCAACCACTCTTTGTAAAGTGAACATAAAACTATCCAATGTCTGTAATGGCAAACCATAGATAAGATCTAAATTGGTTGATTGAAAACCTAATTCACGCGCGTGTTGCATTAAAGTAAAAATAAATGCCTCATCTTGTTCACGATTAATGGCTTCTTGTACTTCTTTATTAAAGTCTTGTATGCCCATACTGATACGGTTGAAGCCGATTTTGCGTAAGTGATCCAGCATAAATAGCTCAATTTCACGTGGATCCATTTCGATACTAATTTCTGCGTTATCACTAATGGTGAAATGGTCACGCAGCATCGACATTAAACGTGCAGATTGTTCTTCAGTGAGATAAGTTGGTGTGCCACCACCCCAATGAATTTGCGTTACAGTACGTTGAGCAAAAAGTGGCGCACGAGTGCGTATTTCTTTTTCTAAATAATCGAGATAGATGTCCGCTTTATGTTGATGACGAGTGATAATTTTATTACAAGCACAAAAATAACAAAGTTTATGGCAAAAAGGGATATGAACATATAACGATAACGGACGCTCAGGATAACGTTCTGCAGCCATAATAAAGTCATCATTGTTATACACTTCATTGAATTCCAATGCGGTTGGATAAGAAGTATAACGAGGTCCTGATTGGTTATATTTACGAATCAGGTCATGATCCCATAAAATTTCGGACATAATATAATTTCCCACTAAATAACTTATTTGATTCCCTCAAGTAATTGAGGTAACTCCAATTTAATTTGTTGTTCTAATTTGGCTTCCGTGCTTTCCCTGGTTAAATCTAGTCTCATTCTTTCTTTTTTTATTAAGCTTTTGCGTTCATCTTTAATCGGCATATCTCTTACAGTGAGATACAGCTCATGCATTGCTGGAAAAGCATTCAGTTGAATTTTCCCATAAGCTTCGAGTAATGGTTTTAAACGTAATACACCTTCTGAATGATTGCATTCATCAGTGAGCATTGCGTTCGCAATGATTTCAATACTTTCTTGCAAACGCGCTAAACGCTGCGCATAAGCTTGTTGTAATAATTGCTTCTGTTTCCTTATTTTTATCAATAACCAAATAAGGTAACCAGTCATTGCTGCGGTAATCACAATACCAATAATGAATAAGATAATAGGAAGATTCATAATTATTTAAATTGATTGATGTTGATTTTTTCGAATTGTTGATAAAGATCTTGTTCCTCATCATCTTCAATGCCAAGTTGTTGCATTAGTTCTTCGATTCTATCTAAGCACTGATCAACAAATTGTTGATCCTGTTTAGACAGTGTGATCCCAGCATCCAATTGATCAAGCAATTCATTTAAGGCTTCATTATTTTCTAACTCAAATAACTCTTGTTCTGGCGAGATAGTTTTGGCTTTCACCTTAATTTCATCGCTTGCAGTTGTCTGCTGTATTGGCTGGCGATTAATTTCTTCAACAATAAGTGGAATTTTTTTACGACTGCCAATACGAGGATCTTTTACTTGTGTTGGTTGTGAAACTTGTTTCTCAGTATTCGTAGCATAACGGTTACCTGCTGGGCGACCTTTATGTTTTTTCTTACGTTTTTCTTCCCAAGCTCTGTTATCTAATTCATAACGCGTTGGTTTTTTCCCTTTTTTAGCAATAGCAGGCTCTTTTTTATCCTGTTTGCGCGTAGGCATTAAATCACTAATTTTTCTTGTTTTCTTTTGGCGACTCATAATAAAAAATGAATAATAATTGGTTATAGAATGGTTATATAGGTTGTGATTATAACATTGAATTGTAAAATTTAGCATCTACTGCTTGAGGTATATTGTGTTAATTCCATTGAAGTAAAAGGATAGAGAAATGAAAAAAATATTATTTGTTGCATCGGTTTTATTATTAGCAGCTTGTGCAGGAAAAACGCCGCCTAAACCAGTGATTGATCTTCCAGAACAACAAATTGTACAAACCTCTTATGCACCAGCTTATGAAGCTACTCAACAAACTTATCAAGGACGTGTAAATGAGAAATTTTATGTTGATTCGTTTGCCCATGGAGTAGTGGATTGGTTCAATGGTAAATATAAACAACCCATTTCAGAACTTAAGCACCAGTTATATGATCAAGGTAGAGGATTTGATGCCTATATCTATGATTATTATAGCGGAATGATTTTTGCCGCTGATTTGCAAAGTAATTTCCAACGCTTGCACTGTTGGCAAGGTGTTGATGTTCCAAGCTTACAGCAAGGTATTTATGATGCATTGCGTGATTTACAAGCACAACGTAGCGCTAAGAACAGCACTTGGATTGCACAAGGTAGCGAAAAATTTGCCCAACAGTGCCGTCCTTAAACAGCATTATTAGTAGCTGAATTACTAAGAAAAGAGATTATCTATCCTAAGGTATTTTCTAGGATTTAATGGGCTTTTCTGCTATAATCTTGCCTAATTTTTTGAGTAAAACTAGAGATAAAAAATATGTCAGAACAAACGTCAAATTCTTATGATTCATCAAGTATTAAAGTGCTGAAAGGGCTTGATGCAGTACGTAAACGTCCGGGTATGTATATCGGGGACACAGATGATGGTACCGGGCTGCATCATATGGTATTTGAGGTTGTCGATAATGCGATTGATGAAGCATTAGCAGGTTACTGCAAAGATATTGTCGTGACAATTCATGAAGATAATTCTGTGTCGGTGCAAGATGATGGTCGTGGTATCCCTGTTGGTATTCACCCGGAAGAAGGTGTATCTGCTGCAGAAGTGATTATGACTGTGCTTCATGCGGGCGGTAAATTTGATGATAATTCTTATAAAGTATCTGGTGGTTTACATGGTGTTGGCGTATCAGTCGTTAATGCGTTATCAGATAAATTGCAATTAACGATTCGCCGTGAAGGTCATGTTCATGAGCAATTTTATCACTTAGGTGTGCCGCAAGCGCCGTTAGCAGTCATTGGTGAAAGTGATAAAACGGGAACAACAGTACGCTTCTGGCCTAGTGCAACCATTTTTAGTAATGTTGAATTTCAATATGAAATCTTAGCAAAACGTTTAAGAGAACTCTCTTTCCTTAATTCAGGTGTATCAATTAAATTGTTTGATAAACGTACTGATAAATCTGATCACTTTCATTACGAAGGTGGAATTCAAGCGTTTGTTGAGTATTTGAATCGCAATAAAAATCCAATTCATCCAAAACCATTCTATTTAATGACTGAAAAAGACGGAATCGGTGTGGAAATTGCTTTGCAATGGAACGATGGTTTCCAAGAAAACTTATACTGTTTCACTAATAATATTCCGCAACGTGATGGTGGTACGCATTTAGCTGGTTTCCGTGGAGCGATGACCAGAACGCTAAATAACTATATGGAAAAAGAGGGTTACAACAAGAAAACGAAAATTTCAATGGCTGGTGATGATGCGCGTGAAGGGTTAGTTGCTATTGTTTCTGTTAAAGTCCCAGATCCAAAATTTTCATCACAAACTAAAGATAAATTAGTTTCTTCTGAAGTGAAAGGTGTTGTGGAATCGACTATGGGCGAGCGTCTACAGGAGTATTTATTAGAAAATCCAACGGATGCGAAAATTATTGTCGGTAAGATTATTGATGCGGCACGGGCTAGAGAAGCAGCTCGTAAAGCGAGAGAGATGACTCGTCGTAAAGGCGCATTGGATTTAGGTGGCTTACCAGGTAAATTAGCAGATTGCCAAGAGCGTGATCCAGCGCTTTCTGAACTTTATATTGTGGAGGGTGATTCTGCAGGTGGTTCAGCAAAACAAGGTCGTAATCGTAAAAATCAAGCGATTTTACCGTTAAAAGGAAAAATCTTAAACGTTGAAAAAGCGCGTTTTGATAAGATGCTTTCTTCACAAGAAGTGGCTGCGTTAATTACTGCGTTAGGCTGTGGTATTGGTCGTGATGAATATAATCCGGATAAATTGCGTTATCACAATATCATCATTATGACGGATGCTGATGTGGATGGTTCACATATCCGTACCTTGTTATTGACTTTCTTCTATCGTCAAATGCCTGAACTGATTGAGCGTGGTCATGTTTATATTGCCCAACCACCGCTTTATAAAGTGAAGAAAGGTAAGCAAGAGCAATATATCAAAGATGACGATGCGATGACACAATATGAATTGGCGATTGCTTTAGATGGTGCTGCATTGTTTGTTCATGCTGATGCACCAGCAATGCAAGGTTTACCATTAGAGAATTTAGTCGCTGAATATAATCGTGTTAATAAGATGATTCAGCGTGTTTCACGCCGTTATCCAGCCGCAATTTTACAAGCATTAGTTTATCATCCAGATTTAGATAAAACTTTGATGCAACAAGAGCAAGCTGTACAACAATGGGTAGATAGTTTAGTAGATACCTTAGCGAAAAAAGAGTTGCATGGTAATCATTATGCAGCGAAGGTGCAGTACAACGCGGAACGTCATTTGTATGAACCGGTAATTACTGTTCGTACACACGGTATTGACACTGATTATGCGTTGGACTTCCATTTTGCGGAAGGCAGTGAGTATGCGTTAATTATGAAATTAGGACATCAATTACGCAATCTAATTGAGGAAGGTGCTTATGTAATGCGTGGCGAACGTAAGCAAAATATCAGCAGCTTTGAACAAGCGATTGAGTGGTTGGTGAAAGAGTCACGTCGTGGCTTATCAGTGCAACGTTATAAAGGGTTAGGTGAAATGAACCCAGAACAACTTTGGGAAACTACAATGGATCCTGAAGCGCGTCGTATGTTGAAAGTATCTATTCGTGATGCAGTCGCAGCGGATCAATTATTTACAACCTTGATGGGTGATGAAGTTGAACCGCGTCGTGATTTCATTGAAACCAATGCGTTACATGCGAATTTGGATATTTAATTATTTTAGTTTTTGAGAGAAGAATAACGCCCATCCTTGGGCGTTCAGACCGCTGACAAACCCACCTTTCCAAAATCATTTGGTAAAAGTGGGTTTGTTTTTTTACTTTGTCGCTTTTCTCTTGCTTTTCCTTTCAGATAATTGGGCAAGTGGTCATTTTCGCTGATTTTTTTACCCATGCCTCAAACAAGCAAAATTGGCGCCATAAATAAGACAAAATAGCCCATACCACCAGGGCAATTTTCTTGATATTTTGTGCCATTGCCGCAAGGAAGCATTGCATTTGCACTTTGGATAGCCCTCTATAACGGGCATAGCGATGTCCATGATGTTGTTTTGCATCCGCAAAGCTGCGCTCTACGGTTTCTGCTCGACGTTTATAGAGTTTTCTGCCCTGCCTCGATATTCTCACTGCATTGGCGTTGTCCACAGCATCTTGGTAAATATGCCTGGTGATGAGGCGTTCGGCTTTTGGTTTTGGGTACACTGTGAACGTAGTGGGCAAGTTTGGCAATAGGTCGGGTTGGATTTGTAAGTGTGATAACCTTCTCGGGTGGTGGTGCTATAGCGGAGCGATTGCCCTGCGGGGCAAGTGTAGCTGTCAGTTTCGACATCATAGCGGAACGCACTTTTTCGTAAGCGGTTCTTGCCTTTGGTGGGACGACGATAGCCAAATACACCAATAATGCCTCGTCGGGCAAGACTCTCGGCAACAGGGGCGGTAAAATAGCCTGCATCAAGCCCGACCGCTTTGGGCTTGAACCGAAAGCGTTCTGTGGTGGCATCAAGACGAGCAATATAGGGTTGGCTGTCATTGACATTCCCTGCCGTCGCAAAGGTATCTACAATAATCCCGTATTTACCATCGACTGTGCGGTGGTCGAGATAGAAGAAGCCTTTGGGCTTGTTATCTCGGTGCATATACCCACTTTCAGGGTCGGTATTGCTCACGTTGGTGTCTTTGACTTCGACGGCTTTCTCACTCGCCTTTAACGGCTTTTTTCCTTTTGCTTCCCTCTCTTTTGCCACATCTTCGTTGAGCATAGCGATATATTGGCTCACTCGAACTGCTCGCTTTTCATTATGCTTTTTGTTTTTATTGGCACTGGCTTTCAAGTGGGTGCTGTCAGTAAACAGATATTTACCTCCCACCAAGCCTTTTTCCATCGCTTGCCAAACAATGTGGGTAAAAATACGCTCAAATACATCCGTACCATTAAAACGGCGAAGACGGTTTTGGCTTAAGGTACTAGCATCTATCACTTTTTCCGTGAGGCTCATCCCCAAAAACCAACGGTAAGCGACGTTGACTTCAATCTCTTTCACCAACTGGCGTTCGCTTTTAATACCGAAAAGATAGCCGAGTAACATTATCTTGAACAAACGAACTGGGTCAACTGCGGGGCGACCGTTGTCATGGCAATAGAGATGCGCCACTTCATCACGAATGAATTCAAAATCGATAGCTTTAGCGACTTTACGGACAAGGTGGTCTTTCGGTACGAGTTGTTCGAGACTTATCATCTCGATTTCATATTGGGGTGAGGCAGTATTTTTGAGCATAGGCATTTCCTTTTTTCGATATGCCTATTAGATCAAACCTCTAGAGGTATGTCTAGAGGTTTGTCAGCAGTCTGAACGCCCATCCTTGGGCGTTATTTTTTATCGAGTGTGTGGAGGTTAATCACACTCATGGGTTTACTATAAGGTTACACCGCTCTTAAAAATAGCAAGTTCGCGAAACTCATTTAGCTCATTTTTAGTTGGCTTACCATTGATGATATCAACTATCTTGTCGATAAAATCATCAAATAATTGCGGCATACTAACATCTTCCACTAAACGACCTGCATTAAAATCAATCCAATTACGCTTACGTTGTGCTAATTCGCTATTGGTAGCAATCTTCATTGTTGGCACAAAACCACCATATGGTGTACCGCGGCCAGTAGTAAACAACACCATATGACAGCCGGCAGCAGCTAATGCGCTAGTGGCAACGGCATCATTACCGGGTGCAGTGAGTAAGTTTAAACCCAGTTGAGAAAGACGTTCACCATATTTAAGGACATCGACAACCTGGCTATGCCCAGCTTTTTGGGTACAACCTAAAGATTTATCTTCAAGTGTGGTAATACCGCCTGATTTATTGCCTGGTGATGGGTTTTCATAAATTGGTTGTTGATGTGAAATAAAATATTGTTTAAATCCGTTCACCATATCCACTGTTTTTTGGAAGGTTTGTTGATCGCGACAATGACTCATTAAAATACGTTCAGCACCAAACATTTCGGGTACTTCGGTGAGTACTGTTGTACCGCCATTAGCAGTGACATAGTCAGAGAAGTTACCTAATAATGGATTAGCTGTAATGCCTGATAAACCATCTGAACCACCGCATTCTAAACCAAATTTAACTTCGCTTAATTTACCGCTTTCGCGTTTGTCGTGGCGCATTTGTTGGTAAAGTTGTTCTAATAATTCAAGTCCAACTTCAACTTCATCTTCATAGTGTTGCGACACCATAAATTTCACTCGTTGTTCATCATAATCACCTAGTGTTGCTTTAAAAGCATCAATCTGATTATTTTCACAACCTAGACCAATCACCAATACTGCACCGGCATTAGGGTGTTTTACCATATCTTGTAAGATAATTTTGGTATTTTGATGGTCATCACCGAGTTGTGAGCAACCGTAGCTATGGGCAAACGTAAAGACACCATCAATATCGTTAGCAGGATTTTTTGCCAAAAAACGTTGGCGAATTTGATTAGCAATACCGACCACGCAACCAACGGTTGGTACAATCCAAAGCTCGTTACGAATAGCCACTTCGCCATTAGCACGACGATAGATTTGTACTTCACGATCGGCTTTTTGTGTATGCACCTGTAATGGTTCTGGCTGGTAGCTATAATCATTAATATCACTTAAATTGGTTTTGACATTATGGGTATGAACATATTCACCAATTGCAATATCTTGTGTTGCATGACCAATTGGATAACCATATTTGATCACGTTTTCCGCTTGTTTAATCGCTTGGATCGCAAATTTATGACCTCGCGGAATATCTTGTTTTAAGGTGATATTGGTGCCGTTATCGAGCTGGAGAGTTTCTCCAGCTGATAAGTTTTGTAAGGCAACAGCAACATTATCATGTGTTTGAATTTGAATGTACTGCTTCATAGACCACCTAGCAATATTGAGTTAGAGCGTTACGCATACCTTGTTGCAAAATGGCTGACAATTTTTCACTTACTTCATCAACTAAATGTGGAATTTTGGTAAGATCTTGTTGCCAGTGTTCATTTTGGCTTAATACGTTATGTACTAGCTGCGTTAGCGTAATTTGTTGTTGGTCGAATTGATTCCACCAAGTGCTGAAATTGTCTAACCAAATTTGATCGTCTTGTAGTGGAATAGTTTGTTCACCACGTTTACCACGATAGAAGGCAATTAACGCTGCCAACGCAAAAGTTAAACGATCAGGCAAACGTTGCGTTTGTGCTTGATAAGTCAGTAGTTGTGGCAAAATACGAGTACGATATTTGGTCATACTATTTAACGCGATTGATAACAGTGCGTGTTGAATAAATGGATTTTGAAAACGGCTGATCACTGCACTCGCAAACTGTTCCAATTCAGCTTTTGGCAAAGAGAGAGTTGGAATAATTTCTTGCTGTAATGTATCCATTACGAATTGGCAAAGTTGTTGATCTCGCATTGCATCACCAACATAATCAACGCCAGCTAGATATGCTACTGGTACTAATGCTGTATGAGCACCATTAAGAATGGCTACTTTACGTTCTTTGTAAGGTTTAATATCATCGACCACTAAAATATTTAAATTCACTTCATCTAAGTGGAATAATTTTTCAAGCGATTTCGGACCTTGAATAACAAAGAGATAGAAATATTCAGCGGTATCTAAGAAGGTATCTTGGTAACCTAATTCTTCAGTTAATTGAGTAACTTCATTACGTGGGTAACCAGTGACAATACGGTCAACGAGAGTAGAGCAGAAGGTATTTGCTTCATTTAACCAACTAATGAAATCTGCTGAAAGTTGCCATTCCTGTGCATAACGCAACACCAGCTCTTTCAATTGTTCACCATTGTAATCGATTAATTCACAAGGTAAGAGAGTAAACCCATGATCTTTGTCACCGTTCACAAATAAGAAACGTTCATATAATAATTGGGTTAATTTAGCTGGGTAGCTGAGTGCGGGACGATCAGTTAACTTATCGCCAGCATGATAACTAATCCCCGCTTCTGTGGTATTAGAGAAAATAATTTTAATCTCGAGGTTATGAGCAAGGTTGATATAGTCATCAAATTGTTGGTAAGGATTAATTTCATTATTAACAGAACGAATAATTCGCGCTTGTTTTACTGCTTCACCTTGTTCATTTAAGCCACGAATAATAGTGGTATAAAGTCCATCTTGCGTATTTAATAGCGGTGGAAAATCTGTATCAATCGGACGTATGATAGTGATACCACTATTAAAATTGGTTTTCTCATTTAATAAATCGATTTGCCAATCAATAAATGCACGTAAAAAGTTACCTTCACCAAATTGAATGATTTTTGTTGGATATTGATTGCCAGGGAAATTGGTACGGTTGAGTTGTTGCATAGTCTAATCTCCTAGTTATTCTTGATTTAATTCGATTGCAAAATAATCGCGTGCATTGTCGAAACAAATGTTTTTGACCATCTCGCCGAGTAGTGCAAGATCTTGAGGGGCTTCACCATCTCTTACCCAATGTCCGATCATACGGCAGAGAATTCTGCGGAAATATTCGTGGCGTGTATAAGAAAGGAAACTACGGCTGTCAGTAAGCATACCAACAAAGTGGCTAAGTAAACCAAGTTGGCTTAATTGAGTCATTTGACGAATCATGCCGTCTTTTTGATCGTTAAACCACCAACCTGTACCAAATTGCATTTTGCCTTTAATACCTGCTTGTTGGAAGTTACCGATCATCGTACCTAATACTTCGTTATCTCTTGGATTTAGGCAATATAAGATAGTTTTTGGTAAACGATCATTTTTTGCTTGAGCATCAAGTAAGCGAGAAAGCGCTTGTGCAATAGGTTCATCATTAATTGAATCAAAACCTGTATCTGGACCTAATTGTTTAAACATTAAGGTATTATTATTACGCAACGCACCGATATGATATTGTTGTACCCAATTACGTTTATGATATTCATTACCTAAAAAGACCAATACTGCAGTTTTGAATTTAGCAATTTCAATTGGTTCTAAAGGTTGGTTTGCTAAACGTTTTTGTAAAATCTGATCAAGTTCATTTTCTGTGGCTTCTGCATAAACAACCACATCTAATGCGTGGTCTGATACTTTACAACCATGTTGTGCAAAATAATCAATACGCTGTTCTAAGGCATTACATAATTGGTAGAAACGACAAATATCAATATTAGAAATTTTAGCTAACTGTGCAACATAACCATTAAAGGTATCTAAATGGATATTGATCGCTTTATCAGGACGGAAACTTGGAGCTACTTTAGTTTTAAAGTTAGTATCTTTAGCAATAATTTTGTGGAAACGTAAATCGTCAACTGGATCATCTGTAGTACCAATGAATTTCACATTCATTTGTTGGATGATACCTTTGGCAAAGAATTGTTCTTGTTGTAGTAAAGCATTACCACGATCCCAAATGTCTTTAGCAGTTTTTGGAGATAATAGCGTATCAGTGATGCCAAATGGACGTCTTAATTCTAGATGTGTCCAATGATAAAGTGGGTTACCAATAGTGTGAGGTACAGTTTCACTCCAAGCGAGAAACTTCTCATAATCATCGACATCACCTGTGCAGTATTTTTCATCAACACCATGAGTACGCATAGCACGCCATTTATAATGGTCACCTTTCAACCAAATGTCATAGAGGTTCTTAAATTGATAATTGGTAGCAATTTGTTCAGGTGGTAGATGGCAGTGATAATCAAAAATTGGTTGATGTTCTGCATAATCAAAGAAGAGTTTCTTTGCAAATTCAGTATCTAATAAAAAGTCGTCATTAATAAAAGCATTCATTGAATCATCTCCATAAATATTATTGGTAGGATAAAAAGTAGGTATATATTAAACTTATTATACCAATTTTAAAATATAAAGATGTTTTTTTTGTGATATTTATCTCATTTTTGATAAATAAGTATGACATATTTAAAAGATAAATGCTAGGATTACGCCAGTTTTAGAAATCCTATAGGTAAATCTCAAGGATTGAGAGATAAAGCTATCATACATTTATTCACTTTTCGGAGATGCATATGAAATTTAACAAACTTATTCTATCTGGACTTTGCCTTACTTTACCTATGTTGTTTGTAAGTGGTAATGCATTAGCGCAACGAGTAACTTTAAAGTTAGCACATAATTTAGATCAATCTCATGTTGTCCATAAAGCGTTAGAACAAATGGCAAAAGAAGTACAAGAAAAATCGGGTGGAGAACTAAAAATCCGTATCTATCCTAGCGGACAAATGGGTGGTCCACGTGAAACTATCGAATTGATTCAAAATGATGCTTTAGATATGACTAAAGCAAGTGCAAGTGAAATGGAAGCATTTGTAAAAGAATTCTCTGTGTTTAGTTGTCCATATCTTTTTGATAATGAAGATCACTTCAAAAAAGTACTATTTGGACCAATTGGTAAAGAAATTACCGATAAGACAACAAAGAGTGGTTTTAATGTGTTAGCGTCTTATGTTGCAGGTACAAGAAGCTTTTATGCGAAGAAAGAGATTCACTCTCCAGCAGATATGAAAGGCTTGAAGATTCGTGTTGTTTCTACGCCAACAACGAATAAGTTAATCGAATTATTAGGTGGAGCACCAGCACCAATTCCATTTGGTGAAGTTTATACAGCATTACAACAAGGGGTTATTGATGGTGCAGAAAATAATATTCCATCTTATAACCAAACTCGTCATGTAGAAGTTGCTAAATATTATATTGAAGATCAACATACTAGCGTGCCTGACTATTTGATTATTTCAGCAAAAACATGGAATAAGTTAGATGATAAGCAAAAGGCGATTTTAACTGAAGCAGCTCATAATTCAGAAACTTATCAACAAAAATTGTGGGATGAAGAAGTTGCCCGTTCTACTGAAGAAGCGAAAAAAGCTGGGGCTAAATTTATTACTGTAGATAAAGCACCATTCCGTGAAGCATTGAAACCGTTATATGACGATTTCAATAAGGATCCAGCATTAGCGGAAATTATTAAACAAATACAAGCTGTAAATAAATAGTTGTTACTCCTTATTACCCTAGTGGGTAATAAGGAGATTTTTTTATCCTTGTTATGGGAGGAATTATGTTAGCGAAAATAAAGAGAGGGATTGATCTCTTTATCTCAACATTTTCTATTATTGTGATGGTATTGCTGGTGATTTGTGTTACATGGCAAGTATTTAGTCGTTATGTGTTACAGATTCCAAGTACAGTTACTGATGAAGTTGCTCGCTTTAGTATGATTTGGGTGGGATTACTCGGTGCTGCTTATACAGTAGGGTTACAAAAACATTTATCTATTGATCTTTTCACACATAATTTAACGCACTATAAGAAAGCAGTAAGCAATATTTTTATTAATGTGTGCATCTTTTTCTTTTCATTAGGTGTGATGGTATTTGGTGGAATTAATTTAGTAATGAACGTGTATGCATCAGGACAAATTTCATCTTCTATGCAGATTCCAATGGCATATGTTTATGTAGTATTACCAATCAGCGGCGTATTAATGATGCTTTATAGTTTGATGTTTATCGTGGAAAGCTTTGCTGCGTTAAAGGAGGGTAAATAAATGGAATGGCTTTTATCATGGGAATGGTTTGTTCCTTTAGTGATGTTTGTATCCTTTTTTGTGCTTGTTTTCTTAGGCGTTCCTATTTCATTCTCTATCGGGATTGCAACCTGCGCAGCAGCGTATTTTATGTTGCCTTTTAAAACAGTACTGATTGTTTCTGGACAAAAAGTAGCTACTGGATTAGATAGCTTCTCTTTGTTGGCAATACCATTTTTTATCTTGGCAGGATCCTTGATGAATAGCGGAGGTATTGCAACAAGATTGATTAACTTCTCTCAAGTGTTAGTAGGTAGAATCCCAGGATCATTAGGACATGTAAACGTTATGGCGAATATGATGTTTGGTTCAATTTCTGGATCAGCCGTTGCTGCCGCTGCTGCGGTTGGTGGTACTATGGCACCATTACAAAAGAAAGCAGGATATGATCCAGCTTATTCCGCTGCAATTAATGTTTCTTCTTGTATTACTGGATTATTGATTCCACCGTCTAATGTAATGATTGTATATGCGTTAACTGCTGGTGGGATTTCTGTTGCAACACTGTTTATGGCTGGATATGTTCCTGGTTTCTTAATGGGAATAGGTATTATGGTGGTTAATTATATTATTGCCAAAAAACGCAATTATCCTGTGTCAGAGAAACCAACATTAGCTTTAGTGATTAAATATGCACTAGACGCAATTCCAAGTTTGCTGATGGTGGTTGTGGTAATTGGCGGTATTCTAGGTGGTATTTTTACTGCGACAGAAGCTTCAGCTATTGCGGTAGTCTATACATTTATCTTGTCTGTTGTGATTTATCGAGAAATTAAGCTATCAGAATTACCGAAAATTATCTTGGAATCTGTGGTAACAACTTCAATTGTTTTATTCTTAATTGGAGTTTCAGTGGCGATGTCATGGGCAATGACGAATGCAGATATTCCATATATGATTAATGATTTATTGTTAAGTGTTTCAGATAATTTAATTGTTATCTTATTGATTATTAACATCTTATTATTAATCATTGGTGTGTTTATGGATATGACACCAGCGGTATTAATTTTTACGCCAATTTTCTTACCGATCGTAACTGATTTAGGTATGGATCCAGTACATTTCGGAATTATGATGATTTTTAACCTTTGTATTGGTCTATGTACTCCGCCTGTGGGTAGTGCGTTGTTTGTTGGATGCTCTGTTTCTGGCGTTAAACTACAAAATCTGATTAAACCAATGTTACCGTTTTTTGCTGTCCTTTTAGTAACGCTATTTATGGTAACTTATATACCACAACTTTCTCTCTTCTTACCTAATTTATTAGGTATCTAATCTGCTTTGTTGCTATTGTTTTATAACTTATTAGAACAATAGCAACAATTTTTTCTGAAATTTAGAATAAAAATTGTATGCTATGATATAATTTTTAACGTGAATCTCGTTTAAATAGGTATGATATCAAATGAAGTTGACTGATAACCAAAGACTTTATCAACAGTTAGCACAAGATCTCAAAAACCGAATTATTTCAGGAGTTTATAAAGTTGGTGATAAATTGCCTGCTGAAAGATTTATTTCAGAAGAAATGAATGTCAGTAGAACGGTGGTGAGAGAAGCGATCATTATGTTAGAAGTGGAAGGCTATGTCGAAGTAAAAAAAGGATCTGGCATTCATGTTATTGCTTCGGCACCGAAAGATGCTTCTCAACTGAATGAACCTAAAGGCTTAGAATTTTCGAAATGTGGTCCGTTTGAGTTATTGCAAGCACGTCAATTAATTGAAAGTATTATTGCTGAATTTGCCGCAACACAAGTAACGAAAGAAGATATTATTGATTTAATGGAAATTCAGAAAAATGCTAGACAAGAAGATCGTTTTAGAGATTCTGAATGGGATTTGAAATTTCATACTAAAATTGCACAAATTACTCGAAATAGTGCTTTGGTAACAATTGTTCAAGAAATGTGGCAGCAAAGAATTTTAAACCCGTATTGGCGTAAATTGCATGAGCATATTGATTCGCGTTCTATTGACAGCTGGTGTAATGAACATGATGAAATTCTGCAGGCATTAATGAAAAAAGATTCGGAAGCTGCAAAAATCGCAATGTGGAAACATTTAGAACATACTAAACAAATGTTATTTAATGGTGCGAATGATGATTTTGAAATTAGTATCGATAAATATATGTTTTCCGATAATCCTGTCATTCATTTATCTCAAAGTCTTTTTTCATTGAAAGATACTGTAAAAGATTAACCTTTAATGGGTTAATCTTTTTACCTTTCTATATTTTTATCCCTCTTTCTATTCTCTACATCTTATTAATTTCAAACCAAAAGTATTCAAAAGTTAAATAACCATCATTTCACATTGAATATTATTTGTGTGTTTTATCACATTAATGCACCTAATTCGCAAAAATGATAATGAATTACTTGCAATAATCCATATCTGATAATAGACTAACGGAAAGTGGTAAATTGTGGTAAATAGTGGTAATAAATTCTTCCTTTTAACTCATTTTATAGGTAACGAGTATGTTTCGAGGTGCATCTCTCATTAATCTTGATGCTAAGGGTCGTTTAGCGATTCCTACTCGTTATCGTCTAGAACTACAAGAGAAAGAAAACGGACAGTTAATTTGTACTGCTGATATTCGCCAACCTTGTCTATTGTTATACCCATTATCTGAATGGGAAATCGTCGAACAAAAATTACTGCAATTACCGAACTTTGATGAAACTGGACGACGTTTACAACGTGTTATGTTGGGATACGCAACGGAATGTGAACTGGATAAAACTGGTCGAATTCTTCTTAGCCCTGCATTAAGACAACATGCCGCCCTAGAAAAAGAGATTATGCTTGTTGGTCAGCTCAATAAATTTGAAATTTGGCAAGCTGAAAAATGGCAACAACAAATTGCAGAAGACATTCAAATTGGTAGCAGTGGTACGATAGCAACGTCTGATGAGTTAAGAACTTTGTTTTTATAAGCGAGTTTTATTCATATGGAACAAGTAACCTATTCAGATCCTGCACACTTTACTGTTTTGCTGAATGAAGCAGTAGAGGGATTGTCTTTGAAACCAAATGGTATCTATATTGATGGTACTTTTGGTCGTGGTGGACATTCGCGCAAAATTTTATCTGAATTGGGTGAGAATGGACGTTTATTAGCTATTGATCGTGACCCAGAAGCTATTTTAGCTGCACAAGCGATTCAAGATTCGCGTTTTTCCATTGAACATAGTACTTTCTCTGAGATTAAAGCTATTTGTGAAAAATATGCATTAGTTGGCAAAGTTGATGGTATTTTGCTCGATCTTGGTGTTTCTTCACCACAATTAGATAATGCAGAACGTGGCTTTAGTTTTATGCAAGATGGTCCGTTAGATATGCGAATGGATAGTTCTAAAGGGCTTTCTGCAGCAGAATGGTTGCAACAGGTTTCAGAAAGTGATTTGGCTTGGGTATTAAAAACCTTTGGCGAAGAACGTTTTGCAAAGCGTATTGCACACAATATTGTCGAATTTAATCGTCAAGCTTTACAAAATAAAACTGAGCCATTAACACGTACATTGCAATTAGCGCAGTTAATCGCTCAATCAATTCCAGTAAAAGAGAAACATAAACATCCAGCAACCCGAAGTTTCCAAGCTATTCGTATTTTTATTAATAGCGAATTAGAAGAGTTAGAGAAGATTTTAAATTCTGCACTTGAGGTTTTAGTGCCAGAGGGCAGATTAGCCATTATTAGTTTCCACTCCTTAGAAGATCGTTTAGTAAAACGCTTTATGAAGAAACAAAGTAAAGGAGAGGAAATTCCAAAAGGATTGCCATTAACTGAAGATCAAATTGAACGTAATCAGAAATTAAAAATTATTGGTAAAGCGATTATGGCGAGTGATGAAGAACTTGCCGTAAATGTTCGTTCAAGAAGTGCAGTATTACGAGTAGCGGAGAGATTAAGATGATTTTTAAAACTTATGATCGCTACCCATTATGGCGAATTATTGTAGATGATATTTTCCAAGCGAATAAAACGGTGATGTTGTTATTGATTGCATTATTAATTACGGCAGTTTCAACAGTATGGATTACCCATTTAACCCGTTTAGCAATTAATGAGAAAAATCAGCTACAAACAGAATATCAAGCATTACAAAGTGAGGCATTGAATTTGCGCTTAGAAGATAGTGCATTGAGCGATCGTACTAGAATCGAAGGGATCTCTCGTCAACTAGGTATGCAATCGACGCAAGATGAACAAGAAGTATTAATTATTGAATAAATTAGATAACTGGGTACTACGATGGCTAGGGTCAAAAATAAATCATTACAACAAGTGAGTAGTTTTTCAAAGGGGCGTTATATCCTCACTATCGTTTTAATTATTGCTGGTTTAGTGGCGCTAATTGCGAGAGCAGCCTATGTTCAATTAATTAATGCTGATTTTTATATTGCAGAGGGTAATAAACGTTCATTGCGTACTGAACAAATTCCTTATATTCGTGGTGATATTCTTGATCGTAATGGTGAATTGTTATCGGTGAGTGTTGAAAACTATTCAATTATTGCCGATCCAAAAGAAATTTTTGAAAAAAATTCATTGATGGAAAAAGAACGCTGGCAGCGTTTAGCAGAAACATTGAATGTTCCATTATCAGATGTTATCAATCGTTTAAATAAAAATCCTAAATCTCGTTTCGTCTATTTAGATCGTCAAATTTCACCAACAATGGCGAAATATATTCACGATCTTAAAATCACAGGTATTTCTATGCGTAAGGAATACCGTCGCTTTTATCCAACTGTGGAAGAATCTGCACAATTATTAGGTTATACCAATATTGATGGACAAGGTATTGAAGGGATTGAAAAGAGTTTTGACTCCTTATTAATTGGCAAATCGGGTTCTAAAACTTATCGTCGAGATAAGTCGGGTAATATTATTGAGAATATTTCTAGTACGCAAAAATATGATGCTCACGATGTGACATTAAGTATTGATCGTCATTTGCAATCAATGGTATTCCGCGAAATTAAAAAGGCAGTAGCAGAAAACAAAGCGGAATCAGGTACGGCGGTGTTAGTTAAGATTAGTACTGGTGAAATCTTAGCAATGGCAACTGCACCATCTTATAACCCAAATAGTATTTTTGGTTCACAAGCAGAATTACGCCGTAATCGTGCGATTACCGATACCTTTGAACCAGGTTCAACAGTAAAACCATTTGTGGTATTAACTGCATTGACACAAAAGATCATCTCTCCAGATACAGTGATTAACACTAAACCGTTTGTGGTCAATGGGCATACTATTCGTGACGTGGCACCGCGTAATGAATTATCCATTACAGGAATTCTACAAAAATCGAGTAACGTTGGGGTAAGCCGACTATCTTTACAAATGCCGATTTCTGTATTGATGAATACTTATCACAAAGCCGGTTTTGGTATGCCGACTAATTTAGGTTTGGTTGGTGAACAATCAGGGACTTTACCATTAAACCGTAAACGTTGGGCAGATATTGAACGTGCTACAGTGGCGTATGGTTATGGTTTAACCGTAACACCATTACAATTAGCGCGTGCTTATGTGGCGTTAGGTAGCTTTGGTGTTTATCGTCCGCTTTCTATTACTAAAGTCGATCCGCCAGTAATTGGAGAGCGTATTTATTCTGAAAAAGTAACTCGTGAAGTCGTGCATATGATGGAAAGTGTTGCACAACCGGGCGGTGGTGGTATTGCTGCTGCGGTACCGGGTTATCGTGTGGCAATTAAAACAGGTACAGCGAAAAAATTGGAAAATGGTCAATATGTGGATAAATATATTGCCTATACAGCTGGTATCGCACCGGCGAGTGATCCTCAATTTGCATTGGTAATTTTGATTAATAATCCAACCGCAGGTAAATATTATGGTGGTGCAATTTCTGCGCCAGTATTCTCAAAGATTATGGGACATACTTTACGTGCAAAAAATATTACACCTGACGGTATTGAAGGTGAGGTTAAGAGTGCGAAACGCGTTGTACGTATTGATACACTAAAGAGTGAAAATCAACGAGATAATTAAGGAAAATCAAAATGCAGCGTTTAAGCCGTTACTTTAATTTAACCTTACCAGAGCAACCATTACAGGAGATGCAGTTAGATAGTCGAGCAGTAAAAAAAGGGGATGTTTTTGTCGGCTTAATTGGACATCAAATTGACGGTAGAAAATTTGTACCACAAGCGATTGCTGCTGGCGCTGCAGCGATTATTTTAGAGAGTGAAGATGCGCAAGATAAAGCGCGTTTAACTTGGCAGGACAATATTCCTGTTATCTATGTTTATCAACTAGCTAACCAATTATCTCAATTGGCGGGTGAGTTTTATCAGCAACCTTCTAGTCAAGTAACATTAGTAGGAGTAACTGGTACAAATGGTAAAACCACAATTGCAAATTTATTAACTCAATGGACTCATTTACTTGGTAAATGTAGTGCAGTGATGGGTACCATTGGTAATGGTTTTTATCAACAGATTAAACCAGCGACTAATACCACAGGTTCTGCGGTAGAAATTCAACGTAATTTAGCAGATTTTGTTAGGCATGGCGCAGATTTTGTGGCAATGGAAGTTTCTTCACATGGTCTGGTACAACAACGTGTTGCAGCGTTACATTTTAATGCTGCGGTATTTACTAACTTGAGCCGCGATCATTTAGATTATCACCACACTTTAGCTGCATACGCTGCTGCCAAGAAAATATTGTTCACTGAATTAGATGTACAACAACGTATTATTAATGCTGATGATGAAGTGGGACAACAATGGCTGCAAGAATTGCCTGATGCAGTTGCAGTGAGTTTAAATGTAAGATTCCAACCCAACCATTCACAATGGTTAAAAGCAGAACATATTGAATATCACCCACAAGGTGCCACGATTCATTTCTCTTCTAGTTGGGGTGATGCCACTTTTCATTCCAAACTCATTGGTGAGTTCAATGTTGCTAACTTATTACTTACTACTGCAACGCTATTATCATTGGGCTACTCTTTAGCGCAATTAAGCGCTACCGTTTCTCAACTTGAGGGTGTTTGCGGCAGAATGGAACGCTTTACTGCCGAAAACCGACCAACGGCAGTTGTAGATTACGCACATACACCAGATGCGTTAGAAAAAGCATTATTAGCGGCTAAATTACATTGCCATGGACAATTGTGGTGTGTGTTTGGTTGCGGCGGTGATCGTGATAAAGGTAAACGTCCACAGATGGCGAAGATTGCGGAACGATTGGCGGATAAAGTGATTATTACAGACGATAATCCGCGTACTGAAGATGCTGCTGCAATTATAAATGATATTGTACAAGGGCTAGACTTTCCAAATAACGCTACTATAATTCATCGCCGTGAACAGGCAT
Source organism: Gallibacterium salpingitidis (assembly GCF_030517105.1). Lineage (GTDB taxonomy): Bacteria > Pseudomonadota > Gammaproteobacteria > Enterobacterales > Pasteurellaceae > Gallibacterium > Gallibacterium salpingitidis. The sequence goes on along the minus strand of NZ_CP103875.1, from coordinate 1,610,265 downwards.
TAGAGTATGCTTTTTCGCAAGCAGCACCAAATGATCTTATTTTGGTAGCAGGCAAAGGACACGAAGATTACCAAATTATTGGACAAACCAAATACCATTTTTCTGATCGTGAGATTGTGTCACGATTGCTGGGATTGACATAACACAAATAACATAAAGAAGAATAACAAATGATCACAATTAATTTTTCTACTTTAAGTAAGTTGTTAGCTGCACAAGAAATTAACCCACCTCAAGCTGACATTGAAGTAGATAGTGTAACAACTGATAGCCGCACAAATTGTTGCGGCAGTATTTTTTTTGCATTAAGGGGAGAAAGTTTTGATGCTCACCAATTTCTTGATCGCGTGTATCAACAAGGCGCAAAGATTTTGGTAGTAGAACAAGCTAACCCTAATATTCCATTGCCACAATTAGTGGTTGCAGATACAAAAAAAGCATTAGGACAATTAGCCGCTTGGGTAAGATTACAAGTTAATCCTAAAGTTGCTGCGATGACAGGTTCATCAGGTAAAACAACAGTAAAAGAGATGACTGCCGCGATTTTGCAACATACGGCGAATTCACCAGATGAAGTATTGTTTACCGCAGGTAATTTTAATAATGATATTGGGGTGCCATTAACGTTATTACGTTTAACTAATGCACACCGTTATGCAGTGATTGAGCTTGGTGCTAATCATGCAGGTGAAATTGCTTATACCACACAATTAGCACGTCCAGACGTAGCTTTAGTCAATAATGTCGCACCAGCGCATTTAGAAGGATTTGGCTCAGTGGAAGGTGTTGCTAAAGCAAAAGGCGAAATTTATCAAGGTTTAACGTCAAACGGTGTGGCGATTGTTAATGCAAACTGTCAATATCTCAATTTCTGGCAGCAAAATATTGGCCATCATCCTATTCAACAATTTTCGATCAATTCAGCACAAGCTGATGTCTATGCTAAAGCGATAATACCTTATGCCGAAGGTTATCATTTTGTGTTATGTACACCACAAGGAGAAATTGCAATCGATTTACCTTATTTAGGGGAACATAATATCAGCAATGCGTTAGCGGCAGCCTCCTTAGCGTTGGTTTTAGGCGCTTCGTTGCAAGATATTAAAGCAGGCTTAGCCGCAGGTAAACGAGTAAAAGGCAGACTCTTTCCTGTTGTGGTGAATCCGCAATTTACTATTTTGGATGATACTTACAATGCCAATGTGGATTCATTAAAAGCAGCCATGGCAGTGTTACAACAAGCAACACAAGCTATCAAAATTTTAGCAGTCGGAGATATGGCGGAGTTGGGTGAAAGTACAGAGCAATGCCATCAACAAGTTGCTGAAGCAGCACATCAAGCAAATTTAAGCAAAGTATTTAGTTTTGGCCATTATAGTCGAGCTATTAGTGCGCGTTGTGGCGGCGAACATTATCAACAGAAAGCAGAGTTAATTACTGCATTGCAACAATATGTAACAGAACAACTGCAGGCAGGAAAAACAATTTTATTATTAGTGAAAGGATCTCGTTCAATGAAAATGGAAGAGATTGTGGAAGCATTTAAAGGTTTTGGACAATGTTAGTTTGGATTAGTGAATTTTTAGTCAAGTATCACACTTTTTTTAATGTCTTTTCATATATTACTGTTCGTGCAATTTTAGCGTTATTAACTGCATTATTGTTCTGTTTATGGATTGGTCCTAAAGTCATTACCAGATTACAAATGTTGCAAATTGGTCAAGTCGTGCGTAATGATGGACCAGAAAGCCATTTTAGTAAACGTGGTACGCCGACAATGGGTGGTATTATGATTTTAGCCTCTATTGGTGTTAGTACCTTGTTATGGGCAAATCTAGAAAATCCATATGTGTGGTTTGTGCTATTTGTGCTATTTGGTTATGGTGCAGTCGGTTTTATTGATGATTACCGTAAAGTGGTGCGTAAAAATACAGATGGCTTAATTGCACGTTGGAAATATTTTTGGCTCTCTTTTGTGGCGTTAATTGCCGTAATCGGAATGTACTGGATTGGTAAAGATACTAATGCAACGGTATTGGTAGTACCATTCTTTAAAGAAATTATGCCGCAACTCGGTTTGTTTTATATTGTGTTGTCTTATTTTGTGATTGTTGGCACCAGTAACGCAGTGAATTTAACTGACGGCTTAGATGGCTTGGCGATTATGCCAACAGTATTAGTTGCTGCTGCATTTGCCTTAATTGCTTGGGCAACTGGTAACTTCAATTTCGCAGATTATCTACATATTCCTTATATTAAATTCAGTGCTGAATTAGTGGTTGTTTGTACTGCCATTGTTGGAGCAGGCTTAGGTTTCCTTTGGTTTAATACTTATCCAGCACAAGTATTTATGGGAGATGTTGGTTCTTTATCATTAGGTGGTGCCATCGGTACGATTGCTGTTTTAGTAAGACAAGAATTTTTATTAGTCATTATGGGTGGTGTTTTTGTTATTGAAACATTGTCAGTAATTTTACAAGTGGGATCATACAAATTAAGAAAACAACGTATTTTCCGTATGGCGCCGATTCACCACCATTTTGAATTAAAAGGCTGGCCAGAACCACGCGTTATTGTCCGTTTTTGGATTGTTTCCTTGATTTTGGTGTTGTTAGGATTAGTAACGTTGAAATTACGTTAAGTGGTATTTGAGGGGACAGATAACAATGTCTAAGTGGGATTATACAGGGAAAACCGTCACTATCGTTGGTTTAGGCAAAACAGGATTATCTTGTGTTGATTATTTCGTTGGCAAAAATGTTAAATTGCAAGTGATTGATACACGCCAACATCCAGCAGGTTTAGATCAATTACCAACAAACGTTCCTGTTCATACAGGTAGTTTAAATACTGAATGGTTGGTTAATAGTGATTTAATTGTCTTAAGTCCAGGGATTGCAGTAAAAACACCAGAAATTCAACAAGCCATTGCTGCTGGTGTGGAAATCGTTGGCGATATTGAGCTATTTTGTCGTGAAGCAACAGCGCCAATTGTCGCAATTACCGGATCTAATGGTAAAAGTACCGTAACCACATTAGTTTATGAAATGGCAAAAGCTGGCGATATAAAAGTTGGCATTGGCGGTAATATTGGTATTCCAGCACTTTCCTTGTTAGATAAAGGCTGTGATTTGTATGTATTAGAGCTTTCAAGTTTCCAATTAGAAACGACTTATAGTTTGAAAGCAGCTGCTGCAACGATCTTGAATATTTCCGAAGATCATATGAATCGTTATCGTGATTTAGAAGACTATCGTCAGGCAAAATTACGTGTTTATCAAAATGCAAAAACTATTGTTGTTAATCATGAAGATCGCTTGACTCATCCTGATAATCACGAGGAACAACAAACAGTTTTCAGTTTTGCCGCACAAGATGCAGATTATTATTTAACCACTGAATCAGGCAAAATTTATCTCAATACGCCAACTAAACGTCTATTATCTGTTGAGGAAATGAAATTAAGTGGTCGCCATAATTATATGAATGCACTCGCTGCTATTGCGTTAGCGGAAGCGGTTAATGTTCCTGAAAAAGGCATTGTGCAAGCATTGCAAACTTTTGGCGGCTTAGATCACCGTTTTCAAACTGTACATCAAGCAAATGGCATACGTTGGATTAATGATTCTAAAGCAACCAATGTAGGCAGTACGCAAGCGGCTTTAAATGGTTTGGAAGTAGCGGGTCGTTTATATTTATTACTTGGTGGTGATGGCAAAGGAGCAGATTTTAGCGATTTAAAACCACTAATTAATAAACCTAATATTTTCTGTTATTGCTTTGGACAAGATAAAGCAGCATTAGCGGCATTATCAACGCAAAGTGTTATTGTGGATACCATGGAACAAGCGATTAATGCGATTCGCCCATTGTTGCAAGCAGGCGATATGGTGCTATTATCACCAGCTTGTGCGAGTTGGGATCAGTTTGCTAATTTTGAAGTACGCGGCAATGATTTTGCTCGTTTAGCTAAACAATAAATAAAGGTAAGGTTTAATGTTATCGAGAATAAAAGATGGCTTTTGGCGCTGGGGACGTATTACACCGCAATCGTCTTTATATGATCGTACCTTATTTTTATTGTTCATTATTCTATTATTTATTGGTTTTGTTGCAGTAACAACGGCATCATTTACTACTGCAGCAAAGCTGTATAATGACCCGCTCTATTTTGCGATCCGTGATGGTATTTATATTATTACTGGATTGGCGATGTTCTTTTTTGTGCTGCAAATTCCAATGGAAAAATGGGAAAAATGGAGCACGTGGTTATACTTAATTGCGCTATGTTCACTGATTGTAGTGTTAATTGTTGGTCGTAATATTAACGGGGCAACGCGTTGGATTTCATTAGGCTTTGTTAATTTCCAGCCGGCTGAGTTAGCGAAATTAGCGTTAATTTGTTATCTTTCCAGCTTTTTTGTACGCAAATATGATGTAGTGACAACACGACAACTTATCTTCATTCGCCCGACTATTGTTTGCAGTATCTTAATTTTGTTTTTGCTGTTGCAACCGGACTTGGGAAGTAGTGTTGTATTATTCGTCATTACATTTGGTATGTTGTTTATCGCCGGCGCAAAAATTTTCCAGTTTTTCTTACTGATTGGGGCTGGTGCAAGCTTATTAATGTTTTTAATTGTAATTTCGCCATACCGAATGAAGCGGGTTACTTCTTATATGGATCCTTTTGCCGATGCTTTTGGTACAGGCTATCAATTGTCAAACTCATTAATGGCATTTGGTAATGGGGAGTTTTTTGGTCAAGGATTAGGTAATTCCATCTTAAAATTAGAATATTTACCAGAGGCACATACTGACTTTGTGCTTGCCATTATTGGTGAAGAATTTGGTTTTATTGGCGTGTTAGTCATTGTCTTTTTACTATTTTCTTTGGTATTTCGTGCCTTAAAAATTGGTAAAGAGTCGTTAAAATTAGAAGCTAAATTTCGTGGCTTTTTTGCTTTTGGTATTGCATTCTGGATTTTCTTCCAAGGTTTCGTGAATTTAGGCGTAACTATTGGCTTATTACCAACAAAAGGTCTTACATTCCCACTAATCAGTTATGGTGGTTCAAGTTTAATTATTATGTGTATTGCGATTGGCATTTTAATGCGGATCGATCATGAGAATCGGTTAGCAAGTGGGCATGCACATTTACGAGATGATTAAGAGTAATTTATGACAAAACGTTTATTAGTTATGGCTGGAGGAACTGGCGGCCATGTTTTTCCAGCGATTGCTGTTGCACGAGTCTTACAAGCACAAGGCTGGCAGATTGAATGGCTGGGTACCAAAGATCGTATGGAAGCCGACTTAGTGCCTAAACATGGTATTAAGATTCACTTTATTGAAATTTCAGGACTACGTGGTAAAGGCTTATTGGCTTTATTAAAAGCACCATTTAAAATTGTGAAAGCAATATCACAGGCGAAAAAAATTATCAAAGCCTATCAACCTGATGCGGTATTAGGTATGGGAGGGTATGTTTCTGGCCCTGGTGGTGTAGCAGCGAAATTGTGTGGCGTACCCGTTATTTTGCATGAGCAAAATGCGGTGGCGGGTTTAACCAATAAATTATTAGCGAAAATTGCTACTCGAGTATTACAAGCTTTTCCTAATGCTTTTCCAGATGCTGAAGTTGTCGGTAATCCAGTTAGAGCAGATATGTTTAGTTTGCCAACACCGCAACAACGTTTTAATAATCGAGAAGGCGCTTTACGGATTTTGGTGTTTGGTGGTAGCCAAGGTGCACGAGTGTTAAATTTATTGATGCCAAAAGTTGCAGAAAAATTAGGCAATAGCATTATTATTCGTCATCAGGTTGGGCAAGGTAATAGTCAGCAAATTCGCACGCTTTATGCACCTGATGCCCAAGTAGAAGTGAGCGATTTTATTGATGATATGGCGGCAGCCTATGCGTGGGCAGATGTAGTGATTTGCCGTTCTGGTGCATTGACTGTCTGTGAAATTGCCGCAGCAGGGGTACCAGCGATTTTTGTACCATTCCAACATAAAGATCGCCAACAGTATTTAAATGCAAGTTATTTAGCTGATGCCGGCGCAGCAGCGATTATTGAACAAGCTGAATTAACCGCAGAGAAAGTAGCGGCATATTTACAACAATGGGATCGCCAAACGTTATTGACAATGGCAGAAAAAGCCCAAACAAAAGCGGCACCAAAAGCGGCACAACAAGTCGCAGAAACAATTATTTCAGTTACAAAATAAGAGAATTACATGGACGATAAAATTAGAGAAAATTTTCAACATCAAGTGCGTATGGTGATCCCAGAGATGCGTCGCGTCAAACAGATTCATTTTGTTGGTATTGGCGGTGCTGGTATGGGTGGTATTGCAGAAGTGTTACTGAATGAAGGTTACCATATTACTGGATCGGATATTCAAGAGAATGCAGTGACATTGCGGTTGGCAAGTTTAGGCGCAAAAATCTTTTTACAACATGCAGCAACCAATATTTCAGGTGCGAGTGTAGTGGTGGTATCAAGCGCGATTAAACCTGATAATCCAGAAGTAGCAGCAGCGCGTGAAGCGCGTATTCCAGTTATTCAGCGTGCACAAATGTTGGCAGAAATTATGCGTTTCCGTCATGGCATTGCAGTGGCTGGTACACATGGTAAAACCACAACAACTGCGATGATTGCAATGATTTATGCACAAGCAAAATTGGATCCTACATTTGTTAATGGAGGATTGGTGAAGTCAGCAGGCACCAATGCTCATCTTGGTTTAAGCCGTTATTTAATTGCGGAAGCAGATGAAAGTGATGCCTCTTTCTTGCATTTACAACCAATGGTTTCGGTAGTGACTAATATTGAACCAGACCATATGGATACCTATCATGGCGATTTTGAAGAAATGAAACAAACCTATATTAATTTCTTACATAATTTGCCATTTTATGGATTAGCTGTATTGTGCGCTGATGATCCAGTGTTGCAAACTTTAACTGCTAAAGTTGGACGCCAAGTGATTACTTATGGCTTTAGTGAACATGCGGACTATCGTATTGAGAACTATAGCCAAACCGGCTTCCAAGGGCATTACACTGTGATTTGTCCAAATGGTGAAAAGATTGAAGTATTGTTAAATGTACCAGGACGTCATAACGCATTAAATGCAACTGCAGCTTTGGTGGTGGCAAAAGAAGAAGGTATTAGTAATGAAGCGATTTTGGCGGCGTTAGCTGATTTCCAAGGTGCTGGCAGACGTTTTGACCAATTAGGCTCTTTTATTCGTCCAAATGGTAAAGTGATGTTGATTGATGATTATGGTCATCACCCAACAGAAGTGAATGTTACCATTCAGGCAGCTCGTCAAGGTTGGGAAAATAAACGTATCGTGATGATTTTCCAACCGCATCGTTATAGCCGTACTCGCGATTTATTTGATGATTTTGTACAAGTGTTATCGCAAGTCGATGTCTTAATTATGTTAGATGTTTATCCGGCTGGTGAAGCGCCAATCACTGGAGCAGATAGCCGTTCTTTATGTCGTTCTATTCGTAATTTAGGTAAAATTGACCCAATTTTCCTTGCTGATCCTGCACAATTACCAGAGATTATGGATCAAGTCCTACAAGATGGTGATTTAATTTTGGCTCAAGGTGCTGGAAGCGTAAGTAAGTTATCTCGTCATCTTGTTGAGTTATGGAGCAAATAAATGGACATTCAACAACTAAAACAACAAAAGATCGCCGTATTATTAGGTGGTAACTCTGCAGAACGTGAAGTGTCATTAGTTTCTGGTGCTGCAGTATTAGAAGCCTTGCGTTCCGAAGGATTTAATGCACATCCGGTTGATCCACAAACTTTCCCAGTAGAAGAACTAAAAAAACAAGGGTTTGAGCGTGTCTTTAATATTTTGCATGGACGAGGCGGAGAAGATGGTTCTTTGCAAGGTTTACTAGAACAACTTGGTATTCCTTATACAGGTTGTGGGGTGATGGCATCAGCCTTAACTATGGACAAGATGCGTACTAAGTTGTTGTGGAAAGCAGTTGGTTTGCCAGTTGCCGACATGGAAATTGTGACTCGTGAAACTCGAGCTGCATTAAATGCACAAGCGATTGTTGATAAATTAGGTTTACCATTGATGGTAAAACCATCACTAGAAGGTTCAAGCGTTGGTTTAACTAAAGTAAAAAAAGTTGAAGAGTTAGCTGCAGCGGTTGATTTAGCGCTGACACACGATGACACTGTATTAATCGAAGAGTGGTTAGCAGGTGAAGAATTCTCAGTGCCAGTGTTAGATGGTGAAGTGTTACCTTCAATTTTAATTAAACCAGAAGGTGAGTTTTACGATTACGAAGCAAAATATATTTCGGATAAAACTCAATATTTCTGCCCATCAGGTTTAAGTGATGCAAGAGAAAATGAACTACGTCAGTTAGTGAAACAAGCTTATGATATTGTTGGCTGTCGTGGCTGGAGCCGTATTGATGTGATGACTGATGCCGAAGGACAATTTAGATTAGTTGAAGTGAATACTAATCCGGGTATGACTAGCCATAGTTTATTCCCAATGGCAGCTAAGGTTGTAGGTTATAGTTTTTCACAACTAGTGGTTAAAATTTTGGAGTTGAGTGCTGAATGAGAAACCGTACAAAATACGCCTCTCGCACCAATTATAGCCGCTCTTCTGTTTCCTATTACGGTAAAACAGAGAAGAGTGAACCTTTCATTAGTTTGAAAGGTTGGCTAAGACTGATTTTGTATATTGTGATCGCGGGAATAGCCTATTATGGCTATTCTCACCGTATGGAGTTTTTAGAAAAGCTCGATCCGTCACCAATTCATTCATTTAACTTAAAGGGAAATCCTTTATTTACCACAAATGATGATGTACGTGAGATGTTGAAAAAATATGCTGATAGTCATCAAGGGTTAAGAGGTTATTTTGGACAAGATGTTGAATCAATTGAGAAGATGTTCGAATCGCTCTCCTGGATTAAGTCAATCTCGATTCGCAAAATCTGGCCAGCACAATTAAATATTAGTGTGACAGAATATATTCCTGCTGCAAAATGGAATGATGTAAATTATTTAACTTCCGATGGTACGATTTTTAGTTTACCAAAAGGGAAGATTAATGATGATAATTTACCGCATTTATCAGGACCTGATTTTCAGGGCGTGACAGTCCTTAAAACTTGGTATGATTTAAGTAAAATTCTGCAAGGCAAAAATATAACGTTAAAATTTGTGACAATTGATGATAGAGGTTCGTGGAACGTAACCTTATCTAATGATATTATATTGAAATTAGGGCGCGGTGAGTGGAAAGATAAAATTGATCGCTTTTTGACGATTTATCCACAAATTGAAATCCCAGAGAATAAGAAAATTGCTTATATTGATTTGCGATATAATACTGGAGCGGCAGTAAGTTTTGCTGATGCCCCACAAAATACAGAAAACACACAAAATAAAAGTGAATAATAATTATGGCTAAAATTGATGAACCACAAATAATTGTCGGATTGGAAATAGGCACATCAAAAGTTATTGCAGTTGTTGGTGAATTATTACCTGATGGTGTAGTAAATGTCATTGGTGTGGGAAGTTGTCCATCAAAGGGAATTGATAAAGGAAGTATTACGGATTTAGAAGCTGTGGTGAACTCTATTCGACGAGCAATTGAAGCCGCAGAATCAGTCGCAGATTTAAAATTAATTGCACGCGTTACCTTAGCAATTACTGGCGAACATATCCAAAGCCTAAATGAGAGTGGTTTTGTTGCATTATCTGGTGAAGTCACACAATCAGATATTGATGATGCTATGCACATTGCGAGTTCTGTTAAAGTGGGCGATGGTTTAACTTTATTACACGCTATTCCGCAAGAATATTCTGTTGATCAACAAACCAATATTAAAAATCCATTAGGATTGCAGGGAGTTCGATTAACTGCACAAGCACATTTAATTGCGTGTCATCAAGATTGGCTAATCAATTTACGTAAAGCTGTTGAGCGCAGCGGCTTAAAAGTAGATGAAATTGTCTTTTCTGGATTAGCGTCAAGTTATTCAGTATTAAGTGAAGAAGAAAAAGAACTTGGTGTTTGTTTAATTGATATCGGCGCGGGCACTATGGATATTTTGGTGTTTACCGATGGTTCATTACGTTATAGCAAAGTGATTCCTTATGCAGGAAATCGTGTTACTGATGACGTGGCGCAAGGTATTTTTACTTCAAGAACAAATGCGGAAAACATTAAAGTGAATTACGGTAGTGCGGTGTTACTATCAAATCCAGAGAAACGTAATTCTGCGGAAAGAGTGATTGAAGTGCCGGGAATTGGCGGTCGTCCATCAAGAGTATTAACGAAAGAATCCTTATCAATTATTACTTCAGCGCGTTATAAAGAATTATTAACCTTGGTCGATAAAGAGTTGCACCAACTGAAAAGACAATTAAAAGAGAAAAATGTCTCTTCTGAATTGATTGCCGGTATCGTTTTGACTGGTGGTGGTTCATTGATTGATGGTATGTTAGAGTGCGCAACGGAAGTGTTTGGGCAACAAGTTCAAGTGAAAATTGGTACACCGCTCAATATCACAGGATTGACAGATTATGTGGATAAACCGCAATATGCAACGGTGTTAGGTTTATTACAATATACCTATCATCAATCTTCAGGTGTACAGCCACAAATCAAAGGAATGACAGGAGAATTATCAAAAACAAACAAAATTGGCAGTTTATTTAAAAAATTTTTAGATAAAGTGAAGTCTGAATTTTGATATTCTCGGTTTTTGGCATACAATAAACAGAATGTCATGATATTTTTAATGGTTATATAAGAGAGAGCAAATATGTTATTTGAGCCTATTGATGAAATAGTCCAAGATGCGGTTATCAAAGTCATCGGCGTTGGTGGCGGTGGTGGTAACGCATTAAACCACATGGTTCAGGACGAATTCAAAGGAGTTGAGTTCTTTTCAGTAAATACTGATGCACAAGCGCTACGTAAAAGTTTGGCTCAACAGACCATTCAAATTGGTGCTGAAATTACTAAAGGACTTGGTGCTGGTGCAAAACCGGAAGTTGGTCGTCAAGCAGCAGAAGAAGATCGTGAAGCATTACGTAATATGTTAGAAGGTGCGGATATGGTGTTTATTGCTGCTGGTATGGGTGGTGGTACCGGAACTGGTGCTGCGCCGATTATTGCCGAAGTAGCGAAAGAGTTAGGTATTCTCACTGTTGCTGTTGTGACTAAACCATTCAAATTCGAGGGTAAAAAGCGTATGCAATTTGCTGAAGCTGGTATCCAAGAATTGGCTAAATATGTGGACTCTCTAATTACTATTCCGAATGATAAATTATTAAAAGTATTAGGTAAAAATATCTCTTTCCTTGATGCTTTAGCAGCAGCGAATGATGTATTACGTAATGCAGTACGTGGTATTTCAGATATTATTACTTCACCGGGTTTAATCAATGTGGACTTTGCTGACGTGAAAACTGTAATGTCAGAAATGGGTTATGCGATGATGGGAACTGGTATTGCTTCTGGTGAAGTAGGTGATGGTCGTGCAGAAAAAGCGGCACAAGATGCGATTGCTAGTCCATTATTGGAAGATATTGATATTTCTGGTGCGAAAGGTGTATTAGTTAATATCACCACAAGTGGTTTCAATTTTGCAATGGGCGAATTTGAAGCGGTTGGTGAAACTATTCATGCGTTTGCTGCGGAAGATGCTACTGTGGTTATCGGTACCAGTGTGAATCCGGAATTACCGGAAAATGAATTACGTGTTACTATCGTTGCGACAGGAATTGGTGGTCGTAATGTCAGTGGTGAACCACGTATTGAAATTGTTGCAAATAACACACAAGCACAAGATAAAAACGCTTTCGGCGGTTATAAATTACCACCATTAGGTGACACAACTCGTGCTGAACAATTTAAATCAGAAAATTCAGCAGGAACTGCAACTAGTGGTAATGCAGTGAAGAAAACTGCATTAGATGAGGCAAAATTATTTGACTTGCCAACATTCTTGCGTGAAAACGCAAATTAATTTAACAATGAAAAGTTTCAATGAACTATAACTCATTGATAACTGGAGTAATTATGATTAAACAAAGAACGTTAAAACAAAGTGTGAAAGTCACAGGTATTGGACTACATAGTGGTAAGAAAGTAACCCTTACCTTACGTCCTGCACCAGTGAATACAGGGGTAATCTATTGTCGTACAGATTTACCAGAAGTCGTTTCATTCGCAGCTGATCCTCATTTGATCCGCGATACAACACTTTGTACTTGCATGATCAATGATGACGGTGTGCGTATTTCAACTGTTGAGCACCTAAATTCAGCATTAGCTGGACTTGGTATTGACAATATTATTATCGAAGTGGATGCACCGGAAATTCCAATTATGGATGGTAGTGCAAGTCCATTCGTTTATTTATTGTTAGATGCTGGCATTGAAGAACAAGAAGCAGCGAAGAAGTTTATCCGTATTAAGAAAAATATTCGTGTTGAAGATGGCGATAAATGGGCGGAATTTAAACCATATAATGGTTTTAAATTAGATTTCACCATTAATTTCAAACATCCTGCGATTAGCAATGATGTGGCACATTATCAATTAGATTTTTCAACCAAAGCCTTTATTCAGCAAATTAGCCGCGCAAGGACTTTCGGTTTTATGCGTGATATTGAATATCTACAATCTCATGGCCTTGCATTAGGTGGTAGTTTAGATAATGCGATCGTGTTAGACGATTACCGCATCTTGAATGAAGAAGGTTTACGTTTTAAAGATGAGCTCGTTCGTCATAAATTGCTTGATGCGATTGGTGATCTTTATATGGCAGGACACAATATTATCGGTGAATTTACTGCCTATAAATCAGGACATGATCTCAATAATAAATTAATTCGTGCAGTATTGGCTGATCAAGAAGCTTGGGAACTTGTTTCTTTCGACGAAAAAGAAAAAGCAACACAAGGTTACTTGGCGACCAATCAAGTGTTAATTTAATTCATTAATAAATTTCTCTTATAACCATAATAAAAAACGCACTTTCGAGTGCGTTTTTTCTATTTCTCTTTTTGTGTAGCAGCTAAATCCAATTGTGCTAACCAATCCAATTTCTGCTTAATTTTGATCTCCATTCCTCGTTCATTAGGGAAGTAAAGACGAGTACCTTTCAATGACTCTGGAAAATAGTTTTCTCCAGCAGCGTAAGCATTTGGCTCATCGTGAGCATAACGATAATTTTTACCAACGCCCAAGTTTTTCATTAATTGTGTTGGTGCATTACGCAAATGAATCGGCACATCAAAATCTGGATACTCTGTGGCGAGTTGTTTTGCCTGTTTAAATGCTAAATAAACTGCATTACTCTTTGGCGCAGCGGCGAGATAAACAATTGCTTGAGCAATTGCACGTTCGCCTTCTGCTGCACCCACTCTGGTATAACAATCCCACGCATTTAAAGCGACATCCATTGCTCTAGTATCAGCATTACCAATATCTTCTGAAGCAATGGCTAATAAGCGTCGTGCAACATACAAAGGATCACCGCCTGCGGTAATAATACGTGCATACCAATAGAGTGCAGCGTCTGGTGAAGATCCGCGTACCGATTTATGCAATGCAGAAATCAAATCATAATAACGATCGCCTTGTTTATCGAAACGAGCTTGGCGTTCACCTAAAATATCCACCATTAATTTTTGCGTTAATTGTTTGCCTTGTGGGGTATCATCAGCCATATCTACCATCATTTCTAGGCAATTTAAGGCTAAACGAGCATCACCATTCACATATTCAGCTAACGTTGTTAATAGCCCTTCTTCCAGTTGTAGTTTGCTATTGCCATATCCTTGTTTAGGATCAGAAATAGCTCGTTGTAATACCTCAACAATTTCTTCAACTGACAAGGATTTCAACAGATAAACACGAGCACGCGATAACAATGCACTATTTAATTCAAAGGAAGGATTTTCAGTGGTCGCACCAATAAAAATAATGGTGCCATCTTCAATGTAAGGTAAAAACGCATCTTGCTGCGATTTATTAAAACGATGTACTTCATCAACAAACAGTAATGTTTGCTGACTGGCAAATTGATTCTGTTTGGCGCGTTCAATTGCTTCACGAATATCTTTCACACCACTAGTAACAGCGGAAAGATATTCTACTTTGGCATTTAGACGATGAGCAATAATTTGCACCAGAGTAGTTTTACCGGTTCCGGGTGGTCCCCAAAAAATCATTGAGTGAGCGTGACCCGCTTCAATCGCTTTACGTAACGGTTTACCTTTGCCTAATAGATGTGTTTGCCCAAAATAGTTATCCAGCGTTGTAGGACGCATTCTAGCGGCTAAAGGGCGGAATTCATCATCAGCAAAATTAAGATCGAGATTATCCATAAATCCACTATTTCTTACGTTGATCGTCTAATTCAGCCCCTTTTGGTAAGGTGAATTTGAATAACGAGTTAGGTAATTCAGCAGTGTTGATATTACGTAGAATATATAAGTTCGCTTGCCCATCTGTCTCAATGGTACTGAAGCTGTTTAGTAAGCCATCAGCATTAATTTTGATAGTAAATTGCTTAATATTACTTTTGCCGTTGCGTGGCGTTAAAGTGAAAACATCATCTTTTTGTTGTACTTGATAATGCGCCCAATGGCTTTGATCATTACTGGTAAGTAATACAAAAGGCGTATTATTCACAGCTTCGCTTACCCAATTGGCGGTTGCTTGTTCGACAAAAGGATCATAGAACCATAATGTTTTACCATCAGAAATCATTTCACTTTCTTGCGGAGCAGTGATCTTCATCTTAAATAGGTTAGGATGTTTGATCTGCAATGTGCCTTCACCTTGTTGTATTATTTTTCCATTAGCATCAGAAACACGTTGCTGGAAACTACTGCTAAGCGAACTGATATGACTTAAACGTTGTTGTAATTCAGCTTTAGCATCAGCCATCGCATTGCTGGTAAAAAGCAAACCAACGCTCATCAATAACATCAGTAATTTTTTCATACATTCTCCTTTTAATAATTATTTCTTGGGGCGAGGATTTCACGTTTACTATTAGTTGGTGTAGAAAGAATCCCTTGTTGTTCCATCTGATCTAAAATTCTTGCTGCACGTGGGAAACCTAAACCTAAACGACGTTGTAGGAATGAAGCAGAAGTATTACCACTACTTAAGACAATATCCACCGCTTCATCAAATTTTTCATCTAAGTCACCGTTGCTATCATTGTTATTTGTATCGTCATTTTCCTCATTATTTTCTACAATTTCCGCTACATAATTTGGTTTGCCTCTAGCGCGCCAATCGCTAGCAACACGCACCACTTCATCATCGGTCATATACGCACCATGTACCCGAACTAGATCACCTTGTCCAGAATAGAGCATATCTCCTTTACCCAATAACGCTTCTGCACCAGATTGATCGAGAATTGTCCGTGAATCAATTTTACTAGCAACAGTAAAGGCAATCCGGCTTGGAATATTCGCTTTAATTAAACCAGTGATAACATCTACGGAAGGGCGTTGTGTAGCCAAAATCAAATGAATACCGATAGCACGAGCTTTTTGCGCTAGACGTGCAATTAACTCTTCAACTTGTTTACCAACGATCATCATCAAATCAGCAAATTCATCGACAACTACCACAATATACGGCAATTTTTCTAATGCTGGCGGCATTGCATCCATCGTATCGCCCGGACGCCAAATTGGATTTGGAATCGGTAATTGCATTGCTGTCGCTTGGTTAATTTTGCTATTAAAACCTTCAATATTACGTACATGCAATGCAGTTAATAACTGATAACGACGTTCCATTTCATCGACACACCAACGCAATGCGTTTGCTGCTTTATTCATATCAGTCACTACGTTAGTTAGAAGATGTGGGATATCGTTATACATTGAAAGTTCAACCTGTTTCGGATCGATCATAATAAATTTCACTTCATCAGGTTTAACCTTAAATAACAAACTCAAAATCATGGCATTAACACCGACCGATTTACCTGAACCAGTAGAACCAGCAACTAATAAATGTGGCATTTTGGCTAGATCAACAACGACAGTTTTACCGCTAATGTCTTTCCCTAATGCCATTGAGAGCGGTGATTTTGCTTGACGGAATTCATTACTGCTTAATACCTCACGCAATAACACACTATGACGACGATCGTTTGGCGTTTCAATACCAATATAAGGTTTACCCGGAATGACTTCCGCAATACGAATAGAACGGAACATCAAAGCACGAGCTAAGTCGGTGTCAATGCTGGTCACTTTGGAGGCTTTTGTTCCTGGCTGTAATTCAATTTCATAACGAGTCACAACAGGGCCAATAGTAACATTACGCACTGTCGCTTTAACGCCAAAATTGCGTAGCTGCTGTTCGATGCGACGTGAAGTTTCTTGAATTTCCGCTTCGGTAATATCAGTGGTCATTGGCTTGCCTTCATTTAATAAATCAAGGCTAGGCAATGGCGTAGTCGGTTTTACGACAGCAATAGGATCAGGTTGTAACAGCGGATGTACCAATGTATTCGGATAAGGTTTATAGTTTGGTGTTGTATTTTGATCTGAATGATCTTCTTCTGCTGGTTTTGTTAATAATGTATCTAAAGTACTTTCCTGATTTAACGCTTTAGCACGGCTCACCATTTCTTGTTCTTTTTGTTGCTGCATTGCTAAAAATTCTTGGCGCAAGCGATCGAAATCTTCATGCTCTTCTTCGTCATCATCCGCATTTTGTACAACAGAACTATTGGTTGCCGTTGGTTTTAAATTTACGCTTGGCATTACAGCGGCTAATGATTGCTGCCAAGTATCTGGTTGACTAAGTACAGTAGTTTCTTCGGCAACAGTTGTAACGTTACTGTTAGTTGATAAAGATACTGTTGGTAACTCAGTGATCTCATTGGTATCAAATACAGGGAACTCAAATTTATCTTCTGCTTTTTCTGTATTGTCGTTCAATGTTGTATCGTTATTATTGCTAATTGATGGAGTTAATTCAGTAGTATCAGTTGTCAAATGACCATCAATGGTGGTGTTTTGTTCGGCTGTTGCAGGCATTAAACCAAAGATTGTTGGATTAACAAATTGATCTTGTTGTATATGTGAGAAAGTATTGCTGTTTTGTTCCGCTTGTTCTTGCTCTTTATGTAAATGTTTTGGTAATGGCAATTCAATTTGCTCATAATCTGCCAACGATTTTTCGGTTGCTTCAGATTTATCCTCTTCTGTTGTTTTCGGTTCGTCATTCGCCATTAACCAATGGTAAAAACGTGGGAAAACTTTGATAAAAGAAGTGCCAGCAGACAAAATAAAACCGCTAACCATAGCAACCAACGCAATTAATGATAACAACCAAATGCCGATTAAAGGCAATGTGTAATGGGTAATCATGGCACCAATTACGCCGCCAGCGAGGTGATAAGGACTATTAGGTAAATACAGTGAAGCAAAAGTCGTCAGGCTACTTAAAAACAGTAAAAATCCAAAGGTATGCACTAAAAACGTACCGCATTTAAATTCGGTAATGGGGTGATAACGTAATAGATAGAGTGGAATTAAAAATACCAAAAAAGGAATTAAATTGCCCACTGAACCAAATAATGCAAACAGAATATCAATTAACCAAGCGCCAACAACACCCGCTTTATTCATTACCACAGTTTGGTTACTGGCGATGGTCCAAGCGTTATCCGCCGGATGATAAGAGGTCCAAGCGACCAATAAATACAGACCAAAACAAGCTAACAGGAATAACCCTAAATTAAATAAATAGAGGTTTGAACTAAGGTACTCTTTCTTTATTTCAACTTGTTTGAATTGCGATAAATTGAGGTTATTGAGTTTGATATTCTTAATTTTATTAATCATTGTTTTTGTGTATTTTTCTGCAATTTTTAGACACCAATTTGAGCTGCTATGATAGCAACTCAAGCTGGGTTAGACAAATGGCGTGTAAAGGAATACATTAGGTATATTGAATTTATTTAGGTTATAAATATGGTTAAATCTCAAATACTCTTTGACTATCTGCAAGATCGCTATCAAACCAAACCAGAAACCCTTTTTGCTAAACACCCTGATTATGCCGTTTTTCGCCATTATCGTAGTCGTAAATGGTTTGCGTTGTTTATGCCAGTTTCGGCAAAAAAATTAGGGTTGGCAAGTGATGAAGTGTTAAATATTTTGAACCTAAAGTTAGAGCCGCAGTTTATTGACGTGCTTAGGCAGCAAAAAGGTTATTATCCCGCTTATCATATGAATAAAGAGCATTGGATTAGTATTGATTTGGCAATGATTGAACAGTTAGATGAGTTAGTGCCATTAATTGAAGATAGTCATAGATTGACTAAATAAAAAATATTGTCTTATCCTCTGCCCATCAATCAATAAGTTCTAGTGTTGAACTTTTGTGGGCAGAGTAAAAGAAAATTTATTTTAATAACAAATAATTGGTTTGTTTCACTTCTTCCATTACTACATAAGTGCGGGTATCATTTACCCCAGGTAAACGTAATAATGTAGTGCCGAGCAATTTACGGTAGGCAGCCATATCGGCAACACGGGTTTTTAATAAGTAATCAAAATCCCCTGAAACTAGATGACACTCTTGGATTTCATCTAAGTCTTGTACCGCACGGTTAAATTCTTCAAATACGTCTGGTTTACCACGCACTAATGTAATTTCAACAATGACTAAGAGTGGAGAATCTAATAATTCAGGATTAAGTAAGGCACGATAGCCCATAATAATACCTTGCTTTTCTAAGCGTTTTACCCGTTCTAAACAAGGTGTTGGGGATAGACCAACGCGTTTTGATAATTCGATATTAGAAATTTTGCCGTTGTGTTGTAGTTCATTCAGAATTTTGAGATCAATTGCATCGAGTGATTTCATCATCTTTTTTTGAGGCATATTTGTATTCCTTTGAGGAGAAAAATTGTAGCTATTATATAAAAGTATCAGTAAAAATGATATCAGCCGTACATTGTAGTACGGCTGATAATTTTTTTATGGTAATAATGCTTCTTGATCTGCGCCTTCTTTGTCCACTTTTGGCGGTAACATATGTTCCCGTTTTAGACCAAAATTGAAGGCAAGGGCAATCGCGATATAAATGGATGAATAAGTACCAAACCCAATCCCAATTAATAACGCTAATGAGAAACTGTGGATAGTTGGACCACCGAATAGCAATAACGCTACTACCACGATCAAAGTGGTGATAGAAGTCATCAAGGTTCTTGATAAAGTTTGGCTTAATGAAATATTAATAATTTCAATGGTTGAAGCACGACGAATTTTGCGGAAGTTTTCACGTACGCGGTCGAATACCACGATACTATCGTTTAATGAGTAACCGATAACCGACAATATTGCCGCAACGAAAGTTAAATCGATTTCTACTTGCAGCATAGAGAATACGCCTAAGGTAACGATAACATCGTGTGCAAGCGCAAGAATCCCACCAAGCGCCAAACGCCATTCAAAACGAAAACCGACATAAACCAATAACATCGCTAAAGTGAGTAAAGTTGCATAAATCGCAGAGGTGGTAAGTTCTTCACCAACGTTTGGTCCTACGAATTCAATACTGCGAATATTTACGTTTTTATCAATATTATCGCTGAGGATTGTTTTGATATGATTCCCTAAGTTCGGATCATTAAATGATGCTGGTACGCGAACCATTACATCACGAACGCCGCCAGAAGCTTGTACTACAGCACTTTCTAAACCATTTTCCGCCAATACTTGACGTAGCTTAGGTAGATCGGCTGGTTGTGAGAAAGTGGTATCAATAACGGTACCACCGGTAAAATCAAGCCCCCAGTTAAAGCCTTTGGTCACAATAAAAAACAATGAAATTAAAACTACCAACAATGAAAAGCCATATCCAATTAAGCGGTAACGCATAAAATGAATTAGCTTATAAGGTAGCTTGATATCATTCAGAGTTTCTACTTGATTATCTACATTTGTTGCATTTTTCATTCTAATTGATTCCATCTCTAAATCGATAATTTACTGATTCGTTTACCACCGTAGAGGAAGTTTACAATGGCACGTGTACCAGTAATTGCGGTAAACATCGAAATGGCAACACCAAGAGATAAAGTGATGGCGAAACCTTTTACCGGACCTGAACCTGCTGCATATAAAATAACCGCGGTGAGAATAGTGGTTAAGTTTGCATCGAAAATACTTGAGAATGCACCGCTATATCCTTCATTAATCGCTTGTTGCACGCTGCGACCATTACGCAGTTCTTCTTTGATCCGCTCGAATATCAGTACGTTGGCATCGACGGACATCCCAACCGATAATACGATACCGGCGATCCCTGGCATCGATAAGGTTGTTCCCGGAATCAATGACATTACCCCGACAAGGATCACAATATTGGCAATTAAGGCAACATTTGCGATTAAACCGAATTTACGGTAGTAAACCAACATAAAGAGTACAACAATCGCAAGACCCCAAACGCTCGCTTTTAACCCTTGTTCGATATTTTGTGCACCTAATGAAGGCCCAATAGTACGTTCTTCAACAATTTGAATTGGCGCGATTAATGCACCTGAACGTAACAATACAGAAAGATTTTGCGCTTCAGCAGGTGAGTCGATCCCAGTAATGCGGAAAGTATTACCAAGGCGTGATTGAATAGTTGCGACGTTAATCACTTCTTCGTGTTTGGTTAAAATCGCTTTACCGTTAGCGTCTTTTTCACCACTGTCTTTATATTCACTATAAACAGTAGCCATTGGTTTACCGATAGCAGTTTTTGTCGCTTCCGACATAATGTTACCGCCTTCACTATCCAATGAGATATTAACTTGCGGGCGACCATATTCATCATTACCAGAGTTGGCATCGGTAATATGTTCACCACCTAGAATAGTCTTACGATACACTACCACCGGTCTGCCGTTGCGATCGTGTTGTAATTCGGAATCTGATGGCACCATACCATTTTCAGCCGCAGCCACATTAGCAGTTTGGTTAACCATACGGAATTCTAACGTTGCGGTAGCGCCTAAGATCTCTTTCGCACGCGCGGTATCTTGTACCCCTGGTAATTCAACCACAATACGTTCTGCACCTTGTTGTTGTACTACTGGTTCTGCAACACCTAATTCATTAACCCGTTTACGTAAAATAGTGATGTTTTGTTCAACTGCACTGGTTCTTAAACGAGAAAGTTCGGTTTCAGATAGGGTAAGAGTAACGTTTTGCCCATTGCTAATAATATCCCAGTTCGCATGTTTACGTTTTAAAACACGCACTACTTCGTCAGGTGAGATATTGTCGGCAAGTGTGATAACTGTTGAATAATTGTCGCCGGATTGGATCGCTTTATAAACGAATTTTTCTTTACGTAATTCTGTGCGGAGGCTGTCTTGTAATTGTTCTTGTTGTTTAACTAACACTGATTTGAGATCAACTTCCATTAAGAAGCGTACCCCACCGCGTAAGTCTAAGCCAAGTTTCATTGGGCCAGCACCAATATCGGTTAACCAAGTTGGTGTTGCTGGGGCGAGGTTAAGGGCAACAGAGTAGTTATTGCCTAATTTTTCTAAAATCTTATCTTTTGCCAGAAGTTGTTCGTCCGTGCTACTAAATTTAGCCAAAATAGAACCGTTTTCTAACGCAATAGATTTAAGTGATAACTTATTTTGTTCTATTACTTGACGAACTTCTGTTAGGGTTTGTTCGGTGGCGACTTGTCCACGCGTACCAGAAATTTGGACTGCAGGATCTTCACCATAAAGATTTGGAAGGGCATATAAAATGCCGATGGCGACCACGAAGATCACCATCAGATTCTTCCATAAAGGATAACGATTTAACACAATTTAATGCCTTTATGAAAATGAAAAAATTAAAGTGATTTAATAGAACCTTTTGGTAATACAGCAACGATAAAATCTTTTTTGATAGTCACTTCGTTAGTATCGTTAAGTGCAATCACAACATAATCGCTTTCTGCTGAAACTTTAGTGATTTTTCCTAATAAACCACCGCTAGTTAAGACTTCTTCGCCTTTTGCTAATGAAGCCATTAAATCACGATGTTGTTTATTACGTTTAGATTGTGGGCGGAAAATCATAAAGTAGAAAATTAAACCGAAAATGACCAATAAAAAGATCATTTGCATACCACCACCTTGTGGTGCGGCATCTGCTGCATATGCTGTAGAAATAAGACCCATTTTGTTTTCCTTATCATTAATGAAGTAAAAATTTAACTCACTTTGCGTAAGCGCAGTAAAGCGAACGGTAAAAATAGCACAAAAACACGATCTTGTGAAAATGTTCTTGGTAGTTAATTGGTGAAATGTACTTTTTTTCAGCAATTATTTTCCCTACTCAATTTGAGTAGGGAAAAGAGAGTTTAATTCGCTTGGTAATGCCCAACGCCAAGTTCGTCTTCTTTACGAGTACGTTGCATTACTGCTTGCGGCGATTGTTGAACACGTAAGCCCATTTCATCTTCGGTACGAATAACTTCACCGCGTAAAGAGTTGGTATAAACATCGGTAATTTTTACATCAACAAATTTACCAATCATCTCTGGTGAACCAACAAAGTTCACGATACGGTTGTTTTCAGTGCGTCCGGTGAGCTCCATAATATCTTTCTTCGATGGACCTTCCACCAAAATGCGTTGTTCAGTACCTAACATACGGCGGCTAAATTGTGCAGCTTGTTGATTAATCCGTTCTTGTAACAGATATAGACGTTGTTTTTTCTCTTCTTCTGTAACGTCATCTGGCATATCAGCTGCCGGCGTACCCGGACGTGGCGAATAGATAAAGCTAAAGCTCATATCAAAATTGACTTGTGCAATTAAATTCATTGTTTGTTCAAAATCTTCTGCAGTTTCACCCGGGAAACCAACAATAAAGTCAGAACTGATTTGAATATTTGGGCGAGCTTCGCGTAATTTACGAATGATCGCTTTATATTCTAATGCAGTGTGGTTACGTTTCATCATTGTTAAAACACGATCTGAACCGCTTTGTACCGGTAAGTGCAAGAAGCTCACAAGTTCAGGTGTATCACGATAAACATCAATAATATCGTCGGTAAATTCGATAGGGTGTGAAGTAGTGAAACGTAAACGATCGATACCGTCGATAGCCGCGACTAAACGTAATAACTCTGCAAAAGAACAGATACCGCCGTCGTGAGTTGGGCCACGATAAGCATTGACGTTTTGCCCTAATAAATTCACTTCACGTACGCCTTGTTCCGCTAGTTGAGCAATTTCAAATAACACATCATCTACTGGGCGGCTAACTTCTTCTCCGCGAGTATAAGGTACAACGCAGAAAGAACAATATTTGTTACAACCTTCCATAATGGAAACAAAAGCAGTTGGGCCTTCAGCACGAGGTTCTGGTAAGCGGTCAAATTTCTCAATTTCTGGGAAACTGACATCCACAACAGAGCTTTTACCACCACGAATTTGATTCACCATTTCAGGTAAACGGTGCAAGGTTTGCGGCCCAAAAATAATGTCAACATAAGGTGCACGATCGCGAATATGTTCACCTTCTTGTGATGCAACACAACCGCCGACACCAATAATTAAATCTGGATTTTGTTTTTTTAAATCTTTCCAACGTCCTAATTGATGGAATACTTTTTCTTGTGCTTTTTCCCGAATAGAACAAGTATTTAATAATAGAATATCTGCTTCTTCAGCATTTTCAGTAAGTTCTAAACCATGTGTACTATTTAAAAGGTCTGCCATTTTTGCTGAGTCGTACTCATTCATTTGGCAACCCCAAGTTTTAATATGTAATTTTTGCGTCATTGTGGTTATCGAAAGTTAAATGATTGAAATAATGAAAATTATGCTATTGAACATAGCGGTATTGTGAAAATCGGACGCTATTCTACCGATTTATCTGCATAATCTCTAGCACTTCATTGAGGTATATTGATGATTTTGTTTTAGGCAGTATCCTCTTTTGGAGTAGAATAGATGCCGAGTCATTAAATTAGGGTAAACAGATGGACGCACAATATAAAAATTATGATTTTATTATCGTTGGCGGGGGAATGGTCGGTGCGGCTTGTGCCGCAGGATTGGCTAAATTAGGGTTAAATATTTTTGTGATTGAACGATCGCCATTACCTCATTTTTGCACAGAACAAGATTATGATTTACGAATTTCGGCGATTAGCTTAGGTTCGGTGCGTTTATTAGAGAAATTAGGGGCGTGGAACTATATTAAAGCACGTCGAGTTTGTCCTTATCGTCAATTAAGTACGTGGGAAATTGAGGGTTTTTCTACTACATTTTCTGCAGAAGAATTACAGTTGCCAGAGCTTGGTTATATGGTGGAAAACCAATTAATTCAGGAAGGATTATGGCAGCAATTTCAGACATTACCGAATGTGGATTACTGCGTTGATACGCAAATTAAACAAGCGGAACGAGTACAACAACAGTGGTATTTAACTTTAACTACTGGAGAATGTATTTGTAGTGCACGCGTGATTGCTGCAGATGGCGCTAATTCACAATGGCGAGAATTAGCGGGAATTGGCGTAATAGGCTGGCGTTATCAGCAAGATTGTTTATTAATTTTGGTAGAAACTGAAGCTGAACAGCAAAAGATGACTTGGCAGCAATTTTATCCAACAGGGCCGCGTGCATTATTACCATTGCAAGGAAAACAGGCTTGTTTGGTTTGGTATGATACACCAGCCAAAATCGCGCAATTACAGCAGCTTTCAATGGAAAAATTAACGCAAGCTATTACAGCCGCTTTTCCAAAACGTTTGGGAGCAGTAACAGCAATAAAATGTGGTGGTTTTGCCTTAACACGTCGTCATGCACAGCAATATTATAAAAATGGTGTGATTTTGATTGGTGATGCTGCGCATAGTATTCATCCATTGGCAGGACAAGGCGTTAATTTAGGGTTTAAAGATGTGAAATGCTTGTTGGATAATGTGGCGGCAGCCTTGCAAAAAGATCAAACCTTAAGCCAAGATGACTTTCTCAAACGTTATCAGCAGCAACGTTATTACGATAATTTATTGATGCAATCAACAATGGATATTTTTTATAAAACTTTCCGTTCACCATTATTGCCAATTAAGGTAGCGCGTAATATGGCTTTATTAGCAGCAGAGCGTGCCGGTATGGTGAAGCGGAAAGCGTTGAAATATGCGTTGGGGTTATAGATCAGTGGTCTGCTTATTTTTATTAAACAGATTATCCTTAATAACCGTTTTCACCTCTGTTAATAACAGTTTATGAATGGTGTGTAATTTTGGTCGCTCTTGTGCAGTGAAAGGCACAGGGCGACAAAGTTCCATTGTTTTAATCCCAAGTCTAGCGGTCAATAAACCTACACCGACACCTTGTGCAGCACGAGCAGATAATTTTGCAGTTAAATCTTGTGAGAACCAATCCATACCAATTTCACGCACTACATCGGTAGCACCGGCAAAAGCTATATTAAATAGCACCATCTTGATCAGACGAATACGGCTAAAATAGCCTAATTTTACACCATATAATTTGGCTAATTTATTAATCAAACGGAGATGACGCCAGGCAACAAAACACATATCTACCAAGGCTAACGGACTAATGGCGACAATGAGTGCAGATTCAATAGATTGTTTATTAATCATTTTTTGCGCTTGTAGATCAATAGGATGTAAAAATTCCTCGCTAAACAAACGTAGTAATTCTTGTGGTGTATAACCTTGATCAGCAAATTGCTGCCAGCGTTGATATTTAGCATCTTGCGTAGAAATTTGCATATATTGGCTTAATTGTTGCGTAATTTTCGCTCCTTCATTCGCAGAAACCATTGTTGTGGTAGCGGCAGCTTGCGTTTGTACATTTTTATTTTGTTGCTGCAATAAAGCTAATTTTTTTAGTTGGCGTAGATGACGAAATTCATTGATGATAGCGCTAAAACCTAAGGTGACAATGCTGCTAAAAACTAAAGCAAAGGCGAAATCAATCCATTGATGTTGCTGCCAAGCGTCGATTAGCCATTGAATGGCTTGGGCGATGACGGCGACAGAAAAGAGTAGTCCGGTACCTAGTAAACCTTTTTGCCACCAAGAAAGAGGGCGTTGTAGCGCATATTGTAAATCGTTTTCCGGTTGGCTATTTTCTTGATACGCTTCTTCATCAATCGCTATTTGGGCAGAATGAAATTCACGTTTAGCTTGATGAGCTTCTTCGCGCGTATTGGATTCTGTGCTTGCTTGAAACAATTTTTTCTCTTGCATTATCTTAATTTATCTCCTAACAAATATTCTAATACTGCATCTAAACGTAAATGTGGCAAGACTTCGCCGCTGACGGCTTGTTGCGGTTCAAATTGATCAAATTCAAAGGTGGAGTTATGCCAGAAATCAGCGGTAGGTAAACGCGTTGGCACACTACCGGGAAACAAGGTAATTAGTTTTTGATCGCGGCTTCTGACGCCTTGAATTGCTTTAAATTTTTCCCCTTTTTCTTCAACAATAACCTGTTGTGTGGCACGAATAGCCGCTAAAGCAGTGAAATCTACTTCAATATGAGAAAACTGCAAATGTTCACCGTCGGCTTGTACTAATTGACGTAACAAACTGATCAAATTTGGAATTTGTTCAGTAGTAATATGATCGGCTTTAGTAGCAGCAAAGAGCAACTTATCAATTTTTGGCGCAAATAGGCGATTGAAAAAATTTCTTTGTCCATAATGAAAACTTTGGAACAGCGCGCGTAATGCCATTTGCATATCGACAAAAGCTTGACGGCTATGATTTAGCGCAGTTAAACAGTCGGCTAAAATAATTTGTCGATCAAAACGAGAGAAATGTTGCTGATAAAACCCTTTTACGATTTGATTACGATAAAAATCATAACGTTGTTGTAATACATAAAAATAACTTTTCTTATCGGCTGATTTACTCAGTTGTTGCCATTGTTCAGAAGTTAAGTGAATTAATGGGAAAAATTGCAAAGCAATCGAACCTTCTGCCTCACCGGGTAAGATAAAACGACCCGGTTGGATAAAATAGAAACCCTGTGCTTTGCATTGGTGTAAATAATCAGTGTAATTTTTCGCTAATTGTGCCAACACGTGTTCATCAGCCGGCGCAGTAAGATCCAATTTTTGTAGTTGTTGCAGCCAATGTTCCGCTAATTGCTTACGTTCACCTTGTTGCAGTTGTTGCATCGCCAGCGACCATTGCTGGAAATTTTGCGATAACAATGGTAAATCCAAAAGCCATTCGCCAGGATAATCAAAAATATCTAAATACAATACGCCTTGTGATTTGAAATGTCGTAACAAACTTTGTTTGTGCTGATAATGAATTTCTAAACGTGTTTCACTTAAACCGCGGGTTGATTGCGGCCAACGCGGTGGCGATTGTTCTAGCGAGAGCAGATTTTCTTCATATTCAAAACGTGGCAAAGTCCAATTTTTTTGTGTTAAACGTTTTACGCCGACAATTTGCTGATTACGTGCGGCACTAAATAAAGGAAGTTGCGGATTATCAGTAGTATTTAACGAGAGTAGTTGATTAATTAAACCTGTAATAAAGGTGGTTTTCCCACTTTGACTTAGCCCAGTTACTGCTAAACGTAAGGTTTGGTCTAAACTATGTTCAATCAGATTATCAAGTTCATTTTGTAACGTTCTTAGCATATTTGTCGCCTAAAAAATGATTTTTTATAGTGTAGCTTATTTGTACAAAAGAGAAAAACAGGCGATGTAATATGGGTTTAAATTTAGTCAGATCAAGGAGTTAATCAGAAGCTAAATAGAAAAATACGCTTTAATCGGCGATCAAAGCGTATTTTAATTAGTGTATGAATGTTATTGATAAAAGGAATTTACGTAATTAACGTGCTTGGCTAAGAGCCACTTCTGCGTCTGGTTCGTGAGTAATACGGTTACGTAAATCACGACGAACTAATTCAATTGTCCAGAACCAGAAGATATGACCAACAAACTCTGAAACGTGTTCATAGAATGGCCATTCTGCAACAGGTGGTGTTAAACCTAAAAGTGGGAATGAGATATAGTGAACACAGATATCACAAATAATCCCTGCAAGTACACCTTGCCATAATTTCACTTTAGGGAAGCGTTCTGCAACGATACAGTAAGCAATAGCGAACACTAAAGAGAAAATAATGTGAGTAACACCAATCCAGTTAAATGCTTGATCTGCAAAAGTAAATGCAGGTGCAGTAGGATCGATACCTAAATAATCTCTTAAAAATACGTGTGGTGGATTTAAGAAAGCACGTGAGCAAACCTCTAATGCTTGTGATGGATCTTTACAAGCTGCAGTAAAAAGATCTAATGGGCTGCGCGGTGGGAAAGGATGTTCAGCACCCCATTTTACGAAAGCAGAAAGTAAGCCAGCAAAGATCCCAACAAAAGCAGCCACGCCATAACGACGACGGCTTGGATCAGTTTGTTCAAATAAATTAATCATAAATGTGTCCTAAAATTATTAATCATAAAAAAGTCAATATTCTTTATTATCATTGCCACAAATGATAACAGTGGCGCTGATCTTAGTTTAATAATTATTTTATACAATAAAAAAATAATCAAAATTGATTAGGTGCCTAAAAAATAGACCAAATTGTTGTAAGCTAAATCGTTTTAGGTAACATTTTTTTCACTAATTTTAAATAGTTAATCTATTTTTGATACATTTTTGAATGCTGGTTGATAACTTGCTGTTCGTCAGAGTATTGATTAAGATCGTCGTTTTGTTGAATTAATCGACTAATAGCTAGTATTTCCTTTTACAAAGGAAAATTCACTCGTTAATATGCTGTTTTCATCAATGTATCGATTGAATGTAGTGCATCGCACTGGTTTTATTATGGTTTTATCAAGATATTTTGTGCTGTATTGGCTTGGCTTATTTGGGGCAGGTTTTGCGCTTGCTGCGCCGAGCGTACCGAAACAAGTGTTAGATAATGGGTTAGTTTATTGCACTCATTCTTTACCCGTTTCTTTAAATCCACAAACAGCGGATATCGGCACTAATACTAATATTGTTGCCGATCAGATTTATAATAAGTTATTTGAATTAAGTGGCAACGATAACCACGTAGTTCCGTCGTTGGCGACCTCTTATTATCTTTCGAAAGATGGTCGAACTATCACTATTAATCTTCGTCGTGGAGTGAAATTTCATAAAACCGAATGGTTTACTCCGACACGTGATTTTAATGCTGAGGATGTTGTCTTTTCATTAAATCGTATTATTGGTAAAAATGATGGAATTTTTCCTGCAGATGAAAATGTGAATACAAATAGCAGTAAAGTTTCACAATATGAATTATTTAATGAAAAAGCCAAAAATAAACATTTCCCTTATTTTGAAAGTATTCGGTTAAGAAATAAGATCAAATCAGTGGTCGCGATTAATCCTTATCAAGTGCAAATTCATTTAGTATCACCAGATGCGTCGGTACTTTCGCATTTATCTGGGCCAAATGCGGTTATTTTATCCTATGAATATGCTTTGCAATTAAATGCCGATGATAACTTAGCGCAATTGGATACATTGCCAGTAGGAACAGGGCCTTATCAATTAAAAAGCTACTTTAGAGATCGCAACGTTCGGTTAGTTCGTAATGATGAGTATTGGGGAGAACGTGCCAATATTAAGAATGTCGTGATTGATGTTTCGACAACAAAAACAGGCAGATTGGCAAAATTTTTAAATGGTGAATGCGATATTGTGGCGTTTCCAGACGCCAGCCAATTAAAGTTGTTAAATGAACGGTTACCGAGCGTGCGTATTAGCGTGTCTGATAGTATGAATTTGGCGTTTGTTGCCTTAAATATGAAACGTCAAGTGATGCAGAATGTTGATACTAGACGTGCGATTGCCTTTGCAATTAATCGCCAACGCATTATTAAACATATTTATTATGGTACTGCGAAAGTGGCACAATCGATTATTCCGCAGATTTCGTGGGCATCACGCTTTAATGCTACCGCTTTTGATTATGACTATGATCCTGAAAAAGCACGTTCCTTATTAACTAATAAAAATCTTACGTTGTCATTTTGGGTGATTGATGAGGAACAGGTGTACGATCCTAATCCGATAAAAATGGCCGAGATGATTAAATATGATTTGGCTAAAGTGGGGATTAAGGTCAATATCAAGGTTGTTTCGTATAATTTCTTGAAAAAACGTGTAGAAGAAGGCAAAGACGATTACGATATGATTTTAACTGGTTGGGTAACCAATAACTTGGATCCTGATAGTTTTTTACGACCGATTTTAAGTTGCCCTTCACAAAGTACCATTTCCAATTTAAGTAGCTGGTGTCATCCGCCGATGGATGCGTTATTAGTAAAAGCGTTACAAACAGATGTACAGCTATTACGTTCATTAGATTATGATATGGCGCAGCAAATTATTGTGCGTCAGGTGCCGATTATTCCAATTGCTACGGTTAATAATGTGTTGGTTGCGAATAACCGAGTTGCAGGTATTAATATGACACCATTCGGCAATATCCATTTTAGAGCGTTATCGTTAAATGAGGTGCAAAAATGATGGTTGCATTGATCAGACGATTATTATTAATTTTTATCTCATTAATCGTATTAACAATGATCTCTTATTGGATAATGTTGAAAGATCCATTGAACCAAGTGTTGTTTGATAAATCGTTGTTTGCAGGATATTTTAGTTATATTAATCAACTGCTTAGCGGCGATTTTGGTATCACTTATGTTGGCGGTGAATTATTAAGAGATCAAATTCTGTTAGTTTTACCATCAACTTTAGAACTCTGTATTGCCGCGCTTTTTTTAGCGTTACTATTTGGTATTCCATTAGGTTTTATCGGCGCATTAAATCGTGGTTCGGTGGGCAGTTTTATTCGTGGTGTTTCCTCAGTGGGATTATCTATTCCTGTTTATTGGATAGGGCCAATCTTGTTGTATTTAGCTGCGATTTATAATTGGGAGATCTCTTCCGTTGGGCAATATAACGCTTTATATGATATTAAACCGATAACAGGTTTTGCGATTATTGATGTTTGGTTTGTGGAAGAGCCTTATCGCATCAAAATTGTGCAAAGTGTATTACAACATTTAGCGTTGCCAACGTTGGTATTGATGATTACACCAATGATGGAGATTATTCGACTTACACAATATCGCGCTGATCAAGTGGTATCGGCGAATTATACGAAAAGTGCTTTAATTCGCGGTTGGTCAAAAATGCGTGTGTTACGGATTTATCTGTTGCGTAATACGTTAGGGCCGATTTTGCCACAAATTATTCGTACTTTTACCTTAACTTTTGCTTCTTGTATGTTGATTGAAAATATTTTTAATTGGTCTGGCATTGGGCAATGGTTGATCGCGGCATTATCAGAACAAGATTACAATGCGGTAGCGATTGGGGTAATGGTGATTGGATTGATTGTATTAATGATTAATTTATTAGCAGATCTAAGTGAATTTTTATTAGATCCTTATAAGAAAAAGGCTTGGTATGATTGAGCAACGCGCAGAAGATTTTCGTATAACCAATACCATTTCTGCAATCTGGTCTATTTTTCGACAAGACAAAATTGCGCTGTTTAGTCTATTTTGTTTGTCTGCATTAGTCGCTATTGCGATTTTAGTACCTTATTTGTCACCGTATTCGCCAGATCAACAATTTATCGGTAAAGAGTTAATTCCGCCATTTTGGGATAAAGCTGGGGATTTAATTTTTTTATTAGGCACAGATGATATTGGCCGCGATCTCTTTAGTCGCCTTTTATGGGGTGTACATTACACCTTTGGTTCAGCACTATTAATTGTGTTAGCCATTTTATTACTTGGTGGTGTATTAGGTTTATTAGTCGGCATCAATCAAGGGGTGAAATCCAGAACTTTAAAATATCTTGGCGATATCTTTTTATCCATTCCAATTTTATTGGTGGCGATTATTATTGCCGCTTTAATGGATAGCGGTTTACAAAACGCGATGTTGGCGATTTTTCTAGCGTTATTACCGCACTTTATTCATCAAATTGATAGTGCGGTACAACAAGAGCTGCAAAAAGATTATGTGGTGTTGTTACGTTTAGAAGGAATTTCCAAATATTTACTGTTAAAAGAGACTATTGTGCCGAATATTTTCCCTGTTTTTGTCAGAGAAATTTCCAGAATTTTTATTTTAGCGATTATGGATGTGAGTGCGTTGAGTTTCATCTCTTTGGGTGCAGCTTCTACTGTTCCAGAATGGGGCGCAATGATTCGTGACGCATTGGATTTATTATATATTGCGCCTTGGGCAGTAGTATTACCGGGAACGGCGATTATGCTGTCTATTCTGGTGATTATTATTTTAAGCAATAGCTTATTGCGTGCTTTTCATAAATATCATTCATAAACGGGAGATCTTATGGCTTTATTAGATATTCGTAATTTATGTATTGATATTAAAACCGCCAATGGCAAAGTGCGGATTGTTGATAATGTCAATTTGACGCTGAATGAAGAAGATATGTATGGCTTGGTGGGGGAGTCAGGTTCAGGAAAAAGTTTGATCGCTAAAGTGATTTGTAACGCGGTAAAAGAGGATTGGATCATCAGCGCAGACCGTTTTCGCTTTAATGATGTTGAACTGTTGAAACTCTCTACCTCTAAACGGCGTAAATTGGTTGGGCGGCAAATTTCGATGATTTATCAAGATCCGCTGACGTATCTTGATCCAAGTAAAACGATTGGCGCACAGCTAAGGCAAAGTATTCCCAACTGGACTTTTAAAGGGAAGTGGTGGCGCTGGTTTGGCTGGAAAAAACGGCGAGTGGTGGAGTTATTACACCGCGTAGGTATTCGCGATCACCGCGATATTATGCGCAGTTATCCGGATGAAATTACCGAAGGTGAAGGGCAAAAAGTGATGATAGCGATGGCGATTGCCAATCAACCGCGCCTTTTAATTGCGGATGAAGCGATTAACACTTTAGGTACCAACACGCAAACACAAATTTATCGTTTATTGTTAGCGATGAACCAAAATCATGGTACGACAATTCTATTTTTAAGTAGTGATTTGGTATCAGTAAGCGAATGGTGTAATACGCTTAATATCTTATATTGTGGGCAATCGGTAGAATCTGGGCCAAAAGAGATGATTATGGAATCCCCGTATCACCCTTATACCAAAGCTTTGATGAATTCAAATCCGGATTACAATGTGCCGCTAGGGCCAAAAACACAATTGAATGCTTTACCTGGTATGGTGCCGTTATTGACTAATTTGCCAATTGGTTGTCGTTTAGGGCCTCGTTGTCCATTTTCACAACGTAAATGTGTTACTAAACCGCCAACACGTCGGGTGAAACAACATGAATACGCTTGTTATTATCCGCTAAATATGCGTGTTCATTCCGTTGCAGCCGAGAAAATTGAACCAATAACCATTCAAGCGAATGAAATAGATAAAGATGAGTAATAACAATGAGTGAAGTGGTGTTACGTGTTGAAAATTTAACGAAAACCTTTCCTGCTAGTGGTAATGCATTATTTAATCGTGCCTTTGATGCAGTGAAAGATATTTCTTTCCAAATTGAACAACGCAAAACGTTAGCGATTATTGGTGAAAATAGTTCAGGGAAATCAACATTGGCCAAGATGATTGTCGGGATTACTGAACCTAGCCAAGGTGAGATTTATTTTAAAGATCGCCTATTAAAGTTCGGTGATTACTCTTTTCGTTCTAAACATATCAGAATGTTGTTTCAAGATCCGAATGCAACTTTTAATACTCATCTTAATGTTGGGCAAACGTTGGATTTACCGTTACGTTTAGCAACTCCATTATCCGAAGCGGAACGAAACCACAAAATATTTCAAACTCTACGCCTAGTGGGTTTATCACCGATTCATGCCAATATTCGTTTTAGTGATTTAACTATTAGTCAAAAACAGCGTATTGCGTTAGCGCGGACGTTAATCCTTGAACCAGAAGTGATTATTGTGGATGACGCATTAAACTCGTTGGATTCGTTAGTAAGAGCACAATTAATTAATTTATTACTAAAACTGCAAGAGCAATTAGGCATTGCTTATATTTATATCGGGCAAAATATTGGCATTATTAAGCATATTTCAGATGAATTATTGGTATTACACGAAGGGCAAATTTTAGAATATGGCGAAACATTAGATGTCATTGCCGATCCACAAACTGAACAGACCAAGCGATTATTACAACAATAAAAAAGTGCGCCAAATTAGCGCACTTTTTTTCACTTATTTTTGTTCACTATTCTTCTCAATAGCTTCAATTTGGTTACTGGTAAGATTAATATCCAATTGATTAAATGGAATATCGATTCCCGCCTTATCAAATTCTATTTTAACTTTCTCCATAATGGCGTAATGTACGCTCCAATAATCGCCAGTATTAACCCAAGGACGCACAAATAATTGCACACTGCTTGCTGCCAATGCACCGACGGCGATTAATGGTTCAGGGTGTTTTAAAACACGAGGTTCTTCCGCTAAACAACGTGCAATAATCTCTTTCGCTTTAGTAATATCGGCTTCATAAGAAATATCAAAAATAAAATCAATACGACGAGTTTTATTCATTGAGTAGTTAGTGATTTTTTGCGTAAAGATCTGATTATTTGGTACTAAAACCGTTTTATTATCGCCGGTACGCAATTCCAACATTAATAAGCCAATTTGTGTCACTGTACCTGCGCCGCTAGCAACTTCGATCCAATCACCTTTACGAAAAGGTTTAAAGATTAAAATCATCACACCTGCGGCAAAGTTTTGTAATGAGTTTTGTAACGATAAACCAATGGCTAAACCGGCAGCACCAATTAATGCAACTAATGAAGTGGTATTAATACCTAGCTGCGAAAGCGCGGCAATTACCACGATTAATAACAGAGCAAAATATGAAATAGAGCGAATAAATTCACTTAACATTTCATCTTTCACTGTGCGATTAATCATTGCACCAAGCAATTTACTAATAAATCTCGCTAAGCGTTTCCCGATTAAGAAGATAACAATCGCTAATAAAATTTTTAAAGAATAAGGTACAACCCAATCATGGAAAAAGTTTAACAATTGTTGCTGACTGAAAAGGGAATGCCAATCTACATTTTGCAAATCAATGGAAGTATTCAGAGTGTTTTCTACTGCTTTTGTATTTTCTGCCATAATGCCTCCTATCAATAACATAAAGCTAAATATTATAAATATGTTAACAAGAAGATCAAATTGGCGAGGATAAAGAGACTATAAATGCTAAGTATTGCTGTGTCAGTTGATACCAAAAATTAATATTAAGGCAATCACCAAAAGGAACAGACCTAACCAATTCCGAGTTATGAGCTTCTCGATTATTATGAGAAGTAACAGCCCGGCAACTAAAATTATGAGACCATTCATTTAGTCACCTCCAGCAGAATGACTCTATATAGATTTTTATATAACTATATTGAAAATATTATATTTTTCAAATTTTCCAGCCTCTCTCCAATTTTGTAGAGAGCTTCTGTTGTTGGTTATAGCAGTTTATATATTTTTTCTCTTACTTGAGATAAAGTAACAAGCTTTTAGAAAATTAATGACATTAATGAATTGGATAGTTGAAAAGATTATTACATGATGGTGCCCCCAACAGGACTTGAACCTGTGACCAATCGATTATGAGTCAATCGCTGTAAGCCAATTGTTCTGACCGATTAAGTTGGAGCTGTTAGAAAGACCAAATGATTATACATAATGAGAAATGTAATATGTAAGTCTAAGGTCATATTATAAACAGTTAAATATAGAGTTTTATATCTTATTGATCAATATAATAATTATACTACCTATAATTAATTTTTGATCAATAGGTAGTCTAATGTTTTTCCTTAATTATGTAAAGCCTATTTTATTTATTATATGCTAATTTGTTGCAGCTTAAATTGAATTTACTAGCTGACGCAACATATCTACATCATATTCAATATAACTTAATGTGGTCTTAATATCTTTATGCCCTAATAATTTCTGTGTGCCATAGAGATTCTGCTCTGGTTTTTTCATTAAATTTGTCGCTAATGTATGCCTAAATCTATGAGATGATAGTCGTATATTGGTAATCTTGGATAGTTTTCTGAAAAAATATGATAATTGGTCTTCTGTCATGTCGCCCATATGTTTTGTCGTCTTTGATACATGATTGATATTAAATAATTTCTCATTATCTAGTATTCCTCTTTTATGTAATTCATCGACTAAAGTGCTGAGATAAGGATAAAGTTTTGACGCAATAGGAATAGTATGATCATCATGAGTTTTATTTATGTTATGTGGTATAAATATGGTGCGTTCATTCAAATTAATATGGTTGATTTGTAACTGTAAGAGCTGATTACGCCGTATTCCTGTGTACAATAATGTAAAAATTAAAGCTTGTGCGTAAAAAACGGGGCAGTAATCTCCACATAGTTGTGATAATGCTTTTTTGTCATTTTGTTTTTCTAGCAAATTAATGAGCACATTCAAATCTTGATCTTTTATCGTTTTTCTTTTTTTCTTTGGTTCACGAAGGAATGTGCCTACAAAGGGATTATCTATTTGAGGAATTATCTTATTTTTAAGCCCAAAATTAAATACGGCTTTACAATGTCGCATACAGTTATTCCATGTCACTTCATTCACCGTTTGTAATTTGTGAGTGCGCCAGGTTAAGAGTACTTCTTTTGTAATTTGACTGACTAATATATCTGGATGAGCTTTTGTAAATATAGAAACCATCCTCCTATAAGTGTCCTTCGTTTTCTGTCTTAAATATTTATAAGTTAAAAACAGATCTAGAAGTTCATCTAGTGTTATATCTTCACCACAGAAATTATTCTTTTTCTCCATCATTCACATCCTGTAAAGTAAGATACATATTGTTAAAATACTGTTTGTTTGTAAAAAATTCAATATTTTCAATTAAATAGCCTTTTACTCTGGATGTTTTATAATCTCCTTTTATAATACAAGTCCAAATATTGAAATTTCCTGGTTGCTTTTTCTTATGTAAATTCAATCTTTGAAATTGTTTCTGTAACTCTCTCCAGGAGTTAGTGTTACCTGCTGTTGTTTGGCAATAGACTTGAAAAATACCTGGGGTTACTAAAAAAATACAATCGTTAACGAAATGTATTTTTGCTTGTGGTTCATTTGTTGGGAATGTGTCGTTAGCAAGTGATGTTTTCAGCCATTCTACAAATTTTTCTGCATTTATTTCTGTATTTATTTGGTCTGTATTATCTGTCAGTAACGTTATAGTATCGGATAATGTTGAAATTTTTTCGGTTGCATGAACTAGTTCATTAGTAATACTGTTTTCTTGTTTCTGTTCATCTTGCTTTTGTTTTGTATCATCTGGTGTATTAAAAAGGTTTAATGCAAAATCAAAACTATCATTAAATTTTTTCTCTTGTGTATCTATTGGGATAATATTATTGACATCTGTACCAGAATTATCATCATCAGTATTCTTTTGTTCACTTTGATTGTTGACAATAACTATTCCGTTAAACACGGTTGGTCGCTTGTCAATACTGTCCCAGATTAATGATGGACTTACTTTTAAGAGGGTAAAAGAGATTTGAGGTTGCCAGCCTGCATTCGATTTTATTTGTGCATTCCAAATTGCTTTATTGTCGGGTGTTGCTTCAATTAACCTATGAGCTTGCATTTCATCAAATAATTTGCTGTTTTGGGCAGGAACGGATATTCCTTGTTGCATAAGGTATGCTCGAATTTTATCCGTTACTGTTTTACTAACAAGCCAAAGCCCTTCATCTGTTAACCATCCGTCCGAACCGCTTTTCTCATTATTAAGTTGGAGATCATGTTCGATAAGGTAACGTAAGGCGGTAAGAATTTGGTTAGCAAAAGATTTTTGAGGTTGTTTTAGTTTTGTTGTATCGCCACCCAAATATAATGAAACGCTCATTTTGTCGGCTTGTTGTATAATTTCTCCGAGTAAACCTGCTTTATCATAGTGTCCAGCAGCTAAATAAAAATAAGATGAAAAGGCTTCAGGGTATTTTGCAAGCCAATCTAGTGATAGAGGGGATAATAAATAATTTGTAATATATGATCCCATTGTCGGATGTAAATGATAATCGCGATCTTTAATGTGTTTAAAGCGGTAAGGGGTGTTGATTTTTCCTTGCCACAAATACCATCTTCCTTTCGTTGTTTCAATTTCTATGTCTGTAAGAATTTTGGCAATGTCATGAATTAATGCACTATAAATTACTGCACCAGTCCAAGCTTCACTTTGTTGAGCTTGCTCTTCTGGAGCAGAATTCGGCGGTAATAAATAATTTTGTCGCAATTTGACAGCAAAACAGATCACTTCTAAACCATGATCTAGCATACCTCCTAAATGTGCATGATGATGAGTTTCTGACGCAGGTAATTCTTGTACTA
The DNA here is from genome assembly GCF_030517105.1 of Gallibacterium salpingitidis. Taxonomy (GTDB): domain Bacteria; phylum Pseudomonadota; class Gammaproteobacteria; order Enterobacterales; family Pasteurellaceae; genus Gallibacterium; species Gallibacterium salpingitidis. Next base: position 1,571,741 of record NZ_CP103875.1, on the reverse strand, counting down.
ATTCTGCATATTGTTCGATAGCTTTGTGATAGAGTGTCTTGAACATTGCTTCAGACATAGATACTGATTGATAGATATTTTTAATTAATTTTTGGCGAAGTGGTGTAGATAAAAGTTCTGAAGCAGTTTTTGGTTGTAACCAACCATCTGAAAGTAGTTTATTATCTTGATAGAGCTGAGTATTTTCTTGCCGTTTAGTTATTTCAATACGATTTTTTCTAAAAATTCTATGAGCTAAAGTATGTAGTAATTTCATAGCCTTTTCTGCCTTTTTGCCTTTTGTGTATCAAATTGGAAGCCATTTACGGGTAGGCCCGTTCCTCTTTGAGGAACGGTTACCCTTAATATTTACCCTTAGCCGCAGGCTCCCTTATTTGCCTTTTGCTTTTTATTTTTAATCAGTAAATAAAAGAAAAACTCTCTCGTATGAGTGAGAGAGTTGTATTGATTAGAAACCGAATGCAAACCCAGCAGCGCCTGCTATGTCGCCATTTGAGCTTGCAGATGCACTAAAGCTAACAACAGCGTTATCTTTGTCACTCTTAACACGTAAGCCGATTGCAACCGCACTTTCACCTCTGAATGTTGCTGTGCCTGCACCAACGCTGTAACGTTTGTTGCTAACAGTTGGGATTGCTCCCATTGCCATTGCACTTGCAATACCCGCTCTTGTTTCTTCTTTAAGTTGCTTGATTTGCTTATCTGTATGCTGTTTCAATCCATTAATACGCATATCAGTATAAGTATTTGCTTGTGCTAATGTGTTACGAGTCATATCACGCACATAGCTATGTACTGCACTGCTTGTGATAAGTTGTTTACTATTTGCTTTGACTTCATTTGTACCAAGTTTTGCTTGCCAATTTTCTACATCTTGAGCAGTGAGATTTTTCGCTGATCTATCTGCCTTGTTAGATATGTCTATACCGTTGATTACTGCATTCTGAATTGCGGTATAAACAGTTTTACCGTTAACAAGATTTTTATCAGTTTCTGAAATTGTGCCTATGCCCAGTTTTTTAGCATATTTTTCAGCATCAATATTACTTGCATCTGTATTGGCTTTAGTATTTAGGTCTGGCTGAATAGCTTCTTTAATATCGTTATTAGATACATTGACCGCATACAATGTATTACCGTCCTTAACAGTTTTAGATACGGTAGTATTAGTACCATTTACGATTTCTACAGCTTCATTGGCTAAGTTCTTAATAGTGGTTTTACCATTATTAGTTATATTGTCCAGGTCAGTATTAGCCTTATTAGAGAGAGAGGTATTAATCGTAGTAATATCACCTTTATCTGCTTTAGTTTCTAAAGCAATATTCAGTGTATCGCCAGTAATCAATCCTTTATCGCCTTTGGCATTCTTACCATTACCAAGTTTCTCTTGCCATTTCTGCACATCCGCTGACACAAGGTTGCTTGCGTCTTTGTTTGCTTTACCATCTAAGTCTTTTTGTACTGCCCCTTTAATCGCTTCATTAGAGACATTGACAGCGTAGGTTTTGGCATCGCCATCGGTGCTTTCAGTCACAGTAGTATTGGTTCCTGCAATAACCTTCACAGCACCTTTGGCAAGGTTCTTAATCACCGTTTCACCATCCGTAGTAAGGTTATTCAGGTTAGTGTTGGCTTTGCCATTTAATGCTGTATTGATACCGTCTAAACTAGTATTGATATTAGTAATATCAGTTTTATTTGCTTTATCTGATAATGCAGCAGTTAAAGCTGTATTTAGCGTATCGCCAGTAATCAAGCCTTTATCGCCTTTGGTATTCTTACCATTACCAAGTTTCTCCTGCCATTTTTGCACATCCGCTGACACAAGGTTGCTTGCGTCTTTGTTTGCTTTACCATCTAAGTCTTTTTGTACTGCCCCTTTAATCGCTTCATTAGAGACATTGACAGCGTAGGTTTTGGCATCGCCATCGGTGCTTTCAGTCACAGTAGTATTGGTTCCTGCAATAACCTTCACAGCACCTTTGGCAAGGTTTTTAATCACTGTTTCGCCATCACTCGTAATGTTATTAAGGCTGGTATTGGCTTTGCCATTTAATGCTGTATTGATACCGTCTAAACTAGTATTGATATTAGTAATATCAGTTTTATCTGCTTTTTTACCTAATGTCGTATTAAGAGCTTTAGTATTACTATCAAGTGCAGTTAATGCAGCCCCAACATTGCTGTAATTTTTAGCCGTTGGTGTTGTACTAGTTACGTCCGTAATCGAGTATGTCGGTGCTGTTACTCGCCCATTAGTGTCCACTGATGAGCCTCCATCAAGGTGCTTGGCTACGTCTGATGCTAGATTACTTAATGCTGTTGCGGTTGCACTATTTTCAGTTGATCCTACCTCGAGTAGGGTTTTCCAATTCTCGACATTCACTGCCGTGCCGTTTTCAAGGATATCGTGAATTTGGCTACCGTTGATAGCGTCTTTACTGGTTTGGCTAATCGTGCCGTCAGCCACATAGACAATCTTACGTTGTGCTGCGGCAGAGCCGACAGATACGGTATTGTCGCCACCATCTGCACTGTTCGCTCCGAGGATGATCGCATGATTCGCCGTTGTGACTACATTGGATCCTAATACGAAAGTATTGTTACCTGCTTGATGTGGTTTTGTAGCATTACCTATGGTGTTGTTATTACCGAACGCATAACTACCATCACCGTAAATATAATTGGGGTCACCAAAAGCCCCTGAGTTGTTACCCAATACATTATGCCCTGTACCAATCGCAATCGAGTTAGTCCCTGTTACAGCCGATCCTTTGCCAATGGCAATGGAGTTTTCACCTGTCACGATGGTATCTGTGCCAATCGCAAGTGAGTTAGCGCCTGTTGCGAGGGCATTTGTGCCAATGGCATAGGCATTTTCGCCAACATTGGTCAAGTCGTTTAGTGTTAAAGCGTCACGCAATGCTTGTAATCTATCTTGTTCAGATTTGAGTTCATTCGCTTTTGCGGTGAGTTGTCGCATGATTTCTTCATAGCGTTGTGATAGTGCTAAGTCCGCAGCACTTGGGTTTGTGTTGTCGTATGTAGATTTTGCTTGGTCTGCTGCCGTCTTTAGGCGAGCGATCTCAGCTTCTTTTTCTGCAATCGCATTTTTGTTAATGCCAAGAGCTTTTTCTAACTCAGCTGTCAGTGTTTCTGTTGTCAGTTTGTTTTTTTCTATAACATCAGTAATATTTTCTTTTTTCCACTGAGAATAATAATTTTCAACATTTTTCCGAAATAATGTATTCAGATCATATAATGAGTTGCTGACAGGATAATTTTTCAGTTTTTCTTGCAGTAGAGATGACGTATTAGCTTTTTTATCTAGCCATGTTGTTTCATGTGTTTGTTCATATTTCCACTGAAAATACATCTTATCTAAATTTGCTTTATATGTAAGTAATAGTCTATATAAGCCATTCTTTATATCTAACTTATAATTATCTGGCATAAATTCAGAATAAGGATAGTTATCAGCCGTTTTTTCTACTGCATTTAATACCCGATTATAATTATTTAAAATGGAATGATATTGTTCTTCATTTATTACTGATTCATTCGCGATGTTACTAGTGATTAATGGTAAAGTAGCATCTCCTGCGTTATAGTTTATATTTAAAGTTTCTCCTTTGACTCTGGAGTATGATATTACTCCATCAGAGTTAAGGTAATAAACTGAATAGCAGTAAGAGCCATCCCACGAACAATCTTGGTTTATTTCAATTGATTTAATGATTCCTGGAGTGATGGATTGATTTGTAATTGAATGATATAGACTAGATCCCGCCAGGTATTGTAAATTGCCACTTGAAGAGTAAGCTCTAATGAAAGAATTATTTAATTGTATTGCTGACCGCAAATCTCCCAACGCCCGATAATAACTGCTCACATAATCTTTATAAAAATCCACACTTAAATTCAACGTAGTGCCTTCCTCGACAATAGATTTAAGCTGTGTCGCGGCGTTGGTTAGTCCCTCGTCTGAGCTAATATCCACATTACCAATACGGCTTACCCCAGTTAATCGACTGTTTAAATCGTCAATCTTAGCTTGAGCGTCTCTTAAAAATTGAGCAGATCCTGCAACGGTATCGTTGTACGTTTTGAGTTTTTCTTGCCATACGTTGTATGCTGATTGCTTTGCTAATCGCACTTGTTTTACACGTTCGCCAGCTTCAATCACATCCGCTTCGACCTTTCGGATGTTTTGTAGTTCACTAAGCAAGCGGTTTGTATTCGCCTCAGCTGTGGCAATATCAGCTAGCTTTTGCTTGTTTTCTGCGAGCTTTGCATTAATGCTGTCTTTGGTTTCATTGCCACCTGTGGCAACAGCGTTTTTGCCTAGTGCAACAGAGTTTTTTCCCGTTGCGATAGAACCAGCCCCTCTTGCACGAGAGCCAGCTCCCATTTCAAGCCCTGAATCATCGCCAATATTATTAATGGTAATATTGACAATATTCGGTTGTTGTTGAGTTTCTTCTGCGGTTGCTGAAGCTGATAAAATTGCAGATAAGAGTAGTGCTAGTGTTGTTTTTTTCATAGTGTTCCTCATTGTTTGATTAAAGAAGGAACACTATTAAATTACATAGATGAAGAAAAAGTGAACAGGAAATTGATTATTCAAAAAAATCAATTTAGTGTTATCAGATAACTAGTATTAGATCTTCTGATATAGCTCATCCCAACTTTGCATATCTTTATCATTTGAAACGAGCTCTAGATTATGAATTTTAGCTGTTGAAAAGTGCACTATATCAAAATTGTGTTTATCTATTTTCTTGGTTTCTTGTCCTTTTTGAAGACGTTCATATTTTTCAAATCGAAATAGATCACTTGCTAAATTCGTAATTTTATGATCAATATTAAGTGATGAAAATGAAGCGATGGCTGTTTTTACCTTCTGATAGGTTTCTTTGTCTTCCCAAGCAAGACCACGTAATACTTCATAGCTAATTAGAGGTGTAATAAAAATGACGGTATTTTTATCTTCCATTAGCATTTTTAATTTTCTAGCTGATTCACTGTCTTTATCATTTAAGGCATCAATAAGAATATTTGCATCGAGTAAAACACCATTCATTTTATACTCCTAATAAGTCTAAGATTGCTTTTTTAGCTTGTTCTTGATGTTCAGCTTTTGCTGACTTAATTTTAATTTGATTAAGATCTATATCAAAAGCCTCTTGTAGCAGATCAATTAGAGCGAAATTACTTGCATTAGGAATATCTTCATTGATGATCTTATTATCCTTATTTACCAAGCGGGATGCGGAACCATTATATAATTGAGAGAGTACCAAAGAAGAATGTGTTGTTATAATAAAACGAGTGCAAGGAAATACTTCAGATAGAATGGGTAAAATTTTCGTTTGCCATTCTAAATGTAGGTGACTCTCTATTTCATCAATTAATACATATCCTTCGATATTCTCTATTTGTTGGCTATTGGTGAAGAATGAATAACCTGCAATAATGGATTGGATTATTTTTATCAGTGATGCAAAGCCACTACTTAATTCGCTTAGTTTCGTTTTTTTACCATCAACCAGAATGGAAACTTGATTATCTCCAGATATTTTTAGTGTTGATTTATCACAACTAATCCGTTCATCAATTTTATTTAAAATCTTCAATAGCGAGATTAATTCTAACTCTCTATTATCTTCTTCATCTTGATAACTTGTTGAAGAATTTGCACGTTGAATAATCCATTCTTGAATAGGCATATCCATATTGAGAGATGAAAAATCATTGCTCATTGAGTTAATAATATGGTTGAAATAGTTCTGTGCACGTGTATCAGCAGTTCCTAAAGGTGCAATGCGATTACCATTGTTATTTTCATATTCACTCTTTATTTTCCCTCGATTTTGAGCGGCAAGAAATATAACAGGATAGGAATGAGAGAGTTTATCGTTAGTGAGATATTGATTGATATATCGCCAATTTTCTGTATCTATACGAATCAACTGCTCATTACCAATCAAGCATTCATTAAAAACAACATTCTCTCCAGACATTCCATATTCTTGAAAAGCTGTATTTGTGAAGATTAATAACGTATAGAGTGCTTCAAGTGCTTTTGTTTTTCCAATGCCATTTGTACCAATTAATACGTTAATTGAGCTATCTGATAACGTTAATTTAAGTTCATTTATTCCTCTAACACCTTTGAAGTCGATATTTTTTAAAGAGAGCATTATGTATCCTATCTTCAGCATTGCTATAGCTATGACCTCTATACTACGCTATATAAAAAGTTTGTAAAGGCTGGAGCTAAAGTATAAAAAGCAACAACAACATTTTCTTTGCAAAAATACTCCTAGAAATAAAAACTTAATAATGATTATGCTGGTTTTGAATACTTTTAGATCTATAAAAGATGGCAATTCTGAATTTTTTGATTTTTTTTGATAATCAATTTCCTGTTCACTTTTTCCTCATCTATGTAATTTAATTATGTTCCCATTTTGTTTTTAATGAGGAACATATGAAGAAATTAGTTGTGTCTATCGTCGTCTGTCTGTGTACTAACTTTGCTTCTGCGATAGAAGCAGAAAGACAAGTAACGGTATATACCTCTCAAAATTACTCCATTCAGCATGCTGAACTGGCAAACAAAATCTACTATTTAGATCAAGTACAACAAGTAGAAGATAAATTTGCTGAGCAATTTCCGTTAGGACAACAGCCAGAAGCTGCTTTGCAACAGATTAATCAACTGCGACAGTCTAATGAATGGTTACAACTGGAACAGCAATTAAAATTCGCTTATGAAGGTGTTTCCGCTGCTTTTACTAACGGTATTCGTAAGATACCAGCAATTCAAATTACAGGAACAGATCACAAAAATTATGTGCTTTATGGCATTACCGATGTGAGTGTCGCTTTGGCTCGTTATCAGCAGTATAAGGAGTCAGCACAATGAAAATGTCTAAACTTTTTACAACTTTTTTATTGTCATCTTCTGTAGGAAGTGCATTTGCCTTAAATACTGCACAAATTATGGCATCAAGTGCATCACATAGTTGTATGGAATATCGTGTTGTTGGTATCTGCTATTGGTTATATTGCGGGTGGGGAGGCTGTCGTGTACGAACTTCTGTGAAAGTAAGACATTACCTACCTGAGCAAGTAGTAAGTAGCTACAACCATGATGGGCAAAATCCGTGGACGGAAGTGAAATTATTGGGGCAGGGGATCAAAGCTGGGCCAGAAAATGAACGTCCACAAACAAAACAATATTCCCAACTGACATTTAAGAACGTGGACGTTATTGGCCATCCAGGTGGTGCAATTACTCAATTGTTAAGTCGATCTGGCTATTATTGTAATACGCAAACATCACCCTTTAAGCCACATTTCTTAAGTGGATTAGATATTGTTGGTTGGCGTACTGGTATGCCTGAGTCTCTCTATCCAGAAGCTATTACACCAGGATTACGCGAAATTGGAAATTTAGGTGATATGTGGGGGAATATTTATCCGAGAGCGGGAGCTGTTACACAAATTCATCCATATAAGGCGGCATCTGTTACGGCACAACGAGCAGCAGATATTATCTCACGTACAGGACAATTACACGTATATATTCCCGCAGCACAAAAAGCACGACCTAGCCGTGGCTATTGGCCTCCGCCTCCTATTGAGGAAGGGAAGATTAAAACGCACAAATGGCAAATGTTATATCCAAAAATGGAAAATTCTTGTGCCATTTTTCCTGATCGTTCTCCATCAGATACTTACTCGGACAAAATCTCAACACAACAAGATTACGCTTGGGCGCTATGGAGACCTTATAGCTGCTGCAAACGACGTGGGCAAACTTTTTTATTTAGTACAGATTGGAATTAAAAGGATAATGTAATGAAATTTAAACTCTCTTTATTAACGCTATTACTTTTCTCTTGTACAAGCTCTATACAAGCTGCAAACCAATATGCGGTAAATCAATCTGGTTCAGTTTTATCGGATAGAGTGTATTATCAAATTGGCGGAGGATCTGCGGTGATGACACCACCCAGTAGAAAAAGACCCTATGAACTTGCATTCGGTTTAGGGTGGAAAGCAAATTTAATGTGCGGTAATTTTGACATTAAGACAACCGTAAAAAATCAGCTAAATGGGCTCACCGAAGGATTTAAAGATTTAATGGGTAATATTATTCAATCAGCGACAGGAGCTGTTGCTAGTATGCCAGCATTGATTATTCAGCGTGCTAATCCACAATTATATGATCTCCTGACTAATGGGGTTTTACAAGGTAGATTAGATTTTGCTGCGGCAAAAACAAGCTGTGAAGCCATATCGAGTAAAATGGCAGATTATATGGCTGACGCTAATTGGGGTGTAATGGCACAACAACAAAATTTTGTACAAATTGCCTCACAAGAACAAGATGCAGTTAAAGCGAAGAAAAAATCAGAAGAAGATGGGGGTAAGAAAGGTATCAATTGGATAGGTGGCGAAAAACGGGGAGGCGAGGGACAAAAACTTATTGATGTAATCGGTGATGTTGTTGAAGCAGGTTATAATTTACTGAATAATAAGCCAGTATTAAATAAAAATGCGGTTGCAAATAATGAATGTAGTGGGCAGCTGTGTCAAGCATTTACTAAACCTGAAGAGGTGCGTAATTTTACTAAGCGCGTAATTGGCGACAAAGGACTGGCAACTTGTAACACTTGCGGACAACAAAAAGCAACTGCGGGAGCTGGATTATCACCAATCATTGAAGAGGAGCATATCCAGGTCTTAAAAGATTTGGAAGATGTCCTTAATACACAAGAGCCAACAGCAGAACAATTACAAGCTGTATCCTCTCCAAAAATTCCAATAACAAGAGGTTTAATCGAAGCATTAAAAGAAGATCCTGATGCAGTCGTATTATCTCATCGTTTAGCAAGTGAAATAGCGTTATCTCGAGTGTTAGACAAAGCATTACTTGCAAGACGAACAATTTTAGCGGGTATGAGAGAGCCAAATGTTGCGGTAAATGAAAAAGCACAAGCAGAGCTTGAGAAAGCTTTGACGATGCTAGATAGAGAAATTAATCAAGTGCGCATGGAGATGGAATTACAACATAGCTTAACTAACAATACGACATTAGCTGTAATGAATAAACGTATTCAAGAACAACAGACATCACTTGATAGCAATGCTCAAGATAAACAGCGAGTCTTAGAAGGGAAAAAAGAAGAAATAGATAACAGCAATGAAGGTAATTTCTATATTCGTCCCGATGAGCCAATTGACTTAAATGTACCACAAGGATCAGGCAGTACAGGTATCTGGAATAGCATTTCTTCAGGAGGTAGTACCTCTAATAGTGGTTCAAACGCATTATCGCGATTATCTGATGGCGCGTATGCAGATGGACGAGCTACTGTTTATAAAAACGCAGATGGAACTTTAACACGGCGTGAAGGTGGTTCGTTAGCTTGGCGGAATAACAACCCTGGAAATATAAAATGTGGGGATTTTTCGCGGAGTATGGGCGCAATAGGATGTGGGCCGAGTGGATTTGCTGTATTTCCTGATGAAAAAGCGGGAGAGAAAGCAATTCATGCTTTACTAAAAACAAACTCCTATAATAATCTTAGTATAGCGAAAGCGATGGAACGATATGCACCGCCAAAAGAAAATAACACTGAGTTATATATCAACCAAATTACAAAGGCAACAGGACTTGACAGAAATACGCCTATGAATGCACTATCAGATGCACAGAGAGAACAATTTGTAAAAGCTATTCGTAAACATGAAGGTTGGATTGTTGGGAAAGAAAGTTAATGTTCACTATTCACTAGAGAGAGGGTAATATAAGATGAAAAAAGTTTTCATGATAACAGTACTTGGTATTAGTTTAGGTGTATGTACTTTGGCTGAAGCAAAGGCATATAATTATAATGAGCCTGTTACATTAACAGGAACAATTAAACTAGAGAATGATTATCCATTCTTATATTTACAAAAAAGTATCAATGTTAATAAAGCTGATTTTTATGATGCTGCAAAAAATGTGATACGGATGCAAGTGATCAATATCAATCGTAAACCTGGAGAAAAAACACCGCTTGGATGCCAAGTTGTCCATGGTTCACTTTTTGGATGGGAAACAGCACATCATCAAACACCCGTCTTAATTCAAGCGGAATCATTTGAAAAATGTAAATAAAGTCTCGTGACAGTTATCCATTTAATTTATACAGGAAATGTACTGTATTGCAGTACATTTCCTGTAAAACTATACAAATAATAAATATGAAGCATCTCAGGATAGCTTGGATTTGAATGCTCACTGTATTAGATATTACGTGAAAAGACCATCTGGTAAAGATCAGATTACAATTAATCGTGATTCTGAGATTATCATAAAATTTAATGAAAACGGACATTGTGATGTCATTATCAACTAGGATTCAAAACAATATAAAGTAATTAGAAACCATTTACAGATATCAAAATAAGCTGTAGTATATACAAAGAATATATACATAAAGGAGGGGGTATGGCTACAGTAACTGCTACAGTTTTTATGAATAATAAAAGTCAAGCAATTAGAATCCCTAAAATTGCAGAATTACCGACCACGACAAAAAATGTGAATATTATCATTCAAGGTAATACTCGTATTATCACGCCATTAAATAATGTTTGGGATAGCTGGTTTTATGATGTGAACACAGTATCTGATGATTTTATGCTAGATAGAGAACAACCGCAAATGCAGGAAAGAGAGTCATTCTAATGTTAAAGTATATGTTAGATACTAATATTGTTATTTTTATAATAAAAAATAAACCTGAGCATTTGTTGCCACTATTTAATGAAAACCAAGCAAGGATTTGTATAAGTTCTATTACTTTAATGGAGCTTATTTATGGTGCTGAAAAGAGTGCAAAAGTAGCACAAAATTTATCGGTTATTGAATCATTTTGTTCAAGATTAACTGTACTAGACTATAATGAGGGAGCAGCATATCATAGTGGTCAAATTAGAGCAGAACTAGCTAAAACTGGACAGCCTATTGGGCCATATGATGCAATGATAGCAGGGCATGCAAGAAGTTTAGGTTTAACTGTTGTAACAAATAATGTCAAAGAATTTACTAAAGTAAATGGTTTAAGAGTGATAGATTGGAGTAAATAATTAAAAATTTTGTGTAGTATGAAGAAAGATAAAAATGTTAAGTACAGAACGAAAAGCTGAAATGATACAAAGCCTAAAAGAAGATTATGTTGTTTTAACAGATATTGTTTGTGAAGTTGTTGCTGATACTAAAGCTGATATGCTCGTTTTAAAAAGAGGAAAGATAGATTTATCAAGTCTTGAACAAGATAAAGTTCTCTTACATAAGCTTGATCAAGAGTATTTATCTTTATGTGAAAAAGACCAAGTAAAAGCCGTTGATATTATCGAAAAAATCTACGAATTAAGCGACAAATACGATAAGTTAAGAATGAGCATTTAAAGTTGCCGATTAATATTGATTTAAGTATTGAGAGAAATACAAAACGCTACAAAGAAAAGCAAGCTCAAGAACATACTATTCCTCGTATCACGAGTCGAGCTGACATTGAAAAAATGGCATTATCTTATCACAGTACTCTAAGTGAAATTCGTAAAATGGGAATAAAGATAATTGATGCAGAACAAATTAACTGGGAACAGTCTTTGATTAGATAAGAAACAAGCTATCAAAAAAGTAAAAAAGGCTATACCATTGAACAATCAAAGCATATGGAGATGTTAGCAATAGAAAAAATATCTAATGGATAGGGAGATAAAATAAAAAACCCTTATACGAAATAAGGGTCTTCTATCGAGCTATGTGTTTATTAACGTGGGCATGCTCTAGCACCACTAAATTCATCTCTTGAGCTATGTGTTTATTAACGTGGGCATGCTCTAGCACCACATCTATATAATAGATGATATAGAGAAAAGATCAAGTATTAATGACTATATTTATTTCTTAGAAACTATATAATTCAATATTATAGAATTTTTTGGAAAAAATGTATGCTAATAAAAAACCTTGATTTACAACTTGACCTCTTATCACAAGATTTTTTTGTTAATAAAGCGCCAATGCTTAATGAGATTCTTGAAAAAGATCATCGCCCTTATTGTGTTCTGCTTGTTCAAGTTAAAAATCTTCATTTTGCATTACCGCTAAGAACTAATCTACCACAACCAGAGAACGACAAAATTTGCTTTAAAACCATTCATAATGATAAAGGAGGTTATAAAGGGATAGACTTTACTAAAGCTGTTATTGTCGATTTACATAATGATATTATGAATACCAATATTCAACTCAGAGATAAGCAAGAATTTCTTTGTATTCAAGGCAATGTGAAAAAAATTATCCGTAACTTCAAAAAGTTTGTTGAGCGATACATTACTGAAATGAAAAATTCACCGGAGAAATTAAGCAATGATTTTCAGTTTTGTACGTTAATTAATTATCATAGTGAGCTAAAAATTAAGAAATAAGATATGGCATAACAGTCATCAGTAATGGAATTTGATACATGCAATTATTAAAATAGTAGCAACAATAAGATTTGAAACAGAGTTAGTGAGTGTATGTTTTATTAAAGTGAAAAAGGAGACTCCATAATGTTAAATAAAACTAAAAACTATTCTGCATTTTATGTTGCAGAGCCCTTTAATGAAAGTAACTTAGGTGCACATGCAACTAAAGATTTCTGTTATTACAATATGTTAAGAGCGTGGAAAGGAAAAGATAATACGTTTTCTTTTATCAATGCACACGATGCAACTTATAGTGTACGTGACGGAAGTGATTGGGAAAGAACCTTAAAACCTAGATTACATGAAAGATTAAAAGTATCCAAGAATATTATCTTGTTTTTAAGTAAAAATACTAGAAATTCAAGAGCGTTAACAGAAGAAATTGAATATGGCATTAGAACGCTGGGTTTACCTGTAATTGTTATTTATCCTGATTATAAGGAAAAAAATGATTTATTGAGTGGGAATGGTAATTTAAGACAAGAAATTAAAGACTTATGGAACAAATTACCAAGCTTTGATAAGTTAATGCACAATGTACCGACTCTTCATATTCCAATGAATAAAAAGATTATTTATAAAGCTCTCAGTATAACTGATTTTACTATACAATTTAAGAATAAAATAGAAAATGGAGTATATTATTATAAATAACAGATTTTTACTAATTTTATTCTAAAATGAACAATAAGGTTATTATTTATGAGAAAAGTTCGTCTTTTTGATGTGAATTTAAGAAAATTGTATTGTGAAGTTTTTTCTATATTTTCTACTTTTTTAGGTATTTTTGCTTTCATTATTGATAATAATGTATTTAAAGAAAATGTTTTCTGCCTAGTTAGCTTTGTTTTTATCTTTCTTATTGTAATATATTTTATTTTATGGATTTGGGTATCTAAATGGAAAAGTATTAATATAAATATAGAGAACACTACTATATCTATCATTACAGGTGATATCTTTAAACAGGATGGTTTAAAGGTGATTGCTTTTAATGAATATTTTGATACACAAGTAGATGATAAAATCATTTCAAAACAGTCATTAAATGGTATTTTTATAAAAGAAAGAGTGTTTAATGTAGATAAATTGAATAAACATATTGAAACATATCCTTTTAACAAGGAAGATATTTTAGATGAAAATACTAATCGTATTTTTGGAAAGACGAAAAGATATAAAATAGGTACAGTTTGTTTATACAATGACTATATATTGACAGCTTTTTCGAAGTTTAATGAAAGAAATCAAGCTTATTTAACAATGCCCGAATATTTAGGATTTTTAATTAAGTTTTGGGATGAGATAAATGTTGTATATTCTCAAAAAAGTGTTTCTGTTCCTATATTTGGCTCAGGAATTACAAGGATTAGAGAACACAAAAATATTACAGATGAAGAGCTGTTAAAAATAATGTTATGGACATTTAAAATAAGTGAGACTAGGTTTAAATATCCTGCAAAATTAACAATTGTTATTCACCCAGAGAAAATTGATCAAATTAACTTATTTGAAATTAAATCAATGCAAAATGGAATTTAATCTTAATTATGACTAATTTTTTTACATTGATAGTAATCGTGAAAAAAACTTTGGAAATTTATTCAAATAAGAAACTTAAACAAATTGAATTAATACGGCTAGCAAGTCATTCAGAATTGTTTTAACTCATTGACAACTTCCCAAAAATAGACTATACCTAACAGTAATTAATCACCAAAACAAGTGGAGTGCATAAAATGACGGATACTAATAATTTAGGGTACAGATTTGGCACTTATCTGAAAAAATTAAGATTGGAAAAGAAAGCTAGTCAACCAGTATTGTATTATGCTCAATTAGCAATAATTGGAGCAGCTGTATTTTCGATTATTGCTTTTGGTGTAATGTTTGGTGTATTGCTATTTGCACTATATATTGTGCTTAATTTTCTCAAGAAAGGTACTTCTGAAGATGAGGTATTATCTGATGCATTCTCTACTCAAGAGAATGATAATTCAGAAAACTCCTATCATGGAGCAGGTTTATATGAACATGGTTGGGGTGAGTATTGGGGCAAAGTTAAGGATGATAACTGATTTTTTTATTTAGAAAAGCCAAAAAATTTAATATTCTTGGCTTTTTTATATTTTCTTATTTCATTCCTTTCGTTGCTGTTTGTTGTGCTATATTCGTTCCCCTTTGTGCTACTTGACTACCTGATGCTTGTGTTGATTGAGATCCTCTAGAAAAAGAAGATGCTATATTTCCTACTGTAATACCAGCCCATCCTATTGCAATCATAAAAAATGATGGCAACAATAAATACATTGTTCCGATAACCAATTTAACTACGGTATCATCTTCAAGATTCATAACTCCAACTATATTCCAGGCATTATGTGTATCTGAATTATAAAGTGCTGTTAGTAACCAAGTATCAAGCCATCTTGCTAATTCCCACCAAAATGTTAAAAAATATAAGCCAAACTGCACAAAGGTAAGTGTCATCACGGTTTTAGCACTATATGCACTCATTAACAAAATAATTGGCATGCTAATTGTTAATGCCATAATTAAGAACCCCTGTATCATCGGTAATGCTTGACGCATGGCATCGAAACCAGGTGTAGCTGCAGTTAAGCCTAGAGTTGTTCCCACACCTGAAAAGAATCTTGAAACAGCTGATCGCGCAGAAGAAAATAGATCATCGTCTGGGGTAAGGTTATAACTTAAATTAGAATAAGCTGCTCCCGTTGATACTTTAATATTTTCGGGACGTACTAATGTTCGAACTAAAATATCACTTTCGGATAATGAGCCTCGTAAGTCATTACCATCTACCCAATTCTTAAACCGTTGTATCAAACTTGGATCATACTGTTCTAATAATCTTGCTTTTAGTCCAATGCCAGCATCATCCCACCATTCGCGACAAGTTGGAAAACCGCCTTTTCCTGTGTTCGGTAAGGCTTGATCACGCTGCGGATCATACGTCCACTGCTTACGCGGCATCTTTGAACGATAACGGTCATATAATCCTGGTGTTTCAACCATTAAACGAGAACCGATCCAGTCTAAATCTCTTGCTTGTACTTCATCGACTTCAATTTGTTGACGTTTAATTTTGGTACGAGCAGGGACGTAGCATTGCTCATAAAATTCTTGCACCTCTTGTCGCAATACAGGGCTGGTAATTTGGGTACGTTGCACATCAAAACGTAATTGACGCAAGTCAGGCTTACACGGTATCGCCGTGATGGCTGCTTGCGTTACCGCTTTATTTAAGGTGTGCGTAAATGCCCACCAAAGCGGTAATTTGGCAACTTGCCCATCTAAGGTACTTTGCATTGCACCAAGATTGGTGTCCTGTGGTTTTAGGATAGTATAGCCACATTGCTGTGAACGGCTTTCATCATACACAAGGTTATTTACGGAAGCTGTCATTAACGGCATACAAGTGAACGCTATCATTACAACTTGCATATACAAGGCGTGTTCCAATCTGGATATTAACAGCTTTCCTTTATTTCCCTCATCATCACCTTCCTCTCGGACTTTGAGCCAGAGCCTTAGGATAGAGAATAACATCGGCAGTGCAAATAAGCCCGTTTCAACAAGCAATTCCCAGATATTGTCATTGATAATCCAACCTAAGAGCGTGAGAAAGTACTCAAAATAACTATTTACATGGAGTTGTATATCAAGCATTTGTTGCCTCCAATATATTCATTACATTGATAAGTTCAGCAAACGCCACAAAAATGCCCATTTTTTTTGCTAAACGCTTGCTTTCTACTGCCCAATGCGCATTTTTCTGCCCAATTTTGTATAACGCATAAAAAATAACGGCATAAAGTACAATTCGCCAGAGGAGTAATAATGAGCGGTACTCTTCAATAAATATTTTTAACTCATGATTAGGGAAAAAGTGCATTAATACCGCACTGAGTAATGTCAGTCCCACACAGGAAATCAATACAACAATTATCAGTCGTGTACTTTGTTTTATCATTTGCCAATTCATAGTAGTTCCTTATCAACAGTGTTATCCACAGATTTTGTGGATAAGTTTGTAGCGTCCTCTTCACGGAGTAAATGATGTAACGTATCAATCAAATGATAAGCATCAAATTCATCAATAACTTCCATGTAGTAACGTAATTTTGCTGATTTTGGTGATAAATCAGGAAAACGCGTCTGTCCAGTTACGTTTAGCGTCAAATTAAATCTGCCTCGACTGCCGATAAATAACAGCTGAATATAGCGTTGTTGATAAATAAAATAGGGCTTTAATTGCATAGAGATGAGTTGCCCAATCGTTTTTAGAATGGCTTTTTTTAAACGCTGTAACGAATAAGCAAAAAAAGGCTGTACAACAGGGAGTTGATAGCGATTAAACGGTGGAATTGTCATATCAAATAAGCGAACCATCATACAATCCCTCGCGCCATATCAAGCTGTTTTGCAATCATAAAAGCAGCATCTAATTCGCTGATATTGTGTTCACGCATGAGCTGCATTCTTGCCGCTTTCTCTTCAGGTTCTGTCATTGCGAGTGCAAGATAGAGGCTTGGCGGTACAACGCGAAAGAGGGCTTCGAGACTGTCAGATAGCACGACACCCTCTGTGTATTTTTTATCTTCTTTTCGTGCGGAGCGAATCAGATTTTTTTGCTCTTCAGTAAGCGGTTTAAAACGACAAATCTCGCCAATTTCATAATCATCAACCCCACATAACAGTTCCCACCATTCCAGCATATTAATGAGCTTCACAGCATCATTTGGGAAGTCCTTCATATTTTGCGTTGCCAACCACAACCAAATCCCTAACTTACGCCACATTTTTGAACCTTTTGTTAAGAATTTAGCTAACAAAGGGTTAACCGTAATAATGTGTGCTTCATCAGTGATATTAACCAGAGGACGACCAGCATACTGATATTTTTCACCGAGACTGTTGATATGATTAATTAATGAGATATAAGCAATAGATAGTTGAGCCTCATAGCCTTCGCGCGCAAACGTGGCCAAATCCACCAAAGTAATATCGGCATCGGGCCACGCTTCTCCCTCTTGATTAAAAAGTTCTGCTTCAAAGCTGCCAGGTTGGCAAAACATTCCGATTGATTCAGCCATGTCAAACGCACGTTCCCGTTTCTTCTCTGGAAGTTCTTCATCACGACTAATTTGATACAACGCATCACGTATATCTTGGGTCAATGTTTGACGTTTTTCTTGGTAGGTTTTCTCAGCCGCAATCATGATAGCGCGTCGTATCATCGCTTTATCAGGACGAGAGAGTTTTTCATCTTCTTTAATTTCACCACCTGTGATCATTAAACGGGCAGTGATTTCCATTTCACCGAGAATGTCACGTTGATCGTCGCCATCCTCTGTCTGTTCTCTACTTTCTTCATCTTCAATCGCGGTTTCAGACAAGCGTTCATTGACAGATGTATCTTCAATTAGTTTGTGACAATCTGCAAATAACGGCAAAGTTACACCACTTCCTGGTTTCAAGGTTACTTTATTGACGGTTAGTCCTAATGAAGCAGCATAATCAGCCATCAAACCAAAAGAGTTTCCTGCCTCGATAATGAATAATCGAGGACGATATACTGCCATTAATTGGGCAATTTTACCGTTTAACGTGGCTGATTTTCCCGCTCCTGTCGGGCCAAGCATCAATAAATGGGCATTCTTGGTTCTGTCTTTTTTACTTAATGGGTCAAAATCAAGTGGTGCACCACCTCGATTAAAAAAGGAAATGCCTGGATGTCCTGTTCCTGTTGAACGGCCAAAAATCGGGAGCAAATTGGCAATATGCTGTACAAAGTTAAATTTGGTGTAGAGATTTTTGCGATCATCTTGCGGATTAAAGACCATCGGTAACCAACGCAGATAACTATTGAGCGGTGCAATTTCATCGCCTTCACGCACGGGAACTAAGCCGTTTCCCAGTAAAATTGCACGCAATTTACGGCTTTTTTTGCGTAAATCTTCTTCATCATCACCGCGTAAGTAAAACGCTAAACTGCTGCGATACATTTTGTGCTTATCTTTGAGATATTCTTGCACTGCCATACAGTCTTGCTTTGCATAGCGTGATTCAGTATTGTCGCCCTTGGCTTTATCCATAATATTGAGGATATGCTGTTCTAGGAGATCTTGCGGATAAACCACCATGGTCATTGCCATAATAGTGCCTTGTGGTAGTAAATCAAATAAGGCGTTAAAGTTATCGCCTCGTTGCATTTCGCCTGTTAATAAGCCAACTTCAGGCGGTTTACGTAAGCTATCAACCACAACCACTTCGTGTGGTTTTTCATCAAAATACCAATAATCGCCTTGTGAGGTAGGGGATTGTACAAACAAGGTTTCGGCAAAATCATTCCAGACAATTAAATCCTCGGGTGTATCGCCTTGTTTGGCATACTGCATTTTTTGATAAAATTCAGCAGGTTCCAATAATGTCGGTGCTGGATTAAACCAACGTAATAACCATTGATGTACTTGTTTTCCGTTTAAACGCATTAACTTTACCCCAACACCGGATAATGCGTTCATTACACGCTCACACGCATTATTTAAACTTTCAAGTGGAGAGAGGAGTTCCTCTTTTTTCGATTTTGTATTGATATAGCGATAAATCACCATCCGTGTACGACGTAGTTGCCCACGCCAAGGCGTGTTTGTGATTTTGGTATCAATAAATAATCCTTCTGGTTTTGCGATGTCGTGCAAATGTTTACCCATCAAATTCAGCCATGCTTCACTAAACGTAGAGCCTTGAGCATTCGGTTGGATATACTGAGCTAATACATCACGATAATCAGAGGCAACATCATCGTCTTGACAATAAAATTGTACTACCCACGGGTGTTCATCTCGTTCTTCAAAGCTATCTTGTAGTGCGTCCTCGATTTGGGTTCTAAGTTGACTTAAATACTCAATGGAACGCCCCTCCGTTCCAATTGGCTTAATATCAAAGACGGCGCCTAATGATTGCCCATCTTCAAGTAACACCACATTTTCATCATCAATAAATTCGACGTAGGGCAATCTTGCAACAAAGGAGCTGCATTGCTGAAAAGTTTGCTGGTAGTCTTTATTACTATAATTTTCACGTTTCACAGTATTGATTTCTGTCATCCTTTCCCTCTCCTGCACGAGTTAGTAAGTTGCAACACGTTCGCCTGCTTGTGCATATTGCACACGACTGTAAAATGGAATAACGGTACTGTATCCAGGAACGGGCATAGGCTCATCTGTATCAGAGAGATGAGGGAAGATATACATCACTAAATCAGGGTTTGGGAGACGTGGAAACAGGTTTTTAACTTCATTTTCAGCAGAGCGGGTATAACTCGCTTGTTCTTCAAAGCTCACGGTACGAACAGGATCTTGAGCAACATTCTGACGAGTGGGAAGCAAATTCGCATTTCCGCTTTTCTTCTGCCATAAATCTAACATTGTTTGTTCACCACGAGGCAAAAGTTTCTCTTGGGACGTTGAACACGCCGCAAGTCCGCATAAACAAATTACGATAGTCACAGTTTTTATCAGCATATTCATCATGTATTCCTTAATTTCTTAATCTAATTGACGGCGCGATTTTTGTTGTAAGTAATTGACTTTTCGACCATTTGGCTCATAATCAATTTCAATTGATTTAGTTAAATGAATTGCAACAGCTTGCCCTGGAGGGACGTAAATTGCATCAAATGTTTGGCCATAACGCTTGCGTAGCCATTCTGCGGTATCTTTTAAACCAGCACCAATAGCTTGCCCCATTAGATATTTACCTTGATCCCCTGTTACTGCCCCAACGACACTGGATCCATCAACGACTGTGGTTGTTTGACTTTGTGCATACGCATCCGCAGCGGCAGCAACCCCACCGAGTAAAAAGTTAGAAGTGAGATATTCAGGTGCATTAGTTTTACGATCACCAGGTACACAAGGCACACCATATGGATCAGAAATCCAACCAATGCCATCACTATTACTATTACTTTGACGCCCTTGTGGGAGTGTGCGAACGCGGCCATCATTAAACACTAACGTAATGCTGGTTACTTTTCCTCGCACGCATGAAAGTGTCCAGTCTCCACTGGCAGTTCCAGAAAGAATCGCACCTTCTACATTCGGTAACATGATGCCATTGGCAGTGAGATTTTCTTTGCCAACTAACACTTTAAACGGGTAAGGATCATTGACTACGCCATCAATGGGTACACGTCCCAAGAGTGCGGTCATGGCTACCGAGCCGATTAAGGTTGAGTTTTCAGGCAAGGTATAAATTGGTACAGGCGGTTTTTCATCACGCGTTTTACTTTTTACGCCCGTTAAATCTTCGTGCGCTTTGCCTACCATTGAGTTATCTAGCTCATTAAATAAGCTTGGGAAGCCAAAGGAATCGGCTTGTTGTCCTGCTGCGACAGGTTTACCGTTACGATCTAATGCTTGCATGTCAGCTGGCATCACCCACTGCATACCCATTGAAACATCACCATTAATAGGAATATCGCTAAAGCCCTCATCTACACTTGTATTCTTTTGTTCTTGAGTTTGAGTTGGTGAAGTGGCATTAAAATCAAACTGTGGTAAATTGGCTAACTTCTGCTCAAGCTGATCAGTTAAGCTTGCTGCACGTTGTTCAAACTCAACGGTGAGGTTATTACGTTCACGTTCTAATGCACTTTGAATCTGTGCATCAACATTATTTTGTTGATCAGTTAGCTGTTTATTGCGTTTTAAGAGATCGGCATTTTGCGCTTTCACCTCTTCAATATCTTGACGAGTTCGCTTTAGTGTACCGACTAAAGTACGAATCGTATCCTGCGGTGTATCACCATCAATTCCTAATGCACGTAATTCTTCTGGCTTTAAGTCATAAATGGTTGATTGTACTGGTGTAGTACTGGCTTCAGAATTTGATTTATAGGCTTTAATCCCGATAAAAACAGCAATAGCGATAGCGGACGGTACAATAATTTTTAACAGGCTATTTTGCTTGAGTTGCATCTTATTTTCCCTCCGATTGATGAGTACGAGTAGATTTCACTGTTTTTTTAGCTACACGTTTGGGTTCTGCAATCACCGCATTATCTGCACTACCGAGAGAGATAAGATAAACTGTTGTTGTATCTTCTGCCGTTCCTTTTCCGCCTAACCAGTTGTGTTGATAAGTCGCTGCATAAAAGCGTCCCTGAATATAGCGAGGATCGAGTTTGACGATTTCAGCAGATTGATTTTTAAGTTTTACGGCAGTGACCACATAGTCACCCAGCTGCCATGCTGCTAGAGGAGTTGCTTTAACGGGTAAACCTGGTAACAAGGTTGTGATATTCGCAGGCAATCTATGATGTACGCTTTGCACGCCATCAAGCGGTTCAACGGTACGAAGTGGCGCATATAAAGATTGGGCTGCATAACGCGTCAATGCTGCTGGAGCAGGTAAACTTGATTTTGGTTGAGTAATCTCTGAAAGTGGCTGGTTTTCTTGCTCAATGTCACCAAAAGTGGTGCTGTCTGCTGCCTGTTTTGGCTCATAAACTAGCTTAATTGGTTCTAATTTATCTTTATTTGCTTTCGCTTCAACATCAAGCAAGATAATTTCGCCATTTTGCATATCCTGTAATTGCAACCGGGTTTCAGGAAATGCTTGTGTGGGTTTTAAATAGAGTGTTCCGCCTGCATTTTGAATACGCAACTTTCCAGATAAAGACGGTGGGTAACCAATTTTTACATTTCGCTCAACAAAAATAATCCGTTCTTGTTCTACATTTAAATCAATTGCTAGAGGTGTACGTTGCCACTGCATTAATATCTCTGCTGATGTTTGCAGAGAGATAACACTGGTAACAACAAATAAAGTCAGTTTCATTGTAGTAGATAATTTCATTATTTATTTCCTTCTTCTGCATTCATCAGTTCTAAGCGTTTAGGGGTTTCTGCATAACAATCTAAAGCAAGCCCCCAAGGATTATGTTCAAGATCGCTTTCCATTCTGACAACCTTGACTGGATAGCGTACTAATGTACGTTTCACGGCTTCATCACCATAGAACTCATCAGTAGTTAAATCTAAATTCACTACCCAATCATCTTGGCTTAATACTTGCACCCGACTGTTACTAAATCCACGTCCAGGGATTTCATAAACACCCCTGATTCGATTTTTTAGCTCACCAAAACTATCTCTGTCTTTGTAATCTTGCTCTAAATAGGCTTTACAACCAGGTGTGAGATAATTACTGAGTGCAAAAATATTGCGTTTGTAATCTTCTTGTCCATTTGTTGGCCAACGGTTTAATTGTTGAAAAATATAAAATGCGAAGCCATACACCGTTGAAGTTGGCACTTCCCACCAAGGACGCTGACTTCCACCTCTTAAATCAGGTGGTGTATAAATTTGTAATCGGCTAGGCGCAGTTGACCAACCAATTCCCATTAAAAGGATTACGGCAAATAAGCCAACAATGACAATTCGCAATGTTTTGATGTGGTGTTCTTTATCTGTTAAACGATTCTTAAATATGCTTTTCATAGAAACCTACTAATAATGAATGGCTAGCGACGAATTGACCAATAGCGTTTTTGTGGAGATGAGTTGATGAGTAAACGATTACGCCCAAAGCGTTGTTCAATGTAACGAGGCAACCATGTGTCAGGTTTACCTCGTTTTAATTTGGCAATTAAATTGCCGCCTTTAAAAACAAACAGGAAGGCAATTCCTAAAGAACAAGAGGGAATGATGGCCCATTCACCGATAAACAACATCATAACAATGCCAATCACCAATCCCACCCCAAATCCAGCTAAGAAAATGATAGACAGTTCAGACATCGTCATGCCACGAAAAACAACGGGTTGTCGATTTAAGCGTTCTGGTAGAAACGTGATAGTATTATCATTTGCCATCATTAGTCCCTCTAGTTGACTTACTTATAGAATGTCAGCGGCTTTTGTTACTAACCAAATGACTACTACTAACAAAATACACCCTACCAGAGCGTGCATTGCGAGATCACCCCAATTTTTTTTACCTGATGAAATTTCTCCATAAATTGACACAACATTAGAGGCAACACGATAAAAACTAAATGCGGCAATAGCGAGACCAGCGAGAATTGCGGCGTCATATCCATAGTTTTTAATGGTTTCCATAATGCCTTTCCCTGCACCACGAGATGGATCTTCCATTTTAGGTAAATCCGCTAATACAAAAGTGGGTAAAAAAGCGAATAAAGTCATACCTATTTTTTGTGAAATAGTGGTAACTTTTTGGAGAATTTGTTTAAATTGATTTTTAAGCATAAAAAGCTCCTTAATGATTAACTTAAAATAAAATAAGTAAGAATGCAGAAAAGTAGGGAGAGCCGGATTGCAATACTGACGAAATCTTCTTTTGTCAGGTTATCTAATGCGATACCTTTATACGCACTAGATAAAGTCCATGATGAAATCGTCAGGAAAACCACAAGTAATAACCCTCGGAAAATTTTCGATGAGGTGTCAGCGTCAGATCCCATTAACTGATTAAATGTATCTAATACCAAGCTCATAACTTATCTCACTGATTGTGATTGTTTTAGGTAATCACCAGAAAGCTCTTGTAATTGACTTGGCTTACGAGGTTGTGCGCGAGAATAATTCAGATAGTTGAAAATTCCGTTTTCAACTAAACTAATATCCTTGTTAGCCTGATCGTAATGAAAATAGATACGTTGTTGAGGTTCAGTGCCTGCAAGCGCTTTTGCACGTTGCAGAGCCTGTTTTGCGGACTGAAGCTGTTTGATTGCTTGTGCAAGTTCAGCTTGTTCACTAGCTATTGCAACAGTTGAACATCCACAGAGTAATACACAGCAACATAATAGAGATCTTGACATTTTCGACTCCCAATACTTTCAACATAAGAGAGGGCAGTATGGAAAAAGCAGCAATCTAAATACATAGTTAATTGTTTATTGAAAATTAATAAAAAAAACTCATTTAAAATTAATAATATAGAAAAATATAAAATAAAGAAAAAAATTATAAAAAAAGGAAAAATAAAAAAATATTGACTATCTTTAGAGAAGAATCATAATGAAAATGATTAAATTGCTATCGTTGATAGCATTTAAAAGCCAACGGCTTGATCTGAAATGCCGTGTTTCACGTTGTGAAATGTCATGATCGCCTTTAAGTGCATAGTTCTGTAATTGCACGCTTCAGTAATGAGGTTATGAACGCCTTTTACTAAAGCCTGAACACTCCGAAATAAGGCTTCTGTCTTGGGTTTTCTAAGATAGTGAGTGTTAAGCTTAACATTTATCTTTATTAAAGATAATTTTTACTAACCCTGTGGGGAGCAATCCCTGACAGGAGGCTCCTCACTTAATTAGAGGAGCATTTAATGAAAGAGATTAAAATCTTAAGTCTTCGCTCAAATGAAACTGAGCATTATTTATTATTGATCGATTCATTTGGGAAAGTTGGTTACTCA
The DNA here is from genome assembly GCF_030517105.1 of Gallibacterium salpingitidis. Lineage (GTDB taxonomy): Bacteria > Pseudomonadota > Gammaproteobacteria > Enterobacterales > Pasteurellaceae > Gallibacterium > Gallibacterium salpingitidis. The sequence continues at coordinate 1,546,719 of NZ_CP103875.1, read as the reverse complement.
CAAGAACTTACATTAGAAATTGTGAAGAATTTAAGGAATGTCATTATGGACAGCCAAAAAGACTTAGTAACTAGACAAGAGTTTCAACAAGCTCATCAAGAGTTAAAAGCTGAAATTCAGGAGGTTAGAACTGAGTTAAAAGCTGAAATTCAGGAGGTTAGAGCCGAAATTCAGGAAGTAAAATCTGAAATCAAAGTGGTAAAATCTGAGCTAAAAACAGAATTTTATCAAGCGATTAATCGGCTTACTTTTGCGATAATTGCGGCAGTAATAGCAATTACAGGGGCATTAGGCTCTTTAATGGTTTATTTGTCTAAATAAATTACATTTATTTTAACGTAACCCTGTGGGGAGCAATCCCTAGCAGGAGGCTCCTCACATTCACAAAGAGGAGTTTGACTCAAAATGGAACAAACTATGGTTTCAATTCGATTTGATAAAGCAAAATACATTAAATCATTGCGAGAATCTGGTCAAAGCCAAGAAGTATCTGAGGCTTTAGCTGACGCATTAGACGAGGCTTTAGAACAAAGTTTTTCACCGTTAGCGACAAAACAAGATTTACACGCAACAAAGCAAGATTTAACGTTAGAAATTCAAGCTTTAAAAATCGAAATATTGAAGTATATAGGAGCAGCAACAATTGCCTCAACAACGATACTTATTGCAGCAATGAGCGTATTTAAGTTCCTATAATTTTCTTTAAGAAATTTTATCAACCCTGTGGGGAGCAATCCCTGTCAGGAAGCTCCTCACTTACTTAGAGGAGTTTTACTTAAATGGAACAAACGATGCGCTCAATCAGATTTGACAAAGCACAATATATCAAGCGTTTACGTAATGCGGGTCAAACTCAAGAAGCAGCAGAAGCTTTTGCTGAGGCACTTGATGAGGCTTTAGAGCAACATTCTAGCCCATTAGTAACTAAAGTTGATTTTGACATATTTATTGATCGCCTTGATAAGAAGATTGATATTAGTGCAGAACGTCTTGAAAAGACTTTTTATAAACTGATTGCGGCACAGACATTAACGCTTATTGCAGCAATAACGGCAATTTTTGCATTATTTGCTAAATAAATTACATTTATTTTAACGTAACCCTGTGGGGAGCAATCCCTGACAGGAGGCTCCTCACTTACTTAGAGGAGTAATTTAAATTGGATAACACTATGCGATTAAACTTTGACAAGCTCTTATTTACCAAGACGTTAAGTTCAAGCGGATATACGCAAGAACAGTCCGAAGCTTTAGCTGAAGCGGTAGATAAAGCTATTACGCAAAGTCAATCTGGATTAGCAACGCTTGATGATCTTCAATTAGTGAAAGCAGAGCTTAAAACTGAAATCAATGAAGTCAGAACAGAGTTGAGAGCAGAAATTCAATCTATGAAGGTTGAATTATTGAAATATATAGGTGCAGCAACAATCGCTTCAACAACGATACTTATCGCTGCGATGAGCGTATTTAAGTTCCTATAATTTTCTTTAAGAAATTTTATCAACCCTGTGGGGAGCAATCCCTAGCAGGAGGCTCCTCACATTCACAAAGAGGAGTTTAACTAAATAGATAATACTATGCGATTAAACTTTGATAAGTTAGCTTTCGTTAAAAAATTAAGTGCTAATGGCTATACACAAGAGCAGTCTGAAGCCTTAGCAGAAGCTTTTAGCGAAGCCTTAACTGAAAGTCAATTTGAGTTAGCAACAAGACAGGATTTAAATCTGTTAAGAGACGATTTAAAATCGACTGAAAATCATTTGTTGTTTGCAATTGGCGGTGGTTTTGTAGCAACCATTACCATATTAGTTGCAGTGATAGGATTAATTAAATTTTAATTATTCTTTAACGCATAATTTTTCAATTTAACTTGACCCTTGAGCGGGAAATATCTTCCCGTTAAAAGGTGTGATATTTCCTGCATTATTGGAGGAAATATGCAAGTATCTATTCATCATCAGGTTTTGTCTGAATGTTCAAAACCGTCTTTCATTAGTGACTTACAGAAAAAAGCACTAAATAGTTGGCTTTCAAGTAACCAAATTGAGCCAGTGCGTTTTTTAGGTCAAACATCAAATTATGAGGGTTATAAAACCTATCATTTTTTTGAAGTTTCTCCACATCAAACATTGAAAAATGTATTGGTCGTGAGAGGATAAGTGCGAAAGAAGCATTTAAAGAGGTGACAAGTCAATTTTGGATTGACTTCTTATTAGTAGATAGTCAATATACTTTAAAGGTTTTGAGGTGCTTATGCCGATCATTTTACGATTTAAAGGTTATAAATTATTCTTTTATTCTAATGAAGGTATGCCATTAGAACCCCCTCATATTCATGTAAGAAAAGCAGGTAATGAAGCCAAGTTTTGGTTAAATCCTGTATCTTTAGCAAGGAATGATGGTTTTAATGCAAAAGAACTAAAAGAATTATTAATTTATATTTCAACACAGAAAGAGTTAATTCAAGGATATTGGTATGACTATTTCAGCTAAAAATGTTTATTTTGCAAAAGATTGTATGTGGGTTGAGCTTAATGATGCCAGAACAATAGGTGTACCGCTTGCGTGGTTCCCTCGTTTAATGGCAGCAAGCCCTGAACAATTACAAGATTATGAACTTAGTCCAAGAGGCATTCATTGGGATGACTTAGATGAAGACATTTCGGTAGAAGGTCTTTTGAAAGGACAAGGTGATTTTAGTATTGCTGCGAAACAATCTGCATAAACATAAAGTAATAATGAAAATATAATTTTCATTATCAATTCATATTTACCCATCAGGGAAACACTATTCCCTGTGGGCATAGTGTCTCCCTATTTTACATTAGGAGAATCACTATGAATACTCAAAGTCAAAAATTCGACATCTATCAAGACGTAACCAATCGCATTATTGCGGCCTTAGAGAAAGGAACAATGCCGTGGGTTAAACCATGGATAGCTGGATTACCGCAAAATGCTGTATCTGGCCGCTATTATAATGGAATTAACGTTCTATTATTACAAATAGAAGCGGAAGATAAAGGTTATCAATCAACAAAATGGATTACCGCAAAAGCAGCTAATGAACTAGGGGGACATATCCGCAAGGGAGAAAAATCTACTCGAATTGTGAAATATTGCCCAATAGAAAAAGAAAAGCATGATGATAATGGTGAAGTGATTCTTGATGAAAATGGAAATCCAGAAATAGAACATTATGCAATTATCAAAGGTTATCCAGTGTTTAATATTGAGCAATGTGAAGGATTGCCAGAATATCTATTTTTAGCGGAAAAAGAGCCATCTGAAATTCAGAAAATTGCAGAGGTAAAACAAATACTTGAAGGAATGGGGATAAAAGTAAAACATTATTGTGGTGATCGAGCTTATTATCGTCCTTCATCAGATAGTATTAGTATGCCGACAATGAAAATATTTTGTTCTGAACGAAGCTATTATAGTGTGCTGTTACATGAAATGATCCATGCAACAGGGCATAAAGATAGATTAAATCGAGAAGGTGTGACCTCTAAAAAATCGAAATTTGGTAATGAACTGTATGCTTTTGAGGAGTTAATCGCTGAATTAGGAAGTGCTTTTATGTGTACTGCACTTGGGTTTGATACTATTTCATTCAATGCTAGTTATATTGATAGCTGGATAAAGGTATTAAAATCTGACAAAAAAGCGATTTTTAAAGCATCGGGACATGCTCGAAGGGCTACTGAATACTTGTTTGAAATTCGTGATGTTATGCGATTATATGAACAAACTGTTGCAGCCTAATAATTTACATTAAAGCATATAATATCAACGTTATATGCTTTCGTTTTTCCCTCAGGGATACACTTATCCCTGAAAGGGCATAGCGTATCTCTGTTTAAACCTATATTTAAGGAGAATACTATACCAAATTGGTGTGAAAATAATTTTTCATAGATTGTTTTTTCTTGAGAATTTAATTTGTTCATTTCTGTTATATATTTATCTCCGATTATTTAATATAATCCTTCCAGCTATATATGCCAATCCATACCCAATCAGAGTCTCCTTCAATTTTGAGATAAAAATGTTAATGCTCAGATTTAATTTTCCATAATATATTATCCAATATAGTTCTTCCACCAATATAAAACCAACATAAGCTATAAGGAATGATAAAAAAATATATAAAAATCTTTTCATTTCTCATCCTCTTTCTTCTGAAAAGAATTGATCTTGTTATCAATAGATGAACTTATGCTATTAGATAATATTTGTCTGACAATTACGTTCGTTCCATTTTTTATGAAAATATTATCAGAAATATTAGAAGCAGCTATATTAGTACTTCAGTAATCAAAACTGATTGAATAAAACTAATATCATCAGTAATCATATAGAAAATAATGAGCTAGTGTAGAGTCTATTAGTTATTTTTTAGAATCACCTAACAAATTCATTAATTTACCAGCAATAATCAAACAGCAAAACAATCCAAAGGCTTTTGGAATTAGTAAGTAGAAAATTTTTATATCAAAAATAAAATTTCCTGAATAATAAAAATCTAATAATCTTAATAAGAAATAAGCACATAATAATATAAAATAACAATATATAAAAAATATAAAAAATTTAAATATTCCCTGTGATTTCATTTTTCATCCTTACTATTTAAATTAGAATAATTTGTATCTACATTTTCTATATAGGTTCCTATAATTGTGCTAGATAAAACAGCTTTAATTCCATACAAACCAATTTTATTAGCCAAAATGGAAGAGCTGTAACCAGCTGCAACTCCTAAGTTTTTCTTTGTTATATCTTCAAGTACTTCCTTATCATTTTTAGTATTATCATTTGCAGATACAATGCCTTGATAAATTGTATTAATAGATAATTGTTTTGATAGACTTTTTCCTGCCGTGATCCCACTTAAAACATAATTCATCATAGCCCCTTCAGGCGTAAATTTATCATTATAAACATCAAATCCTGTTGAAACTGTTCCAGCAATCAGAGTTTCACTTGCTATCGGATGTTTTCCTATCCATTGCAATGCAGGAGAGACTTTTCCAATGGCATTCTCTGCTTGCAGAGCAGTGATAAAGGCTCTATCACTGATCCCTCTAGCAAGCGTTTCAACAGTAGTAACCCCTTTAATTATTGCGTTACCACTATTCCAAGCACCGCCAATCCCTCTAAAGTGGATTTACCAAATTGATAATCTAATGAACTGTAAATCCTATGTGCAGCTTGGTATTTTTTATCTAATTCAGGGTTTGAATATTCTATTGCAGGTCCTGTCACATCCATTTTTAAAATATTCTTGGCGGTTTCAGGTTTCCAAGCTGCCGCTTCAAAATTGAATTCTTTTTATTGCTGTTTATCCATTCTTAATATATTTAAAAAAACCTCCTGATATAACATCTCCTAGCAAAATTAAAACAAAGCCTTTTTCTATACTAACTTGCAAAATAGTTTTATGTATTCTTAATATGTTATCAATAAAAAACACAATACTATATTCATTGCAAAAATAAACTATCCCCGCTATCTCAACTAATATTAAAGTTAATAAAAGCAGAACAAAACATCTACGAAAGAATCGATAAATAAACATCATTATTATTTATCCTCTTTCTTTTCATCAAAATATTTTTCTAATAAAGAAGGGTATTTCTGAATAGTTTCAGAAATATAATTTCCTAAAATTGGGTATTTAATTTTACTACCTACAAAAGAACCAATTCCAGCCAATCCAACATCTTGTCCTACATTACTATTATTTCCTAGTAAACTTACACCCATAGCAATACCCATATTGACACGAATAGCATCAAAACTATTTAATTTAGGTGTTATTGCACCTGCAAATCCAGCTCCACCTAACTCGTACCAATTAAACTCTTGACCTGATAACAATTGTAATGATGCATTACTTCCTAAACCGATAGCTGTATTTTGTACAACTGGATTACTCGCTACTTTTTGTAAAGTTGGTGCAACTATAGTGCCTATTGCTTCAACAGTAGTAACCCCTTTAATTATTGCGTTACCACTATTCCCAAGCACCGCCAATCCCTCTAAAGTGGATTTACCAAATTGATAATCTAATGAGCTGTAAATCCTATGTGCAGCTTGGTATTTTTTATCTAATTCAGAGTTTGAATATTCTATTGCTGGTCCTGTCACATCCATTTTTAAAATATTCTTGGCGGTTTCAGGTTTCCAAGCTGCCGCTTCATTCACCCAATACATGAGTTGTTGATATTCTTGTGGGGTTAATGATGTTGGGTCTTGCTGATATTTAGTCAGCAAGGCATCAGAGACTTTATCTTTCATTTTGATGCTCGTAATACGTTCGACATCCTCTGGTGTTAATACTTTTTTCTGAGCAAGTTTTTCTAGAATAGTAATCTCTTTTTCAGAAAGGAAATTATTCTCAACCGCCCGTTTACCAATCTCTGCTGAACTAATCGCCCCTGCGGTACTGTCGCTAATTAACCCGCCGGCTAAACCACTAGCGAGTTGGCTTAAGGTGGATACTGTTTGTTTTTGAGCTTCGGTAAGTTGGTCTGGTGATTTTTGGTAAAGCTGTTCTGTGATTAGTTTTGCTGCTAACTCACCACTGACCGCACCAGCTGCTCCTGCAGCAGAGTTGTTCCCTGTGGCATAGGCTTCGATTGCACCTAATAGAGCATGGGCAATTAAATTTGCTTGGGTATCTACATAGTGAGTTAATTATATTATTAATTTTTTATTTATTATGATTGTGATATTGTTTTAACTCTTCTAATTCTTTAATAAATTTTTCCCATCTATTTTGTTTAAAATTGCAATGAGTTAACGTTATATTATTTTCTTTTAAAATATTTGTTACAAACTCAGGATAATATTTGAATAAAATCTCTGATGCATCATTGATATTCCAATAATTATGTTCCTTATTTTTTACAATACAAGAAAGATAATCTCTAACCAACGGTAAATATTCAATATGCCCAGCTTCAATATTATAATATACATCTGAAATGCTAAATGGGATAATTTTTGCTATATTTATAATAGTTTCTATGCAAGAATAAATTTTTTTTCTGATTGACTGTATATGTTCATTATTTATTTTGTATGAAAAAGATATTATTGCCTCTAATATATATTTATAATCCTCACCATCTAAATAATTATTTCTAATATCTTCAAAATTTGGATTAAGTAAGAAATTGCTAATATATATGAATCCCCTATCAATACCCCAATAACATAATAAACAACTAGCTTTATATACAAACCTAAATTGATATTCATGTTCATGATCTATAAGGTAGATTAATTTTTTTATTCTTTCTTCAGGAATATATTCTAAATCTACCTCTTGAAGTAACTCATTATCAGCTACTCCCTCTGGAAGAGAATATAATAATTCATTTATTTCTTGATCGGTTAACATTTATTTCCCCTCCTCGAGGATAATATAATTTTTTGGTAAGCATCCTTTAATTAGGCATTCCCCATCTCTATTAATATTATCTAAATCACGCAAAGCCCTTCTTAGTTTTTCTGAGTTATTTATAGTAGGATTATTTGAGTATCTAATTTTTGCATCTTCTACTCTTTTTGTTAAATACTTAACTAAATCATTATGTGAAACTATTTCAATATTTTTCACATATCCTTCTTGAATATCTTTCTCTAATTGTGTGAGATTCACACTAATTCTATTACTACCATATGTTTTTGGCTGTTCAGTATATCTTGGATCTGTAAAAGAAATATAAGGTGTATTTTCAGAATTTCCTCCTCGAATATGGTTTTCTATGCTACCACTACCTTTTGGATTTGCAGGAATCAGATTACCATCCATATCAATCCTTGCTTTAGGTTGACCTTTAGCATTAATAATGGATAGGAAGTCATCATCATAACGATAGATAAAAGTTGCGTTCTCATAATTTGTTGTTTTTCCAACAATTGGAAGTTTACTAACTGATTTATCAAGGATGTTTTTTATACCATCAGCGGTAAATTTTCCTATACCTGCTATTCCTGTAACAGCACTAATAGCCCCTAATTCATTAGATAAATAAACTTTCATCCGAATTAAGTCAGCTTCATCTCGATAGCCCTTCGCTTCTAATTCATCTGCTTGTTTGAGGGTTTCTCTCGTTTGCGAGCTAATTGTTTCAATAGGAGATTGTACAAATTTCTTTATCTCTTGCCCAATTTGGCTCAGTTGTTCTTTTGCTTGTACATTGCCATGTACAACTGCATCAATAGTCAACTGTGTTAATAACGCAGCCCCTTCAATTTGTTCTTTTGACATTTGAAGTAGTGCTGTTTTTGCAATATTTTCCATCCGTTGACTTTGTGCTTCACCATATTGAGTAGCCACTTGGCGATACTGGCTATTCATTACAGGATTATCTGCCTCTAGCATATACCCCTGAAAACTTTTAAAGGCAGCAGAAAGTGTGACAAGTTCACTTGCACATTCTGAACTCATACCTTGACGACAGGAAGCATCTAAACGGTTATTACGTTCAATATCTTTGAGATGGAGTTGAGTAATTTTATCTTGAATAGCTTGGCAATTTTTTCCTTGTGCCTCACATTCCGCTTTTTCTTTCATCAAACGGACTAACTCTTCGGCTTCGTGCCTAAATAGATAGTTATTCTCAACCGCCCGTTTACCAATCTCTGCTGAACTAATCGCCCCTGCGGTATTGTCGCTAATTAACCCGCCAGCTAAACCACTAGCGAGTTGGCTTAAGGTGGAGACAGTTTGTTTTTGAGCTTCGGTGAGTTGGTCTGGTGTTTTTTGGTAAAGCTGTTCTGTGATTAGTTTTGCTGCTAACTCACCACTGACCGCACCTGCTGCTCCTGCTGCGGCATTGTTCCCTGTGGCATAGGCTTCAATGGCGCCCAATAAAGCGTGTGCCATTAGGTTCGCTTCAAGATTGACATTGCCATCTTTATCAGTGGTCGCTTCTTTGATTTGATGATTGATATACGGTGATAAACCACCTACCACTGCTTGACTTGCATCACCTGTCGCTATCCCTTGTAAGACACCTGTGACCGCGCGTACTGCAAGTTGGATTTCTCCACCTTGTCCATACGCTTTTATAACGTCATTGGCGAGCCTTTTTTGTTCTAATGCTGCCGCATTCGTTTTATCTTCTTTAAGAATGGCTTCCGCTTCAGCTTTTTGGCGCTCTGCTTCGTCTAATTTTGGTTTTAAGACTAAGGTAATGCCATTATTGGCAATATCGCCTATCACTTGTGCCATCTCTTGACGAGCTTTCATTTCCTCCATATCCGCTTTCTGTACGCGTTCATTCGCTGTTGCGGTATCGCGGGATAGGGTAGTCGGTATCTCACCTTGTTGGGTAGTAAGCTGGATATTGCTACCGATGGCACTGTGTGTGGTGCTACTGTCTTGTTTATGAATATTCCCTAATGCACTTAATCCCGCTGCAAAGCCATTGGCAATATTTTGATTCATATTGGTGGAGATACCCGCACTGACGCTTTGCACCTTCACTTCGCTCTGATTTGCTATCGACTCTGCACTTAAACTTCCCGTTGTAAATTGGTTGTTTTCTGCCTTCGCTTGGCTTTCTACTATCGCTCCTTTTAAGTGGGTATTGCCTGCCACATTAACATTTAAGCCTGTTGCACCTGCTTGAATACCGCTTTGCGTTTCAACTTGAGCATAATTGAGCTTCGCTTTGTTCAGGCTCATATTCGCACTGGCATTGGAACCACTACCATAAATCGCCACTGATGCAGATACGCCCGCTTGAACTTGTTGGCTGTTATAGTGGTTGCTATCTTGACGGCTTTCTATCACTAAATTTTTGCCAACCTCAATATTGACCTTATCACCCGTCACAACCGCACCTTGTAAAGTGGTATCTTCACCACTGCGTAAGTTCACCGTTTGACCAGTCACTGTCGTATTACGTTGTGTTATCGTATCGCTGTTTTCATAGCCTTTACCTATCTGAGCAGAACCTTCTATGCCAAAGCCATAACTACCGCCGCTTGAACCGACAAAAACACCTGCACTCCAACCGCTATTTTTATTATCACTACGTTGGCTTGTGCTATCTTGAGCAGAGGAGAGATGGATATCTTTTGCCGACGTTAGCGATGCACTGTTTGCCGCTTGAATGGTTGAACCCACTACGTCAATATCACCTGCCGTCGTGGTGAGATTGATATTTCCGGCATTGAGAGTACTGCCTTGATGTACCACTTGTGTGGTTGTACTGCTAGATGAAGATTTGCTTGAACCAATACTGACGGAAACTTTAAAGTCTGCTTTTTGTCCAGATTGTACTGCATCAACAGTTTTCTTTGCTTCTTGAGCGGCAATGGCGCCTTCTTGTGCGGCTTTGATTTCATATAAAGCTTTTAAGCGACTGTCTTTCACTTGTTGACTACGTGCCAGACTTTCTCGCGCTTTCATTGCCATGTCAGTTGTTGGCGTTGATAAAGATACCGTTAAGCCAGATTGCTTAAATTCGTGCTGCTCTGTACTTTCGATAATATCTTTACCCGCTTCCACTTTAAGCGATTTTGCGGTGATATCAATTGTCTTGTCAGGTTGAGCAATTAAGTCAGTGCCTAAAATAGTCGCCTGTTGACCAGCAACTAAAGTCACATCACCGCCTAAGCTACCAATAGTCGCGCGCGCATCGGATTGGGTTGTTTCATGATCAGTGTAATCATGTTTTTCTGAACGACTACCAATAGTAAAACCTAATCCGCCGCTACTCATTAAACCGGATTTTTCTTTGCATAAAAATCATCTTCTTTTCTGGTATTTTTAGCCGCTGAAATATCAAGTTCTTGAGCTTGTAATGTCACATTTTTGTCTGCAACAATTGTACTGCCTTCAACAGCAACTTTGCCTTGATTTGCCAGCAGGTGAACATTATTGCCTGCTAATTGAGAACCTTCCGCTACATCATATTGGTGATCATGTTTAGTCATGATAGTGGTACGACTTAGCAGACCTTTATCCGTATGTTTGATGCCTGAAGAGAGTTGCTCTTGTTTTCGTGCTGCATCGACATGGATATCACCTTGTTGACTAGCCAGAATAAGATCCTTTTTCGTGTCAATCTGGGTACCGCGTAAATTAATATCCTTTTGGGCGAGTAAGGTAGTGTTGCCTTTTGCTGTCAATGTGGTCGCAATATCATTATGTTGATCGAGTTTCCAATAATTGTCGGCATCCATAACATAATGTTCTTTATTGATTTCTGCTTGAGTACCTAATGTCAAGTTACCGCCGATATAAAGTGTTGCATTGTCAGTGTTTATCTTGACTGCATTTAATTGCGCATCACCTTGTGTGGTAAGAGTTAAATCATTTTTGACATTCAGTTGTGCTTGTTGATCAAGTTGGCGACGATAAAAGGTGCCATTATCTTGATTCTCACTAAAACGACTTTCAATCAGAATAGTATTAGCCGCTAAATTGAGGTTATTGGCAGTTAAAGTTCCACCTTGTTGGTAGAGACGATTGGTGATGTTGAAATTTAGTTGATCGGCGGTGATAGTGCCATAATTCTCCAAGTTTTGTGCAGAAATTTGTGTCAAATGGCGTCCTGCAATCAACCCGCTATTTTTCACTATCCCATCCATAGCCATATCAATCTCTCTTGCAGAGATAATAGCACCTGTTGGCTGAACATCGACATCACGTTTGACGAGATAAACTTGAGGGACAAGCACTTGAACTTGAGTACCGTCCTTTAAGGTGACGGTTTGAGGCGCAAGCCATACCATATCTTCGGTTAATTCCTGCATTTGTGCAGCACTAAGCGCAACACCAGGAATAAGTTGATAACGTTGTGCATAACGAATACCGGCATCCATTAATGCCTTGTATTGCTCATAATCAGAGGTGTAATTACCTAAGAAACGTTGTCCCGTTAATTGATTAATCTGTTCATTCACTAAACGTTGCTCGTAATAACCATCCCCTAATCGTTTGAGCATGGTTTGTGGATCTGCACGTAGGGCATCAAACATATAATCTGAGCTTAACCATTGGCGTTGATTAGTAAAGCGAGGATCAGTTTCAACTAATACATGGCTGTTAGTGGCAAGATTTAAACGATATAAACTTGCTTGAGGCAATAACTGATTCGGTAATACTGCACGTACGTGAGGTACTGCACTCAATGGCGTACTTTGAGTGAAATCCACCTGTAAATGATTTAATGCGGCTTGTTGAGCAATAGTTTGCTGACGAATCGCTGTTCCCGTTGGTTGAATAGCCTGTCCGATAGTATTATCTACAATCTTAAAGTTAAAATATTCAATTGGATGAATATGATGATAATCCTGATAATTCTCTGAACGATGTCCATAACGAGGTCTGAAAGGGTTCTTGTCTTTATAAGCAACCATCATAAAACTCTGACCATCATCTCGGCGATGGATCTCACCAATTAAATCTTCATTGATTAATTGAACATGATTGGCGGTTAAGGTTTCATTTTTAGTATTTTTCCTAAAGCGTTGTTCGCCTAAGGTTAATGCTTTACCCACTAAAATTTGGCTATATTGGTTGTGAAGTTGATTGCCATTAAGTGAAAGATTGCCTGCAATCAGAATTTTAGCGGGGTCGCGATGTTCAATGGTAGTGGTATCCGTTGTTCTGGTATATTCCCAGCCAAACCAATCATTTTGAGAGGGACTACGGCTGCCATCATAAAAGGCAAACCACGCTTTTCTGCTTTTCCTTGTCCAATCCAATTCGCCTTCAACGCCTTGACGATAACGTCGACTATTATTATTTTGCGCATATTCTTCGAATTTTTCTTTATCTGTGTGAATACCAAGACGTAAGTGTAAATCGTGATTCCATAAGCGTTGCGTATTGATATTGCCATTTCCTAATGCTTCAACCGTTGCACTACCATTATCCACAAACGTGGCTTGTCCAGTGGCATGATAACGATCATCCAACGTACCACCAATATAGAGATTACCTTGACTTAAAATCAGAGCATGATCGTAGTTAGTTAGGGTACCTACACCGAGATCTAAGCGTTCGCGTGCGGCTAAGGTAGCTACTTGATCTTGTTCAGGTAAGTTATTTAATGTATGAGCTTGAATGGCGAGCTGATCACCATAAATTCTACCACTGCCAAGATTATCTAATTGATTAGCAAAAATAATATTTTTGACGCCATCAATTAAACCGCGATTAAGCAAATACTCGGTTTTTAACAGTGTTTTTTGGGAACTTAATTCACTTTGGACTGGATTTTCAATGGATTTTGCCTCGATCGTTAACCCTTTTCCTGTAACGAGTTGTGTCTGATTCGAAAAATGGTTATCTACTTTTAAAGTCAATTTGCCATCGACGGTAATTGGCGTATCTAAACGGAAGTCATTATGAATTGAGAGTTTCGCATTAGCAGCACTTTTTACCTGCCCGATGTTTTCCCACTGTTTTAAGTTTAAGGTTAAATTGCCATGACTTTCTATTACACCTTGCTGGTTGTCTAGTTGTAGCTGATTACCTTTTACTTTTAGCCTATTTAATGACAACAACTCACCTTGTTGGTTATTGAATAGCTTAGCCACTGTGGCATTGAGTGCTTGACTCACATAAGCACCACCAGATTGGTTAAACCATTGATCGGTTTTAATCTCCACAGTATTCGCAAGTAACCCTTGTGTTGGTGTTTCATTTTGTGCTTTGGTTTGTTGGTTCAATAGTAATGGGGTAGTAATGCGTAAAGTAGCTGCTTGGATTAACGATCCTGTTTGACTTAGTGCTTGGTTATCTAACTGTTGTTGGGCGGTGATGTCAGCCTGGTTTGCTTTGATAGTTCCAGCACGATTGTCAAGTTGTTGGGTTGTAATATTTGCTTGATTAGACTGGATAAGTCCAGTTTGATTATCAAGTTGTTGAGCAGTAATAGACAGCTGTTCAACCGCTAATAATTTACCCTTTTGTTGGTTAGTTAAATTGGGTGCCGTAATGGTTAAATGGTGCTGACTTTGTATTGTCCCTTGTTGATTTTGTAGGATGTTCGTAATGAGTTGAATATCTTGTTGTGCGGAGACTAAACCAGCTTGGTTATTAAAAGTATGCTGTTGTGTATTCAAGTATAAGGATTGTGGTGTGGTCACCACGCCTTGTTGATTATTAAACTGAGCACCTTGGTAATTTAAATCACCGAGTGTACGTAACACACCTTGCTGATTATTTAATCCTTGCGCCAATAGAAAATCTAAACGATTGGTACCGGTTTGTTGCCAATAGCCATGTTGATTGTTAAGTGCATTTGCTTGAACGATAAAATGCTGGGCTTGTAATTGAGCATTTGGTGTGGCAAGGGTAGTCGGAGTATGTAAGGTAGCCGTTTTATCAATTAAAATTTCACTATTAGCTAGGTAAATATCTCCCTGTCTAGCGAGTAAAGTAAGGCGATTGGCACTGGTTTGACTTTGAGATAAATCTATTTCTGCCGCTTCAATTTGAAGATGATCTGAGGCAAGATTTTGTCCGTGTGCAATCGTATGTTGGTCAGCAAGAAGATGAAGTGTTTGTCCTTGTTCGCTATGTGGATTAATTGTTTTTTCTTCTGTTGTTGCCGTTGGTGTAAACTGTACACCCGCAGCGAGAACAGCGTCAGTTGAAGTTTCAATATGCTTCGCTTGATAAGTGATATTCCCTTCTGCCAAACTCTCACCGGATTGACTAATTGTTTCCTTGGCTTTTAAGGTAATATTGCCTTTCCCTTGTGCTTTGCCTTTGGCAAGCAAACTACCTTGTTGCTGAATCCCTTTCTGTTTACTGGTAGTTTGCAGATTTCCTTGTTGGCTATACATCACGCCAGACGCCTGATTTTCCATCTGATGTTGACTTTGCAGAGTAATATCTTGTTGGGCACCAATATAACCGGTATTCACTAGTTGCCCTTCCGTTGTGACTTTTACTTCACCTACAGCAGCACCAATATGGCCCGCGTTACGTACGCCTAAGCCATTTTCTGTTCCAATAAGGTGAATTTTATTGGCATACATACCACCTAATTCAGCCACATCAACCGCATAGCCAACAGGCTCGGTCGCGTCACCAGCCTGTATCACTTGGATACTGTCATTTTTAGCTGAAACCTGATTTTTTCCAGTCGTGACTTTTAATTCTTTTGCCCAAATCCCGGCATTGACTTTCACTTCTTTAGCGATGATGTCGGTATAATCCTGACGGCTGGTATCCATTCCTCGGCCAGAAACAGTGACAGCGCCTTTTTCTACGCGATACCCGGTGACTTGTCCATTCTCAATTTGTACTTCACCTGTGGTAAAGGTACTGCGTCCTGCATTAATCACCCCGCAGCCTTCGCAATGAATCCCACTTGGATTGGCAATAATCACATCGGCTTTACCGCCCGCTACTTCAATATAGCCTTTTAGTTGGCTTGGTTTGGTGGCATTGACCTCATTTAATATCACTTTGGCTTCGCCACCGACCAAATACGGATTGGCTTGTACCCAGCCACCTTGCTCGGTCTGCACATTCTTACGGCTATTGTTGAGAATTGCCCCTTTTTCGGCGACATCAAACTGTTGATATTTATTATGTGATAAGCCTTTATCATTTGGGGTTTGAATATTAACTTGCGGTAAACCATTTGCTGTTTGCAAAACGATCGGTTGTTGGTTTTTAGGCGCACTACTATCTGCTCGAATTTGTAATTCATCTGCTTGAGCGGACGCTAAATAGAAAAAGCCTAAAAGACTATATAATCCAATAGTAAGGGGTTTTAATGTCCAGCGAGGACGTTTACTAAGTGTAAGCGAAGCGGAATGACAAATTTGACTTTCATGTTTGGCTTTACCTTCGCGTGTCGCGATTTCTGACACCACGACTAAACGTTGTAATGTTTTACTAAAGATAATGCGATAAAGATGTTTATTCATCATTGACTCCCCAACGCTTTGCTTAGAATGGATAACTTACATTGAAACCTGTGGTGACGTGCGATGTTTTAAAACCCTCAGGTTTGTGTAGTGGTATCCCTACAAAATAGTCATAAGTCAGCCCCCATAAATAACCGCGTAATCCCACCGCACCGCCTAGCATATTTTGACCAAGCAGTTCTTTAGTATAGTTACCACTGACATGACCACCATCTAATGCAAGATAAAGTTCATGTCCTTTATTAGCGATATTCCAGCCTAATTCATTGCGCCATACCCAACCACGTTCGCCTGTCAGGGTGAGTTCACCATCAAACCCTCTAACCGTATAACGTCCGCCAATACTAAACATATCTTGTAAAATTAATGGGGTTTTATTCCATTGTGCTTGCCATGATGTATTGAACTGGAATGGTTGTTGACCAATCATAAACGGCTGTCTAAAGCTAAGAGAGGCCGTCATAATGGTTGGACGAGAGCTTCCTTCACCAAATTGTTCCTCTGGTGCTGGCAGAGAATGATACGCACCGGTGCCTTGTTTATAATTAAAGTTGATGTCTAATGTTGCACTGCCTAAATACTCTCGATGAGATAAGCCAGCCGTCCAACCCGCCATGCGACGGTGTTGAATCTCAATTTCCGCATCATCAATAAAGTTCGCACTTTCTCTGTGCCAAATACCAACATTGAATGTCGTTTTTCGAACGTTATTGCGATATAGCACTCGTGAAAGATTGAGTGTTGTGGTTTCACTTCGTCCGGCATATTCATAATTGGTGAAAGCACCAAAGACTGTTTGATGGTAACGATTTTGCGTGGAAGAGAAACTGAATAACCAATCCTTCCAAGGAATCGCATAATATAAACTGCTGCTACGGCTACCACGACGGCCAGGATCGTCACTGCCTCGAGAAATACTGTGCGTATAAGATCCATAGAAAATGTCATTGAGCGAAAGTAAATTCTCAATCGACACTGTCGCTCCAGCTTGGAGTCGTCCTGTTGTTTTGCTTCCGCTATCATCTAAAGACAGCGATAATCGATAAGGAAAGGCTTGTTTAAAATCGATCTGTAAATCACTCTCACCAGGTAACGCTTGAGCATCTTCTGCCGGCACAATCTGAATATTGGCATCTACATGCGGTGGACGTTTTAAGTTTTCTAAACCTTGCTCAATATCTCGGATATTAAGCAAATCACCTTGCCCTAGAGGTAAGGCAAACCAAACCGTGCCTTTATGTGCTTTTAACACGTCGCTATGATCACGTAAAAGAATATGTCTCACTTTACCTGGAACCACCGTAAGCACTAAACGCCCTTGGCGTAAATCTTGTGGCTGAGCTAATACGCGTGTCGTGACAAAGCCTTTCTCAATAATCGCATTTTGGATACGTTTAATGATTTCACTGATACCTTGCCCACCTAAACAATGCGGTAAAGTAAAATCTTTAGGTGCATACACAGCACGTAATGCCCAATCGAAGTTGGTGCGTAGATCAGCAGAGGTGAGTGTATCAATAGAGGATTTTTCTGGTGAGAATTCAGTTAAATAGATGCGTGTGATAAGAAAGCACGGCGATTCCGAGGGAAACGCTTGAATATCATCGCCCTTTGCGGTGACACGGACTTCACGATGTTCAGCAAATGTACTTTGACGTGCTTGTTCTTGTGCTTGTTGACGTTGTTGTTGTTGAGCATCTAACTTTTGTTGCTCAATATAATTTTGTTGGGTGTGACTAATATTACTGCTTTCTGCTGCAATTGTAATAACAGGATAAGAAATAAGGACAAGGCTAAATAATAAAGGAATTAAAGAAACTTTACGCATCATATATGTAACCTTTGTTATTTATAATTGTTAATAACTCGTTAAGTCTATATATAATTATTATTTGATGTAAAGTCTATTTCTAAATTTTTAGATTGTTTGTGTAATAATTGCCCAAACTTAGAATAAAGTTTTCATTTTATAAATTTCTATCTCATGGTAATGCAGTACAATCTAAATACTGTTACAAGTATTTTTTAAAACTCGCAGAGGCAATTGAGATTGCGGTACCAACAAAAAATGCGGCAGGGATAAGGAGTAAATTAGGATAAATGCTGAAAGGTAATGAAAGATATAACATCCATGAGCCAATCAATAAGGGTAATATCGCTCGTTTGGCGTGATGATACATAAAACTGGATTCATAGCCATAACCAAATCGTCTTAAATCTCGTCGTACTAATCCATCGGTGAACCCTACAATAGCCACTAATACAAATAACGGACTGGTAAAAAATAAAATTAATAAACGAATAATAAAGGTCATCGTAATATAGATAACGGCTTCAATATAACTGCGTATTGCAAGAAAGATGGAGTAATTAAGATTCATTGAAACTTGCGCATCATTTATCCACTTGATCAATCCTGTTTTCACAAACACATAATGATTGACAGTATCCATTGTTTGCTGTGCAAACACAATGGGATCCGAATGTAAGATACTTTGGGTAAAGTGAGCAGAGAAATACTGGACTTCTTGAAGCATCATTTGTTTACTGTGCAAGGCTCCTTGTTCTGTCCAAAACCATGTCATTCCAACCCATTCAATGATAATACTTAAAATCAACGATACAACTAAGACACCAAACGTTCTACCGATTAAAGATAACAACGTACTTAACAAGCCTTGTCTAGGTTCTTTTACCTGTTGTTCAGCCATGAGTTACCTCTTCTTGTTGTTCTATTACTTCAGTATTAATACTATTGGCCACATCCGCTGCTATATCTAATGAATTGATCACACCACTACTAACCACCTGCTCAAACGCCGCAATCGCTTCAGAAGATGGCGTATATTCATACGCGACTCGTGACCATAACGCTTCCCCAGTTTGATAATTCTTTTTCATATATTCACTTAATTGTTCAATAGATGCGGGCATATTTTCATCTTTATCGGAGACAGGTAACGGCATTCGAATTTTCCAAAGCTTGCCGCCCTCAAGCAAAGCAAAAGCTTGTCCTTTGGGTAGGCTAATTACGTTGGCTGGAGTAATCATGGGGACTTTTTCAGAGCTAACACGGTCTTGTGTATTAGACGTGAAATGTTGATCGCTGTAAGGATTGCTACTATCTGTTACGCCAGAAATCGTGGTATTTTTCAATACATCAACTTCATGTAATTGATTCGTTAAAAGTTCAGCAGTAGCTGGTTCACGCACTCGCAACATAATCAAATTATTAAAGTTACCAATGACCTGTCCTGCTTTCGCTTTATTGCCAATTCTGGCTTCAATATCAGATAACGTTTGCGTATAAGCAGTAACTTGAATACCCGCACCGCCTCCTTTATTAATTAATGGGATAAATTCATCCCCCATTAATTCGTTAAATTCATCGCAATGCAGATTAATAGATACTTTTTGTGATTTACCTTGTAATGTATCAGGTAACCCTTGATTGATGCCGTATTTATAAATATGCCCCGCCATTGACACTAAATCTGCAAACATAGAGTTACCTACGGCACTGGCGACAGTGGTATCGGATAATGCATCTAATCCGATATACACAATACCCCGTTTACGGATAATTTCTTGCCAGTCGAAAATTGGGCGTTCATCGTGGATGTCACTGTAATTTGGAGCAAGCAATTCAGCAATTTTCCCCGTTGTGAGCTTTTCTAACAAAGGCAACAAAGATGCCACAATTTTATCAAAATAAGTTTTATCGTAACGCACGGCACTACGTAATCCATCTAATACAGGATCGTAAATTTTGGCTTGTGTGAGATATTGTTCAAGGGCAATCACAATCGGATCCCGACCCATCATATTGCGAGGTGTATTTTTATCATTAATTTTACTTGCGGCAGCAGCAATAGCTTCCCATGTTTTAGGCTGTGTTTTCCCTAAAAACTTAGTCGCATAATCAATAAATAACTCGTCAATATTTTGTACGTATCGAGCAATAGAAGGATAATCAGGACGGCGACCAAGTTCCACTTGCGCACGTGCAATAATATTCACAAATCGCCACGCAAACTCCTTGAATGCAGCACTATTCCCCTCCGAACTTAATTGCCCTGAAATACGTCCAGCCACCTCTGATACACGTCCGAATCGCCCTACTGCATTATATCGAGCAGATATTTCAGGCCAACCTAGATGAAAGACATAAAATTCATTTTCACGTCCAGCCCGTTTTGCTTCTACGTACATTCGCTTGAGCATATCCGCATCGCCTTTCGGGTCGAAAAATACAACCACTTCACGTTCATCAATCGTTTTACCTCGATGAATATCTTGTGTAACTAACATTTCTGCTAATCGAGTTTTTCCGACACGAGTTGTCCCTAATACAATTGTATGTCCGACACGCTCTCCAAGTGGCAATAATACATCTTGCTCATCTAACTCAATGCCGTGAATCATTGGACTACCCCCAACAGGCGGTAAGGGACGGACGGGGTTATACCATTTGTCTGTACGCAGTAGTTTAGCAATTTTAGGCAAATGCTGATCGCTCCATTTTTCGAGTGATCTGGCATATTGGTAGAGTAAACTGGGCTTCACATAGTCAGCGACTTCTGAGCGAGTACAGGTATATAAACGTTGCGTATGCTTTTGTTCCCATGCAAAGCCTTTGCCAAGAAAGAGATAACGTGAACTGATAGGTATCTGTTTACTGGTTAGGGCGTAATAAGGTAATCGTCGGATATTTTGACGAAATTTGAGAATGCGCCATCCTTGTTTAAATCGAAGAAAAGAAAATAACCAGAATGCACCACACATCCCATAGCCAATACTCGGTGTCAAAGCTAGGCTCCAAGGGGCATAAAGACATACCGCGCCAGCACAAAAAGCAACAATAGCAGAGTTTAACTCAACAGCAGGACGTAAGACTGATTCAATGACGTGTTTGTTACCCATGAACATCACCTTTGAACCATTGCAAAAACGTTTTCAATGTTGCTTTGAAGGGAGAATTTGATTTACCTGTTTTTAAATCTACCTGAGACCGTTTCTCAATAACAATCTGTTGTAATTTATTTTGAGCGGCTGATTTATCTAACATATCCTCTTCCAATATCTCCCCATTTTCTTGATATTGTTTCCAATGTAGCATTGGTGAATAATAATCTATTTTCCAACCAGCTGAATCTTGCCTACTTGTATGTGTTGATATAACAGTAAGTTGAACTGGCAATTGATATTGAGCAATTAAAGCCATCAACGTCTGATACAGTTTATAAAAATCCCAATCTATTTGATAATGATTAATCGTAACTCCGTGTAAGTCTGTTTTTCCTAATTGATGAAGGTAAAAACGTGCTATACAACTACGATGATTACCATCTATTCCAACATAAAAATGTAAGCCATCAAAAGTATTAAAATACATTGTCGGTTGTTTAATGTTAGTATTGAGGTAGTAGTCTGGATTTTTCTCTTGTAGAGGCAAATTAATATCCATTCGCTTACCTTTTTTTGTAAGTAATTCTAACCATGAACATTCAGCATAATCAGGATGAGATGTTCCTATAATTCTAAAAACATTAATAGAACCCTGTGCTGTATAGTAATGAGCTAGCTTAAACTTTTCAGCCAAAAATAATTTGTTATCGTCCCAATAACTTAATTTATCTGATGACCAGTGAGGCGGAGATTTAATTACCTCCTCAAAAAGTGGAGTATGATAATTTGCATATATTGGATGACTAAAATCCATATCTACACGCTGGTAATGATCCATATTATCCTCCTCATTCTATTGCTCAATACTTTTCTGCGTAATTAATACTGGATAATGGGTTAATTTTAGGCGTTGTGCTAAATCATCTGCACTGACGGGTAAAAGCGGCACCGATTTAGCTATTGTTCGGAGTTGCTGTAAGCGTTTATAATCCTGAATATTTACAACCAACCCTGTTGCAGAAATTTCTGTTAAATACGCTAAGCGTTGTTTTAACCACGTTTCTGACATTGCATCATCTCCAATTAAAAAAATGGGTTGCATCGTAGGTAAATTCATTTTTCTTGATGATACTTTTCCTACAGTCATCAAATGTGACACAATTGGCAATAAATCTTTTTCATGGAAAGTTGGCGGTAACATTTCTGAATTAACTACAGTATCGCTATTATTAGGGGCAATAACTGGTTGGATGGGTTCATAGAAACGTAAAGCACTTTCGCCACCGACATCTGCAATAACTTCTAATGCACTGGCTGTTATTGAATAACATAAAAGAAAAAATATAGTCAAAAATCTCATTTTAGCCTCTTAAATTTCAAATTAATGTGACTCCGGTTCTACCCAAATAAATGCTGTGGTTACACTTGTTGCTGTATTCACAATGGTTGTTGAAGGTAAGATCCATTGAAAATTGGACGATTCAGATTCAGGTTTCCAGGTTGCAATTGGCGGTGGTGCAGTCCAGTTTTCTGCTTTCACTGTCATTATATTTGTACTAGTATTACCTACAGCAGAACGAGAAATCAATGAAAGGTGTTTTTTTACATTATTGATATAACGTGCAGCGACATAACCACCTTTCGGGTGGTGATAACATCCTGATGCTACTAACCAATTCCCACGTTCTAGATAACAATCTCGCAGAATTTGCGCAGCTGCAACTAAATTAGAGGTTACATTAAACCCATCACAAGCTGATCTAAAATAACGTACGCCATTCCATCCTAAATTGACTTGAGCAATGCCCACATCAATGTTTTTTAATTGATAGCGTGACATAAACTCTCTTAACGCTTCGCACGCTTTAGTATGTGAAGGATAAAAATAACTTTTACCGCTTACATTGATGGCATAGGGATAAGGTTGTTTAATCTGTTTATTTGTGAATTTTTGTCCTGTTTCGTTCAATGCGATAGCATAGAGTAGAGAAGAGGGAACTTGATGATGTTCGGAAATTTGACGAAAAATACCAGGAATAGGTTGGGCTATGACAACGGTTATATTGCAATACATTAATAAGGCAACGAGAATATGAAGAAATGTTTTATAAACCATATACCCTATCCCAAGTACCAGCTTTAAAAATGACAGGGATTTTGCCTTGCCCGTGCTGTAACCACATTCCCTGATCGTGATTTAACGTGATTTGGCGAGAACGGACTTTATTGACATCAATATGCTGTGAAACAGCCCAGTCTCTGATTGCCTTATCATTTTGTGCGGAATCAATAAAATAAATATCAATATCTCTACCTTCATTAATCAATCTCTGCAATTTTTGGTTACATTCATTGCAATTTAGACGAGTAAAAAAGACTAATCGTCCCTCAATGGAAATATTTTTATTTTCTGTATTAGAGGATTGAGAAATAGGGGAGATATTAGGATAAAGCTCCTTAAAAGCCGCATCATAAGCAAGTTGAAATTTAAGTTCTTTCTCGACACGTTCAAATTCTTTTTGAGCAAGCAATCTGGCATATTTTTGTCTTTCCGCATCTGTTTTTGCTTCGATACCTAATGTAGTTAAGGGATCAAGGTTTGGCGACCAAAATTTGCGTTCAGTTTGCTGAATCTGTTGATAACGTTGCCATTCTTCATTCGTTAATCCCCATTGTTTAGCTTGCTCATCAGTCGTTAATGCTTGTAGTGATGAAGAAACGCGTTGTTCTGCTTGTGTAATGGCTTGTGTTGCAGTTTCTTTCGCAGCATTAAACGTTTGAGTCAGCTTATCAGAAATAGCAGAAACAGAAGTTGAACAGACCAGAATAGAAATAATGAGCAACTTTTTTGCAATCAATTTAGCATTATTAATCATATTAACTCCCACTTAACCGAAACGATTTACAGTGCTGTATGAGCAACTTGTTGTAGTTGTTCATCCTCTGTTAATACGGTTGGTTTAGGCATTTCTCTCAGTTGGAAGCATACTGTGCGAGTTTGCTCATTAATGGTAAGTTGATAAGCAGGTCCAGCTAACATTTGTAGCGCATCACGTAACCGCATCGGGCCAAACTTTTGATGGATTTTTGGTAATGGACGAGAATAGAGTGTAGAGAGATGTGGTTGACCAAGTGATGAACAAAGTGCTAATCCAGTATCTTCTAGTGTAAAACGCAATCCCTGTTCAAGAAGAAATTTTTGATTCTTTTTCGGTTGCATTTTTACAATGACGAACTGATCAAGTAGATATTTTTGTGTTATTTGCGTATCAATATTGGTTAATTGATAACGATCGGTTTCAATAACACGAGGTTGCTCTTGCTCATCGACATAAATATCAGGAGAAACAACTTTCACTTCATTGATTAATCTAGGTTTCTCTTGTACAACGGGCGTAGGTACTGAACTGGCTTCTTGTTGTGATGATACATTTTTTGAATGGCTGCATCCTGTTAAAATAATAAGACTAGCGACTAACGTAGTAAGCAAAGTTTTTTTCATTTTTGTACATCTCCAAATGGTTGACGATTAAAGATGGAACAAAAATAGAAAAAACACAGTGAAAAATGAACAAAAAATTGATTATTGAAAATAATCAAAAAAATGACATTTCAATCGCAAGTAAACACATCAAATAATATTTGAAAGTTAATACTGATACCAATAAGTAAAATCAGAGTAACGCATTGCTAACCATAACCAGAATTGAGATGGAAGTGAAGGGATAGCACCTTCAATTTCTAATCTTTTTAATGTATCAAGAAACAATGTAATAGGAAAAGTAAAACAATTTACGGATTTTTTAGGTGAAGGCGAATTTAAAATAAAAAGTTTTTGATGTATCAAAAAAGCAAAATTTTCATCACAATAATCACATCTAAACGTACTATTGTTATAAACAGAAATTTGACTGTGGAACGGTGAATAACCTTTTTGCTCATCGTTTGTCACTGAATTACTCAATTGAGATGGAAAATAAGGGACTAATCCCTGATCTCTTAACCATATAAGTTTATCAAGCATATCTTTTAATGAAAGTGTGAATAGACTATTTTGATAACGAAACATAATTTCCAAAATAAATTTCCTCATAAACTACAAGTCACTTTGCCTCTAATGACTATAAGAAATCAAAAAAAAGAGAAAAGGAGAAATTGATTATTGAAAATAATCAAAAAAAATTGCGTTTTAAGATCAGTACGTTAAGATGTTTTATTAATTCACGTTACTTTTCAAACTAGGGTAAAAATAATGGATAGAATTAAATTTACTGTTAATGAATACCAAAGTTATCCAATTGAAACTGATTTGTTTGAAAGAAAAACAGCAAAAAAAGCACCTTTTTACCGAAAAATGGAACGGCAAAACCACGAAATTAGCCAATTTGCTATCTGTCCAGCATGTAATAACCCTGTACAAATTATTGGGTTATATAGAAAATCAGCACACACTGACAAACCTTTTGCTAAACATTATGAAACTCCTATCGGTTTAGGTATATATAACAAACAAGCTTATAACTATTGTCCTTATAAGGCGGATAGAAAAGCTTTTACAAAAGATAGTCGAAAAGGGGCAATAGATGATATTGCCAAAGAAATTATTGATAAAATGGTTAATCATTTTGATAAGATTATTTATCTGCTACAAAAGAAAATAGGCATTTATATTAGCCTATCTTTAGCAAAAGAGATGCTTAATGATTTTTTTGATGCTGGAGCCTATCTCTATTATGGCGCTTCACTCCAAAATATTCCTTTGTTGTTAGCTTATTTTTCTTTGAATAAAGCCCTAATAGGTCGTTATATTTCTAATAAAGAGCTTATTTCTGCATTAGAAAAAGCCCCTAATTTATATTTTGAAAATAATCAACTTCGAGCAAAATGTTTTTCTAATGTTGGATTTTATTTTACAAATCACAAAACTTATATAAAAGATCATCATCTTACAGAAAGTCTTTTATTGACCGTTTCTCAAAAAGAAATAATATACAGTGAAAAAATCATATTTGATAACCTTCATTTTGAAAATCTATTAACTTACCATCCAAGCACTCTTAGTGAAAAGCAAGAAACAAAGAATAAAGAATTACTCATTGCAGCCAAAGAAGTAGCATTGAAGCACGGTTTTAAATATTAAGATGGATTATTCGGAGTAAAGGTTTGATACTTGCACCCACCACTCACTATCAATTGGCGGAATAGCTCCTTCATCTTCAGCGAATTTTAGACATTCTAGGAGTGTAGAAAGCGGTAAACTAAACGAATGATGATTGTCTTTTAAGGCGAAATAAAGAGGTTCATCGCATTCTATACAGTTTGGGTGTTCAATGTCCTCTATAGATGCTTTATTAGCTAATGTAACTTTATCAAACTTATTCATTTTTTCTCCAAATAATTAATGACTAAGGGTGATAAGACAATAGAAAAAGTGAAGTGAAAAACGAAGAGGAAATTGATTATTAAAAATAACTAAAATTTTTTATGTTATAACTTGATGTGTTTAGTAAGATTTTTACAAGTAAGAAAAAAGCGACCGAAGTCGCTTCAGACCGCTGACAAACCCACCTTTCCAAAATCATTTGGTAAAAGTGGGTTTGTTTTTTTACTTTGTCGCTTTTCTCTTGCTTTTCCTTTCAGATAATTGGGCAAGTGGTCATTTTCGCTGATTTTTTTACCCATGCCTCAAACAAGCAAAATTGGCGCCATAAATAAGACAAAATAGCCCATACCACCAGGGCAATTTTCTTGATATTTTGTGCCATTGCCGCAAGGAAGCATTGCATTTGCACTTTGGATAGCCCTCTATAACGGGCATAGCGATGTCCATGATGTTGTTTTGCATCCGCAAAGCTGCGCTCTACGGTTTCTGCTCGACGTTTATAGAGTTTTCTGCCCTGCCTCGATATTCTCACTGCATTGGCGTTGTCCACAGCATCTTGGTAAATATGCCTGGTGATGAGGCGTTCGGCTTTTTGGTTTTGGGTACACTGTGAACGTAGTGGGCAAGTTTGGCAATAGGTCGGGTTGGATTTGTAAGTGTGATAACCTTCTCGGGTGGTGGTGCTATAGCGGAGCGATTGCCCTGCGGGGCAAGTGTAGCTGTCAGTTTCGACATCATAGCGGAACGCACTTTTTCGTAAGCGGTTCTTGCCTTTGGTGGGACGACGATAGCCAAATACACCAATAATGCCTCGTCGGGCAAGACTCTCGGCAACAGGGGCGGTAAAATAGCCTGCATCAAGCCCGACCGCTTTGGGCTTGAACCGAAAGCGTTCTGTGGTGGCATCAAGACGAGCAATATAGGGTTGGCTGTCATTGACATTCCCTGCCGTCGCAAAGGTATCTACAATAATCCCGTATTTACCATCGACTGTGCGGTGGTCGAGATAGAAGAAGCCTTTGGGCTTGTTATCTCGGTGCATATACCCACTTTCAGGGTCGGTATTGCTCACGTTGGTGTCTTTGACTTCGACGGCTTTCTCACTCGCCTTTAACGGCTTTTTTCCTTTTGCTTCCCTCTCTTTTGCCACATCTTCGTTGAGCATAGCGATATATTGGCTCACTCGAACTGCTCGCTTTTCATTATGCTTTTTGTTTTTATTGGCACTGGCTTTCAAGTGGGTGCTGTCAGTAAACAGATATTTACCTCCCACCAAGCCTTTTTCCATCGCTTGCCAAACAATGTGGGTAAAAATACGCTCAAATACATCCGTACCATTAAAACGGCGAAGACGGTTTTGGCTTAAGGTACTAGCATCTATCACTTTTTCCGTGAGGCTCATCCCCAAAAACCAACGGTAAGCGACGTTGACTTCAATCTCTTTCACCAACTGGCGTTCGCTTTTAATACCGAAAAGATAGCCGAGTAACATTATCTTGAACAAACGAACTGGGTCAACTGCGGGGCGACCGTTGTCATGGCAATAGAGATGCGCCACTTCATCACGAATGAATTCAAAATCGATAGCTTTAGCGACTTTACGGACAAGGTGGTCTTTCGGTACGAGTTGTTCGAGACTTATCATCTCGATTTCATATTGGGGTGAGGCAGTATTTTTGAGCATAGGCATTTCCTTTTTTCGATATGCCTATTAGATCAAACCTCTAGAGGTATGTCTAGAGGTTTGTCAGCAGTCTGAAGCGACCGAAGTCGCTTTTGTTGACAAGTTTAAGCTAAGCCATATCATTATGTTCAGCGAAAGAATAAGCCTCTTTCATTGATACCACTAAATGATCTAAAAGCCGAATGTCAAATAATTCGCAAGCTGCTTTTAGTTTTTTAGTAATAGTAAAATCAGCATTACTTGGCGTGACATCACCTGATGGATGATTATGCGCAATGATTATTGCCGCAGTATTTACCTCCAACGCCTTCTTAATAATATCTCTAGGAGATATACAGGCTTGATTAATAATGCCTTTGAACATGATATCTGCACAAAGTAGTTTGTGCTGATTAGACAAAAATAACACTAGAACCACTTCTCTTGTTTCTGCCCCAATCTTCAATCGACAATAATCAGTCGCAAGCGCTGGAGAAGTAAATTCTGGTGCATTGATTTGATACAATGGGGATGATTCCATAAGTTGTTCAAGACAGGTTAAAGCATTATTAATAGTTAATTTTTGTTCTGTAGTTAAATTCATATTGGTATTCCTCTAATTTAAAAAATAAAAAAGGGAATACCACCCAAACGGGAGTATTCCCGCTTGGGTGATGAAATAGAAGAATTAATTATCTTCTTCTATTTTTTTCTTAAATTTATCTATACAGCCCCAATAATCTGCAACTGTACAAATATCCCATCCATTAATAACAAGATGTGTATCAATGGAATTGATAAAAAGAAAGATATCTAAATCATCTCCCTCAACATCAGTTTCATCACAAAAATGAGATATAATTCGGTCTAAAACTAAGCTTTGATAAATATTACCTAATATAGGTAATTCTTTACTTTCTCTAGCGATTTCCCAAATTTCGTCATCTTCGACAGAATCTTTGTATTGAATAAGAATGTCTTCCCATTCTTCACATTTGGGTGAACAATTACGATAAATATCAAAAAAAGACATAGTGTTTCTCCTAAAGTAAAAATAAAAAGGGAAACACTAGTCCCAATGGGAATAATGTTTCCCATTAGGGGGGTGTTCAAGAAAGACCAATATCAAAAGATATTGATCTGAATGTTTAGAAGTGTATTAATGTTTTTTGGCTTTTGTTTTACGCTTAGTATCTTTACCAGTGACAAGATCCCAATTAGACCAATACACTAAAGCGGTAAAAATAGTAGCAGCAAAAACTAACGTTCCACCTACACCAAGTAACCACCAATTCATAAAACCTCCTTAGCTTTAGTTTTATCGGCTTTTGTCTTTTTGTTTATTAAATCTACTATGTAATCAAGAAGTAGCCCTAATATCCAAAAGATTACACCAATATTAACAAGGATTAAAGCCTCACTAATGTCAATGTTATCATTTGACAAAACGAATCCAACTAAACCTACACCTGCAATAGCGCCAGCTTTACGAAAGTCACTAGCAATATATCGCAAGATCTTTTCAGGAATTTGAATTTTAAATTTATTCAAAAACATATCGTTCCTTTATTAAAAAATAGGGAACGATCTCACATAGGGAAATCTTTCCCTATGTGGAGAGGGGTAAATATAAGGTATGAATAATCAATTATTCATCATCTTGATCAGATGTTGATTTGATTATTCTGTATCCTTCAGTCTCTAATTGTCGAGACACATCTTGAATATATACTTGAAGATCATAAATAAAATCATTCCAAAGTGCTTTATATCTTGATACGTATTGTTTAGGAAAATACCACTCTGTTTGAAGATTCTTATCACAAAAGAACAGAAGATCATCAGCACAAGGTGCATCAAGTTTCATAGTGTTCCAATGTGAATATCGCCAACTGAATGAATTTCCCACGATACTAATCGTATCGTAAAAAAGAGCTTCCCAGCCAAAGATAGCACTGATTAAACGCTTAAATATTTGGTATTTACGTTGCTCATTTGGATAGATATGTTTAAAAAGATTTAAAAAATCTTCGTAACGAATATCGCCATAGAAAGCAACACCATCTCCTTGGCAATGGCTTAGAGAATATTCAATATTTAAGTCCATTGGAAAGCCAAATTCAATTAAACGTTTTTGAAAGTAATTTGTTAAGGTATTCATAGTGTTTCTCCTAAAATAAAAATAAAAAGGGAAACACCATACCCAACGGGAATAATGTTTCCCATTGGAGGGGGAGTAAAAAAGCGAGTCTTCTAATGGATAAATTTAATGATAGTCATTAATATACCAATACCTGCAATAATGATACCTGCCATTTTATAAATAGCCGCATGCATAGAATCAACTAATCTGGTTTCAAGTTGATGAATTTCAGATTTTAGTTCTTGTTTTGTTATCAATAAATCTTGTTTTACCATTAGCATATCTTGCTTTGTTGCTAAAGGTGAAGTTGTTTGCTCTAAAGCCTCATCAAGTGCTTCAGCAAAGGCTTCAGCAACTTCAGGTGATTGATTAGCATTTTGTAATTTTTTCACAAAACGCAGTTTGTCAAAACGAATAGATGACATAGATGTCTCCATAAGGTTTCTCCTGTGGAATAAAACTATAGTAGTCGAAGTGATAGGAAAAGACCAACAAATTTATGTTGGTCTTGATAGATAAGTAAATTAGTAAGGAAGCTGATCGTCATCATTATCAGAAATAGAATGATTAGGATCATTACTTGTAACAGCAGACTGGTTGTCTGTTGTTATATTTTCTGAATTTGAAGTATGAGCAGTATCTACAACAACAGATTGATTATCTGTTGCCATATCTTCTGAATTTGAAGCAAAGTATTTTACTTCCCCATCGATTTTAATCATCTTGACACGAATGAGACGTGCTTTTAAAGAAACTGCTGTATCACCTTTTTTGTGATATTTCGTATCTTTTGCTACGACATAAGTATCAGTCCATAAATCAGCCAAAACGAAAGAAATAAGAACTTTTTTTCCTTCATTAACCGCTTTTTGGCAACGACGGATTAATTTTTCTGCATCTTTACCTACAATATTAGTATCAAAGTAACGATATTCAGGTGCTGTGGAATCGCCTGTTAAAGCAGAGATTCGACAAGCTAGGAAAGGATTACCTTTTTTAGGGGTAACTTCACGAATATCGTTTAAATATCCAATACCAGAAGTATGTAAATTAAAGAAATTAGTTTGTTGAGTTTGAGTAGTCATAGTGTTTCTCCTAAATTAAATAAAAAAGCGGAGAAACATCCTTACCCAACACGGGAAAAATGTTCCCCGCCAGGGTAAATATGAAAATGTTAAGCTTAACACTCACTATCTTAGAAAACCCAAGACAGAAGCCTTATTTCGGAGTGTTCAGGCTTTAGTAAAAGGCGTTCATAACCTCATTACTGAAGCGTGCAATTACAGAACTATGCACTTAAAGGCGATCATGACATTTCACAACGTGAAACACGGCATTTCAGATCGAGCCGTTGGCTTTTAAATGCTATCAACGATAGCGATTTAATGTTGTAAATTAAACTTAAAAAAGTCGATAAAGTGAATCTTTTTTTATATATTTAGTGAGATCAAAAAAAGTCTATATGTTACATACTAGGTTAATTCATGGCCTACTTGCCTGATATAACCGATAAAGAGTAATTCATTCGCAATATCATAAAAAGCCTTACTCACCATGACCCCCGTGTGATGTAAATGAATAAATTCCATATCTATCCATTTATTCAAAATATCTAGCTCTGCTCGATTTACTTTTGCATAATCAATCGCTAATTTATTTAATAGACAATGGAGTAAATAAGGTAACAATCTAAGTTCAGTTTGATTAATTTCATAGCCAAGTAATTCTAGAGATTTAGCTTTTAATTCTTCTGTTAATTGTCCACGCATAGCTTATCCTTATGATCTATATTGATTGGAAATTTTTTATTTCTATAAAGGTAGAATTTTTTACGAATGGCGTATTCTGTCAAAATGTTAGAAAAAAAGGGATCTTTGCTATCTAGCGTATCAACATGATAAATAGAAGCTGGGAATGTAAAATGTAAAACATCTAAATCAGAATAGTAATGAAGTAGTGGAGAAATCCACCCTAGAATCACTTCATGACGACTAGGCTTATTATCATGAATAGCGAATATTTCACGTAAAAGAATTGCCACTTCACCTTTAGAAATACCAATCTTCTGACGAAAAGTTTCAAAAGCAGGAATATTGTATTGAACTTGAGTAGGATTAATACCTTTTACAATAGACGCATTAACTAAAATATCTTGCTCTTGTAGAAAAAACTTTTTGAGTCTTTTTCGTAAAAAATAGTATCGAAAATAGCGATAAATAAGTGTTAATACAAACATATTTTACCTCCTTTCTTGGTTAGGTGGCAAAATACTGCTTTTATCAACCATAATAAATGGTTAATTATTTAGTTAATTTTACTAAAAAATAGAAGAAAGATATTGAAAAATCATTGGTAAATTTTTCCAGAATGCAATAAGTATTGAGATAATAGATACCACAATACCAATACGTTTCCAGAACTTATCTGTTAAATGAAGTAATTGAATATCTTTAGCTAACTGGAAAACAATTTCATTCGTCTGTTCATTTTGTTTAGCTAATGCTCGCATTTTAAAACGAATAGACTCATGTAAGTTAGAAAGGAAGCCGGTTTTTTGATAAATCTCAACAGCTTTACGAAAAAGAGTTAATTTATCTTGATGATAATCTTCTTGCTCTAATTCAATAATTAACTCATAGAGTACTGGAAGAGCTTGCTCATATTTTAATGAAACACAATCTACATATAATTCTAGTGCATTTTCAGTAAAATAACCTTTATCTAAAGAATTTCTCACGATGGCTTTGAATTTATCAAATTTTTTAAATTGTTTATTTTTATGAAATGCTAAAATAATCACAATACCTAACACATCTAAGGATAAGATAATGAAAAGAGAAAGTTCTTGACTCATTTTAATCACTCCAGAAAGGTATTGATGAGTAGGGTGTAATCAGCATGAACTAATAACACCCTAACAAGAAGAAATTGTCAATAGTAAAATTAAAACTATAACAAATGTAAAGTAATGACGAAAAAGATAATACCAATAATTATATTTCATCCCCTCGTATATAAATGATCTACAATTATCCATATACCCCACTGATTACTAAGTCGTCTTAACCAGTTAAAACAGCAGCACATAACGTACAAAAGGCGAGCATTTTTCACCATTGCTCTATGGTAAGTTGGAAATAAGTCGTGAAGTCTTGTTTATTCTTTAAAAGAAAAAACAAACAAGACTTCACGACATTGACAAGAAAAAAAGAGAGAGTCTTTTTGATGATAAAATAGCATTTACCTATAAAAAGGACGACCGATTTCAAAATGCTCGGCAATACAGTTCAAGTCAGCATTACCTCTAGCGGTCTTGGGCGATATAAACTTATAGGAGTTACCAAAAACTATAAGATATATCTAAAAGGCGTAACTTTATGCCGTAAGTTACCAACGGTTTTGCAAGATTTATTGTAAAATGATTAATTATTTTTTCCAACCTTTATTAAATTTTTTCTTTTGATTTTTTAAATGCAGTCCCTACTGTAGTAAGGTTTAGGGATACATCACTACACTTTTGCACAATATGAGCTATAAATTGTGATTGTTTCTGCATAAACTCATTCAAGCTTAACTTATTATTCGCAATATCATTTAAAGCTTGCTCCCACAATGCAGTCATACCAGGATCTTTAATAATATCTGGTAAAATATCAATTAAAGCACTACCAGCTTCAGTGGATACAATATTATTTTTCTCTTTCTTCAAATAGCCACGTTTTAATAAGTTTTCAATTACATCTGCTCGTGTAGCCTCAGTTCCTAGCCCTTCCGTTTCCCGAAGGCGCTGTTTCAATCTTTCATCTTGTACAAAACGTGCCGCATTTTTCATTGCAGCAATTAAGGTACCCTCTGTGTAACGTTTTGGTGCAGTTGTTTTCAATGTTAATACTTGAGCATTCCTGATTTGGCAACTATCTTTCTCATTCAATATCGGTAAAATCTGTTTTTCTTCCTCATCTGCTTTATCATGTGTAAATAGCGTTTTCCAGCCTAATTGAATGATTCGTTTACCTTTTGCTACAAATTGATGGCCAGCATGTTCCAACGTAGCTATCGTATTTTCCTCTTTGTACAATGGTAAGAATTGAGCAAGGTAATGTTGTCTAATGAGTTGATAGACTTTTAATTCAGTATCATCCATTTTGCTTAAATCTACTTTTTGTGTTGTCGGAATAATGCCGTGGTGAGCTGTAATTTTACTATCATTCCATATGCGAGAACGTAATGTGAGATCGAGAGTAGAAATGATTTGCTCAATTCCAGGATCGCTTATCATTAATGATTTTATTACTATTGGAATTTCAGCAATCATCGATTCGGGGAGATAACCACAATCGGTTCGCGGATAAGTAGTTGCTTTATGTGTTTCATATAATGACTGAGCAATCTTCAACACCTGAGCAGCGCCCATACCAAATAATTTGGAACAAGTTTGTTGTAATGTACCTAAGTCAAAAGCGAGAGGTGGCGATTCTGATTTGGGCTTTGTTTCAATCTTACCAACAATCATTGTTGATGACACATTTAACCCTGACATTACTTGATTAATGGCTGCCATATCGATACAACGTCCTTCATCATCACAAAAGGTTTCTGGTGCTTGCCAATAAGCTAAAAATGCTTGGTTTTGTTTATTTATCAACTCTATCTTTAATTGGTAAAATGGTTTCGGTACAAAATTAGCAATTTCACGGTCACGTTGCACAACAATAGCCAACGTGGGGCTTTGTACACGCCCTACACTCATGACACCTTTATAGCCTTGTTTTTGTGCAATTAAGGTAAATAATCGAGTAAGATTCATGCCCACTAACCAATCAGCACGACTTCTTGCCAGCCCAGCAAAATATAAGGATTTTGTATCTGCATCAGATTTCAAAGATGATAGTGCTTTGCGAATACTGCCATCATCTAGTGCGGATAACCAAAGGCGCTGTATGACACCTTTATAATTTGACATATCAAGTAATTCACGAGCGATAACTTCACCCTCTCGGTCTGGGTCAGTTGAAATTACAATAAGTTGTGCTTTTTTAATCAACCCGATCACAATCTTGTATTGTTTTGCGGTTTCTTTTTTGACTTTCATCAGCCATTTAGAAGGAATAATTGGTAACGCATTAAAATCCCATATTTTATAGGTCTCATCATACTCATGGGGTTCTGCTTGTTCCACTAAATGACCGATACACCAGGTAACCACTAATGATTTATCTTGATTAGACAAATACCCATCTCCCCGTTGTGTAGCTCCTAAGAATTTTGCAATATCTCGACCTTGAGAGGGTTTTTCACATAAGAACAATTTCATAATTAATTATCTCCGTTTCTTTGAAGCAATATAACTAACAAGATCATCCATTGAGGTTTGTTCTAATCCTTTTTGAATAATGGCTTGTAACACATCAGTATCTTTAACCATCTTTTTCGTATGGATAACGACATCAACTGTTTTAGCTTCTACCTGTTTCCAAAGTTCCTCATCAATATGTTTTGTTGGCATAAATCTCTCCTAATCTAATAATTTAGAAATGTGATTGCATTTTTGAGGTATTTAGATTAAAAAAAGGGTAAGCCACTGAACAATGAGAAATTATTTTTTAATCATTAATAAAAAGAAGGTAATGTATGCAACAGGTTATAGATCCCAGTAAAAATAGATTAATTTCTGTAGAAGAGTATATAAAAGAATATGCTAAGAACTCTTTGGATAATTTAGGCTATACAGCACCATTAATGATATGTCCTCATTGTTTAAACGATCAAATGAAACTGAAAGCACGTTCATCTATTAATGTTTCGCCTTATTTTGTCCATCCTAAAAACAATAAATATTGCCCTAGTAAGATATTACAAGAAGGTATATATCTAAATAGTAAAATTACAGATCCAGATGTAGAAAATGCTAATAAGCTTAAAAAACACTTTAGAAAATATTGGAAATATTATTTTCAAAAGATTAGGAGTATGGTTCCTTATTTAAGGAAAGAAGAATTTACAAAAATAATCGACATATCACTAAGGGAAAGAATATGGGAGTATAAGAATGTTCAATCGTATCATCTTCCATATTTATTTGTAACGTTAGCAGATTTTCCAATACAACATCCAAACTCTTACTATAAAGAAGATTTTTGTAGAAGTCTGCATTTTAGGTATTGGTTTCAATCAAAATTAGATAATTATAAGGATCTCATTAATAATATAAGCACACTATCGTTATGTAGAGCTAGTTATAAACTTACTGAAAAACAAACACAACCAAGACAAGATCAATTACAAAAAATACAAAGTTTTGAAATCATTAATGATCTAATGAAACAGGATGCAGATGAAGTTCATATTTATATAGAGAAATGGATAGAAAAATATTTTGAAATTAAGAATTGGCAACATTAAATTTCTGGTGTATCCAAACATATATAGATTTATCATCAACAATGATACTATCTTTAGAAGAATCAATAGCATTTAAAATAGAGCTTATATATTTATTTAAGTCTTCATTTAAACTTTCTAATGAAGTGTGATGAGTATTCATCTGATACAAGTCACATTCAACAAAAAAAGCAGTTTCTATAGGCTTTATGTATAACCATTGTGATTGTTGTTCAGTCAAAGCACCTTGATTATTCCACTCTTTTAGTAAGTCTAATTGATACAAAACACGGCTACGTAAATCAATAATTTTCTGTTTGATGTGTAAGTCATCATCTTCTAATGTAATAACAGCAATATCCCCAAAATCTATAATTGGAATATTACTTCTAATAAGTACAAACTTATTCATAAAACATCAACCACTGTCTAATTTTTGTTCACTGTTTCCACTGGAAACACTGTCTAATTTTTGTTCACTGTTTCCACTGGAAACACTGTCTAATTTTTGTTCATTGATCACATTATAATCAATAGCTAAATTTTGTTTATTTAAACCTCACAAAAATTAAATCTCTAACTGACTAGCATATTTCATAATCAACTTTTTAAGATAAACTAATTCATCAACATGAATTGGCTCAATAATTTCAGCAAGAAATAAAAGTTCATCTTTTGAGGCTATAGTGGACATACTAAACAGTTTTGATAAATTTTGTTGGGTAGATAATATAGCTCTAATCTCTAAATAGTTTTCATTAGGATTAAGAATCAAACTACGCAACTTATTAGCTAAATTCGATACACTATTAATTACTTCTATTAAAAATGTTTCATTTGTCATTGTTATCTTCAACTAAAGGTAAAGGCTATAACGGCATTTTTCCCTCGTAAGATAAGGGGCTTTGCCCCTTACCTTTAAAAGGCCTTTTATTACAGGGTTTGCATCTGAATAAAAAATAGGGTTTGCATACTAATAAAAAATAGGGGATACATCTTATTGGTTAACCTGAAAAATGTTTTCTATTTCGTTAATCTTTTCTTCACACTCACGAGACTGGCGCAAAATAAAATTTAGCACAGACATTTGAGCATTAAATGCAATACGATCTTTTTCTAGTTCAATCAAAGCCTGTTTAATTTCCAGAGGAGTGCTTTTATTTTTTATAATTTCTTCCCATGCTGGCTTCCCATTCCGATTTTTTTCTAAATTGCGCCAACGTAAAAATTTACCTCCAGATGAGTTTTGAGAATCAACAATAAAAA
This sequence comes from Gallibacterium salpingitidis, assembly GCF_030517105.1. Lineage (GTDB taxonomy): Bacteria > Pseudomonadota > Gammaproteobacteria > Enterobacterales > Pasteurellaceae > Gallibacterium > Gallibacterium salpingitidis. The sequence goes on along the minus strand of NZ_CP103875.1, from coordinate 1,509,049 downwards.
ATAAAGGTATATGCTTTAGTGGATGTGTATTTGCTTTATCTCTAATTGACTGAGCCAGCTTAAATAATTCATTTCTTGCTTCTAATATATATTGAGACAATATTTTATAATCTTCTGTATTATGAAGAGGACTAAATAAAGTTTTTAGTCCTGCATTAAGAGGAGAGTTAAAGATAAGTTTTTGATAGTCATCTTTTGTTAATGCTTGATAGAGTTGTTCAGTCATAAAATATCCTATTTATCTAGATTGTCTTGAGATGTATCAGCTTGAAGTTTATCTAAGGCATCTTCGGTATTAGAACTATCTTTTTCTGGTGTAGGGTCAAGGAGTAAAGAGATGTTCATTGGTGCAAATTGACTTCTACGTTGTCCGCTAAGAATATCTTCAGGTAATTCACCCAATCGTTTCATAGCAGCTAATGCTAAAGCCGTTCTATTTTTCATATCTTGTCTATTCACACCAGCATCTTTGTAACGTTGTATAAAGCCAAGAATAGAACGTATTAAATGAGCTGCACGATTAATTAATGCACTAGCATCTAGCCTAGACATGATTGCGATATGAGCGCCAGTCATTACAACACGAGCAAAGTTATCAAAATCGGCTAAGAGATAAATTAATTGATAGCCCATAGCTGATTTTATCATGAGAGGAATTTCAACTGGTGATATGTTAAAGCTATTAGATAATTTGATTTCTTCGGGAATTTTATCGGTATAAAGATCGAAGATTTTATCGTTTAATCTAGAGATTTCATTACGTGCAGCAAGAATTTTAGTTTCTATTTTTAACAAATAGTCATCTGCATAAGGATCATCTTGAGCGGAATGTTGATGAATACGATTTAATACACTGAGGCAGAATGGATAACTGACAATGCGAGTTGTCATTTTATCCCCTTGCTTGACTTGCTTACCTTGCCAAAGTTTGGTTGCATATTGAGTATGTAATGTAAGTTTAATATCTGTGCGTAAAGCACCGATTGAAGAAAGATCAGTCATAGGATAAACCTCCAGTTAAGTAAATATGTACATCATAGATGTTTGTCCTATCAACACAATTAACTATTAGTTATTCAAAATTAATAATTTCTTTTGTCTAATTTTTGTTCACTGTTGCCACTGGCAACACTGTCTAATTTTTGTTCACTGTTGCCACTGGCAACACTGTCTAATTTTTGTTCACTGTTGCCACTGGCAACACTGTCTAATTTTTGTTCACTGTTGCCACTGGCAACACTGTCTAATTTTTGTTCACTGTTGCCACTGGCAACACTGTCTAATTTTTGTTCACTGTTGCCACTGGCAACACTGTCTAATTTTTGTTCACTGTTGCCACTGGCAACACTGTCTAATTTTTGTTCACTGTTGCCACTGGCAACACTGTCTAATTTTTGTTCACTGTTGCCACTGGCAACACTGTCTAATTTTTGTTCACTGTTGCCACTGGCAACACTGTCTAATTTTTGTTCACTGTTGCCACTGGCAACACTGTCTAAATCTTGTTCATTATTTCCAATAAAAAAGCCAGTTGAATAACTAGCTTTTTGAGGAACTATAAATATTTTTTATGCAGAGTAATGAGTCAAAAACTGCATTAAAGAATAAGTACCACTAATGGCAGTTAAAAGAGATAGTAAAAGATGCTGTAAGCCGCTAATATAATCTTCACGATGCCCAATAAAAGCAAATACTGCCATTAGAAAACTTGCACCAGATATCATGTATAAAACTATAAATAAAATAAACATTTTTATCTCATCATTGATAGAAAAGCTGTAAAAAAAGCCAGCAATAATTGCTGGCAATGACCTACATACACACGCTTAAGGAGAAATAAAAAAGTGATTTAAAATGGCGGTGGTTCAGATTCATTTTGAATATTTTGTTCTGAAATTATCTGTTGTTCAGGTTTGTTATCTTTATTAGTAGGTTTGTTATCAAGTAATTGTAGTGTTTCACCAATAATAGAGGTTGTCCATCGATCTATTTTATTTTCATCAACCCACTTTTGGGTGCGAAGGTAACCTTGTATATAAACTTTACTGCCTTTATGTAAATATTGTCCTGCAATTTCAGCTAAGCGGCGATATAAAACAATGCGATGCCACTCAGTTAATGATACTAACTCTCCCGTTTGTTTATCTTTCCAAGCTCTGCTTGTAGCAACACTCAAAGTTGCTATTATTTCGTTATTTGCTAATGTTTTTACGTCAGGATCTGCGCCAAGATTCCCCAAAATGGTAACTTGATTAACTCCAGCCATATATTACTCCTTTGTTATTCATTACGCTCATCATAATTAATTAGGTTTCTAGTACAATGATTAATTAGTTATGAAACATAATTAAAAAACTTAATTACTGTACGGTTAATTGTGCAGCTAATTCTTTTGCAAAGCTAAGTATTTTAGCGCGATCTTCTGCATTGCGTTGTTTAGTAAGTATAGGGGTATTGAGTGTATTAGGTTGCCGAGAAGGTTGTTTTGTGATTTCTGATAACTTGTCTTTGAATTTATCAATGTATTGATTAAATGCACCTTTATGAGCTTTACGCAATAACCCACAAATATAATTTAATGGTTTTTGAATTGAGCCTTGTTGAATACGGTAATCTGCCTCGTTTAACACATCCTGTATTAACTCTGAGGAAAGGTTTAATTGTTTTGCTAAGGTTATGATTGTATTTTTTTCGAGAGAGGTTAATTCAATAGATTTAAAATTTAACTGGGTAGTACTAGTACTGTACTTAGTATTTATATTTATATTACTAGTACTATTACTAGTACTAAGTTGGGGAACTAAGTGATTTTTACTTAGTTCCGTACAAAAATCATCCAAATTATCTTGATTATCACTAAGTTCCTTTATGGAACTTTGTAAATTTGCATCATTTTCACTTAGTTCCCTAATGGAACTCTGTGATTTTTTACTGAGTTCCCTATTGGAACTAAGTCTTTTTTCCTGATTTTCACTAAGTTCCTTAATGGAACTCTGTAAATTTTTATTTTGCTTATTGAGTTCCATCTCATTATTTTGAGTAAGTAGCTCTTGCATAATTTGAGCTGTTTGAGGAATATTGCGATTTGATTTTAAAATAGATTGTTGATGTTCGTTGAAACGTTTTTGCATCAATGTGTAATGTGAAACAAAATGTGCATTGTTATCATCAGATTGCAACTCTTCCATAATGTGTAAAGCAACGCTTTTAACAATTTTATCGTTATGTTTTGTTGCTTCAGATAATAGATCAAAGTAATGAGTATCAAAATGGATAACATCAGTAACGCTCATTGGCTCATCATGTATGATATAAATATTTCCTAATATACGTCCTTGCTTATCACGTTTTGTATCACATAAAGTTAGCCATCTTGTAAGTCTAAGGAGTAATAAGGTCTGGCTTACAATCTTACGAGATACTTTTTCATGTAAATATAATTTGTCTGATAAGAGATCTTGTAATTTTTCGTAGGATGGAAAGAGATTTCCAGTAAACGCTTTTGCGTGATAGCGTATCATTTGCCAAGTATATTTGGCTCTTACTGTTAAATAACGATCTTGTAATAAACGTATTGGAACTGTTTCGTGTGCGTTTCCAAAATAAAATAAGCCAGCATTGTTATCCGTCATAATTTATTCCTCTTCCCATAACCCAATAATATCTAAAGGCGCTTTTGTGGCTCGTTCGTATTCGTAGCCTTCTTTAGTCCAGCTACATTTTTCGGGCTTTAAGTTAGGTTTGATCCTATATCCTCGCAAAATATAAATATATTCATCAAAAACGTTTTGATCTTTATCGTTTAAAATATATTTAACGAAAGCCTGATCCCCATTTCTTAGCTTAACTGGGTGTCCAGATAATGCTTTATCTAAATTGAATCGCAACATAATTGTGCCCCCAAAATTTATGCTTTATCGTTCAAATTTTCCCATTTTCTGACCTGTTTCCATAGCATCGCCAGATCTAAATTTAATTCTTCTGCGATTACCATCAAATTATCTAAGGCATCTAGTGAATTAAGTTTTTTATTTTTAGGATCTAATTTACAGGCTTCTTGCCAGCGATACCAAGCATCACTGGATTTTTCTATATCTGTGATTGTACGCCTACCAACCGAAATTTGTTTACCTAGTAATCTTCTACGTTCACTAACCTCATAGGGTTGCGCCCCGAAAAAGCATTTCATTAATTCAATGCTTGCACCTAATACTAAAGCACGATCAAAGAGTTTTTGTTCTGCTGTTTTTGTTTTTATGCGCTTTAGCATTTTTTTTAGTAAATCATGATTCACGCTAATTTCTAAAAATGTGTTTGGCATTTGGCTTAAATAATGCAATTCATCTGTTGATAAATTATTAATTTTGGCAAGTTCATCACTCGTGAAACCAAAATTTTCGCAATATCGGATTTTTCCCATTTTGATCTGAGTAATAATGTGTGATAGCAATGCTTGATTGACCATTTGCATCATAATTAGCTCCTTAAATGTGTTCTTAATTGACGGATAACACGGATTAATCGAAAGAGTTTCACTAAAAGGAGATCTGAAATTTCAGGTTGATTATTGAAGCCAATTAATAACGATTCAGATAAAGTGACAGTAAGTGGCTCATTGTGGTTATCACACGCCAAGCAGGCAAGTAATGCGTGAACACTAATAGTAAGCTCATCTTGAATAGATGAAGCTAATGGTGCAATAGTAAAACTAAATTTTTCATCACTTTCAGTTGGAATCACAATATTTTGTAAATGTGCTAATTTAGCAATATCTGTTGCTAGCCCATAGGCCTCAAAGCGAAGTTTTTCTGGGGTATCAAATGCTGGATAAATTTGCCAGATGTCATCGACAGGCTGGCAGCCTGTATTTGCAAAAGCAATTCCATTTTGCTCCGCACGTTGTTGACGTTGTTCGTTAATAGATTTACCTGGTGCAATACCAAATTGTTCAAAAATATCAAAGGTTGAATCAATATTTTCGGCTTCTGAAAAATTATCACTGGCAGTACTGTTTGATTTTTGTTCACTGGTTCCACTGGAACCACTGTCTAATTTTTGTTCGTTGAGTTGTGTAGCCTTATCATGTAGTTGATGAATATTATTATCTTTTTTATCCTCAATGATTTGTACATTATCTGGTATAGATGTTTTTACGTTATCTGATGTAGGAGTAGAACTCTGATTTTTTTCTGTTGCTACAAACATAGAAATTTCTGTTTCAGAATTAACATTATCTTGTTTTACTGGAGCAGTTCGATAAGTATCACTGTCATGAGATTTTGGTTTATTATCCAGTTCAAATAAAATATCTTGATAGCTGACGTAATCTGACCCAATCGCATTGACCATATTACCGATCAGTTCATCTTGGAATATGTCTAGTGAGAAGTCATCATTATCAAATAGTGCAAGTGTTTCTAGCCATAGTGCTTTAAAGCCAGGATCTTGATTATTATCTTGATCGTGTTTATGGAAAAGAGGGGTATGCTTTTCCCAATACGTGTTGGCATTACTAAATAACTGGAGCAGTTTTTCAATTTGTGGTTTTCCCATTCCACTTAAAAGAATATTAGGAATTGCAGGATAGAGTAGTTCAATACATTGTTCCATTCTTGCAAGTAATGAATAAGAAATGCTATAGCCATCTGCTTTTAATCTTTCAGAAAGTTTTCTGTGAGATAATGATGTTGATAATTGTTGTTCATAAAATCGTTTAGCTTGCTGAATCCCCAATGCACGTTCAATAAAGCTTAAATCACCTCGCAAGTCGTTTTCTGCTAAATGTCCAATTAAGCAGTGTAATTCTCCTGTAATCTCATCATTGTTATTTCCTTGCCACGGTTTGTACAAACACGTAATAGAGAAGTATTTTGGATCTTGAGTTTCTTCATAAAGCTCTTGTAATGCTTGTAAACGTGTATTACCACCGTCTGCGATAATATAATACTCTTCGCCTGGACGCTGAGTAATATTTGGAGGAAAATCTAAACCTCTAACTCGAATAGATTCTTTGATGTCCTCGAATTTAGGGTTTCGAGTTTTACGCGGGTTGTTATCAAACGGGCGCAATTGTAATAATGTAACCGTTTTTAATTGTGCTGCTTGTCCTTCTTGGTTAGGAGAGGTTACCTGCATATTTGGCATTATTGAATGATAATCTGGTGTGGTGTTTTGAATTAATCCCACTTGCATTCCTCTCATTAATGAGGCTTTTCGGTCTTGTCGTGTAAATCTTTCTTTCATAATTTTTATTCCTTATTAATTGAGAGATGCACCGTCTTGATAAGATTCAAAACGAGAGTATTGTGCTGCGAAGTAAGAAGTAACACTACCAACTGGTCCGTTGCGTTGCTTTCCGATGATAATTTCAGCTAAACCTGTTGGTTCTTTATCTTTTTGATAGTAGTCATCACGATGTAATAAAATAATGACATCAGCGTCTTGCTCTATCTCACCAGAATCACGCAAGTCTGCATTCGTTGGTTTTTTTATAGCTCGCCCCTCAACGGCTCTATTGAGTTGAGATAAAGTAATAACAGGGCAGTGCATCTCTTTTGCTAATGCTTTAAGTGCATTTGAAATGCGGCTAATTTCTTCGTATCGATTAGCACTACCAGGAATCTTCATCAGTTGTAGATAATCAATAAAAATTGCTGCGGGTTGACCGTGTAATCTTGCATAACGGCGTACTCTTGAGCGTAAAATTTCTGGCGTTAAAGCAGGAGAATCGTCAATGAGTAAACGGTTTTCCCAATTTTTGATATGTTGCATAGCAAGACTAAGCTTTGAGAAATCATCATTACTTAATAAAAGTGGGTTACGAAGAGTTTGCATTGAAACATTACCAACCATTGACATTAATCGCATGAGTATTTGATCGGCGGGCATTTCTAAACTAAAAAATTGGATAGGGGCTGCCATATTAGCTTGTTCTAATGTAGCTTTAATAGAGGAGAGTAAAAAAGCCGTTTTACCCATTCCAGGTCGTCCAGCGATCACGACAAAATCAGAGGGTTGAAAACCTGTTGTCATCACGTCTATATCTTCAATCCCTGTAGGAATACCGCTAATGGCAGAGTTTTGTTGACAAACAGATTCTATTCTATTGATTGCTATCTGCATTGCGTTAGATAGTGAAGTTAATGTTGGTTGATGAGATAAGTTATTTGCAATATTGAAAAGTTTGGATTCAGCATCAGCAATAATCGTTTCGATTTGAGCATTGGATAGTATAGATTGCTGTAAATTTTTCCCTAATTGGAGTAAATTGCGTAGTTTTGATAATTCTTGTAATCGTTCTGAATATGCTTTTATATTCGCAACGCTAGGGGTATATTGTGCCATTTCAATTAAGTATGCAAATAGCCCCTCTTGATCTAAATGTGTTTTTTTAAGATCTTGTTCTAAGATTAATGGATCAACAGATTGTCCGTGAGATAGTCTGTTTTGTATCGCATTAAAAATAATTTTGTTGTAATACGAGTAAAAATGGTCTGGAGAGAGTAATTCGGCTACACTGTCATAGCAATCATTATTGATTAATAAAGCACCAATTACAGCTTGTTCTACCTTTGTATCAAATAATTTATCTGTCTTTTTCATATTCTTATTTCTCCTCAACAAAGTAGTTACTGAATTGTGGTAGTAGTTCACTACATAAAGCTTGCATAGTTTTATATTCACTTGATTTATATCGGTGGATTGGCGTACACAATGTATTTGCTTCCCTATAAGCGACTCTGGCTGGAATAGAGAGAGGTAAAAAGTCTAGTTTATAGCCTTGTTGTTTAAATTGTGGTTCGTTGAAGATTTGATGGAGTTGAGAAATAACATCTCTTGCATCATTGGTATTGTCAACTCGATTTGCGACAGCTTTAATCGGTGGAAGTTTAAGTCCGAAAGCAGTATAGGTATTTAAATCGGCATATAAACTTAATGTGCCTCTTAAAAATTCTCTTGTTGATAATAATTCAGGGAGGAGTGGAGATAGGATTAAATCACTCGCGAGGACAGACATTTCTAACGTAATATCTCGTGTTCCTCTGGTGTCGATAACAATCAGATCGTATCCAATGATTTGTTGTAGTAAGTGGTTAAATCGTATTACACCATCGGGGGCATTACGTAGTAATAAGCTAATGCGTCCCGTTGGATCATTGGATTTAATTAAGTCTAAGTTTGGAATAATAGTATGAGAAATAATCTCATCAGAGTTGAGGTTTTTATTAATTAAAAATTCATAAATGCCGCCAGGTGCGGTGTAATCTAGTTGATAATAAGAACTTAGTGATGGTTGAACATCAGTATCAATCATTAAGACCTTAAGATTATGATCTGCACAAAATGCTGAGATATTAGCGGCATTTGTCGTTTTAGTGACTCCACCTTTCGTGGAAAGTACGGTGAGAATAAATGGTTTTTTCATAATAGGTAACTCTTTAAAAAAATTTAAAAAACCTATATATGAAACTGTTTATTGGTGCCCCCAACAGGACTTGAACCTGTGACCAATCGATTATGAGTCGACTGCTCTGACCGACTGAGCTATGGGGGCATCGGAAAGACTGGACGATTATAGACAAAGATAACTATTAAGTCTAGTTTTGTCAGTACCGCATAACTTGTTTGGGTAAATTTCAAACATTAAAGATTTATTGCAGTAGTAACAAGCTCAGTCACTACTGCAATTATGTCGTTTATTGATTAATAATCTCTAAGAATTGTTGTTCTGAAAGGATAGCAACGCCTAAACTTTCCGCTTTTTGCAACTTAGAACCAGCATTATCGCCAGCAATGACAAAATCTGTTTTGCTTGAAACGCTGCCAGTAACTTTACATCCAAGTTGTAATAGGATTGCTTTTGCTTCATCACGTGTCATTTGGGTTAGAGTTCCAGTTAAGACAACAGTTTTCTCTTTCAGCGGATTGTCTTTGATTTCTACTGCTTGCACTTCATCCCAATGCACACCTTGTTCAATCAGTTGTTGTACAACGCTACGGTTATGTTCTTCTTGCCAGAATAAGATAATACGATTCGCGACCACCTCACCAATATCTTGTACTTCCAATAATTGTTCTAATGTCGCTTGCTGGATATTTTCCAAAGTGTGGAAATGATTAGCTAAATTACGTGCAGTCGCTTCGCCTACTTCACGAATACCTAATGCAAATAAGAAACGTGCTAGTGTTGTTTTCTTCGCTTTTTCTAGGCTAGCTAAAGCATTTTCGGCAGATTTTTCCCCCATTCTTTCCAGCCCCATTAAGGTTTCTTTCGTCAAACGGAAAAGATCTGCCGGTGTGTGTAAATATTCACGATCGACTAATTGTTCAATCAGTTTGTCGCCTGCACCTTCAATATCCATTGCTTTGCGTGATACAAAATGTTTAAGCCCTTCTTTGCGTTGTGCTTCACAAACCAGACCACCGGTACAGCGTGCTACTGCTTCACCATCAATGCGTACAATCGCAGAATCACAAACAGGGCAACGAGTTGGGAAAATAATAGGTTTGGCATTAGCAGGGCGGCGATCATGTACCACACCAATAATTTGTGGAATAACATCACCAGCACGACGAATAATTACGGTATCGCCAATGGCAATATCTAAACGTGCAATTTCATCGCCATTATGCAAAGTAGCATTACTGACAGTTACGCCAGCAACATAGACAGGTTCTAATTTGGCAACCGGTGTGATAGCGCCAGTACGTCCAACTTGGAATTCAACATCGTTTAATACAGTCAATTCTTCTTGTGCAGGGAATTTATAAGCAATCGCCCAACGAGGTGCTTTCGAGATAAAACCCAGTTCATTTTGTAAGGCAATATCATTAACTTTTAATACCGTACCATCAATGTCATAACCTAGCTGGCTGCGTTTTTGCGCAATCGCACGATAAAACTCTAACACTTGTTCGGTACCGTCACATAAACGAATCTCTTTATTAACCGGGATGCCAATACTTTTTAGCCATTGCAGACGATCGTAGTGTGTAGTAGGTAAATCTACGCCCTCTGCAATACCAATGCCATAAGCATTAAGCATTAATGGACGATGATAAGTAACTTGTGGATCTAATTGGCGTAATGAACCAGCTGCTGCATTACGCGGATTGGCAAAGGTTTTTTCACCATGTTCCAGTGCATGTTGATTTAATTTTTCAAAGCCATCGTGCGGCATAAAGACTTCACCACGTACTTCTAAACGAGCAGGCGGAGTATCGGTTCGTAGTTGTAATGGAATATTGCGAATAGTACGAATATTAGCAGTAATATCTTCACCAGTAACACCATCGCCACGTGTTGCAGCTTGGGTTAATTTACCGTTCACATATAAGATGCTGACGGCTAAACCATCGAGTTTAGGTTCACAACAGAAGGTAAAAGGCTTAGGTAATGCGCCTAAACGATCTTCAATACGGCGGATAAAAGCAAAAAACTCTTCATCAGAAAAGGCATTGTCTAATGACAACATTGGAATTTCGTGAGTAATTTGTTGAAAACCATTATCTGGTTTGGCGCCAACTCGTTGTGTTGGGGAATCACTAGTAATTAATTCTGGATGTTCGGCTTCTAATTGTTTGAGTTGGTTCATCATCCGATCGTATTCGGCATCAGGAATAACAGGATTATCCAACACATGATATTGATATTCGTGATAACGCAGCGTATTGCGTAACTCATCAATTTGTTGTTGTAATGCTTTCATATTTTGTTGGTTTATTTGGTTAGGAATCTAAACTAAGAAAAAATAAATCAGTTAATCAGCTGCAACTGATTAACTGATAGTATTGTTAAATTCTGAATTATTGATCCTGATGAGTTTTCTGTGGTTTCTTTTCAGGTTCAGGATCTTGTTTATAAATCGGTACACAACTGCGGCAAGCACCTTGATCAACACCAAGCTCTTTACAGAAATCATCATATTTCTTGAGCCATTTTTTAAACAAGCCTGTTTTTTCTTGAGTATCTTGCGGCATAGTGTGCTCCTTAATATTAATCGCGGAAGTTATTAAATTGGAAAGGTTGTCCTAATTCAGCGCCTTTGACTAATTGAATAACACTTTGTAAATCATCTCTGGATTTACCTGTTACGCGAACTTTATCACCTTGAATTTGGCTTTGCACTTTTAATTTAGAATCTTTGATCAGTTTTGTGATCTTTTTCGCTAATTCAGTTTCAATTCCTTGTTTGATTTTAATTTCTTTAGAGTAGGTTTTTCCGCTATGTTCATAATCAGCAGGAATATCTAATGAAGTCGGTTCAATGCTGCGTTTTTGCATCGCATTACGCAAAATATCAATCAGTTGTTCAAGTTGGAAATCAGATTCTGTCGCAACTTTGATCGTTTCATTTTTTTCGTTTAGTTCAATTGAAGCGGTAACATTACGGAAATCCCAACGATTACTGAGATCACGATTAGCATTATCGACCGCATTTTTAATTTCGTGCATCGTAATTTCAGAAACAATATCAAATGAAGGCATAATATTCCTCGTTATTTTTGTTGTTGAAAATGGAAGTCTATTTGGTTAGCACTTAAAATACAGAGTAGTGCAGTTAAGTCAGCGAAGTTTACCATAGTTTGTGCTTGTTGTTGCACTTTTGGTTTAGCGTGATAAGCCACACCTAAGCCGGCTGCTTGCATCATTAATAAATCATTAGCGCCGTCACCAATGGCAATACATTGCTGAATCTCAATTTGATGTTGTTGCGCAAGTTGTTGTAATACATTGGCTTTATATTGTGCATCAACAATCTCACCATCAACTTGTCCGGTCAGAATACCACCTTGAATTTCAAAACGATTCGCATAAACTGCGACTAAACCAAATTTTTGTTGCAGCACTTCAGCAAAATAGGTAAAACCACCTGAAGCAATCGCCACTTTCCAGCCTAATTTTTGTAATTCGGTAAGTGTTCTTTCTAAACCAGGCATAATCGGTAGATGATTACGCACTTGATCTAAGATCGTTGCTGATGCACCTTTCAATGTAGCAACGCGACGACGCAGACTTTGTTTAAAGTCGAGTTCACCACGCATAGCGCTTTCCGTAATTGCTGCAACCATTTCACCTGTGCCAGCGAGTTTTGCCACTTCATCAATACACTCAATTTGAATAGCGGTAGAATCCATATCCATGACCAATAAACCTGCTTGTTGTAAAACAGGATGCCCACTAATAACAAACAAATCAAAGCCAAGTTGATGTGCTAACGGAATAAGTTGTTGTGGTGTTGGGTGTTGCAACATTACGCAATGATATTCAAAAATGTTCCATTCGGTTAATAACGTTAATTGCTGCGTAGAATTCAGAAATTGTTGTAGTTTTGCTTGATCAAAGTGTTGGCTATAAAGAATAAAACGAGGAACATCAGTACGATAATTAGCAGGAGTATCAATGACAGGACAAAATGTTTGCATAAAAAAACCTTATATTTAATTTTTAGGATTAAGAAAAAAATTTGCTACAATCCGCATTTAAGCATAAATCGACTGGAATAGAAATAATAAAGGAAAAATCTTGTATAGCGTTAGAGAAAAGAGCATTCGTGTCATTTTATTATTAGGGATCCTGATAGTGAGCTGTATCACTATTGGGGTTATTTTATTTGGGATTAATCAATTCAAATTTGGCTCTCAATTAGCCAGTATTAATCAAGTATCAAATTTGTCGCACGTTTTGGTACGCCAACAGGCGAATCTCTTTTCTACAATGTTAGCGAATAATGCTTCTACCGAGAAATTAACCGATTTATTAAATACCTTTAGTCGTGAAAAGTTTGTGCTAGATGCGTCGTTATATAGTGGTAATGGTGAATTATTGGCACAAAGTCAGAATACCTTAAATTTACGGCAGCAATTAGGCTTAGACGGTGAAGGCAATGCGTTAAAAACACAGCAAATTGTCGAGCCTATTTTTGAGCAGAATAATATTATTGGTTTCTTGCGTGTTACTTTTGATGGGCAATATGGACAAACGACCGAGAGTAATATTAATCAGCAATTTCGTTATTTATATGCAGAAGTGATAGTGATTTTATTGGTTGGCTTAGTGATCGCAAGCAGTATTCACTACTTTTTCCGCCGCTGTAAAATTAAATTTGTACCGTTGAAATTAGCTCGTAAACCATTAGAGAATCAATCGAGAAGTAAACAGTATCATCAAAGAAAGCGGCGTTTTCGTAAATAATAATAAATGTTCCACTAGAGGGTGGACTCAGTTTATTGACAAAGTCAATTATAAAACTTTTAGCTAAATTATTTCTTATCTAAGATTTAGGTTTCGCCCTAAAGGGCGACCTACTTTTCTTTGTATGCCCAAAGAAAAGTAGGCAAAAGAAATACACCCTCGCACTCTTGCTAATCCTCATTCCAATAAGATTTTCCGGGCGGCAAAAAAAGAGATTTTTCTCGCAAGCTCGAAAAATTGACGGCTTTTTTTGCCTGAAAATCTTATTTGCATTCGGGCAAGAGTGAGAGGGACCCAAAACTATTTTATGGAAGTTTGTGACAAAATTTAGGTTTGTCAGCAGTCTGTGTGCCACTATCTAGTGGCACTTCTTGTATTAGCGGTGAGGCAAATTAATAGTCCGAACTTGCATATTCAAACCATCAATCATCAATAAACGACCACAAAGAGAAGTACCAATATTCAGTAACACTTTGATCGCTTCTAATGCTTGAATCGAGCCAACAACTCCAACAATTGGTGATAATACCCCCGCTTCAACACAACTTAATACATTTTCACCAAATAATTGGCTGAGATCTCGATAAGTCGGTGTATTTGGCTGATAGGTAAAGACACTGACTTGCCCTTCCATACGAATTGCTGCTCCAGAGACCAATGGCGTTTGTTGCTGTTGGCAAAGTCGATCTAATTGATTTCGGGTTTCGACATTATCGGTACAATCTAATACAAGATCATAGTCGGCAATGAGCGCTGTCAGATGATCATCTGTTAATTGGGCATTTAGCGTATTAATCCTTACTAAAGGATTTAGTTCAGCTAAGCTTTTTTTCGCAGAATCTACTTTCGGCATACCAATACGGCTATCATTATGTAAAACTTGGCGCTGTAAATTGGAAAGCGCTACTGTATCGAAGTCGACTAACATCAGTTCGCCAACTCCCGCTGCTGCCAAATATTGTGCAGCAGCGCAGCCTAAACCACCCAATCCGATAATTAATACTTTGCTGCCTTTTAAATGTTCTTGTCCGTCGAAATCAATGGATTTCATAATGATTTGACGGTTATAACGCATTATTTCAGCGTCGGTAAGTTCTATTTGCATTATTAATCCAACAAGAAATTAAAAGGTTCAATAGTTACAGTTTCACCAGCGGTAACATTGCCACGATCTTTTTCCAGCACAATAAAACAGTTACTTTGCACAAAAGAGCTAAACATATGCGACCCTTGGAAACGAACAGGTTCTACTTCAATTTGCCCTTGTGCATTAACACGATAATGACCACGTTGGAAATCTAAGCGTCCTGGTGTTTTTTTTATTGCGGTTGCAGCAACTGCCGTAAACTGTTGTGGTGCTTGCCATTGGCTAAAACCGCTTAATTTCGCAATTGCTGGTTGCACTAATTGATAAAAAGTAACAAAAGCAGAAACTGGATTACCCGGTAAACCGCAGAACCATGCATTTTCTAATTTACCAAAAGCAAAAGGTTTTCCCGGCTTCATTAATAGTTTCCAGAAATTGATTGTGCCTAAGCGTTCAATAACATTTTTGGTAAAATCGGCTTCGCCAACAGAAACGCCACCGCTGGTAATAACGAGATCGGCTTGTTGTTCAGCTTGACGGAATGCTTGTGCAAATTGTTGTTCGTTATCAGGCAAAATGCCAAAATCCAATATTTCACAATTTAAACGTTGCAACATTAATTTCACCGCAAAACGGTTGGTATCGTAAATTTGTCCAGCTTGTAAAGGTTGGCCAACCGGTACTAATTCATCACCAGTAGAAACAATGGCGACTTTAAGACGAGGGAAAACTTCCACTTTTTCGATGCCGAGAGAGGCTAATAACGGCAGAGAAGCCGCAGTTAATTTAGCACCGGCAGAAAGGACAACCTCGCCAGCTTTGACATCATCGCCAATACGGCGAATATTTTCCCCTAATTTAGGCAGCTCATTGAAAGAAACCGTACCATCTGGATTTACAGTCACTTTTTCTTGCATAACAACCGCATCAGTACCAGCTGGAATCATTGCACCGGTCATAATGCGTACAGCGCTTAACGCTTGCCATTCGCCAGTGAAAGGTTGTCCGGCAAAGGCTTTACCTGCAACAGAAAGCGTCATTGATTGGGCTAAATCAGCTAAACGTACCGCATAACCATCCATTGCCGAGTTATCAAATGCCGGTACATTAATTGGTGAAATTACCTCTTTGGCGCAAATACGTTGATCTGCATCTGTGAGAGAAAGTATTTCATTAGGACGATTAATTGAGGTAGAGAGTTGTTCTAGGAGTTGTTGTCTTGCTTGTTCAAAGGTTAGTAAATCTGCCATAACGTTTCCTTAGTAAAAATATTAGATTAAATTTTAACTCAACTTAATCACAGGATTAAATACCAAATGTAGAGGCTTTTCTCTTTTTCGGCTATCAATATAAAAAATCCCTTCATTACTGAAGGGATTTTGTATGATCGTTTTTAAAGCAAATTATTTCTCAAAACGTTTAAATACTAAGGTCGCATTGGTTCCACCGAAACCAAAACTGTTTGACATTACAGTTTGTAAATTTGCGTTATGGCGGGTTTCAGTGATGATATTACAATTCTCAGCACGTTCATCTAAAGTTTCAATATTGATACTTGGTGCAATGAAATCATTTTCTAACATTAATAATGTATAGATAGCTTCATGTACGCCAGCTGCACCTAAAGAGTGTCCGGTCATTGATTTGGTAGAAGAAATAGCTGGCATCTTATCAGCGAACACTTCTTTAATCGCTTCTAACTCTTTAACATCACCAACTGGGGTTGAAGTACCGTGTACATTTAAGTAATCAATTGGTGTATCAACGGTAGCAAGCGCTTGTTTCATACAACGAATTGCACCTTCGCCGCTTGGCGCCACCATATCGTAACCATCAGAAGTTGCACCATAACCAACGATTTCTGCATAAATTTTTGCACCACGAGCCAAAGCGTGTTCAAGTTCTTCCACTACGACGATACCGCCGCCGCCAGCGATAACGAAACCATCGCGGTTTGCATCATACGCACGAGAAGCTTTTTCTGGTGTTTCATTGTATTTAGTTGAAACTGCACCCATTGCATCAAATTCGCATGCACATTCCCAAGAAAGTTCTTCTGCACCGCCGGCAAATACAACGTCTTGTTTACCAAGTTGGATTAATTCAACGGCGTGTCCAATACAGTGAGCAGAAGTTGCACAAGCAGAACTGATACTATAGTTAACACCTTTGATTTTATATGGCGTTGCCAAACAAGCGGAAACGCTAGAAGCCATAGTACGAGTTACTGCATAAGGTCCAATTGCCTTAACACCACGAGGAGTACGCATTGCATCAGCTGCAACAATTTGATTATGCGCAGAACCAGTACCTGCACCGACCACTAAACCAGTTCTTTCATTAGAAACTATCTCTTCGGTTAAACCGGCATCTTCAATTGCTTCTCTCATTGAAAGATAAGCATAAGCAGCAGCGTCGCCCATAAAACGCATTACTTTACGATCGATATGTTCGCTTGGAGTTATTTTGATGGTACCAGCGACATGAGAACGCATTCCCATTTCTACAAATTCTGGCATTGTGGTAATGCCTGATTTCCCTGCCAATAATGACGCTAAAACTTCTTCTTTGTTATTTCCGATACTAGAGATAACGCCAAAACCAGTAATCACAGCTCTTTTCATTCGTAGTCCTTATGTAGCTTGAATGGATTTAATTAAATTTAAAAAATTGTCGTTGTTATACTAGGAATTTCACAGAATACAAGAAATTTTTCTAAAACAATGAACAGATAAGACCATTACTTAATGAAATTCGGCTCTCATTATAATATTATTAGCGACCTTTGATAAGTTATCTCTTATATTCTATGTCGATTCAAAAAATCTCGTTTGCTGAAGTTTCATTTCAAACGAATGTTCCAGTTTCTAGTCAATTTGATGATATTTATTTCTCACCAGAAGATGGATTAGCAGAAAGTATCTATGTTTTTCAGCAGGGTAACAATCTCTGGGAACGTTGGCAGCAGCACTCGGAAGAACACTTTGTGATTGCAGAAACTGGTTTTGGCACAGGGTTAAACTTTTTTGCGGTAATGGCATTGTTTCAGCAATTTCGACAAAATTTTCCTGACGCAAAGTTACGACGACTATTCTTTATCAGCTTTGAAAAATATCCATTAACTGCACAAAGTTTGCAACAAGCCTATCAGGCTTATCCGCAATTTATGCCTGCACTGCAGCAGTTATTAATCAATTGGCGACAACCAATAGCAGGTTGTTATCGTTACCATTTTGATCAAGAGATTATTTTGGATTTATGGTTTGGTGAATTGGCAGAAAATTTGCCTCAATTAGGCGATTATTATAATGGTTTGATCGATGCTTGGTTTTTAGATGGTTTTGCGCCGAGTAAAAATCCAACGATGTGGACGGATACCTTATTCCAACAGATGTTTCGTTTAACCAAGATGAATGGGACCTTTGCCACTTTTACCGCTGCAAGTCAGGTGCGGAAAGGGTTAATGGCAGCTGGATTTGAGGTACAAAAACGTAAAGGATTTGCGAAGAAACGAGAATGTTTATCTGGTTGTAAAGTAGTTGCGGCGGAACAAAGATTGTCATTACCTTGGTATTTACCGCAAGCAGCCAAAAATGCGAAAGAGGTAGCCATTATTGGTGGCGGTGTTGCCAGTGTTTGTTTAGCTTATTGCTTATGGCAACGTGGTAGTCAGGTAACTATTTATTGTGAAGATGCAGACTTTGCCTTAAATGCTTCGGGCAATAAACAAGGCGCATTTTATCCGCAATTAAGCGATGATGATGAGCGTCATTGCCGTTTTTATAGCTATGCCTTTGCGTATGGACAGCAGTTTTTGACAAAACTGGCGGAACAAGTTGAGTTTGAACATCAATGGTGTGATGTGTTGCTATGTGGCTATCAACCACAGGCATATCAAAAATTAGTGAAAATTGCCGAAAGAGGGTTTCCAGAAACACTGTTTAAATTGCAAACTGCGGCAGAATTAAGCGAGCGAGCAGGATTACCGCTATATTGTGACGGTGCAGTGATTCAAAATGGTGCGTGGTTAAATCCACGCCAATTAGTGCGAAATCTGGCACACTTTTTACAGCAGCAAGGGGTAAAAATCTATCTAAATACCTCAATTAAGCGTTTAGATTATCAAGATAATTTATGGCATTTAACCAGTAATTCGCAGCAATTTACGCATCATACCGTCGTAATTGCCAATGGGCATAAACTTAGTCGTTTTGCGCAAACGGTAGAATTACCGATTTATGCGGTACGTGGACAAGTTAGCCAAATTCCGACCACAGAAAAATTGAGCAAGTTACAAGCGGTATTATGTTATGACGGTTATTTAACGCCTATGGATAGCCAAAAACAGTTTCATTGTATTGGCGCCAGTCATATTCGTAATAGTGAGCAACGAGAGTTTAATCAACAAGAGCAGCAACAAAATCAACAAAAAATTCAGCAAAATTTAGCGCCTGCGGATTGGTTAGTTGATGTTGATACAAGTGGCAATTTGGCACGAACTGGGGTGCGTTGTAGTGTGCGAGATCGTTTGCCGATTTGTGGCAATGTCGGTGATTTTTCTGCACAAACTGTCGCTTATCAAAATTTATTTAATTTACGGCGGCGCCGTCAGGCAGTTTCGCCAGCAGCTTATCATCAAGATTTATATGTGTTAGGGGCATTAGGTTCGCGAGGCTTAACATCAGCGCCATTGCTTGCTGAAATGTTAGCTTCATTAATTTATGCTGAACCTTTACCATTAGGGCAAGATATTTTGGCTGAATTGATGCCAAATCGTTTTTGGCTGCGTAAATGGCTTAAAGGAACGCCAGTACCTAGCCGACAAAAAAAGTGAAGCGTAAGAGCGAGGAAAGTAGAGTATTAAAATGAAAATTTATAGTAAAAATCAACGTGTATTGGATCTTTCTCAACCACAAATTATGGGAATTTTAAATGTTACTCCCGACTCTTTTTCCGATAGTGGTAAATTTTTTAATTTAGATCAAGCGTTATATCACGCAGAAAATATGTTGCAGCAAGGGGCAACTATTATTGATGTTGGCGGTGAATCAACTCGCCCAATGGCAGATGAAGTTACCATAGCGCAAGAGTTAGATCGCGTCATTCCGGTAGTAGAAGCGATTCGCCAACGTTTCGATTGTTGGATTTCTGTCGATACATCAAAAGCAATAGTGATGCGAGAAGCTGCAAAAGTGGGAATGGATTTAATTAACGACATTCGTGCATTAACCGAAGAGGGAGCATTAGCGGCAGCAGTTGAGTTGGATTTACCTGTTTGTTTAATGCATATGCAAGGACAACCACGAACTATGCAGCAAAATCCTATTTATCAAGATGTGGTAGCGGAAGTATTAGACTGGTTGTTACAACGCGCAAAAGTATGTGAGCAAGCAGGTGTTCGTCGTGAAAATGTGATTCTTGATATTGGTTTCGGTTTTGGTAAAACAGTGGAACACAATTATCAATTATTAAGTCATTTAGAACGTTTTGTAGCAACGGGTTATCCACTATTAATTGGCTTATCACGCAAGTCGATGATTGGTAATGTATTAGGTAAATCTGTTGATCAACGTTTGATTGGCAGTGTGGCTGGCGCTTTAATTGCAGTAATGAAAGGAGCGCAGATCGTGCGTGTTCATGATGTAGAAGCAACTTGTGATGCACTTAAAATTTGGCAAGCAACAATTCAACAACAGTAATTAAAAGGCACGAATAGTTGTAGTAAAATACAGCGCATTGTCGTGCTATTAAAGTAGAAAAAGGAAAAGATTATGGCAGAACGTAAATATTTTGGTACAGATGGTGTACGTGGTCGTGTAGGTAATTATCCAATTACTCCAGAATTTGCTTTGAAATTAGGTTGGGCAGCTGGAAAAGTGTTAGCAACACAAGGATCACGTAAAGTATTAATTGGTAAGGATACTCGTATTTCTGGTTATATGTTGGAATCAGCTTTAGAAGCAGGTCTTGCTGCTGCGGGGCTTTCTGCTGCATTTGTCGGGCCAATGCCAACGCCAGCAATTGCTTATTTAACCCGTACATTTCGTGCCGAAGCAGGTATTGTCATTTCCGCTTCTCATAATCCTTATTATGATAACGGCATTAAATTCTTTTCTGCACATGGCACCAAATTACCTGATGAAGTGGAATTAGCAATTGAGCAAATGTTAGAAGAACCGATGACTTGCGTAGAATCGGCGGATTTAGGTAGAGCAAGTCGTATCAATGACGCAGCAGGTCGTTATATTGAATTCTGTAAAAGTACTTTCCCAGTACATTTAAGTTTAGAAGGTTTAAAAATCGTAGTCGATTGTGCGAATGGCGCAACCTATCATATTGCACCAAATGTGATGCGTGAGTTAGGCGCAGAGGTTATTGAAATCGGTACTAAACCAGATGGTATGAATATTAATGAGCGCTGTGGAGCGACAGATATTCGTGCGTTACAAGAAGTGGTGAAACAAAGCAAAGCGGATGTTGGTTTAGCTTATGATGGTGATGGTGACCGAATTATGATGGTGGATCATCTTGGTAATAAAGTTGATGGCGACCAAATCTTATTTATTATTGCAAGAGAAGCATTACGTTCAGGCAAACTTTCTGGTGGCGTAGTGGGAACCTTAATGAGTAATATGAGTTTGGAATTAGCCTTAAAAATGTTAGGTATTCCATTTGTACGAGCTAAAGTCGGTGATCGTTATGTGTTAGAACAAATGATCGAACGTGGCTGGAAATTGGGTGGTGAAAATTCAGGCCATATCATTATTGCTGATAAAAATACCACCGGTGACGGCATTATTGCTTCATTACAAGTGTTAGCAGCAATGGTTTCTCATGGGCTTTCATTAAATGAGTTGGCGAGTGCGGTACAACTATTCCCACAAGTATTGATCAATGTACGTTTTGAAGGTGGTGCAAATCCATTAGAGAGTGAAGCAGTAAAACAAGTTACCGCAGAAGTAGAAAAAAGCTTACATGGTAAAGGTCGAGTACTATTGCGTAAATCAGGTACAGAACCAGTGATTCGGGTAATGGTTGAGTGTGAAGATGAAGAATTAGCACAAAAATCTGCAGAAAAAATTGCTGAGATGGTTAAGAATAGTTAGTTTAAAAACATGAAATAAAATAAATATTTGGTTATAATGATGCAGATTTATCCAGCCAAATAAAAGGAATATTCAATGAAATTAAATAAATTATTACTTCCTGTAACGTTAGCTACCGTTTTAGCGGCTTGTGGTAATTTAAGCCAAGTAAGTAAGGCGGGCACTACTGACAAACCTGTATGGCCAAAAGTAGAAGACAGTAGCTTTAATAGTCATGGTAGCCAAAGAGGTACTTGGCCAAATTGGGACAATGTGAATGAAATTAAAGCAGGTATGAATAAAGATCAAATTGTCAGTTTAATTGGATATCCGCATTTTAAAGAAGGCTTATTTGATGTTCGTGAATGGGATTATGTGTTCAACTATACCCAAAATGGCGAACATAAAGTATGTCAATATAAAATCCTATTTGATAAAAATATGGAAGCACGTTCTTTCTATTGGTTACCAGAAAACTGCGGTAATCATAATAAAGTGCTTATCTCTCGTAGTTAATTTTATTTCATCATTCAAACAGGGTTATGTAAGTTTACATAGCCCTGTTTTATTTTTATCTGTTTTAGATTTAAACCATTAAGTCAGATTATCTAATGTGTTCCATTTCTTTTTTACAAGGGCAAGTGTAGAATAACCGACTCTTATTTGCGTGATTTATAATATATAAGTTGCGATTCAGGTTGCTTATGAAAATCTCGTATTCATCTAGATGGTAAGAAGGAATTGGACAAGATGACATCAGTAAATAATTCTTATATTGAGCAAGACGATCTATTTAGTCTGGCGAAACTGTTTCAATATTTTTGGCAAAAGAAATGGTGGATTATTCTATCAACGCTGATTTTTACTGGTGCCGCTTATTTTTATGCTAATTCGATTAAGCCTGAATGGAGTACAAGTGCGGAAGCTATTCCAGCAAATAATAATGCTATTGAAAAGTTATTAGATTTAAATCAGCGTTATGCGCTAATTAGCGGTGAAAAATTTGCTGCTGACGGCGTTGCTGCAACGCTATTTAATCAGTTTGTAACCAATACTTTCATCTATGATGTGCGTAAGAATTATTTCTTAGAGTCTGCGTTATATAAAGAGTTAAGTAAAACGCAAAGCGATGCAGAGAAAAAAGCAACTTTGGAAAAATGGATTAAAAATATTAATGTTGTGACGCCTGATATGACTAAAAAAGGTAACAACATTACGGTAATTACAGCGGAAAATAGAGCATTAGCCGATATTCCTTCCGTTAAATTAACTTTTACTGATACTAATGCACAGTTGTTGCAAAAAACGTTGGATGGCTTTGTGCAATTCACTAATAAAATTACTTATCAGCAAGCAATGGCTGATTTTTTAATTAGAGTAAAACAAAAAATTACTGCATTAAAATATCAGCAAAAACAAATTGAAGAGCAGTTAGTGTTAGAAAAGCAAGCGCAAATTCAGCATTTACAAGCAGCGTTAGCTATCGCACAATCAGCAGGTGGTACTAAGGAAGGATTACAGCTTAATCTTTCATTAAATGATGAGAAAGCTAATTTAGCAAATCCTTATCTTTATTTATTGGGCAGCCAAAATTTGGCAGCGCAACTTGCAGGCTTAGAACAGCAAAAATTTATTTATCCAACCGCTTATTACACTGCCAAACAACAAATTACTGACTTGGTTAAATTAGTTGATGATACAGAAGCATTAACAATTGATGCATTTCAATATAAAACTTCACCAACTTATCCATATAAAGTGAAACCACAAAAAGCGTTGATCTTGGCGATCGGTTTCTTATTTGGGTTAGTGTTGTCCTGTATGATTTTATTATTTATTAGAGTATTAAAGAAAAAATAGTATGGGAAATGCAATAAGCGATAAGCTACTTAAAAATACGCTTATTTATAGTATTGGTAGTTTTGGTTCCAAAATACTTTCTTTTCTATTATTGCCGCTATTTTCACTTTATCTTTCAACAGTGGAAATGGGGCAATATGATTTGATTTTAACTTTTACCATGTTGGTGACGCCTGTTATCACATTGCAGCTATCGGATGCCATTTATCGTTGGCTGATTTCTGATAGTAAGGAAGCTGATTCTGAAGCTAAAGTGATTAGCAGTGCCTTAATGATGTTCTTAATTGCTAGTGTGATCATATTAGTGATTGCAGTAGTCATTAACCATTTTTATCCGCAGCCGTACCTGACCGAAACTTTAGTCTTGTTAGTGGTGTCATCACTATTTTATATTTTGCAGCAAGCGTTAAGAGGATTAGGATTAACCCAGCAATTTGCCTGGTCAGGCATTTTATACTCATTTTTGCTATTAGTATTATCAGTTGGGGCGTTGTGGCTATTTGCAGATAAATTGTTTGCGGTGTTAGCTGGTATGATTTTAGCGAATTTGCTAGTGATTTTGATCATACTATTTCGTTGGCAGCTTTATCGCCACCTTTCATGGGCAGCAATCGATCGGCAATTGTTGAAACCAATGCTCAGTTATTCTTTACCATTAGTGCCAAATGCGGTGAGCTGGTGGTTAATGACGATGGCGAATAAATATATTATTTTTCATCAAATCAATACCGCGGCTAATGGGATTTATGCGGTTTCTTCACGATTGCCAAGTATTTTGATGATTGTTTTTTCCTTATTTTTATTAGCATGGCAAGATGTTATTTTAAAAAATGAGAGTGCGGATTATCGTGAAGTAACAACAGAAACGTTTAACCAATTAGCCAAATTTATGTTTTCGATTGGTTTGATTTTTATTAGTGTCAGCGAGCCACTTATTCATTATCTATTTGCTAAACAATTTTATGTAGCGTGGCAATATATGCCATTGTTAGTTTTAGCGACAATATTTACTTCATTTTGTGCTTTTTTAGGAACCGCCTATCAACAAAAGAAAAATACATTGAAGATTTTAACGACAACTTTATTAGGGGCAGTGATTAATATAGTGATAAGTTTCTTCTTAATGGCGAAAATCGGTTTATTCGCCGCTGCATTAGGAACACTGGTCAGCTTTATTATTGTCTTTTTAATTCGTCAGCAAGATGTAAAAGCTTTTTATCCCGTCCATTTAGGAATTACATCTTTTTGGCTGCCATTGGCAATGAGCTTTATTTATTGTTATGTAGTTAGTTTGAATCAGCTTAGTCTTAATCTCGTTTTATTTGCTATTGCCGTTGTGATGTTTTTTATCTGGAATCAACGTTTAGTGAGTAAGATTTGGTATAAATTTAAAGTGAGAATTTTATGAACAATCCGAATAGCCAACAGTTATCTCGTTTAAGTGAAATTATTTATAACCGTTTAGATCCATTAATTGATAATGATTATGTACTCTTAGATATTCCCGATCATCAAAATATTGGTGATCAAGCTATTTGGGCAGGTGAAATTGCCTATCTATCACGTTTACCTTACAAGCTAAAATATGCGGCGCCTTATTATGATGTTGATGTGAAAAAAATTGCACCAGAAGATATTATTCTGTTTCACGGTGGTGGTAATTTCGGTGATGTATGGGATGTTTGCCAAAAATTACGTGAGCGTGTAATTGCGCAATGTCCAAACAACAAGGTTATTGTCTTTCCGCAAACGGTTTATTTCCAATCACAAGCAGCATTAGAAAAAAGTGCAGAAATTTTTAATGCTCATGGTAATGTGACTATTTGTGCGCGCGATCAAGTTTCATACGGGTTATTAAATAAATATTTTACCAAGTGCCAAATTTTATTATTACCAGATATGGCATTTTGTTTAAATTTAGATTCATTTATTAATGATGAGAAAACTGGCAAAACTTTATTTGTGAAACGCACAGATAAAGAATTAAATACCGCTGCCGATTATCATGAAGTTGCTGCATTAGAAAATGTTACAGTTTCCGATTGGCCAAGTTTCGAGAAAGAATTTAAACAATTGATCAAATATAATCCTAACTTTTCATTCTTTTCTTTTAGAGAGTTTTTATTCAAAGTAGCAAATCGTATTCCGATGTTAATGCCATTATATGTGCAGCCAATTGGGAAAATTGATAACCGTCGTGAGTTTTATATGGAATTAGGGATTAATTTCCTTAATCGTTTTGATCAAATTTATACTACGCGTTTGCACTGCTTTATTCTTGGCATTTTACTGGGAAAAACCGTCTATATTTATGATAATTCTTACGGAAAAAATGCTTCGTTTTATCAAACGTGGTTACAAGATTTTAATCAATGCTATTTATTGAATGAGTCAAAATAATGAAAAGCGATGATATATTGGTTTCAGTGATTATTCCTTGTTATAACGGGGAACAATATATTGAAGCCGCAGTAAAATCTATTTTGCAACAAAGTTATCACCATTTGGAAGTATTGGTGATCAATGATGGTTCAACGGATAAATCTGCTGATATTTTATTGCAATTAGCGCAAGAAGATTTACGTGTTCGTTATGTAGAAAATGAACAAAATCTAGGTTTAATTGCGACTTTAAATAAAGCGATCCAATTAGCACAAGGTAAATATATTGCGCGTATGGATGCAGATGATATTGCTTTGCCAGATCGGATTGCAAAACAGGTGGCATTCTTACAACAACATCCACAAGTGGCAGTAGTTGGTGGAGCGATTGAAACTTTTGGTGAAGGCGTGACTAAACAAGTTTTAGCATTACCGGAACAAGATATGGCAATTAAGGCGTATCTATTTTTAGCCTCTGCGTTTCATCATCCGACCGTAATGTTTAATATGAATGTATTGGATATTGATGATGTTGTATATCAGCAACAATATTATCGTGCGGAAGATTATGGCTTGTGGGTACACTTGATGTTAAAAGGGTATCAATTTGCGAATTTACCAGAGGTAATTTTGCAGTATCGTATTTTGCCAAATAGTGAAACGCGTCTATTAGCAAAAAATCTTGCACAAAAAAATGAAGTATTACGCAAGATTCATCACTATTTATTGACGCATTTAAATCTTTCATTAGCGGATGAACAAATTACCCAATACTCTTTATCAATTAATAGAGCGAATATTGGTGAATTACAGCTCTGTAAGTTATGTCATATCTATCGCCAAGTCAGCAAAGTGAATTATCCAGTGAAATCCATATTATTTATGCGTTGGTTAAAATTGTGTGGATTGAAATGGTTAAGGAAATAACAACAGTCGCGCTAATTTAAGCTAAATGATGAAGAAATTTATATTTTATTGGTTATTCTTAACTTGGTTATTTAACATCAAATATAATTTCGTGCCTTTACACCCATCAGTAACGATGGGGGTAATTGGCGCAGGCTTATTGCTGCGTGATTATTTAAAAAAACAGTGGTTAGCGCGCCAATTGTTGCCCTTAGGGTTAATCATTATTCCTTTTACCTTATCATTAATGCCGGCAAAATTGCTGAATCCGGCAAATTTTGAAATTGCCTACCTAATTCAGAACGGAGTAACACCACTCATTTATCTCTTTGCTGCTTATTTTTTATATTTCTTGGCAACAAAGATTTATACGAAAGTGGATTATCAACGTTTCACTACTATTTGGATTAATGCCGTTGTTATTCAGTCAGTATTGACCATAGCAGTGAATACCTTACCTTTTATGCAAGATTTGCTGTTGTTCTTGATCCGTTATAGTGAAGGACGCGGTTTAATTGTCGCTTCGTTGGAACAAGGAAATCGTTTTATTGGTTTTGGAACGCAGTTTTTTGGCGCCGGTATTATTTATGCTTTCACTATTATTCTGTTGTCATTTCGTTTAGCTCAACAACGATTAGCACACTATTTTATGCGTGATCTATTGTTGTTAGTCTTTATCAGTTTAGTTGGCCTATTACTAGCAAGAACGGTATTAGTTGGCTTAGCAATGGGAGCGATTATTTTCTGTTATCAGCGCTATTTTCGTGATTATTACCGTTTAGCGTTATTCTGCTTTATGTTGATTCCAACAGGATTATTATTACTATTACTCTTTTTGTATGCTGTATTAAATAATTTGCTTGGTATTGATTTATTACATTCGAAATTATTCTATTTTGCCGCAGAACTGTTTATCAATTTATTCTCTGGTTCAGGTTTAGAAACAGAATCAACCGATATTTTATTAGAGATGTATCAAGTGTTACCAACGACTTTAACGACTTGGTTAGTCGGCGATGGTTTCTATCTGGCGCAAAATAGTGTAGATGGCTTGTATTATATGGGAATTGATGTGGGTTATTTACGCATTATTTTTGCCGTTGGCATAGTGGGATTAGTGATTAATTTGGCAGTACACAGTTATTTAGCAGCAAAAACAATGGCGTTGAATGTGCAGCGTGCAATGCTTTATTTCGCATTATTAGCGCTTTATTTTGTGTTATTAACCAAAGGAATGGTTAGTTTTATTGCTTTACTGGGTTATTTTTATTTAGCCGAGTTAGCTGAGGTTAAATATGCAGACAACAGAAAATAAAATTCATATCTTATATTTGTGTGGAATTGCGGTACATGGCGGTGTCGGTAGTTATTTAAAAACGGTGGCACAAAATTTTCCACAAGATAAATATGTCTTACATATTACTTATTATGCACCACAGCGCTTTGCAGAGTTTGAAGAGGCAATTCTGCAACATAATCCGACAGTGGTATTTCATCATTTGCCTGCTTTTTCGATCAAAAATTTGCTAACGGGTAAATTGTGGTGTGCGACAAAAGCGTTATATCAACAATACCATTTTGATTTAGTACATGCGCATAATCCTTATTTATCTTTTATCCATTTCTATTATGCAAAACAGCATAAGATTAAAGGACGTATTTTACATTCACATAGTAGTCAGCCGTCTGGTAGTAAGATTAAAGCGCAGATTAACCGTCTGTTTTATCAATTCACTAAGTTGTTTGTTACTGATCGGATTGCGTGCAGTCGCGTGGCTGGGGAATTTTTATTTAAGCATAAGCCATACCAAATTATTTATAACGCGATTGCTTGTGAACAGTTTGTCTTTAAGCCTGAGGTGCGTCAGCAATTACGTGAACAATTTCAATTAGATAATAACACCATCGTTTTAGGACACGTTGGTAACTTTGAACCCGTCAAGAACCACCAATTTTTATTACGGATTATGCAACAGTTAGCGGCACAAGAGCAGCCGTATAAACTGTTTTTAGTTGGTGTGGGACCACAGCAGGCAGAGCAGCAACAATGGGTAAAAGAACATCACTTAACTGATAAATTGGTTTTTCTTGGTTACCGTAAGGATGTGCCGCAACTATTAAATCTATTTGATCTATTTTTATTACCTTCGTTGTTTGAGGGATTTCCGTTATCAACGTTGGAATCACAATGTAACGGTTTACCGACATTAGTGAGTAATACAGTTACCGATGAGGTGGCAGTAACAGGTTTAGTCCATTTTTATCCGATCAATGGTACGGTGGATAGTTGGGTAACGGCGATTGAACAAACCAAACTGAATCAACAGCGTGAAAGTTATGCTGCGAGAATGCGTGAACAAGGGTTTAGTATTGAACAGCATATTCAACAGCTGCTGGATTATTATCAACAAGTTTTACAGCGTAAAAAATAAAATCATAGGGAACGCAAATGAATTTTTCCGTATTAATGTCTTTGTATTATAAAGAGAAACCAGAATATTTAACGCAATGTTTTAATAGCTTAGCGGAACAAACATTACCCGCAACTGAAATTGTCTTGGTGTATGATGGAGCGATTCCACAAGCGTTGCAGGATTGTGTTGCCGAATGGCAAACACGTTTACCGATTAAAATTGTCCCTTTACCAGAAAATGTTGGTTTAGGCAAAGCGCTCAATGCTGGTATGGCAGAATGCAGCAACGAATGGGTATTCCGTATGGATACGGACGATTTATGTGTCGCAGATCGTTTTGCTAAACAAGTGGCATATATTGAAGCACATCCCGAAGTGGCGATGGTTGGTGGACAAATCGAAGAATTCGATACCGATAATCCAAACGTAACTTCAATCCGTCGTGTACCAGTTGAAGATGCGGATATTAAAAAGATGGCACCTGTTCGTTGTCCATTCAATCATATGGCATTAGCTTATAAAAAATCAGCGATTCAAGCGGTAGGCGGTTATCAACATCATTTATTTTTAGAAGATTATAATTTATGGCTACGTTTTTTAAGTGCTGGCTATATTACTCACAATTTACCTGATATTTTGATCAAAATGCGGGCAGGACAAGGAATGTATAACCGTCGTCGCGGATTGCAATATTTCAAAAGTGAATGGAAATTGGCGAAATTAAAAATTAAATTGGGTATGCAAAATCCGTTGAGCGCATTGGCTGTTTTTGCTGTGCGTGCCTTTACTCGCGTGCTACCAGGTAAAATATTAGGAAAAATTTATAAATTATTGCGTAAATTATAAGGATTAAAGATGAAACGTGTTGCCTTGATTCCCGTCCGTTTTGTTGTGGCAGAAGATGTGCCTAGTAAAAATGTCTTGATGCTTGAAGGCAAATTAGTAGCAGGTTATACCATAGAAGCGGCTTTAGAGAGCGGTTGTTTTGATAAAATTGTGGTGTTAACTGATAAGCTTGAGTACCAAGATGCATTAAGCCGTTATTCGGTAGAAATACAATTATGTGCGCCAGAGGCATTATTAGATAACTGTTCATTATTGACGACGTGGCAAACGTTAGAAACCTTGGCGGATGAGTATGATTGCGCCGCGATTTTAGCGCCGGAAACACCATTAAGATCAGCGCAACAAATTCAGCAAAGTTGTGCATTATTTGCAGAAAAACAGGCTGATTATCTCTATTCTATTAACCCTCAAGGACAGGAGAATGGTGCTATTTATCTGTTGAGCCTTGCGAACAGTGAACCTGTACAGAAAGTTGAAACTTATACAATGGATAAAGCAGGATCTCTATGGATTGAAGATAGTTTTGACTATGAAATAGTGAAAGCAATATTGCAATTAAGAGTGCGTTATCAAACGTCATTACTGAACGTACAGCGTCGTATTCGTGAAAAAGCGGCAGATTTTACGACAGTAAAAGAGATCACCTTAATTGGACACTCTTTATGGGATTATTGGACTTCGCTTGAAGAGCTGAAGCAAATTCCGGTCAATAATTTAGGGATTGGCGGTATCACGACACAGCAATATGTAGAATTAATCTTACAACCGCAATTGGTGAAAGGTTTGGGAAAATATACGTTGATTTTCCTAGGAATTAACGAAATGTGTCGCCTCGGTTGGCAAGCAGAAGATTCGCTTTATTGGTTGAACGAAACGATTAACCATTTGCATCAAATTAATCCAAATACTCGAATTTATTTGATGGAAGTCAGTTATATGGCGTTTAAGCGTGAAGCGAGCAATGCGCAAATTGATCTATTTAATCATCAATTACGCCAATATTTTGCTGATAAGGATGTGACATTTATTGCACCAAATACTGTCTTACAGGATGGTTATCGTAAGTTAGATTTATCCTTCACCGATGATGGCTTACATTTTAATCAAGCTGGTTATACGCAATTAGCACAACTATTAACAAAATCACTATTTGAGTAGGTAAGGGATGGGATATTTAAAACTACCTGTAAGATTATTACTATTTGCAATCGTACTTTTTGCCGTTTTAAGAGTATTGTTCGTAGTTACTTATACTGACTATTTTTTTGATGATATTGAGTTTAGTCAGCTGTTACAGGCATTTTTTTATGGTATCCGTTTCGATCTTAATATCACTACGATCTTTTTAGCACCGATTTTATTAATCGGTGCATTACCGTTCCGTTTAGTCTATTCTCCTAAAGTACAAAAAGGTTTAGCCTATCTTGCCTTAATAGTCTTTATTGGTTTTACCGTTATTACTTTGGTGGATATTACTTATTTTGGTGAAGTTTATCGGCATGTAGGACGTGAAGTGACCGCGATTAGCGAAGATATTTCATTTATTTTTGAAGTCGCGTTTGGTTCGCGTTTGTTAAATACGATATTAGGGACTATTTTTATATTACTGGTAATTGTGAGTTTTTATTATAAGGTCATCAAAAACATCACAACAGTAGAAAAATTACCAGCTTTACCAATACGAATTATCACTAGTGTTTTATTTATTGTGGTTTGTGTTTGGTTGGCTCGCGGTATGATTATTAAAGGACGACCAATTAGTTATGCCGATGCTTTTGATGAAGATGCTGCTTCAATTAACCAAGCCAATTTAATCTTGAATACGCCTTTTGTAGTGTTAAAACAGGTGCGTGCACAAGAACAATTAAAACCACTTAATTTATTAACACCAGCGGAACAGCAATTAGCTTTACCAGCAAAAGACGCGTTTATATTCCAATCTAAAATTGCACCAACTAGAAAGAATATCGTATTAATTTTATTAGAAAGTTGGAGTTACAAATATATTGATGCGTTAGCACATCGTGGCTATGGTGCAACGCCATTTATGGATCAACTGATTGCACAGTCGCAAACTTGGGATCACTATTATGCGGCAGGTAAGCGCAGTATTATCGGTATTCAAGCGATCTTATCTTCAGTACCAGTATTTAGTAATCATCCGACATTAGGATTTGGCTTGGAACTTAATCGTGTAAGTCAGATTGGCAAAATTCTCGATCAACAGCATTACCGTACCATTATGATGCAAACCTCTAATCGGCGTTCATTTAATGTCAATAGCATTGCGAATGTCTTGGGTTTCCAAGAGTATTATGGGAAGGAAGATGTGCCAATTATTAAGCAATATCCGCAGGAACCGCCACATTTTGGTTGGGATTATGATAGTTTGCAGTTTTTATTAAGCAAGATTAACCAAACGCCAGTGGATCAACCATTTTTTGCTTTCTTATTTACTGGTTCAACACACGAACCTTTCGCTGATGCAGGAAAAGAGTTCCACCTTTATCCGCATAATGCTGCGAATGAAAATGGCTTTTTAAATGTTTTGCGTTATTCGGATTGGTCATTAGAACAATTTATGCAAGGAGCACAACAACAACCTTGGTATAAAAATACTATTTTTATCTTTACTGCTGACCATACTTTGAATTCGTTGCCATCAGAAAATTTAGATGAACAATTCCATATTCCATTAGTGATTTTTGCGCCTGATGGCAGCTTACCAGCTCAACATTCACAACAATATGCGTCGCAATATGATTTATTACCAACGATTATGGATTTACTTGGTATTCAAACGCCAATTTCCACTTTTGGACAATCATTATTGTATCCGACCCAAACTTCTCCAGCGTTATTAGTAGGTAATGGCGAAATGTTGGGAATGATTAGTCCATTAGGTAATGCTACTTTTGTGGGACAAAAACAATTAACTATTTCCAATGATACACCAGCGTTACAACAACAATTATTACAGTTTAAGTTGCGAGTCACTGCAGCAGATGAATTGTTAGATAAGAATCGTTGGGTAGAAGAGGATGAAGATGATGATGAGGACGATCAATGACAAGCAATAGTACCGATAATGTGGATCAACAAGAATTAGCTAAATTTGAAAAAATGGCGGCAACTTGGTGGGATCCTAATGGGGATTTTAAACCTATCCATCAATTGAATCCGTTACGTTTGAATTATATTTTGCAGCATACCGCAGGTTTAGCAGGAAAAAGAGTATTAGATGTCGGTTGTGGTGGTGGCATTTTGTCAGAAAGTCTGGCTAAAGCAGGCGCCATCGTAACAGGGATTGATATGAGTACGGAGCCGTTAGCAGTAGCGCGTCAGCATGCTGCAGAAAGTCAGTTACAAATCGATTATCAGCAAATCACCATAGAGGATTTTTTACAACAACAGCAACAAGCACAAGTGGAAAAATTTGATGTGATTACCTGTATGGAGATGTTGGAACACGTGCCAGATCCGCAATCTATTGTGCGTAGTTGTCAGCAACTATTAAAACCAAATGGTGTGTTATTTATGTCCACTATTAATCGCACTCTAAAAGCATGGGCGTTGGTAGTTATTGGTGCTGAATATGTGTTGAAATTGCTGCCACAAGGGACGCACGATTATGAGAAATTTATCAAACCATCGGAATTATTGGCTTATTGTGATCAAGTTGGATTGGTTTGTGAACAATTAAAAGGTTATCACTATAATCCATTAACCGGTAATTTCTGGCTAAATAATGACGTTAGTGCCAATTATTGGGGCGTTTTTAAACAGGCAAAATAGGTGGAAAAAGATGTTATGTGCAATCTATAAAAGCCCTAAAAAAGAGGGAATGTATCTGTATATTGAAAAACGTGATGATTTTTCTACTTTGCCTGAAACCTTATTAAGCCTATTTGGTAAACCGCAATTTGTAATGTTATTTAATCTCTTAGGGCAGAAAAAATTGGCTCAGATCGATAATCAAACCGTATTAGAGCAGATTAAACAACAAGGTTTTTATCTACAAATGCCGCCACCGATAGAAAATTTATTGGATAGTTTGCAACCATTTCTCAATAGTTGATTGTTATACATAGCTTAAAGTTATACAATGTATAACTTAAAAGCTTAATCTATTGAATAGAGGAGATAACAATGCGTTTAACGATTAAAAAATGGGGTAATAGTGTTGGGGTCAGAATTCCAGCTGCTATCCTAACAGAATTACAGTTAAAGGCAGATAGTTTTGTCGATATTCAAACTGAAAATGGTAAGATTATTATTGAGCCGGTCGAAGAACAGTCTTTAGCACAGTTACTGGCAGCTATTACCGAAGATAATTTGCACCAAGAAATTGATATGGGTGAACCAATGGGGAATGAGTGGTAATGAATGATTATGTTCCTGATATTGGTGATATTATTTGGTTAAATTTTACTCCTCAAGCTGGACATGAACAGGCAGGACACCGACCAGCTGTAGTATTAACGCCTAAATCTTATAATCAATTAACAAATTTACTAATTTGTTGTCCTTTAACAACAAAAATTAAAGGTTATCCTTTTGAAGTATCAATCAATGGCACGCCTAAAAATGTTGTGTTATCTGATCAAATTAAAAGTCTTGATTGGCGTATACGCAAAGCTGAATTTAAAGGAAAAATTTCGCCTTCTGAGTTAAAAGATATTCGACGAAAAATTTCGGTGTTATTGGGAATATGATAGGAAATGAGAGTTTAATAAAGAGCATAAAATAAAAAATGTTAAAAAAAGCAGTTATTAGTTTAGGTGCATTAGTGTTAGTAGGTTGTGGCAGTTCTGCACCGACAACAACATCAGTTCAAGATGTATCCTTTAATTATCCACAATCACGAGTTCCAGCTAATTTTGATCATTATGTTGATTATTTGCGTCAACAAGCGGTAGCGCAAGGCGTTGATCCTACTGTGGTTTACTCGCAACAAAATATCCAATTTGTTACACGTTCCATAGAATTAGATCAGCAACAAGCTGGACGAAAACGTTCTTCGACACCATCACAGCCGAATCCAAATGGCGTTACAAATTATCTAAATCGTGTATTAACCAGTACAAAAGTCGCTTTAGCAGTGCGTTATTTTGCGGAACAACGACAAGAAGTGGAAACGGCTAGTCGCCGTTTTGGTGTACAACCGCAATATTTGGTTGCGTTATGGGGTATGGAAAGTAGTTTTGGACGTTATCAAGGGAATTTTGACGTATTGTCCGTTTTGGCAACATTAGCTTTTGAAGGGCGCCGAGAATCGCTATTTGCTAATGAATTTATCAAAGCGTTAAGCATTATTGATAAAGGGCATATTGAACGAGAAAAAATGAAAGGTTCGTGGGCAGGTGCAATGGGACAAACGCAATTTATGCCGAGTTCCTATTTAAGCTATGCGAGAGATGGCGATAATGATGGCATTGCTGATATTTGGCAAAATTATTATGATGCGTTTGCTTCAATTGCCAATTATCTGGCGACTGTTGGTTGGAATAACCAATTGCCTTGGGGCGTGGAAGTACAGCTTTCAGGTATCATTGATCAAAATATTGCTGGTACAGAAAATGGTAAAGCAAGATCGCTTGCAGATTGGCAACGGTTGGGAATTATCTTACCGCAAGATGCCTTTTCACAACGTGCAATCGCCCAATTACAACGAACCAGAGTGTGGTTAGTGTTACCAAATGGTTTGGCAGGGCGAGCTTTCTTAGTATCACAAAACTTCAAAACGATTATGGATTGGAATAAATCCTATTACTTTGCTATCAGCATTGGTAAGTTTGCCGATGAGATTGCGCAAAGAACAGGATTATAAAACAGTTCTCGATTAATTTATCCTATTAAATGTAATAGAGCCTTTGGTTACTTTTTCTAATGAAATAGCTTGCCATCGGCTTTAACACAGAATTAACAGAGGTACAAGAGATGAATAAAGACAAAGATATTTATAAAAAATCCAATCACAAAATAAATAACAAAATGTAACAAAATTGTTTTTGTTTTAAGCTGTTTTTGTTTAGTTCTTCATCAGAAGAAAATCCCTAAAAAAGAATGTCACTATATAGTTATTACCGCTAAAAAAGTGAGTTAGATCACAAATTTATTGAAATCTAAAATAGAAAGAAAAAGTATTTTAGTAACCAATTTGTTTAAAAAAATAAACAAATTAATTTTTAATAATGTGAGATGTGTCACAAATATTGAAATTGGTTAAAAAAAAGTGGAACTTTCTAATTCTTAGCTGAAAATTTAGTTTTTTAGAAAAAAGTATATATATTTCAATGTGTTAATAAATGTAATTTCACAAGTTATTTTTTATGATGTTATCATTCATTAATGTTGCAATAATGGAGTTTTATTCAAATTATTGATTTATATATATTTTTTAAATAGTTTCCTAAAACCATAAAAAAATTGACAGAATTAAGAAATGTTGTAAATTGCATCTCGAAATGAGTAATCGTTGGGCAATCTTGGGTTGTTCGACATAATCCAGTTATTTAATAGCTTACTGTTAAATAACATCACTTAACACAGAGGTGTCAATTATGAAAAAAACATTAGTCGCTCTAGCAGTAGCAGCAGTAGCAGCAACATCTGCAAACGCAGCAGTGGTTTACAACCAAGATGGTACTAAAGTAGAAGTTGGTGGACAACTTCGTTTATTATTAGCTAAAGATAAATATGAACGTGCTGATCTTAAATATGGTTCATCACGTTTAGTGTTTAAAGCAACTCAAGATTTAGGTGATGGCTATAGCGCATTAGGTAATGTTGAAGTACGTTTCAATGATCCAGGTAATGATGAAGGTAAAGATGGTGGTGCTTATGCTAAACGTCTTTATGCTGGATTTGCTAAAGATGGTGTAGGTCAAATTACTTTTGGTCGTCAATTAACTAACTTAGATGATGTTGGTTTATCTGATTTTACCTATGATTTAGGTGGCGTTAACTTAACTCAAACTGAAGCGAATAAAGATATTCGTTTCCGTAGTGCGGATTTTGGTGGGTTCCAATTTGGTTTAGATTATTTCTTTGGTGAGAAAGATGAAGATTTATATAATGCTAAATCAGGATTTGGTACTTCATTATTCTATACTGCTCAATTAGCTCAAGATACAACTTTACAATTAAACGCAGGTTTCTCTCAAGTAAAAGTTGGTGCAGGAAAGTTTGAATTATCTAAAATTGATAAAAGCTGGAAAGATGTTGCTTTCGATCAACATAAACTCAACTCATTTATTGTTGGCACAAGATTAACTTCTGGTGCATTTGCATTCGCAATTGATTATTCTCAACAAAAAGCTAGCGACGAGCAAGTAGGTGTTGGTTTCAAAGCTCCACACGAAGATGAGCTAGTTAAATTACCGTTTAATAAATTACAACAATTAGAAGTTGGCGCTAAATATAATTATTTAGATAATGCAGCAATTTATGGTGAATATATTTATCGTAAAGCATCAATTAACAGTGACTTGCCTAAAGTGAAAGTTAATGAATTTATTCTTGGTACTGATTACAAATTTGCTAAGAATGTAATTACTTATGTAGAAGCTGGTACTGCTAATTACAAATTTGATGGTGATTCAGAAAGAGATAATAAATTCCGTGTAGGTTTACGCGTATTATTCTAATCTGATAGTCGAATTTATATAAAGAAAGAACCTTTAGCTAAGGCTAAAGGTTCTTTTTTGTTTAAAAAATAGACTATTAGTTTATTTTTTGCTTATTTTTTAATCGCAAAAGGTAGGAGAGGATTGATCCCTAGGTTGAGTTGGCGTAGGATTTTGGCTCGAAATGAAGCTTATTAGACTTACGTTTCAAAAAAAAGTTCAATGGACTTAACTTAAAAATTTTTAAGAGGTATTGA
Source organism: Gallibacterium salpingitidis (assembly GCF_030517105.1). Taxonomy (GTDB): domain Bacteria; phylum Pseudomonadota; class Gammaproteobacteria; order Enterobacterales; family Pasteurellaceae; genus Gallibacterium; species Gallibacterium salpingitidis. The sequence goes on along the minus strand of NZ_CP103875.1, from coordinate 1,471,391 downwards.
TTATGAAAAAAACATTAGTCGCAGTAGCAGTGGCAGCATTAGCAGCAACTTCTGCAAACGCAGCAGTAGTATATAACCAAGATGGCACAAAAGTAGAACTTGGTGGACAAATTCGCTTAGCTTTAGCAAAAGATAAAAATGAAAGAGCTGATCTTAAATATGGTTCATCACGTTTAATTACTAACGTTACTCAAGATTTAGGTGATGGCTTCAGTGCATTAGGAAACGTTCAATTCCGTTTTGATGATAAAAATGATCAAAATGCATATGCTCACAATTTATTTGCAGGTTTTGCAAAAGATAGCGTAGGTACATTAACTTTTGGTCGTCAAGAAACTAACTTAGATGATTTAGGTATCTCTGATTACACTTATGATTTAGGTGATGTTAAACAAACTCACAATCATGACAATAAAGCAGCTAAATTCCGTAGTGCAGAATGGAATGGTTTTAGCTTCGGTTTAGACTATTTCTTCGGTAATGCTAAGAAATATGAAGATAAAGAACAAAATGGTAAAGGTTGGGGCGGCGCATTATTCTATACTGCTGAAGTAGCTAATGACACAACCTTAACTTTAAACGGTGGTTTCTCTAAAGTTAAACATTTTGATAAAACGGCGACAATTCAAGATTATAATGAAAATGCTTTCGTAGTAGGTACAGAATTAGCTTCTGGTCCATTTGCATTAGCAGTTGACTATTCTGAAAATAAAGCTTCTGGTGCAGAAGATGCTACATTAGATAAATTTGGTGTAGGTGAAGCAGCAATTGCTCCTAACAAATTACGTGCATTAGAAGTTGGTGTTAAATACAACTATTTAGAAAATGCTAAAGTATATGGTGAATATCAATACTTCAAAGCAACTCCACGTTCTGGAGATGATAAAGTTACTATGAACGGCTTTATTCTTGGTACTGACTACTGGTTAACAAAACAAGTTGTAACCTATGTAGAAGGTGGTACATTCCAATATAAAAACCAAGATAATGCTAAAGAAAGAGATAACAAAATCGGTGTAGGTTTCCGTGTTTATTTCTAATCTGATTTAATTATCTAGTATAAAAAACACCTCAATCGTGAGGTGTTTTTTTGTTTGTAAGAAATGAATTTTTATATCAAATAAATTGCTTTAAACCTCATTTTTGCATAGAATGATTAACGAGTTGGTACAACGTTATAAGTTGTCATACTTTATTTAACAAACATAATGACCATACTTGTTATGTTTATTACATCCAGCCTTTGGCGAGTCGTTTCACTATTCCGAAATAGATGACCCTTAGGCTTTTTTATTATCTGTAATTTGGGATTTTGTATGAAGAGAAAAGTTGCCATTTTTGTTGATGCAGGTTTTTTTATCCGTCTATTTACCTCTAAAATTGATCCAGAAATGAATTTACCGCCTGAGAAATTAGCAAAAGAAATGTGGCGTTATTGGATTCGTCATGTTGATAGAAAAAATGGAGAACAACTTTATCGTATTTATTTTTATGATTGCCCTCCGTTAATGAATAAAGTGCAACACCCTATTACAGGAAAAGAGATCAATTTTGCTGTTAGTAATATCACTAAATATAAGGTTGCTTTGCATCAAGCATTGTTACATCAACCTTATGTCGCTTGTCGAATGGGAGAATTAAGTGTAGACACTAAAACAGATTGGGGTTTTATTCGCACAGATTCTGTTCATAGTTTTAAAAAACTAATTAAAGGAGAAGTGAATGTTGCACAAATTAACCCAGATAACGTTTCTTTAAAACCAAAGCAAAAAGGCGTTGATATGAAATTAGGTATTGATATTACAAGTGTAGTATTAAAAAAATTAGCGAATAAAATTATTTTAATTTCAGGGGATAGTGATTTTGTTCCTGCTGCAAAATTAGCAAGAGTTGAGGGAGCTCATTTCATTTTAGATGCGATGGGAAGAGAAGTAAAAGGTGATCTTGCAGAACATATTGATGGCTTGAAAACATTCATTCATTGTCACAAAGCAGATGCGAAAGATTGTTGATTCTAGTAATAGCTGAAATAGCATTAAGAAAATATTTTTGATCTAAGCTTTCTTATTATGAGATAAAGCTTCTAAGCAATCTTCCTTTTTTCTAACTTGAATTTACAATCTAAGTGCAACAAATAAAAAAAGTGTTCATAAGGAAATCCGTTATAATTTATTTTTCGAAAAAATTAAGGACAGAAACTTATGAACACTTATCGCCATCTTACAATAGATGAGCGTGAAAAGATAATGATTTTTCACGCATTGGGACACACGATTAGCGCCATTGCTGTTGCACTTAAACGGCATAAATCCACGATTTCAAGAGAGTTAAAACGCTGCTCAAGGTGCGGCTATACTGCCCAGTTGGCTCAACAACGTTATCAGCAGAAACGAGCGAAGTGTAAGCCGAACAAGAAGCTAAAAAACGCCGCCTTGTTTGAGTTGGTAAAGCAGAAGTTCATCGTGGATAACTGGTCGCCCGAGCAGATTTCGCAACGATTGAAGCAAGAAAATAGCCCGTATCAAATTAGTTTTACGACAATCTATCGGGCGATAAATGACTGCCTGTTTGATAACGCTCGTAGAACAGCTAAACGGTATCTGCGCCATAAAGGCAAGCGGCGTCATCGTGCAAACAGTGTGGAAAAACGAGGCAAAATTATTATTAGCCACGAGTTAAACCAACGCCCACAGGAAGCCAATGAGCGAAGTCGCTTGGGGGATTGGGAAGCGGATACGGTATCAGGGCAGTTTGGCAAAGCCTGTTTGTTGACGTTGAATGATAGACGCAGTCGCTTTCTAATTGCGACGAAGTTATCTTCAAAAAAAGCGGAAGAGGTGGTTAAGGCGATGGAAACAGTATTGAGAAATCAACCCCTCAAGAGCATTACGCCCGATAGAGGAAAAGAATTTGCCAAACATCAGCAGGTGACATCAGCGCTTGAAGTTGAATTTTATTTTCCTCCGCCACATCAGCCTTGGCAGCGGGGAACAAATGAAAACGCTAATGGGTTATTGCGACAGTATTTTCCGAAAGGCATGGATATAACGCCCGTTTCAGAAGTGAAGATACAGGCGGCGGTCGATAAACTTAATCACCGACCACGTAAATGTTTAAATTGGAAGACACACCTTATGAGGTCTATTTTGATAAAGTGTTGCACTTGGTTTGACAATTCAAGAATAAAAAATCTATTACCGCCTTAGCACGTTTTAACTGTTGTTGGCGTGGAAAATAATAAAGATAAAGCGCAGGAAATTGCCGCCAATATTGTGGCAATACAGGAACCAGTTGATCGCGTTGCGCTAATTGCTGATAACGTAAATCAAAAATCCTACCGATGCCAAAATCTTGCAAAATAGCGTCAAGCACCATTTCCGTATCATTAAGAATTAATTGGCTCTTCATCTGAATCTGTTTTTCTATACCTTGAATATTCACTGTCAAAGGATTGATACGATTATGGGTAATAAAACGATGACCAATCAGTGGATGTGAGGATAGTTCTTCCAATGTAGTTGGAATACCATATTGTTGGGCGTACCTTTTTGATACAAATAGCCCTTCTTGCATTGGTGTTGTTAATTGATGAGCGATCATGCCTTCTTCAATCGAATGACCAAAACGAATACCAAAATCAAAATGTTGCTCAACGATATCCACAACAGCATTATCGATCGACAATTCTAATTGAATCTGTGGATATTGCTGACAAAATTCGGCGTAATGCGGTTGTAATACCAAATAAAACGCTAATTGCGATAAAGTCATTCTTACTGTTCCAGCAGGCGGATTAGCCCAAGATTGTAAGTTATTTAGGCTATCTTCTATCTGATTAATTGCTGTACTGGTTTGTTGCACTAATTTTTCACCAGCTTCGGTTAAGGTTAATTTGCGTGTAGTACGCTGGATTAATGCTAAACCTAAATGTTGTTCGAGCATTTGTAGCGATTTACTTACTGCCGCTACGCTAATTTCTAATTGACGTGCTGCCGCCGAGATATTCTTAGTTTTAGCAATAGTATGAAAAATCATTAATTGCTGATAATAGTTTTTCTGCATATTTTCAACTAATGGTTAAATATCTTTTGAATAATTATCATCTATTTATTAAAAAATCAGTCGCATAATAGCACTGTTTTTAAGAACAACAATAAGGAGTTTATGATGAAAATTGCTGTAATTGGCGCAACAGGCTTAATTGGTAAAGGTGTAACCGCAGAGTTAGTCGAGAGAGGACATCAAGTTATTGGTATTTCACGTCATGCAGATAGTTTATCTAAAGCAGAAAATTTTACTGCTTTGCCGATGGATGTAAATTCAGGTGAATTGGTAAAAGCTTTAACTGGTGTTGATGCGGTAGTGAGTGCTTTTAATGGCGGTTGGGAAAATCCAAATTTAGTAATGGATTATAACCAAGGTATGAAGAGTATTTTACAGGCTGCAGAACAAGCGAAAGTTCCTTATCTATTGATTGTTGGTGGGGCAGGTTGTTTATATGTAGCGCCGAATTTGCAATTAGTTGATACCAAAGAGTTTCCACCAGAAATTTATCCTGCTGCTGATGCGATTCGCCAATGGTTAAATAAATTAAAAACGAATTTAACCTTAAATTGGGCATTTATTTCTCCAGCGGCAATGTTTGCGGTTAATCCGCCACGTTTTGTTGCTACTGGAAAATATCGAGTTGGCGGTAACCAAGTGTTACTTGATCAAAATGGTCAACCAGCCGATATCAGTGTTCCTGATTTAGCAAAAGCCATTGCTGATGATGTTGAGAAAAAAGCACATTTGCATCAACATTTTACGGTTGCGGAATAAGTGATTTGTAACAAAAGAATAGCACCTGGCTCGGTGCTATTTTTTTTGTGATTTTTCTAAGTTGTTATAACCCTTTTGATAAAAATTATTGCTAATGTGTGTATGCGTGTGTATTATTCTTCATGATTAAGACTAGGAGGAAGCATGCACTCATCTGACTTAATCAAGGAACTTAGAGATAACGGTTGTTATATGGTGCGTCAAGGAAAAGGTGATCATCAAATATGGGAATCACCAATTACAGGAAAGCGATTTACTGTACCCCATCCTAAAAAACATCTACCAATCGGTACTTTAAGATCCATTAAAAAATCGGCAGGGCTCTTGTAGCTCTGCCGATCAATATGTGGAGGTTATATGCTATTTACTATCGGAGTAGAAGTACCAAAAAATGATGGTGAAGCTTTTGGTTTAGTTGTTCCAGCATTATGCACTGATGACTATAGTTGTTTTAGTGGAGCAGACAATAAGGAAGATATTATTCCAATGGTAACGGAAGCTATTCACCTAACAATAGAAAATATGGTGGAAAATAATCTAGATCTTTTGAAAATAAAGGATCTTGGTTTTATGTATTATAAACAGCAAGAAGATTTTGCTTATTGTGATACTTGGTTATTAGTTGATATTGATATCACAGCCTATTTCGGTAAGCGGCAGCGAGTAAATGTAGTTTTGCCGCAATATTTATTAGATAGAATTGATCAACGTATTATGGAAAATCCGAGTTATAAAGATAGAAGCCATTTTTTAGCCATTGCAACTAAGCATGAACTAGAAAATAGAGTTTGAAGAGTGAATAATATTTGCAAAAGAATAGCACCTGGCTCGGTGCTATTCTTTTGTTATCTAAAACTTAATTAATCAAGGATTCGTCTAGATTGGGTATAAGTTCTTGTCCAATAGTCTTCACTTAAAGAACTAATTGTTACGCCTTGACTGGTACTTGAATGAATAAAGAGATCGTCACCTAAATAAATGCCAACATGATGGTTCTTTCTAAAGAAAACTAAATCACCTTGTTTTAATTGATTTTTTTGGATTTGACGACCTAAGGATTTTTGTTCTGATGTGCTACGAGGAAGACTGATATGGAATTTCTCAGCGAATGCAGTTTGTACAAACGCTGAACAATCAATACCATTTTTACCAGTGCCACCTAACTTATAACGAACACCAACCCACTCTTGATAGAAATTATTCAATTTTTTATTGATAATTTTACGTTCAGTGGCATTCGTTTTTAAAATAAGTTCACCAATTGGATCATCGCCATCTGAATGTGTAGCAGCAGTTTGCGTGGTAGAAAGGTTACTACACGCCGTTAAAAATAAGAAACATACTGGTACAAGAATTCGATAAAACATGACTCAAAAAACAAGTAAAAATATAAAAATCACACAAGTGGCGACAATCCTACCGAAAAAGTACTGGTCTGGCTAGTAAATTTTAATAATTAATGGCAATTAAAGCTGATTTTTGTGAGTTCGTTCAAAGTTTAAACGAAAAATTTAACGTTTTTCTAACGAACGTAGCCAAGAAATTTCATCTTGCCAAATTTCAGGATTAATGGTTTCAAGGATCATTGGAATGTTGTCAAAACAACAATCATTCATAATATAAGAAAACACTGCAGTGCCAATAGTACCAGCTTGCAAACAATCGTGGCGATCAACATGGCTGCCTAAAGGTGTTTTAGATCCGTTGAGGTGCATTCCTCGTAAATAGTTAAAGCCCACAATTTTATCAAACTGGGTGAAAGTGTTTTCGCAGGCTTCTAGAGAAGAAATGTCATAACCAGCGGAAAAGGTGTGACAAGTATCTAAACAGACGCCGACACGATCTTTATTTTCAACATTAGCGATGATTTCTGCCAAATGCTCAAAACGCCAACCTAAATTAGAACCTTGCCCTGCAGTATTTTCAATTACTGCGATTACATTGGGTACTGTATCAATAGCGATATTGATAGATTCAGCAATACGTTTTAAGCAAGTTTGTTCATCAATTTGTTTTAAATGACTGCCGGGATGAAAATTAAGGAGTTTTAAGCCAAGTTGTTGACAACGTTGCATCTCATCAATAAAGGCTTCACGAGATTTTGCTATTCCTTCAGCGGTTGGATGTCCTAAATTAATTAAATAGCTGTCATGTGGTAGAATTTGCTCGGCAGAAAAGTGATACTTTTCGCATAATTCCCTAAATTTTTTGATATTTTCTTGTTTTAAGTCAGGCACTTTCCATTGGCGTTGGTTTTTGGTAAACAGCGCAAAAGCATTGGCATTAATTTCTACTGCACGTAGTACCGTATTTTCTACACCACCAGAAGCACTAACATGAGCACCAATATATTTCATTTTTTCTCCTGTAATAGTTTATTGAAAAGTGGAAATTATAGTAAACTTAGCCACTTTCTTCACAGTTAATTGATAATTATTGAGATAGTTAAAATATATGAGTGAACAACCTATTGAAATTAATAACTTTTCTTTGCTTTGTCGTTTATTTGGTAATTTACTTTATCGTCAGCCACAAGATCCTGTTTTAGCACCTGCATTACAATGGGTAAAGCAAGGTGGTGTGCGTTCTGTGTGGGCTTTAGTATTAGATCAGCAAAGTGAAGTGGCGATGGCAAATTTACAAGCTGATTGGACTGTTGAACAATTAGTTGCAGATTATCAATATTTGCAAGAATCGGTAGCGTTTCAATTATCCGCTTATAATGTAGCGCTTGCAGATTTTGTGCAATTTCGCCAAGAACGAGCGATGCCAGAATTAGAGAATGCAGATCATATTGCTTTATTATTATTAACTGCTTCGTGGATCGAAGATCAAACTGGTTCGTTATCGGCGCAACAGCAATTGTTCCAAGATTTCCTATTACCTTGTATAGGGCGTTTTCTGGGGCAAATTGAAGCACATGCAAAAACCGCTTTTTATCGTAGCTTAGCGCAACTTTGTCGTGATTTATTAGCAGCAATGGCTGATGAGCTAGAAGAAGAGTTGGAAAGTAAAGAATAAATCTACATAAGCTATATTAATTTATTGATATAGCTTGTTTTTTATTGTTCTTATGGAAAAGATGATTGGAAATTATCAAAGGAAGATGGCGGAGGAAAAGAGATTCGAACTCTTGGAGGACGTAAATCCTCGCCGGTTTTCAAGACCGGTGCCTTCAACCACTCGACCATTCCTCCGCAGAACTGGTTGTTTTCAGCGGTGTGAAATATAGTATAGATTGATCTTACAGTAAATAGAAAATTGATAATTTTAATGCAATAGCTTACTTTTTAAGCTTTATGCTGTTTTTTTACACTTTTTAGGCTTTTTATCGGTGTTATTGTTGACATCGCTGCTATAAATTATTACCGTTAGTCAGTTATTTTGTTCATTAGGAGACTTAACTATGCAATCTAAAATTGTTGTAGATACTCGAGAACGTTCCGCTTCGGTGTTGAGTACCAACCGAGTATTACGTAATACTTATTTCTTGTTAGCATTAACCATTGCTTTTTCGGCGTTTACTGCTTACTTATCAATGGCGTTAAATCTGCCTTATCCGGGATTAATTGTAATGTTAGTCGGTTTTTATGGCTTACTTTTCTTAACTTATAAGTTAGCTAACAGTGGATTAGGCATCTTAGCAACTTTTGCCTTTACTGGTTTCTTAGGTTATACGCTAGGGCCAATTCTAAATGTATATGTTAGTCAAGGATTAGGTGATGTTGTCGTTATGGCTTTAGCGGGAACTGCGCTAGTTTTCTTTGCGTGTTCTGCGTATGTGCTTACGACAAAAAGAGATATGTCATTTATTTCTGGAATGATGTTTTCACTTTTCATCGTGTTAGTGATTGGCGTTATTGCAAGTTTATTCTTAAATATTCCAGCATTACATTTAGCGATTAGTGCATTATTTATTGTGTTCTCAAGTGGCGCAATTTTATTAGAAACGAGTAATATTATTCATGGTGGTGAAACTAATTATATTCGCGCTACTGTGAGTATTTATGTATCGCTTTATAATATTTTTGTCAGCTTGCTCAATATTCTTTCTGCAAGTCGTGATTAATAAATTGATTAGTAGTCAGTTATGGAAACCGCATCAATGATGCGGTTTTTTAATGCTTAATAATCAGAATAATAGATAAATTTGACTAGGAATTTTTGTACAATGGTGTCGTTATTATTGAGGTAGTTATGAATTATATTGAATTAAATGGACAGCAAATTGAAGTTGATGCACAAGGTTATCTATTAAATAGTGCAGAATGGTCGCCAGCAGTGGCGCAAGTAATTGCTGAAAAAGAGAATCTAACATTGACTGAAGCACATTGGGAAGTGATATATTTTGTGCGTGATTTTTACCAAGAGTATAAAACATCACCGGCAATTAGAATGCTAGTTAAAGCAATGGCGCAGAAGTTAGGCGAGGATAAAGGAAATAGTCGTTATTTACAGCGTTTATTCCCAGATGGTCCGGCTAAACAAGCCACTAAATTAGCAGGATTACCTAAACCGGCAAAATGTCTATAGTGATATTTGTTGATAATTATTCTCATTTATGTATAATTGAGCTAAACTTATACTTCGTTTTATTTTTGATCTTTGAGGAAAAAGTATGCTAAAAAAATATCTAATCTTTCTTTGTTTATTATCCATGTCTGCGTTAAGTTTAGCGAAGCCTTTCAAAGTAATTACAACATTTACTATTATCCAAGATATTGCGCAAAATGTTGCTGGTGATAGCGCAATAGTAGAATCAATTACTAAGCCAGGTGCAGAAATACATAATTATCAGCCGACACCAAAAGATATCATTAAAACACAAGATGCTGATTTGATTTTATGGAATGGTTTACATTTAGAACAATGGTTTGAACGTTTTTTTAAGACATTACCAAAAGAAGTACCGAGTGTGGTTGTCAGTGCTGGCGTTGAGCCGATTTCTATTTATGAAGGTCCATATAAGGGTATTCCTAATCCGCATGCGTGGATGTCGCCGAAAAATGTGATGATTTATGTCGAAAATATTCGTCAAGCATTGGTGAAATATGATCCTGCTAATGCTGAAAATTACAATCGTAATGCAGAAATTTATCAAGAAAAACTGCGAGTACTAGATAATAATATCCGTGAAAAATTGGCACATATCCCAGAAAAACAACGTTGGTTGGTGACGAGTGAAGGGGCATTTAGCTATTTAGCAAAAGAGTATGGTTTTTCTGAATTATATTTATGGCCGATTAATGCGGAACAACAAGGATCACCCCAACAAATCCGTAAAGTAATCGAACAAGTAAAATTACATCATATTCCAGTGGTTTTTAGTGAGAGTACAATTTCAGATAAACCAGCAAAACAAGTTGCAAAGGAAACCGGCGCAAAATATGGCGGTGTACTTTATGTTGATTCTCTTTCTACTAAAACTGGACCGGTACCAACATTTCTAGATTTATTATCAACTACCACTAATACTGTTATAAAAGGATTTTCACGAGAATGAATAATGTGGCCTCTTTGCTGGTGGATAATATCAGCGTTCGTTATAACAATGGGCATATTGCGATCAATCAGATGTCATTTCAATTAGAAGGCGGTACGATTTGTGGTTTGATTGGCGTAAATGGTAGCGGTAAATCGACTTTATTTAAAAGTATAATGGGCTTGATTACGCCACAACGAGGCAGTATTAAGTTATGTAATATTCCAGTTCAACAAGCGTTAAAACAGCATTTAGTAGCTTATGTACCACAAAGTGAAGAAGTGGACTGGCAATTTCCTATTTCAGTTTATGATGTGGTAATGCAAGGGCGTTATGCACATATGAATTTTTTACGTATGCCAAAAGCTAGCGATAAAGAAGCGGTATCACAAGCGATGCAACGGGTAGATATTGCACATTTAAAAGATCGGCAGATTGGTGAATTATCTGGTGGACAGAAAAAACGCGTTTTTTTAGCAAGGGCGTTGGCACAACAAAGTAAGATTATTCTATTAGATGAGCCTTTTACTGGTGTTGATGTACAAACAGAAGTAGCAATTATTGAGTTATTACAGAAATTACGTGAAGAAGGCTGTTTAATTTTAGTTTCTACTCATAATTTAGGGAGTGTACCTGATTTTTGTGATCAAGTAGTGATGATTAATCGAACAGTGATTGCTAGCGGCTCAACACATTCAACATTTACTCAAGAGAATTTGGAAAAAGTATTCAGTGGTGTGTTACGTCATATCAAGTTGCATGGAGAAACATTACATGATGATGGTGATGATCGTGCGGTTACTGTTTTGACTGATGATGAAAAAGCGGCAGTATTCTATGGTAAAACTAAAAATGAGCCACCAGCAACATTAATAGAACAGGATAAAAGGCAATAGCTATGTGGCAGTTATTAATTGAACCTTTTCAGTATGATTATATGTTTAAGGCAATTTGGGTAAGTGCCGCTATTGGTGGCGTTTGTGCATTTCTATCCGCTTATTTAATGTTGAAAGGTTGGTCATTGATTGGTGATGCTTTATCTCATTCGGTAGTACCAGGTGTTGCCATTGCTTATGCTTTATCTCTTCCCTATGCGATTGGAGCTTTTTTTTCGGGTATTTTAGCCGCAGTGGCCATTTTGCTGATTAAAGCGATTACGCCATTAAAAGAAGATGCAATTATTGGCTTTATTTTTACCACCTTCTTGGCATTAGGTTTATTTATTATCTCCTTAAACCCAACATCAGTAGATGTAGAGAGCATTATTTTAGGAAATATTTTGGGTATTGCGGATAGCGATGTTTGGCAAGTCGTCATTATTTTGAGTGTTAGCCTAGTGTTGCTATTACTGTTTTGGAAAGATTTATTACTCGTTTTTTTTGATGAGATTCAAGCCAAAGCAAGTGGATTGAATCCAACTGCACTAAAAGTGTTATTTTTCACATTATTGAGTGCATGTATTGTGGCTGCGTTACAAACTGTTGGTGCGATTTTAGTAATTGCGATGGTAGTAACACCAGGAGCAACCGCTTATTTGTTAACAGATCGTTTTGCGACATTACTTAAAATAGCAATTGCATTTGGCGTAATTACAAGTGGTGTTGGTGCTTATATCAGTTTTTATCTTAATGGTGTAACTGGCGGAATTATTGTGAGTTTGCAAACTTGCCTCTTCTTGCTGGTATTTGCATTTTCACCAAAATATGGCTTTTTCACGCAACGCTATTATGCAGTTAAAGGAAAGTAGGTGAGTAAGATGAGTGTAGTATTGAATTGGCTGATTGAACCGCTTTCTTATCCTTTTGTGCAGGTTTCAGTAATCACTGCATTGATGATAGCGATTATTTGCGCTGTATTATCCTGTTATTTGGTGTTAAAGGGCTGGGCATTAATGGGGGATGCTATTTCTCATGCAGTCTTGCCGGGTATTGTGCTTGCCTTTATGTTTAATTTGCCACTGACATTAGGCGCATTTATTGCTGGTATTTTTTGTGCTAGTAGTGTTGGTTTTCTCAAAAATCATGCACGTTTAAAAGAAGATACCATTATGGGGATTGTTTTCTCCGGTATGTTTGCTTTTGGTTTAGTGTTGTTTAATTATGTAGAAACGACACAACATTTAACGCATATTTTGTTTGGTGATATTTTAGGAATTGATCGACAACAAATGTGGCAAATGTTAGCAGTTGGTGCAGTTATTTTATTGATTATTTATAGTAAATGGCGTGATTTATTGTTGTATTGTTTTGATCCAATTCAGGCAAAAGTAGCAGGACTAAATACGACAATTTTGCATTATGGATTGCTAACATTATTGTCTTTAGCGATTGTATTAGCTATGCAGATTGTTGGTGTGATTTTAGTGGTGGCAATGTTAATTTCACCTGGAATTACCGCGTATTTATTAACTAAACGTTTTTCTACAATGCTATTAATTGCCATTAGTAGCGCATTATTAGCCACTATTTTAGGTATCATATTAAGTTTTCATTTAGATAGTGCGACTGGCGCAACGATTGTATTAACACAAGCGTTATTTTTTATCTGTGCAGTTATTTTAAGCAAGATAAAATACCGTCGTCATAAATTGATTTCACCAATGATGAATATTAGTGAATAATTTGAACATCGGTAAAAATTGTTTTAGTTTCTAAGCTAAATGATTCTACATAATTAACAGTTGCCGTTTTAGGTCCTTGTTGCAACCAAGCTGAAAATTGCTCTAGCTGTTGCTCAGAACCTTGTGCTAGAACGGCAACACTACCATCAGCTTGATTTTTTACCCAACCAGTTAAACCTAAGCGTTGTGCCTCTCGCCAAGTGAAGAAACGGAAACCTACCCCTTGTACATGTCCATAAATAATAAATTGTAGTGTTTTCATATAAATATTTCCTAAATTTTTATTTAATTTTTATAGAAAATAGCATAGGATAAGAACCTCTTAAACTAGCTCGTAATTTTTACTAGGAGTGTACATGAAATTATCTCGTTTTGCATTGGCATGTGTGGCTGCAACGCTTTCAATGAGTACGCTAGCTGCGAAAGTCACTGTAACCCCAAATATTTCCCTTCTTGCCATTGACGGTGAAAAAGTAAAATCTTCCATTACCAAATCTAAAAATAGTTTCGATATTAATGATACCAATACTCACCAAGTGGTAGTACGTGTATCTGAAGTGGTAACGAATGGTTCAGATAGAACTTTATTTGAATCTAGCCCAATTATCGTCACTTTCCAAGGTAATAACCAAGATTTAGTGATTACTGCACCACGTTTAGATAATATGCGCAATGCAAATCTATTCGCTAAGAATCCAAAAATTACGGTGAAAACTAGCGCAGATCAAGAAATTAGTACTAAACAAGATATTTTACAACAAAGTGGTATCTTCCCAGATACACGTGTTGCTGAAGATCTCGCTGAATACAATGCTTCTAAAGGTGCTGCAGCAGTACCAAATTTAGTTTCATTAAGTATGCCAGCTGCAATGCCAACTGGTGCAGGCGTGAAAGCGTCAAAAGTGAAAATTACTGTACAAGGTGAAAATGTTGCAGAACAAATGTTGCAATATTGGTATCAACAAGCAGATAAAGAAACTCAAGCTCGTTTCTTAAAATGGGCTCAAGGCAAATAACCATTCAAGGTTAATTTAAATTTGAGGTACAATAAGCGGGCAATCTAGTCCGCTTTTCTTTTTATTAAAAAGGAGATAATTATGCAACAAACAACACGTCAATTAAAAGTACAAAAAAATGTTGCTTTAGTCGCACATGATCATTGTAAAAACGATTTAATTTTATGGTGTAAAACACATCAACAACAACTTTTACAACATAATTTAGTCGCAACAGGAACGACAGGCCATTTAATTGAAAAAGAAACTGGTTTAAAAATTAATAGTTTGTTAAGCGGCCCAATGGGTGGTGATCAACAAATTGGTGCATTAATTGCAGAAGGAAAAATTGATGTGTTAATTTTCTTCTGGGATCCAATGAATGCCGCTCCTCATGATCCTGATGTAAAAGCATTAATGCGTATTGCGACAGTGTGGAATATTCCAACAGCAATTACAAAAGCTTCTGCTAATTTCTTAATTTCATCACCATTATTTACCCAAGCGACAGAGATTCAAATTCCTGATTATCAAGGTTATTTAGCGGAGCGATTAAAATAGTATGTTAAATTTTATTCTCAATTTGTGGAATTTCTTTTTTGGCGGTTTTGTTGTGTCGCTAGGCTGGTTAATTACCACATTTTTAAGTGCAATATTGATTGTTATCTTGCCTTATACACGCAGTTGTTGGGAAATTTTTAAATTGTCTTTAGTGCCGTTTGGACATGACATTATCCATGTCAATGAATTAGAACCCCAACATTCAGTAATGAATGGTTTAGGTGCAGTGTTAAATATTGTTTGGTTTGTATTATTTGGTTGGTGGTTAGCTTTAGCGCATATTATTGTTGGTGTGATGCAATGTCTAACCATTATCGGTATTCCAAATGGAATTATGTACTTTAAATTAGTGCGTATTTCGCTCTTTCCAGTCGGGCAAAGAGTGGTTGAAAAAGATTATGCAACTTATCTAAAGCAAAGGAAAATCTTTAAATAAAAATGATGTTCAAGCTGTTTTTAGAACGAATTAATACGACTTGGTTAAACAGTAAAATTTTAGCTGTTATTCCTATCTTTCTTGCCGTCAATATAGTTTCCATTATTGTTTGGTATTTTGATATTTCATCAGTAAGTATGCCTTTAATTCTGGGAACTATTGCTGGCGGACTAGTCGATTTAGATAATCGGTTAAGCGGACGTTTAAAAAATCTTTTTTACACGTTAATTGCTTTCTCGATTTCTTCTTTAGTGATCCAAATTACCTTTGTTGATCATTATTTATTTATTTTGATCATGGCGTTACTCACGTTTTTCTTCACGATGTTAGGCGCAATTGGGCAACGCTATAACACGATTGCTTTCGGTAGTTTGGTGGTGGCACTTTACACTATTCTTGCTTATAACCCTGAACAGGTTTGGTTTGTTAATCCAATTTTGATTCTGGTCGGTACTTCGTTATATAGCCTATTAACGATGGCGATCTACTTGCTGTTCCCGTTACGTCCAGCACAAGAAAATTTGGCGAATGCTTATCTTGCACTTGCGGATTACTTACAAACTAAAGCCGAATTTTTTAATCCGGATAATCGTGAACACGATTTAGATCATAACCAAACGGCACTAGTTATGGCGAATAGTAAGGTTATTCAAGCGTTTAATCTTTGCCGCAGTGCTTTGTTCTATCGTTCAACAGGAAGTTATGTGCAACATACAACATTGAAAATGATCAACAGTTATTTTATTGCACAAGATATTCATGAACGAATTAATTCCAATTATTTTAATTATGCCGAGTTATTAGCTGATCTTAAGTATAGTGATTTAATTTTTAGAATTCGCTATTTAATTGAATTACAAGCGAAAACTTGTCGTGCATTTGCGAAAACTTTACAACGTAATCAAGCCTTTATTTATTACGGTAAGGTTAAGCACGCGATGTTGGAACTGGAACAATCTTTTGCACATTTTAAAGCGAACTCACCAGAATCAGAACATATTGCGAATTTATCAGTATTGTTAGAGAGCTTACATAAAATAGAACAGCAACTCTCACATTTGGATGTAAAAGTAAAAGAAGCCGAAAGCAATAGTGTTAATTGGCGTATTCATCAAGATCGTATTACTGGTTTAGCTAATATTTTTCGCGTCATTAAAAATCAATGCACCTTTGAGTCGCAATTATTTCGTCATGCAGTGCGTTTAACAATTGTTGTGACTGTTTGTTGTTTAATTGCAAATAATGTACCAATTGAACGTGGGTATTGGATTTTATTGACAGCAGTTTTTGTCTGTCAGCCAAATTACACTACGACGCAAGCAAGGCTTAAACAGCGGATTATTGGTACTATTTTAGGGGTGTTGGTAGGATCTTTAATGCCATATTTTACAACAAGCTTAGAAAGTAAATTGGGTATTGTGGTAATAGCGAGTACCTTATTTTTCTTCTTTAGAACCAATAATTATAGTTTCTCGACATTTTTCATTACGATTCAAGTATTGATGAGCTTTAATATTATTGGTGTTGATATTGCATCAGCAACTTTACCAAGAGCGATTGATACCATTATCGGCTGTTTTATTGCTGGTTTGGCAGTGTCTTATCTATGGCCGGATTGGAAATATTTACGCTTAAAATATACTTTAATTAATGCGCTGAAAAGTAATGCACGTTATTTATTGACGATAATGGTGCAATTACAATTTGGTAATCATAATGATCTGAAATATCGGATTATTCGTCGTCAGGCTCATGATAATGCGACAGCATTAAATACTGCTGTGTCTAATTTGAATTATCAAGGCTATAAAGATAAGAGCCGTCTAAATAATGGTTTTGAATTATTAAAATTAAATTATTCATTATTAAGTTATATTGCGGCATTAGCGACATTCCGCTCGCAAATGGATACAACCAAGCTCAGTACACAGATGTTGATCCATCTTTATCCAATTTCACGACGGATTATTACTGTATTAGATAGCTTTGATCAATTGCAAGAACAAGAATTTGCACAAGCGATACAGGAAATTAGTGAATTATTGCATCAATTACAGCAACAAAGCGTATTGGAGCAAGGAGTAGCAAATTTCTTACCGTTAGTGAAACAATTAGAAGCAATTGCTAAAACATTACCAACATTGTATTCAGATTATCAAAAAGAGATTGAATTTAAGGCATCTTAAATTTTCATTAACAACGGTCAGAATTGGTACTTAGGTATCAATTCTGACCAGCTCTACCAAACTTTTATTGCGATAATTCACATCATTTCGCAATGTAAAGCCCAATTTCTCCCAGAAGCGATTGCCTTGTTGATTATGGGTAAAGACGAGCAATGCTACTTTATGAATTTTCAATTGCTGAAACTGCTGTAAAACTTTCTCTACCATCATAGTAGCAATACCTTGATTGCGATAATTTGGAGCAACAGCAGTATGATAGATATAACCTCTACGTCCATCGTTTCCAGCTAAAATAACACCCACAATTTTTTGTTCAATTTTCGCCACAAAGCAGGTATCAGGATTTCTTTGTAGAAAACGAGTGATGCCTTCTTGTGAATCATCGAGATCATTTAATCCCATACCTTTACAAGATAACCATAATTGATAAACAGCATCATAATCAGTGATTTGCATTGGGGTGATATGCATAGGTTCCTCTTTAAGAGTTAGCAAGAAATAAAGTTTAACAAGGTATATTTTTTATTATTACTTTTCCAATATCTAGAGAAATCTTTAAAGGACTTTAAAAGCAAAATATTTGGTAGCTGTGTAATACTACATTACATAGCAGCAATGCTGAAATAGTTCAGCAGTTATTGAGCTAATTTGTATAGCAAAATATTTCTATAACAGCTGATAAAACTATTCATCAAAAAGTAAAGAGGGATTCTATGATTAAGGATGTTTTAACTTTAAGTTTACCTTTGTTCAAGGAGTATGTTATGAGATATGGTTTATGGGAAACAACCTTTGCTTTGACCTTTTTTGCAGTATGTATGATTACTGTATGGAGATTGCCAGATCTTATTGAAGCTATTAGAAAATTTAAGTATAAAAACTAAATTTAAGGGAATGTATGTAGTGGTAGACTAATTCCGCAGTCCTCAATAGGTGGTAAACTATCACAAAAAGAGGACAATTTAATGAGAAGAACATTTAGCCCAGAATATAAAGCTGCGGCAGTAAAATTGGTGACCGAACAAGGTTATTCCATCCCACAAGCGTGCTTGGAATTAGGGATAGGAGAAACGGCATTACGTCGTTGGGTAAAACAAGTACAAGCAGAACAACAAGGTTATGTATTACCAGGCAGCAAGCCGATATCCCCCGAACAACAACGCATACGGGAACTGGAGAAACGGATAAAAATACTCGAAGAGGACAAAGAAATCCTAAAAAAGGCTACAGCGATTTTTATGTCTCTCGACAACGCCGCTACCAAGCGATAAAGGCATTAAAATCGTATGGTATCAAACGGGTGTGTGCGTTGTTTGAGGTATCAGAAAGTGCCTATTATGCCCAGTTAAGACAGGGTAGCAAGCCAAACAAATATGGACGTTTATCGTTAGAAATAAAGGCATTATTTGATGAAAGTCGAGGTTCAGCAGGTAAACGGACATTGAAAGCGAGATTACAGCATAAAGGGATTAAGGTAGGATTAGCGCTTATCCGTAAATTGATGAAGCAACAAGGTTTAGAGAGTAAACAACCGAAGAAACGTTATTCTTATCCATTTGCTGAGGGACAAACGATGCCATTTAATCATCTGTTAAACCGCCAATTTACTCCAGATGCCCAAACCACCGTATTGTGTGGTGATACAACCTATCTTAAGGTGAATGGAGAATGGCATTATCTTGCAGTTGTGCTGAATTTAGCTCATCGTCAAGTAGTCGGTTGGCGATTGCAAAGAGAGCATAATGCAGATTTAGTGGTAGAGGCATTAAATCATGCGATGCTAACGACAGCAAGGACAAAAGAGATGATATTTCATTCAGACCAAGGGAGTGTTTATCGGAGTTATCCCTTTACGCAATGTGTGAAACGTCATGGATTAATCCAGAGTATGAGTCGTCGAGGTAATTGTTGGGACAATGCGCCGATGGAGCGTTGGTTTAGAAGTTTTAAATATGAATGGATGTTAAAAGGGGGTTATGCTTCATTGTCGGCAGCGAAGGAGGACATTAAGAATTATGTATTTTATTATAATACTGTTCGTCCTCATGCTTACAATCAGGGATTACCACCCGTTTTCGCAAAACAACCTATCAGGGACTGTTAAATTAGTGGATCACTACAATGCTTATGAGATGCAAGAGAAGTTATCTCAATATCCAGCTCTTATAGAGGAAATAAATACTAAGATAGGTGGACAATATCTCCATAATCTTAAACATCCTCTTGAACAAGTAATGACAAAAGCAAAACACTTTATCCGAAGTAATAGTGAAAAACTAACACTGATTAAAGCAGTAGATCATTTATTAAATTAGGTACAGAAAGCCCACTTAATTGTGGGCTTTGTTTTGTGTGATTAAAAAATTCAAATGCAATAAATGATTTTTTTACATTAAATGAATTGCTTTGAATGCAGTTTTTGAATAAAATAATTGGAGAGCTATTACAATATTGACAAAAAGTAAGTTGTTAATTTGTATAAATTTTTTTATTGTTCTTTATAACAAATTGTGAAATGAATTGGTATGGCTTGTCTAGAAATTCTAGACAGGCTTTTTTCATTTCAAAGTTAACTATCAGGAGAAACGCTATGGGTGGAGATGCAAGTTAATAAATATGTATCATGGTTTTTCAATATTATTGGTCCAGTTAGTTCTTTATTGGGCGTTATTGGTGTTGCGTTCACTGATTTATTCAATGATATTGTTAAAACGCAGATTATTTTTTGGCTTACAATAGCCCTCGTCTTATTTTTATTTTTTAGAATATATTTAGTCACAAAACAGGCGTTGAATAGGCGATATCCTAGAGGGTATTTGCCTATTGCTACTTTTGCTAGATATTCAACTTCTGATGGAAAGCGTATTCAATATGAGATCTTTAGGCATATCCAAATAAAACAATCGTTTAAAAATTCTTTTGAACATGATTTTTATTGGACTGGTTCAAAATTGCCAACAGTTTCTTCTAATATGCAAAAGGTTGGTGTTATTAAAGAAAAAGAAAATGATGATGGTCAAATAAGAAATGTAGTTCCGTTAGAATTTAAAGAAACATTATTGTATAACTCTTGTGAAGTTGTTCACATTTTAATGGATATAGATGATAGTGATGAAAAGTCTGAACCATTTTTATCACAAACAGTAAATGAACCTATAAAATCTATTCATTTTAGAGTTGAATTATTACACGCAAAAGAAGATTACTACTGTAAAACTGCAAATTTAACCTGTTATGAAACGGCAAAACCAAAAGGGTGTAAAAATATTATATCTAATGTTAAATTTGATAATTTATCAAAGAGTTATTCTACCCTTGTCGTAAACCCTAAAGCAGGATATACATATGTTTTATCGTGGGAGCGTCCTCATCAATAGAGTTATAATTAAGATTCTAATAGCCGAGGTGTAATTTAATTACATTTCGGTTTTTTTATTTAGACATATTGTGGACAAAATGCCTTAATTTTCATGATTTGTTATCTTTCGATTTCAAGGAAAGTAAAGTGGCAGTAGTTAGTTAAGTTTGTTCTTGTTTACTTATGTAGTGATGTCCTTAGCAAATCAGTATCAAATTCAATCCTAAAAATCTCTTTCATCCTCAAATGATTTTCTTGCGCCTGCAGTTGAGAATGCTTGACAAGGAGGCCCACCAACAATCAGATCGACATTTTGATTTTTTACTATATTCAAAATATCTTTAGAATTATAATTTTTTAGGGGCTGAAGTAGATTAGCACTTATGCTAAGCTACAAAAATGAAGATAACCAATTGTAAACTAAAGAAATCTATACAAAGAAAACTGCTTGAATTTTTTGTATTAGAAGTAACAGCACGATCAGCAGCAGATTTGCTTGGCATTCAAGCCAATACTGCCATCTTGTTTTATCGAAAAATTCGTCTCGTTATCAGCCATCATTTAGCACTACAAGCACATGAACTTTTCGATGGCGAAGTAGAGTTAGATGAAAGCTATTTTGGTGGTGTGCGAAAAGGGAAAAGAGGTCGGGGTGCAGCTGGTAAAATGGTGGTGTTTGGCATGCTTAAACGCCATGGAAAAGTTTACACAGTAACTGTACAAAACACTAAGACTGATACCTTACTTACTGTTATTAAAAAGAAAATACAACCAGATAGCATTGTTTATACAGATTGTTATCATAGCTATGATGTGCTAGATGTTAGTGAGTTTACGCATTATAGAATTAACCACAGTACTCATTTTGCTGAGCGGCGAAATCACATTAATGGGATAGAGAATTTTTGGAATCAAGCAAAGCGTGTGCTAAGAAAGTATAATGGAATTGATCGAAAATCTTTCCCTCTTTTTTTGAAAGAATGTGAGTTTCGTTTCAATTATGGGACACCATCTCAACAGCTCAAAATCCTGCGGAAATGGTGTCAGATTTAACGCTAATCTACTTCAGCCCCATTTTTTATATCATCAATTAAAGGGATATCTGGTCTATTTAACTCAATTGTCTGACGACAATATTTATTGTTTTCACAATACATCAAAGGGGTTAACCCTGTTTTTCCAATCCTAGGTCTAGTCCTAAAGCACCGCTAAAAAAGCTTATATAATTCATATTACTTCTCATTTAATTTGTTTGGAATTATTTGGTCACAATAAGAAATTGTTTTTTGTCTTATGAAACTTATATTTCTAAGTTATGAAAGCAACTTAAATTCATTTGTTACATTTTTTGTTGTTATATTATCAAATATTTTATCATTCCTACTAACAAGCATAAAGAGACTGGATAACTCTATTTTTTAACCCTGTCACATTATTAAATTTAGCATTTTATATTCTAAAAGCTGTTCCGAAATAAAATCTTATCTTATTGTTTTACAAGTTAAAATAATTTTAAGATAAGAAAGAGTTTCGGAACGTAAAATTGCGATAAAGCCTTTTCTGATGCGGATTTATGTCATATGCTGCCTATACGGCAGTAAAGAATTAAGGTCAATGAGGCAACGGTACGTCCTTTTTCAAAGCTGCCTTTATGGCAGCTTTATTCATCATCTTAATGATGGTTAAAAATTAATGCTGCTATTATTTATAGTAAGTAAGGCTTGTGTCAGAAAAAATAAAAGTCTTAATAGACAAAATATGTGAAATGTTATGTGATTTTAAAAAAAGAGTGATTGTTTATCTCTCTCTTTTACCTGCGGATCAGATACGGATCATTTTAAGTTATATTACTGTGATATTAAATCAAATATAAATTTAATAAATCATTGATTTTATTATTATAGTTGTATCACAGTGATATTAAATTTGGTGGAGCTGGGGGGAGTTGAACCCCCGTCCGAAATTCCTCTACCTTCAGCACTACATGTTTAGTCTAGTCTTTAATTTCACTTACTCACTGCGGACAGACACGCGATAAATAAGCTAGCTTGATTTAATTTAGTGTTTCGATCCTCAAGCGGCGGCTTCCACACGATCTCGTTTAGGATGACTTATCTGAACCCTCGTCTTACGAGCGGAAGCTGAGGAGATAAGGCTTTAAGGCAGGTTATTAAGCTGCTAAAGCAAATTGTTCGTCGTTTGCGACTATTGTTTTGCGGTTTATTTACGAGGCCTACCGCACCTCGACATGCACCTTGGGCTTCGCTAATCCCGTCGAATCCTAGATCAGCCCCAAAAAAACGGCTTTATTCTAGCAAAATTTCTCATAAAGAGAAAGGGTAGGGTGTACTGATAATGCTCAGTTAGCCTACCTATCATACTGATATTATGCTGAATTTTTTAATAATAACTCTTCAACATTTTTAAAGAGGTTCGATAAAGCTTGTGATTCTTCTAATAATAGAGAAAGCATTTCTTTCCTAAAATCAGCAATTTGAACTTCTGATAGATTTTTAATGTGTTCCTCTTTTTGGCGAATAAGAGAATTAAAATTGTCTTGTCGGTTCACGATATCCATAAAATATTTATGAATTTTTTTATGTTTTTTAAGAGTATTGTATTTTACGCAAACCTTAACAAAAGGCAGAATATAAGAACTTTCAATTAACTCTTGATAATCGCGGATTGATTGGTATATGCCGTCAAGATCATTAAGTTGTAAGGTACTAAATTTAGTTTTTCTAGTTTCAGTAAGAATATTTATTCTGGCTAAACGTGTGTAATAGTAAATTTCACCTTTTATTTCATCAGCAGATTTTTGATTATCTTCTTTGTGTTTAATAGTTTGTTGCACCAGAAATAATGCACCACCGCCAAGAAGAGGGCCAATAACATCCAAGACATTGTCAAAAATTTCAAATTGTGGGCTAGATAAAAATTCGAGCATTTGGCACCTCTTTTTGGCAAATAAAAAGTGATTTTATAGATTTACTAAACGTTCCAATGATGGTGCAAAATAATAACTTCCAGTCACTGGTTTTGTAAATCCTAATAAGCGATCAGTTTTACCATCAATTTCACCGAACATACTGAGCAATTGTTGTTCTATATTGTGTAATGTGCCGCAGTAAGAGATAAAATAAAGCCCATGTTTGCCGCTTGCAGTACCATAAGGAAGGCTTTGACGAATAATTTTTAAACCTTTGCCATTCTCTTTTAAATCAACACGTCCAACATGAGAAGTTGGCGGCACCTCATCTAATTCAACGCTATCTGGTTTAGTACGTCCAATAACTTGCTCTTGTTTATGCTGATCAAGTTTTTCCCATTTATCTAATTGATGTTCCCAACGTTGGGTGAATACATAGCTGCCATCTTTATCAATGCCATCAGCAACGAAGCCAATTTCTCTACGACGTTCTTCGCCAGAAGGGTTTTCAGTACCATCAATAAAACCAGTTAGATCGCGATCTTCAACCCAACGGAAACCATGAATTTCTTCATCAACTCTGATTGCTTGGGCAAAAATTTTGAGAACTAATTGTGCCAATGTGAAATTTACATCATGACGTAGTGAAAGGATATGAATCAATAAATCACGTTGTGTTGCTGGCGCAGCCAAATTACCCTTACCTAATTGCACAAATGGCTTGAGTTCTTGGGCATCAGCTGCGTTTGAAAGTTTACGCCATGCATCATAGCCAAATGCAACCACACTATGAATGTGTGCATCAGGGTGTTTTTGTTGTAATGATTGGGTCGCTTTAACGAACTCTTTGCAGGCTTGGGCAATGGCGGAATAGTCTTCAATTTTTGCTTCAAGATAAATTGCAGCTTTACAATTTTCAAATAAAATACCTGTTTGTACAGTCATAAATAACTCCATTCTATGTCTAAAAAATTTGTGAATATTATAGCTCAAATTGAATAGGAGCGAATGATAGAAATTACCTATGTAATCGTTTGCTCATTTTCTGGAAAAGTCATTTTCAAGTAAGAAAAAAGTCTGTATAATTCCGCCGCAATATTTTTCACCTATTTGATTCATTAACTTTAACAATAGAGAGATATTGCAATGCTTAGAGTAATTAAAGAGGCCCTCACTTTTGATGATGTTCTTCTTGTTCCTGCACACTCCACCGTATTACCCAATACGGCAAATCTTTCAACCCAACTTACTCAAAAAATCCGTTTAAATATTCCAATTTTGTCAGCAGCAATGGATACCGTTACAGAAGCAAAAATGGCGATTGCGTTAGCGCAAGAAGGCGGGATTGGTTTTATTCATAAAAATATGAGTATTGAACGTCAAGCTGATCGTGTACGTAAAGTGAAAAAATTTGAAAGCGGTATTGTCAATGATCCGATTACTGTACGTCCAACAGCAACCCTTGCCGAAGTGGCTGAACTAACTAAGAAAAATAAATTTGCTGGCTATCCAGTTACTTCCGAAGAAGGTGATTTATTAGGTATTGTGACAGGGCGTGATACGCGTTTTGTTTCTGATTTATCTGTGCCTGTTACAGAAGTGATGACTCCAAAAGAACGCCTAGTTACTGTGACAGAAGGTGAGTCAGGAAATCGTGAACATATCTTCAAATTAATGCACCGTCATCGTGTTGAAAAAGTATTAGTAGTAGATAATCAATTCAAATTAAAAGGAATGATTACCCTCAAGGATTACCAAAAGTCGGAACAAAAACCAAATGCGTGTAAAGATGAATTTGGACGTTTACGTGTTGGTGCCGCAGTGGGTGCTGGTCCAGGTAATGAAGAACGTATTGATGCGTTAGTTAAAGCGGGCGTTGATGTATTATTGATTGACTCATCACATGGGCATTCTGAAGGAGTGTTACAACGTGTGCGTGAAACTCGTGCAAAATATCCAGATTTACAAATTATTGCCGGTAATGTAGCAACTGCTGATGGGGCGATTGCTTTAGCAGATGCTGGCGCAAGTGCTGTGAAAATTGGTATTGGACCTGGTTCTATCTGTACTACTCGTATTGTGACAGGGGTGGGCGTACCACAAATTACGGCGATTGCTGATGCGGCAGAAGCCTTGAAAGATCGCGGTATTCCTGTGATTGCTGATGGTGGTATTCGTTACTCTGGTGATATTGCTAAAGCGATTGCTGCGGGTGCGTCTTGTGTGATGGTTGGCTCAATGTTGGCAGGTACCGAAGAAGCACCGGGAGAAATCGAGTTATATCAAGGTCGTGCCTTTAAATCTTATCGTGGTATGGGATCATTAGGCGCAATGGCGAAAGGCTCATCAGACCGTTATTTCCAATCAGATAATGCAGCGGATAAATTGGTTCCGGAAGGTATTGAAGGACGTATCGCTTATAAAGGTTTCTTAAAAGAAATTATTCACCAACAAATGGGTGGATTACGCTCTTGTATGGGCTTAACTGGCTGTGCGACTATCGAAGAACTTCGTACTAAAGCGCAATTTGTGCGTATCAGTGGTGCAGGCATTAAAGAAAGCCACGTTCACGATGTAACCATTACCAAAGAAGCGCCTAACTATCGTATGGGGTAAAAAAAGTGATCGCACTGTTTAACAGTGCGATCAAATACAAAATCTGAATATGATTTTTCAAGGAAAGCGTTAATGAATATTAATGAATTTGTAGCAAAACTGGCGAGTCAAGAAGAAACGAATCTAGAAAATGCTAATGAAATAGATGATACCTTACCTGAACCAGTGAAAAAATTACACTTGGCTGTACAAAGTATAGAGGGTATTACTACAGTTGGCGTTAATCGTCATATGCTATTTGATCTTAAAAGTGATGATTTTTCATTACCAGTCTATGCTGATTTGCCGCTTGGCTGTTTGCAGCGGACACAAGGCGGTTTAGATGATGAAGTTCTGATCTCAATAGATTTTGCTATTAATTCTGATAAAAATGGTTTAAAGGCATTAGAGTTTTTGTCTTGGTGGGTAAGAGATCTTGCTAGAAGTGGCTGGAGTGTGCAGCTTAGAGCGTTAGCATTACCACCAATAGCTGGACAGTTAGGCAAAACATTAACTTTTACCATTGACTATTTTTATCGTGATCCTGCACAAGATATGCAGCAATTACTAGATAAAGTCCTTGAGTTAGCCGAAAGTTTAAATGCAGCTAAACAAATGTATTTGGAATAACTATGCTACAAGCAATTATCTTTGATATGGACGGTGTTATCGTTGATACCGAATATGTAGAGTTTGATTTACAGCAACAGTTTATTGAAAGTATTAAAGAACCTAATCAACCAATTACGTTAGAACAACGTTCTGAAGTTGTCGGTCAGTCATTAAGAGAAATTCCTAAAATTATTAAAAAATTAAGCGGTTCGTCATTATCTATAGAAGAAATTCGAACTCGTTATTATGCTTTTTTTACTGAACTTTTTAGCAAAGTAGATTACCGCTCTATTTTTCGTCAGGATATTGAAAAAATTATCCAATTTGCTAAACAAAATCAGCTAAAATTAGCAGTGGCTTCATCATCACGAATGAATCATATCAATAATATTTTATCGACTTGCGGTATCAAAGATCAGTTTGATCTAATTGTTAGCGGTGAAATTTTTGAGCGTAGTAAACCCGATCCAACTATTTACCGTTATACCTTAGAAAAATTAGGTGTTAGTGCCGAAAATGCTGTCGCCGTAGAAGATTCTTTCTATGGCATGCAAGCAGCGAAAAGTGCTGGCTTGCGTGTGATTGGCTATGAAGAAAAACGTATGATAATTGATCAATCTTTAGCAGATTATTTATGCAAAGATATGAACGAAATTTTGGCTATCGTGATGAAAATACATCAACAACAGATTTAATATCAGCAAACTATAACTACCTTTAAATCAACTAGAGAAACAACATGAATAACATTCACCAACATAAAATTTTAATTTTGGATTTTGGTTCACAATATACGCAATTGATCGCGCGTCGTATTCGTGAAATTGGCGTTTATTGTGAATTATGGGCGTGGGACGTTGCGGAAGAGGATATTCGTAATTTTGCGCCGAATGGAATTATTCTTTCTGGTGGTCCAGAAAGTACGACTGAAACGGGAAGCCCACGTGCGCCGGAATATGTCTTTAATGCTGGTGTGCCAGTGTTAGGTATTTGTTATGGTATGCAAACAATGGCAATGCAATTAGGCGGTTTAGTTGAATCTTCAACTACACGTGAATTTGGCTATGCTAATGTAGAAGTTTTAACAAAAGATAAATTATTTAATGCGTTGGAAGATGCTCGTTCTGCACAAGGAAATCCATTATTAGATGTTTGGATGAGCCATGGTGATAAAGTAACTAAGATCCCACCACAATTCCATATTTCTGCTGCGACAGAATCTTGCCCAATCGCTGCAATGGCTGATGAAGAGCGCCGTTTTTATGGTGTGCAATTCCACCCAGAAGTAACCCATTCTAAGAAAGGTTTAGAATTATTAGAAAACTTTGTTGTGGATATTTGTCAATGTGAAAAACGTTGGACAGCGGAAAATATTATCGAAGATGCTGTTGCTCGTATTAAACAACAAGTTGGTAATGATGAAGTGATTCTTGCACTTTCTGGCGGTGTGGATTCTTCAGTAACCGCTTTATTATTACAACGTGCGATTGGTCATAATTTACATTGTGTGTTTGTGGATAACGGTTTATTGCGTTTAAACGAAGGCGATCAAGTTATGGAAATGTTTGGCAATAAATTTGGCTTAAACATTACTCGTGTAAATGCAGAAGATCGTTTCTTAGGTGAATTAGCGGGTGTAAGTGATCCAGAAGCAAAACGTAAGGTCATTGGTAAAGTCTTTATTGATGTGTTTGATGAAGAATCACATAAGCACACTAATGTGAAATGGTTGGCACAAGGTACTATTTATCCAGATGTGATTGAGTCAGCAGCGAGTAAAACAGGTAAGGCACATGTAATCAAATCACACCACAATGTTGGCGGTTTACCGGATTATATGAAATTAGGACTAGTTGAGCCGTTAAAAGAGTTATTTAAAGATGAAGTACGTAAAATTGGTTTAGCGTTAGGCCTACCATACGATATGCTTTATCGCCATCCATTCCCGGGGCCGGGTCTTGGTGTGCGCGTACTCGGTGAAGTGAAAAAAGAATATTGCGATCTATTACGTCGTGCTGATGCAATCTTTATTGAAGAGTTACACAATTCAGGTTGGTATCATAAAGTAAGCCAAGCCTTTACTGTATTCTTACCGGTGAAATCAGTTGGTGTAATGGGCGATGGTCGTAAATATGATTGGGTTGTGTCATTAAGAGCAGTAGAAACTATCGACTTTATGACTGCACATTGGGCGCATTTACCTTATGATTTATTGGGTAAAGTTTCCAACCGTATCATTAATGAAATTAATGGTATCTCTCGTGTTACTTACGATATTTCGGGAAAACCACCAGCAACTATTGAGTGGGAATAAAATCTTCACATTTCATAACATATCACTATATTTCAAAATAAAGATAAAGCCTTGTTACGCAAGGCTTTTATCATTTCAATGTATTTCATAGTATTTCAAGTTATATCAATTTTTTTGCGGTATAAATGTCGGTATAATATTGCGTAACTCTTAAAAAAGATCAAAAATACCGTCAACTTAATAACGGTATATTAGGAGACATATTATGCTTACTGATACAAAAATCAAGTCTTTGAAGCCTAAAGAGAAATTGTATAAAGTTGCTGATCGTGACGGACTTTATGTTGCGGTATTAACATCAGGCTCTATCGTTTTTCGATACGACTATAGAATTAATGGAAGACGTGAAACTTTGACTATCGGTAAGTATGGTGTTGATGGAATTAATCTATCTAAAGCTAGAGAGCTATTGATGATTGCTCGGAAACAAGTCAGTGAAGGAGTTTCTCCCGCTGCTGAAAAACGTAATGCGAAAAATCAAATTCGTAACGCAGAACGATTTTCTTCTTTTGCGGAAAGATATTTGGAAGATGTTAGATTAGCAGAAAGTACAAAAGCATTACGTATTGCGACTTATGAGCGAGATATCAAAAATACTTTCGGTAATAGATTGATGATAGAAATTACCTCAGATGATATTCGGCGGCATTGTGAAAAAATAAAAGAAAGAGGCGCTCCATCCACAGCTATTTTTGTAAGAGATTTGATCGCAAATGTGTATCGTTATGCAATTGCTCGAGGGCATAAGTACACTAATCCTGCCGATGAAATTTCTAATTCATCTATTGCCACATTTAAAAAACGCGAGCGTGTGTTATCTCCGAGAGAAATCCATTTATTCTTTAATGCCTTGGATGAAATGCAGTCTGATTTTGCTTTACGCAAAGCGGTAAAATTTATTTTGCTAACTTTGGTGCGAAAAGGGGAATTAATCAATGCGACTTGGGACGAGATTAATCTTAAAAACAAAGTATGGACTATCCCAGCTGAAAGAATGAAAGCAAATCGGACGCACAATGTTTATTTGTCAGAACAGGCGCTTGATTTAATTATTGCTTTTCAAATTTATTCTGAGGGTTCGCCATATCTGTTACCAGGGAGAACAAATAGAGGAAAACCAATTGCGAACAGTTCTATTAACCGAGTAATTGATCACTGTATTAAATATATAAACCGTGAAAAACCTCTAATTGATTATTTTACGGTCCACGATTTACGTAGAACTGGCTCAACGTTATTGCACGAAATGGGCTTTAATAGTGATTGGATTGAAAAATCTCTTGCCCACGAACAACAAGGAGTTCGTGCCGTGTACAACAAGGCGGAATATGAAGTACAAAGGCGTGAGATGATGCAAGCGTGGGCGGATAAGGTTGATGAGTGGATTAGAGGTGAAGGGATTTAGTACTAAGATCTTTCTTCGATCCATTTTTCAATATCCTTAGCGAGCCAAGCTACACGGCGATTTGATGCACTAACACTTTTCGGAAAATCTCCTTTTTTCATCATTCGCCAAATAGTCGGGTAACTTAGGGTTGTCATATTAATAACTTTTTCTTTACTGAGTAAAGTGATCTTGTTTTCCATAGCATTATCTCCATAAAAAAGCCTAGCAATGGCTAGGCTTAGTTGTAAGTACTAACGTTAAATATCAATTTCCCCAATATTCACAGTAATACCTGTACCATCAAGTGCATTCGTTAGCTTATCCGAAAACTCTTTTGCAATGGCTTCTTGTATCTGTTCCATTTTAATTAATCGTGCAACTAAAATTGGATAATCTCCGCCAGTTAAAATTGATAGTCGTAACGTAAATGCTTGGCAGCTTAATCCTTTGTATGTTTCGGTATTAAAAACAAAGTATTTTGGCATTTGCAATTTGCTTTTAGCCTCTACGCTTTCCATTGCTGATTTTGATGCGGCAAAATCGCTGACTTCGTGTTCTTCATTGCGTGCGTAATCTAATGTAATTTTACGCACTGCTTGTACTGCATTTGTTAGAGACATTTTCTCCTCACTATCAGTATATGGTGTAATAAAATCACCCCAATCTTCTAACCATTCAGAGAATGCACGTTGGTCGTGTCGTCTGCCTTGAAAATCTAATAATGCACTATAAGCAGCTGTTTTCTGCATATTGAGTAATGCACGGTGTGTTGCATGAAGAGGTTGTTCTAAAGTGCCAACATCAAAAATAATCTCTGCACTAAGATTTTGTTCATCAATAAAGCATTTAGCATTATCTTGATTATGCAGCTTTGCGTATGCAACTAAGCTATCAAAGTTAAATGTGCTGAATTTTGCACGAAACTGATTACGGAATTGATTATGTTTTTCAAGTGATACGATATTGACATCTTTAGGTAAAATAGCAATCGGGTAATCACTGTTACCGATATGCACACTTGATAACACTAAATCTTTAATTTGTTCTAAGTTTGTTTGTTCCATAGTTACTCCTTGATTACATTACTTTTAACTTTTTATCAAATGCTGGGTCGTCACTTTCTTTGAACATTGGCATTTGTTCTTTGTCTGGCGTTGCACAAATTGCACCGCCTTTATGGACATACATTGGTGTTGCTGTGGTATCTTCTTCTGATGATTTACCTCGTTTTGTTGGTTTGACATAACTTAATTTATGTTGGATTTGCACGGCTGGTTGATCGCTATCCATTTTTTTGATGGCGAATTCAACAACGACTTTTCCTGCCTTGTCGTGTGTAATTGCACCCATTGCAACTTCAGAAAGAGCGGTTGCTAATTTGTTTTCAAAAATTCCTGCATCAAGTTCTGAAATGAATTCGTGAATATCAGTTTTTGCCATAGTGTTTTCTCCTATTTTTGGTAATAAAAAAGCCACCTATAGGTGGCTTTGGTTTGTGAAAGTTTAATAATTATTCATTATCATTACGAAAGAACTGATCAAATATTAATTTGTGAGGCATATTTTTGATTTTACCTGCTTCGTCAATATGTAGATCAATATAATCTCCATAGTTGTTAGGTACGCAATGAGGAA
This sequence comes from Gallibacterium salpingitidis, assembly GCF_030517105.1. GTDB lineage: Bacteria > Pseudomonadota > Gammaproteobacteria > Enterobacterales > Pasteurellaceae > Gallibacterium > Gallibacterium salpingitidis. The sequence goes on along the minus strand of NZ_CP103875.1, from coordinate 1,439,460 downwards.
TGTAATCATTAACTAGTGTACCAATGATATTTCTGTTCTCATCCAATAAATAATATTCCCCATCATCACAGATTTTCATATTCATTTTTGCTGGATAGTTTTTTGGCCAGTTTTCAATTTTAAACGTATCTAAATCAATTATTCCGCACCATTGATCACCATCGCGCAATGGAAAATCATAAGGAATATCTTCATCTCCAAATCTAATAGGGATTACTAGTTTTATATATTTTACATTTACTTGTTTTGTTGTTGGTATTTCTATAATCATATGTTTATCCTTTCTCGTTTGTTGAGTAGTTTAGTGGTATTTTTTAACCACCTTAGAACGGCATATCATCATCAAAATCAGTAGTAGGTTGTCCAGAAGATTGATTTTGAGCTGGTATTGATTGTGGTTGCTGTTTTGTTCGTTCGTCTCGATCTTTGGTATGAGCAACAAGCCAATCAATACGTTCAGCGGGTTTATTCTCAATATGTTCAGATAGGGTTTTGCGTGTTTTAATGATAAACGGGCAGAGAATTTGGAAGTTGTAAGTATCTGAGCCATCTTGTTTTAAGCGAAGCACTTTTTGTAGCATTAATCCTATATATTTATTTGTTAATTCAGGTGCAATATATTTACCCGCAATTAACTGTTTGGATAAGGCTTGAACCCCTGTACACCCCATAATTGCTTGTATCATATTATGTCCGCCTTGTAAGGGCTGCCCATCTTTACCTTGATAGTAAATAGAAAGATAGTTGCCTTTTAATCCTTCTTGGGTTTCTACACTTAATTCTAGTGATAATGCACCGCTTTGTGCTTGGGTATATTCAGCACTGATAATCTTACAGAGATAAGCACCTGTTTCACTGATAAACTGTGAATTGCCTGCTTTAAGTGCTTGTTCTTGGTTATAGGTAAAAATAGGTTGGGTCATTGATGATTCTCCTGTTTAGTGGTGTCTTCTGCGGTTTGAGGTTCAGGGGTAATTCCCCAATAATCACAAATTTGGCTATCAACGTAGGCAAGATCGTTATCAATCTGTTGTTCCTCAAATAAGCCGATAGGGCTTTTTGTTGTATCGCTGCCGTTGTTTTGCGTGAGAAATGTGTACTTACCATCTGATACATTCGTTCGCAAGCAAACAGTAACAATCCCCTCTAAGGTGATTTTTTCGTCAAGCATTTTGCCAATCGTTTTAATTTTTGTACGACCTAAGTCGTCATTTTGTGTATGAGAGAGAATATAAACTCGTTTGTTATGTTCTAGTTTTCCAGCTAAATCAAAAATCTGCCAAGCGTGTAATCCAATTTCAGTGAATTTATCGTAACCTTTGTCTTTGGCACGACGCATAAATTCATTTGCCATTAAATATTGGAAATCGTCAATAACAATAATGTTTCGTTTTGTTTGCTTTAGTAGTTGGCAGATTTTATCTGCATTGTCACAAACAAAAACATTGCCTGTTGGGCAGTTCTCTTTATCAAAATATTTCCAATCTTTTGTTCTGAAAGGGAGTGGCTTTGAGATAACTTGAATAAGCAGTGTTTCATTCGGATTTAAATTGCGTAAGCTAGTGCTTTTTCCTGTACCACTTTCTCCTAAAATGAGTGTAGCAATACTCATCATAACCCCCTTAACTGTCTTGAACCTGTTAATACTACGCCTTGAATTTCAGCGCCATTCTTTAATGCGTTTAGCAGTGCAACACGATCGAGTTTTGGATCTTGTGGAATATAAAACTCATCAGGAATAACGGCATTTTCTGCAATATCTACCTTATTCATAATTGGATCGGTCATCTTTAATTTGAATAATGGGTTTTTAATTTCATTAGTGCCTGAATTAAGCATTGATGCATAGATAAGGTTGCGCAAGCGTTGCTGTTTACGTTCATACATTTTCTGAATTTTCTCTAACCGCTGTTTTTCTGCTTTTGCAGTTTCGGCTAAGATTTCTGTTTCTTTATGTAATTTCCATACTTCAGCTACTTTATCTTCAAATTCCATTTCCAAGCAGTTAAAGGCATCAATAACGGCTTGTTCGTTAGTAAATTCTTCATCATCAAGTAATTCATTGATATTTTTTAGTCGTTCTGAGAGTTGATATAAGCTCATAGTGTCACCTTAAATTGAGTTAATGTTTTGTGGTCTGCATTTTCTGCTGTTTGCACGTGGTAAAATTGAGATACATTTAAGATATGCTGCAATTTGTCTTTATACACTTGGCTAACTTTAAGCAACTGTATTGCATTAGTAATGTCGTGATAGCTTTCGTTAAGTAGCAATTCATCAAAAAATTCTGCCCATTCGCTGTCAGTTTTATATTGCTGACAAGCTAAGAAAAGTCGGTTTTTAAGCGATTTGAATGCTTGCTTTTTTATGATGATTGCTTGTTGATTGAGTTTTTCAAATATATCCATCATCTAAGACCTTTATCTAATCGAGCTTTAATCTCTTGTTGATTCTCTTTACTTAGCGGCGTTTGTAGCTCGCCGTGCGTTTCTTTCCACTCTTGATTAGCCCATTCCTCCCACGCGAGTTGTTCTTCTGCGAGTTCGGTTTCAAAGTTAAGTGTGTGGTCGTAATAATCCGTATCTTTATCGTATGTAGCAGCTTGAGCTGGTTGGCAACTTACGCCTAATATAAAGGCGATGATAACGGCAAAAATAAGATAGAGTGGTTCGTGCGTGAATTTCATTTTTTGCTCCTTATTTGAACAATTTATTGAATTTAGGGTGCAAGAAACCGCCACACGGTTCACGGGAAGTGCGGTCGGTTTTGGTTAGTGTTATCTGTCGCAAAACTTGAGAAACTCAACCATTTAAAATGAGAAGTTTTAAATTAGATATCTTTCCCATTTTAAGCGGTTTTGTTGTGCTTTCCTCTCGTGATGGCTTTCGCTTTTATTTGTGCAACTAAATCAATATAACCTTTTAATTCATCAGGTGTTTTTCGGTGCTTTAGTCTATTTAAAAGCAATACTTCCAGCCTTGTTTTTATTGCGAGATTTTCGATTCTGTCATCTGTGGGATCACCGTTTTTATGCCAAACCACACAACCTTTTGGTATGTTGCTATTATGTTGTTTACACCAAACATATTCTGCACGGCTTACCCATCTATCAGGTTCACTAACTTTAATGAGATAAATATTATCTTTAGAACAATATCTAATTGTTCCGACAGGCAATGTAGTGGCGGGTTTATTGCCTTTTTTAAAAGAGGTTTTATTAGGCTTAGAAACCCCTTTTGTACCTTTATTAAAGGGGATATTTCCTTTCTTGAAACGCCATGTTTCTTTAGGTCTTAGCCATTTTTCACGCTTACACTTTCCAGCAATATTTCCTACGGTCAAACTGCGGTTAAATTTTTCGTTAAATTTCGCAGTAAGTTCTTTTCTGGGTAAATGGCAATAGATCCTCAAAAATGAGGCTTCTTCTTCATTATAAGTAATCGATTTCCCTTTCATTACCAATCTATCGCCCTTTCTAATGCTTGACGCTGTTCTTTAGCTGACACTCTCGCGTATAATGCTGTCATATCTACACTTGAGTGACCTAGTAAATCAGATAACAACGTAACATCTTTTGTTTTTTTCAAAAATTGTATGGCAAAGAAATGGCGGAAATTATGAGGATGAATCAGCTCCTCTGGCACGCCACTTTTCTTCGCATAATATTTTAAGCCAGCAGCAACCGCTCTGCTTGTGATACGTTCACCCATTCGATTTTTAAATAAAAAATCTTTTTCGTGTTTAAAAAAGGTTTTAGACTCTTCAATAATGGCACTAGGAATGTGAATTCGTCTAATTTTTCCTTTTGTATATAATTCAATGTATCCTTGTTCTAAATGCTCTTTTTTGAACTGAAGTAGCTCACTTATCCTCGCCCCAGTATAAGCAAGGAATTTAGTGATGAAGTAATACCGCTGGCTATGCTGTTTTACACAGTGCAAAAACTTAGTGTAATCATCATAAGATAACATCTTATCGTCAAACGAACGTCTTGGGAGTTTGATGTTTTTTAGTTTTAAGTCAGCCTTCCCTTTGAAAGCTAAATAGTGATTTATCCCTGAAATACGGACATTAACAGTTTCTGGTTTAAAGTTCTCCATCAGGTATTTTTTAAAATTCAGCAAATCATATTTATCAATCTTTTTAAATAGTGAGAAATAGATAGCAAGGGCATAGGTATATATTTTAATAGTATTTTCAGATGACTCATTTTTGTAGAGGTAGTCTGAAAATAGCTCAATCTCTTTTTGATGTTGTGGTGTTAATTTTTCATGATAGGATTTCATTTTAATGTCACATACCTGTATATTTAAACGCTTTCACATCATTGCAAATATCATCGCAAAATTGATTAAATTCACTCTTAGAATTCATACTGAATGGAATATTGCTTGCTATAGATAAATCAACAAACATCTTACTTAACGTCAATTCACTTTTTATCCTTTCTCTAAAGGCATTTTTAGAAAGTGCTTCCATATCAGAAAATTCAATTTCTTCAACTTCCTCTTTTGGTGGAGAAACAGTTTCCCATTTTTCGTGATTAATAAGCCATTCATCGCTGGCAACTAGCGGCGTATTCTGTTTGAAATCAATAAGCTCACGAATGACATTTTGTGATGTTTTTTGCTTATCAATCACTAAAAACAATACGCTAATTGAAGTATCTTCAAAGGCGTTTTGAATTAAATTGAGTTCAACTAATTGACAACCTAGTTTTTCCCTAAAGATAGCTTCAGTGCTACGATATGCCATACCACTGGATAAAATAAAAAATCCCCAACGCTTAGATTGATTTAGCCCTTTTAGAACAAAAATATCATCAACATTGCCTTTATTCTTCCAATGAAACTCTTCTTGAATTGCTTTTTTCTCATTTTCAGCTAACCCTTTAAAGGTTAAAGAAAACGGTGGGTTCATCACCACACAATCACAAAGTGATTCTTGTGCTGTGGGATAATTAAAAAAGCTCATATTATGTATTTGAGCTTTTGGATAGTTTGTTTTTAATGCCTCACAAGATTCAGACTGTATTTCTACGGCAACAAATCGAGAGGGATTAATAAATTGCTCTAATTGACCGCTACCAGCCGCACCATCAAACACAGAGGGAGAGCACCCCACATATTTTTTTACTTTATCCGCAAGATATTGACGTAGTGGCTTGCCTGTAATAAATTCAGCTAACTTTTTGGCTTTAGCTCGATTATTATGTTCGACAAACGCCATTTGGCACACCTCCTTTTTTAGGTTCTTGGTCAAGTTCTCTTTTGTTTTCTAGCATCGAAGGTAATGGTTCAGTTACACCATAGTCCACTTTAAATTTTTGGGCGTCTAAAGCAAGCTTTGCATTGTTTACAATATTGTTAGCAATACTACTGATGGCTTTAGAACGCTCAATTTCTTCTTTTAAGGCATCTCCCGTTAAACCTTCATCATTTAAGCGTTCTAATTGCAGAAACAAATGCGTGTTTAAATCAATACATTTTGCTTTCATTCTAATACCTGCTATCTTGTCTAAAATAAGTCAGCTCATAATCAAGAGCGGCTTTATCACATTCACGAGGATCGAAGTTATCATCTTCGTAATACTCTTGATCTTGTTTGTTGATTGCTAGAGATTCGTAGTAATCTACGTCACTATCGTATTTCCAAGCGTTCATGATTAAATCTCCAGTCTTGATCTAGCTACCTCAATAAGTAACTGATACTCTCTTTTGGTTTTTTCGTCGTGAACTTCAGTAGATTTTTTCAAGAAATCCTCGACAGAGCCGCTAAAACAACCTCTTGTTGCAAGTAATGAACCATCTTTGGCTTTGTAAACTGTGAGCGTTCCATTTTCTGTACCGACGTTTGAAAACCAAACAAGATCAGATTTCTTTCTCACACTAGCGTCACCGCTCACACAAGCGTCACCGTACACCCAAGCATTACCGTACACCCAAGCATTACCGCTCACACTAGCATTACCGCTCACACTAGCATTACCGCTCACACTAGCATTACCGCTCACCCAAGCGTCACCGTACACCCAAGCATTACCGCTCACCCAAGCGTCACCGTACACCCAAGCATTACCGCTCACCCTAGCGTCACCGTACACCCAAGCATTACCGCTCACACAAGCGTCACCGCACACACAAGCGTCACCGCTCACACTAGCGTCACCGTACACCCAAGCATTACCGCTCACCCAAGCGTCACCGTACACCCAAGCATTACCGCTCACCCTAGCGTCACCGTACACCCAAGCATTACCGCTCACACAAGCGTCACCGCACACACAAGCGTCACCGCTCACACTAGCGTCACCGTACACCCAAGCATTACCGCTATGAGATAAGTTAGATTCTTTTTCTATATATCCACCTAAATCTCCAGCTTTTACGTCTCCTGCGGGAATATCCACAAGAGCTTTAATTTTGTATAACTTTACTCTTTTACCGTTTACTTCAACCTCGATGAAATCATCGGTTAATTCATATTTCATTTTTTCATTTCTCCTCTTCTTTTCTTTTTAAAGCTCACTCATAGAATTAGCTTTAAAAAAAAGCCATCAATAAAGATGGCAAAACCCAAACGGAGTTTATAATGCAAGTGCCTTTCTTTATACTTGTAAGGCTCAAGTCCTCTTGTTTGCCACAACGTTGAGGAATATAATGTTTTCGCCACAACTTAACATTTATGAGGAAAACATTATGAGAAAATCAAGTGCTGATTCATTAGCGTTACTTTTCGCAAGAGATATTGCTAAAACCTCAAGCGCTTCAGCTGTTCTTCCGCTTGATCACCTAGATCAGAAAAGTGCCAATAACATTGCCGACTTTGTGGAAACATTGTCAAAACGATTTGAGGCGTTAGATGACAACGTTTCTTTGTCTGTAATCTTTAATGCTTATAAGAGTCAATCAGACAAATAGCTTTACAAGCTGATTCTGCTAATTCCTCTGGCAAATAAGCCGTGTTTTTGGCAACACTTTCTAAAATAGCCTGTTTGATTCGCTCTTTATCCTTATCAGACAGGCTTTCTTCTACAATAACTAACTTCAACTTTTTAGGATTTCCTAACTGTTCGTTTAATATAATTTGTTTGATCATTTCGTGGTTTTCATTTTGATAGGTCATAATATTTTCCTTTTAATTTGATATAGAAACGCACTAAATTAAGTTCTGGCTTAGCTATCCTTAAATTGGTAATTGTACGATTACCCAGACCTTTAGCGGATCTCTTAATCAATGCGTTTCCTAATGCCTACTCAATGCGTTGTAGTGCAAACAAAATGAGGAAATTTGCATCAAGCAGGCATTAGATTTGGTAGTAGGTGAGGGAATCGAACCCACATCAGCCGATTATCTGTCGTTACGAGGTATAAGCTCGCTGCTTTACCGTTAAGCTAACCTACTAATAATGAAACGGTTCGCGGGCTTGTTCGCCTAGTTTCCCCAACCGTTGTAGCAATCTTTCGACTGCGCATTTCGCGCTCAAGCAAGTAAGCACCTACCCTTAATTTCCCCTTCCACCTCTCTTAGGTCAAGGAACACAGTATCTGCTCGGAGTCACTAACCTTAAATCAGGTTATAACTTACCGCCATTGCCACACCAATCTGTTAAAGAGCTTGAGATATTGTGTATCTCGTTTTGATGGGTTTAGTTTATTAAAAAATAAACTTTGGATCAACATGTTTATTTATTTTTTAATAAATATTTTTGTAATATGTTTATTAAAATATTAATAAATAAAGAAAAAATTTTTTAGGTAGGATGTTTGATTGCTTAATTTTTGATCAAATTGATATTATTGAGAGGAGAAAAGGATAAAAGAGCTTGTTTAGTGAACAAATTTAGTGAAATGAAATTTTAAGTTATCTAGATGAAATATAAAGTTATGAGAGATAAAAGTATTGTTATAATGTAGTAGTTAGATAAATTTTTTGTGATATTTAGAATGTACAGCATGTAACTTATAAATTAAGCTGCGAATAGCGATATTTCTTACTGTTAGATCATCTGAGAAGAGTTGGTTTGTTGTAACTTTTTTAACCTCTCTAATTTCTATGTTTGGATAAAAATCATTTTGAGCTAATTCCATAATTTCAGTACATTTACCTTGTAGCCTTTTATGGTATGCTATCATTAAATGAAAATCACCCTCATTTAATGAAGCTGCTTGTTTATGAACACGTAGAGCATCTTCAAAAATTTTATTGCATAGTTCTTGTAAAGAATCAATAGCTTCGTTATGTGCATTATGCCTTGCATTTCTTGCTCCTAGAAAATAACCAATTGGAATTGCTATAATTGAAACTAGTAGAGCGACTATTGAAATAACCTCTGAACTTTGCATTATTGTAACTCCGAAATGGCTGCGTTTATATATTCTCTAATTTCTTCAATTAGGTCAGGATCCTCTTCAGAAATAAAAATAATATTACTAATAATATTAGGAGATACTCCTAAACGAATTGCCCCACCAAATGCTTCCTCTAGAAAAGATGAACCATACCCTACAACACCATCTAGGTGCAATGTTATCTCTGGATCTTTTTTAGTTGCAGGGATAAGTATAGTATTTCTAAATTCTTCTCCACTAGCTTTTCCATCTTTAATATGACGGGGACCTGGAAAAAGGCTAAAGTCTTTCACATAAATATGTTGCATTTTATTTACCTTTGATTTGTATCAAGTGGCAGGTTCCATTGAACAATCGTTCCATCAATAGAGTAAGGAGACTCTTTGACTAAATCTGCTTTATTTCGACCATTATACACATACATTCCACGATTTGAACGAATAATTAAACTGCTATTTGGTGTCTTATCAATAATTGACCTAATATCTCCACCACCTTTACCACGATATCCCAGCCCTGTTCGAGTTTCTTTAATCAATGTTGAAGCTTTAATATATATGGCATCTGTCGTAGGTTTGCCTAGCTGTTGTTTTAATCTTTCCCAAATTTTTTCTAGCGTACTAGCTTTTTGAGTTTTTTCTAATGTATTCGGTATGCCATGCCCTAAATCACAAACAAAAAGAGAAAGTTCATTGTCTAATATGGCAAGTAACATCCACCATCGCTTAATTGGGAAATATCTATGAGTTTGAATATTTTCTGCATATGCATGCTCGACAGCGTTTGCAATGGCTTCAATATAACTGCTATACATTCCTTTGGTATTTACTCCCATTGCTTTAAGCTCATTGAGTAAGGGCGCCGTGATTGAGCCATCAGTATTATCACTTTGAATAAAATGCCAGCACTTTACATTTTTTTGAGAAGAACTTGATGTATAGTTAAAGCCAAGCATTTTATATAAACCAATATGACAAAATACACCATCTACATCATATGGACCACGTTTTCTTCTATCTGCTGGTTTAGGTTTTGGACGAATAACACTAAATTTTAACTCAGGATATTGATTCCTAATAGTATCTAGAGTGGCAATTAAGACAGCACAAGCTGGAGCATCAATAACAGAAGTTTCTCTAAAGTTTAATTTTAATATTTGGTGGTTTTGTGAAGCTAATTTTGCTTTTTTTTCAATTTCTTTTTTAAAAGAAACAAAAATGTGAGAAATTTCTCTTGCTAGTACAATTTTACTAGGAGCATAAACCTCCGCACATAGACGCCGAAATAATTTCTTTTTTTTGATAGATTTATATTTTATTTTTCCACCATTCATTCGGCGTCTTTTCTGTTTGGAAATCAGATTACGTAGCGTTCTCTTAATAACGATAGATCGCAATATTTTGAGTTTTAACATAATTTCCTCTGTATTCTGCCACTTACTTACATGAGATACAACGCGTGAAAGTTTCTTCATGAAATAAGTGATATTATCTTATTTCAAATTACCATATTAAATTCACTCAATAAGATTCAGATTCTTGTTTATCACAGCAACACTGAGTACCAGAAAACTTTGCCTAGAACCGTAAGATCTTCTAAGTTTGCGACTTCATCTGGGTGCTCTTCAGAGTTATAGCTTCTTATTTTCACCTGATTATTCGGCATATTGTAGAGGATTTTTATTCTTAATAATCCACCGTGATTTATCGCATATATCTTTCCATCTCTGATAGTTTTATTACCGAGATCGATCCCAACTGTTGTTCCGTCTGGAATAACTGGCTCCATAGAGTTACCATCCGCTGTAACGCAAACAGCATTTTCATATGATACGCCTTGTCTTTTTAAAGTGGCTTTAGAAAATCTAAGTTTAAAATTGTTATAGTCCATTATGTCATCAGCAAATCCATTCCCAGCAGATAGTCTAATTTCTTTGAAAAAAGGAACTTCTATCTCATCATTTGAGAGAGGAGTATGTCTATCCCATAATTCAAATGCCCCAATTTCTTTGATATTGGAAACGATATTATTGTTACTATCTACGCTAACGGGAGTATCTAAGTAAAACTCACCCATACCATAATCTTTTTCTAATCTTCTAGCCAATCTCTCCCCAAAAGATTTAGCTGAACCATTTATTTGCTGAGATATTAGACTTTTATCTTTATCAGGGTACTTCTTATCTGAGAAGAATCTTTTCAAATTTTCCCTACGAATACTAGTTAGATCTATTTTTTTCATAGATTCCTCCTTAGTTAATTTTTCACCATTTTATTTAGTATTTAGTAAATAAGCAAAAAATTAATGATTGACTTATTGTTTATCCATAAATAAACTTAATTTTATTTTTAACTAAACTAAAGTTTATGAAGCTGACAGAATATTTATCAAATAGACAACGTGGTTTTAAAGCAAATTTTGCAAAACAGGTAGGAGTATCTATGTGTTTTTTAAGAAACTGCGAGATGGGGAGAACAAAGATACCACCGTATTTAGCAAAAAAAATCGAGGTAGCTACAAATGGGGAAGTATCTAAATCTGAAATGCGCCCAGATTTATGGGATTAGTGTTTTGTGTGTAATAAAAAACCACCGCGGCAACGGTGGTTTAGGAGGTTAAATGAACCAATTAATTAAAATTGATAATACAGAAATTAGACAAGACGGTCAAGGACGATATTGTCTAAACGATTTACATCGTGCGAGTGGCGGTGAAAGTCGTCATCGCCCTACTTATTGGCTAACAAATCAACAAACACAAGAATTAATTAGCGAAATTTCAAAAGACGGAATTCCGTCTATCCTTACAAAACAAGGACTTGGAACATTTGTTTGCAAGGAACTTGTTTATGCTTATGCAATGTGGATTAGCCCAAAATTTCATTTATTAGTGATTCGTACTTTTGATGCTGTAGTGAATAAATCACAAACAATGGATCCAATGATTGCGTTAAATGACCCAGTTTATCTGCGTTCGGCATTATTAACTTATTCAGAAAAGGTGTTAGAGCTTAAACCAAAGGCAGAAGCATTTGATCGTTTAGCGACAAAAGCACAAGGATCTATGAATTTAACTAACGCAGCAAAACATTTACAGATGCAACCTAAGATGTTTATTCAGTTTTTATTTTCTCATCGCTGGATCTACAAGAGAGTGGGTTCTAAACCATGGATTGCTTATCAAGATAAATTACAGATTGGATACCTTGAACATAAAGCCAACCCTTATGAAGACAAGGATGGAAATTTAAAAATTAGTGAACAAGTCCTCGTTACAGCTAAGGGATTAGTGAAACTATCAGAAATGTTAAATAAGGCGGTAGAGCTATGAGTTTAATTTTAATGGCGAAAGTGATGGGAATTAAAGTCGGAAACCCTCTTAGAAAATTGGTTTTACTGAAACTTGCTGACAATGCGAATGATGATGGGATTTGCTTTCCTTCCTATCAATATATTGCGGATGTTTGCGAAATATCAAAAGCCAGTGCAAGAACGCATATTGAGGCATTAATTCAAATGGGATTTATCTCTAAAAAAGCACGTAAAAATAAAGATGGTTCAAGTTCTAATCTTTATGTTTTACACCTTGATAAGGGTGTGCCAGCAGATAGCATAGCTATGCTAGGAGATAGCACCCCTATGCCAGCAGATAGCATAGCTATGCTAGGAGATAGCACCCCTATGCCAGCAGATAGCATAGGGGGTGTGCTAGCAGATAGCACCATAACCAGTCACTCTATTAACCAGTCAGTTAACCATAAAAAAACTACGCAAAAAAAATCGCCTGTACTTGAGCTTTTAGCTGAATTTGGGATTACAGGACAACTGGCAGAAGATTTTATTACTCACCGTAAATCGAAAAGCGCACCAATTACTAAAACCGCACTAGAACGCCTACAAAAACAAGCTGACTTAGCCAAATTACCGCTTGCGGAGGTGGCGGAAATTATGATTGAGCGAGGCTGGCGAGGATTTAAAGCGGATTGGCAAAACGCACCACAGCCAGCCTCTCAAAAGCCTAGCAAAGCAACGTATGACGATAATGACGACCGTTGGTGGCGTGGGAAAACGATTGAGATTCGGGGGTATTAATGCGTAATTTTGCCAATACAGAACTTTCCGAGTTGGTGGGGAAAGAGCCTACTTATCAAGCCCCAGTTAGCGAACAAGTGATTCCGCCACAAGTAGCAAAATTTGTCGATCGGTTATTTTTTCGCTTAAAAGCAATATTCCCAGCGTGGAAAGCGGCATTTGACGGCGAAGAAAGTTATCAAGAAACCAAACGTTTTTGGTTAGAAGCGTTGGTGAATAACGGGGTAACGACTGCCGCACAATTTAAACGCGGTATTGCGCGTGCAGAACGTTCAGAAAGCCCCTATTTCCCGAGTGTTGGGCAATTTATTGCGTGGTGCAATACTGAAAATTACGCCGAGTTAGGATTACCAACACCTGATGAATTGAAACACCGCTTAAATAAATTTCGTGCGAATGGTGGTTTTTCGGAGATTGATCGCTTTGAGTTTATGTCAGATGCGGAATATTGGCTTATTACTGAGATTGCGAATAAATCAATCCAAAAGTCTTACAGTGAAGCGGAAGAGCTTCAAGCGATGAAAGAGGCGTTAGAAAAGATGGCAAAACGCTTAGAGAAAGGAGAGGTACTACCAAAACCAACTCGCTCATTACCTGAGAAAGTTGAATATCTGGATCCTGAAAAAGTTAAACAAGGTTGGGCTAATTTGAAAGCGTTAGTAGCGAGAGGTTAGTAATGAGTTTTGATAAAGACACTTGGCAAACGCCAAAGTACTTATTTAAGTGGATAGAAAATCGTTTCGGCTGGATTCATTTAGACGGCTGTGCGAATAAAGATAACGCCTTAACTGCGAATTGGATCGGGAAATTAGGTGTGATAGAGGATTTTTTGGTAGAGGATATTTGCGAACAGCTGCTTAATGTTGTTTGTGATTATTGCGAAGCACCCTAGCGGATTTTTGTTAATCCGCCCTATTCCAATGTAACACCATTTGTAAAACAGGCAAAAGTAATCCGTGATGCTGGTCATATGGTGATTATGTTACTTAACAACGATAAATCCACTCGCTGGTATCAAGAGTGTATCTACAACGTTGCAAACGAGGTTATCGACATTACAGGCGGACGTGTTAGCTTTATCCACCCTGTTACCAAGCAGGAGATTAAGGGCAACAGCAAAGGACAGATGATTGTAGTGTTCGATCCCGCCATGGAAGATTTTGTTACCCGACAAGTGAGTTTGGATTTTATTAAGCAGTGTGGTGCTTTTCATGGCTAAATTTCAAATGATTAAATTACCTGGCGGAGTGTTTTCTCCAGCTAATGAGATAGAAGAAGAACATTTAAAGCAGCTTAAAAATAACGAAATGTATGAAATTGAGATCAATACAAAAATAAATCCTGTTCTACATAGAAAAATGTTTCAATTCTTTAAGTTCTGTTTTGATTATTGGTGTGCAGATAACAGCTTACAGAAGTTTGCCAATGAAAAAACGCAATTCGATTACTTTCGCAAAGATTTATTAGTGCAAGCTGGACACTGTGAAATGGTATTTGATTTGAAAAATCCATCAGAATTTAGGGTAGTGCCAAAAAGCATATCTTACAAAGAATTGAATGATGATATTAAACGCCGAGAACTTTATGTGGCTATTACTCAAGCAGCAATATCAACAGTGTTTAAAGACTGTAAGGATGAAAAAATTATTAATCAGCTATATGCGTTTTTTTAATTTGGGGGATAAATGAACTGGGGATTTATCTTATCAATGTTGGGCTGCTTAATGTTTTGGATTTGTGTTCTGTTAGTACTTTTTTATGAATGATAACTAAGAGAATACACGGCGATAACGATAGTAAGGTTTAATAAAGTCAGCTACATAACCTCCTTTTGAGTAAGCGGCTAATAAGCCTTTATAGCGTTCAGGAGGAACACCTAAATATTGATAAATCGCACCACTACGGAATTTTATTTCAAGAATATGTTGATTTTCATCATAAGCAATAGAGGAAATATTAGATGAACGGACAGGAATATGTTGCATATCAACCACCTAAATTTACTGAAATGACAAAGGATGAAATTGTTAATCATTTTGCCAAGTATTGTTTTGTCGATCAAGAGGGGCATAAATTAGAACAATGTGATGAATTTATTAAATTAATTGAGTGTGTGGTTACCAATGAATAAACCAAATAAACAACATAAATGCAAGGTTTGCGGTAGCTATTACACTAAGACAGTAAGTAGTTTGCAAAAAGTGTGTAGTGTGGAATGTGCGATAAAGCTCAGTAAAGAACAAGCACGTAAAAAGCGTGAAAAACTAGATAAACAAGCAAGGGTAGAAAGTAAAAAGCGATTATCAGCATTAAAAGAGAAAAATAAAACTAAAGGGCAATTAATAAAAGAGGCTCAAGAAGCAGTTAATAGATATATTCGTGTTCGAGATGAAAATAAAGAATGTATTTCGTGCGGAACACCATTAATAAGTGAAAAGCTTGGTGGTGGGTTTGATGCTGGACATTATCGCAGTCGTGGGGCTGCTCCGCATTTACGTTTTTACACCTTAAATATTCACGGGCAATGCAAACGCTGTAATCGTTATTTAGGTGGTAACTATCATGAATATAGGGTTGGACTGATTGAGCGATTGGGTATTAAGAAAGTAGAGGAAATAGAAGCAGACAATCGAGAAAGAAAATATACCGAAGAAGATTTAAGGCAGATTAAGCGAATTTTCACGAAGAAAGTTAAGTTAATACAAAAAAGACGAGGTGTGTAATGGAGTATGTTTTTAATGATATTAAAAAAATTTGTGTTCAATGGGGATATTGGGCGACACCACGTCTAGGAACGGAATATCCAAGTATCTCTATTAGCATTCCTATTCCGATTGATGAGAGTAAGCGTAGGGTTTGTCCGATTAATGATGATTTAGCATTACAAATTGAACAATGCTTATTAGTAATGCGTAAAGTAACACCAGAACTGTATGATTTATTCATGGCAACCTATGCTTATCGTTTGCCGATTTACACAGAGTTAGATCTCGATCGTGTTCCTGTCAGAATTGGGCTATTAGAGCGATTTGGGATTAGTAGAACATATTACTTTGATCAACTTAAAATTGCTGAAACCTCATTAAAATTAATGTTAAGCCAAAATAAGTGTGTTTTTCTTGCGTAGTAGATTAATTATGTGATATATTTATATCACATTAAAAGAGGGTAAAATATGATTAAGAGTTTTAAACATAAAGGATTGGAACAATTCTTCAAAAAAGGAATTACAAAAGGATTGAGACAAGACCATGTGCGAAAGATTAATGGTATTTTATCTCTTGTTGATCGTGCGAATACGGTCGAAGAATTTATTCAATTTTATCAATGCCACGAATTAAAAGGTGACAGAAAAGGAATATATTCAATGACTGTTAGTGGAAATTACCGCATTACATTCGAATTTATTAATGGTGATGCGTATATTTTAAATTACGAAGATTATCATTAAAGGAGGTATTTATGCGTAAACCAGCACATCCAGGTGAAGTGTTATTAGATGGTTTTATTGAACCGAACAAAATAAAAGTGTCTGAATTAGCAGCCCATCTTGGTTTTTCTCGTGAAACTTTATCAAGAGTATTGCATGGTAAAACTGCAATGACAGCGAATTTAGCTATTGCACTCGAGGAGGCGGGAATTAGTACAGCAAGATTATGGTTGTCTTTACAGACAGATTATGATTTATGGGAATTAAAACAGAAAAGAGAACATCATATCAAACCATTTAATTTTGCTGTTGCTTAAAAATAAGAAATATAGTTGATTTGTCCGGACTAAAAGTATATATTGTTAGCTATAGTGCGGTTTTGCACGCTTGAAACGCACAGATGTTTTTTTCTAACCCTGATCGGAAACGGTCGGGGTTTTTTATTGCCTCTGAAATGGAGGTGGAGAAATGAAAATGCCAGACAAAGATCCTGGAGTGTGGCTCATTATCTGGGCGTATCTCCAACAAAACTACAATGCCATTGCGGGTTTCGTGATGGCTTTTTTTATGTCTATTTTACGTGCTTTGTTTTTGCAACAAAAAAGCTCTTATCGTCGGCGGGTATTAGATGGAGCGATATGTGGTGCATTAACGCTATCGTGTATGTCGTTACTAAATTTTTTAGGGATGCCAGAGAACTTAGCGGTATTTGCGGGTGGGATGCTAGGGTTTATCGGGGCGGAAAAAATACGTGAGTTTTTGTTTAGATTTATCAGTACAAAAGTAGGAAAAGATGAGTAAGTTTAAATTTTCAACAACGAGTGAAATGAGGCTTGTCGGTGTACATCAAGATTTGCTTAAAGTAGTACGAACAGCCATTTCAGAATCAGATTTCGATTTTATGGTTGTTGAAGGGAAACGTAGTAAAGCAAGACAAGCAGAACTTGTTAAAAGTGGTGCAAGTAAGACAATGAACAGTCGTCACTTAACTGGCCATGCCGTTGATTTAGCTCCAGTAATAATTGAGAACGAAAAAACGGTTATTGACTGGAATAATAAAGCGAAATTTAAAGCATTGGCGGAGCTCATCAAATCAGTTGGTAAGCGCTTAGGTGTTGATGTTGAATGGGGCGGAGACTGGCGTACATTTTATGACGGCCCACATTTCCAACTAAGCCGTAAATCCTATCCGGACAGGTGATATATGTTCACAACAAACAAATGGCTATATGTGATAGCTATCATTGCATTGTTACTTATCAGTGTAGTGTATCAATACAATCTTATTAAAGATTTAAAAGTTGAAATGGCTAAGCAGTCGGACACGATAGCAACACAAAGCGCAACGATTATCAAGCTACACGCAGATATGGCGAACAATCAAAGACTAATGTTAGAACTAAGTAAGGCTGAATCAGATGCAAGGAGTAAATCAGATGATGTTATCAAAAGTATATCAGCAGATGACAAAGCAAGTGATGCGTATAACAGTGCTGCTCCTCGTAATATTATTGAGTTCTTGCGCAAGTAAGCCGGTAACGACTGTTCAACCTCAAATCCCTGCGGTATTAATTAGCTATCTAGATAAGACAAACTTTAATGGTCGTACTTACGGTGATGTCGCACAGTATGCCGTTATTTTAAAGCGTGAACGTGATATTTGTTTGAATCGCATTGATAGGATTAGAGAGTGGCAGGTACAACATGCACAAAAATAAAGGGCGTGATTCGTGGCATCATCTTTACTATCGGAAATCGTGGAAACAATTGCGATTAGATCATCTATCCGAAAATCCACTATGTGAGTACTGTTTGCGAGAAGGCAAAATAACATTAGCTACTGTGGTGGACCACATCAAACCGCATAAGGGTGATTTACAGTTATTTTTAGACCCACATAACTTGCAATCACTTTGTAAGTTACATCATGACAGCGCGAAACAAAAAGCTGAAATTCATCAAATGCATGAAATTGGTTGTGATGTAAATGGCTTTCCACTTGATAAAAACCATCATTTCAATAAATAAAAAGTGATTAATCAGGGGAGGGCGGGTAAAAAGTTCAACGAAAAAGCCCAAGCAACCGCCCCTGGAACTCAATTTTATCGCTATTACAGTTTTTTAATGATTTTTTTATTGCTTTAGGAGGTTATGTATGAGTGGACGCAAATTGCGTAGTGATAGCTCCACTGCAAAAGTGTTAGCCGCTAAAGCTGCACAAACAACGCTATCACCACCACAAAAATTAACAAAATTAGAAACCCGTTATTGGGAAAGTATTATCAATAGCCGAGCATTAGACAGCTGGACCCCGATTGACAAAGAGCGAGCTGTAAAACTCGCAAAACTTTATGTTGAAATCGATGATTATGAAAAAGAATTACAAGGTTATCGTCGCTGGATAAAAACAGACAACGGCACATTGAAAATGCATCCATTACATTATGTCGTAGAGGATTTATATAAACGTGAAATCCAAATGTGTCGCAGCTTACAAATCCACAGCCGAGCAACACAAGGAGAAAGTCGCGATCAGGTCAAAACTAATCAGCTTTATCAGGCCGCAAGAAAAACAATCGAGGAAGATGATGGGTTAATAGCGAGGTTAAATTAATGACGAAAGGGGAGAAGGTGATTGCCTTTATTGAGCGATATTGCTTAGTTCCCGAAGGGACATTAGTAGGACAAGCTATTAAATTGGAGCCATTCCAAAAACAATTTATCCATGATGTGTACGATAATCCCGCAGGAACGAACCACGGAATATTATCGATTGGACGTAAAAATGGCAAAACCGCATTGATTGCGTGCTTGCTGTTAGCACATTTAGTGGGTCCCGTTGCCGTACAAAATTCACAGATTGTTAGTGGCGCGATGAGCCGAGATCAAGCGTCATTAGTTTTTAACCTGGCGGTGAAAATGATACAACTAAATCCGAAATTAGAGGGGCTAGTTGCGGTTAAGCCGTCCGGAAAACGGCTTATCGGCATACCATTGAATGTTGAATATCGTGCTTTAGCCGCAGATGGTAAAACCGCACAAGGGTTATCTCCGGTGCTTGCAATATTAGATGAAGTCGGGCAGGTACAAGGCAGTCAATCCGCCTTTGTTGACGCAATTACAACCGCACAAGGTGCACATAAGCACCCCTTATTATTAACGATTAGTACCCAGGCGGCAAATGATGCAGATTTATTATCGGTATGGATTGATGATGCATTAACAAGTAAAGATCCGCACACCGTATGTCACGTTTACACTGCGGACAAATCCCTTAGTCTTTTAGATCCAGAAGCGTGGAAACAAGCTAACCCTGCATTAAGCGTATTTAGAAGTGAAGACGATATTAGAAAGTTGGCAGAAAAAGCGAATCGAATGCCAAGTTTTGAAAATACATTCCGCAATCTCAATTTGAATCAACGAGTAAGTGCAGTATCACCGTTCGTCTCACAAGATGTATGGAAGCAGAATGGCTCAAAGCCAAATGAAGCACACGGTTTAGCAGTATATGGGGGATTAGATTTATCCGCACGCACTGACTTAACGGCATTAGTGTTAGTTGCGGTTACGCCACAAGGAAAGGTCAATGTCTATCCTTATTTCTGGACACCCAAAGAGGGTTTGGCGGATAGAGCAAAACGTGACCGAGCACCGTATGATGTTTGGGTTAAACAAGGATTTATCCGTACAACACCCGGAGCAACGGTCGATTATACGCATGTCGTGCGAGACATCGCTGACATATTAAGTGATTTTGATGTGAAATCGATAGCTTTCGACCGGTGGCGAATAGATATCTTTAAAAAAGAGCTTGAATTGCAAGGGTTAAGTTTACCACTTGTTGAATTTGGTCAGGGGTTTAAAGATATGTCTCCTGCAATTGATGCTGTTGAAAGTGATTTGTTGAATAACCGCTTTGCTCACGGTATGCATCCAGTATTAACGATGTGTGCAGCAAATGCTGTTATTGCGCAGGACGCTGCAGGTAATCGCAAATTTGAAAAGCAGAAAGCAACAGGCAGAATTGATGGCTTGGTGGCGTTGGCTATGGCACGCGGTATTGCTGAAACAGCAAATGTCCCATTAGATATAGACAATTATTTCAGGAATATAGTAATCGCATGAGTACAGAAACATTAAATGATGTGGGGTGGTGGTCTCGCTTTTACACTCGCTGGTTTGGTGGAGGTAAACGTTTAGATAAAGGTGGGGTTGTTGAGCCATTTATCAGTCAAACAACGAATACCGGTGCAGTTGTTGATGCTGAAACGGCATTAAAGTTATCTGCGGTGTGGGCGTGTGTAAAACTGCGTAGCCAAACTATTGCATCGTTACCGTTACATTTAAAAGATAAGGATAGTGCAATTGCATTAAAACATCCGCTTTATCACATCATCCACGACTCACCAAACGCAGATATGAGTGCGAGTGAATATTGGGAAGCACAAATTGCTAGCTTAGATTTGTGGGGGAATGCGTATAGTCGTATTAACCGTGCAAATGGCAGAATTATCTCGCTTGAAGTGTTAGATCCACAGTATATGCAAGTTAAACGTAATGCATTTGGGGAAATTATTTATAACTACACGAAAGAAAATGCGGATGGTGGAAGTTATCGAGAAGATGATATTTTACATTTTAGAGGATTTACATTAGATGGCTTAATTGGATTATCTCCTATCCGCTACCAAGCACAATGTATGGGAATGCAGATTGCTGCCAATAGTGCGGCGGGCAATGCTTTTAAGAATAACTTAAAGGCAGGCGGTTTTATTAAAACAGGAGAACGGGTTTTATCAGATGAAAATCGTACATTACTGCGTGAAGCCTTATCACAGTTTGGGCAACCAGAAAATGCAGGTAAATGGATGGTTTTAGAGGCAGGTATGGAACCCGCAACCATGGCAGGGTCGTGGATAAATC
This sequence comes from Gallibacterium salpingitidis, assembly GCF_030517105.1. GTDB lineage: Bacteria > Pseudomonadota > Gammaproteobacteria > Enterobacterales > Pasteurellaceae > Gallibacterium > Gallibacterium salpingitidis. The sequence goes on along the minus strand of NZ_CP103875.1, from coordinate 1,418,665 downwards.
CGATGGACGCACAACTGTTAGAAAGTCGATATTTCGGTATTGAAGAAATATGCCGAGCATTTAGTGTTCCACCTCAATTAATTTATAGTTCAGATAAAGCCTCGTCGTGGGCATCAAGCTCAGAGCAAATTAATCTTAATTTCTTAACATACTCACTTGCTCCAACGTTAAGACGGATAGAACAAACCATTACGCGTAAATTACTCAAACCAATCGATCGATCAGTCTATAGCCCTGTATTTAGTGTGGAAGGTCTATTACGTGCGGATAGTGCTGGAAGAGCGAATTTTTACTCGCAAATGTTACAAAACGGAGTAATGACACGTAATGAAGTACGTCGCTTAGAAAATTTACCGCCAATGCCTGGTGGGGATGTATTGACCGTGCAGTTAAACCTTACCTCGATTGATAAAATCGGAGAACAGAATAATGAACAAAATTAAAGATTTACAGTTTAAAGCACAAGCCGTCAAAGATGACGGCTTTTTTGCGGGCTATTGTAACGTCTTTGATGTGAAAGATAGTTACGATGAGATTGTGAGAAAAGGTGCTTTTTTAGCCTCAATTAATGCATGGCAATCACGAGGGAAAATGCCACCAGTGTTATGGAATCATGATCGTAATCAGCCGATTGGTGTGTGGACAACATTAAAAGAAGATGAGCATGGACTATATGGTGAAGGACGCTTATTAATTAATGATGTTGCAAAAGCGAAAGAGGTGCATGCCTTGCTGATGGCGGGGGCGATTGATGGACTATCTATCGGTTATCGTCTTAATAAATGGTCATATGATGAACAGAATGAGATTTTAGAATTACTGGATATTGATCTCACAGAAATCTCGGTTGTTACGATGCCCGCGAATGAAGAAAGCCGTATTAGTGTTGTGAAATCAGCATTAGAAAAAGGCAGCTTACCGACATTATCCGAATTTGAAAAAGCCCTGAGAGATTTAGGGTTTTCAAAATCGCAAGCCGTGACAGTTGCTAGTCATGGATTGCGAAAGTTATTAAATCAGGGCGAGCCTGACAACAATCACATTAGCAACGCAATTACTATCTTAAAATCAATTAATGAGGAATAAATTATGCCAGATTTAAAAGACGACAATGTAGAACAGCTCGCTACTGAGTTGAAGAAAGCCACAGATCATGTAAAAGCCTTAGGGGAAGAACTTACAGGGAAAATGGCAGGTGGTGAAAAACGCTTAGATGACCTAAAAGGTCAAGTTGATGAAGCGTTAACAGCAATGAATGAAGCGAAATCACGCTTAGATGACATTGAACAGAAAATGTCACGACGTGGTCCACAACATACGCAAGAAAAATCAGCAGTTGAACAATTGATGGAAACTGAGTCTTTTAAAGAGTTTGTACAAAATCCACGTGCGGGTAAATCAGTACAAATTGCAGTAAAAGCAGCGGCTACTATCACTAGTGCAATGACTAATACTGCAGGCTCAGCGGGGGTACTTGTACCAGAACAACGTCTGCCAGGCATTATCGCGACACCAGACCAACGATTAACAATGCGGGATTTAATTGCGAAAGGTACCACCTCAAGCAATGCAATTACGTACATCAAAGAGACTGGTTTTACAAATGGTGCGGCATATCAAGCGAATGAGGGTGATAAAAAGGCACAATCTGATGTGAAATTTGAAGAGGTCTCACTTGGGGTGAAAACCATTGCACATTATATGAAAGCCTCTCGTCAAATTTTAGATGATGCTGCAATGTTGCAAAGCTATATTGATGGGCGATTAATGTATGGTTTAAAACTCTTTGAAGACCGTCAGTTATTGAATGGTACAGGGTCGAGTGGAACACTACACGGTATTTTACCGCAGGCAACGGCTTTTGCTGACCCAACTGCAAAAACAGAATATACCATTATCGACCAATTACGGTTAGCACAATTGCAAGTATTACTCGCTGAATACCCAGCAAGTGGATATGTATTAAATCCGATTGATTGGACGAAGATCGAACTCGAGAAGGACGGTATTGGACGCCATATTATCGGCGATCCGCAAGGTACAGCCCAACCGACATTATGGGGTTTGCCAGTCGTACAAACTCAAGCCATCGCAGTAGGAACCTTTTTAACCGGGGCATTTAGCTTAGGTGCACAAGTATTTGATCGACAATCTGCAACATTAGCGATTGCGACAGAAAATGAAGATGACTTTGTACGTAACTTAGTCACTATTTTGTGCGAGGAGCGTTTAGCCTTAGCCGTGTATCGTCCAGAAGCCTTTGTTAAGGGTACGTTGGCGGCTAAAGTTAAGGCTGCATAAATCGTCACGCTGTAATGGCGCATTTTGATTGAGAGAATTTCAACAATGTTAACTCTTGAATTGATTAAACAGCATTGTCGTATTGATGTTGATGTAGATGATGAGCTATTGCAAGCCTATCATCGTGCTGCACGAACTTATATACAAAGTTTGCTTAATCGTAAGTTATACGACGAAGTTGAACCTGATAATGGTATGGATAGACTTGTCATTAATTCCGCAATTGAGCATGCGATATTAATGACAATTGCGCATTGGTATGAGCATCGAGAAAGTGTCGTTGTCGGTACTATTAGCTCAAAAGAAGTTGAAGAAGGTGTTTGGCGATTGATACAACCGTATCGAAAAATGGGGGTATAAATGGAAATCGGCAGATTACGGCAGCGTATCACATTACAAAAGCAAGTTAATGTACGTAACAGTTATGGAGGTGTTGCTACTGAATGGCAAAATATGACAACCGTTTGGGCGGAAATAAAGCCTATTAGTGGACGTGAGTATTTTGCTTCACAACAAGTGCAATCCGAAGTCACTACTCAAATTACATTACGTTATTTAGCGGATATTGAGCCAACAATGCGTGTGAAATTTAATGAAAGACATTTTGAAATTATCTCTGTGATTAATCCGCAAGAACGTAACATCACATTACAACTTATGTGTAAAGAGGTATTGAATGAGCGTGACCGTTAAAGTGTCAGGCTTAAAAGAATTACAAAACGCTATGATGCAGCTTGGGAGAAAGACCCGTAATCGTATTGCGGTAAAAGCAATGCGACAAGGCGGGGCAATTGTACGTGATAAAGCACGACAGATTGCACCTGTATTAAATGAAAAAGTGCCGCACCGGCGTGCAGGTACATTGAAAAAAGCGATTTCATCTCGCACCAAAATTGGGCGAAATGGACAAACTAACACCTATATTTGGGTGAAAGGGTTACCAAACAAGCAAATCATTAAATTTAAAAGTAAAACGGGTCGTAGTGGGGCATATAACCCTCGCGATCCGTTTTACTGGCGTTTTGTTGAGTTTGGCACATCAAAAATGCCAGCTCGACCATTTTTAAGACCTGCTTTTGCTCAAAGTAAAGAACAAGCCGCACGAGCGGTCATCAATACACTCCGTACAGAAATCATCAAAGAAGGTAATCAATGACAATACAGGAAACATTATGTAAAGCATTAGAACCGTTAGTAGATGGCAATGTCTTTTTTGAAAGAATTCCAGACACTAATAAGGCATATCCAGCTATTGTCTATCAATTTATTCAAATTACACCAAATTCTGCGTTAGAAGATGGCGATTTAGATGATTTTGATGTGCAAATTGATGTGTACAGTCCTCAACCTAATGATGTTTTCCGCTTGCGAAAACCAATATTTAAAGCGATTGAACAGGCTTTTGATTATGCGGAGCGTATCTCTGATTTAAGTGATTATGAATCAGATACAAAACTCTACCGCCGATTAATTAGCTATCAAATCGCGTATGGAGACTAATATATGACAACAATTACTACCCCATTCCAGGGGACAAAATTCTATATCGGCACGGGCTTAGAAACCAAAAAAGCAATTACAGCATGTACTGTTACCCCAGCGGCGACACTTACAGTAGCAAGTAGTGGTGTAAAAGCAGGTGATTGTATCAAAGTATCAGGATTGGGTGCATTAGATGGCTACTATCCAGTTAAATCTGTCCAAACTGACAGCATTACATTAGCAGATGAAGTGGATTGGTCAGCACATGACAAACCGACGGATTTCACGGCTGCACAAATTGAAAAAGTACAGTGGTCCTCTAACTTTTGTGCGATTAAAAACATCGAAAAAGATGGGGATACACTTACTGAAGAAGATATTACGACAATGTGTAGTGAGGGAACAGAAACTGAACCCGGGGATATCGAGTTTGGTAGTGTAAAACTGACTTTCTTCTGGGCGCCAGCCACAGCAATGCAAGCAGATTTACGCAAGAAATTCTACGGCAAAGAAACTTTCCCGTATTTGATTGTGTTCAAGAACAAGCAAGGATCGTTATATGGCACAGGTTTTATTCAAACCAGCACCAATATCAGCGGTGAAGTGAAGGGCAAGTTTGAATCGGGTGTAACGATTAAGCAGTCTAAACGCGATTATTTATTACCAGTCGCATAACCAACTCACCGCACGATAAAAAGTGCGGTGTTTTTTATAAACATTTTAAGGAAATCAACAATGAACAAAGGCACTAAAGCAACCTTACTTGCGATTAAACCCACATTGAAACCCTTTGAACTCAACGGCAATACCTACTATATCCGTTCTTTTACCGTAGGCGATGTAAACCGTGAGGTGTTTGAATATCAAAATTGGCTGAAAGCACAGGCAATGGCACAAGGCATTGAGTTGAATCTGAATGATGAAGATGTACTCGCCAAGCAGCTTGAACCGATTGCGGATAAATACCGCCTTGCACGCAATCTTGCCATCAAATTATGCGATGAAAAAGGCAATAACTTATTCGACCCTGATAATATCGAAGATTTAGAAGCCATTTTAACCCTTGATGACAGCGTACTCACCGCCTTTAATCAAGCTGAAAATGTAGATACCCCAAAAAACTCACCGCCCGACGCAAGTTCCAATTAACCTTATCCCTTGCGTTGGGTAAAACGCTATCAGAAATCGAAGCAATGCCAGAACGTCACTTGCAAGAATATGAACAATTCTACCAAGAACAACCGTTCGGCTTGTGGCGTGAAGATTATCGTACTGCACAAATTGCTTACTTGTTAGCGGCTATTAATAGTGACCCTAAAAAAGAATCACCAAAATTCACTGAGTTTATGTCGTTTTTTGCAAACAAAAATACGATGAAAAATAACCAAGATTTTGATGATGGTAGCGAGATGTTTTTAGCTCAAAGATAACAACGACCAAATGGTCGTTTTTTATTGCCTGTAAGATAGAAAAGTACACTCGAAAGCGGTGTTTCCTTTCTCCACTCACCGTTTCTTACAGGCTTTTATGTGGAGATACAGGAGAAAATAATGGAAGCATTAACTGCAGAATTTTTAGGTAAAGAAATTACATTAGTGGATAACAATGGCATTGCTTATGTGGCAATGCGTGAAATTGTTGAAGGGATTGGCTTAGAGTGGTCAAGGCAACATAAGAAGTTGGTAAATCAATCACAAAAATTCAACTGTGTACATATGACCACAGTTGCTCAAGATGGTAAAAATCGAGAAATGGTATGCCTACCAATCAACTATCTCAACGGCTGGTTATTTGGTATTGATACAAACAGAGTAAAACCAGAAATTAGAGAAACCTTAATCAAATATAAAAAAGAGTGCTATCAAGCATTATTTGATTATTGGTTTAAAGGTAAAGCGGAGAGAATTCAAACAACAGTAGATGATCGCACAGGCTTACGAGATGCGGTTAATATGCTAGTAAGCAAAAAAGGCTTAATTTACTCTGATGCTTATCAATTAGTCCATCATCGCTTTAACGTTAAAAGCATTGAAGAGTTAAGCAAAGAACAATTACCGCAAGCAGTGGAATATGTTCATAGAGTTATTCTTGAAGGTGAACTAATCGAGCCAAAAAGAAAGAATATGGTTGAGATCCCGTATGATGTAGCTGATGCTTTAGTTAGGTTTCACCGATTTGTTGTGAATAATGCTAAGAAAACAGAAAAGGCTTTTCGAGCAATCCACAAAGCAATGGGCTATGAACGTTATATTAGGAATGATTTAGCTGCCGATAATTTTGATATTCACAATGAATTTCATCATTGGATTAGTAAATTTGAAGAAGCTGTTCATCAAGCACATAAATTGTCTATATCGAATTAATTCGACTAAAACCAACCGTACTTTATTTTAGTACGGTTGCAGGAGAATAAAGAATGAAAAGAGATTGGGAGCTTATCCGTAAAATTTTGTTAAAGCTCGGGCAAAAGGTTGATGATACGCCGTTGGATAGTGAAAGTATTAAAGGCTTTCCACCTGATGTAGTAGGATATCATTATCAGCTATTATCTCAAGCCGAACTGATTTGTATAGAAGATAATTCCACAATGGGTGATGCGGATTTTGTGGCAATAAATTTAACGTGGCAAGGACACGAATTTCTTGACAAAATCCGTAGCGACACAGCGTGGAATAAAATTAAACAAATCATTAAAACCAAAGGGATTGATTTATCCTTTGAGGCGATTAAATTAGCAGGAAAAAGTTTATTGATTTCTTTGCTGAAATAGCTTGACTGCCAGTAGGGATTTGGTAAAGTCTTAATATGGAGGATGAAAAGATGAAAGGCTCATATAGTTTTATTACAAGTAGTCTAATTTGGGGAGCAAAAGTTTATATCACAGTGTTTTCTCTCTTTTCCTTATTATTAGTGTTATTGGCAGCCTTTAGCTTTTTCTCTTGGAAAACGATGATTATTACACTGCTAGCACTGTTTATGGTATTGCTGTTGTTGCATTGGAAATTGAGTAAAAAAGCGTTTTTTGATAGGGAAGATAAACGCTATTCCAAATATTGGGACAAAGGTTTTTATAAATAAGGTTAAATTCAAATAGAAGCTCGCTACGGCGGGCTTTTTTTATGGGAGAAAATAATATGGCGGGTTCACTTGGGCAATTAAATATTCAGTTGGCGTTAGATCAAGTTAAATTTCGAGATGGTCTGACAAAGGCACAACGGCACGCAAAGCAGTTTGCTGAAAGAACAAATACATATTTAAAAAATATTGAAAATGCAGCGATAGCAACGAATAAAAGTTTGGATTTTGCTGATAAACTTAATAAGTTAAAAGTACTTAGTTTTGTGTTGCCAAACCCAAAACAGATTATTGGGAGCCTGGATAACTACACGGAATTAAGTAATAAAATAAATCTTGTCACGGAAAGCGAACGTGAACGGATTAAAGCGATGCAAGATGTCTATGACATTTCGCTCAAAACCGCACAATCTACCCAAGCGACATCATCGGTTTATCAAACTTTTGCCCAAAATGCACAGCAATTGGGGTTAGATCTATCTGATGTTGCTGCACTTACTGAAACAGTGGCAAAATCCGTAGCCATTTCGGGGGCTAATTCTGCCACGGCTTCTAATGCGTTAATTCAATTTGGGCAATCTTTATTGATGGGCAAATTGAAAGCACAAGAATTCAATTCATTGATGACACAAACGCCAACGGTTATTCAGGCGATTGCGAAAGGTTTGGGGATCACAACCGCCCAGCTTAAAGCAATGGTAGATAAAGGCGAGATGACAGCCGATAAAATGGTTGAGGGTTTGAAAAAAGCCCAAGGTAGCGTTGATGAATTACATAAAAAAACGACAACAACATTAAGTGGAGCATTCCAAAATCTTTCTACTGCAACTGAAAAGTGGCTAGGAGAAACAGATAAAGCCCTAGCTACAAGTAAATTATTTGCTGAAGGAATTAATATTGTTGCCAATAATATCGGCACATTAGCACCGTTAACATTAAGTTTAGGAGCGGCAGTCGCGGGGATTAAATTTAGTAAAAAAGCGAAAGATGCCTATTTATCCGCAAGTGCAACAATGCAAGAGTCAAAAGCAACCGTACAAGCAACCCTTGCAGAAAAAGCAAAAATTACTGCGGATTTACAGGCGACGCAAGCCTATATCGCACAATTACAAGCTCAGCTGAATTTAGCCAAAACAGAGCAAGCTAGGTTACTTTTAAGCAAAGAACTTGGGGTTCAAACTGCAAGAGAAACGGCATTAATTAAAGCCCAAACGACTGCAATCAATCAATTAAATGTCGCTAAAAAATCGGCAAGCACATTAGGAATGGCAATGGCGGCACTTGGTGGACCGTTAGGCGTGGCAACATTGGCAATTTCAGCCGCAATTCCATTTTTGCTAGATTGGGGAAACAGTGCAAGTGATGCAGCGAATAAATCTAATGATTTTGCAAACTCGGTGGATAATATTAAGCAGAACCTTGATAAATTTACCGTTGCTCAATTAAAAGATAAGTTGCTTGATGCCAAATACAGTATTGAAGAACAAAAGAAAAAGGTTCAAGAATTAGAACAGCAATATAAAACTTTCCAAAATGCGGCAACAAATGCAGTACAAAAAATTGAATGGAAAGATCATTCTGGCAATAAGCATATTCAATATTTGAAGCGTTCCGTGGAAGATATGGCGAAAGCGGAAGAAAGAGCTATTCGCATTAAGGCACAGTTAGAAACAGAAACGGCGAAATTAAACGATCAAACATCACTGCAAGCCCAATTACAAGATAAACTCAATGAAAAGGTTGAGCAGGCAAATAATAGCCTTGCCCAACATAAATTAAAATTGAATGATTGGGAGAAAGCACAGCAGGATATTGAAAAGCAAACTAAATCCTTAACGGAAGAAGTGAATGTGCTTACCTTAGAAAGTAAAGGGAACGCAAAAGCTGCCTTTATTTTATCGGGGCTGTATAAAGTGCTTTCTGTGGAAGGAGCAGATTATGCTAATGTGCTTGCGGCAATTGCGAAAGGGGAATACGCTTCAGCAGAAGCTGCGAGTAAAACCATTGATATGTCGTTAGAAGATTTGCAGAAAATCTTTGCAGCGAAAGAACAATTGGAAGCACTTTTTCAACAAGATGAGAAAAAAACGAAGCTAAAAAAAACCATTGAGCTTAATCATAAAAAAGGAAAAGGTGGCGAAAACGCGCGTCAAAATTGGCTCAATTTCTACGATGAAGTGCGACAAAAAAGCACATCTACCCTAGGCGAAATTGACCTAGAGCAAGCCCAAATGTTCCGCCGTTTAGAGGAGTACAATAAAAAAGGGGTTGTTAAACATCAAGAATACGAAGCAGCGAAATTGGCGATTACTCAACGTTTTAATCAACAACGATTAGAACTTACGGGAAAATACGCACCGAATAAATTAGCTGCGCATAACTTGGATAAAGAGTTGGCTGCCGTTAAAGAATTGCAAGCAGCAAACCAGTTGACCATTGATGAAGCCAAACAAGCCGCAATGAAATTGCAATTTGAGTACGCGCAAAATGTGGCACAAAATGCTGTTACACCATTAGATCAACTGCGAGCCATTTACGATCCTAATCAAGCTATACAAAATCAGCAAACACAGGAATTGGCTTTACTTCAAGCATTTAACGAACAAAAGCTGATGACCGAAGAGGAGTTTCAGCAGCGTAAGAAACAAATAATTGATCGTTATAAATCAGACCAGCAACAAAAAGATTTAGCCGCTTATGCAGAAGGGCTATCATCTTTAAGTTCTGGATTTGAACAAATGGCATCAATGGTGGAACAATCGGCAGGACGGCAATCTTTGGCGTATAAAGCAATGTTTGCGACTGCAAAAGCCTTTGCGATTGCCGAAGGTATGGTGAACATTTATAGTGCCGCCACAAAAGTGATGAATGACTGGGACAGTATGACCTACGCTGAACGAATTGGAAAAAGTATGGCGTTGATTGGTCAAGGAATGGGATTAATTAGCAAAATCTCAAGTGTAGGCTTCGCAAGCGGTGGTTATACTGGTGATGGCGGTAAATACACGCCTGCGGGTATCGTGCATAAAGGTGAATACGTCATCACCAAAGAAGCGACATCAAGGCTCGGTGTAGATTATCTTGATTTCTTAAACTACGGTACTCGACGAGGATTTGCCAACGGTGGCGGTGTTGCCGTACCGAAAGTGCCAATGGTGAAAGCCAAAACACAAAATGCCAATGTTAGCATCAAAGTGATCAACAACGGGGAGCCGGTGGATGCCAAAGTGACGCAAAAACAGCAAGGCGAACAGTTGCAAGTGACGGTGGAGTTAATGCGAAAAATTGCTAAACAGGAGGCAAGCAGTATGTTACAAACCAATTTTAGAGCCGGAGGAGCCTTTGCCTAATGGAAACGTTTAAATGGTGTGTGCGGCCAAAGCTCACAATTGAAAATGAACCACGCCGTAATGTGGTGCAGTTTGGCGATGGTTATGCCCAGCGTGCCAAAGTTGGCATAAATAGCTTGCTGCGGCGTTATCCGGTTACGGTAAAAGTGAAAAACAAGGAACGTTTGGCAGTGGATGCGTTCTTGGCTCAACACGGTGGCGTTGAGCCTTTTTATTTTAATGACCCGTTCACAAAAAGTCGTAAAAAAGTGGTGTGCGGTCAGTGGCGCATTGAAATGAACCAAACCTATAGTGAATTTAGTTGTGAATTTGAGGAAGTGCCATAATGCCACAAACAATGAGCAATGCATTTAAGCTTGAATTAAGCAAAATTGAACAAAATGCCTTGATTGAGCTGTACGAAGTGGATATGCGCAGTTTGCAGAACCGACAAGGTGAACAAGGCGAAATTTATCGCTTCTATGCCGGCACAAATGAGCGTTATCAAGACATTGTGTGGCAAGGGCAAACTTATAAAGCCTATCCGATCAAAGCCGGCGGTTTTGAGTTAAACGGCAATGGACCGAGCAATCGCCCGACCTTAACTGTTTCCAATCTGTTAGGATTAATCACCGGCATTGCCGTAGATTTTAATGAAGCGGTAGGGGCAGTGGTGCGGCGACGACGGGTTTATATGCACTATCTAGATGCGGTTAATTTCAAAGAGGGTAATTCACACGCTGATCCGACACAGGAGCTAGTTAGTCTTTACATTATAGAACAGTTAAGCAGTTTAAAACAGGATGTTGCTACCTTTACGCTAGCGTTGCCGACCGAAACCGACAATGCTTATCTGCCGGCAAGAATGATGATGGCAGACACCTGCGCGTGGATTTATCGTTCCAGTGAGTGCGGTTATAACGGTGCGCCGGTGGCGGATGAAAAGGATATGCCGACCGGCGACCCGAAAAAGGACAAATGCAGCCGTTGTTTAACCGGCTGCAAAATGCGGAATAATACCCTGAATTTTGGTGGTTTTCCGTCAGTGAATAAAATAGGATAAGTACATGACGTTAGAACAAGATATTATTAAGCACGCAAAGCAACAACAACCGCACGAAATGTGCGGTTTTGTTGTTTTTAAAGGACGTAAAAAAGTTTTTTTGCCGAGTGAGAATATTGCAGATGACCCCGAAAATTATTTTGAGATTTCGTCTGATGACTATCTAGAGGCTAATCAATATGACGGCATTGTCGCAATTGTTCACTCTCACCCGAATGGCAAGCCAATTTTATCAACAGCAGATAGGCAAATGCAGCTACAGTCCGGTTTGGATTGGTGGTTGGTTTGCAATGAAAGCGTGCATAAATTCCGTTATATCAAGCCGCTGTTAGGGCGTGAGTTTGTTCACGGTGAAAGCGATTGTTATAGCCTATTTCGTGATGCCTATATGTTGTCGGGCGTGGATTTCCCTGATTTCGCACGCGCGGACGACTGGTGGCACGAGGGCAGCAATCTTTATCTAGACAATATGGCCACACACGGCTTTGAGCAGGTGGACGAACCGCAACTTGGCGATGTGATTTTAATGCAAGTGGGGGCGGATGTGCCGAATCACGCCGCGATTTATGTTGGCGACAACTGGGTGCTACATCACAGCCCACAACGCTTATCAAAACGGGATTTATACGATGGCTATTGGCTTAAACATACACACAGCATTTGGAGATACCAACAATGGCAACAATTAAACTTTACGGCAATCTTAAACGATTTGGCACTGCCTTTGATTTAGCGGTGGATGATACGGCGGAAGCGATTCGTGCTTTATGCTGTCAATTGGTCGGCTTTCGACAAGCCTTACAGCAAGGTTATTACAAAGTGCGGATTGACGAACATCTCGTTACTGCCACATCACTGGAGAAAGATATTCTCTACAAATTAAACGATAACGCCGTGGTGCATCTCACGCCGGTGATTAAAGGGGCAAAAAATGGCGGTATTTTTAATATTGTGGTAGGTGCGGTGTTAATTGCCGCCTCTTGGTATGCCGGTGGAGCAGCAGGTTGGGCGTATCTTGGTGCGGCAGGGTACACTGGTGCAACAATGGCATTTATGGCTGGAGCCTCAATGATTCTAAGTGGGGTAACTCAACTTTTATCACCACAACCCAAAATGGGAAGTGTAGGCACGGAGCAGGAGAAAAAACAATCTACATCGTTTAGTAACCTTGGTAACTTGTCGGCACAAGGACGCCCCGTTCCGTTGGCTTACGGTGAGATTATGGTTGGGTCACTCATCATTTCACAAGGTGTTGAGACTTACAACGTTGATGAAGAGATGAAGAAAAAAACTGAACCGAAGAAAGGCTTGTTTAGAAAAGGATAAATAATATGGGTAAAGGTGGTGGTGGCGGACATACGCCGTATGAAGCACCCGAAAGTGGTCGCTCAAAGCAACGTATTAAAATTGTAGAAGTGATTTCCGAAGGGGAAATTCAAGGTTTAAAAGCAGGCGTGAAATCCGTTTATTTGGATAAAACTCCAATTCAAAATGCCGATGGAAGCTATAATTTCCGTAATATGGAATTGCAAGGAACAATTGGTTCGCAAGATCAGGATATTATGCAAGGCTTTAACACCTCGGAGCGTGAGATTGGGGTTGGTACGGAGGTGAAAAAAAACACGGCACTGACGCGCACCGTAACGGATGAGAAAGTTACTCGATTACGTTTAACACTTGGTGTGCGTAGTCTGTTCCAACAAAAAGATAACGGTGATACGGTGGGTGCGAGTGTGGATTTGTTGGTTACTGTAGGCGAGCAACAATATCCAATCCATTTCAATGGAAAATATAGTAGTCAGTATTTGCGACAAATGGTGATCGATCATCTTCCAGCAGTACCATTTCAAATTAAAGTAGAACGATTAACTGCAGACAGTAAACAACAACGTGTACAAAATGCGACAGTTTGGTCAAGTTACACCGAAATTATCGATACCGAATTTGCCTATCCGAACACCGCACTTGCCGGCATTATGTTTGATTCGGAATATTTTTCCAACATTCCTCAGCGTAATTACTTGGTGCGTGGCATTAAAGTGAAAGTGCCAAGCAATTACAACCCGATTGACCGTAGTTACAGTGGTTTATGGGATGGGCGTTTTAAGGTGGCGTGGACGAATAACCCGGCGTGGATTTTTTACGATCTCTTAACCAACAAACGCTACGGAATGGGGCAACGCTTAGGCGATTTTAACGTGGATAAATGGACGTTGTATGCGATTGCACAATATTGCGATGTGTTGGTGCCGGACGGCTTTGGCGGCACAGAGCCACGAATGACCTGCAACTGTTGGCTGACAGAGCAGCGACAAGCCTATGATTTAATCAACGACTTAGCTTCCATTTTCCGGGCGATGCCGGTGTGGAACGGACAGCAACTGACTGCCATTCAAGACCGACCAGCCGACCCAGTATGGACTTACACCAATGCTAATGTGGTCAACGGTGAATTTGATCGTAGCTACTCCGCGTTAAAAGCACGGCATAACATTATCCACGTGGAATATCTCGATAAAAACGATTTTTATGAGAAAAAAATTGAGTATGTGTCGGACGATGAGGCGGTGAAACGTTACGGTGCGAACGTGAAAAAGGTGACTGCCTTTGGTTGCACCTCGCGTGGGCAAGCCTACCGCTTAGGGCGTTGGATTTTAGAAACCGAGAAATTAGAAAAAGAGACTATTACCTTTTCAGTTGGACGTGAGGGGTTAATGCATTTGCCAGGTGATATTATCCGTGTTGCTGATAATCATTATGCAGGCACGGCAATTGGTGGGCGAGTGTTGGCTGTGAAAGGGCGTGAAGTGACGTTAGATCGGGAAATTGACGTAAACGGCGCAAGTTATTTCAGCTATATTAATGCCGAAGCGAAACAGCAGACTATCAAAATTCAAGCCGTTAATGGCAGCATTATCACCTTAGACAGCATCCCAACCGGCTTAACCGAATTTGGCGTGTGGTCGTTGGCAACCTCGTCAGTGCGTGGCGGATTGTATCGCGCGGTGTCGATCAGTGAAAACGAAAACGGCAGCTACACCATTACTGCCTTGCAACACGAACCCCAAAAAGAGGCGATTGTTGATAACGGTGCGCATTTTGAAGCGGTGTCGAAAACATTATATTCCGCGCCGCAACTCACCGATGTGGTGATTAACACTGCTAGTGGCACAGGCGCGGTGATCAATGCGGAAGTGACCGCCGGCAATGCGATCATTACACGTTATGATATTTTGATTTATCAAGGCGAAAAGCTGTACCAAAGCTATATCGGGCAGAAAACGGCAGAAGTGAAATTAGATAATCTGCCAAATGGTGATTATAGTGTTGTCATTATTGCTAAAGATGATAAAGGCCGAGTATTAAGTGAAAAAGCAAGCACTTTCACTATCGATCGACCACCGGCGCCAACGGGTGTTGCTGTAAATGGTGGTCTTGAGAATATCTTAATTGAATGGGACTATGTAGATGAATTTACTCAGACTGAAATCTTTTTCGCTGTTGATGATAATTTGCTAGAAGCGAAACGATTAATTAAAGTGAGCAATGCTTTCATGTATGCGCATAAAGTTCAGCCAAATAGTGTTTTTTATTACTGGCTGAGACATACTCGAGGTCAAAATATAGGACCATTTTATCAGGTTAGTGGGTTGCGTGGTGAAACAAGTGTTGATATTCAAAAGGCGTTAGCGGAGCTACAAAAAGAATTAAGTGAAAATATCGTCGATGAAGTCATTGATACAGGCTTGGCTGCACGAGGGCTTGAAGCGGTAAAAATCGTTGAAACTATTGGTGATTTAGCAGAATTTAAAGACGCGAATCTCATATATAACTTATCAGATCGCCGTTTTTATATGTGGAAGGGGGATAGGTATGAAAGTTTCACATTAGATAGTGTTCCTGCGAGCGCAATTCAAGGGCAAATCGTTACGCAACAATTAGCGGCTAATGCGGTTACTGCGGATAAACTTGCTGCAAATAGTGTTACAGCGGGGAGTGTGCAAGCAGGAGCAATTCGTGGAACGCATATCGCCGCAGGGGAACTTACAGCAGATAAGTTAGCTATTGGCTTAGGCGGCAATCTGCTCTATAACCCGATTTTTGCAAATAATGCGGACGGGTGGACTTTATATCAAGATACAAGCGTTATACAAGCTAATTCAGGACTTAATATAAATAATAATTCTAGTGGAGATTGGCAAGGGAAAGAGTATTTAGAAGGAGAGAATCAGTATCGTTGGCAACCATTGATGGTGAGTTCTTCTTCAGCCACAGGGCGGTTTGGTGGTATTTATCAAGATATTAAATTAGTAGCGGGGAATTGGTATCTATTATCAGGCTATGTTGCAGCACATCGAGGCGTAGTGGGTGTGAATATTGAATTACGAGAAGGTCTTACTATTGCTGAGGTTACTCGTAATTATATTGGTGATGGTGTGGAAGCGAGTTATACCAATGGTTTAGTAGATACAAAACGCATTTGGATTAAATTTAAAGTCACTACAACAGGTACCGCACGTTGTATTTTCAATCAATATAAAATCGAAAATGTGGATAATACGTTTACGGTATTGCGTCGCCCAATGCTGGAAGAATGTACTCAATATACTAGAGAGCCAAGCCTGTGGCAAAATTCAGGTGTAACCGCAATACATGGCGGATCGATTCGAACCGGTACCATCGTTGCCGACAAATTAGCTGTGCATTCAGTGACTACGGAAAAACTGGTTGCTGGTGCAGTTGATGCTAGTAAGATTGCGGCAAAGGCAATCACATCAAACCACATTGCTACAAAAACCATATCTGCTGATAAATTGAATGTAACAAATTTATCAGCAATTAGCGCGAATTTGGGAGATATTAAAGGGGGGAGTTTAAATATAAATAATAGATTTAAAGTGAGTGGCAGTGGGGATGTAGAGATACGTGGGGCATCTGGTAATGTTGGTATGGTTATTCGTAATGAGCGAATAGATGTATATGATGAGAAAGGTGTATTAAAAGTGAGGTTGGGGAGATTGTAATGTATTATTTGAAAAAAGATGTTAGCTTTACTCAAGGAGTTACAACAAAGCGGTTGCAATATCATGCAATTAGTCAAATTAGAGTAGATTATATTAACAATGAACTTGAGGTTCAAATAGCAAGTAGTGTTACGGAAGATGATATAGCCCATTATAGAGCAGAGCATATATCAGCCTTGTTATTGAATAATGTTTTTTTATCAGATGTTGACAACTTAATAGTGTGGGCGTTGCATTATCTTGTTACTTATGAGGATGGATTGCTTCATAACGCAGAGATTATAACAGCATAATCATCTAAAGAGGTGAATACTATGGCTAATTACGGATTACAAATTGGAACAACTCAATTTGTTGGGTTTACGCATGCAAAGCGTAATATGTATGGGCTTAGTAATGGAACTAATGAAATTGATATTGCTAAATTAGGTGTTGTGTTGAAAGAGGAAACATGGGGGAATAAGCGTTTTTACGAAGATAATTTTGAGTTAGGTAAAGTAAAAGGAGTAGCTGAGAATTTATGGTGGAGACCATCAAATGGTGCATATATCACATACCAGTCTTATTTTTCGGGAACTACAGGAGCATTTCATGTATCAGGTAAAATTTTAACGATAGGGGCACAATTTAACAAAATAGATAATTATGGTATTTGCGTTAATGGTGCTTATTTCTCATCAGCTGATATATTGATTAAACAGACTACAAATTTAAATTTAAAGACAGAGTATGGAAAAGGTTCAGTTTTAGGGACAGTTCGAATTATAGATCAATGTTTTCATTTGCGATCTTTGATTGAGAAATTATGGGATGTAGTAAATGCAAAAACCTTACATGAAGATTCTGATTATAGATTGGAATGTAAGGATGGCGCATTACGATTTTGGGCACTTGCATACGAATATAATCAAGGATTTAATGTAAATTTAGACTGTTATATATAACCAATCGACTAATCAGATTGCAGTGTAAAAGAGGGTTAATAGCCCTCTTTTTTGTTGAGGTGTAAGGAGGAAACGTGGAAACAAAAGACTTAACTATCTACCGAGGTGATGACACTGTCTTCACAGCGCTTATTGATGCGTTGCCTGATTTTAGCTTGCGTGATGCAGAGCTAAAAATGACGCTAAAAAGCACGCTCAATATTGAGCAAATCACGTTATCAACAACAGATAATAGCATTAATGTGTTGAGCGATAACGTATTGCAGTTAATTTTCAGTCATCAATTAACTAAAAATGTCAAATCAACGACATGGCACTATGACTTACAAATGACGAAAAATGATATCGTGCGAACATTGGTGCGAGGGAAAGTCATCATAGAGCCAGATGTAACGGAGTAGTGAGAATGGATTTAGTGACACAAAAAGAGATTAAAGTGACTATTTTGCCCGGTGAGGTTTTTAAAGGCGAGAAAGGCGATACCGGTGAGAAGGGTGAGAAAGGCGATACCGGTGCACAAGGGCCACAAGGCGAACGTGGCGAGAAAGGCGACCCTGGTGAGAAGGGTGAGAAAGGCGATACCGGTGCACAAGGGCCACAAGGCGAACGTGGCGAGAAAGGCGACCCTGGTGAGAAGGGTGATACAGGCGAAATACCGGTAGAGACGCTAAACGAAATTAACAAACGTATCACAGCGCTTGAGCAAGAAGTGAACGGTGCAAGCGCGATAGCTGAAGGAATTTTGAATGAGTCTTAAACAAAATCTTGAAAGAATTAAGTTAACAAAAGATGAGTTACGTCAAGCATTAATATCAAAAAATATTGATATGACCGGCGTCACTTTTGAGCAGTACCCGAATAAGATACAAGCGCTTAACACAGGCAATATCACTAACGTCATCATAGACCCTGATTCCGATATCCCAATCAACGAACAAATGTTAGCGCTGAATGCGGAGTATGAAAAACTACCCGTTAACACAAAAACGTTCGTAGTGCGACTCGTGCCAACAAAACCTGAAACCATATCGTCAGTTTTTGATGTTGTTTTACCACAATCTAAAAAGAAAGTAGTGATTAACTTTGTTGCAGATAGTGATGAGGTTAGTTTTCAATCTAATTCATTAGATGTAACTTTTGATGCTCAGCGGCCATTGCGACCGTCTAATGTGATTTTTACATCAACGGTTAACGGTGGAGTAAAAGGTCTTTTAAATGGCTGTGTTTGCGATAAGTTAACCATTTCACTATTTGGTTACGATACAAACTGCGATGCAATATTAAAAAATACTAGCATTAAGACATTTGAAGGGTTGGGCTGCTATATTGACGTACTTTTGGCATTCACGTCTTCAGCTGTGTCCGCATTTGAAAATACTAACGCAAGAACAATCAAAAATGTCTACTTCGACTTCACGCAAGATTTCGATGCAACAAAAATGTTCTTTAATTGCAAAGCATTAGACTATTTTTCTAACTGTAGAATTAGTGATGTAAATAACGCAAGTTATATGTTTGCAGGATGTACATCACTAAAAGATATAAGGCTTGATAGTAATATAAATTTCGGTTCTCAGTGTAAGAACTTTTCGCATACGTTTGATGGTTGTACATCTCTCATAAGAGTCAGGGTTGATGCATCATCTGCAACTAGCTTTGACAATATGTTTAATGGATGCAGCAAACTTGAAGTGGTTGAACTTAAAGGTGCAAGGGTATCGTTTAGCGTAGCTAACACAAGCATGAGTAGTGACGATTTAAACAAGATGTTTGGCACATTAGCCACAGTTACAGATTATCCGACTATCACGATTACAAACACCCCTGGTGCCGAGGCGTGCGATAAATCAATCGCAATTAACAAAGGCTGGCGTATTATTAATTAAATGGAGAGTACAATGTATATTTACGCATTAAAACAATCAATTGCTCAATCTACACCGCTCGTCTATCTAGCTGAGCGTCCCTCTGATATGACAAATTACATCACATTCGCTATTAACGATATTGCTGAGCTTGATGGCAAAACGTTGGTTGAGTTAAAAGATGGTGAATTTAAATTGGTGAATCGTCCGAAAGAGGGCTTTATTTTTGATAAGAATAAAGGCTGGGTGATGAGCGAAGAAGCAAAAGAGTTGACACTTGCAGCGTGTCGAGCAAAAGCAGTATCGCTTATCAATGATGAGGCAGCAAAAGTCTATCAATCAAAAGATAGATTTGCGCAAGAGTATTTGTTACGAGAAGCGGAGGCTATCGCATACAAAGAAGCAGGTTACGCTGGAGAAGTTCCGCGACAAGTTGCTGCATTTGCTACACCGGCAGGCATTGACGCAAAAACAGCAACAGATTTGATTATTAAACAAGCTAGTGCAATGCGAGAAGCGGTCAACAGAATTGGTGAATTGAGAATGCGCGCATACGAACTACAGTCGCTTACAACAGAATTTGATGTTAATGAGCGTGCAGCGCAAATCGTGCTTGAGATTAGAAAAGTTGGTGAGGTGCTGTAATGTCGGAAGTGTATTTAGCATTTTACAAAGGGCGGAAATCAATTAACCGCCCTTTTGATTTGTTAGCTAAATTTAGTGATTGGCTAACACGTAAAGTAACAAAAGGGGATTACTCACATTGTGAGATTGCAATCAAATTAGATAATGGTCTTTACCGTTGTTATTCTTCTAGTGTACGTGATGGTGGCGTACGCGTTAAAGAAATGGAATTACCGTCAGATAAGTGGGATTTAGTTGAGTTAGATATCAGTAAAGAGTCAGTTATGAAGTATTACTTAACAACCGCTGGTAAACGTTATGACTGGTTTGGAGCGATAGGTGTTGTGCTTAAATTTAGACAAGCTAGAAATAAATATTTCTGCTCAGAATGGTGTGCTGAATGCTTAGGGTATCGAGAAGCGTGGCGATTTAGTCCAAATGACCTAATTGCGATCTTGCAAAGAGGGTAGTTAACCCTCTTTTTTTTAACCCTGTCACATTGTCAAAATCAGAATTCTATACTCTAAAAATCGTTCCGAAATTCTTTTTTATCTTATTGTTTTACAAGTTAAAATAATTTTAATAGTTTTAATAGTTTCGGAACAAAAAATAATGATCAAGCCTTTTCTAATGCGGATTTATGTCATACGCTGCTAAGATAGCAGAAGATGCGAAAATAAGATTTGCTAAGTCATTTAATAATGGGGCGACCACATCTTGGTATGGTGGATATAATCAAATAACTGGCAAATAAAATTAATATGATTTTACTAGTATAAGTGTGATTTAAACCAATTAATTTTTATTGACGGTATAAATGACGGTATTTGTTAATGCGTTTTAATTTATATTATTGATTTAATTGATTTTAATTTTTATTGACACAATAGAGTGGGAGTAATCCTTATCATTTTAGAATTAACTAGAGAAACCTCGCTTGGCGAGGTTTTTTTATAATAATTACTATTTGGATAAGAGAACTATTCTATTCTTATATACTGATTTCTGGATACGTTATTTCGTTTTGAATGCCCACTTAATTGGCTTATGATGTTTTAGTTAGAGTTATATCTTGATTACTTTTGGAAGTTTTAACAAAAGTTGATAGAGAAAGAACATTCCGCATTTATTCAATGTTAGGTTGTTTATTGTAATTATTAATTAGTATCCCTTGTATAAGATAAGAGATATTTCATCTATGAAGAAAATATTTAAATATTCCAATAGCATTTTTCATTTAGGGTTAGAATTAGCATCTAATCATATTTGTTGTGTTGTGTTTATAATATTATTACTACTTATTAATTATGATCGAATTATTGCCGAAGTCACTACACCAATACGTTGTGCAATGGCTAGCGATACAACTAAGGTACTTATGTCGGTAGGAGAATGGAAAAAACAAAAAGGCATTGAGACGTTAAGACCAATCAAAGATGCAGATGAATCTATGCGGTTATTTACACCGAATTACAACTTAACCTCTCTCGAAAAAAAATTGATTCCACAAACTATTAAAATAAATAATAGAGTGTATGAACTTAACAGTGTAAATTTAAAAACAAAAATAGCGACTTATTTTAGTGAACAGAATTATTTAAACATCTTCATTACATATTATTTTGTTATGTATGATTTGGAATTACAAAAAACAATTCTCAGTGCAGAAAAAGTAGTTGGGCAATATTGGACTTTATTTGGACCGGGTTCTAATGAGGTAGAATGTGATAAAAATAGTTCACAGGAGTATTCAATGAAAGTTATGCAATATAATTTTTAGATAAATAGAGGGATAGCCAATGAATGAGCATGAAACACTACAAGATAAAGCTTTATTAAGTGCAGCAGCATACACTGATTTTTTTGACGAAAGTGGTCATAGACTTGATAAAAACGATATTCAAGATTCTCTAATAAAAGAAGGTAATTTTACTCAACAAGATATTGAGTACTTTACGTCTAATTTTGAGGTGGTTCATCAACAATTAGAAACAAGTAGTGGTTTTTCAGCGGCTGTTATCAAAGATAAACATATTTTTTAATAGAACTTATCATATGATCTTTTAAGATTGATATTTTTATATAGTTGTAGGTGTTATTTGTGCTTGAATCAGAATTGAATAGAAAAACTAGAAAATTCACAGGTAAAATTTTTTTATTAACCATTTTATTAGGGGGAGTTTGGTCTTTGATATTTAACTTTCTTTTTTTAAATGGAGAATTGTCAAAAGAGATTTTGATAGAAATTCAACGCTATAGTTTAATAATTATGAATGTGTTTTTTTCTTTCTTTTATATTTTCTTTATTTGGAGTAAGTTTGGTTTTTTGAATTTCTTTGTTAAAAGACTTCATTATGATAATAAAATAAAGTTTCTTTTTATATATATATTTATAGTGATGTTTTTCTCTGTCCTTTTATATTACATAATCTATGATATAGATGTGTCATATAATACTGTGAAATCAGGAATGACAAGCTCAGAAAGAATGAGTAATTTAGTATTTTCTTTTACTTTTCCTGGAATATGGTATTTGTCACATTCAAATCTTTTATTTACATGGTTTATTACTGATGCACTCATTTTAGCTATGTTAATAATTAGGTACTTTTTTGATAAAAATTATAGGGAAAGATATAAGAGAGAGTTAAATAATTTAGAGAAGGAAATTGAGAATACTTAAAACAACACCCCACTTAAAGCGGGGTGTATATCAATTATTTAGCTCGTTGTAATTTTTGATAAGCTTGTAATAATTTTTGATGTTCAGCGAAGTTTGCTAAGGTTTCATCGCTCGCTGGTAATAAGAAGAATGGATTACCGCCATTAATCGCATTCCAAGCGAATTCCACTGCTTTTTCACCATACATACGTTCAAATACCGCACGATATTGTTCAGGATCACGAGTTTCATCTAAGAAGAGTTCTAAGCTGCTGATTAAAGTACGGTAATAATTGGCTTGTTCAGCGTTAAATACTGAACTGTTCATTTGATAGGTCCAAGTTGCCCATTCAAGTGCATTTTCCAAATCACCAACCGCTAAATAGAGCATTGATTTTAATTCACCAATACGCAAGGTTTGCCAGCTAGTATTTTTCGGTGCCACAATACCAATAAATTCACGTACACGAGTAGCATCATCAATTCCTTGCGCATCAAGCTCTTCTAACAATTCTTGATAGGTTTCTTGATCGTGATGGAAGTTTGGTAGATCTAATAAGATCTCGCGCCAATCCATACCCATATTATTGTTGGCATAAATTAAATCGTCCGTCGGATAAATATCAGACATTCCCGGCACAATAATGCGGCAAGCATATACGCCAAGATGTTGATAATCCATAATATAGACTTCTTTCTCTTCACGTTGGAATAACGCCATTAAATTAGCAAATTCTTCCGTTGTAGTACCCGAAAAATCCCAATGAACAAATTCATAATCGCTTTCTTGTTTGAAGAGATCCCAAGAGATTAAACCGCTTGAGTCAATAAAGTGGGTTTCAAGATTTGCATGCTCTGCAACGTCATCATTATTAAATGATGGTGGAGAGAACACATCAAGATCTTTTAAGCTGCGACCTTGCAATAATTCAGTTACGGTACGTTCTAATGCAACGGCAAAGTTAGGGTGAGCACCGAAAGAGGCAAAGCAAGTGCCATTATTACGGTTCAACAATACCACACAAATAACAGGATATTGTCCGCCTAAAGAAGCATCAAACGCATAAATTGGGAAACCTTCTTCTTCCAATTTGGCAATAGATTCTTGTACAGAAGGGTATTTCGCCAAAATTTCTGCTGGAATTTGTGGCAGGCTAATAGCTTCAGCAATAATTTTATTTTTTACATAGCGTTCGAAGACTTCAGATAAGCCTTGCACTCTAGCTTCATTAATTGTGTTACCAGCAGACATTCCATTCGATACATAAAGATTATTGATGATCGCTTGTGGAATATAGATAGTTTTTTGATCTGATTGACGTACGTAAGGTAAAGCGACAATACCACGCTCTGCATTACCTGATTGAATATCCACTAATAGATCAGGCGTTAATTCTTGGTTTGGATCGAAATAATCTAATAATTGTTCATCCAAAATGCCGGCAGGAAGTAAATCTGGATCTTCGATCGGGAACCATTTTTCACTTGGATAGTGAACAAATTCTCCTTCAGCAACGGCTTTACCTAAATAGTAATCAGAGAAAAAGTAATTAGTTGAAAGACGCTCAAAATATTCACCTAATGCAGATGCAAGTGCGGCTTTTTTGCTTGCTCCTTTACCATTAGAAAAACATTGTGGACAGTCTTTGTCGCGAATATGCACCGACCAAACATTTGGTACTGGGTTTAACCATGAAGCTTCTTCAATATTAAAACCAAGATTTTTTAATTTTTGTTGGAAGGTTGCAATGGAATCTTCTAATGCGGCATCTTTGCCTAAAATAAAAGTTTGTTCTGTCATAACATTATCCTTATGTTGTTATTATTATTTGGAACATATTGATTCTATTGAAGATAAAGATGCTATTGTCAAAGCGAAAATAAAAAGATAGCGATCATCAATATGTTCAAGTTTCAGCATAGCATAGTACGGGAGAAGTATCTCTCCCGCAAGCTATTTCATTGATTAACAAATTCTAAATTGCTTAATTGTTAAGCACTTTACTTAAAGTGGCTTCTAAGGTTGGACATTCAAATTGAAAGCCTGATTTTAGTAATTTTTCAGGGTAAATTTTCTGACTATTCAATAATAAACAAGCGCGTTCACCGAGTAACGTTTTAAGCACTGCAGCAGGAATATGCAGAATAGCTGAACGCTTCATTAGTCTAGCTAACGTTGCATTAAATTCCTGATTAGTGACAGGATTTGGCGATACCATATTAAACGCGCCGCTACAGTCAGGATTTTTCAATAAAAAGAGAATGGCATTGACCATATCAGGCAAGCTAATCCATGACCAATATTGTTGTCCATCGCCAATCTTTCCACCTAACCAATGGCTATATAAAGGCAATAAACGACCGAGTACACCGCCATAGCTGCCTAAAACTAAGCCTGTTCGTAATAAACAAACACGAGTATTTGCCGTTAAAGCAGTATCTTCCCATTGTTTACATAACTTACCTAAAAAATCGTCAGCAGGTGGCATTTTTTCAGTCATAGTAAGTTGAGGATGATCACCATAATAACCAATTGCTGAACCCGAAATAAAGGTATGTGGAGGGTTAGTTCCTTGATTAATTAAAACAGCAAGTTTGGTGGTAATTTGGATACGGCTATCAATTAATTTTTGTTTTTGAGCAGCGCTCCAACTGTGATTAAAAATAGGTTCACCAGCAAGATTAATCACAGCATCAAAATCATCTAAATTTTCAAACGTATCTAATGAAGAAATCAGATGAGTATTTGCTGGAATTTGTGCGCTATATTTTTTTGGAGAACGTGAAAATAATGTCAGTTGATGTCCTTCACTGTCCAGTTGTTTAAGTAACGTTTTGCCAATGAAGCCTGTACCGCCAGTAATTAGTATATTCATACCCGTTCTCCTTCTGAAAATTATAGAGAATCGTTGAATAAAGCTTGAATATTCTCTATAAGTTGCTCAATTTGAATATCGTTGGTAGGGGATACAAAAATCGTATCATCGCCAGCGATTGTCCCTAAAATCCCTTCTGCTTTACTTACTGAGTCTAATAAGCGTGCAATTAGTTGTGCAGCACCGGGACTCGTTTTAATCACAATTAAATAGTTATTGTGATCGATATCTAAAACTAAATTTTTTAATGGACTAGATGTTGTCGGTACACTCAATTCATTCGGCAAACAATAGACCATTTCCATTTTAGTATTTCTTGCCCGCACTGCGCCAAATTTCGCTAACATTCTGGACACTTTGGATTGATTAATATTAGTAAAGCCCATTTCTGTTAATGTATTGACAATTTCGCTTTGCGAGCTGAATTTTTCTTCTGCTAATAAAGATTTAAATGCTGAAAGTAATTTTTCTTGTTTATTTTCCATACGAATCAAGAATCAATAAAGTAAAAATTGCATAAATTTTGCATAAAAATGCAGAAATATGGATTAAATTTGAATTATAACTGCATAAATAGCAATAAGCGAGTAACTTTTTAAACGCCAAAATGACTTTTACTGGAAAATGTGGAGTAGCTCTCAATATTGAATTTATTTATTTGAAAAAGTCAGTGATGAGGCATAAAATTCTTAATATTATTTTTGATATAACCAATAAGGAGTATGAAATGAAAGTTGCTGTTTTAGGTGCGGCAGGCGGAATCGGTCAAGCATTATCACTATTGTTAAAAATCCAATTACCAGCAGGTTCAGATTTAGCATTATATGATATTGCACCAGTAACACCAGGTGTTGCAGTGGATGTTAGTCATATCCCAACTGCAGTAAATGTAAAAGGATTTGCTGGTGAAGATCCAACTCCAGCACTTGAAGGTGCAGATGTAGTATTAATTTCTGCAGGAGTAGCACGTAAACCAGGTATGGATCGTTCAGATCTTTTCAATATCAACGCAGGTATTGTGAAAAACTTAATTGAAAAAGTAGCAGCTACTTGTCCAAAAGCATGTGTAGGTATTATTACTAACCCAGTAAATACTACTGTTGCAATTGCTGCAGAAGTGTTGAAAAAAGCTGGTGTTTACGACAAACGTAAATTATTCGGTGTGACTACTTTAGATACTCTCCGTTCTGAAACTTTCGTAGCAGAATTGAAAAATGTTGATGTAAGCAAAGTACAAGTTCCAGTAATCGGTGGTCACTCAGGTGTAACTATTCTTCCATTATTATCACAAGTGCATTATGTTTCTTGGAAAGATGAAGAAATTGAACCATTAACAAAACGTATCCAAAATGCAGGTACTGAAGTAGTTAATGCGAAAGCTGGTGGCGGATCTGCTACATTATCAATGGCACAAGCTGCTGCACGTTTTGCTCTTTCACTTGTTCGTGCATTAAATGGTGAAAAAGTGGTTGAATGTACTTATGTTGAAGGCGATGGTAAATATGCTCGCTTCTTTGCACAACCAGTACGTTTAGGTAAAGAAGGTGTGGAAGAATTACTTCCAATTGGCCCATTAAGCGCATTTGAACAAGCTGCGGTTGAAGCAATGTTACCAACCTTAAAAGCAGATATTGAATTAGGCGAAAACTTTGTTAAATAAGTTTTGGTCGATTTAATAAACAAGAGAAGTGCGGTAAGTTAGCCGCACTTTTTTTATGTGTATTGGAGCAGGAATATTCTAATCATCATTATGATGATCTTAGCACTCACGATATTGCCGCTATAAACATCAATAGCATCTTCTTAATCTATTTTTGATAGAAATAGACAAAAATCGGCATTGTGATAATGCAGACGAATGTAGAAATAATGTTAATTGCGCCTGCATATTGAGCATTTTTGCCGCTTAGCTGAGCAAACTGCGTAATGGTAGAAGCAGTAGGTGCAGCAGTTGCTAAAAAAGTAATCAGTAACAGCTCTTTACCATAAGGCGTCCAGGTTTCTGCTGCTGTTAGTTTAAACAGCATTAAAATTAGCAATGGGCAAATCACCATTCTAAGCGCAACAATTTGATAGACTTTTTTGTTGGAAAAGACGGACTTTAAATTCATTCCCGCTACAATCATTCCTGTAATCAACATACAAAGCGGGCCAAGCATACTGCCAACAGTAGCAAAAGTGTTATTGATAGTATCTGGTAGTTTTATGCCAGCTAACAGCATGATTACACCGATCAAAATTGCCATCATATTGATGTTAAGTAAGATATAACGTAGCGAAAAGGTAACACCTTTAGTAAATAGCATTCGACAATGTGTCCAAAGTAAAATCATCTGCACAGATACAAAGGTCATGGAATAAATCACCCATTCGGAACCAAGAATTGCCATTACAATAGGAATAATCAGGTTACCTGCGTTAGAGTACACCACCGAAGCTTGCTCAATTTCATCAAACTTTGCCATTTTGCCAAGCAGTGTACCAAATACGATTAACAAAAAATGGATAACCACTGCTGCTCCTGTGGTAAGGAGCAAACCTTGTTGTACTTCGGGTTTAAATTCCACTTGGAAGGAGCTGATAATCACGCAAGGCATTACCAAATAGAG
The DNA here is from genome assembly GCF_030517105.1 of Gallibacterium salpingitidis. Lineage (GTDB taxonomy): Bacteria > Pseudomonadota > Gammaproteobacteria > Enterobacterales > Pasteurellaceae > Gallibacterium > Gallibacterium salpingitidis. The sequence goes on along the minus strand of NZ_CP103875.1, from coordinate 1,390,811 downwards.
TGAGAGTTTTGACAATACAGTGCTCTCAAATGGATTAACAATTTTGGTTTTGACGAGCAGATAACCGAAAAACATCACCAAGAATAGCTGAAAAATAGTGTTGGCAAGCAATAAGCTAATCATAAAATCCTCATTCAGAGGTCACTCCATTGAGCAGTCAGATTTCCCTAACTATTTGCAAAATTAAGCAAATCCGACTGCTTGTATCATTTATTTAGTTAAGAAATTTAGTACTTCTCGGTTAAATTTTTCAGGGCTATTTGCCATCATAATATGGTTACCGCCTTCATTATCACCGAACACGATAAGTTTACTACCTTTGATAGCGTTGTGCATCCATTCGGTAGTTTGGGCATTAATAGCATGTGAATAAGAACCTGTAATAATTAAGGTTGGTACACTGATGATTTGTATAATATCGCGCCAATCTGTCATATAGTGATTGACCAATAAACGTGCTAGCGCTTCTCTTGGATAATTGTTTTGTTGACGATATTCTTCTTCAAGAGCCATTACTTTTAGACCATCTTTTGTACTGCGTTCGATAGATGTCCATCCAGTTGGCCAATATTCAGGTTTAGCATATTCAGCATTTCCTGCATCCCACGATTGCACAAATGCATTATAAAGCCCATAAGGATTGCCACGATGGCCTGCATGTAAATCCATTGATTCATCACTTTCAGCTACATTACTCCATAGCCATGGTGATTGATCCACTAAGATCAACTTATTAATCATTGACTGACCAAACAAATCAATAAATGCCCATAAAGTCGAACAACCCATTGAGTGTCCGATAAAATTTGCTTTTGTAATACTAAGTGCGATTAGCATATCGTAAACGTCTTTTGCAGTACGGGAAACTCGGTAGCCATATGTGACTTTTTCCGATTCACCAGTACCACGTGTTTCAATTGCAATCACTCGATAATGTTTAGCGAGTGCCTCAAGGTTATAGGCAAAAATGCAAGGTGTAGTTGGCCAACCGGAAGTAAGAATTAATGGTTCGCCTGTACCTGCTTCAATGTAGTGAATTTTTACATTATCGCTGGTGGTGAAAAAACCGTCTTTAAATGAAGGAAAATAGCTTTGTAATTGCTTAAACATAAATGACTCCTTAGATAGTAGTTTGCCTGGTGACAATTATTCTACATACTCATATCTTGAATAATTAAGCTATAATAAACTCAAAGACTTTTAGCCTGGAGCTAATAATGAATCAATCAGAATATGGACAATTAGTTGTCTTTTTAGCTATTGCTAAAGAAGGAAGTATTACCGGTGCAGCAAGAAAATTAGCGATTGCGGCGCCATCAGTAAGTAAATCGCTCAAATTATTAGAACAAAAAATTGGTGCGCCATTATTTATTCGTACTACTAGGCAAATTCAATTAACTGAAGCTGGAATGCAATTATTGTCGCAAACTGATAAAGCAATGGAGATTTTACAAACTGCTTTTGAAAGCGTGCAAAATAAGAGTGGTGAACCGAGCGGAACAGTACGGATTACCTTATCGCAAACAGCCTATTATATGGTGTTGCAACCTATTTATGCGGAATTCTGTCATCGTTATCCAAAAATTCATTTAGATATTTCAATTGACAATGCGACAGTGAATCTTATTGAACAAGGTTATGATGTTGGCATTCGTTTTGGTGATAGTGTAGAAGAAGGAATGGTCGCTCGGCAAATTTTTCCAAGTGTGCTAGAGGGGCTTTATGCTTCACCCGATTATCTCGCTCAATTTGGCACACCAAAAGTTCCAGAAGAGTTGTCTGTGCATCGTTGGATTGGTTTTCGTTTTATTACCGCAAACCGTCTGCATCCAATACAACTCAATGTAAAGAATGTATTACACACTATTGATCTAAAACCAATGATGATTTGTAATGACACGTCAATGCTGATTGATGCAGCACGTCAGAATTTAGGGTTTATTCAGCTATTTGAACCTATTTGGCAACATCACGCTCGTGAGCTGGTTCCTATTTTAAAACCGTATTGGAAACGCTTTGCGCCTACCTATGTTTATTATCCACAAAATAGCCAAAAAATCCGTCGAGTACGGACATTGATTGAGTTTTTATTAGAAAAACACAATGAGTTGTCTGTATAACTATGTGAAAAGCCATATTGGATGGCAGTTAGGAACACAATATTTGACCGCTTGTCCGATTTGCATAGAAAAAAATCAATCTAGACAATGAAAAGGTTGCAATGCTGTGATTATGGTGTAGATTAGTTTGCAGTTGCAGATAACACAACATATTAAGAAGGTTTTATATGAAAGATATTGATTGGAAAAATTTAGGATTTAGTTATATCAAAACTGACTATCGCTATATTGCACATTGGAAAGATGGTAAATGGTCAGAAGGGAAATTAACTCAAGATAATCACCTTGTTTTACATGAAGGGGCGCCAGCATTACATTATGGCCAACAATGTTTTGAAGGTCTAAAAGCGTATCGTTGTAAAGATGGTTCAATCAATTTGTTCCGTCCTGATCAAAATGCAAAACGTATGCAACGTAGCTGCGATCGTTTATTAATGCCACATGTACCAGTAGAAATGTTTGTTGATGCTTGTAAACAAGTGGTGAAAGCAAATGAAGAATGGGTAGCACCTTATGGAACTGGTGCAACCCTTTATCTTCGTCCATTATTAATTGGTGTTGGTGAGAATATTGGTGTTCATCCAGCAAAAGAATATATCTTTACTGTGTTCTGTTGTCCGGTAGGTGCTTATTTCAAAGGTGGTTTAAAACCAACTAACTTTATTGTATCTGAATATGATCGTGCAGCGCCGCAAGGGACTGGTGCGGCGAAAGTTGGTGGTAATTATGCGGCAAGTTTGTTACCGGGCCATCATGCACATGAACGTAACTTTAGTGATTGTATTTACCTTGACCCAGCAACACATACCAAGATTGAAGAAGTGGGTTCAGCAAACTTCTTTGGTATCACTAAAGATAATGAATTTGTGACACCATTCTCACCATCTATTTTGCCAAGTATTACTAAATACTCATTGCTTTATTTAGCGGAAAAACGCTTAGGTTTAAAAGCAATTGAAGGCGATGTTTATATTAATCAACTTGATCGTTTTACTGAAGCTGGCGCTTGTGGTACAGCAGCAGTAATTAGTCCAATTGGCGGTATCCAAAATGGCGATGATTTCCATGTATTCTATTCAGAAACTGAAGTCGGCCCAGTTACTAAAGCGCTTTATAATGAACTTACCGGTATCCAATTTGGTGATATTGAAGCGCCAGAAGGTTGGATTGTTAAAGTTGAATAAACATTATATTTAAAGTCATTAGGCAGCCATAAAAAATTACTTTTTATGGCTGTTTTTTCGTTAGGGTTGTGTAGGTTTTGCTGACGGGAAAAGGATGTCAATGTTTTCAGAGAAATTACAGAATTCCCATAAATAGCACTACGCAAACGTTATCTTTTTTTGTAGAATATACGCCGTTTTGTGTCACAGAGATCTGACAATGATTGATTATATTATTATTGGTATTATTTCTTTTTCTGTCATTATTAGTTTGTTTCGCGGCTTTGTCCGAGAAGTTTTATCTTTAGCTAGCTGGTTAATTGCATTTTTTGTATCAAGTCATTTCTACCCTTATCTTGCAGCGTTTTTCCAACAAATAGAATCAGAATATCTGCGCAATGGTACGGCAATCGTTATTTTATTTATTGCAACATTAATCGTATGTAGTTTAATTAATTACATTATCTCCCAATTAGTCGAGAAAACCGGGTTATCTGGTACAGATCGTGTATTAGGTGCCTGTTTCGGTCTATTAAGAGGCGTGTTAATTATTGCAGCGTTGTTATTCTTCTTAGACACCTTTACCAATTTCAGTCAAAGTGATTGGTGGAAAGAATCAAAATTGATTCCACACTTTGGCTTTGTAGTTGATTGGTTCTTCCATCAATTACAGCTCCACTCCAGTTTTATTAATTCAAATTTAATCAATTATTCTGATTTAGTTACTTCATCATAGAGGAAAATATAATGTGCGGCATTGTGGGAATTCTTGGACATTCAATCGTCAATCAATCAATTTATGATGCGTTAATCGTATTACAACATCGTGGACAGGATGCCGCAGGGATTGTAACCGTAGATGAAGAGGATCGTTTTCGTCTGAGAAAAGCAAATGGGTTAGTGAGTGATGTTATTCAACAACGTCATATGCTGCGTTTACAAGGTCATGCGGGCTTAGGACATGTACGTTATCCAACTGCAGGTAGCTCAAGTGTATCTGAAGCGCAACCATTTTATGTGAATTATCCGTATGGTTTGACGTTAGTGCATAATGGTAATTTAACCAATGCAGATGAGCTAAATAGCAAATTATTGAAATCGGCTCGTCGTCATGTCAATACCAACTCTGATTCTGAATTATTACTGAATATTTTGGCGTATCACTTAGAACAGATTAATAAGCATGAATTAGATGAAGATGATATTTTCTATGCGATCCAACGTACTCACAAAGATATTCGTGGTGGTTATGCTTGCTTAGCAATGCTAATTGGCCATGGAATGATTGCTTTCCGCGATCCGTTTGGTATTCGTCCATTGGTGTTAGGTAAGCGTGAGGATCAGGGTAAAACTGAATATATGTTCGCATCTGAAACAGTGGCATTAGATGCGGTTGGTTTTGAATTTGTGCGTGACGTTAATCCAGGTGAAGCAATCTATATTACCTTTGATGGTAAATTGTATTCTAAACAATGTTCAGATCATGCGAAGTTATCACCTTGTATTTTTGAATTTGTCTATTTTGCACGTCCGGACTCTTATATTGATGGCGTATCAGTGTATGCAGCGCGAGTACATATGGGTGAATATCTTGGTGAAAAGATTGCGCGTGAATGGAGTGATATCCTCGATGATATTGATGTCATTATCCCAGTGCCGGAAACGTCCAATGATATTGCGTTGCGCATTGCCAATGTATTGAACAAACCATATCGTCAAGGTTTTGTGAAAAATCGTTATGTAGGTCGTACTTTCATTATGCCGGGGCAAACACAACGCCGTAATTCTGTAAGACGTAAGCTCAATACAATTTCTTCGGAATTTAAAGGTAAGAATGTATTATTAGTAGACGATTCTATTGTGCGTGGTACGACTTCAGAACAAATTGTCGAAATGGCGAGAGCAGCTGGTGCGAAGAAGATTTATTTTGCTTCTGCTGCACCGGAAATTCGTTATCCAAATGTGTATGGTATTGATATGCCGACTTCACACGAGTTAATTGCTTACAATCGTACCACTGAAGAAATCGCTAAATTGATTGGGGTCGATAAATTAATTTTCCAAGATTTATCTGCGCTAGAAGAAGCTGTTCGTCAAGAAAATCCAGCAATTGAAGATTTTGATGCGTCTGTCTTTACGGGAGAATATATTACCGGCGATATTACGCAAGAATATCTCGATAAAATTGCGGCAATGCGTAATGATGGTAGTAAAAAGAAACAAGAAAGTGAAGCAACAAATTTAGAGATTTATAGTGAAAGTTAATTGGTAAGATTATCTTGAGATAAAGTAAATGCCGCTATTTAGCGGCATTTTCGCTAATCACTATATAATGAACGATATAACTGTGACTCAAATCGCACTAAAGGTGCGCGTTGCGTCTTATCTTCCAGATCACCTGTGGAATAACCATTAACAAACTGCACAAAAGCAACTCGCTGGCCACGTGCATTAGTTAAGAAACCTGCAAGGTTATAGACCCCTTTTAAAGAACCCGTCTTGGCAATTACATTTTTTACCAGTGGAGCACTAATTAATGAACCACGACCGCTAATGGTGCCATCTACCCCAGCAATTGGGAAAGTCTGCAATAAATTGAGTCGATTGTCATTTTTAGCAATATACTCCAACGCTTGTAGCATCGTATTAGCACTAATCAGATTTTGACGCGATAAACCGGAACCATCAGCAATAATACTGTTGCCAAAACGAATATTGGTATTTTTTTCTAAAATACTTCTTACTGCCATACCGCCTAATTGGAAAGTAGCTGGTCGTTTATAGTAGTAATAAGCAATGGTTCTAAACAATGCATCTGCGATTTGGTTATCCGAATGTTTCATCATCTTTTTCAACAATTCTGGTAATGCTTTGGATTCATGTACCGCTAAAACCGTTCCTTGTTGCGGTTGGAAAGGAATTTGCACTTGACCATTATAAGAGATACCAAGATTTCGCAACATTCGTTGGATAACGGCAGTGGCATAACTATCGGTATCTTGTACCGCAAAACTTAAACCAAAACTTTTTGGCTGGCGACGGATACAGCCTTTAAGCTGATAGCGATTGTTGTCATTACTGACCACATCGAATTGGCAATAGCCTGCTTCGCTATCACTAACAATATAGACCTGGCTAAACATTTGAATTGGATATTGCGATGGCACATCAACACGCACCAAACTACCAACTGGGCCATTCGCATTAACATTAACAGAGAAACAGTTACCATCAATATTAACGGCAGCTGGTGGCGCATTAAAGCACATAGTTAAATCATTCCAAATCCAGCCTAAGCCCCGATCGTGGGAAGAAAAGATGGAGGTATCTAAAACTAAACTACCATCAATTTGAGTCACGCCACGTTTTTTTAATTCTGCTAATAAACTATATAGCTGACCGCTACGTAAATCTGGGTCACCACTAAATTTAACAATAAGGTTGCCTTTTAAACGATTACCCTCAATTTTGCCATCAGTGAGTAAACTGGTTTGAAACTTAAATTGATCGGTGAGTAATAATTTGGCGGCAAGAGCAGTAAACACTTTTTGCGTACTCGCTGGCAACATAAAAACATCGCCTTGATAATTAGCACTGACTTGCCCTGTCACTAAATTCTTCGCTGCAAGGGTAACGCTTGCTCCTTTAGGCAATTGTTGAATAATCGGCGTCACATCAACGGTAGCAAAACTATATTGAGATAAAGTGGAACAAACAGTAAGTGGAAGAAATAAAGCTGTATATTTATAAAAACGTGAATGGATTGATTTTGAGAACATCATAAACAACGAAAATTTTTGATATTGATATTTTTTGCAATGCGGTAAATAATAATAGCTCTCGTTGATTTCGTAAATCACTATTTATTATTTTATGTCACACGAGGTGTAAATTCGCATCTGGTGTGGCTTTGTTTTGACTGATAGTAGGGTAAAGAAGGACATAAATAATGCAACAAATTCCTATGACAGTACGCGGAGCGAATCTTCTGCGTGAAGAGCTTGAATTTCTAAAAAATGTACGCCGTCCAGAGATTATTAAGGCAATTGCTGAAGCACGCGAACATGGTGATTTAAAAGAAAATGCAGAATACCATGCAGCTCGTGAGCAACAAGGTTTTTGTGAAGGTAGAATTCAAGAAATTGAAGGTAAATTAGCTAATGCGCAAGTTATTGATGTGACCAAAATGACTAATAATGGACGCGTTATTTTTGGTGCAACAGTGGTGTTAGTGAATGCAGAAACCGAAGAAGAAGTAACTTATCAAATCGTAGGTGATGATGAAGCAGACATCAAACAAGGACTTATTTCTGTTAATTCACCAATTGCGCGTGGTTTAATTGGTAAAGAGGTGGACGATAATGTGAATATTGTTACACCAGGCGGTACCGTCGAATTCGATATTATTGATGTAGAATATCGTTAATTGTCACGATCTGATAAAAATAGTGGAAAGGTTGCTGCAAAGCAGCCTTTTTTGTTATCTATGCAATGTATTGTTTATAAATCAAACAAAAAAATTGCTAGTACTGAATTGCCGTCCTATAATCGGGTTACACAAAGTAACACAATGGGAGGCATTATGATTGGACGATTAAGACAACAAGGCGGCGCCATTATTTTGACTGTACCGAATACCATTGCAACACAAATGGGATGGGAAGCAGGTCATACTCTTAATATTGAAAAGCAAGGTGATCAAGTTGTGTTAAGTTCAGTGACTCGACAACCTAGAGGCAGGAAAACAGTGGCTCAGTTATTGGAAGGTATTGATAGCGAAGAAGTGGCGGCATTAAATACTGAAATGATTGAGATAGAAGGTGAACCAAAAGGGAATGAAGTATGGTAATGCGCATTCCTAAGAAAGGGGAAATTTGGTATGTCGATCCAGATCCCACAGCAGGAAAAGAACTGCGTAATCCCCATTATTTTATTGTCATTTCGGAACAAGCATTGAATAAGGCATTAGGTGTAGCAATGTGTTGCCCAATTTCAATAGGAGGTAATGCAGCCCGCTCACAAAGTGTAACGGTTGTATTAGATGGGGCTAGTATAGCATCAGGTAAAGTAACTGGTGTTGTACTTTGCCATCAAATTCGCTCCTTAGATTTGGTCGCACGAGAAGCAAAATTTGCAACGACGGCAGAGCCTTATCTAGTAGATGAAGTGGTGATGAAATTAGTGGATTTAATTGATCCTCAAATATAGATAGCTGATTTTTAGACAAGGGATTTTAAATCCCTTGTGTTTTTAAGATAGTTTCTTTTATTAAAGTAATTGCATAAATCTTCGGCAAAATGGCTATTTATACGAAAGTTAGCTAATTTTGTGATAACATAGCGACCGAATTTTAACGAGAAAAAATAGATAAGATAAACATGGAAAGATTGTGGGTTAAAAATTATCCAGCGGAATCACGCATGGATCCAAATACTTTAGCATTGTCGTCTTTAGTGGAAATGTTGGAAAAGGCGGTAAGAGAACATCCAGATCGCCCAGCGTATGTCAATATGGGGCAGGTATTAACCTATCGTAAATTAGAAGAGCGCAGCCGAGCATTTGCAGCCTATTTACAAAATGAATTAAAACTCGAAAGAGGCGAACGCGTTGCGTTGATGATGCCTAATTTGTTGCAATATCCAATCGCTTTATTTGGCGTATTGCGTGCAGGTTTGGTAGTGGTGAATGTTAATCCGCTTTATACACCAAGAGAATTAGAACACCAATTAAAAGATAGTGGCGCAACCGCGATTGTTGTCGTTTCTAACTTTGCTTCCACATTAGAAAAAGTGGTCTTTAATACTGATGTGAAACATGTCATTTTGACCAGAATGGGCGATCAACTGTCATTTGGCAAAAGAACATTAGTGAATTTTATTGTTAAATATATCAAAAAGTTAGTACCAAAATATAAATTGCCACACGCGGTAACTTTCCGCGAAGTGTTACGGATTGGAAAATATCGTCAATATATCCGTCCAGAAATCGGTAAGAAAGATCTGGCATTTTTACAATATACAGGCGGTACAACAGGCGTTGCCAAAGGTGCAATGCTGACACATGGCAATATGATTTATAACATTGCCCAAGCAAAATGGTTGGCTGAACCTTTTGTCAAAGCGGGCAAAAATCGTTATGCCACTATTATTCTGCCGATGTATCACGTTTTCTCTTTAACAGTTAATGCGTTGTTATTTATTGATTTTGGTTTGACTGGGGGTTTGATTACAAATCCGCGCGATTTACCAAATTTAATTAAAGAATTAAAACGATATCGTCCAATTGCAATTACTGGGGTAAATACACTCTTTAATTCATTGTTGCATCAAGAGGAATTAAAAGAGGTTGATTTCTCTCAATTGCGCTTGACTGTTGGCGGTGGAGTATCAGTACAAAAAGCGGTGGCGCAGCGTTGGTTTGAAGTGACAGGCTGTCATATTTTAGAAGGTTATGGTATGACGGAATGCTCACCATTGATTGCGTGTAATCCAGCTAATTTTGCCGGTCATGCCGGAAAAATCGGGGTACCAGTGCCAGATACCGATATTAAAATTATGGATGATAACGGCAATGAAGTTGGTTTAAATCAACCGGGCGAGCTTTGGGTGAAAGGTGCACAAGTAATGCAAGGTTATTGGAATAAACCTGAAGAAACCGCAGCAGTATTAAAAGATGGCTGGATGGCGACTGGTGATATTGTGGAAATGGACGATGATTACCAATTACGGATCGTTGATCGTAAGAAAGATATGATCATTGTGTCTGGTTTTAACGTCTATCCAAATGAAGTGGAAGATGTAATTATGCTAAATCCGAAAGTGAAAGAAGCCGCTGTTATCGGTATTCCACATCCGGTTTCCGGTGAAATTATTAAAGCAGTAGTAGCGAAGAAAGACGAAAGTTTAACGCGTGATGAATTGCGTAAACATTGTCGTAAATATTTAACTGGTTATAAAATTCCAAAAGAAATTGAATTTCGTGAAGAGTTACCGAAGAGTAATGTAGGGAAAATCTTACGTCGCGTTGTTCGTGAAGAGGAATTAGCTAAACGTGCTAGTGCTGCAACTACCGCAGAAGAAGCATAGTTATCTTATTTTTTATTTTATAATGTTGAAGGCATGAAGTTCATGCCTTCTTTTTTGAATGATATTTGAGCAATTAATTTATGCAAAACTTATCAATTCCATACCAAATTATTCAGAATAACCAACAATTACAACAACTATGTCAAGCTGCCCAACAACATCCTGTTGTGGCGTTGGATACCGAGTTTGAACGAATTCGTAGCTATTACGCTAAACTCGGCTTAATTCAACTCTATTATGGTGAACAGGTTGCATTAATTGATTCATTGACGATTACCGAGTGGCAGCCTTTTATTGCATTATTAACGAATCAACAGGTAATTAAAGTCTTACACGCCAGTGGCGAAGATATCGAAATTTTTTATCAACAATTTGGACAACTACCGCAACCATTGATGGATACACAAATTGCGGCAAATTTTTTAGGTTTTCCGCTTTCTGCAGGATTTGCTCTTTTGGTCGAACATTATTTACAAGTGCAATTAGATAAAAAAATGTCACGTACTGATTGGTTAAAACGTCCATTGAGTGATCGTCAATTACAGTATGCAGCGGCTGATGTCTATTATTTATTACCCGTTTATCAACAAATGGCAGCTACGATGCAAAACTCGCAATGGGCAGAAGTGATCAAGCAAGAGTGCCAATTTGTGGCGGAAAAACGTTGCAAACAACCAATACCAGAACGTGCTTATTTGGATATTGGTAACGCGTGGCGCCTTAATCGAGAGGAACTAAATAATTTAAAATTTTTAGCAAAATGGCGTCTGCAAGAGGGAATAAAACGAAATTTAGCGCTTAATTTTATTGTTAGTAATGAAGGATTGGTGCAAACCGCAATTCATGCACCGAAACACACCTCGCAATTGCTGGAATTAGGCTTGCATCCAATGGAAATCAAACATCATGGTAAAAAACTTTTACTTTTGATTGAGCAAGCGAAACGTGTTCCTGCGGAAGAATATCCAGAGCTGATTGAGAATATTTCAGAACGTTCTGGTTATAAAAAACAGATGAATGGGTTACAAAAAACCTTAAAACAACTTGTAAAAGATCAATTACCGCAGCAAGTGGTAGCGAGTAAAAAAGCGTTACATCAACTGTTGAAATGGTATTGGTCTGGACAACCGCAAGAACGGTTACCAGAATTATTACAATCTTGGCGTCGTCCTTATGGGGAAGCTTTGTTAAATAGTTTACAGCCTAAGGAGTAATCGCTAGCAAAATAAATTGATAATTTTTAAAAAATATAGTGCTTTTTTATATGTTATTCATCGATTGAGAAAAAAGATTATTTTTCAATTATTTTGTTTGCATAATTTATAATTTCCGCTATCTTTAGAGGCGGGCGGAGGTCGGTGGATCTCTTAATTATCAACACAACATTTATAGATATTATAATTATGGTTACTTCATCTCGTTTTTCGGCGCTACTATTTCAGGGTTCATTAGTGAAAAGAGTGGCAACAGGTCTATTATTGGGGATTCTTCTTGCATTAATTTCTCCATATCTAGAACCTGCATTAGGAACTAATTTAGCAGAAGATGTCAGCTTTTTGGGGCAACTTTTTGTGCGTTCTTTACGTTCTATCGCACCAATTTTGATTTTTGTGTTAGTGGTATCAGCGATTGCCAATCGTCGTGTTGGTGAAAAAAATAATCTGAAAAGTATTATTCATCTTTACCTATTAGGTACATTCTTATCAGCATTAGTGGCAGTAATCGCAAGTTTTCTTTTCCCAACTGAATTGGCATTAGGTGAAGCGGAAAAATCTATTGCACCGCCAGAAAGTGTGGGACAAGTGCTTAGCACTTTAATTTTTAATGTTGTCGATAATCCTTTCAATGCGCTATTAAATGCTAACTTTATCGGTATTTTAGCTTGGGCAATTGGTTTAGGAATTGCATTACGTCATTCATCTGAAACCACCAAAAACGTTTTCGGTGATATTTCAGAAGCCGTTTCTATGGTAGTAAAAGTGGTAATTGCATTTGCGCCAATTGGTGTTTTTGGTTTAGTAGCTTCAACGTTAGCCGATAGAGGTCTAGCAGCATTAGGCGGTTATGTACAAGTATTAGCGGTATTAATCGGTTCAATGCTATTTGTTGCCTTTATTGTTAATCCAATTTTGGTGTATTGGAAAACTAGACAAAATCCATACCCATTAGTGTGGACTTGTATTCGTGTTAGTGGTTTAACAGCCTTCTTTACACGTAGTTCCGCAGCGAATATCCCAGTAAATATGGAATTAGCACAACGTTTAGGTTTAAAAGAAGAAACTTATTCCGTTTCTATTCCATTAGGGGCAACTATCAATATGGGCGGTGCGGCGATCACCATTACCATTTTAACCTTAGCAGCAGTACATACTTTAGGCATTGAAGTCAGCATTCCAACTGCGTTCTTATTAAGTATTGTAGCGACAGTATGTGCTTGTGGTGCGTCAGGTGTTGCTGGTGGTTCACTATTATTAATTCCATTAGCTTGTAGCTTATTCGGTATCTCTAATGATATTGCGGCGCAAGTTATCGGGGTTGGCTTTATTATCGGTGTATTACAAGACTCAACAGAAACTGCATTAAACTCATCAACTGATGTTATCTTTACTGCAGCAGCTTGTATCGAAGAAGACAGAAAGAGCCAACAAGCTTAATAGAAATTAATACAAAATAGATGGTGTAATCGCGCGATTACACCATTTTTTATGACAAAAACGTAAAAAATAAGTTGTCTTATTTTTATGCAGTTATTTAGATCGTGGTGCGGATTAAAGATAAAATGCTTGATGAGCAATAAAATATCTGTATAATACGCCACAGATTTCAGACGCGGGGTGGAGCAGCTTGGTAGCTCGTCGGGCTCATAACCCGAAGGTCGTTGGTTCAAATCCAGCCCCCGCAACCAATTTTCAATGAATTGGTTCTAAAGAATTGAAGCCCCGTTAGGGGTTTTTTTGTGGAATAAATTTTGTAAGAAAAATTTATTTGTTCAGTTTGGTAAACACGAAGAAACGGGGCTTAAAAGCCCTTTTTTTATACCTATAATTTGACAATGAACAAGGAGATTATCTTTGGCAACACTAGAACAGAAATTACAAGATCTATTACAACCTACTGTTGAAGGCATGGGATACGAATTAGTTGGTATCGAATGTACACGTGCTGGTCGCTATTCAACAGTCCGTCTATATATTGATAAGGAAAATGGCGTAACTATTGATGATTGTAGTGATGTAAGTCGTGAAGTCGGAGCAATCTTAGATGTAGAAGATCCAATCAGCGATAAATACAACCTTGAAGTGTCATCACCAGGGTTAGATCGACCGCTGTTTACATTAGCACATTATCAACGTTTTATTGGACAAGAAATTATTGTGCATTTACGCATCGCGATGTCAGGTCGTCGTAAATGGCAAGGTGATTTAGTCAGTGTTGATGGCGATATGATTACCTTAAATGTAGAAGGACAGCCGCAAGTATTTGCATTTAGCAATATTCAAAAAGCGAATATCGTACCAAAGATTACCTTCTAATCCAGAATTGTAAAAATTAATAGAGAGATAACCATGAGCAAAGAAATTTTATTAGCTGCAGAAGCAGTATCAAATGAAAAGTTATTGCCTCGAGAGAAGATTTTCGAAGCATTGGAAAGTGCATTAGCCATTTCTACCAAGAAAAAATATGAACAAGAAATTGATGTTCGCGTATCCATTAACCAAAAAACTGGTGATTTTGTTACTTATCGTCGTTGGTTAGTGGTAGAACACGTTACGCATCCAACTCGTGAAATCACCCTAGAAGCGGCACAAATGGAAGAGCCAGATATTAAATTGGGTGATTACATTGAAGATGAAATCGAATCGATCGCGTTTGACCGTATTACCATGCAAACCGCACGCCAAGTTATCAGTGCAAAAATTCGTGATGCAGAACGTAATAAAGTGGTTGAACAATTTAAAGAAAGAGAAGGCGAAATCATCACTGGTGTAGTGAAAAAAGTAAATCGCGATAACGTTATTCTTGATTTAGGAAACCAAGCTGAAGCGATGATTTTACGTGAAGATTTGTTACCGCGTGAAAATTTCCGCGCAGGAGATCGTGTACGTGGTGTGCTTTATAAAGTGAATCCTGAAGCGAAAGGAGTACAACTTTTCGTTACTCGTTCTAAACCAGAAATGTTGATCGAGTTATTCAAAATTGAAGTGCCAGAAATCGGCGAAGGCGTGATCGAAATTAAAGCAGCAACACGTGATCCAGGTATCCGCGCGAAAATTGCTGTAAAAAGTCACGACAAACGTATTGATCCAGTAGGAGCTTGCGTTGGTATGCGTGGTGCGCGTGTACAAGCTATTACCAATGAGTTAGATGGCGAACGTGTTGATATCGTGTTATGGGATGATAACCCAGCGCAATTCGTGATCAATGCAATGGCACCAGCGGATGTCGTGTCAATCGTGGTTGATGAAGATAAGAAATCAATGGATATCGCTGTGGAATCAGCAAATCTTGCACAAGCGATTGGTCGTAACGGACAAAACGTAAAACTTGCTTCACAACTTACTGGTTGGACGCTCAACGTAATGAGCAGCGATGATTTAGAAAATAAACATCAAGCGGAAAACCAAAAAACAATTAATCTCTTTATGGAAGCATTGGATCTTGATGAAGAATTTGCAGCATTACTTTCTGAAGAAGGTTTCAGCAAATTGGAAGAAATTGCCTATGTACCAATGGAAGAGTTATTAGAAATCGATGGTTTCGATGAAGATCTTGCAGAAGAGTTACGCAATCGTGCGAAAGAAGCTTTGACGAAAATTGCCTTAGCGGAAGAAGCAGCGTTAGCGAATATCAATGTTGAAGAAGCGTTGCTAAATTTAGAAGGTATGAATCGTCATTTAGCAGTGAAATTGGCAGAGAAAAATATCACTACTTTAGAAGAACTTGCTGAGCAAGGCGTTGATGATTTAAGTGATATTGAAGAACTTTCTGCAGAACAAGCGGCAGATTTAATTATGGCAGCGCGTAATATCTGCTGGTTTGGAAATGAATAATTGAAGGTGGTGTACAGATGACTGATAAAAAAACTGATACCCAAACAACCGAGAAAAAACCAACTAAGTTAAAGTTGAAACGTTCAACGCATAGTACGTTGACGGTACAACAAAATGGTAGTGGGAAAAGTAAAGAAGTAAAAATCGAAACACGTAAAACACGTGTGATCGATACACGTGCGCAAGCTGAAATGGAAAAACAAGCAGCAGAACAAGCACGTTTAGAAGCGAAAGCTCGCCAAGAAGCGGAAGCAAAAGCGAAGAAAGAAGCTGAAGAAAAAGCAAAACAAGAAGCCGAAGCGAAAGCGAAAAAAGAGGCTGAAGAAAAAGCGAAGAAAGAAGCAGCTGCCAAAGCAGAAGCGGCTAAAGAAACCGCAAAAGTAGAAGCGAAAGTGGCGAAGAAAGCTGAACCAGCGAAAAAATCAGCGGAAAAAGACGAAAGCAAACAAAAACGTAAAGCAGAAGAAGCCGAATTCCGCCGTAAAGCGGAAGAAGCGGCACGCCAAAAAGCGGAAGAACAAGCGCGTAAAGCTGCTGAAGATGCGAAACGTTATGCAGATTTCTCTGATGATGATATGGCTGATGATGATGCAGATGACTATTCTGACTATCATTTCACTTCATCTTATGCGCGTGAAGCGGAAAATGAAGAAGATCGCCGCAATGAAAATCGTGGTCGTGGTAAGAAAGTCACTAAGACCAAGAAAAACGGTCGTGATGAAGAATCTTCTAAAAATGAGCGTGAAGCCAATCGCCGTAACAATCAACAAAGCGGTAAAGGTAATAAAAAATCGAACCGTAAGAGTGCGTTACAGCAAAGCTTTACCAAACCTGCACAACCAGTTTCTCGTGATGTAGTCATTGGTGAAACCATTACCGTTGGCGAATTAGCGAACAAAATGGCAGTAAAAGCGACTGAAGTCATTAAAACAATGATGAAAATGGGCGCAATGGCAACCATCAACCAAGTGATTGACCAAGAAACAGCACAACTTGTTGCTGAAGAAATGGGGCATAAAGTGGTATTACGTCGTGAAAATGAGCTTGAAGAAGCAGTATTAAGCGATCGTGATATGAACGCGGAATCAGAACCGCGTGCACCAGTTGTAACCATTATGGGACACGTTGACCATGGTAAAACCTCATTGCTTGACTATATTCGTAAAGCGAAAGTGGCAGCAGGCGAAGCCGGTGGTATTACGCAACATATCGGTGCTTACCACGTACATACACCAAACGGTGATATTACTTTCTTAGATACTCCGGGACACGCGGCGTTTACCTCAATGCGTGCTCGTGGTGCACAAGCAACAGATATCGTGGTGTTAGTTGTTGCTGCTGACGATGGTGTGATGCCGCAAACTATCGAAGCGATTCAACACGCTAAAGCAGCGAATGTACCGCTCGTGGTTGCAGTGAACAAGATCGATAAACCAGAAGCGGATCCAGATCGCGTAAAAACTGAGTTATCACAACATGGTGTAATTTCAGAAGATTGGGGTGGTGATACTCAATTTGTTAATGTATCAGCGAAGAAAGGCTTAGGTATTGACGAATTATTAGACGCGATTCTATTACAAGCTGAAGTACTTGAATTAACTGCGGTTAAAGATGGTATGGCAAGCGGGGTTGTTATCGAGTCTTACTTAGATAAAGGTCGTGGTCCAGTAGCGACAGTATTAGTGCAATCAGGTACCTTAAATCGTGGTGATATTGTACTTTGCGGTTTGGAATACGGTCGTGTGCGTGCGATGCGTAATGAAATCGGTAAGGAAGTGAAAACCGCAGGGCCATCTATTCCGGTAGAAATTTTAGGTTTATCTGGCGTACCGGCAGCGGGTGATGAAATGACCGTTGTGCGTGATGAGAAAAAAGCGCGCGAAGTAGCGTTATATCGTCAAGGTAAATTCCGCGAAGTGAAACTTGCTCGTCAGCAAAAAGCGAAACTAGAAAATATGTTCAGCAGTATGACTGAAGGCGATGTGTCAGAATTGAACATTATCGTTAAAGCGGACGTACAAGGTTCGGTAGAAGCAATTTGCCAAGCGTTATTAGAGCTTTCAACTGATGAAGTGAAAGTGAAAATTATCGGTTCTGGTGTTGGTGGAATTACCGAAACTGATGCAAGCTTAGCGGCGGCATCAAATGCAATTCTCGTTGGCTTCAACGTTCGTGCTGACGCTTCTGCACGTAAGATTGTAGAAAGCGAAAACTTAGATCTTCGTTATTATTCAGTGATTTATGACTTAATTAACGAAATCAAAGCAGCGTTAAGCGGTATGTTACAACCGGAATTCAAACAAGAAATTATTGGTTTAGCCGAAGTTCGCGATGTATTCCGTTCACCGAAATTTGGTGCAATTGCTGGATGTATGGTAATTGAAGGGGTAGTGAAACGTCATAATCCAATCCGCGTATTGCGTGATAACGTGGTTATCTTTGAAGGCGAGCTCGAATCTCTCCGCCGCTTTAAAGATGACGTAAATGAAGTACGTAACGGTATGGAATGTGGTATCGGCGTGAAGAACTACAACGATGTTCGCACCGGCGACCAAATCGAAGTATTTGAAACTATTGAGATTAAACGCTCAATTTAATAGCGTTCCTCTTTAGTAAAATAAAGAGGATCACATTTAAAGCTAACGAGTTAAGTTAGCTGGTTTTTCAAATCTCCCTAACCCTCTTCAATCTTGAAGAGGGAATTTGTTTTGTGAAGCATAGCAGTCAGTACATTTTGGTAATCACACAAAATTTTTTGTTACCGCAAAGTGCATTTCAGCCATTAAACAAGGGCTTTTTTATTGCCACAATGATGTGCACTTTGGCTACTAAATAAGAATTTTGTATTGCCACAATGTGCGGTGACTGATAAAAGTGATGAAAGGAACCCCTCTTTAATGAAATAAAGAGGGGTAGGGGAGATTTAAATCATCAAATATTTAACCCTCTTCAATCTTGAAGAGGGAATTTGTTTTGTGAAGCATAGCAGTCAGTACATTTTGGTAATCACACCAAATTTTTTGTCACCGCAAAGTGCATTTCAGCCATTAAACAAGGGCTTTTTTATTGCCACAATGTGCGGTGACTGATAAAAGTGATGAAAGGATCCCCTCTTTAATGAAATAAAGAGGGGTAGGGGAGATTTAAATTTCTAAGGATTAAGTAACTATGGCAAGAGAATTTAAACGCAGCGATCGTGTTGCACAAGAAATCAAAAAAGAGATTGCCGTTATTTTACAGCGTGAAGTGAAAGATCCACGCATTGGTATGGTAACGGTATCGGATGTGGAAGTATCCAGAGATCTTGCTTATGCAAAAGTTTTCGTGACATTCTTATTTAATGAAGATGAAGCACAAATTGAACAAGGCTTAATCGGTCTTGAAAAAGCATCACCTTATATCCGCTCATTATTGGGTAAAGCAATGCGTTTACGCATTGTGCCAGAATTACGCTTTATCTACGACACCTCTTTAGTCGAAGGCATGCGGATGTCTAATTTAGTGACGCAAATCGTGAATCAAGATAAGGCAAAACATCACGAAGAGTAGGAGTTAGCGTGGCGAAAACGAAAAAAGGGCGTAATATTGACGGCATTGTGTTATTGGATAAACCGCAAGGGGCGAGTTCCAACCACGTTTTGCAACAAGTAAAACGTTATTTCCAAGCCAATAAAGCGGGGCATACTGGAGCGTTAGATCCATTAGCGACAGGAATGTTGCCAATTTGTTTGGGGGAAGCCACCAAATTTTCGCAACATCTATTAGATGCAGATAAATGCTATTTGGTAACGGCGAAATTAGGCGAACGTACTGATACTTCTGATGCTGAAGGGCAAGTGGTGCAGCAAAGAGCAGTAACAGTTGATTTAGCAACGATTCTTGCCACATTGCCGCATTTCACTGGCGAATTGCAACAGGTGCCAACAATGTTTTCCGCCTTAAAACATCAAGGTAAACCTCTATATGAATATGCACGAGCAGGTATTACCATTGAGCGTGAAGCACGTCCAATTACCATTTTTTCGTTAGAATTTATTGAATACCAAGAGCCTTATTTAACGTTATCAGTGCATTGTTCCAAAGGCACTTATATTCGCACTTTAATTGATGACTTAGGCGAATATTTAGGCTGTGGCGCCCATGTCACAATGTTGCGCCGTACAAAAGTCGCTAACTATCCTTATGAAAAAATGGTCACTATTGAACAATTAGCGGCATTAGCGGAACAACAAGATTTTACAGCGTTAGATCAGTTATTGCTGCCGATTGATACTGCGATTACCGATCTGAATAAATGGATCGTAACGCCAGAAACCGCACAGAAATTGATCTTTGGACAACGTGTAAAATTAACAACGACACCAACGCAAGGTTTGCATACCATATATAGCGACCAAGGCGATTTTATTGGCGTTGCCGAAATGATTGGTGATGTCTTACATCCAAGGCGCTTAGTCAATTCCAATAAGTAATGTAAAAATGCACAATGATAAAAATTAACATTGTGCATTTTTTGTTTACAAGCCACCTCAATCCATAATACTTGTACTAATTCGTAAAATCCTTGCACTTTCCTGAATTATTGCGGTTTCTTTAGCATTCTATTTGTGAATAAAATGTGTCCTATTTCACAAAATCTTAAAAAATAGCGATTGTAGTTTTAAAAAATTGACAAAAAATACATAAATAGGTATATGCTAACCATAAGTTATTTTTAAATAACGTTTCTGTATGACAGAGAGTTTTCTGTTATGTCTTTATTATTCACTTAGCAACAAAGGAACTTCTTATGAATCATACCTATCGTTTAGTTTGGAATGCCGTTAGGCAATTATGGCAATGTGCTTCGGAAAATACTCACTCTAAAGGCAAATCAGGCTCAGTAAAAATTGCTGCCAATAATCAAATTACCCCCCCCCCTCTCAATCTCTAAATAATTCTTACAAATTCACGCTAAATGCCCTTGCAGGGGCAATTTTAGCCACCCTGTCTCTACCTGTTTGGGCGGATTGTCCTCCTGTAGGAGAAATCACAACAGAACAAACGATTACGGTCAATGGGAGATGTACCTATGAGCAGAATCAAGAGCTGATCATTAACGTTGGAAAAAATGACAGCGTGACGCTACAAGGTGGTGAGGGCAACGACAATGAAATTACGGCAACGGGATCGTCGGATAATAACACCGCTATTTACGTTGATAATGGTTTATTGACGCTCAAAGGTGGATTAAAGATAGGTGTCCAACGAGAGTATGGTATTCGCCTAAATGGAGAGGGTGCCTCTGCTTATGTCGAGGATGCTACCGTAATTGGGGGCTATCATGGTATTGGTGCAAACAATAGTGGCAATATCATCGTGTCATCAGGTGCTACCGTAACGGGAAAAGGAATTGATTATGGGAATGGTATTATGGCACACAATAGTGGCAATATCACCGTATCATCAGGAGCTACCATAACGGGCTCTTATATTGGTCTTGCTGCATCCAATAGTGGCAATATCACTGTATCAGGAGCCACCGTAACGGGCCGTCGTAGTATTCAGGCAGGCAATAGTGGCAATATCACTGTATCATCAGGTGCTACTGTAACGAGTTATGGCAGGTATGGTATTAAAGCATCCTATAGTGGCGATATCACTGTATCAGGAGCTACCGTAACGAGTGCGGAGCGCGGTATTGATGCGGAATATAGTGGCAATATCATCGTCTCATCAGGAGCTACCGTAAGGGGGGAGTGGCACGGAGCTATTTATGCATTCCATAGTGGCAATATCATCGTGTCATCAGGTGCTACTGTAACGGGAAAAGGAAGTTATTATGGTACTGGTATTTCTTCATCCTATAGTGGCGATATCATCGTGTCATCAGGTGCTACCGTAATGGCCAGTAGAGGTATTGAGGCAGGCTATAGTGGCAATATCATCGTGTCATCAGGTGCTACCGTAACGGGCACTGGAGGAACGAGTTATTGTGGTGGTATTTGTACAAGCTACAATAATGGTGATATCATACTCTCTAGCGGTGTGGTCAAAGGAAGAAGCATAGGTGTCTATGTAAAAGAGGGTTTTGGACAAGAATCCCCTATCACGCTAACCTTATCCGGCAATGCAAAGATTCTCCCAGTAGATGAACAAACTCCATTTACTAGAGGGGCGATTCACTTTGACGATGATTATGTTTCCAGCCGCAATACCTTAAATCTCGCCACCGATCCCGATAATATCCAAGGATTGGTGTGGTCTTCCATTGACAAAACTGGGCCTGAAAGTGGGCCGAGTGAGTTACAAAATACCAATACTCTTACCCTTAGTGGTGAAGAAAACCTATCGTTGAGCCTATCAGAATTTGGAGTTAATGGTACTGATTTAATAAGTGAAGGATGGGATGATATCCAAGGCACAAAGGGTAAAAAATTCTTCGCCTTTGATACGATAGTTAAAGAAGGTACAGGTACGTGGACACTTTCAGGTACGCTAGATAAAGATATTATCACTGGCTATACCGATGATGAAGGAATTCAACATCTAGGTTTTTCCATTAATGAAGGCAAAATTGCATTAGCAGCAAATACCATTGCACATACCGATATGGTAGTTAATCCAAATGGTACTTTGTATTCCCAAGCAGGCGGTAAACAACTAATTGATTCACTAGCAATTAAAGGCACTTATCAAGTAGATGTTAACAGCCATAACGATTACAGCCAATTACATAGTACAAAAGATATTGTGATTGAAGAGGGCAGTAAACTTTATGTGTATGCGGATAAACTTCGTGGTGGCGATGATACTTTCTTAAATGTCTTAACTACTGATGGAGAGCTTAAAGGGCGTTTTAATCCGAAAGTAGAAGATAATAGTATCTTATTCGACTTTACTGCACTATATGAACCACAAGCGATGCACTTAAATGCTAAAGCGGTTCCAGCTCCAGAGCCAGAACCTGAACCAACTCCGACTCCAGAACCTAAACCCGAGCCTACCCTTGAACCAAAGCCAGGTTTAATCGAACATTTGGTTAAACAGGCGTGTGATGATGATTGCTTAGCTCCAATGGCAGCAAGTTTAGATAAAATTAAAGCCTCAGTAGACAATGATATTGCTTTTGACTTAATGAAATTAACCAGTGAAAAAGACGTAGTCAATGCAGTAGAGCAAATCCAACCACTATTAGGTATTCGTACCAGCCGCGTAATTATGGAAGCCACTGATACCTTAATTAAAGCAATACCAACAGGACGTTGTTTAGCAGATGCTGGTGATAATCAAGTCTGGGCAAAAGTGTTAGGAGAATGGAATGAACGAAATGGCTCATCCGGATTATCTGGCTATCAAGCCACCCATAGCGGTATTGCTATTGGCAGTGAACGTTGTGTCACTGAAAGCACTAAATTGGGCTTAACGGCTGGCTATCTTAAAACTGATGCAGACAGTTATGATTCTGCGGCGAATCATAACTTAAAAGCCGATACCTGGCAGGTTGGCATATATGGTAATACCGCATTAACGCCACAATGGGATATTGATTTTTATGCCGGTATTGGGCAAGCTTATTTAGACGGTAAACGTCATCTTAGTTTCTTAGGACGTACTGCGGAAAGTGAGATGAAAGCGAACCATTTCCGTACTGGCATTACCTTAAATAGAGCGTTCCAAGTGAATCCACAGGCAAAAGTCACACCATTTATCGGTTTAGATTATCAACGAGTTGAGGTTGAAGATTATATTGAGAAAGGAGCAAAAGACTTTAATTTCGCCATTGATAAACAAAGCACCGAAGCCTTTATAGCAAAACTCGGTATTAAAGGGGATTTCCAAATTAATGAGCGTTTAAGTTTACAAGCGAAAGCGGCAGTTGGATACGATATGACCTATCGAGGTAATTATTTACGTGCTGGGTTTGTGAATTATCCAAAATATCGATTTACGTTGGAAGAGTGTGACCCATCTCGCGTAACAGGTGAACTTGATGTAGGTGCAAAATATCAAATCAGCCAAAATGTGGCATTGGGTGCTGGTGTACAATCCACCTTTGCTAAAGGGTTTAATTCGGTTGCTGGAAATGTGAATTTATCCATTCAGTTCTAACTTGAGTAATAAATAAAACGAAAAAAGCCGTAAGTTATAAAACTTACGGCTTCTTAGAATTTGATGGCGGAGGAAAAGAGATTCGAACTCTTGGAGGACGTAAATCCTCGCCGGTTTTCAAGACCGGTGCCTTCAACCACTCGACCATTCCTCCGCAGTTGTTGGCTAACTAAGCGGGGCTAATCATACGGATTTCAGGATCGTAAGTCAAGCAAGGAAAATAGTTTTTTTAGTGATTGATTTAATCTTAACCAAGTTGTTTTCTAAAAATCAGCAGGTTGCGGTAATTAACTAAAAAATAGCAGATAGAATCAATAAAATACTGTATTTTTATACAGTAGTTTTGTTAAACTGTATTTATTAAAAATTACCTACTATTTTGGAAATGGCTTACCGCAAGATTATTCATATTGATATGGATTGTTTTTATGCTGCAATTGAGATTCGAGAAAATCCAACGCTAGCGGATAAACCCGTTGCCGTTGGCGGAACGCCGCAACAACGTGGTGTTTTAGCAACCTGTAACTATATTGCGCGTAAATATGGCTTGCATAGTGCGATGTCCACTGCCCAAGCGTTAAAACGTTGTCCGCATCTAGTGTTGCTGCCGGTGAATATGAGTTTTTATAAACAGGTTTCGCAACAGATTCATCAAATTTTTCAACGTTATACCGATATTATTGAGCCATTATCGTTAGATGAAGCTTACCTTGATGTTACTGACTCAACGCAGTGTTCGGGATCGGCAACGTGGATCGCGGAAGCGATTCGGCGTGATATTTGGCAAGAATTGCATTTAACCGCTTCGGCTGGTGTTGCACCATTGAAGTTTTTAGCCAAAGTCGCTTCTGAACAGAATAAACCGAATGGGCAGTTTGTGATTCCGCCAGAAAAGGTGGCAGAGTTTGTACATGATTTACCATTACGCAAAATTCCCGGTGTCGGTAAGGTGGTGATGACGAAATTAGCGGCTATGGGCTTAGAAACTTGTGGCGATGTACAACGCTTTCCGCGTCATACTTTAAATGATCAACTAGGTAAAATGGGTGAACGAATTTGGCAATTTAGTCATGCAAATGATGAACGGCAGGTTCAACCGCACCGCGCCACAAAATCTGTTGGTGTTGAAGAAACTTTATTGACGGATTTGGCTTCGCCGATAGAAAGTGAATTGATTATGCAAAAGTTGTATCAGCAGTTATTAAAGCGTTTGCAGAAATATGCGCTAAATTTTGCCACGCAAACTTTTAAGTTAGGCATCAAATTGAAGTTTACTGATTTTCAGCAGACTACCGTAGAAAAAACAGGTTTGCTTTGTGATCTGGCGCATTATCAACAATTATTAGAAATTGCGTGGCAGCGCAGTCGAGGGCGAAAAGTGCGCCTAATCGGTTTACATTTATATTTGCCGGAGAAAAGTGCGTATCAACAAATGAGCTTGTGGGACTAATCACGAAATTATTCTTCGCTAACCCCTTGAAATTGATTTAATAAATACGATATAAAAGACCGTTTTTGATGACATCATTACTGTGGGAGAATGGAAAAAATGATGAGGATTGTACTGTTTTTAATCACAAACATGGCTGTGTTGTTTGTGTTTAATATTATTTTGACGCTGACGGGAATTCGTTCTCAAGATGCAATGGGATTATTAATTTTTGCTGCGTTATTTGGTTTTAGTGGCTCATTAATTTCGCTCTTTTTGTCAAAAACGATGGCGAAACGTTCTGTTGGTGCAGAAGTGATCACTAATCCACAAAATGAAACAGAACGTTGGTTAGTCAATACCGTTAAACAACAAACTGAAAAATTAGGTTTACCAATGCCGGAAGTGGCGATTTATCACTCTGCGGATGTGAATGCGTTTGCGACTGGTGCGAGCAAAAATAACTCCTTGGTTGCGGTAAGTACAGGTCTATTGAATAGTATGACCAGAGATGAAGCGGAAGCCGTACTAGCGCACGAAGTGAGCCATATTGCTAATGGCGATATGGTGACAATGACCTTATTACAAGGTGTGCTTAATACATTCGTGATCTTCTTATCACGTTTAATTGCCAGCGTGGCTGCACAAAGCCGTAGCAGCGATGAAGAAAGCAGCTCTAATTCAGGAATCTATTTCTTAGTTTCTATGGTGTTAGAAATTGTGTTTGGTTTCTTGGCAAGTATGATTGCAATGTGGTTCTCTCGTTATCGTGAGTTTCACGCTGATGCAGGTTCAGCGCATTTAGTTGGTAAACAAAAAATGATCGCAGCATTACGACGTTTACAAGCAATTCATGAACCAGAAGAACTAACCGGACAATTAGCTGCATTTGCGATTAATGGTAAAAGAAGCGGATTGGCAAGTTTATTTATGAGCCACCCACCATTGGAAAAACGCATTGAAGCATTACAAAATTTAAAATAATTATTTAGCTATTTTTTAATGCCTTAATTGTAATGATTAAGGCATTAATTATTTTTTAGAGTCTTGGGTATGGAACATAAAATAGAAGATTTAATGGCGATTTTTAATCGCTGTTTTTATGCGGAATATAATACAAAGTTGGAAAAAGGCGGTGATGAGCCGATTTATTTACCGGCAAATGCGGAAAGACCTTATAACGCGATCTATTTTGCGCGTGGTTTTTATAGCAGCGGTTTACATGAAATCGCGCATTGGTTGGTTGCTGGCAAAGCGCGCCGCGAATTAGAAGATTTTGGTTATTGGTATGAACCAGATGGTCGCAGCGAAGCACAACAACGTGAATTTGAAAAAGTTGAAA
Source organism: Gallibacterium salpingitidis (assembly GCF_030517105.1). Classification (GTDB taxonomy): domain Bacteria; phylum Pseudomonadota; class Gammaproteobacteria; order Enterobacterales; family Pasteurellaceae; genus Gallibacterium; species Gallibacterium salpingitidis. Next base: position 1,364,530 of record NZ_CP103875.1, on the reverse strand, counting down.
TCAAACCACAAGCGTTAGAGTGGATTTTAGCCAATGCAGCAGGTTTTCGTTATTTTGCTAGTGCAGATAATTTAAATGGTAATCCGGGCGATACGGCACCTTTTAAACAAAAGGTGTATCAACAAGTTTGTGACTATGTGGCTAAAGGCTTGCCAAAAAGAGCGGAAAGACTCCGCTTGGCATTAGCGGAGTTTTATCAAAGACCGACAGAGATAAACTTAGCTGAATTTGATGTTAGTAAAATTTAGCTTTTGTTGTTGGTGTTAGTCGTTGGCGTGGTCTGCTGTTCTTCATATTCTAACAGCAGTTTTGCAATTGCTTGACGATAGGTGATTTCTAACGTTTCGCGGCTGGTCGCAATAACCCCCTGATCAATTAAGAAACCATCGCTGACATCATAAACCCAACCATGTAACGACAGTTTCTTACCGCGATTCCAAGCGGAACGCACAATTGAGGATAAACCTAAGTTATAAACTTGCTCGGCAACGTTAATACGAGTTAGCGCATCGGCGCGTTTTTCTGGCGGTAACTTACCAAGTAAGTGGCTATGTTTAAACCAAATATCGCGAATATGCAGCAACCAGTTATTAATTAAACCAAGATCATCATTGGTCATTGCTGCATGGATACCGCCGCAATTGGTATGACCGCAAATAATAATGTGTTCAATATCGAGGACATCAACTGCATATTGCACTACGGAAAGGCAGTTTAAATCGGTATGGATAACTTGATTGGCAACGTTACGATGAACAAAGAGTTCACCGGGACCTAAATTGGTAAGTTTTTCAGCAGGAACGCGGCTATCAGAACAACCAATCCATAAATAGGTTGGTTTTTGATGCTCTGCAAGATCGGCAAAGTAGTCTGCGTGTTGCTCTTTCATTTCCGTTGCCCATTTAAAATTGTTGGCAAATAGTTTTTCGATTTTCTTCATTGTTACACCTTAATTATTGAAGATATGCTATATTGTCGGGCGTTTTGCATTATACCGATAAAAATTATCCTGCCTATGAACTTTTATTTAAATTGATAAAAAAATAACAATGTAAGGATTATCAATGTTTGCATTAGAAATAAATCAATTAACAAAATCTTATAGTAATGGCTTTAAAGCTTTGCATTGTATTGATTTACAAGTAAAAGAAGGTGATTTTTATGCCTTGCTTGGCCATAATGGTGCAGGTAAATCGACTACCATTGGTATTATTAGTTCTTTGGTCAACAAAACTAGCGGACAAGTGAAAGTATTTGGTTACGACTTAGATAGCCAATTAACCGAACTGAAAAAGCAACTAGGTGTCGTTCCGCAAGAATTTAACTTTAATAATTTTGAGAAAGTGATCGATATTTTAACCAATCAAGCTGGTTATTATGGGGTGCCGCGCCAAGAAGCATTAAAGCGTGCGGAATATTGGTTAAAAAAATTAGATTTATGGGATAAACGGCAGCAGAAATCAATGCGTTTATCTGGCGGTATGAAACGCCGTTTAATGATCGCACGTGCTTTAATGCATAATCCGCGTTTATTGATTTTAGATGAGCCAACTGCGGGTGTGGATATTGAGCTTCGCCGCACAATGTGGCAATTCTTACAAGAGTTAAATCAACAAGGGACAACCATTGTTCTCACTACGCACTATTTAGAAGAAGCGGAAATGCTGTGTCGTAATATTGGCATCATTCAGCAAGGGCGTTTGGTGGTGAATACCTCAATGAAAGCGCTGTTATCAAAACTCGAAACGGAAACTTTTATTCTCGATTTGGCGCAAAGCGGAGAGCATATTCAGCTACAAGATTACCGTTTTAACTTGGTTGATACGATGACGTTGGAGGTGGAAGTACATCGTGAGCAAGGGTTGAATAATTTGTTTGCTGAATTAACCAAACAGGGCATTACCGTATTAAGTATGCGCAATAAAGCGAATCGTTTGGAAGAGTTATTTGTCAGTATGGCATTGAGTAAGTCGGATGCGGATAAGGCAAAACAGGAGGAAGTATAAAATGTCGTCATTAGCATGGGTTGCCTATAAAACGATTTTACGTAAAGAGATTCAACGTTTTATGCGAATTTGGGTGCAAACGTTAGTGCCGCCAGTGATTACAATGATGTTGTATTTCATTATTTTTGGGCAATTAATTGGTAGCCGTATCGGTGAAATGCATGGCGTTAGCTATATGCAGTTTATTGTGCCAGGGTTGATTATGATGTCGGCGATTACCAATTCATTCGCCAATGTTGCTTCTTCATTTTATAGCACTAAATTTGCACGCAATGTGGAGGAGTTATTGGTGTCGCCAACTTCACCACATATTATTATTTTAGGTTATATTTCTGGAGGAATGGCGCGTGGTATTTTAGTTGGCTTTTTAGTCACTTTAGTGTCGCTATTTTTTGTCCGTTTTGATGTTTATTCGTGGTTAGTGATTGTCGGCATTTTATTGATGACGACGGCAACTTTCTCTTTGGGCGGTTTGATTAATGCAGTGTTTGCACGCTCTTTTGATGATACTTCGATTATTCCAACTTTTGTGCTAACGCCTTTGACTTATTTAGGTGGTGTATTCTATTCGATCTCTTTATTGCCTGAGTTTTGGCAATGGGTGTCAAAACTAAACCCGATCGTGTATATGATCAACGGTTTTCGTTATGGCTTTTTAGGGATTAGTGATGTATCTTTGCACTATACTTTTACCGTATTAGCGCTATTTATCTTTATTTTATATGGTTTTGTTTATCAATTAATTAAACGTGGTGTTGGTTTAAGAAATTAAATAATAGATAAATAGAGAGGGCAGCTATTAATGCAGGATTTGCAACATTATTTATCTTTTACACCACAAGAACTTAATGCATTATGGTTAAGTTTGGAAGTGGCGTTAGGGGCAGTGTTATGGAGTTTGCCTTTCGCCATTTTGGTCGCTTGGTTATTAGCGCGTAAACAGTTTTATGGCAAAACCATTCTCAATAGTGTGATCTATTTACCGCTTGTATTACCGCCAGTAGTTATTGGTTATCTATTGCTGGTGATTATGGGGCGTAAAGGAATCATTGGACAATATTTGTATGATTGGTTTGGTTTATCCTTTGCCTTTAGCTGGCGCGGTGCGATTTTAGCCTCTGCCGTAGTCGCTTTTCCATTAGTTGTTCGCTCTATTCGTCTTTCTTTAGAAAGTATTGATGCCAATCTTGAAGCTACCGCCAGAACACTTGGCGCTTCTCCTTATCGAGTTTTCTTTACCATTACCTTGCCATTAGCCTTACCGGGCGTATTGGCGGGAATGGTATTGGGTTTTGCACGCTCATTAGGTGAGTTTGGTGCAACCATTACCTTTGTATCTAACATTGTCGGGCAAACGCAAACTATTCCATTAGCAATGTATTCCTTTATCCAAACGCCTGGTGCGGAAGATCAGGCGTTTAAACTCTGTTTATTGTCGATTATGTTGTCATTGTTGTCATTATTATTATCAGAATGGCTATCACGTTATATGTATAAGAAATTAGGACAACGTCATGCTTAATCTGCAAGTGACTAAACGTTTTTCAGCATTGTCAGTAGAGTTAGATCTACAAATTCCAACGCAAGGTATCACGATGATTTTTGGGCGTTCAGGAGCGGGAAAATCATCATTACTGAATATGGTCAGTGGCTTGAGTACACCTGACAATGGACGAATTACTTTGCAAGATCGAGTGTTAGTTGATACTGCACAACGCATTAATTTACCTGTTGAAAAGCGACAAATTGGTTATGTATTCCAAGACGCTCGTCTATTTCCACATTATCGGGTAAAAGGCAATTTACAATATGGTATGCCGAAAGCGGCTGCGCATAAATTTTCTGCTATTGTTGAGTTATTGGGGCTAGAGCATTTATTAGATCGTTATCCATTAACCTTGTCGGGCGGTGAAAAACAGCGGGTAGCGATTGGGCGTGCGTTATTGTCCAATCCGCAATTATTATTAATGGATGAACCATTATCTGCGCTGGATATGCCGAGAAAACAAGAGCTAATGCGTTATTTATTGCGTTTGGTAAAAGAGATCGAAATTCCTATTTTGTATGTTACCCATAGCTTAGAAGAGTTAAAGATGTTGGCTAATCGGGTGATTTTGCTGGAAGAGGGTAAGTTAGTAGAGTTCGCCGATTTAGAAACTGTTTGGAATAGCGGTTTATTGGCAGAGTGGCAGCAAAATCAAACAACACAATGGATTTATCAAGGCGAATTAAGCGAAAAATTACCCGAGTTGCAACAGGGGATTGTGCAAGTTGGTTCACAACGTTTTTGTGTAACGTTAAATAAAGATTATCCATTGGGAGAAATCTTAAAAATTACCATTCATCAACAAGATCTTTTTTTGACGACAACGCCGTTAAAGGATAGCAGCGTAGTGAATTCTTGTGTCGGAGTAGTAGAAAGTATTGTTAGCACAGCGGAACAAACCGCAGTAAAAGTGAAAATTGATGAAAATATTAATGTAACTGCATTAATAAATAGTGCTGTCGCACAGCAATTACAATTAATTGAAAAGCAACAAGTTTATTTGAATATGCTGCATATCCATCTATTAGCATATTAAACCCTTTCGTTAGGGTAAGAGTTTCTAGTTTCATTGTAGATGAACTAGAGTTTAATTTTTATGGCAAGTTTGCCTAAATTGCATATCTAGAAAGAGAATGATCTTTAAAGATAAATGCTATTTCGTAAATAATTGATAGGAGAAAACCTATGTTTAAAAAGTTGTTAGTTACTTCATTACTTGCATTGACTGCTAGCTTAGCTAATGCCGAACAAGTGACCGTTTTTGCGGCAGCCTCAATGACCAATGCGCTGCAACAAGTGGCAGAGGATTATAAGAAAAAATTACCAGCTGATGAGATTGTTTTTTCATTTGCTTCTTCATCAACTTTAGCTAAACAAATTGCAGAGGGAGCACCAGCGAATATCTTTATTTCAGCCAATACTAAGTGGATGGATTATTTGAAAGCAAAAGGATTAACTGTTGCAGGCAGCGATAAAATTTTGGTCGGTAATGAGTTAGTGATGATCGCAAACCAAGACAGCAAAATTGATCAAGTCGATGTGGCAAAAGGCGAATGGATTAAACAACTTGATAATAACTTCCTTTCTGTGGGCGATCCAGATCACGTGCCTGCTGGTCAATATATGAAAGCAGCAACAACCAAATTAGGTTTCTGGGATAAAATCGAGTCTAAATTAGCTCGTGGTAAAGATGTGCGTGCGGCATTAGCATTAGTTGAACGTAATGAAGCGCCTTTAGGGGTCGTTTACGGTACTGATGCTAAACAAAGTAAAAAAGTAAAAATTGTTGGCGTATTCCCAGCGGATAGCTATCCAAAAGTAGAATATCCAGTAGCTTTATTGAAAGATCACGATAGCAAAGCAGCAAAAGCGTTCTTCGATTACTTACAATCTGATGATGCGAAAAAAGTCTTTACACAATATGGATTTAGTGTAGCGAAATAAATTATTACTTTTTTAAGCTGCTAATAGACCTCATGATTTTCAGAAAATTGTGAGGTTTTTTATTTAAATTAGAATACTGAACAGTCTTATCAATCCTTGAATATCAACATTCCTGATCGATTTTCTACTTGAAATCTATAAATGATAGTGGCAATATTGGTCGCTTGAAAAATAAAAATAATTCTCATTTGGTTTGTTGGGATAAATAATGATTCAGCGACGATATTTGTTGTTAGTTTTGGTAGTGTTATCGTTCTCTTCATTACTCATTGGCGTTAGTTCAGTTACCTTAACTGGTTTGCTTGCTTTTGATACTGAACAGTGGCAAGTGTTAATGATCAGTCGTGTTCCTCGTCTAATCAGTATTTTAATTGCAGGTGCTAGTCTTAGTATTTGTGGCTTAGTTATGCAGCAATTAAGCCGTAATCGTTTCGTTTCACCGACTACGGCAGGAACGATGGATTGTGCTAGATTAGGCGTGTTATTGGCGATTTTGTTTTTTCCAAATGCTTCAATGTTATTGAAATCCGCAGTGGCGATTGTTGCTGCTTTTGCTGGTTCATTGCTATTTATGACATTACTGTCAAAACTCAAATTTACCGATATGATTTTTGTACCGCTAGTCGGTATTATGTTTGGCAATATTATTAGTTCGATCACTGCTTTTATCGCTTATCAACAAGATCTGTTACAAAATTTATCTGCGTGGCTGCAAGGGGATTTTTCATTGATTATGAGTGGTCGCTATGAAATGTTGTATATCAGTATTCCCACTTTGTTGCTGGCTTATATTTTTGCTCAACGTTTTTCTATTGTAGGAATGGGAGAAGAATTTGCGACTAATCTAGGTTTGAATTATAAGCAAGTGCTTTATCTAGGTTTAGCGATAGTATCTATTGTTTCTGCGATTGTTATTGTCACCGTAGGCGTTATTCCATTTTTAGGTTTAATCGTACCTAATATTGTTACGCTTTATTTAGGAGATAATCTGCGTAAAACGCTCTCACATACAGCGATTCTCGGCGCAATTTTTGTCTTATGTTGCGATATTTTAGGGCGTGTCATTATCTATCCATATGAAATTTCTATTAATGCGGTAGTTGGTGTTTTTGGCAGTGCAATTTTCCTCTATTTATTATTTCAAAGGTATCGTAATGCGTAGTCTGTTTTCGTGTAAGTTGAAATTGGCATTACTGTTACTAATCGTATTAATGGTGAGTGCTTTTTATCTGTTTTATCAATTACCGTCACGTTGGGAATATGCTCTAACGCATCGAGCTTTATCGTTAGTAGCAATTATTGCCACTGGTACTGCTATTGCTTTGGCAACAATGTTATTTCAGCCGTTGGTGAATAACCGAATTTTGACACCAAGTATCTTAGGATTAGATTCTCTCTATCTATTTATCCAAACAGCGATCATTTTTAGTTCAGGTTCAGCAGCATTATTGGCGATCGATTCGATTGGTCTATTTTTCCTTTCTACGATGGTAATGCTTGCGTTTGCGCTGTTGTTGTATCGTTTGTTATTTCAACAAGAACAGCAAAATATGTTCTTTTTATTATTGGTGGGGATTGTTTTCGGTACTTTATTCCAAAGTATGACCACTTTTATGGAAGTGTTAATTGATCCAAATGAGTTTCAAATTACGCAAGATATTGGCTTCGCCAGTTTTAATCGTATTAACACCAATATTTTATGGATTGCCATTGCCATTATTGGCGTGACAACTTTATTTAGTTTGCGTTATGTGCGGGTGCTGGATGTATTAGCGTTGGGGCGTGATCAAGCGATCAATTTAGGGGTGAATTATCAACGAGTAACTAAACAGCTATTAATCATTATCACCATTTTAGTATCAATCGCAACAGCGTTGGTTGGGCCTATTACCTTTTTAGGATTGTTGGTGATGAATATTACTTTTGAGTTTATGCCACGTCATCAACATAAGTGGTTAATTCCGACCGCTATTTTAATTGCCATTATCACTTTGGTTCTGGGGCAATTTATTGTGGCGCAAATTCTGACATTTAAAACAACATTAAGTATTTTGGTGAATTTTATTGGTGGGGTGTATTTCATTTATTTATTACTTAGGACAAATAAAGCATGGCAATAGAATTAAAGAATATTAGTAAAGCTTTTGGCCAACAATTAGTGGTTGATGATGTATCGCTCACAATTCCGCAAGGAAAAATTACTGCGTTTATTGGGCCAAATGGTGCGGGAAAAAGTACTTTATTGGCGATTGTGAGCCGTTTGTTACAAGCAGATCAAGGTGAAGTGATTTTAAATGGTGTGCCGCTACAACAACAAACTAGCGAAAATATTGCTCGTCAGTTAGCGATTTTAAAGCAGAGCAATCATATCCATTTGCGTTTAACGGTTGAAGAGTTAGTTGCTTTTGGACGTTTTCCTTATAGTAAAGGGCGTTTAACAGCACAGGATCGAGAAGCGATTGCTCATGCCATTGACTATATGAATTTGACGGAGTTGCAGCATAAATATATTCACACCTTGAGTGGTGGACAACGGCAACGTGCTTATATTGCGATGACCTTAGCACAAGATACGGACTATATTTTGCTCGATGAACCATTGAATAATTTGGATATGAAACATTCTGTGCAAATTATGAAAGTGTTGCGTAAGTTAGTAGAAAACCTTGGCAAAACAGTGGTAATCGTTATTCACGATATTAATTTTGCCTCTTGCTATGCGGACTATATTGTGGCGATGCAACAAGGCAGATTAGTTGCAGAGGGTGCAGTGGAGCAGATTATGCAAACGGACGTGTTAGCTGGTATTTACGATATGCACATTCCGATTCAACAAATTAATGGGCAGCGTATTGCCACCTATTTTCGTTAATTTTTTCGCTTATTTATTGATTAAGGAGAACATAAAATATGAAAAAAACAGTGAAATTGGCTGTAGGACTTTTAGGCTTAGTTGGGTTATTAGCTGGTTTACCGAGTCAAGCGCAAGATATCACCGTAAAAACTTCAGTTGGTGAACAAACTATTCCGCAAGATGCGAAACGTATTGTGGTGTTGGATTATGGCGTTGCTGATACTTTGCGTGAGTTAGGTGCGACAGATCGTATTGTTGGTATTCCAAAATCCACCGCATTACCTGCCTATTTAGAATCTTTTAAGGCAGATACCTTTGCTAATGTGGGTTCATTGCCAGAACCAGCGTTTGAAAAAATTAATGAATTGAAACCTGATTTGATTATTGCTTCTGGACGTCAGCAAAAAATGTTGGATCGTTTTAAAGAGATTGCGCCAGTATTCTATTATCAAAATGATTTTAATGATTTTTATCCATCATTAGTCAATAACATTGATATTCTAGGTAAGATTGTTAATAAAGAAGCGGAAGCTAAACAAAGAATTGCTGATTTAGATAAGAAAATTAATGGGTTAGCTGAAGTCACTAAAGGTAAAACTGCGTTATTAGTGTTAGTGAATGAAAACAGAATCAGCGCATATGGCGATACTTCTCGTTATGGTTTGGTTTATCAAAAATTTGGTTTTACACCAGCAGATAAAAATATTAAATCATCTACTCATGGCATGAGTGTTGGTTTTGAATATGTACTAGAGAAAAATCCAGATTATTTATTAGTAGTAGATCGTACAGCGGCAATTACTGATAAAAAAGGTAATGCGCAAGTAGTATTAAATAACGATTTAATTAAGAAAACCAAAGCTTATCAACAAAAACATATTGTTTATTTAGATGCAGCAAATTGGTATTTAGCATTTGGTGGTTTAAAAGCAACTGAAAATATGATTACTGAATTAGAAAGTGCAGTAAAATAATTTAATTATCGTTGATAAAATTGCAGCGTTAGCAGATGATGCAAAACAAGGAATTAGTAAACAGGCTCAGCAACAAGCTCAACAATAAAATCAGCAACGAACTAATGAAGTTCAGCATAGTTTAAATGATGTTAGTATCAGTTATGCCGATTATGGTTATATTGAAAAAACGGTAAATAATCAGAAGGCATATGAATATTTTTACAATGTAAAAGATGATGTAATCTTAAAAGATCTAGGTTCTAAACTTATTAGTGCTACTTATAAAGGAAATGCTTATATGAGAGATTTAGGTAGTCAAAACCAAATACAAGGAACTTTAAGCTTGCATATTGAGGAAAATATGGTATCAGGCGTAATTGATTTTGGTGGAGATAATTTTATTAATCTGGATAAAACTTCATTAATTAATGAAGGATATAAAGGAACAATTGTTACCAAAGAGGATGGTGATCTAGGTAAAATTTCTGGTACTTACCAAGGTATTTTAGCTGGTGGTGAAACAAAAACAGACATGACATTTGGTAAATTTGAAGTAGAAAAAGATGGAAAAAAAGTTGCTGATGGTCTTTTTAATGGTATAGTTTATGTGCTATCTGAACCACACTAATCTTAACTCTAAACAAGCCCATATAATGGGCTTTTCCTGATTATAAATTTTAATAAACACTAATGAAAAAAAGATTACTAACAACCCTTTTACCATTTACGTTGATTCCAATTGATACATTGGCACAAACAGAAGTATTGCATACTCCACCTGAAATAGAAGATGTGACTGTTGTTGCTAAGCCAGAAGCACTAACGCAGTCACCAGTTATTGAACATAGCACTGAAAAGACGATTAAAATTGCAATAACTGATCTTCAACATAATCCGCAATTAGCAGAAAAAATTTTAAATCAGGCGATTTTACAAAGAAATTATGCGGTGATTGCGAAAGTTTTACCGATTTATCAGGCTTTTTCTGATAAAGATGAAATTTTGGTGCTGTTTGCAGAAGGAACTTTAGCCGATGCACAACAGCAATATGCTGAGGCGATCAATAAATTTCGCCAAATTTTAGCAATCAATCCGCAGCTCAACCCGGTACGAATTGCTTTAGCGATTACCTTGTTTAAGGATCAACAAAATAGTGCGGCAGAAGATCAATTTAACAAAGCGAAAACAGCGGAGAATATTCCTGCACCAATAAAAGCACTGATTGATCGTTATTTAACTGCGCTTGAACAGCGTTCCGGCTGGAAAACCAGTTTTTCGGTGAATTATTTACAAGATCATAATGTGAATAACACCTCTTCTACACGAGAAATTGAAAATACTGGTTTTATAAAAGCAGACCAAATGCTGCCGCAATCAGCACATGGCGTCGCTTACTCATTTAATTTATCAAAAGATATTAATTTATTTGGCGCACATTATTTGTCGCTAGAAAATAATCTTTTTGGCAAATTTTATTGGGATAATCGTGACTATAATGATGTATTAAATCGTACTTATGTAGGTTATACACATAAAAGTGCAGAGCAGACTTGGCGTTTGCTGCCGTTTTATGAGCGTCGTTGGATTGGTGATAAACGTTACCAATGGTCAAATGGTGTTCGTGGCGAATGGAACCGTTGGTTATCAACAAATTGGCAGCTTTCAACAGCGTTGGAATATGCTAAACAGCACTATTTTACCAGTGAGGCATTAAACGGTCATAATCAATTAGCTTCAATGACGGTGTTATGGTTACGCACACCACAGCAATATTTCTATTTTGGCTCTGATTTTTATCGTGAGAAAACTGCGGTGAAACAATATAGTCATGATGCGAAAACTTTAAGATTGGGTTGGGGACAAGAGTGGTATCAAGGGATTTCTTCTCGTTTAAGTGTAGCGTTTACAAAACGGGATTATAAGGATCAAGCTGTTTTAGCGAATATATTGCCATTAGGCAAAGTTCGTGCAGATAAAATTTATCAAGCGAATTTGATGCTATGGAAACGTGATTGGTATTTTTGGGGCATTACCCCGAAAGTCAGATTTTCATGGAAGAAGCAAGATAGCAATATTCCATCAATGTACGCTTATACCGATAAAAATGTAAATCTGGTATTTGAAAAAACGTTTTGATTACTTGCATTAAGAGTGTGATAACTCCTCACGAGTTGGTGAGGATTTTTTTATCTGGTAAATGGGAAATAAACAAATTTTTGCTACAATAAGCGCCCGAAAAAAGTTGCAACTTGATAATAGGAAAAATATGGCAATCTTAACCCTTTCTGATGCGTATCTCTCTTTTAGTGATCATCCATTATTAGACCATGCCAATATGACGATTGAAGCTGGCGAGCGAGTCTGTTTAGTTGGACGTAATGGTGCAGGAAAATCAACATTATTAAAAATTCTTGCCGGTGAAGCAGGTATGGACGATGGGCAATTAATTGTAGAAAAAGATCGGATTATTGCTCGTTTGGAACAGGATCCGCCACGTCATATTGAGGGAACCGTATTTGATTATGTTGCGGAAGGAATTAAAGATTTAGCGCAATTATTAAAAGAGTATCACCAATTATCATTACAACTTACCCAAGATTACCAAGAGAAAACTTTAACGCGTTTATCTGAAATTCAAGCGCAATTAGAACATTTAAATGGTTGGCGTTTTGAAACTCGTATTCAAGAAGTATTGGCAAGATTAGGTTTAAACCCGGATACAGCGTTATCTGAATTGTCAGGTGGTTGGCAGCGTAAAGCTGCACTAGCGAGAGCTTTGGTGAGTGAACCAGATTTATTATTGCTTGATGAACCAACTAACCACCTTGATGTGGATACTATCAGTTGGTTGGAAAATCTACTGCTTGAATTTAAAGGCAGTATTGTGTTTATTTCACACGACCGCGCTTTTATTCGTCGTATGGCAACTCGTATTATCGATCTCGATCGTGGTAAGTTGGTTTCTTATCCGGGAAATTATGATCAATATTTACTGGAGAAAGAAGAGAATTTGCGTGTGGAAGCGTTGCAAAATGAATTGTTTGATAAACGTTTAGCGCAGGAAGAAGTTTGGATTCGTAAGGGGATTGAAGCTAGACGTACCCGTAATGAAGGGCGTGTACGTGCGTTAAAAGCGATGCGTGAGGAGCGTCGTCAGCGTCGAGATGTAATGGGTAAAGCCAATATTCAAGTCGATAATGCAGTGCGTTCCGGTAAGATTGTCTTTGAAATTGAAAATTTAAATTATCAAATTGGTGATAAAGTTTTATTAAAAGACTTTTCAACTACCATTTTGCGCGGCGATAAAATTGCTTTAATTGGTCCAAATGGTTGCGGTAAAACAACCTTTATTAAATTGTTATTAGGGGAATTACAGCCGACCTCAGGGCGAGTACATACAGGTACCAAATTAGAAGTGGCCTATTTTGATCAATATCGTTCGATGTTAGATCCAGAAAAAACAGTAATGGATAATGTCGCTGACGGTAAACAAGATGTAGAGGTCAATGGAGTAAAATGCCATGTATTAGGCTATTTACAAGATTTCTTATTCCCACCGAAACGAGCGATGACACCAGTAAAAGCACTCTCAGGCGGTGAAAAAAATCGTTTATTGTTGGCAAAATTATTGCTGAAACCAAACAACTTATTAATTCTGGATGAGCCGACCAATGATTTAGATGTAGAAACTTTAGAATTATTGGAAGAGTTATTAACAGAGTATGCTGGTACGGTCATTATCGTAAGCCATGATCGTCAGTTTATTGATAATACGGCAACAGAATGTTTTATCTTTGAAGGTGATGGGGTATTGAATAAATATGTTGGCGGCTACCACGATGCGAAGCAGCAACAAGCGAATGTGTTGGTGAAAAAACAAGCTGAAGCTAAGCCAAGCAAACCTGAAGTAGAAGAACCAAAAACAGATAAGAAACAAGAGTTTCGAGCTAATAAAGTGCGGAAAGTAAAACTTTCGTACAAAGAACAACAAGAATTAGCCAAAATGCCTGAATTGTTAGAACAATTAGAACAACAAATTCAGCAATTGCAGCAAGAAATTAATCACCCAGATTTCTTTACTCAGTCAAATGAAGTAACAAGTGCAAAATTACAGCAGTTGGCGGAACAAGAACAAGCATTAGATGATGCGTTAACTCGTTGGGCTGAATTAGAAGAAATCGCTAACGCTTAACGTTAATTGCGGTGAAATGTTGAATGAATAAGCAATAACGCTAGACGAACTTGCATTTCACCACTATTTATCAGATAATGCGCCTCGTATTTTCGACATCTTCAATGGAGGCCTTTTCGGTTCCTCGCAACAAACTCTAGCTCAGCGGGTCAGGTTCGGAAGAAAGCAGCCCAAGTTAGAACTTTGTGTGCCGAGATTCAGCTGGAAAGGACTCCACCATCAAAATGTTATTGAGTAAATCTAATAATCATTAAGTTATTTCATTAAACGTACACTTTATTTGTAGAAGAGTTAGTCAGTCATAATTTAAAAATTTTTGTGGTTTTTAATAAATGAATTGTAACTATGTTTATAAGACCATATATGTAGGAAATATATATCTCCACTGATGAAATTATTATAACTCTGTCAGTGGAGATTAGTGTTTTTAATTAATTAAATTATAAATCAAAAATTGATTTGCTCGCTCATTTTGATTGCTTCTCTATTTTCATTAAGTGATCTTAAATAAGTAATTTGTATTACTGTAGGTATTGTTACCCGATATGCTGGTCCAGCAAGATCTACAGCTGTCCAAATTGCTGTAATTGCCCAACCAATAGGTCCAGTCAAAATTGATGCTGTTCTAGTCAGCACAATATTCCCACCAAAAGACAGTCCTCTACCAATGAGAGCTTTCAGGATGGCATTCACAATAATCACTGTTAATTGATAAGATTTAAACCCACCAGCTTTAAATACAGAAATAAATATTGTTGTAGCCGCTTGAGCATTTAAGTTTGAGATATTTTTTAGCCCTAATTCCCTAGCTAATTTATTCAATTCTTCAGGTGTCATTTTTTCTAAGGCATCATTTAGAATCTTCATTAATAAATTTCGTTCAATTTGTGTAGTGGATGAAAATTTATTGTAGTTCACTTTCATTTTGTCGCAAACATCACAAAGTATTTCTTTATATGGAACACCTACCCTACCACGAAATAAATTAGCAAATGAATTGCCACCAAATATTTGAATTTCCTCTGCTATTTCTTGCCAATAATGGGAATGTTCTGGGTAGAAACGTTTATATTTTTCATTAGATGTTAGGCTTTCTGTAAATCTAGGTGAGCCATTTTTATCATATATGAGTGTTGAAACGAGATCATTCAATTCATATGATGAACAAGTACTTAAAAATTCCAAATCTGGATCATGTCTATAAGCCATAATAATTCCCTCTAAAAAGTAAATGAATAATTCTTGTGTAGTTTAAATTCTAGAATATACTGGGAACAGTAACCAAAAAGACTTTTTTCAGTACCTTGTAAGTATCTATTAATTTAACTAGGAGGATTTATGCACTTAAATAATAAATTTAGTTGTAAGATTGCTGAACTTAGAAAGCATAAAGGATTGACTCAAGAACAAATGGCAGAAAAATTGGAGATGTCTGTTCCTGGTTATGCAAAAATTGAGCGAGGAGTATCATCAATAAATTTAAAACGCCTTGAACAAATAGCTCAAATATTAGCAGTTGATTTAGTTAGTTTTATTTATTTTTCTAATAATGATGCTATGTCACCTCCTGTTTCCATCCCCCCCCCCCCCCCTCCTCCCAATACGATTGAACTGATAAATAGAGTGAAAGAGCTCACCAAAATGATTGAAGAAAAAAATAATATTATTCTTCGACAAGATAAAGAAATCAAAGAAAAGAATAAAATCATTCAGAGTTTAATAAAACACCAAGAAATAGAAGTTATTAAAAAACAAGTCAGTCAGTTGGAAAGTTTAGTTTATCAATTACAAGATCGGCTTATGGTTTTATTAAAAAAAAGAAAACATATAAAAGTATAGTTTGAAATAATATATTTATAAAAACTGTCTATTTTTCAGTATATTAATGAAGTGAGTATTTGTAAAATAGAATAAAAATCCTCTTTCATCAGTTCAGTTTAGCTGATCAAAGAGGAAATTTTATTTAAACAGAATTATTCAGTTGGTGCGCTGCCTTGATTCCATTGCTGGCTTTCTGCTGGTTTCTTTGTCTGCAATAAGAAATGTTGATAAGGTTTTGCGGTTGGTTGGACCACTTTGCCTGATGGTGTTGAGAAAGCAATGCCACCCTTGAGTAACTGTTGTGCAGTACCTGTTTGCAGATTAACTCCGCTCCAACCGACGTCTAATGAATAGCCGGAAGCGAGCCAGAATTCACTATTTTGACGGACGAGATGACGATATTGTTGTCCAAGCGTAATGTCCACAAAAACCCGATCCGCAGTGGTATTTAATTGAATATTACTGATTTCACCTACTTGAATACCACGATAGAGCACAGGTGCACCGATTGATAATGAAGCAGCACTTTCTGTTTCCAATACCAATGGGAATCCATTACTATATTTGTTATTTTCATTACTTTGTGTCAGTTTAAAGCGTGTTTGTAATGCCCCTTGTCCGAAGCTTACTTCAATATAAGGTTTCAATAACGCATCTAAGTTTTCTACTCCGCTAGCTGAAATTTGCGGTGTGATAAGCGCGAATTTACTACCTTGTTTAATGAGTTGAGCGAAATAATCTCCAGTAATCAATGCCTTAGCAATCACTTGTTGTTTTTTGTCATCTAATGAAATTTTTTGGATTGAGCCAATAGTGACACCTAAATAGCGTAATGGCATACCGACAGCCAGATTCGTTGCATCATTAGCAATTAACTGAATTTCTTGTCCTGCGGAAAAGGCAGAAATTTTATCTGGATATAAAATTGTTTGTTCACCATTATGCGCGACATTATCAAAACTGATAGCGCCTTTTAAGATACGAGAAAGGGGCGAGGCTTTAATATCAACTCCTTGTAGTGAAACATCAACTTGTACTGCGCTTTCCGCCCAGAAACGGCTTTGTTTATTAAAGAGATAACGATATTGTTGATTAATAAAGACGCCAACAGCAAAGCCTTGTTTTGTTGGTGTAATACTTAAAATTTTCCCTACGGGTAAACGACGATATAACACCAAAGAGTTTTCGCTAATATCTGGTAATTCTTGTGTGGTTAATACAATGGTTGGCTTGATTTCATTAGAAGTGATACCGGCTAACGCATTGCTATTATTTTCATATAAAGGATATTCGCTTAATGGCGCACTATGTTTATTGGATTGCAGTAATACGCTAATTCCGCCTTGCAGCCATTTGCGCGGTGAATCAACGTTTAATTGTACGCCGTCGCTGCTAAGGTTTAAGTTAAAATTACTTGCAGCAACAAAGAGTGTTTCGGCATTAATTAAGTGACGATAGGCAGCAAGAATAACTACTTGGAAAGAGGCTTGTTTAATATCTACTGTACGTGAAACAACCTCACCAATTTTTAATCCGTTGTAAACAATCGGTTGTCCTTCTTCGATATTATAAGTTTGTGGCGCTGTAAGAGTAAGAATTAGCACACCCGGCTGTTGCAGTAAAAGTTCAGATTGTTTAATCACATTAAATGAGAGTGTTGGTTTTCCACTGCCTTCGACAATTTCAAAATACTTACCTTGTAGAAATTGAGCAAGATTATTGACTTCTGCTAATGATGGGCGATCTCTTAACACAATCTTTGAGCCTGTCTTTAAATTATTTTTGATACTAGGATCGACTAATAATTTTGCTTGCATGGTTTTACTGCTATGGACAGTTGTTTCGTCATCATCATTATAATTAATTTCACTTAATACACCGACTTGGATATCACGAAAATAGACTGGTGTTTCGTTCTCTCTTAAGCCAAATGTATCATGAGGCAGAGTAATATCGACATTTAAACCGCGTTTTGCGGCTTTAATAGAAGAGTATAGTGAAAATGTACTATCACTTTTTGCTTCTGGACTATCATCTGGAGAATCAAAGGCGATAGCACCTTGTACAATCGCGCGCACACTGTCCATATTGATTGAAATACCGTTTAGGCTAGCATCTACTTTAATGCCACTAATATTCCAGAAGCGGCTATCTTGTTTCACAAATTTGGCATATTGTTTATCAATAATTAGATCAATAGCCACTTTCTTATCATCAGTAAAATTATAGTTATTAACTTTACCAACAGGGACTTTGCGGAAGAAGATACTTGACCCTAATTCGATTGAACCGAGGTCATCAGCAATTAAATGGATTAATAAATCGCCTTCGTTCAACTCTGCAATCGGTCCTTCTTCTTCGGCAATAAAGGTATCTTCAGTTTCATCACTTTTTCCCGGTGCAAGGGTAATATAGTTTCCGGAAACTAATGCGTCTAAACCAGATACACCAGCTAAAGTTGCAGTCGGTTGTACGATCCAGAATTTAGTATCTTCTCTTAATACTGAAACCGCTTCAGGATAGATATTGGCGGTTACTTGTACAGATTTCATATCAGCAGTGAAATTGACTTTCTTAACTAAACCAATCTGTAATCCTTGATAACGAATTGGCGTTTTTTCAGCAACCAACCCTGAACCTTCAGAGAAATAAATAGTGATCTGTTCGCCTTGTTCTTTGTGTAATTGATAAAACAACACAACACCGACACAAAAGGCAATAAAAGGTAATAACCAGAAAGGAGAAATCCGCTTAATAGCGGAGATTTTGGCAGGTGTTGAAGTATTTGCGTTATTTATGTGCTTCATAATTTTTCCAAAGTAAACGAGTATCAAAGACTTCCGCAGAAATCATAGTTAAAAATACGGCTAAACCAAAATAAATAGCGGCTGGGCCTAC
Organism: Gallibacterium salpingitidis; assembly: GCF_030517105.1. Classification (GTDB taxonomy): domain Bacteria; phylum Pseudomonadota; class Gammaproteobacteria; order Enterobacterales; family Pasteurellaceae; genus Gallibacterium; species Gallibacterium salpingitidis. The sequence goes on along the minus strand of NZ_CP103875.1, from coordinate 1,346,313 downwards.
TGAAAAGCTGATAATTTGCCCACGCGTAACTAAAGACATCATTAGTGAGAGAACGAATAGATCGAGCATTGACCAACGCCCGACAAAGTGGACAATTTCAAATAATTTCATTTGTAGGTGAATGTTTTTCCCGTAACCAAAATGCACACAGCCGAGTAAGTACAGCATAATTAAAATTTTAGAAACAGGAACAAAAATACTAGCAATAAAAACAATTGCAGCAATGCTGTAATTGCCCATCTGCATAAATGCAATAACACCGGACATTAGTGTATCTGCGCTTGGTGCACCATTGACATAAACGACAGAAATTGGCAATAAATTTGCTGGAATAAGCATAATCGCCCCAGCAATTAATGTACTCCATGTGCGTTGTAAAATTAAATTGGTATCTACTGAAGTATCAGCGTGGCAGCGCGGGCAAAAGTGACCAATAGCTTGTTCGGCAGGGAAACTCAACCCACAAGTTTTACAATAACGCAGATGAGCATCTGGTGAAGTTGGATAGGGATAAAATTTATCCCAAAATTGTTTAGGTGAAGTCTTTGTAAATAGCAAAATAGTCAGGAAAGTGACTAAAACAAAAGGTAATAAATAGAGTGTAAAAGAGATACTGGCATATTCTCTGACTTTAAATGCTGCAACACCAAGTGATACAAGATAAACATCTAACATTACCCAAGATTTGATGTAATTTAATGATAATAAAAGCATTTTGGCGTTGATTTTAAACAGATAACAGATCTGTAATAAAATAATAATGACCACAAAAGCAATAGGCATCACAATCGCGCAGAATAACACCAAAAAAGCAGTGTAAGGATAGCCTTCAGTTGCCATTTTCCAGACACCGCTCCAAATGGAAGCATAAATTGGTGTACCCAAGAGTTGGATATTTAACAACGGAAAAGAGAAGGCGAATGGCATTAAAATTAGAATAGATAATGCTAAAATCGAGCAGCGTTTTAAACTCCACAAATTGCCAACCCGCACAGTATGGTGACAGTGTGGACAGTTTGCTTTTTGATTTTTTTGTAATGATGGTAATAACATTGCGTGATCACAAACATCACAACAAATTGCACGTTCCGTCGCAGAAATTGAGGAGAATCGCTTAATTAACATTGAAATTTTGCTTGAGTGACACTATTAGTTTAAATAAGCCAATAAAGTTGTTGAACAAGTATATAAATAAAGAGAGAATATACAAGTAAAATAATCTCATCGATTTGAATTTCAAATAGGCGTCAATTTTGCTTAATAAAGCAGCAATGCAGCAAATTGATACAAGTTGGTAAGTCTGATTTTAGACCATTTTAGACAATTACGAGTAGGACTATGTCGTTAGAAACAGAAAACAAAAATGAACAGCAAGCCAATGCTGAAACCACTACAAAAAACAAATTCCAAGAAAACAATCAAGTTATTGCATATTTAGCCGAAAAATTTCCACTCTGCTTTTCTACTCAAGGTGAAGCAAAACCATTAAAAATTGGTATTTTCCAAGATCTTGCTGAAAGATTAAAAGATGATGAAACGGTTTCTAACAGTCAATTACGTCGTGCACTTCGTCAATATACTGCAGGCTGGCGTTATTTACATGGCTATAAGCCAGGTGCGAAGCGTATTGATTTAGATGGTAATCCTTGTGGTGAAGTAGAGTTACAACATATTGCTCACGCAGAGCAACGCTTACAAGAAAGTAAGGCGAAAAAATTTGCTAAAACAGCAGAGCAAAGAGCGAAGCAAGCAAAAGATAAAGAGCAAAAGCCACGTAAGCCAAATTATAAGAAAAACCCTCACAATAAGGGAGCGGTAAGACGTAAACCAGCGTTAGTGCCGGTGGATTTATCTACTTTACAAGAAACACAACAAGTGAAAATTAAAGTAGGAGAAAAGACACAAATTGCGACTGTATTGGCAGTGAGCAAAGATAGTGTCCGAGTTGAATTGGCACAAGGTTTAGTGTTAACGATAACGGAAGATCGTGTATTTCAACTTTAATAATTGTTGATAAATGATCAATAACTGAAGCAGGCGATAATCCTGCTTCATGTTTCTAACATAAGTTCAAATTGATTGATAAGTTTATAGAATTTAAGAGGATTGGACACGAATGAAGTTCAAGAGAATTGCACAGAGTATTATCATCGGCTATCTATTTACTAATGTACCTGCATGGGCAGTTAAACCGGATATTAATTCGGATAAGATTGTCCTGCCGACAGCAACGGAAGCAAATTCGATTGAGGCAAAACGCGTTACGGCGAGATTAATCCAATCACATTATAAAAAGTTTACGCTTGATGATGCGATGTCAGAAAAGATCTTTAATCGCTATGTCAATTTTCTTGATTACAGCCATAATACTTTTCTGCAATCAGATATTGATGAATTACGTGCTAAATATGCAAAACATTTTGATGATGATTTAGTTGCGGGCGATTTATCGGCAGCGTTTGATATGTATAAATTATTACAAGAGCGCCGTTATCAACGTTACAGCTATGCGCTTTCTTTATTAGATAAAGAGCCGAATTTAAAAGAAAAAGATCAAATTGAGATTGATCGTAGTAAAGCACCGTTTCCAAAAACTGAGGAAGAAGCTGATAAACTTTGGAAAGAACGGGTGAAAAACGACATCATTTCAATGCGTTTACAGGGTAAATCTTGGCCACAGATCAAGAAGAAATTGGTTAAACGTTATAATTTGGCAATTAAACGTCTTACCCAAACCAAAGCAGACGATGTCACCCAATTATTCTTAAACTCTTTTGCAAGAGAGTTAGATCCGCATACGAGTTATCTTTCACCTCGTAATGCAAAAAGTTTCCAAGAGGACATGAATTTATCATTGGAAGGTATTGGGGCAACCTTACAATCTGAAGATGATGAAACTATTATCAAATCATTAGTTCCAGGTGCACCAGCTGATAAAAGTAAGAAAATTAAAGCTGGCGATAAAATTGTTGGTGTTGGACAAGGTAATAAAGGCGAAATTGAAGATGTGGTTGGCTGGCGTCTTGATGATGTTGTAGAGAAAATCAAAGGTAAAAAAGGCACCACAGTACGTCTTGAAATTGAACCAGCGAAAGGCGGAAAAACCAAAATTATCACTTTAGTACGCGATAAAGTAAGAATTGAAGATCGTGCAGCAAAATTAAAAGTGGAAAAAGTTGATGACAAGAATATTGCTGTTATCACAATTCCTAGTTTCTATAATGGTTTAACTGCAGATGTGGTTAAATTATTAAATGAAATGAAAGAGAAAAAAGCCGACGCATTAATTATCGATTTGCGTAATAACGGTGGTGGTTCATTGCCAGAAGTTGTCAATTTAAGCGGTTTATTTATTACAGATGGCCCAGTGGTACAAGTACGTGATGCATTTAATCGTATTCGTGTGCATGAAGATCTTGATCCACAAGAATTATATAATGGCCCAATGATTGTGGTGGTGGATCGTTTTAGTGCATCTGCATCAGAAATTTTCTCTGCGGCAATGCAAGATTATGGTCGAGCAATTATTGTTGGGCAAAATACCTTTGGTAAAGGAACCGTACAACAAAGTCGCCCATTAAACTTTATTTATGATACTGATCCAACTCCATTGGGAGCAATTCAATACACCATTCAAAAATTCTATCGTATTAATGGTGGTAGTACACAATTAAAAGGTGTAGCGCCGGATATTAAGATCGCGGAATTGATTGATGAATCTGAATATGGTGAAAGTAAAGAAGATAATGCTTTAGTATGGGATAAAATTCCAGAAGCTTCTTATAAGAAAGTGAGCGATTTATCTTCAATGATTAAAACTTTAACAACGCGTCATCAAGAACGTGTTGCTAACGATCCAGAATTTATTGTATTAAATCAAGATATTGCAACACGTGATCAACGTAATGAGCGTAAATTCTTATCATTAAATTTAGATGAAAGAAAAGCTGAAAATGATAAAGATGACGCAAAACGTTTGAAAGATTTGAATGCTAGATTTAAACGTGAAGGTAAGAAACCATTGAAGAAATTAGATGACTTACCGAAAGATTACGAAGCGCCAGATTTTGTGTTGAAAGAAGTAGAACATATGGCAGCAGATATGTTATCTGAGAAATAAATCTAATTTTGTCTGTTAAAAATTGCCTCCCTAAGTGGAGGCGATAATATGTTTGGCGGGACGAAACCACAAAATATATTAATTTTCATATATCGTACTATTTCTAAGCTGCCTATGCGGCAGTAAACTTGAGGTTGAGTTCACTGAGCATGATAATCTCTTTCTAAGCTACCTATGCGGCAGTAAACCATTACTGTTAATTTTTTCGAAAAAATTGTCGTTTCTAAGCTACCTATGCGGCAGTAAACACATCTCACGATTGATTGGCTATATCGGTATATTTCTAAGCTACCTATGCGGCAGTAAACTTTGCGAACGCCCATAATTACCTCTATTCAGTTTTCTAAGCTACCTATGCGGCAGTAAACTTGCATTTGATTGCACAAACAGATTCCCCCTTTTTCTAAGCTACCTATGCGGCAGTAAACTTTACAAGTTAGAGTGGGTCGATAGATTCAAATTTCTAAGCTACCTATGCGGCAGTAAACTAAGGATGTTGGCGATAACGCAACTCCAGGTTTTTCTAAGCTACCTATGCGGCAGTAAACATGAAATCTCAATCCAAAAATTGAAGGAAATTTTTCTAAGCTACCTATGCGGCAGTAAACATCCGGGGCTTATTTATCTTGAAGATCGTGGCTTTCTAAGCTACCTATGCGGCAGTAAACTAGACCATAAATTACCGTAATCCCTTAAATAACAAGGATCACAGTAAAAATTTAGTTGTTAACCCTTTTTCTGTCAAACTAATAAAATTAATGGAAAATCAATTGGTTATATTAAGAGAAAAAATAAGGGTAATTGATAAGAAAGAGAGATTACTCATTAAGAATAAAAAAACTGCACCTTCCAGTTGAAGCCAACTTTTACGGTGCAGAAAGATTGTCAATAACAACTACTATGCTTAATTAAATTATTTAATATTCCTGATTATTCTAGACGTTCACCATGAGAGATTAAGTCAAGACCTTGGCGTTCTTCATCAGATGAAACTCTAATATCAGTGAATTTACTCATTACCCATAGGATTAAGAAAGACATCACACTACTATAAACTAAAGTAATTACAACACTTTCTACTTGGGCAAGTACGCTTGCTCCACCGCCAGTAATATCTGTTGATACGAATACACCTGTTAATACTGCACCAGCGATACCGCCAATACCATGGATACCAAAGGCATCAAGTGAATCATCATAACCCAATTTATATTTAATTTTAGTGACTGCAATAAAGCATACTGCGCTAGTAATTACACCAATCCATACGGCACTTTGTGGTGAAACAAAACCTGCTGCTGGAGTAATACCAACCAATCCTGCTACAGCACCAGAAGCTAAACCTAATGCTGATGGTTTATGTTTGCTAAGAACTTCACATACCATCCAAGTTAATGCAGCTACTGCGGCAGCGATTTGTGTGGTAGCTAATGCCATCCCCGCACGGCTATCGGCAGCAAGAGCAGAACCTGCGTTGAAACCAAACCAACCAATCCAAAGCATCGCACAACCAATTAAGGTTAAAGCAAGGTTGTATGGAGGCATTGCATCTTTACCATAGCCAATACGTTTACCAATAAAGAGCGCTGCACAAAGACCTGCGACACCCGCATTGATATGAATAACTGTACCACCAGCATAGTCTAAAACGCCATCTTCTGCTAACCAACCACCGATACTCCAAACCCAGTGGGCTGTTGGTACATAAACGAGTAATGTCCAAATACCGACGAAAACTAATACCGCACCAAATTTAATTCTTTCTGCAAATGCACCAGTAATAATTGCACCAGCAATAATTGCAAAAGCCATTTGGAACACCATAAATGCTGATTCTGGAATTGAACCTGCACCTGGATATACGGTTAATTTTTCTTGTTCAGTAAAGACATTTAAACCACTTAAGAACAGACGATCTAAGCCACCAATAAATGGATTGTTTGGTGTAAATGCTAAACTGTAACCGCAAACGATCCAAATCACCGCAACTAAGCAGCAGATGGCAAAACTTTGTACCATTGTTGCGAGAATATTTTTCTTACGTACCATACCAGCATAAAAGAGTGCTAATCCTGGAATTGTCATAAATAAGACTAAAATTGCAGCCAGCATAACCCATGCGGTATCACCTGCACTAATGACTGATGTAGGTTGTACCCAGTCCGAAAGATCAGCGTGTGCTGTCATTGGCAGTAAAGCCATTAACCAATGGTATCGTTTCATTTTTACTTCCCCTAAGTCGTGTTGTGTTTCTATTATTAAAATAAATTAAAGTGCATCATCGCCCGTTTCACGAGTACGGATACGAATAACTTGTTCTAGTGGTAAAACAAAAATTTTGCCATCGCCGACGCGTCCTGTTTGTGACGCTTCAATAATTGTTTCTACTACGCTATCAACATTTTCATCACTTACAGCGATATCAATTTGAATTTTTGGTAAGAAATCAACAGAGTATTCACTACCACGATAGATTTCAGTATGTCCTTTTTGACGACCAAAACCTTTTACTTCAGTAACGGTGATACCATGAATACCAATATCTGTTAATGCTTCGCGAACTTCATCCAGACGAAATGGTTGGATAATTGCGCTGATAAGTTTCATATAAACCTCCTGTAAAGGGCTAATGAGTTTGAATTATTAGGCTTTGATAAACACTCTCGACATTTCATGTATTTTGTTTTGAATTTTTTCTATCAATTTTGCTATTAAATAGAATTTTATCTAACAAAATAGCCTTTAATGTGTTGAATATTTATTAAATTAACCTTTGTATTAAATTGTGTTTAGATAATAAAACTTTGAATTAAATGTTGTCAAAGGTTTTTTTAGTTTTTTTATAAAAAATTTTTAATTTTTGTTTTTTTATTAGATTTTCTCTAATTAGGTTGTGTGAGAGCAGAAAATTTTATGATAAACAAGTTCTCATTAAGACGTGGATGAGGTACATTATTTTGGCGATAAAAATAAGAGGAATTTCTATGAATAGTTTGACTAAAATTGCATTTTATCCAATCAAATCAATTCAACCTTGTTTTACGTTACAAAGTTATGTACAACCGCATGGGCTTAGTTTTGATCGAGAATTTATGCTGACCGATCCCGCTGGTACATTTATTACAGCGCGAAAATATGGTGAGTTATATCGTTTTTCAGCTTATCCAATTGCGCAAGGGATAATAGTTCGTCATCAAGATGGTAGTGAGATAGTAATTCGTTATCAAGATTTTTCCGAACAGCAAGAGTGTGAGGTATGGGGAAATCATTTCCCTTCTTATGTGGCACCAGAGCATATTAACCAATGGTTTAGTGAAAAATTACAAACGGAAGTAATGTTACGTTGGTTAGGTGAACGAGATCAGCGTTTTATTAAACGTTTTCCAGAACATAGTGTGTCATTTGCAGATGGTTATCCATTATTGCTAGTGAGCGAAAGTTCTTTTACTGCAGTGCAGCAAGCTTGCCCTGTGCCCATTACGATTGATCAATTTCGTAGTAACTTAATTGTTACTGGAGAAACGGCGTTTGCGGAAGAAAATTGGCATACCATTAAGATTGGTGGTGTGGAATTTTTGAATGCCAAATTATGTGCTCGTTGTATTTTAACAACGAGAAATTTAGCAACGGCAGAATTAGAAGCAAAATGTGAACCTTTCCGTACCTTGAAAAAAATTCACAAGAGTGAGGAGGGAGAACCGTTATTTGGTATCAATTTAATTCCACTAAATAGTGGTGTTATTCGTGTTGGTGATAAAGTAGAAGTTTTACAGTACAAAAAGGAATAAAGTGTTTGTAAATGATTTGTTAAGAGCATAAGATAGGGATATCCCTATCTTCATTTGTATAAAATCAATGATTACGCTTCGTTCCAGAGAGTTTTATTTAGCGAGTTTTGCGTTAGCATTCTCTTCATTTCTCGTCTTCTGTAACCTCTATTCAGCTCAGCCAATCTTGGCGGATTTTGCTAAACAATATCAAGTTTCTATTACTATCGCGAACTGGATTTTTGCGGGCGCATCGCTTGGACTTAGTTTGAGTTTAATTCCTTGGGCATTATTTGCGGATCGTTTTGGGCGACGCTTAATGATGCAAATTAGCCTTGGTATAACGGCCATTATCGGTATTATTTTATATTTTGTTGATTCAGTCGGCGCATGGATTTTCTTTAGAGTTGCGCAAGGCGTGGCTTTAGGTGGCTTACCCGCAGTGGCGATTGCTTATATTAGTGAAGAGTTTGAACCGAGATCGATTGCTTCAGTCGTAGGTTCCTATATTGCCGCCAATTCATTAGGCGGTATTTCAGGGCGGTTATTAGGTGGATTCTTAGCCGATCACTTTGGTTTAAATATGCCGATGTTGTTTTGCGGTTTCTTGGCAATAATTGGCGTATTTCTGATTATTTATTGCTTACCAAAAGAGCAGCATTTCCAATTGCAAACATTACAATTCAATAATTTGCGCAAAAATTTGTGTGGTCATATTCGTAATCCGAAATTGTGGCGTACCTATTTTATTGGCGGATTAGGTTTTGGGGTTTTTATTAATCTCTATTCGGTGGTGAGCTTACGGCTAATTAATGAACCTTACTATTTTTCAACAACACAAGTTTCGTTACTTTTTTTGTGTTACTTGAGTGGTACATTCGCAGCAAGTCTAACAGGAAAATTAACTCAACGCTATTCAGCGTTACGCGGTATGTTTCTTGGCTGGTGTGTATTGTTAATTGGGGTATTGGCTTTGATGGCTTCATCATTACCGCTAATTATTATGGCGTTGTTGATTTGTAGTATTGGCTTTTTTACCACACACGCGTTGGCAAGTGGTTGGGTAGGTAAACAAGCACAACAAGCTAGGGCATTGGCGTCGGCATTATACCTATCATTTTACTATTTTGGTTCTAGTATGGTGGGGTTCTACCTTATCTTCTTATGGCGCCATTTTTCGTGGGGCAGCGTTATTATCGGTTCAATTTTCTTATTAAGTTTTATTCCAATATGTATTTGGGGAATGAGAAAGCGATAAATAAAGCTGTTGTTGATTAATGATATTAATAAAGTTCATTCTGTATAGAGGAATAACAAATGACAATAAGTGCAAGAAATCAGTTAAAAGCAACTGTAAAATCCATTAAGCAAGGTGCAGTAAATGATGCAATTGAGTTGTTATTGGCAAGTGGCGAAAAATTAACTAGTGTAATTACTTCTGAAAGTACGAAGAATTTACAGTTAACAGAGGGCGCCGAGGTTGTTGCTATTTTTAAGGCATCATCAGTGATTTTATCAACAGACACATCATTAGTATTGTCTGCACGTAACCAACTTAACGGTAATGTAATTGCAGTAGCTCGTGGTGCAGTGAATTCAGAAGTTATTGTAAAAACTGCTGGTGGCAATGAAATCGTTGCGATTATTACTAATACTAGTACTGACGCATTAGGTTTAACGGTTGGTTCAGCGGTAAATGTAATCATTAAAGCTTCACATATTATTTTAGGTGTGAAACGAGCATAGTGATTAAACAACAATCCGCATATTTAATGCGGATTGTTCAGACCGCTGACAAACCCACCTTTCCAAAATCATTTGGTAAAAGTGGGTTTGTTTTTTTACTTTGTCGCTTTTCTCTTGCTTTTCCTTTCAGATAATTGGGCAAGTGGTCATTTTCGCTGATTTTTTTACCCATGCCTCAAACAAGCAAAATTGGCGCCATAAATAAGACAAAATAGCCCATACCACCAGGGCAATTTTCTTGATATTTTGTGCCATTGCCGCAAGGAAGCATTGCATTTGCACTTTGGATAGCCCTCTATAACGGGCATAGCGATGTCCATGATGTTGTTTTGCATCCGCAAAGCTGCGCTCTACGGTTTCTGCTCGACGTTTATAGAGTTTTCTGCCCTGCCTCGATATTCTCACTGCATTGGCGTTGTCCACAGCATCTTGGTAAATATGCCTGGTGATGAGGCGTTCGGCTTTTTGGTTTTGGGTACACTGTGAACGTAGTGGGCAAGTTTGGCAATAGGTCGGGTTGGATTTGTAAGTGTGATAACCTTCTCGGGTGGTGGTGCTATAGCGGAGCGATTGCCCTGCGGGGCAAGTGTAGCTGTCAGTTTCGACATCATAGCGGAACGCACTTTTTCGTAAGCGGTTCTTGCCTTTGGTGGGACGACGATAGCCAAATACACCAATAATGCCTCGTCGGGCAAGACTCTCGGCAACAGGGGCGGTAAAATAGCCTGCATCAAGCCCGACCGCTTTGGGCTTGAACCGAAAGCGTTCTGTGGTGGCATCAAGACGAGCAATATAGGGTTGGCTGTCATTGACATTCCCTGCCGTCGCAAAGGTATCTACAATAATCCCGTATTTACCATCGACTGTGCGGTGGTCGAGATAGAAGAAGCCTTTGGGCTTGTTATCTCGGTGCATATACCCACTTTCAGGGTCGGTATTGCTCACGTTGGTGTCTTTGACTTCGACGGCTTTCTCACTCGCCTTTAACGGCTTTTTTCCTTTTGCTTCCCTCTCTTTTGCCACATCTTCGTTGAGCATAGCGATATATTGGCTCACTCGAACTGCTCGCTTTTCATTATGCTTTTTGTTTTTATTGGCACTGGCTTTCAAGTGGGTGCTGTCAGTAAACAGATATTTACCTCCCACCAAGCCTTTTTCCATCGCTTGCCAAACAATGTGGGTAAAAATACGCTCAAATACATCCGTACCATTAAAACGGCGAAGACGGTTTTGGCTTAAGGTACTAGCATCTATCACTTTTTCCGTGAGGCTCATCCCCAAAAACCAACGGTAAGCGACGTTGACTTCAATCTCTTTCACCAACTGGCGTTCGCTTTTAATACCGAAAAGATAGCCGAGTAACATTATCTTGAACAAACGAACTGGGTCAACTGCGGGGCGACCGTTGTCATGGCAATAGAGATGCGCCACTTCATCACGAATGAATTCAAAATCGATAGCTTTAGCGACTTTACGGACAAGGTGGTCTTTCGGTACGAGTTGTTCGAGACTTATCATCTCGATTTCATATTGGGGTGAGGCAGTATTTTTGAGCATAGGCATTTCCTTTTTTCGATATGCCTATTAGATCAAACCTCTAGAGGTATGTCTAGAGGTTTGTCAGCAGTCTGAACAATCCGCATATTTAATGCGGATTGTTGCTTTTAAGCCATCTATGCGACGGTAAACCTTCACATGGGTGAATGTAGCGTTCCCATGATTTTCTAAGCCATCTATGCGACGGTAAACGGATTCGCAATATTTTAAAAAGTCGCCAAATTTTTCTAAGCCATCTATGCGACGGTAAACTTTAAAGCCTTACTCAAAATGCCAGATAACATTTTCTAAGCCATCTATGCGACGGTAAACTTTAAGAAGCGGAAAGAACATCAAATTTGGTTTTTCTAAGCCATCTATGCGACGGTAAACTTCATTAAAATATATCGTCATTCCTGAAATAGCAAGCTATGACATAAAAATTTAGCCATTCACCCTATTTTTGCTAAGATAATAAAAAATATTGTTAAATCAATAAGTTATTTTTTTGGACTAAAAAAGAGCTTGAATTTACAATCTAAGTGCAACAAATAAAAAAGTGTTCATAAGGAAATCCGTTATAATTTATTTTTCGAAAAAAGTAAGGACGAAAACTTATTTTTTGAAAAAATTAAGGACAGAAACTTATGAACACTTATTGCCATCTTACAATAGATGAGCGTGAAAAGATAATGATTTTTCACGCATTGGGACACACGATTAGCGCTATTGCCGTTGCACTTAAACGGCATAAATCCACGATTTCAAGAGAGTTAAAACGCTGTTCAAGGTGCTGCTATACTGCCCAGTTGGCTCAACAACGTTATCAGCAGAAACGCGCTAAGTGTAAACCGAACAAGAAGCTAAAAAATACTGCACTGTTTGAGTTGGTAAGGCAGAAGTTCATCGTGGATAACTGGTCGCCTGAGCAGATTTCGCAACGGTTGAAGCAAGAGAACAGCCCATATCAAATTAGTTTTACCACGATTTATCGGGCGATAAATGACTGTCTGTTTGATAACGCTCGTAGAACAGCGAAACGGTATCTGCGCCATAAAGGCAAGCGGCGCCATCGTGCGAACAGTGTAGAAAAACGAGGTAAAATTATTATTAGCCACGAGTTAAACCAACGCCCACAGGAAGCCAATGAGCGAAGCCGTTTTGGCGATTGGGAAGCAGATACGGTATCAAGGCAGTTTGGCAAAGCCTGTTTGCTAACGTTGAATGATAGACGAAGTCGCTTTCTGATTGCGACGAAGTTATCTTCAAAAAAAGCGGAAGACGTGGTTAAGGCGCTGAAAACAGCATTGAGAAATCAACCACTCAAGAGCATTACGCCTGATAGAGGAAAAGAATTTGCCAAACATCAGCAGGTGACATCAGCACTTGATGTTGAATTTTATTTTCCTCCGCCACATCAGCCTTGGCAGCGGGGAACAAATGAAAACTCTAATGGGTTGTTGCGACAGTATTTCCCGAAAGGCATGGATATCACGTCCGTTTCAGAGGAGCAGATACAGGCAGCGGTCGATAAACTTAATCACCGACCACGCAAATGTTTAAATTGGAAAACACCTTATGAGGTCTATTTTGATAAAGTGTTGCACTTGATTTGACAATTCAAGAGTAAAATAAAATCATTTGTATAAATAAGATAGCACTCTATTCGTTATCACTTTTCGTGAAAAAGGATGAAATGGCAATTGGCTTAATTTATAATGTCACATAATTATAACTATTTTAATAACTTAAAGAACTAAGCGAAGAGGAGGTTAATATGTTGCAAAAAAAACATGTCTTAACCACAATTTTATGTTCTGCAATTATGATGGAATCAAGTTTTGCAGAAGAATCCGTAAATGTTTCACAAAATCAAACCACTGATCAGGTTGCCGCTGTACAAGTTCAGCAACCAGCAAATTTAGAAAAATTACAACAAGTTACCCAAGGAGTAAAGTTAGTTTTTCCGGAAAAACTCGCTGAAATTTATACTGCACGTGATTTCGCACCAATTTGGCAAAATGCAGAAGCAAAACAATTGTTTTTGCGTGATTATGCTTTATTAGGTTTAACTGATATTTCTAAGGATGTAAAAGAGCAATTAGCACAATTAAGCCAATTGGATGCAAATAGCTTGGCGGCAGATATCTTGATTACAGACAGTTGGTTGAATTACTTAAATTATGTCACTAATGTGGCGAATAATGCGCAAAATTGGTTATATGATAGCTATCGATATAGCGCAAAATTACCACAAGATGAGGTGATTTCGGCATGGTTATCGGCTGTTGATCAACAACAATTATTAGCATTTGTACAAAAATATAATCAACCAAATCAACGTTATACGCATACATTGCAAGCGATTTTAACTGGATTACAACAACAAACATTAGATAATGCGACTTTGGCAAAATTAGCAATAAACTTGCAACGTTTACGTTTTATTCCTGATTTCCATACTGGAATTTTCGTCAATATACCAACGTATCATCTACATTATTATCGTAATGGCGAAGAGGTGCTAGATTCAAAAGTGATTGTGGGTAAACAAGCACGAAAAACACCAGTAATGAGTAGTAAATTAAGCAATATTGTGGTGAATCCACCATGGAATGCGCCTGTTCGTTTAATTAATGAAGAT